>NZ_JBBOBN010000001.1:4800000-6551264 GCF_038000245.1 Paenibacillus sp. FSL R10-2736
TTGGGTGGACGCTGCGCGAACGGCCCGTTGTACCAATCGCTGTGCTCGTAAGAATTTTATTCGTTTCCCTTAGCGGTGGAAATCGGAAGACCAAGGTGAACGCTAACGATTTTCCGCAGGTCAGTCCGTCCTCTCCGCTGTTTAAGCGGGATACGAATTTCAATCTTAACGGATGCGCGGCACCAACAAAAAAAGGGACCCCGCCAGCGTCCGGCGGGGTCTAAGTTATATTAAAGGGGGGTTATGTGATTAATATATACCCCGAAGCTTAAAATCAGATGAAGCGCGGGTAAAAATCTGCTGAAACCGGCTTAGATTTTGAACTTCTCTACCAGGACCTGCATCTCCTTGGCGCTCTGCGTATTCTCATCAGCCATGGTGGCCTCATGGAAGGTCTTCTCCACAATATCCGCCGTCTTCTCGGCGATATCCTGCACACCAATCGCGCCCTCGTTCACGGTAGCCGCCACTTCATTGACGGCGATGGCGATGCTGGACACCGTTTCGTTCAGGTGATCGGCTGCCTCCTCGAACTGGTTCATCAGCTCATTAATCGTTGAAGCATCGCTGTTATACTGCTGGCTGACTTCGTTCAGCCGCTCATAATCGCCCAGCACATTCTGATCAATGAACGTCAGCATGGCCTCGGAATGTTCAATCATCTGCTCTACGGAGTTGTAGACATTCTTGACGACGCCCTGGATGCCTGCCGCAGTCTCCGATGACTTCTCGGCCAGCTTGCGGATTTCACCCGCTACAACAGCGAATCCACGGCCGGCATCCCCTGCCCGTGCAGCTTCAATTGCCGCATTGAGTGCCAGCAGATTCGTCTGGCTTGTAATGGAGAGAATCGTATCCGCCAGCACATTGATCTCGTTGATGGCTCCCGATTGCTCTATAGCTTTCTGCATCTCACCACGGACCGAGCCGTAGATCTGTTTGGCATTCTCGGTTGAAGTTACCGCATCATGCTGAAGCGCCAATGCACGCTCCGTAATTTGCCCGGATACACCGGATCCTTCTTTTACCCGGGTGGAGATCATTCTGACATTATTCTCGATCTCATGAATGGCCGCTGTCATCTCCTGGGTAGATGCTGCCGTTTCTTCCATACCTGCGGACAGCTGCTCCGTAGTGGCTGAATTATCATGCGCATTCTCTCTGACGTCGATGGACAGCTTCTCCAGCGTTTCCGCATTGTCCAGCACTTTCGAGGAAATCGAGATCAGGCTTCCGGCCATCTCACGCAGTACGGCGCGGGTATGGAACATCGCTTTGGCAATGGTGCCTGTCTCATCTTTATTTTTAGTTAAATATTCATACTGGTTGTCATACTTCAGATCCAGCTCCGCAGTGCGGTTAATCAGCTGGGTAAGCTTGATAATCGGTGAGGAGATACGGGTAGCTACAGTAACCCCAATCAACAGCGTAAGCAGCAGACTTCCCAGTCCGAGCAATAAAATGTAGTTCGTCATTTCGTCCACAGGCAGCATGATCTCCTCCAGATCTCCGGTCAGCACCAGGGTCCAGTGGGTCTCAGGAAGAACGGTGAATGCCGCTTTTTTCTCAGCGCCCTCATACGTGTATTGCACCGTTCCATCCGGTACGGTCTCGCCCACCTTCACACGCTCCACGACCGCTTTGATTGATTCATTCTCAACCACTGAACCAATCTTCGTTTCATCCGGATGGTAGAGGATATTGCCGGTTTCGTCCACCAGATAGGCGTAAGATGAAGGCGCATTAGTCACCTTGGCATCGGCCAAATATTTAATAATACTGTTAGCATTAACAGCCGAAGCGACGAAACCAATCATCTTGCCCCCGCTCTTCACAGGATGGACAAAGGCTAATACGTAGGCTCCGGTAGATTTAGATTTCAAGGTCTCACTTACAACAGCTTCACCTGTCTTGAATACATTCTTCGTGTAGTTTCTTTCGCTGAAATCGGTGCCGACCAGCTTGGTGTCACTGTCAGCTACCGCAATTCCCTTCATATCAGCCACAAACATATGCTCCAGGTTGCCTGCATCTTTGACTAAGCCCTGAAGCTTCACATTCACTTCATTCTGCAGCGCATCCCCGTTAGAAAGTTCGCCGTTTCCGGCCTGAAGCAGCAGTTCCGCGATCTCGCTTTCACCTGCAACGAGCTGCATGCTGCGCTTTTCTTTATCGATCATTGCTGCAATCGTTTGCGCTTTGTTGGTGTTCACCTGTGCCATAGAAGATTCAGTCAGATTCATGATGGTGCCAGTGGACTTGCTGTACGTAAAAATCCCCATTAATGCTGTAGAAATTAGTGTAACGACAATCATCATAACCGATAGCTTCATACGAATCTTCATAGTTTTCTACACCCTTCCGCCTCTATCTAATCCACTAGTACCTAAACAGCTAAAAACTGTAACATTTATTACAATTACTATCGGATTTCCCACAGAAATAATTAATATTTCTAGACGAATTTTCGGAAATAATATCGCATTTTGTCGAATCATAGTGAAATATAACTATTTTTATTTATATTCAACCTGAAAAACCCGCAATTCCCCAGCCGCAGACAGCGGCACTCAAAATGGGGGGAAATGCGGGATTGCCGGGATATCCTATAACGAAATGCGGCTCTTGGCCGGTGTGGCCTTTGGTCCTTCTGGAGTCAGGGCTTCCGCCTGGTGCAGACGTTTCACTTGGCTACGGATGAACATGCCGGAGCAGGCAGCCAGAATCTGCTGGAACAGCATGCCGGAAATCACAGGCAGGGCGACGGCCGGCGGGAAGTATTTCACTGCCAGTACTGCACCTGCACTCAGATTGCGCATACCGGAATTGAACTGAACGGCGACGGTATTCTCATAATCCCAGCGGAAACGGCGTGAGACTACAGCACCGATGACATAACCCAGTAAGACTGTAACGAAGGTAACGGCAATAATCAGGGCCAGCTTGCCATCCGGATGCTTCAGATACCGGGCAATGCTGGCGCCATTAATCGATACAACGATGAACAGGCCAACTTTGACAAACGGCGCCAGCGGCGGTCCGCAGACTGCCGTAACCTTGCCTTTGCTGAACTGATTGAGCAGCATCCCCGCTACGGACGGCAGCACCACCATGTAGAGCAGTCCCCGCATCATCTCCCCAATCTCAATCTGCACACTCGCCCCCATCAGCAGATACAGCGTGCCGGGTACAACCAGCGGCGAGAGCAGTGTATCGATCAGGATCAGCGCCAGCGTAAGAGCAACATTCCCGCCATGCATCGACACCCAGACCACACTGACCACACCGGTCGGAATGGCGAACAGCAGCACATACCCTGTAACTGTATACGGATCTCCCGGGAAAAAGGCCATCGCTGCCAGCCAGCCGATCAGCGGCATCACAATATGCAGAATAATCAGCAGGATGATCAGCTTCTGCGGTTTAGCCAACACTGCCAGCAAGTCACGGAAATTAGATTTCAGACTGCCGATCAGCGTCATAAAAGCAAAGATCCACGGCACCAGCCAGGTAAACGGCAGCAGCGCCGCCTCGTTAAGCACACCAACCACAATGGCTGTAGGTGTGAGCAGCGGCATTATTTTCTCAAGCACAACATTGGAAGATATTAATCCGCGTCTTATTGCACTAAGCATGTTGTATCCCTCTATGTATGGCGGGCCACACATTCCTTCTCTGCAGATTTCTTGGTCTTGGTTAACACTCTAATGAAATCATAACAGAACCAAGCCGCCCGGAAGAGTGGAAAATTGCCAATTTGCGGAATATCCTACGCCATGCTGTTGGCGATCCCCACCACAACCCAGGACAGAATCAATATTACATTCCCCCATAGCAGCAGCTTCTTGGGAGCTGCGAAACCTTTCCACTCTCCGTCCTTAAGTCCCCAGGCATTGCTGATGATCAGCGACAATCCGTTGAAGGCAAGCCAGCCCACGACGGAGCCTAGCGGACCGAGTAATGCGGTTGCCTTGGCATAGACACCGAGTGCCAGGAACCACACCGCAGCGGTTAACAGTGCCTTACCATAGGCCGGGCCTGCACCTTTGGCAAAATAATCCTTATAGGTCCGGTTCTTGATTAACAGGATAAAAGCATACGCGAAGTTAGCGATGAAGCCGCCGGACAGCGTAATTACCCAGGAAATAAGATTTGCACTAATCCTGGCTGTTCCATCGGCAACGGCAATATCAGCCGCCTGACTCGCATAGGAGAAGCCGATATTCATCGCAGCAGAGCCTAGTCCGGCAGCTGAAGCGATAATCAGGCCTTTGGTCAGGTTGCTGCCGGAGCTTGTCCCTTGGCCGGAAGCGGTGATAATCTTTTCTTTGAGCAGGCCGGCCTTGGTAATCACGGCAACGCCAGCCAGCATAATTGCTGTGCCGGTCAGCAGTACCGTAAATGAGCCAGCAGCCGGGATATTGCCGAAGATGAACAGCGGAATCAGCGAACCTAGCGATGCTGAAATCCCCATATTCACACCGTAGGTCAGCGAGACACCGATGGAATCAATCGCTTTGCCAAACATAATCGAGCTGATGCCCCACAGGAAACCGCAGAAGGAAGCCGTCCACAGCACATCAGCAGGCGTCTGCCGGATATAGCTGAAGAAGTTGGGCACTTCAATCCATGTCCAGACTACCGGAATAATTAATATCCCTACCAGCGAGAAAATCGTCCAGAACGCTTCCCAGGAGAACGGCTGGTATTTCTTCATCCCCAGCCCGAAGCTGCCTTGGAAGCAGCAGGCCAGCAGCAATAGTAAAAACCCGTAAATCATGATGAAATCCTCCCAGTCCATATGTGTTATCTCTATTTCTATAGTAATGAAGCAGAAGGTTTCTGCATTGTTATACAGTTCATGCTGATGATTATACATGAAAGTTTTCATTCATAGTTGAAATAAAGTCAGAAATATCTGTCATTCAAAGTCATTACCAGCAAAAAGCAGGACCACAGCGGTTGGGCTGCAATCCTGCCTGATATAATGCGTTATATCAATATCGGCTCATAATCTCTTCTGCTGCAGCGTCCGGACTATACCCCTTGCGGGAAAAGCGCATCAAGCGCCGGGCAAGGCCGCTTCTCCAGATACTTTTCGAGCGGTGCAGGCATGTTGCTGTACAGATCCTTCAGCGAGGTGCCGCTGTAAATATTGCCGATAATAACCGGGTGGCATAGCTCGGAGATCAGAATATCGCCATTGCCGTGCAGGTGAAGCTGCTTCATGCCCTCAATGCAGTGCGGGAAGTAGACACCCGGCTGTTCCTCGAAGCCCATAGCCTCCATGAACCGGTCCATACATGTGAAATAGAGGGTGGTATCCGCCGGTTTACGGGCAATCAGCTCGTTCACGGCATTCTTCAGCTGTTCCCGGGCCGCGATCGCTTTCCAGCCGGTATGCCCCATAATAATGCTGTTCTGGATCTCATGCGTTCTTACGCCCATGGAATAGACATGATCGCTGATCTCGCGCATATTGTCCTGCGTTTCGTTGAACAGCAGCGTTTCCAGGACCACATTTACCTTTGTTTTGGCGAACATGGTGATGTTCTCTCTGATTTTGTTATAAACGCTTGTGTGGATATTGTAGTAAGCAGAGAATGCTTCGGCAGTAGTGAAATTGAAGGATATATGTATCGTAGTCAGTCCTGCATCCACCAGCTGCCCGATCCGCTCTTCATTCAGCAGGCTGCCGTTCGAGTTCAGCTGGGTCTGAATCCCGCGGGAGGTGCAGTAAGCCACAATGTCCACGCAATCCTGGAACTTCAGCGTCACCTCACCGCCCGAGAGGCGCACACGCTTCAGATTCGGCAGCTCCTCCAGAATGCGGATAACCTCCTTGCCGTTAATGCTCTGTCCATCATTTCTATTGTAAGCGCAGCAGTAATCGCAGCGGAAATTGCAGTTCGAGGTAACCCCGACTTCCAGACCCTCCAGCTCATAAGTCATCGGTTTATCCAGTTCCAGTGCTTTGTATTTCGTACTCATGCTCTATAGTCCTCCTATATTTAGAATCGTCAATTTAAAGGTCAACCTTTAAAATTATACAGGGTTGCCCGTCAGGTTAATGTGACATTTGATATCGCCAGCCCGAATATACAAGATGCTGCATAACAAACAGAAACCTGGGGAGGATCCATATAATGAAAGATATATACTCAAATATTCATCAAAAAGACTGCCGCGTGGTCAATATCACCATACGGCAGTCTCTCTTCAGCCAGATTTAATTATAGCTATCAATGCATGAATACTTGCTGCACATTCTACAATTCTACCGATTCTCCCATTCTGCTGAACACCGGCTGGCCAATGAGACCCAGACGCCAGATGGCAATTCCTTTGAGGCCGTAACGTTTGGCCAGGCCAATCTTCGCGTTAACGGAGGAATCATTCTCGCTGAACACTGAAATGCCGAGAATCAGCTTGTCTTTGCTGACCTGCTGCAGGGCCAGCCGGATACCTTCATCCACTTTATCCATCGGCTCCGGCCCCTTCTCACCCTCGTAGGCATAGGCCATAATGACCAGATCGTCAGCGAGCGAAGCCAGAGTCTTGTAATCATAGCCTTTGTAGGAGCTGTTGAGCGGATGCAGAATCACCGTCAGCTTCAGACTGGCAGCGCGTGCGGCCACGGAGAGATTTTTGACAAAAGCATTATACTGGCTCTGCACAAGCGTCTTATCTCCGGTCAAGCCCAGTCCTTCCAGATCCAGTCCAATGCCCTGGAATCCCTTCTGCGAGGCCAGGTCCACGATGCTGGCGATGGTCTGCTGCTGCAGCTGCGGGTCCGCCAGATTCTTGCTCAGTTCTAGAGCTGAGTCACTGGAGTAAACCATCAGATACGGGGCTGTACCTCCCGCTGCTGCATTCTGGACAATGGATTCCGGCGTTACCTCTCCTGCAGCCTCCGGCCACCAGAAATCCTTACCGGTTGTGGTGAATTGTCCGGTAGGGTCAATCCGGCTCCAGCCAAAGGCTACCGCATCAAAGCTTGGAATCAGCGACACTTCGCTGTAGGCCTTCTGAGCATAGAATCCTAAAGTGTACAGATCCCGCTTGGGCGATGTAATGGATACGGTCTTGGAAGCCTGGTTCCAGGAAGCAACCGCTCCAAACTGCTGGCTGAAGAACTTGAGCGGAATCATCGTCGTCCCGCGGATATTCTGCGGCGCTACATCAAGCTTCACTACGGTTCCGTTCACGGATGCATTTTTACTGCCCAGGGTCAGGATAACTTTTGCCGGAGCTGCTTCAGCAGCGGACTTCTGTGTCGCGGTAATCTGGCGGGCCGCCTGGTTCCATTCCACCCCAATGCCCAGTGCCTCAGAAATCGCACGGAAAGGTACCATTGTCGTTCCGCTCATGACTACCGGTTCTACCGGAAAGGGCAGCGGATAGCCGTCCAGCAGAATACTGACACCGCCTGGTGCCGCCTGTGCAGCACTTGCAGGGAGTGCCGAGTAGCTACCCAGTGAGATCGCTGCGCATAATACTATTTTAGCCAGATGCTTCATTAATAAGTTCCCCATTCTCTTATAGATAGATTATGAATCTCTCAATCTTACATCCCCTACCATTTTACCAAACCAGGAAATTATAGCAAATTAAGAGATTGTAACTATTGGGAGATTCAATTGTCTGCTATTGAAGTAGGGTAGCTGATGCATAATTCTATTCCACTTACTTCACACTCACATAAACGCGCTCAAAAAGACGCCAACCGCCCGTTCAGCCTCCACATCCACCGCCACTTCGATGAAATGTCCGACCTTCGGCTGCGGCCGCAAATCTGCCACGACCATACCTGAGGTGAACTCTCCCTGATGCTCCACGCGAACCTTCATCCGGCGCGTAGTCACCAGATCCGGCTGCAGCGCAGCCATGAGGGCAAGCGGATCATGCAGCGGCGCACTATTGATCAGATAGTTGGCTTCCCGGTAAAATTTGAAATAGTATTCGAGTGACTCCTCCATGAAGTCTATGATGGACTTGTTCTCTTCGCGCCCATGGCGCTTCAGCAGCTCAAGATGCTCTGAGGTAATCCGTGTCTGCAGTGTAACGTCCAGCCCGATCATCAGCACAGGCAGGCCAGAGGTGAATACACGGTCAGCCGCTTCCGGGTCGCCCCACAGATTGGCTTCGGCTACCGGAGTCACATTGCCCGGCTTAAAGACCGTGCCGCCCATGACCACTACCTTCTTCAGCTTGGAGGTCAACTGCGGGTCCAAATCCAGCGCGAGCGACAGATTGGTCAGCCGTCCGAGCGTTACCAGCACAATCTCACCCGGGTTCTCATCCGCCATCCGCACAATGAACTCCGCCGCCGTCTCTTGCACCGGCACTTGCCGGGAAGGGGGCAGCTGAACGCCGCCAATCCCATTCTCCCCATGCACATGGGTCGAGAAGCCGGTCAGTTCGCGCACCAGTGCCTTGGACGCTCCAAGCGCTACCGGGATGTCGTATCCGGGATCTGCGAGGGCAAGCAGCCGCAGCGTATTATCCGCCGCCTGCTGCACATCAATATTGCCAAACACCGTCGTAATCCCCTCAACTACCACATCCGGTGTGCGGAGGGCATAAAGAATAGCCAAAGCATCGTCTATTCCTGTATCACAATCAATAATCATCCGGGTTGTATTACTGCTACTCATCTCTATCTCTCCCACTCTCTATATATACTTACTCTATCAGCCGTACTGCCCATCTTATCACGGGTTTGCGGTCTGCTCAATAAGCGGTTGTGGTTGATGCGCATGCCGGGAAGGGGCAGCAAGGGGTGTTCACCGCGAGGTTGGCGGGACACCTTCAACCTTCGCAGACAGCGGTATAACAAGAAATCCGCTACCCCTAGGGGCGCGGATTTCTTGATCGCTGTAAATGTTTTAATATAGCGTCTGATTTATGGTACGCTACCTTTTCGCTGTTTGTAATTGCAAAGTATACAACTATATGCCGCAGCTACAAGCATACGTATATGCTTTATTGCTGAACATAACGGGCAGCAGCCTGAGTGAACCGCTCCAGCGCTTCGGCAAGAATGGAACGCGGACAGGCCAGATTGATACGCAGATGACCTTGGCCTTCCGTACCGAAGACAGAGCCTTCGTTAAAAGCCACCTTGGCCTCACGGTACATCAGGTTCTTAAGCCCGTCCGCATCCAGGCCCAGTGCCCGGCAATCGATCCACAGCAGATAGGTGGCTTCGGGTTTCATTGGCTTCACCTGCGGCAGATGCTCTGCGAGATAGCCAATGGCATAATCCGCATTGCCGCTGACATGCTGCACCAGCTCATCGAGCCATTCTCCGCCTTCATTATAAGCCGCCTCAACCGCCTCCGGCGTGAAGAATGCCGACATATGCAGACTGAGTGCCTTCAGCTTGTACTCGAATTTCCGCTTCAGCTCGGGACTAGAGGTTACGATATACGAGGTTTGCAGGCCCGGCAGATTGAAGGTTTTGGTCGCTGCCAGCGTAGTCAGTGTAATATCCGACAGCTCCGGCGACAGGGACGCAAACGGGATATGCTTGTAGCCCGGCATTGCCATATCGCAATGGATCTCATCCGAGATTACCGTTACACCATACCGCAGGCACAGCTCTCCAAGCCGCAGCAGCTCTTCCCGCTCCCACACTCTGCCGCCCGGATTATGCGGACTGCACAGCAGCAGCAGCTTGGCGCCGCCGGCCATCAGCTCTTCAAGCTGGATATAATCCATAACATAATGGCCTTCTTCCAGCTTCAGCGGGTTGATCGCCACCTTGCGGTCATTCATCCGGATCACATCATAGAAAGGATAGTAGACCGGCGACTGCAGAATCACCTGATCTCCCGGCTGGCTGAACAGCTCTACGGACAGGCTGAGCGAGGTCACAATTCCCGGAGAATCGGTGATCCATTCCTTCTGAATCTCCCAGTCATGACGGCTGCGGTACCACCCGGCAATCGCCTCCTTGTAGGAGTCACTCGTCACACTATAGCCGTACACCCCTTCCTGTACACGGCGCAGAATCGCTTCCTTCACGGCAGGGGGACTCTCAAAGTCCATATCCGCGACCCAAAGCGGAAGAATCTCCTTGTCTCCGAACAGCTTCTCGGACTGGTCCCATTTGTATGAGCGGGTATTGCGGCGGTCAATGATACGGTTAAAATCGTACTTCAAATAAATCACCCATCCTTTCTGCTTGTCCGTTTATTGTAACATGGAGAGAGACTTCCGGCATCCTGATTCAGTCTGGCGGCTTCGGGCTTACTCCGGCATACGCTTCAGCTTCCCTTACGCAGCCGTTCGAGTGACTGGCCCAGGCGGACCTCCTCCAGGGGCTTCAGCACATAATCCACAATGTCTTGGTCGAAGGCCCATAGGGCATGCTGTTTGCTCTCGGTGACAATCACAATCTGAATATCCGGCAGCTTCTTTTTTACACGTTCGGCTACAACTATTCCCTGCTGGCCGGGCAGCTGAAGATCCAGGAACAGCACATCGGGCTGCAGCAGAACAATTTTGTCCACAACATTCTCGGGATAGGCCGACATTCCAATCACATTCACCTTGCCTGTATGCTGCAGCATGGAAGACAGCTTATAGAGATCCTTCTGGTTCATATCCAGCAGAAATGCCTTGATCACTCGGGTTCCTCCTCCTTCCGGACGGGTGAATTACGCAGTCTATCGGTACAGGTGTCTAAAAAAAGTGCTGTCCCCCCGTTTGCTCCAAACGTCAGAGGACAGCCATTGTTATTATTATTTTGCAGCCTTCATTGTTGTCTAAGCTGCTTCTGAAGTGAACTTTACTTGAAGTTTGCCGGCAGCAGGCTGCGCAGATCCTCCATATTTACAACCAGATGAATGTTGTTCATGGTCCGCAGCGAACCGGAGATAATTCCGGCAAGCTGGCCATGTGTATCCAGCAGCGGACCTCCGGACATCCCGCTTGCCACCTGGGCCGAAGTCAGAATCCGGCTTCTACCATTGATCTCCGCAGCAGGCGTGTTGACAATCCCTTCGGTGATGATCGCTGTATTCTTAAGCGGATAGCCCAGTGCGAATACAGCTTCTCCATGCTTCAGCACGTCTTTGCGCAGAGGAAGATATGCATATGCATTGCCCTTCTGCTTCATAGCAGCAGGACTTGGCAGTTCAAGAACAGCCACATCCTTAAGCTCATCGAATTTGGTGACTTTGATCGGACTGATAATACTACCATCCGCCATCACCCCTTCCATCCGCTCCGCGCCTTTGACCACGTGATACGCCGTTGCCGCTGTTCCGGCCGGAGACAGGATAATTCCTGTCCCCGTGGAACTTGCGGTGCCGTCACTTTTGAGTACCCGCAGATAGAACATGGCTTCATTCGCAATTCCGTAGCTCTGTTCAGCGTTATACACACTTGGTGTATCGGCGCTGGTAGTGCCTGAATAGAAGAGCACTGCCGAGATCAACGAGAAGATCAGGCTTACGGCAAGCAGTTTTGTTTTCATCCGCCAATCTCCTTCATAAAAGAATTACAAATTATTGCACAACCGACATGATGTCTTTGTAAGCCCAGTGTGTTGCCGGAAGATCCTTGAAGCGTACTGCTGTTACAGCCAGCTTCTTCGTACCGGCAATCCGGTTGATCAGCACTACAGCCTGAGCACGGGTAATCGGCGATCCCGGTTTAAATGTGCCGTCAGGGAAGCCTTGTACATAACCTGCTTTGGACAGGGCATTCACATAATTCTCTGACCAGTGGCCCTTCAGATCCGACTGCTTCGTAACTCCGGTATCTGTAACATCCAGCTTCAGCACTGTAGTCATGATCTTGGAGAACTCGGCTCTCGTCAAGCCCTTCGTTCCGCCGAAGCCACCGTCCGGATAACCTTCAATAATGCCTGCCGAAGCGAAGAATCCGGTCAAAGCCTCGTTGCCTGCACTTACATCATTGAACAGGTTTCCTACATTCACGTCTTCCATATCCAGCAGCGGTGCAAGAGACTGGATCAGCTCATATCTGGTAATGGCTGCATTAGGCATAAACAAACCATTCGGATAAGCAGCGATATACTTAATTTCTCCCGCATTGCTCTTCAGGCTGTATTTGGCATTCTCCACTACATATTCAATGGTAGTCACAGTATCATCTTTATCTGTGATCATTTTGATCGTCATGGTCTTGGTAATCAACAGCTCACCGGTATATTTCGTGCTGTTTACTGTCGGCGTGCTTCCGTCCGTTGTATAGTAGATCGTTTGCCCTTCCGGAGCGGTCAGCTTCAGCTTGCTGTTCTTGGCAATCTTCACTGGAGCTTCACTGTCTCCATTCACCGTTGTAGTACCGGCAATAGCGGTAATCACCGGAACAGGAGTTGGTGTTGGGGTCGGGGTCGGGGTCGGCACAACTGCACCGCCACCGCCACCGCCGCCGCCTCCACCACCGCTGGAAACTAATAGCGTCCAAGTCCAGGCCGATACCTTGCTGTATTCTTTGCCCGGAACAATGGTGACGGCTTTAACAGTCGTCTTGTCCTTCAGCACAATCGCTTCGCTGTATAGCTGAGAAGCTTCCGTAGGATCTGTGCCGTCGAGCGTGTAATAAATTTGGCCGCCCGGCTCCGCTGTTGTCAGCTCTACTTTCACTTCCGTCGAGAAGCTCAGCTCCGCAGGTGTTGCAGTTGGTGCAGCTGCCGAGCCAGGGTATTGCAGTGCAGCCGCATTAACTGTAATGCTTCTGCTCTGTCCTCCGGCTGTTGCCTTCAGCACTGCGCTGCCGCCCTGTTTCAGGCTTCCTGCAGCACCGTTCACATCTGCCTTGGACGGATCTGCACTCCATACCAGTGCTCCGCTGCCGCTCAAGCTGAATGCTGAACCTACACGGTTAATCAGATCCTGCGGGTTCAGTATTACGGCCGCTGAAGCAAGAGTTCCTTCTTCTGTTCCGTCAAAGGCCAGAAGTACCGGATAGAATGTGTTCTGTGCTGTCCAGATTCCGGCATCCAGACCTGCTGGAAGATTCGGGCTGGTAAGCTCTGTGCCAAGCAGCCCCATTGCACTGCTGCTGTTGCCAGCCACTGCTTGGCCATCCAGATTGTAGAAGGCAATATTATTCTTCAGCATTTGTCTGTTGAACAAGGATTGGCTGATGGTTGCATGATCAGACTTCTGTCCGGCAATCCCTCCGAAGAAGGCCTGCAGCGGAAGAATTTTGCCTTTCACTCCAGCTTTCACTTCTCCGGTATTCAGGGAAGAAGTAATCGCTCCGCTCTCCGCCAGACCGGCGATACCGCCAGCCCATGCTGTAGACATTCCTTCTGCGTAAATGGCACCGGCGGAATAGCTGTTCTTGATCTCTCCCGCGTTCAGACCGCTAATCCCTCCGGCTATAGCCTGGGCCGAAGCCACATGGATATCGCCATAGACAATCGACTCTGAAATTGTACCTTCCGCACTATTCTCGCCGGCGATGCCGCCGGTTGCCAGTGTGGCAGTAACATCAATATTGCCTTTGGACACTGCCTGGTGAATCACTCCGGCGTTGCGTCCGGCAATTCCGCCTTTACGGCCCTGTCCCGAAAGAGTCACTCCGTCATTAGCAGCCTTCTCAATGAGGCCTAGATTCACACCAGCAGCCCCGCCTGCCGTGGCACTGCCTGCTACAGAACCACTGACGTTAACCTTGCGGATTACTGCACCTGTGTGATTGAGCCCTGCAGCAATACCGGAATTTACTGCGCCGGAAATATCCGCTCCGGTAAAGTTAACATTCAGAATCTGGCCATGGTTTTCTTTAATGAATCCGGCCGTCTGCTGCTCAGAGAGTTTCAGTGAAAGTCCGCTAATCGTATGGCCTTGACCGTCAAATACTCCCTTAAAGCTGTCGAATGCGGTCCAAGTGCTTCCGGCAAGATTAATATCCGCCCCAAGCAGGATGGTTGCCAGCTCCGGTTTGTCGTCAGCTGTTCTGTTGAACAGCTTGTAATAATTCAGGCCTGTCTCGTTATAGAACATGACTGCACCCGAGAGCTGCAGCGGAGTCTGGACCGTGATTGTTCCGTCTGTCAGATCGTTCAGGAAGGAGGTATCATAATCCATAATCCATGTGCCTGAGCTGAGCGGATTAACCGCTGCTGAACTAACAGCGCCAGCTGCCGCACCTGCATTGTGACCTACTGCCTTCAGTCCTGCCGTAAGCGTACCTGTCGTATACGATGAACCGGAAATTTTGCCGTCCCGGAAGTTATAGCCGACCAGTGCGCCTGTAGAGACGTTATTGCCTGCTACATTAACGGAGATCTCCGGAACATTGGCATAGACGCCTGTCAGAGTCCCGTCATTATAACCGGCAAAGCCACCGTTGTAAGAACGGGTTGAAGACTTCACTCCGACTGTAGAAATCTTGTTCTGCAATGCGTAAGAATTGCTGATGCTGCCGCTTCTCTCTACCGCTGCTGCGAAACCGCCGCTGCGTGTGTCGAAGCCGGTATTGCTGATGTCACCGGAAGCATAAGAGTCCGTAATCGAATAATGATCTACAGAACCCGCGAAGCCGCCGACATAAGAGCCTAATCTGCCGCTGACATTCAGCTTGCCTGCTGCATAGGATTTCTGAATTTGTCCTGCAAGCGTACCATTATCACCCAGAAGTCCGGCAAAACCGCCCGCATAGATGGTATTGTCCTGATTGGTATCGGTGATTTGTACCGGAATATCCGTATGGGTATGCGTAATTTTGATAGTATCCCCCATACCGATTACTCCGCCGGCATGTGTCGCCGGTACAGATTGACCCAGTGTTAACGCTGTGCCAACCGTCAGAGCTTGTCCAGATCCGGCGATCACCTTGCTGTAATGAATCTCGCCGCCTGATCCCCAGCCGACAAGTCCGCCGGCATTATACACTCTGCTGGCATCCGCATGCAGACCGGTCTTCACGATGGTATCTACAATGATACCGCTGCTGTATCCGGCAACTCCGCCTGCATTCACTGTGTTGCCGCCGGTTACATTCAGCCCGGAAGCAACCTCAGAACTATAGATTGAGGCATTGTCGTTCTTGCCTGCCACACCGCCCACATAGAGATCAGCACTATTGTCTGCTCCAGTGACCGTTATCTTGCCGCTTTGAACTTTGGCAATGTAAATGCCGCTGTACAGCGGATAGGCTTTGCCGAAATCATAGCCCCGGTGGATATCATCCGCAGAGACCGTTCCGGCAATCCCGCCGACTGCTGCATCGCCGTTCTTCGCTGCAACCTGAAGATCAGGTGATGCCTCTGCATGGTACAGGATAGAATTCACACTCTCTCCCAGGATACCTCCCGCAGTAATCTCTTCACCTGCGGCCTGCAGAGAAGCATTGAACCGGACATCATTGATCGCCGTATGGACAGCCGATCCGGCAATCCCCCCGATAACAGCCTTCAGGCTGTCGCCCGTAGTAGACAGCTTCACGCCTTCAACTGCTGCATGTTCAATGTCAAAGCTGTTTCCCGGATCAATGGACCGGGCCAACATTCCGCCCAGCTTGCCTTCTTTAACGCCTACAACACCACCGGCAGTACCGTTGGCGCTCAACTGCACACCGCTTCCGAAGCCTGTCACTGTGACATTGCTGATGCTGTTTCCGGCATCCGATTGGCCGATGATGCCTCCGAGAATCGAGCCGAGTCCGCGTGCTTCAAGCGTTCCGTCAGCAAAGGTCAGCGTAATATCCTTCGCCTGGCCCGAGATGAATTGGCCAATGAGTCCGCCGACCGTGGATTCCATTCCCGTAGCCGAAACCCGGTACCGCGAATTCACTTCATGCTCAAGACCTGTTACATCGCCCGTCTGGACTCCGATAAGCCCGCCGACAATCGCATGGTCAGCAGCGCTGCCGGTGCTTCCGTCTATATCCTTAATGGTATAAGTCCCGGTTGTGAAATCTGCTGTATTCTCACCGATCAGTCCACCGGCAATGCCGTGGTCAGCAACCGTCTCAATCCGGCTTCCGCCGTCCAGCGTAAGGTGGAGTCCGGTAATACTGCCTGAGTTGCTGCCGATCATCCCCCCGACAATTCCGCCGCTGACCTTCACGCCGCCAAGCAGCTTAAGATCCACATTGTTCACTGTACCCAGGTTCATCCCGGCAAGGACTCCGGTGTACTGGTTGCCCGCAACAGAGAGCGGCTCCAGATTGATATTCTGGACGATCGCCTTCGTACCGATGACTCCGAACAATCCGGAATGAGTGTACACAGGCTGCAAGGTTAAGCCATCGATCAAGTGATTGTTTCCTTCGAAGGTTCCTTCAAAAGGATTGGCTTCCTTGTTGCCGATCGGCACCCACTGCTTGGACTGGATATGGATCGGATTCATGATCGTCACCGTTCTGTCCGTGAAGTCGAATTTGTCCGCTCCGGCAATCGTGCCGTTGACAATTGCTCCCAGACCGGCAAGCTCTGCTTCCGTAGTAATCTGGAAGTTGATAGCATCCTTATCCTTCATGTACCAGTTGATATTGGCATTGACATCATTGCCGATATCACCGCCGGTATTGGCTGCACGGTTTACTTCAGGATATTGGTATACTGCGTTAAGCGAGCCATATTTCCATGCGCCTTCAAAGTCCCAGCCTGACAAGCCCGGGAAGACCGTTCTGTCCTTCAGCGTTTCCGAGAGGATCGTAGTCAGCCGCACATGCACATTCAGCCAGCGGTGATTGCCCTCTGCGAAATCAGGCAGGTCAGAGTTGATGTTGAGCGCTTCATCTTTAATGTAATAAGACTTGTAGAGCAGCTCTTTGCTTGCATTGTCATAACGTCCGGCGAAGCCGCCGGCATAAGCGCCCGAACCAGCAGTAACTTCCGCCGCCGAGTATACATTGTTCACTTTACCGTTAGTTATTCTGCCGATGAAACCGCCAACGTAAGAATTGGCTTTGGCAGCTGCTACGCTTTTGGCTACATAAGAGTTCTTGATGGTACCGCCGGAGTGTTCCCCGACCAGACCGCCAACATTCGTATATACGCCGTTTGCCGTAACCTTGGAGGAGGTATAAGATTGCTCCACCGTACCGGCTGTGTTTCTGCCGATCAGCCCGCCCAGGTAGACCGAACCGCTTGCTGTTCCAGTTGCATTGCCTGTAACGTCGATATCTACATAGGAGCCGAGAACTGCCCCTGCATTCTCACCAGCCAAGCCGCCAGCCAGTGTGCCTACACCCTCAATGGTCAAGTTGGCATTGGAGTACGTATAGTAGAGAGTTCCTGATGCCGTGTTCACCCCGGCCAAGCCGCCGATGATGGAAGAATTGCCTCTGGAGATTACTGTGATTTTATCAGTAATGCTGTTATTGGCAATCAGAGTGCGGTTCTCGCCGACCATCCCGCCCACGATTGCAGTAGGTGAAACAGCGGATACAGTACCAAGTGTGCGCGTATTCTGAATCGTACTAACCGCTGTGGCCGGATTCAATACGGGATCAATTGTCTGGGCATCATTCAAGCCCACAATCCCCCCGATATAAGATGAAACTGCTCCGGCGTTAGCCTTCAGATTCAGAGCACCTATATAACTGTTTGCAATAATTCCTGAAGAACTACCGTGGTTGTACCCTGCCACCCCGCCTGCAGTAGCGCGTGGTGCATTAATCGTCAGATTAACCGTTGTACCTACCAGACGGTCAAGCTTGGAGGCTTCATTGTAGCCGACAATACCGCCAATATAGGCATCTGTAGCGGCTGGCGCTACCAGAATCAACATGTTTTCCAAGTTCACTATTTTGCTGTCACTGTAGATAGCGCTGTTCTCAAGTGTACCTGCCAAGCCGCCGACAGACGGTTTAGCTGCCTGCGCTTGAATGAACACCTGCGCGTCATCCGCTGCGTTCACCTCCGGATTAGTAATATCCGTAGTTTTCGCAGCCCCTACGATCGCTCCTGCTTTGGATTCCACAGCAGTCAGCGTAATCATCGGGTCATATCCGGGAACATTCAGCACAGCTGACTTCATTCCCGCCCGGTCAGCAGGAGCTGCCGGTCCTTCAGAATGTCCGGCAATCCCGCCGGCTTCAGCACGTGCACCATTCGCCTCAATAGACAGCCGGGTAACTGTAGCGTTAACCAGTTGACCGGTATTGAGACCGGTATTACCGCCGAGTACGTTATCCGCACCCGTTGAAGTGATGACTACATTCTCCGCATGATTGAACGGAGCCGCTGCAGCCGAATGGTTCTCACCGAACATTCCGCCAGCTTTTACCGAAGCACCTGTAGCTTTAATTTCAGTACGGCTAGTGTGTCCGTTGAACTGGGCAGCCGAGTTATGCCCTGCGCCGCCGCCGAAGCTGACCTTGTCGGCCTTCAGTTCAACCAGCAAATCCTGTACTTCCGCAGGCACGGTGACAGTGCCGATTACCGCATCCGCAGTAAGCTTACCGGCTGCGCCGCCGATGGTATATCCGCTTTTGCCGGCTTCATTCAGGAAGCTGATCCGGGCAGCCTTGCCGCCGTTCAGAACCAGAGGCTTAGTGTTCACGCCTACAAGTCCGCCGAACGTGATGTTATCCAGGCCGTCTGCCGGAGCAGCTACCACAGCTTTCAGAATTAACGTGCTGTAGCTTGCCGAGGAAGCATCTCCGGCAGTGATGTTGTTCATGGTTCCTTGTGCATTACCGGCAATCCCCCCGGCAATCCCGCCTGCAGAAGTTACCTGAAGTGTTGCATATTTAACAGAAGAATCATTCAGGGTACCTTCCAGATAACCGGCGATTCCGCCGATTGTACCATCCGAAGTTATCGCCAGAAGATCGCTTGCGGTTTTGCCGGTTACTGATGATGTAATCGTTCCGCCGGCTTCATACCCTACGATACCGCCGGTGTATACATCCGCTGTACCTTTTACATTCAATGCACCTGTGGAGGAGGCCTGGCCTATATTCCCGCCGGCATCATAACCGGCAATCCCGCCAGTATAGATTCCTGTTCCTCCGTTAACCGAGACAAGCGCTTTATTCTCAAACACCCCCGTTGCAGCGTTGCTGGTTACCAGTCCGCCTGCAGCATGTCCGACAAATCCGCCAGTAGATACATTTTGTGTACCTGTAGCTGTAATCGGCTGCGTGTTGATGTAAGCATGTGTCCAGGTGAATTTGCTGCCGGTGTATCCGGCAATTCCTCCTGTGTATACATTCTTGCCGCCATTATTCACTACCGGAGCGGTATTTACAAACGTAATCCCAACCTCCGGACTGACTACCGTACCCGTTGCTCCTACAAGCGCTCCGGCTGCCGAGCCTTCTGCCGCAGATGCATTAACCGTAACTGCACCCTTATTGGTAGTCATGTTAGAGAATACTACGGTATTGTCCACTTTACCGGCAATTCCGCCTGCCACAACCTGGTTTCCGCCGGCGATGGTGACAGAAGCATTATTGATGATCGGAGTATCTTCATCATTCAGACTAAGCGGTCCTGTAGTATGACCAGCAATCCCGCCTGCGGTGAGAACGGCACTGTCAGTACCTTGTGCGAGAATTGCTGCATTATTGACCACTTTTTTGATGATGATGCCTCTGGATTCACCGTAGCCCAGGATCCCGCCGATATCAGCTGAACCTTGCGCCGTAATGGTTCCGTTGTTGATAGAGTTAGAGATCATACCTTCGCCCATTCCGACAATTCCGCCCGTGAAGGAGCGGTACGGAGAAGCGTGAGTGCTGATACTGATATTGTTGGTAATATCGAAAACGATGCTGCTGCCGCTCATTTTACCTACTGCAGAGCCTGCATATACATCATAGGTTACACCGGTAACAGTGATGGAGCCAGACCCTTCAAAAGTCAGACCGCCGACTGTCCCGCCCTCCATATTTCCTACCAGACCCTGATAGGACAAATTTGTAACGACATTCATATTGGAGATTTTCTTGATTAGACCACCCTCAGTGATCAGAGTACCCTTGAATGGATGTTCGGCTGTACCAATGGGAATCCATTGATAGTTTTTGAGATCCATGTCTCGCGTAATTTCAAGAATTTTGCCTTGCAGACCATTCCCAGTGCCTTCATTAACCAGCTTGGCAACACCCGCAAGCTTATCCTCACTATCAATTTTGAAGGTATCATTGGTAGATATATACCATTCGGTCTTTGCCATGCTGTCCCAGGTCTGCGGATCAGCCTTAGCCATGATTCCGCCGGCAACTGCCGCAACGACAACCACTGCCAGCGCTATTAAATACCCTATAATTGATTTCCGCTTCAAAGCCATTTTGACACCACCCAAATAGTATTATGAATTCCCAGCAGAGTGTGCCCGCACTCCACAATAGGCGGTACGGGCACATTCTTGTTATTGCTTGGCTGTAATCAATTGATCAAGTCTGATAGCAATGGCTGCCGCCTGTTCACGCGTAAGCGGACTGGACGGATTCACCTTGTTGCCTTCCCCAAGGATAATGCCGTTCTTGATGCTCAATGCTACTGCTTGTCTTGCCCATGCGGGAACTTTATCTTTATCGGTGAAACCAGCCAGAATTGCTGTTACTTCTGCATCACTGATCTCACTGCCTGGGCTGACAAGGGTGAGCAGTCTGCCCAGCATCGTCATGGCTTCCATTCGTGTCAGCGTACCCTGAGGCGCATACTTGCCGCCTTCGAATCCGGTGACAATACCCAGCTGTGCAGCAATGGAGACGCTGCGGTTATACCAGCTGCTGCTGCCGACATCACTGAAGCCTGCAGAAGGTGCCTGCTTGTTCATCAGACCTGCGACGCGCAGCAGAATCGTTGGATACTCTGCCCGGGTCACTTTGCCGGTCGGATCAAAGGTATCTGCAGATTTGCCTAATACGAACAGCTTGGCGGAGGCTGCTGCAATACCGTCCTTGCCCCAGCCTGCAGGCATATCCTTGAAGGTCTTCTGATTGCGGATGAAGTAGAGGCTGCCTTCTCCGGTCAATTGCACATTCACAGCCGTACCGCTGCTGTCCAGTTTCCATGGCTCAGTGGTCCAGTTACCGGCTGCATCCTTCAGCACAATTGCTGTAATTTCGTTTGCTGCAAGCGGCGAAGGAATGGCGATCTTGGCTGCAAGTGCCGGTGTCCAGCTGCCTGCTGGCAGGTTAGCCGTTACCGTAACACCCTGTCCTGCGGCCATAAGCGTGAAGCCCTGCTGATCGGCTATGGTCTTCATGGCCTGCTGATCTGCAGTGCTGTTCTGGCCAATGCCCACCACAAGCTCACCATTTAATGCGGTAAGATTCTCAGGTTCGAGAACCAAACGACCCATCGGAACCTCGATAATCACTTTCTTCTTCGCTGCAACGGCCTGCTTCACAACATTCTGATCTACATGGATAATGAATGCTTTTGCAGCCGGATCTGCGGAACTAACCGTGAGATCGCTGCCCGCTGCGGCTTCTTTATCCGTAATCCGGATTACCGCTGTAAGCCCGTTCCATTCAGTGACAACCGGCTGTCCGTTGACAGTTACTTGTGCGGCTGTGTCTGGTGCTTGCTCTTCCACTATGCCTGGTGTGGCAGCTCCGCCGCCACCACCGCCGCCACCGCCACCGCCTGTTCCAGCACCGCTGCTGGACCATACAGTTGCTGTAACCTGACCCGCTGCCTTAACCAGCTTATCGGTAGATGTCCGCTTAGCGAGCACGATTACATCACCGTAAGAAGCGCTGATTATACCGTCCAGCGGAAGGAGCGGCCAAGAGCTGACATTATCATCGAAGGCCGGCAGCACGGCGCCGGAACGATATACCTTATACGCAATCTGCTGTCCGGTCATATCCCCGGAGGAAGTAATGGTGATCTTGGTACGGCTGCTGTCTGCATAAATATAAGAAGTGCTGGCTTGAATTGCACCAAGCTTCTCTGGTTTCGGTACGGCTACTATTGCCGCAACCATGCCTTTGAGCGTTACACCCTCGGACACCTTATACTCTGCTTCAATTAAGCTGGAGCCTGTGGCAAGCGCCGTAACACTGCCTACTGCCGATAAGGACACTGCATCGCCTACGGCGACTGTATAAGTCAATTTCTGCAGATCCTTATCTGCAATTGGCTCATCCTTGAATTTCGGCTTGCCGGTATTCTCGTCCTGTCCATCCGAGACCTTGAGATAAGCCTGAACTTTGCCTGTTTGCCCTGGCTCCAGTTCCTTTTCCATTCCCTTCAAAACCAGTGCTACAGGAACCTTGTAACCAGCGTTCGTGATATCCACAACCGCTGTGTTCAGATTCTTTGCCTCATCGGAGGCAACAATGTTAAGTGCCACGGAAGGCTCATCGGATTTGATCTCCACAGTTCCATTAAAGTCCCCCGTCAGCGGGTCCACCTTAAGGGTAGTAGGAATCTCCACTTCCTTGTATTTGCCATCCGGCTGCAATTGGTTCACTGTATATTTCGCTGTCAGCACAGTTCCTGTTGTTGTAGTTCCTGCTACATGAACAGCGCCGTTTGCGGTACGTTCACCCGTTACCGGCTGATCAAGATACAAGACCGGAGCGATCGTATCTACAGTCATATACAGCATCGTGACCGAGATATCCTTGGTCGTCATGTTTCTGGCTCTCAGTTCAAGAGCGAACGGCCCGTCTGTCTGGAACTGGTCGAGATTCAGAACGCCTTGGCTTCCGCCGCCGGCCTTGGTCGTCAAAGCTACCGACCCGATGGACTTCTCAGCATTAAAGACCTCCACCGTCACATTGGACTGGTCTGAAGTGAGCGTCAGCTTCTGCTTCGTTTCACTGGTCAGCAGGTTAATGTAATTTCCGGTATCCTGCACGGTACCAGATCCGCTTGCCACAGTAAGCTTCGGCAGGCTTGGAACCGGCAGCAGCTTCTTGCTGCTGTTCTGGTGCTCAGCATAGTGATAGTTCTGATTCTTGTCCGCATCTTCAGTTGGAACTGTGGCGGCAGTGACACCGACAACATACTCCGTTCCAACTTCCAGACCGGTATACTTCAACTTGGTCACATCTGTAACCGTTCCTTCAAGGCTGGTCGTATTCACTTCATCCGAAGTGGATAGGGCCTTCCAGCCTCCGATCAGAATACCTTCATATTTACCGGTTGCTGCATTCCAGTAAGGCTGAAGTTCTTCTTCGGTGTACAAAATTTCGCCAAATGGAGAATAAGTCTCCAGCTTGCCGTTCACTTGGACCTGAGCATCAATGACGAAGCTATGCTCGTAAGCGTTATGTCCCGCTTTTTTGGCTCCCGGCTTGAAGGAGAGTGAGAACAATCCGTTACCGGCAGGTACAACCGAGACATCACTGACAACCTGCGGTGCAAGCGGATCAATGAGCTCGAATCGCTGCGGTGAAGTCTTCGTGCCGAAGGTAGCGCTGGATTTCAGCTCGGCCCGCAGATAATAATTGCCTTGTCTGAGCAGGCCGCGGATATCCTCGGGATTGCCCATCAGCGTTACATTCGTTACATCAATTACTGTACTGCCGCTGGTTATGCCACCACTGACAGAACCGCCGGCGCCAACCGGCACATCTTTGGCAATCAGCATCCCCGGATCTCCCGGTGACAGCACCTCTTGCCCTTCCACGATAGTCTTTTCAGTGGTTACCGCATCTTCAGCCAGGTACAGATTCACTGTATCTCCTTCTGCTGCGTTGGCTACTTTCCAGGATGCCGTGAATTTATTGACATTCGAGTTATCCTTCGCGAGATTTACTTCGCTGAGCTGAGGCAGGGTTGGAACATTCATCAGCTTGGTTTCTACAGCCGAGACTGCAGTAAGCGTCCAGGTTCCGCCTTTCTTAGCTTCATTCTCAGGGATAATAATGTAAGCTCTGCGGATATCCACTTCAGCATTAAGCTTGGATGGATCCGGTGATACATCACTTGCAGGAATATATTGTGTAAAAGCATTAGCTTTAGGATTAGGCTTGTCCGGATTCGCAAAGGTTTCGAATACCACTGGATAATCCTTGCCCGCTGCATCCTGCAGCTTAAATTCCGGCATATCCTTACTGCTGTATTCCATTTCGATAATGGCATTACCGGTTGCAGCCCCCATAGGAATCTCATGGATTCTGCCGCCGTTCTTGACCGTAATGCCGCCTACGCCGACATTAACCGATCCGTTCTCAACAATTTTCACACCTTCTGCTACTTCACGGTAGATAATCTCCTGATTCTCTTCCTCAGCAGCAGGGGCGGCCGAAGTGGCAAGAGTCTCTACACCTTCACCAATAACCATCAGGCGCGGTCCATTATCGGGATCATCCACTACGAGATGAATCATACCTTCCGGCAGCTGATCGCTTGATGTACCGAACTCTATGCCTCCGCTCCAGTAGTAGGTAATACCCAGCGAGATGAAGAGAATGCCGATACTGCCCCATACCTTATCATTGTTGACCCCGAGGAACATACTGGACAGCGGCATTCCACCGACAACCGGTACACTATTCGGAATCTGTACTTTGGAGCCGATATAGCCTTCAAAGTCAGTGCGGTTCTTCTCCAGATTCTGTCCGACGAAGATTCCCGCCTTACCGATGATGATATCCCAGCCGCCGATATCCATAGCTGCCTCTACCCGCACGAACCATGGAGTCACCCATTGCGCTTCAAGCAGCGCTTTGGTGAGCATTGGAAGCCGGTCATCCTTCTCAGCTTCTGCGTCTGCGGAGAAGTCAAGCCGTCCTTCCACCTTGAGGCCGGTACGCTTCACCGTCAGGTCAACATCCCCGAAGAAGTACGCCGGGGCAATCCCGAACCGCATGCCTACGCCAGCTTCAATCGTCAGCGGGAACGGGTCCTGCGCCGTACCGCCGGCAATGGTATCCGCCAGCTCGCGCACTGCACCGCGTACAGCGGTCAGATAGGTTGCACCGGTGACAATAATACCCGGAGCCGGCAATTCAGCCCCAAAGGCGATTACATCCGGAAGAATCCGGCCGTCTTTTACCTTTTTGAGCGAGAATTCAATCTCTACACCCAGCATGTTCTTCAGCTGTGCCGCGAACTCCAGGCCATATTCATTACCAACTCCGCCGCCCTGCACGGCATGCTTGATGGTAACCTTACCGCTGGGAGCATCCGGACCTTTCTTCTTAT
Source organism: Paenibacillus sp. FSL R10-2736 (assembly GCF_038000245.1). Taxonomy (NCBI): domain Bacteria; kingdom Bacillati; phylum Bacillota; class Bacilli; order Caryophanales; family Paenibacillaceae; genus Paenibacillus; species Paenibacillus sp. FSL R10-2736. The sequence continues at coordinate 4,825,058 of NZ_JBBOBN010000001.1, forward strand.
CCGCGTCTTTCTTCTTATCCGGTCCGAACAAGCCCATCTCCTGATTCAGATCGAAGCCGAGTGAGGCATCTACGCCATAGAAGCCTGCGCTGTTGAATATGACATTCTTAATTTCTGAGTTAATGATCTTCAGTGACAATGAGCCGCCGAAGGAAATCCCATTCTCTCTCAGAATGAAATCATTGAAAGAGAAGCCAAAGCCGTCAATCGCGAAGCTTGGAGCCCCAAACAAAGACTGCTTGTTGAAGTACACATCCCCGATCATGACCTGGCGCAGCGGATTCAGTCTGTCGCCCACACCGCCGATAGCCCATTTCAGACTGCCGTTCTGGCTGTCGTCTTCCGGATTACCGTCATTTCCTTTATCTTCCTTACTACCTTCTTCCTCTTCATCGTCATCCTCTGGCGTCTCCACCTTGGACGGATTGTAGTTCTCATCTCCAAGGGATTTGGAGAAGCCGTTGAAGAAATCAAGCGTCCATTCGCCCTTATGGAAGACGAAGCCGCTGCTCGCTACACTGAGCGTTCCGTCACCCTTGATGAACAAGGTATCCAGGAAGGGAAGATCGCCCGGAAGGCTGTTTCCGAAGATGTCCAGCTTGCCGCGTACAAAAGCCAGATCCTTGCCTGTATAGGCAACAGCATCATTAATAATTGCCGGTTCTGTCTTGGTATCGACGATGACCTGCTCTTCATCACCCGTGCCGACCTGCTTGATCATTCCGCGGACCGTAACCAGAACCTCACGGTCGAATTCCGGGTCCTCGGATTCTGCTTCTTCCTGGAAGGCTTCAAAATCCTCTTCTGTTGCAAACAATTTGTAGGCATACAGCGGAGTCTCTTTGAGCGCTTCATCATCCATGAATTCACTGATATCGAATTCAGGATCAACCGCCTTGCTGGCTGCTCCGAACAAGGCCTTGGTCTTCTTATACTCGGTGACAGCTGAGTACAGGAACGAGCCGTTCTTAAATGGCTCACCCGGGAACAGCGAGTTCAGCTGATCCAGCAAGTCATCCTTTACAGAAGCGCCGTTCGCGAGGCCGCTGATATCCACAGCTTCCCTGTACACAGCCATAACTCCGGCTTCACGGATCCGCGTCTCATCATTATCTGTAACCAGGAAGGATTGAGGGGTAGTAATATCGTAAAGGGCTGCTACTTCCTCGTCGCCTCCCGCATCGCCTTTATAGTCGATCTCCACTGCGTATTCACCCAGCGGCAGCTCAGGTCCCAGTCCGGATTCCAGCACATTGCCGCCTTCATCAACCCGTTCCCCGCCGCGGTAAGTAATCCGCATGGCACCTGAGAAACCATCGTCTGTAGGCTGCATAACCACTGCATCCTGCACATTCACCTTGTACCGGCTTCCGGATACCAGATCCTTGAGGTACAGGTCAAAGTTCGGTGCTGTGGTTGCATTGCCCGTATTATAGGCTTCAATGTTCGACAGATTCACAGTCAGATATTTCACATCTGAGCTATACAGCTCTGCCGGTGACAGAGCGTATGAATACGTAGCCGTTGCTTCGCCTACCGGCGGCAGCAGAATGAAGTTTGTACGGCTCGACTCATACTGGGCTTTGATGCCTTCATCCTCAATGCCCTCAATCTTGCCCTGTGTTTCCGGGCTTCTCGCGGAAATCATGTAATCCCGCGTTACCGGCCAAGGTCTGCCTTTAGCCTGAACACGGAAAGTCGCAGTGATGGCATCACCCGGCTTGTACTTCGGCTCAATTCCCAAGGCAGCTTCCTCAGGAGAGGCTGACTTTTTAAATTCCAGCATTTTGCTGCGGTCATTCTCCAGGACTGGCTTGCCATTTGCGTCCAGGACGTCTTTGCCGCTCTCATCCTGCCTGACGAAGCTGAGACCGCTCTCCAGCGTCATCTCCACTTCGATCTTGGAGTGCTCCATATTGTAGGCTTGCAGATTCTCAACCTCGGCTGTGATCGTGAAGACTCCGTTATCCACGTACTTCGACGGAACCGTCTCCCCTTGTTCCAGCGCAGCCGTAGCCAGCTGTTGAACCTGGTCTACATAGCGGATCGAGAACACTTTATCCGGAGCAGTTATTTCTCCAAGTCCATAGACAGTTTCGAAGCTCTGGAAGCCTCCGGCTGCCACTTTATCCGGGTTCCAATAGAAGGCAACGGCGGAGTCCGCCGTGCCGTAATCATTGGTGTCTCTGGTGAAGTCCAGGTTGGGATGTACTTCATAATCCCATTTCGTATTCGCCAGGCCGTTCCAGTGACCGACAATCATTTCATCCACAATATTAATGTTCTGTTCGGCAAAGTTATTGAAGCCATAGGCAACGACATTGGTTGCCTGGGGATTAGTCAAATCCAGCTTGTCGCGCATTACCCAGTAAGAAGGAATCTTGAAGTATGCTCTGTCCTCTTCAGGGATTCCGGCATTATCCTCCGGATTATGCACCAGCTTCCGCTCTACCTGAAGCGGTGACTTGTAAGCTGTTCCAATCTGGAACTGCGGCCCGTCGTTGCCGCCGACCATCGTATCCAGCAGGATCCGGCTTCCGATCTCTACCTGCGCATTGCTCCGGTTATTCACTTCATAGCGGATGTTGACATTTCCGGAATTGACAGCATCCTTGCTGTCGGTGTAGAGCATCAGAATCTGCTTAATCTCTACGCCTTTAATCTTCCAAATCATCTCCAGCTGCTTCGTGCCATTCGAATTCTCTACCACCTTGGGTGTAGTAGTCTCTGAATAATGACTGTTGTCAAACTTGTACTTATTCCCGTAAATATAATCGGTTCCGTCAATCCGGAACGTCGTGAACGACGTTTCCGGATCATCCCCCTGGAACAGCAAGTTTACGTTGTTGTCATTCTTGCGGATGGGCTGGCCATCCACGGTCCGAATCCCGTAGCGTCCGGTTTCATTATCCACAGTAACCTTAATAAAGTTATTCTCTACAACAGTTGTCTTTGTACTGCTGGCCGCCTCCACAAGCGCATGAAAGCTCTCGGAGGTGGACAGAAATACCATGATTATTGTGAGCATGAGCGCGGTAGCGCGTTTGAGCAGCTTCACCATGTATTCCCCCTGTTTATCTTTCATTTATTTCATATTGCCAATAAAGAAGGTGGCAAACTCGCGGTCCCGCTCCTGTGTTCTCACGACAATCGTGTACCAGCCTGTTTTCGGGAAGGTGACTTTAAATTGACTGCTCACGAGTTCGTCATAGGTCAGCTTCTGCTTCACCAGCTTCAGCTGTCCTTCGCGGTACAAACCAGGGTAATACAGAATATCAAATGTTCCTGCCTGATTGACCTTGTCTACTCCGGCTACCTTCATAATGTTGTAGCCTGATACCTTAAAGGTAAGTGTATTGGTATTGAACAGTGCAGACTCTCCGGAGGATGCCGAGATTAAGGTATCGTTACCGAAGATCAGCAGTCCGCCATCCTTCACGACCACCACATCCTGATAAACAACCGTCTCATTCCCTACCTGGTCAACTGCCGTATAAGCTACATGCTGGCGTCCAAGCTTGCTCAGATCCAGCCCGCTGACCGATACCTTCACACCCGCTGCTTCCGATACATTATCGGAAACTGTGAAGCCGCCGAGATCTGCGCGGAAGTTAAAGTCTTTCTTGTTCTGGACAATACCCGCTGTTTCGTTATTCAGTGTCAGCTCAGGCGGTGTGTTATCAAGACCCGCTATTGTAACCGGAACCTTGTTCACATTGCCCAGAAGATCCGAGATGGCGACTACCGCCGACCCGCTGCTCTCAAAGGCACGTGAGTAGCTGAACGTTCCATCAGCCTTACTGATCTGATTCGAATACGCCGCTCCGCCCTCAATAGGTCTTACTCCGAAGAACATTTTATTAGGTGCTGTGACGCTGCCGCTAATCGTAACCTTCACTTTACCCTTGGCATATTTCTGTCCGCCGATCGTAACAATCTGATCGGCCGGAACCGCTTTGCCTTCCGCATCTACAAAGGTGTAGGCAATCTTATCAGCTTCAGGCGGTGCGGAGAGAATATTCGTAACCTTCTCTTTAATGACTGTCGTATTGCCGTACTCATCTACAACTGTGAAGGAGGCTGTTCCATTCTCAGTCAGTGTAATGCTCTTGGCCTGACTGATAATGTTAATAGCTTTAGCCGAGGCATCTGCCTTCTCAACCGTTACTGTAGTGCCGGTGGAGAATAGTACATTGCCGTTATTATCCTTCACGGTATTGAAGGTGCTGCTGCCGTTCAGGCCATATTGGTAGGAACGGACCACTTTCACCTTCGGAGCTTCTTTGTTAATGTTCTTTACCGTGGCTTCGACGGTATTTGTATTCCCGGCCGCGTCCTTAATCTCAAAGACGAAGGTGCCATTTTCCTTGAAGGTGTAGGCATTTTTGCCGCCATTGTTCGTAATCGTTACAGGCTCAGAGGTGCTCTGAAGATAAGCAACCACATTACCGTTCGTACGCTCCATGTTCGAGTATTCAACCGTTCCCTCTGGAGGCGTACCGTCAATATTCTTCACAACCAGATACAGGGTATCTGTCCGGTCCGGATCACCGAGATCGGTCAGATCGAAGCTGTAATAGCCATTCTCATAGATCTTGAATGAGTTTCCGGTCCGCACAGGCACCGAAGGGTTAATCTTCGAAGGCATCACGCGGATACCCGGCGGAAGCGTGAACTCAATATCTGCCCCAACCGTGGCATTTACCGGACTGTTCACGCTGAGCGTTGCAAGCGCATAGACGGGCTGTTCGGTTGTAGATGCGCCTTCGATATCAAGCTTGGCCGCTTCACTGATCAACCCGCCCGGTGTTCTGTACTTGACCCACACCTGCAGCTGTGTCGGATCACCAGTCGGAACCTTCACGGCTACGAAGTTGGTATAAGGCTTCCAGTTGATCCAGCTTGCACCGTTATCAGGTGATACCGAATATTCATATCCCGTTTTGTCCTCTGTCTCGAGGCTCAGCTTCACAATCGCTGTGTATCCATCCTTTGCATCACCGGACAGATAGATAAGAGAAGACTTCGCATCGGATACAGGTGCCTCCGGTTTGGAAGATGCTGATACCTTGAAGGTTCCTCCGCTTGCCGTCACAGAGCTGTTGCCTGCCCCGTCAACCGCGAGTACATATAACCGGTATTCAGCAATTTGTCCCGCGTCCAGCGATTTGTCGTCTATGGACACCGAACCGCCTGCCGGAACGTCCTTCCATTCTGTAGAAGACTCTGTAGGTACTTCTGCACCTATTTCTTGTTTGACCCATTTATATTTGCTGACAAGTCCTGTTTTGCTATAGAATTCCGACACGCTGATCCGCGTTTTCTGCTGCGGCAACGGGTAAGCAATAGCATCAGGGCTGAAATACACCACCGGTGCTTCATTGTCAAAATAATAAGCTTTCGAATAGTAATACGTTCTGTCGCTGTGCTTCACCATAAGATGAATGTATTGCGTTCCGTTCAGTTCAGATTTAGCGGGAATGACATAGCTATAGGTGGCTTCACTTACAGAAGCATTAAGTCCCATCGCTGCCAGCCTGGAATCCGTGTTATCTTCTGTTGCCTCCGCTGCGGCATCTGCTGCCGGTTCAGTAGCGCCTGCTGAAGCAGCAGGTGCAGTTGCCGGCTCGGCACCGCTCTCTGGTGCCGGAGTTTGTTCAGCCGCCAGCGGGGTCAGTTCAGGCTGAACCGGTCCTTCGGACAGGAGCTTAAGGATAGCCACTGGTCCGATGTTTGCCGTAACTTCCGGTTCTGCCGGAGCATTCGGCTCTGCTGGAGCTTCAGGCTGGGGAGTCTCTTCCCCGCTGCCTAAAGAATTGTCCACGGACAGAGGTTGTATCAGCTCCGTACTTGCTTCAAGGCCTGTATATTCATTGTCGGACTCAGGATGAATAGAGCTGCTGCTGATGGCATAGCCCACATAATCCGGGGTCACTCCGCTGATCTGGAACATAACATCATGACTCCGAACGTAGTCAGGATTAGCTTCCGGTGTGAACTGCGTCGGAATCGTAGCCTCTGAACTCACGACAACCGCCTTTTCCTGCGGTGTCTTGACCGTTTCGTTGCCCGCATTATCGAGTGCCTTCAGATAGAGCCAGTAAGCGCCATCCTCATCAATATCCTCATAGGTAGACCGGGTTACGGTATTCCCGGAGTATGATGTATCGGCCCACTTAATGTCCTGCGGTGAATCCCCGTCCTTCACCCATTGATACTGCACGCTCTTGACGCCGCTATGCGGGTCCTTTACAAGTGCTTGCACAGTGGTGCTGTCCTCGGCGGCCATTGTAATGGCAGGTCCCTGGTTGTCCAGCTTCAGGATACCTACTTCATGGGTCCAGTTGGAATCATCCTGTTTGAAATCGTCAACCTTCCAGACACTCAGGTCGCCGTATTGTCCAACAGCGGCCAGCGCCTGATTGTCAGCATAGAAGATTTTATCTGCCTTCGAACCCGGTGCTTCAACAATCCAGGCATCATACTGCGCCTGATGGCTCGCCACATAAGCTTTTTTCTTCTCGTACTGCATCAATTCTCTGGCTGAATCCCAGGTCATATCCGCTGTCCAGGTATGCAGGTACCATTCCCCGCTGTTTCCTTCCTCGAACGCTTCAGGCGGAGGAGAGAGCAGGTTGGTCTTGTTATTCACTACCGACAGCTGTACATTCTGGAATTCTCCGGGATACAGCTCTTCCGACGGTTGTTTGGCAGAGAGCGCGTAACGCTTGAGTGCCGCGTTATTGTCTCCGGATACAGAAGCAAACGGATCCGCTTTATCCTGACTCCACCAGTAGTAGACAAGTCCAACGGAAGGCGATGCTTCCGCACTCATATTGGAAGGCCGGTAGATGCCACGGCTCGGCCGTTCTGCACCACGGTCTGCTTCAGTCGGATCAAGGTGGGGTACTTTAATCGAAGGATCATTGGCATCGATCGTTACCTTACCTTTTTTCGAATAGGCTACATCACTCGCGCCCTGTGCCTCGAACCGGTATCCGATAATCGGTTTTGTATTGTCGATGAACAGGTTCGCCCAGTCTATCTTAGAGTTGGCGAGCGAGAAGTCACTGCCGTAAGGATCAATTTTCTCTTCATGTATTCCATCGAAGTTAGCGGGCTGAATCATCAGGTTGCCTGCGTAATCCTGGATTACATCCGTATCCATATTGATAGGCAAGCTGCCGCCCTTGGCATCATTAGATACGGCAACGGCCTTGAGCAACGGTGTTTCCACAGTTAGTCCGTCAGGTACTGTCATGCGGAAGGTCCAATTTCTTGTATTCTTGCCTGCAACATAATAGGCTTTCATTCCGTTATTGAAAAGAATAAAGGTTTTCTTCTCATCCCAGCCGGTTTTGGCAATTGCCTCTTCCGTCATCTGCAGGGTGAAATCAATAACATCTCCCTTATTCAGCGTAACACCGGTCAGAATCTCCGGTTGAATGCCGTTAGCGGTCTTGGAATACTTCGGACGCACCGCATCCACGATGACGCGGAAGCCGCCTCTATCGAAATCAAACGGGTTCCCGATTTTATTGTTCAGCCAGGCATTGCTGCTCTTGCTCGGCACAGTGTTGAGATTTATAGTAGCTTTATTCCCTGCCGCATCCCTGAGCACGGCTTCTTTCAATTTATTCTCCAGGGACAGATCCATTGGTGCTCCGCCGGTAGTCCCCCCGGTAATTAGCGGTTTCAGGGGTAGATTGCCGCTGTTATGAAAAGGAACTCCGGTATATCTATAGGAAAGTGTTTTCTGATACGTAGTTAGATTGTCCTCATTAAAGGTAATATTCTGCAGATACTGCTGCTGTCCGGCAGCCGGAAGTCCGGTGTCCGGATCATTAATGAACAGCTTTTGCCGCAGGAAATAATCGGAGTTTGCTTTCACTACCGTAGCCGGTCTGACGGGCTCGTTGAAATTGTAGCTGAGTGTGATGTTCTCATCTCTTTTGACATACAGCTCTTGCTGATTAATATTCTCGTTCAGCCGTTCTGCTCCGTTGCCGGTGAAGGTATAGCTGTCAATGACGGGACGCTTGAGATCCTGGAACTTGAGATAGAAGCCCCGTACCCCTGCTGCTTCACCGTCGTCATCCCCTTCACCATATACCCATACTTTAATTTTGGAGGTAGGTGTAATACGGGCTGTAGCCGTTTTGTTATATTTCTGGCTACTGCCGGTTCTTTCTTTGATAATATCCCTTCCGTCGATGGTCACCGTAATTGCCGAATGACGTGTCCACAGGAATCCGGAGTGACGCCGCAGAACCGCAAAACCTGTAATCATCTCTGCTTGTCCGCTCTCCGCCATGGCCTTCAATAACGGATTTTTGGCTACGTCAACCTCGAACGTGACCGTTGCTTCATTATCATCGAGACCGGCATAAATATCACCGGTTGTCCAATCCATTCTGGCATCTTTGTCCGTCTCAGTCTGGGCGAAACCTTCTTCCATATTGTTGTAAAAGTTACCGAAGGCGTTCTCTGCAGGGTAGCTCAGATTCCCCACATGCGCTCCGTTCTTAAACGTTACTTCAAAATCATCACCCGCAGCTTCTGCCAGGCCACTAAAGGAACCGGGTATTAACGACAACAACATGCTGAGAATCAAACTTAGCGAGGTATATTTCTTCAATCTCCTGCTCATTAACAATGTGATGCTCCCCCTTATTCGTTCATCATTTCCTGTCCGGCGTGTAGCAAGATTCGCTGCAGTATCTATTAGCTCCCTTAGCTCCCGCATTCTCCTTTCACTTGCCATCCCGCGGACCAAAAACAATTAAATTCTTATTACTGCAATTATCATATCTGCGATCCATTCTATCAGGCCGCTCTAAACAAACTCTTAACAATTCTCGACAAAAGTCGTTTCAAATGGTCCTGAATAGGGTAAATGTCCCGAAAATATGAAAAAAGTCGCGTTTTCTTTAAAAAAAATGTCTAAAAACACAAAAAAAGCAGCCCCAGATGAACTGGTGCCGCTTCTTAACATCCCTATCTTTTATGATCTCACAAACCATCCGCTAAAATAAAATCCTTACTTCCCCACCGGAGCCCGGCCAATCGCCGCGCCTACCTTATGCAGGATATTCGCCATGGAGGCAGCATCCTTCACATCATATTCGTCAATGTTCAGTCGCAGCACCGGGCAGGCACTGAACTCGTTAATCCACTGGGAATACCGGCCATGCATATGCTCCCAGTAGGAGACATCGGTCTGAATCTCCATCTCGCGCCCGCGCTCATTGATCCGGGTCAGAATTGAAGGCAGACTGCCTTCAATGTAGATCAGCACGTCAGGATGCGGGAAATACGGAGTCATCACCATCGCCTCGTACAGGCTGGTGTAAGTTTCATAGTCGGTTTTTGACATCGTGCCCTGATCGGCATGCATTTTGGCAAAAATCCCTGTGTCCTCGTAAATCGAACGGTCCTGCACGAACCCTCCACCCAGCTCGAACATCTTCTTCTGTTCCTTGAAGCGTTCCGCGAGGAAATAGATCTGCAGGTGGAAGCTCCACCGCTCAAAGTCATGGTAGAACTTCTCCAGATACGGATTATGATCTACCTGCTCAAGCGAAGTCTGGAACTGCAGGCGTTCCGCCAGTGCTGCGGTCAGTGTCGATTTGCCGACGCCCACCGTGCCGGCTACCGTAATAATTGCATTGTCCGGGATGTTGTATGAGTTCATTTCATAAGCTCCTTTAATTGTTCCGCGATTGCGGCGAAGTCTTCCGGGTTCTCTACAAAGTCGACCTTGTTGCCATCGATGGTAATAATGACCGTAGAGGGTTCGCGGCGGGCCAGTGAAGCCATCGCATCGTCATAATCCTCGATCAGCTGCTGCAGATAAGCAGGCGCAATGATCTCTTCGAACGTACGGGCGCGTTTGGCAATTCTGGCCAGCAGCGTATCCAGATCGGCACGAATGTAGAAGATGATATCCGGCTTCGGAAAATCATCAGTCAGGATATGATAGATCTCCCGGTATTTGTCCCGTTTCGATCCCTTCAATGTCCGTTCCCCGAAGATCAGATTCTTATAAATATGATAATCCGAAATGACCGGCTTACCTTTATCTATGTACTGGGTCGTAGTGTCTTCAAGCTGCTTAAACCGGTTGCAGAGAAAAAACATCTCCAGCTGGAAGCTCCAGTCGTCCATATTCTGATAGAACTTGTCCAGAAACGGATTTTCATCCACGATTTCTTTAATGACCGGAAGCTGCATTTCGCTGGCGAGCATCGTGGCGAGGGTTGTTTTACCGGCTCCAATTGGGCCCTCCACGGCTATAAAAGGTGCATGTTTCATTAACGCTGATTTCCTCCTCAAATACGGACAATGCCGGGTACAGCTTATTAAATATCGGTGCACAAATCAAATTCCACAAAAAACAGACTAAATCATTGTAACACAGGAGAGCCGGCTATGAACGGTTAATTTTCAAAGAAACTTTCCGCCCTCATACAGCGTCTATATGGAAGGAAATATATTCTTTTATTTACCTATATCAGTAAAAATAACATTGAGGGTAGAGGGTGCTTTTATGAAAAAAAGAAATCTGCTTGTGAGCTTGATCATGGGTCTGACCGCGGTTCTGAGCATTGGTAATCCTGAGACGGGCTCAGCTGCAAGTGCTTCCGGGGTCGCCTCTTATGGAGCCAATTATCTGATTAAGGATGATGGTTCCCTCTGGGTCTGGGGCGACACCAAATCTGTCCCTACACAGGTTCAGGGGTTAAGTGATGTACAAGCTTCCTTTCCCCTGTGGAACAGCGCACTGGTTACGGCCAGGGACGGCTCTGTCTGGAACTGGGAGACCAACGCCCGGACGATGGAAATAGAAGTGACTCCGATCGCGGAATTAACGAATATGACGGACTTCTTAAGCCTGGAGAGCCGCCGAGTAGCAATCACCGGAGAAGGCAAAGTGTTTATTGCTGTGACGACACCTGACGGTGCGGAGACGACTTCTTTTTCACCAGTCCCCGGTATAGATCAAGTTGCTGCTGTCTCCGGATACAGCGAGAGTAACGGGCAAAGCTCTTGGCGGCGTTTCCTGTTCTTGAAGACGGACGGTACGGTATGGACCACCTTTGACGAATTTGCCACCCTCACGCCTGTAGCTAGTCTGACGGACATCACCCAGCTTGAACAGAATTACGCTCTCCGCAAAGACGGCAGCGTCTGGACCTGGCCGATCCAGAATCCCTATGAACCTGAGACTCTTGGCGATGCTTCTAAGCTTACCGCTACCCGCATGCCAGCCTTATCCAGCGTAAGTATTCTGCGCAACAACGGGAATACCAGACTGGCCATCGACGGACAATCCCGCCTGTGGTTCTGGGGAGCAACCATTACCGGGTTTTCGGACGGAACGATGTATACGAATCAGGCTGTGCCTGTTCTCTTCTCGGGAATCAGCAAGGTGACCGATGCCTACATCGTTGAACGTTCTGTCGTAGCGCTGACCTCGGACGGCAAGGTTTATACGACGACCATTGATACAACCAAGATGTCCCCGGACGCTCCGTTCACTCTGCTCACTTCCGATGTTCAGTCCATGAAGGGCGGCGGAAGACATATTATTATGCAAAAGAAAGACGGAACGCTCTGGGGCTGGGGTGTGAACAAGAATGCTCAGCTCGGATATGGTACCTATGAATTTAATTACCCTGCTCCCGTCCCGATGCAAAAACCGATTTCTGTCACCCTGAATGGTGAATCCGTCGCCTTCACGAACGGGGTAATTACCCGGAACGGGCAGAATTTCATTCCGCTGCGCTCGTTGTTCAGCAAGATGGGGGCCACCGTCGGCTATTCTATGGATAAAGTAGCAACCATCACCGGCACTGCGGAGGGCAAATCGCCGCTATCCATTGTGATTAATACTAAGAGCGGAGCCACGACAGTAAACGGTAAAAGCGTTACGCTGCTTACCCCGCCTTTTGTAGTCAATGGTACAGTCTATCTGCCGCTGCGCTTCATCAGCGAACAGCTCGGGGCCACGGTTGAATGGCTGCCGCAGGAGAGCAGAATTACAATAAGTATGAAATAGGGGGAGCAGCAGTCTATGCAAGTTAACGAATGGTATGTTTATCACATTGTAACCCGAAACAAAATGGACCTTGGGCAGATCATCAGCTTTGACCAAAACCAAAAAAACACCTTATATCACTTCTTTTTTGAGAAGGAACAGATGAATTCCAAAGGTGAAGACTTTATGCAAATTTTGCACGGTAACTATACAAATAACGGCATAAGCATGGATAAAGAGAATGCAGATGTGGCCCTTAGATATATGGGGCAGACCATCCGGGCGATAAGAGAAGCACTCGTTGAAATGGTCAGATTGCAGGAATATCCTGAATATCCTTCCCGGTTGTCGTGCTTGTATGCTGCAAAGAGCTATGAAGACGCTCTGAAATGGAAAGAAATCTTCGTATCTCATCATCGAAAAGTATTGCAGATCGTTAAACTTCGCGTGAACGGGAGGATCTTTGAAGGTGACGGTACTCTTTTGCCAAAGGAGGATGGCCTCCCTTTCTCCCGCAAAATCGAACAAGCCCGGGAATATTGGAAAGGCAATAACCATAACCAGCTTCCTGAGCTGCTGATTAACGGTATAATCGAAGTCGTCGAAATCATTGATGAATTCTAACGTAGTATAATGGTAGTTAAATAAAACAGCGACAGTCCAGGACTTCATTCTATCGTCCTTTGCTGTCGCTGTTTCAGTTTCCAGGTAAGCCTATTACTGATTTATCTGCTGACACCACTCAGCCGGGCCGGGCCGCTGTACAGGTCAGCTTAATTTCAGATTGTGCTTACCCGACAGGCCCGCCAAACCGCGAAGCCCTAGCCGCACATGCATTTGCCAGCCGGCTCCGCAGCGAAGTCAGCCAATCCGGCTCATTCTCTCCCAGCTCCGCTGCGGATCTCAAGATCCGTGCGTAGCCGTACAAATCGGCGAACCGTCTGCACGCTGCCATGGTGGGTCCGTCCTGCGGCAGCGGGCGGCGGCTGATATAGCCGTTCATGAATATTTGCTTCTTGCGCTCATATTCCTCCGGCGCTGCCTCTCCCTCCAGGCTATCCAGTGCCTGTTCAATATCCATAGCGTACCAGTGGTACATCGCATCATCGAAATCAATGGCGTTGATGTTATCCGAGGCCTCGTCATAGAACACATTGTCGGGCTCAAAGTCATAATGGATCAGCCCGTAATTCTCAGGCGTGACAGGTTGTCCGGCAAAATATTCTTCCAGCAACCTTGCCTCGGCCACAGCCGCTTCTTCCCCGGGAAAATCAGCCAGTACGGACAGAATCCATTCCAGCACAGCTTTGTGCGTCCATCTGCCAGGCTGTACAGGCGTATATTCATTGGACAATTGATGAAGCCGGCCCAGCGCTTCACCATATTTATATACGATGTGATCACTAAGCTCTGTGCTGCCCAGCTGCACCCCAGCTACCCGCTTAAATACGGAAGCATAGTATGGCCCCCACGGGGTCTCTGCTTCAATAAGCTCTAATCCTGTTCGCGAGGCTACTGCTTCAAGCACACCATACCCGCGCTCCCGCAGGTAAGCGATGAAGTCAAGCTCTGCCAGTATATTCTCCTTCTGCTTCTCAGCTACTGGAGCGAACCGCAGCAATTGGCTATGCCCTGTGTTCTCAAACGGATACACCGCATTGGAAGAGATCCGGTAATACTGGAACAGATGCAGCGACTCCGGATCATGTTCCCAATTTCCCAGCAGCATCGCCGCCAGTTCCTCATTATTGTGTAGATATTGTAATTTCAGCATGCATAGCAGCTCCCTATAGGTTAGTCAACAGAGGAAGACGCAGCATTAACTTGAATCGCCATTCTTGGGCTCGCAGTCTTCAGCTTTCTGTCTCTATCCTCTGTCCTTTATCTTTACTCATTGTTCTTCGCTGTTCCTTCTTCTGTCTTGCGCTTCTCTCACCGCATCTGCAGCAGCTGCCCGTTCGTATAACCCGGCTGATCTTAATCATGCCGCTCACTCCCTTCACGTTCAAATCATTCTCTGTTCAATGCTACGCCAGATGCAGATTAAGGGCAATGTAACAAACTTTTTTAAGTATGTTTTACAAGTAAACATCGCTGTAAAAAGGCCAGAACGCTTCACATCAGCAGTGTCCCTTCTCCCGCAGCAATACTCACATTAGGAGTTATTAGGTTTTTTGCTTCTTTGCTTCTTTCACTTTCTTCGCTTCCTTCGCTTCTTTCGCTTCCTTTTGGAGCTCAACGGAGCTAAATTGTTGTACTTTTTACAAGATTTTAAGCTGATCAGCCGATCAGAGCTTCAAAATGTTGTATTTTGTGCAAGATTCCCCTTATTTAGCCGATCCGCGTCACGAATTGTTGTATTTTATGCAACATTTCCGGCAGGTCGGCGGATTAGGGGGCAGCAGGTAGTGGTGGGCTGTAAGTAGCGGATAGTACGCTGGGTTGTATTGATGTATTGTACGGTGAACAATATGGCGTGTTGACGCTGAGGTTTAACGTAGGTTGTATTTGAGTAGTATAGTGTGTTGTATGGTGAGCAGTATCGCGTGTTGTACGCTGAGCTTTATCGTGGGTCGTATGGTGTGTTGTATGGTGGGCTGTATGCTGACCTTTATGTGGGTTGTATGGTGGTTGTATGTTGAGTAGTATCGTGGGTTGTATGGTGAACAGTATGGCGTGTTGTACGTTGAGCTTTATCGTGGGTCGTATGGTGGTTGTATGTTGAGTAATATGATGTGTTGTATGGTAAGCAGTATGGCGTGTTGTACGCTGACCTTTATCATAGGTTGTATCGTGGGCTGTATGTTGGCTGTAAGTAGTATAGTGAGCATTTGATGGGCAATAACAGTGTGCAAATAGTAAACAGCAACCAGACAGCCGCAGGATCGCAGCTCCGGGCTGAGCCGCTCCCCCCTCAAACCGCAAAAAAGCGCCCCATCAGCCGCAGCTGATGGAACGCTTCTATACTAACTTAAGACAATCGTCCGCTAAAATCGCTATATTCGAACTCGCGGATAACCTTAATGCCTTCTTCCTCATTGTAGGAAGCAATGGCCGGCAGGTTCACGCCGTTGAACATATGGTTCTTCACCATGGAATAATGCGCCATGTCGAGGAAGATAAGCTTGTCACCGTATTTCAGCGGCTCCGGGAAGGAATAATCCCCGATTACATCCCCTGCCAGGCAGGTCATGCCGCCGAGTCTGTAGGTGTGGGCGAATTCGCCCGGCATTCCGGCACCGATGATGCCCGGACGGTAAGGCATCGCCAGCACATCCGGCATATGGCATTCGGCCGAGGTATCGAGAATCGCGATATCCATACCGTTATGCATCGTGTCGAGTACTGTCGCCACCAGGTAACCGGTGTTAAGGGCAATTGCTTCGCCCGGCTCCAGGTAAATCTCCACGCCATAAGTTTCCTTCATATGCCGGATGCACTTGATCAGCGTCTCCAGGTCATAGTCGGGACGGGTAATATGATGCCCGCCGCCGAAGTTCAGCCATTTCATGCCGTGCAGATACTGGCCGAACTTCTCTTCCACAACCTTAAGCGTACGCTCCAGCGTGTCTGAATTCTGTTCGCACATCGTATGGAAATGCAGCCCGTCGATGCCGTCCAGCTCCTCCGGCCGGAAGTTCGGCAGGGTTACGCCCATACGGGAGTAATTGTAGCAAGGATCATACAGCGGAACTTCAATCTCGGAGTACTCCGGATTGACGCGGATGCCGCAGCTGATCTTCTTCGGTGCGTTCTGCACCCGTTCCTTGAACCGGCTCCATTGGTCAAACGAGTTGAACACAATGTGGTCGGTGTAACCGAGCAGCTCATCGAACTCGCGGTCTACATAAGCCGGCGCATACACATGGACCTCTTTGCCCATCTCCTCGAAGCCCAGGCGGGCTTCGAACAGGGAGCTGGAGGTTACGCCATGCAGGTATTTACCCACCAGCGGGTACATGGAATGCATGGAGAAGCCTTTTTGCGCGAGAAGAATCTTCGCTCCGCTCTGCTCCTGCACATAGTTCAGAGTTTCCAGGTTCTTCGTCAGCAGACGCTCGTCCACGAGATAGGCAGGGGACGGCAGCGCGCTGATATCAATATCTATATCTTTATCCTTCATGACTTAAGCCCTAATCCAGCAGCGTCGGCGAGAAATCTTCTTGCCAAGGCAGCCCGTGTTTGTTGAGTGCATCCATGAACGGATCCGGATCGAATTCTTCGATGTTGTGTACGCCCGGTTTGTTCCAGATGCCTTTGATAATCATCATAGCCCCGATCATTGCAGGAACGCCGGTAGTGTAGGAAATGGCCTGGGAGCCAACCTCTCTGTAGCACTCTTCGTGATCGCAGACATTGTAGACATAATAAGTTTTTGGCTGGCCGTCTTTGGTACCTTGAATGATACAGCCGATGTTCGTTTTACCTTTGGTTCTTGGTCCCAGGGAAGCCGGGTCAGGCAGAATGGCCTTCAGGAACTGCAAAGGAATGATCTCTTTACCTTCATAATTAATCGGCTCGATCGAGGTCATGCCAACATTCTCAAGCACCTTCAGGTGAGTCAGGTAGTTCTGCGAGAAGGTCATCCAGAAGCGGATTTTTTTCACGCCAGGGATATTAACAGCCAGGGATTCCAGCTCTTCATGGTACAAAAGATAGATATCCTTCGGACCAATCTCCGGGAGATCGTAGACTTTTTTCTCAGACAGCGGTGCAGTTTCAATCCACTCACCATTCTCGAAGTAGCGTCCGTTCGCTGTAATTTCGCGGATATTGATTTCAGGATTGAAGTTGGTCGCAAACGGATAACCATGGTCACCGGCATTAGCATCCACAATATCAATCGTATGAATTTCGTCAAAATAATGCTTCTGCGCATACGCCGTAAATACACCGGTTACGCCTGGGTCAAAACCGCTGCCGAGCAGCGCCGTAATTCCGGCCTTCTCGAATCTTTCCTTGTACGCCCACTGCCAGGAATATTCGAATTTCGCGGTATCCTGCGGTTCGTAGTTAGCTGTATCTACATAATGCACTCCGGTAGCCAGGCAGGCATCCATGATCGTCAGATCCTGGTATGGGAGAGCGACATTAATCACGACATCCGGCTGGAAGCTCTTGATCAGTTCAATGACTTCTTCCGTGTTGTCAGCATCAAGCTTGGCCGTAGAAATCTTCGTCAGGCCCCCGTCCAGTTTCTCCTTCAGAGCATCGCATTTTGACACCGTACGGCTGGCAATGCAGATCTCTTCGAATACATCCGGGTTCTGGCAGCATTTATGAACAACAACGCTCGCTACACCGCCAGCGCCAATAATTAACGCTTTTCCCAAATTAATAACCCCCTAATTTTGCTTAAGTTATTAGTTATTAGCCTTGCTGCTCTGGATCCGTTTCGTTGTCAGTCGTTTCGTTTCATCAAGCTGAACAGGCTACATCCTATGAAAAATCAACAAGGCTGATTATACAGAAACCTTTTCAATAAATCAATAAAAAACGACAAAAATTGATATGTTCCGTGTAAAATCTGTTGGTTTCTCCATTAATACTCTGTAATTCACAGCAATACACTGGAATGCTTCGTTTTCCTACGCTTATTAGCTTCATTCAATCACGGGCTCATCAGGAGCACCGGACGATTAACCATGTACAAGGCCAACCGGATAATTGTATCACAGCAGAAGAAATCTTCATACGATTTATTTTAAAATTAAGTGGAAACGGTTGGTCTGCCCTCTCTATTCCGATGAAATCCGCTCACCTCCAAGTGGTTGTGTAAAACTGCAAATACCGCACATTATAGTAACTTACCCCTTTTTCGCGCCGCACTAACTGCTTGACCGGCACAGCTGCGTCAGGAAGTGCCGGCAGCAGCTCCATAAGGTTATTATGTGTAACGCAGGTAATCCAATACTCTGAACGCAGAAATAAACCCCGCAGACCAGGAGTCCGAGGGGTATTATGCTTTTATATAAATTTGCCGTGCATGCGTAATTTCGCCCAACACATTTGTCGCCATAAGAAAAAGTACAACTGCAAAAGCCAGAGCACCGCAAGGCTGATGCCAATAGCAGATAAGAGAGTGCAGGACTGGAGCTTGGTGATCATTTGAAGCTAACGCGCCAGACTATAACTGCATTTACTGCAACTAAATTCACCATCCGCTGTAAGATATCAAGTTTAATTGCACTCTATACAGTTATATTAGCTGACCTGTCTCAAAAAATCATCTTTCGCTGTTTTTAGTTGTACAGAATACAGTTAACCGCCCAAATCCGGTTTTTATCCGTCTTTTAAGTGTACGAAATACAATTATCCGCTCCAAGCAAATAAGTACAGGAATAAAAAAATAAGGAACGGCATCTCTGCCGTCCCATTCATCACAGTTATTATAAACAAGCAAGTCCGTCTGCCGCTTCACCCAGCGTTCCCCCGAACCGGACCGGCTTCCCCTCCGCCAAACAGCCACCTCAGCGCCGGCGGGAACTGCCGGCTGAAGAACATCAGGTCATGGGTTCCCTGCGGATCACACTCCAGCAGTAAATCACCGCCGCCGAAGCCTTGTTCCAGCAGCAGCTGATGCGCTGCCCTGGAGCGTCCGGCCATTTCCTTCTGCGCATTGGTCTTATAGCAGCCTTCCAGCTCTCCGTAGTACATATATATCCGCTGCCCTGCTCTGTCTACGGGATGATCCCGCATATAGTCCAGGATACCTTCATACCAGAAGGATGCCGATAACAGGCCTATCCGCCCGAACACTTCAGGATAGCGGTAAGAGGCATACAGCGAGATCAGTCCGCCGAGAGAGTATCCGATAATCCCCGTATACCGGGCTTCATGTAACGTTAGATAATGGCTGTCGATATAAGGTTTGATCTCCTCCGCCAGTGCCCGCAGATAATCCTCTCCTCCGCCGCCGAACGAGGGTGCTCCTGGGGTCACTTCCGGCAGGGGCCACGGGGTATAATCATGATTCCGGTCCTTCGATGCAACGCCGACAAGGATCAGCTCATTCAACTGCTGCGATCTGAACAAATGGTCCAGGTAATTCGCCGTATGCTTCATTACGCTGCCTTCGTCCTGCAGGTACGCTACCGGAAACCGCCTGTGCTCTGTACCGTAGCTGAATGGCAAACGTATAGTCAATTTCCAGCCGTGTATCTCTATGTGAATATACTTTATTCCCATCCTGTGACTTCTCCTTTAGGCCTCCGTCAGCAAGCAGTGCGTTTATCTGGCACGGTTTCTGAACAGCAGGAATATGAAATACGGCACGCCGATGATGGAGATTACAATGCCTACCGGCAGCTGAACGGAAGCGAATACGGTTTTGCCGATAAAATCACCGATTATCACCATCAGCATTCCGATCAGGCCGCACAACGGCACGATGTACCTGTAGGTATTACCGATCAGCCGCCGTGCAATATGCGGAGCAATCAGTCCGACGAAGCCGATGCTGCCCGACACGGACACACATGCGCTGACCAGTCCTACACAGCACAGCAGCAGAATCTGCCGTTCTCTGCCCACCGCCACGCCCACGCCTTTGACACTAACCTCATGCAGCTGCAGCAGATCGAGCACCGCCGCGCGGCGCCAGATTACCGGAGTCAGAATGAGCAGCCACGGAAGTGTGGAGAGCACCTGTCTCCAGTTCGCATTATACACGCTCCCGGCCAGCCAGACGGTAGCCATCTCGAAATTCTCCGGGTCCATTCGCAGGGAAACATATAGCGTTACCGCACCGAAACCGGAGGCCAAAGCGATCCCGACAAGAATTAATTGCTGCGGGTGGAACTCCCCCTGATTTCTTGCGAACAGGTAGAGAAGAACGATGGAGCACAGGCCCCCTATGAATCCGAACATCGGCATACTCATGACCGAGATCCAGCCGGGCGCTTTCATGGTACCGCCAACAAAGAACATGAACACGACGACAAAAGCCCCGGCAGCGGCATGAATGCCCAGAATTCCCGGGTCTGCCAGGGAGTTGCGGGTAATGCCCTGCAGTACAGCCCCGGCGATTCCCAGCCCGAAGCCGACCAGTGCCCCGAGCAGAATGCGCGGAAGCCGGAATTCGAAGATGACGAGATCATGATCCGCCACAGGATGAATCCGCAGCAGAGTGCGCACGACATCCTTCGCCGAAATATCAAAGGTGCCATTGGTCAGACTGACATACATCCCGCAGACAATCAGAACAGAGAGCAGCAGGAACAGCCCCCAGAAGGCCAGTGCCTTGGATTTGGGCTTCATTAACAGCGAGTTCTTCGCGTCCTTAGAATTGTTCGAATCCTTGGAATGTTTACGAATGATGGCCTCCCCCTCTCGTTTTGATCAGATAGAGGAAGAAGGGGACGCCGAACAATGCGGTAACCACACCGACCGGTGTCTCAAACGGAAAGTTAATATACCGGCTGATCAGATCGCACAAGGCCAGGAAGAGGGCTCCGGCAAAAGCAGTGAACGGAATGATCTTGCGGTAATCCTGCCCGACCAGAAAGCGTACAATATGCGGAATAATGAGGCCGATAAAAGCGATTTTGCCGGCTATCGCTACGGAAATCCCGGTCAGCAGCACCACACTCAGCATCGTCAGCATCTTGATGGTTCCCACCCGAAGTCCAAGGCCTGCGGCCGTTTCGTCTCCGAGTGAGAGCATCGTCACCGGTCTTGCCATCAGCAGTGCGAGCACCAGACCGGCGGCGGCAAACGGAAGCGCAAGTCTGATCACAGCCGTGTCCATCATATGCAGCCGGGCATTGTACCAGAAGCTGATATTCTGCGACACCTGAAAGTAGACAGCCAGCGCCTGCGAGACTCCGCCGAGGAAGGTGCCGATGATCGTGCCGAGCACAGCCAGTGTCAGCGGTGATACGCCGCCGGGCAGCAGCTTGGCCGTACCGAAGACGAGCAATGCCCCCAGCGCAGAGCCGGCCAGCGAATACACAATCATTGTCATGGAGGAAGCGCCCGGCAGGAATACCATGCACAGCGTAACGGCAAACACTGAGCCGTCGCTGATCCCCATAATGGACGGAGAAGCGAGATAATTCCGCGTCATCCCCTGCATCAGGGCTCCCGACACCGCCAGGAATGCCCCGATTAGCAGCGCTCCTGCTGTGCGCGGAATACGCGACGTCCGCACAATAACATGATCAATATTCTCAGGATCGGCGTGGAAAATGGCATTCAGCACCGTACCGAAGCTCATTGGCTTCGTTCCGTAAGCTACAGATAACACGCTAATAATAATGATAAGGACAACCCCCAGCACCAGCAGGGAGGCCGTCTTAATTCCGCCTGTCCATTTCATGTCATCCCACTCTTTATGTACTTTAGTATTGATAATGATTATCAATTACGAGTATAACGAAGCGGGGTCCCCTGCACCATGGACAAAATGCGGAACAACTATGGACGATTGGCCGGAAGCAGCTGAAGGATCTGCCGCAGCATCCGCAGCTGTGCATATGCGGAATCCTCACGCCAGGGATCAGAGCTCAGGACATGTACGTGATGCCGCTGGACTGCAGGAATCTTCATCCACTGGGGGTCGTTCTGCAGCTTCCTCCACTCCCCTAGCGTGTCATACTCCTGACGGATCAGCATCAGTAAATGGTCCGCTTGCAGCTCCGCGAGCATAGCCGGAGTGACCGGAACATTATAAACCTCTGCCTCACACTCATAAGCCGGGTGCAGTTCCAGCTCACGGTACAATATGCTCGCCATTCCCTCGTTGCAGTGCAGGAACAGCTGGCTGCCCAGCATACGGATAACTGTAACCGTCTGCTGGCCCAGCCCTTCGTGCAAGCGGTCTTTAGCGGCGTTCACCTCCCAGTCGAAGGCAGCAAGCCATTGCTCGCGCTGCCACTCTTCACCCAGCAGCCGGGATAATTCGTGAAATTGTCCGCGCCAATCTGCGCTGTCGCTGGTCAGATAATTCACAGGAGCGACCTGCTCCAGCGCTGTCCGTTCATCATCTGCCAGACCTGCCGGGGCCAGGATAAGCTCTGCGTTAGACTGCTTAAGCACTTCAATATTGGCCTGCCAATCCTGATTGTTGCGGTAGGCGCTGATATGGACAGGAATATCGGCGCGGTAGTTCCGGTAGTAATATTCGGTCCATTTCGGATGCAGTGCCGCCGCATATGGGGTGATATTCAGCGGCAGCAGCTGTCCGAGCAGTCCGGGCGTATAGGCGGCCAGCTTGCGCCGCCGGCTTTTCATATAGACTGCGGGCGGCATGCCGATCATCTTCTTGAATTTGCGGCTGAAATAGAATTCATCGGCATAACCGACCCTGTGGGCGATGTCCCGCAGCTTAACGCCGCTCTCTGCCATCAGGCGCTTGGCCTGCCCGATGCGCAGCTCGGCTGCGTATTCCAGCGCGCTTTTGCCATATTTCTTCTTATACAGGTCAACGAAATATTTGGCGCTGAAATCGGCGGACTGAGCCACCTGCTCTACGGTTAACGCCTCTGTATAATGGGCCTCTATGTACTGCTTCGCCTGCTCCAGCGCCGAATTCGTATCTCTGGGCCGGTGCAGGCTGCGCGCGCGGAGATCATACAGCAGTTCCTGAAAATCAAGCTGTGCCCGGAAGCCGATGCTCTGTTCACCCTGTTCGGAGAGCAGAAACAGCCTGCTGCATTTGGCCGACATCTCTTTCGACGGATGAAACGGCAGCCTGCCGTCCCCCTGGAATAACCGGGTATCCTTAACCGGCAGACAATTTCCGCTATCGCCTGACTTGCCATAACAGTACACATCGAAATAGAAAATATACATCTCCAGCCCCCCGGCCGGCTGCACCGTTCCGCAGGTCTGATCCGGCAGGCAGAGCACCGCTGAACCTGCCGCCAGCTCATACTGGTTGTGATCACTAATGAACTGGACGGAACCGCTCGTCACGACTGCAAGGGCATAAGAGAAAAGCAGCTGCTGTGCGAGATGGACCTCCCCCGTTCCCTTCAGCGCCTGTACAGACAGAAGCCGGAAAGACAACCGGTCCCAATCGTCCGGATCATCTTGGTTATCTATAGAAGTTCTCTGTTGGATAAGTTCCATTACAGTGCACACCACCAAATCTGAACGAATGTTATGAAAACTATCCTTAGTATATTGATAATCATTCTCATTGGCAATGTCACAGGAATTATTTTACCGGTAAGCATTATCCGCTCTTCCCGTGGTCTTGAGTCCGCATTGCCGAAGGCGGCTGCCCGTTCTGTTGTTTGAAGCTTTTGCTGAAGTGAAATTCGTCGCTGTAACCGCAGGCCGCTGCAATCTCCTTCAAGGTTAATCTGGTGTACAGCAGCAGCTTCCCCGCATGCTCATAGCGGATTTCACTTAAATAGCTTTTGGGGCTCCTGTGCAGATATTGCTGAAAAAGACTGCGTAAATACGAGGAGGAAATCCCGTAACGCACCGCCAGCTCGTGAATAAGCAAAGGCTCACTGTAACGGCGTTCAATATCATCCTTGATCCGCAAAAACAGCTCATAGCCCTGCCCCCGGCCCAGCTGGGCATTCGCCTGAACCTGCAGCAATTCGTACATGAGCTCATAGAGCAGGGACTGGGTCATCAGCTGGCTCCCGGTGCTTCCGGGGACCCAATCCGCAGCAATTTTATGGAACAAATGGCCAAGCTGTTTGCCCTGTTCCCCCTCCGGCTTCAGCATGAACTGCAGCGGCAGCACATCCAGCGGCTCTATCCTGCCCTGATTATCCGCCGAAGGCGACAAGGTATAGAGCGAGAGCAGGATCATCGTGATCCGCAGAGGCTCCTCCCTTCCGCAGCTCATGTCCATAGCCAGCCCCGGTTGCAGATAGAACAGCATTCCCGGCGATACCGGATAGTCTTGGTCCGTACGGAAGATCCCCTGACCTTCCTGAATCCAGTAGAAGCTATGTACATTGATATTCTGGCGGATATCCCTCCAGTGCGGGAACGTGATCTTATCGTGAATCCAGTGAATATCTATGGCCAGATTCTGCACAATTTTCTCCACCCTCTGACTCCCCCGTTTCTGCAGCATCTCTGAAATCAGCATAAGATGTTGATGCGTTTTTGACAAGCTAGTCGTGCTCTTTATGCCATGTCGCTTCCCTTTCTCTACTGCTACACTTAAGGAAATAATGACTTATGTTATAGAGGAGAGACTAAGATGCCCGAACAACGATTCGCCTCACGGAAGGCGCTCGATTACATGCCCTGGATTGGCCCCTCCGCACAGGAGCAGCAAGAGCAGATCCTATACCAGCAGCAGCTAACTACTGAATACTCCTGTACCTTCGGAGAAGCCTGTTATGTCTCACCGCAGGCGGTGGTATTGCCGGATCAGCTTCAGATGGGCGACCGGAGCTATATTGCCGGCGGAGCGATTGTCCGCAGTGCCCGGCTCGTCATGGGCAGCGACTGCTCACTCAACAGCTACAGTGTGCTTTCAGGCGATATTACCATGGGAAACGGCGTAAGAGTTGCTTCACATGCGAGTATGTACGGGTTCAATCACGGATTCGCCTCCACCGATATCCCGGTCTTCCGCCAGCCCTGCACTGTCCAAGGGATTATCATCGGGGACGACGTATGGATTGGAGCCAATGCCGTTATTCTGGACGGTGTGCAGATCGGTTCGCACAGCATTGTCGCCGCCGGTGCCGTAGTTACCAGAGATGTGCCGGCCTACAGTATTGTCGGCGGCAATCCGGCCAGGCTAATCCGCAGCCGGCTGGCCGGGGATACAGCAGCAATTGCCGCGGCAGTTGAACAAAAGGAGGATATAGGGATGACAATGGATGCACAAGCTGAAGGTGCAGCAGTGAAGGCTGGTACGGGTACAGATGCGGATGATACAGCTGTAATAGCTGTTACAGCGGATAGGGACACTACCGTAAACACGAAACCAGTTACTGAAAGTGTACCGGCATACAGCCTGCTCTCACAGCAGCTGGCTGACTTCGGCAGGCTGGCAGGAGACCAGCTGATCCCGCTGCTGGAGTACTACTCAGAGTCAACGGGGGAAGAGAAATTCTTCCGCGACCGGCCCGGATATAAGCGGACGGTTAGAGCTTACTGCGATGCGGTGGAGATTGCTGCGATGTTCGGCAGCCTGCCGCCCGGCTGGACGCGGGCAGAGCTTACCGCTGTATTGCAGGGATTCCAGGATGCCGGGACAGGATTGCTGCCCGACCCGTGGTCTCCGCCCGGAGCTGAGGATCAGCCTGAGCTGTTAACTGACCATCTCTCCCGGTACCATCTTCTCGCTGTAGGCTACGCACTGGAAGTGCTAGGTTCTGCGTTGCCTCATCCGGTTATCGTTGCTGAGAATATGGAAACCGCTGCGTTGTATCCGTATCTGAATGATCTGCCATGGGAGGACAATGCCTGGGGCGGCGGAGACTGGATCGACTGCTATGCCACAGGTCTGTACCACAACCTGAAGACATTCGGCTCCCGCAAACGGCCGGATGATCTGTTCGGCTGGCTGGCGACCCATTGCCGCCGGGACTCTGGCCTCTGGGGCCTCCCTACCGCAGAGGAAGGCTGGCTGCAGCCGGTGAACGGTTTCTACCGGCTCACCCGCGCGACCTATGCGCAGTTCGGTCTTCCTCTGCCGTATCCGGAGCGCAGTATCGATACCGTGCTGGCCCACAGCAGGGACCGCCGGTTCTTCCGTGCAGAGGCGCTTAACGCCTGCAACGTGCTGGATGTGGTCCATCCGCTCTGGCTCTGCCTGAAGCAGACCAATTACCGCCGTGCAGAGATCCGCAGCTGGGCGGAGAATATGCTCAGCGAAGTGCTGAAATTCTGGGTTCCGCAGCGCGGCTTCGCCTTCCAGTTATCACAGCAGCAGGACACGGGTCTGCAGGGAACCGAAATGTGGCTGAGCATCCTCTATCTGTTGGCTGACCTGTGCGGTGTAAGCTCATCGCTTGGATATACTCCCAAAGGTGTGCACCGCCTGGCCCCTGCCTTCTCACTGCCCCCGAGATAGCGGCTCCCATCTCCGCTTCCGCTGTGAATGAACCTCCTTACCAGCTTCAGCCTTCAACACAAACAAACCGCCGTATACCGGAATGATGTTCCGGTATGCGGCGGTTTGTTTGTGCTCTTGGGGACCCATCACCTGATCCGGACCAGCGGCAGGAAGATATCATCAATAATACCGGTGATTGTCTCATCAGAAACAGGTTCATGGGTGGTAAGCAGCTCGTAGCGGAATAAATCGAGGGGAAGCAGAATTACCCGTTCAGGAATGCGGTCCAGACGCACCTCACCCCGTTTCTCGGCATTAGCCAGAATTGTCCCCATGATCGCGTTCAGCTTGCCTCCGGTTTTGGGAGGCATGATCTTCGGCAGCAGCGCAATCAGATCATCGCCGTGATAATCCACCAGCAGGCCGTGGATCGTCTCAGCGCCTAAGCCCTGCAAAGGCCGGGCGAAGCTCTGAAACAGCTGCAGCATATCCGTACGCAGATCGCCTGAATCGGGAGCGGCCAGAGCAGTCTTAGGCATATACTTCTTAATCGCGGCTGCAACAATCTTGGCTTTATTCGGCCAGCGGCGGTAGAGTGCGGTTTTATTGGTTTGCGCCCGGACCGCAATCCCCTCCATCGTCAGGCGGGCATAACCCGCTTCGCCAAGCTCTTCCCAGGCAGCCTGCAAAATGGCTTGTTCGAGAACCTCCCCGCGGCGGCGTCCGCCTTTGGGCTGATTTTCTTGTTTGATATCGTCCATGTCATTTCCTACTTTCGGGATATTTCAGTATAGACGCGGCTTGCCTCTGGCGGACAAAATGGGCAGAAAATTCTCTTGTTGCATTCTGGCTGCTTTTACTCTATCTTATTCACATAAGGTACGCAACGTACCGTACCTTATTATGTTGAGAGGAGCAATTTTATGTCAGACCAAAGAACCAAGCCCAAGAGAGCACAGAAAGAGAAGCTTGATCCCGCCATTCTTAAAGTAGCCCTTATTCTCGTCTTCGGTGCACTCGCGCCGTTATTCGACTCCACGATGATCAACGTTGCCATCAGGACACTTACTTCAGACCTGCAAAGCTCCATTGCCGTTATCCAGTGGGTCATTACCGGTTACGTCCTGACCATGGGTATGGCAATTCCGGTGTCCGGCTGGGCAGTCAACCGTTTCGGCGGCAAAAAAGTATACATGTTCTCACTCGCCGTATTCCTGGCCGGTTCGGTCCTCTGCTCCCTGGCCTGGAATCCCGGCAGCCTGATCGGCTTCCGCCTCCTGCAGGGCGTAGGCGCAGGAATATTAATTCCGACCCTGCAAACCGTGCTTGTCCAGACTGCCGGGGGCCGCAACATCGGACGGATCATGTCAATCATCAGCATTCCCACCCTGCTGGGGCCCATTCTCGGTCCCGTGCTGGGCGGGGTCATTATCAACAGCCTGGGCTGGCGCTTTATTTTCTACGTGAACATTCCCATTACCCTTATCGCAATACTGCTGGCCTGGCGCGGCATTCCGGCGGATGAGCCGTCCACACGCAAACAGACGCTTGACCTTACCGGTCTGCTGCTGCTGTCCCCTGCTTTTGCTATCCTCATCTACGGGATCGCCCAAATCAGCACCTATGGGGGGCTGCACAGCAGCAAAGTGGTGATTCCCCTGGTGATTGGCCTTGTCCTCATGGCCGCGTTCATTGTCTACGCTTTGCGGACGCGCATAGAACCGCTGCTGGATCTGCGTCTGTTTAAGTCGCGCATTTTCTCAGCATCGAATGTCACCGTATTCCTGTCCGGCATGGTCATGAACGGGGCTTTACTCCTGCTGCCATTATACTATCAGCAGGTACGCGGTGAAAGTGTATTGTCTACCGGAATGATGATGATTCCCCAAGGAATAGGTATGCTGCTCACCAGAAGCTGGATCGGCAGTCTGTCCGACCGCATCGGTTCGCGGATCATCGTCATTCTGAGCCTGCTGGTCACTATATTCGCGACACTTCCCTTTGCCTTCGCCGGTTCGGATACGAATCTGATCCTGCTCGCGGCCGCACTGGTAGTCCGGGGGGCTGCTCTGAACGGACTCCTGATTCCGGTAATGGTATCCGCATATGTAGGGCTGCGCAAGGATCAGATCCCCCATGCCAGTATCTCCATGAGGATCTGCCAGACGATCGGCGGCGCCTTCGGGGCAGCGATTCTGGCCACTGTATCCCAGCACCAGCTGGCCGGGCAATCAGCCTCAAGTCTCCAGAGCATTGCCGGGGCATACGACGTGGCCTTCTGGTGGTCGATTGGCTTTGCCGTGATCGCATTGATTCCTGCACTCATCCTGCCATCACACCGCAGCAGCCCTGCGGCTGGCTGAGGATAAACCTCAAGCAGATATTAAGGCCCAATATCAGCTTCAGCAGCAATATCAGCTTCAGCTCCACTATGCCAAACCAAAAACCCCCGGTTCTCCCTGATAAAGCGGAGAACCGGGGGTTTAGATTGCTTTTACCAGGATGTACTGTCTACTGCCCGAAACCGACACGCGGACGTTCCCGTTCTTTGGTCTGCACGTCTACGGCGCGGATCGAGGTGATTGGAATGTAGAGGGTCTGGTACTCCGTGCTGTACTTCACGAACCTCTCATCCAGCTCCTCCAGAACTCCTCCTCTGACACTGGTACCATCCAAAAAATGAATCGTTACTTCCTGCCCTTTCAATGCTGATAACATCTTAATCCGCTCCTTCGTCTACAGATGGGTAATAATTGTGTCGATGATCCCGTATTCCAGTGCTTCCTCAGCTGACATGAAATAATCACGGTCCATGTCCTTCTCCACCTTCTCCGCCGGCTGGCCGGTACGTTCCGCCGTAATCTGGACTATCTTGTGCCGGATTTGCAGAATACGTCTTGCGCTGATGGCGATATCGCTGGCCTGGCCCTGTGCACCGCCATGCGGCTGATGGATCATGATCTCGCTGTTCGGCAGCGCGGATCTCTTGCCTGTAGCTCCTGCCAGCAGCAGCAGCGAAGCGAAGGAAGCCGCAAAACCGGTGCAAATCGTATTCACCTGCGGTTTGATTACCTGCATCGTATCATAAATACCAAAGCCGGCGGTAGTCGAGCCCCCGGGGCTGTTGATGAACATCTGGATATCCTTATCCGGCTCATCCGCCGCCAGGAACAGCAGCTGGGCAATAATGCTGTTGGCCAGCCCGTCATCGATTGCCGCACCCACGAACACAATCCGGTCCTTCAGCAGCCGGGAATAAATATCGTAGGACCGTTCGCCTCTGGAAGTCTGTTCAATGACATAAGGTATAATACTCATTAGGTTGTGCCTCCTCTGATCTGTCTTAGTGTATATATCCTGTAGACGGACCAGGGAAGCTTAAAGATACGGGCATGCGGAATTCGGCGGGTATACAAGGATAGCGTATCTTTTACAAAGTGCCGTTCGTTTATATAATAGAAGCAATGGCTATATAAGCTGAATACAAGAAAATAACAAAAAGCACAAAGGAGAGGGCCAAGATGACGATTCTTGAACATCACCGTATGCCGGACAGGACGGATATGGATAAGCAAAGCCTGCAGGAGCTGGGGACTGCGCTGCACCGGTATTGCCTGTCGCTGACCCGTTCCGCCTTCGACGCTGAAGATCTGGCCCAGGAGACCTGGACCAAGGCACTCGGATACAGCAAGTTCACCTTGAGCCCCAATCCTGAAGCCCTGCTGCTGCGGATTGCCAAGAATACGTGGATTGATGCCGCACGGCGCAAAGGCTCCCTGCTCCGTGCGCTTGAACGTTCAGAAACCCCGGCAGATTCAGCCCTTGCACCGGCTGCGCAAGGAGACCGCACCGAAATCGAACTGGCCTTTCAGGCCTTGACCAAGCATCTTTCCCCTTTGCAGCGGACCGCCTTCGTACTCCGTGATGTTCTGGGCTATTCAGCCGCCGAGACAGCCGGAACCTTAAGCACTACCGAAGGGGCAGTCAAGGCGGCTCTGCACCGGGCACGCCTGGCCTTATCCAGGGTCCGGGAAGAACTGGCTGAGAATGAGGGACCCGCTCTTCCGCCGGATGCTGATTACCGGGCTTATCTCCGGGCGCTGGCCCATGCCTATGAGCAGGGTCAAATTCCGATGATGCTGGAGCTGCTCCGCCAGGAGACTGCTGCAGAAGTAACTGTTGCTGTAAGCACCACCACAGTGCATGCCCTGTATTCCGGAAGCGGAAGCTTCTCCTATCTGAATGGAAGCAGCACCTATGCCGGGCTGCGGATGGCAGCTTAACTTTATTCATTGGAATCTTAGCCCGCACACAAAACTTTAGGAGTGTAGCCAAATGAAGAAGGTACTTGTACTCGGAGGAACGCGGTTTTTTGGTAAAAGACTGGTGGAGCTGCTGCTCCGGGACGGGGACAGCCAGGTAACCATTCTGACCCGTGGTGTAACAGAGGATGATTTCGGTGACCGTGTAACCCGGCTGGCCGTGGACCGCACCGATGAAGCTGCGCTGGAGCGTGCTGTAAGAAATATAGACTGGGATATCGTCTACGATAATATTTGTTTCTCACCGGATGAGGCTGCGGCTGCGGTGCGGATATTTGCCGGCCGGACGAAGCGGTATATTCTGACTTCAAGCCTGTCTGTCTATAATCCGCAGCCGGATATCTTGACTGAAGCGGATTTCGATCCTGCACATTATCCGCTGAAGCTGGGCGGGAAGGCCGATTTCAGTTACCAGGAAGGCAAAAGACTGGCCGAGACCGTTCTGCTGCAGACGGCGGACTTCCCGGTGGCCGCGGTGCGGTTTCCAATTGTGCTGGGCACGGATGACTATACGCGCAGGCTGCATTTTCATATAGAGCATGTACAGGCAGGGCAGCCGATCGGCATCCCGAATCCGCAGGCGGAGATCTCGTTCATCCGTTCCGATGAAGCCGCTGATTTCCTGCACTGGCTGGGCAGTTCCACGTTGACGGGTCCGGTGAATGCCTGCTCGGACGGTACACTGACCATCGGCGGAGTTATCTCCATTGTTGAAGCGGCAACAGGTAAACCTGCCGTGGTACGGCGGGAAACCGCAGATTCGGACAGCTCTCCCTTTGGCATCGAAGAATCATGGGTCATGGATACGGCAAAAGCCCGCTCCGCGGGCTTCAGCTTCCTGTCATTATCCGGTTGGTTCCCGGAGCTGGTCACATCGCTGAATCATTCACTTCGCCAGCACCAGTAAATCAGCCTCCGATTCACTCCGCCCGTCTGCGGATGCGGATTCCTCCATCACCCGTAATACTCCAGACTGAGGCCGGTGAATTCCGGCTCCGGTCTTTTTTTCAGGCTCCGCAATTGTTCGGGCTTCTGACTTTGGTTCCGGCTTCTCCGATGTCTGGTCCGATGTCTTCTTCTCAGTTTTCTCTGCCATCTCCTCCACTTCTTTCGTATTCGTATTCTTCCTCGCAACTTCTGTCGCTTCTATCTTCGCTCCAGCCTTTGCCGCTGTTTCTTCGTCCACTCGTACTTCAGGCCCGTCCGCAATTTTGAACACATTGATCTCCCGGAACAGCCGCTGCGAGATTTCATGAATCTCCTCCGCCTGCCGTGCAATGTCGCTGATCGCCTGATCCTGCTGGGTGCTGGAGGCATTCACTTCCTGTACCCCGGCCGCTGTCTGCTCCGCCACGGAGGCTACGGAATGCACAGATTCGGCAAGGCGTGAATTGATCGTACGCGTCTGTTCCACCTTCTGGTGAATCTGCCCGATTTGTGTGCTGATGCCCGCAATGGATTCATCGATCGCCCCGAAGGATGCCAGTGTCTCCGCCACCTGATGATCCTGCTGCTCCAGACTTTCTCTGGTCTCCATCATATATCCCTGGAAATCGGCCATGCCGGCCTGAAGCTCCTGGATAATCCGGCTGATATGCACGGAGGAATCATTCGTTTGCACGGATAAATGTCTGACTTCATCGGCAATAACGGCGAAGCCTTTTCCCGATGCCCCGGCCCGCGCTGCCTCAATCGCAGCATTGAGCGAGAGAATATTCGTCTGCTTCGAAATCTCCGTGATTGAATTGGTGATGCGTGAAATATCCTTGGACTGGTTCACCAATTGCTCCAGCGCCACATAAACCTTGCTGATCGACTCCCGGGAACGCTGTGAAATCTGGCGCAGGGCAGTAACGGTATCTGAACCCTGCTGCGTATTCCGGTTAGCCGTTTCACTGGTCGCCAGCATCACATCTGTATACTCGGTAATATCCTGAACCCCGCGGGCCAGCTCCTCCAGCAGCAGCGTACTCTGCTCAGACTGAACAGCCTGCTGGTCGGCACCCAGCGAAATCTCCTGGATCGTCCGGACAATATCGCGGTTCGTATGCGCGGTAATCGCTGATGACTGCTGAAAAGAATGCGAATAGTCAGCCAGTGAACCCGCAGCAGACAAGGTCTGCCGCAGCATGCCCTGAACTCTGCCCACCATATGATCGAAGTGATGGCTCAGCCGGCCCAGCTCATCATTATACGGGGAGTTGATCTGCTGCCGCAGATCCCCGTCGGCAATCTGCCTGAGTGCAGCCTGCAGCCTGCCGACCGGCGACAGGAATGAGCGGATCAGCAGCCAGGCCAGCACCAGCATGAACAGGAACACTCCGCCTGCAGCATAGGCCACGATTGAGACCGTATCATCCAGCAGTTTAAAAGAAACCCCCTGCGCCTGCTCTGCATTGTCGGCGGCTGCCGTATACAGCTTACCATTTGTCTCAAGCATGGATTGATTCAGCGCAAGTGCCTTCGTATGTATATCATCAATCTGTTCCAATACAGTTAGTGGATCAAGTGTTTCATCCGACATTGCTCCGAGCAGTTCCGTAATGAATTCCCCATATTCTGCGGCCTGAGTGCCCAGAAGTCCAAGCATAGTGAATGCTGGTGTGTCCTGCTCAAATTCCACCTTGGCAAGTTCAGCCAACATCTGCTGCTGTTTCTCCTGTAATGGCTCCGCCAGCTCCAAATCACTAGATTCAGCGAAGGTAGTCTCCGCACGGTTCAGCTCCTGCAGCAGCTGGGTGATGGTTGAGACTGTAATTCTTTTCTCCATTTCGCTCTTCTGCTGTTCCATAGATAGCTCTACCTGGTTAATTTTATGTCCTTGGTACAGAGCCACGCCCAGAAAAATGAGCGTAATTGCCGAGAAACTGAAGATTAGCTTCCATTTCATCGAAAAGTGCAGCAGGTTCCCCTTCAAAAGTATCATCCCTTCATATCTAGCTTGTCTTTACAATAGGTATATTCTGCTAATATCCTCATTGTAGAAGCCGGATATTAACTGTTCTCTTAAGTTGTGTATGCTGAGCGTAAAGAATATGTTGCGAAACTGTTAACAAAACGTCAATATTTAAGGAAATAGAACCAATGGACGGGGATGTATACCTATGAAACTGGAACGGCTGATCTCTATAATCTATAAGCTTTTGAATCACGAGGTGTTGTCTGCGGCCATACTGGCTGAAGAGTTCCAGGTATCGCAGCGGACCATCTACCGGGATATCGATATAATCTGTGCAGCGGGCTTCCCGGTCGTATCGTATCAGGGGATGAAAGGCGGATATGGTATGATGGACGGCTACAAAATGGATAAAAGCCTGCTCGGCACTTATGATGTCAACGCCTTGATTACCGTGCTCCGCAGCCTTTCTACTGTGTTTGAAGACGGGCGTGCGCAGGGGACTATTGAGCGGCTGCAGACCATCGGACCGGAGCATCTGACGCAGAGCCTGTCCGTAGACCTCGACACCCTGCGGACGGAGCCCGATGCGCTGCGTCATATACGGACTGCCATCACCGGGCGCATAGTGATCCGCTTCGATTATATCGACACCATGAATGAACGAACGGCCCGTGACATCGAGCCGCTGCGGCTTCATTTCAAATACCGGAACTGGTACATTTACGGATATTGCCGCACCCGTCAGGCTTACCGCGAGTTCCGCCTGTCCCGGCTGATGAATTTGATGCTGACCGGGGATACTTTCGGACCGCACCCGGAGGTGCCGGAAGAGGCAGCTTCCTCAGAGCACACACGTCAGAACCAGCTGGAGGATGTAGTTATCCGGGTAAAGCCGGAAGCGTTGGCCGACGCGCTGGATCAGTTTCAGCAGATGGACAAGCAGTTTCACGAAGACGGAAGTATGACGATGCGCATTCCGGTATATCAGCCGCTCAGCGCACGCTGGTTATGGGCCATTCTGCTCAGTTTCGGCAGCGGTGCCGAGGTCCTCGAACCCATCCCCCTGCGCGCCATCATCCGAGAGCAGCTCCAAAACGCACTCAAACCTTATGAAGAAGTATGACACGCTGTTGTCAAACTTCTTTTTTTATGATGTAAGCAGACTTAAACACACGAGGAGGACATTATGTTTAATGTAATTCAGGAGATCAATTGGTTGGCTGTTGTGCTCGGGGCGCTGGCGTTGTCTTTGGTGGGAGGCCTATGGTTCACTGTGGTCTGGGGCAAGGCGTATGCCTACGCTCTGGGAAAAGAGCATTCGCCAAATGAAAACGGCGTTGCCGTCCTTAAGGAGGACGGTATCGGTTCAGCGGGAAATGGAAGGAATGTTAATCATACGAAGCAACATATGAATCCTTCTATTTCCAAAGAAAAACCGGCGCTCCGGTTCATCTTGGGTCCCCTGGTATGCGGACTGGTAACAACAGTGGCGATGGCGGTACTGTTCTATGCGTTCGAGATCGAAACCTTTGCCGATGCTCTCATCTTTGGCGGGATTGTCGGAGCAGGACTATTGGCGGCCACAACCGTGAATACCGGGATTAACCCCAACATTCCCCGGCCGCTGGTCTATGGACTGGTTAGCGGGAGCTATTTTTTCCTGTCCGGGCTGATTGTCAGTATAATTCTTGTAACGATGAGTTGAAAAGTCGATGTTGTTGTACGTTTTGCAACATTAATTCATAGTTACTGGGGTACCCGTAAGGATTCTTGTACGCGATACAACAATTTCCCCGTTTAGCCGCTTGGTGAAGGACAATTGATGCCTTTTGGGCAACAATTTTCGGTCAGGGCCGGTTCTCCACCACTGATTCACCTTTAAGCTATGCTGCCTGGTCTTCTTGTGAGGGCCAGGTTCGTACAACAGATCGCTCTGGAATAGGTGAATTTGGGCAGATAGCTGGAAATCAATTGTATGAAATACATCAGAATTGGTTTTAGCGCAGGATAACGCAGAATCTGTTGCAGAAAGTGCAATCAATGATGAGCTAGCTCTACCGTTCTCAAGCGGGTTACGCTTAGCGGATAGTTGAATATCTTGCAGGGACAGCTCGTTATAACTGTACAAACCGGCCTAGGAGAAACTACAGTTAGCACTTGAGCGGGAGTCTTCCCGCCATACAAACTGCCATTCATGTAAATCGTCCGTGCAGGTTCCTGTTCGGGCTATATAGTTGTCAGAAGGGAATGTACAGAACTATGAGTGCTGAAAATCTCATTGCGGCTACATCAAGGGAAGAGTTGCGGAACTGGCTGCTTATGAATAGTACGGCTGAACCCTTTTGCTGGGTCGAAGCCACTATGAAGCCAGTCCCGGGTACGCTGCTGTACCTGGACGCCGTTGAAGAAGCTTTATGCTTCGGCTGGATCGATGGAGTGAAGAAGATGAACGCTGAAGCGAAGCTGGTGCAGAGATTGTCTCCCCGCAGCAGACGGAGTTCATGGACTGAGCTTAATAAAGAGCGTGTCCGCCGCCTGGAGAAGCTGGGCTTGATGCGTGATGAAGGACGGCGGGTCCTTCCTGATATGGATATCCGTTCTTTTAGAATAGACAAGGTTATCGAAGAGAAGCTGAAAGAGGATACGCAGGTGTATGAGAACTTCATGGCCTTTCCGGCGCTCTACCGGCGGGTGCGGATCGATACCATACAAAGCTATATCCATCAGCCTGAAGTATTTCAGCGCAGACTGGAGAAATTCATCGCAAACACCAGAGCCAATACAATGTACGGCCAATGGCATGATAACGGGCGCCTGCTAGAGTACTAGGTGAAGTCCTGCTTTACTAATTGTATTCGGAGAAGTTGGCGGGAGAGTGACTTAGGGGGCTGATGGGGGCTGATGGGGACTCGCGGGGACTGGGCGAGACTCGGTGGGGCTGGGCTGGGCCGGGACTCGGCGTGGGCTGGGCGGGACTCGGCAGGAGCTGGGCGGGACACGGCGAGGCTGGGCGGGACACGGCGAGGCTGGGCGGGACACGGCGGGGACTTGGCAGGACTCGGCGGGAGCTGGGCGGGACTTGGCGGGAGCTGGGCGGGACTTGGCAGGACTCGGCGGGGCTTGGCGGGACTCGGCGGGAGCTGGGCGGGACTTGGCAGGACTCGGCAGGACTCGGCGGGGCTTGGCGGGGAATGAATAGCTTCACGAGCGTATACGATCGTGAATAGGACTGAGAGTCCGCTATTTGGGCAAAATAGCGTCTTCTCAGTCCGCATTCCCCTGCTGATCGCCATCTGCTGAGCTAACGGTCCTGCCACGCCAAGGCAATTCGCTCCAGAACACCACCAGTAATCTGTCTTTCAGGTACGCCTCCTCCATTCTACAATGCCCGGCTTGGTACAATCTCAGAACTAATGAAGTGAGTTCATTATTTCATGCAGAATCTATGTATTCGGTTTCAGCTTCAACCGGAAACTTAAAGGATAGTTGTACATTGTACAACTAAAAACCGCGAAAAGGCAGGCTCGCCTCTTATAACTGTATTCTGTACAACTATATCTGCCCGAAGCGGCGTAAACCATCTATATTGGGCATTTTAATTGTACGAAATACAACTAAACAGATAACTGGTTGGAAATCCGACGATTTAGTTGTACAAAGTGCAATTAAGCGTACCGCGTACCGTAATCGTGTCACTGCAAACCCGGCTAGGCCTAGGAGAACTCTCACCATATTCCTTTAGAATTAAACAAAAAACAAGCCCCCGTAGCGGAAGCCTGTCCTCATGCACACCTATATCCACACTATGCTATTGCGCGTTCTCATCCATATACATGACTTCCCACAGATGTCCGTCGATATCCTGAAAGCTCCAATTGTACATAAACCCATGGTCTACCGGATCATTGAACGGTTTCCCGCCGGCCCCAAGTGCCTTATGCACCAGCTCGTCCACCTCTGCCCTGCTTGCTGCGGAGAAGGCGAGAATGACCTCCGTGTGTCCGGCAGTATCCACAACCGATTTCGAAGTGAAGGTGTTAAAAAATTCTTTGGTCAGCAGCATGGCGAACGTGTTGTCATTAATGATCATACATGTTGCGTTCTCATCCGTGAATTGCGGGTTGAACTCAAATCCGAGCGCGGTAAAAAAGTTGATCGAATCCTGCAGATTACTCACCGGCAAATTAACAAAAAGCTGGCCTGCCTTATATCCCACTTTCTAATCACCTCTGCATCCATGGAGTGTGTTCCGCACCATTATAGCATGAACTTGTCTCAGGCAAAAAGTTGCGGTGGTGGTGCGATCGCGGGGGCAGATGTAGGTGCAGGTGTGTTAGCTAGTGCGGATGCGGGGGCAGTTGCAGATGCGTTAGTTAGTGCGAGTGCGGATGCGGGTGCGGGTGCGGGGGCAGGTGCGTTAGCTAGTGCGGATGCAGATGTAGGTGCAGTTGTGTTAGCTAGTGCGGATGCAGGTGCAGGGGCAGGTGCGTTAGCTAGTGCGGGGGCAGGGGCAGGCGTGTTAGCTAGTGCGGATGCGGGGCAGATGTAGGTGCAGTTGCGTTAGCTAGTGCGGATGCGGGGGCAGTTGCAGATGCGTTAGTTAGTGCGAGTGCGGATGCGGGTGCGGGGGCAGGTGCGTTAGCTAGTGCGGATGCAGGTGCGGGGGCAGGGGCAGGTGCGTTAGTTAGTGCGAGTGCGGATGCGGGGGCAGAAGCAGATGCGTTAGTTAGTGCGAGTGCGGATGCGGGGGCAGGGGCGTTAGCTAGTGCGGGTGCAGTTGCAATCGCGGGTACAGGTGCGCGTGCGGGCGCAGCACCCCGCAGCCCCTCCCGGCGAATAGCTACCGCCGGGCATCAGCCCCGGCGGTACACCCATTCGCCGGCTTTGCAGAGCGCCGCCAGCGCCGGCCCCGCGCTGCCCCGGCGGAGCAGCGCAATATCCGCCGGCGCGCCGGCGGCCAGGCCCGCTGCCTCCGGCAGGGCCATGAAGCCTGCCGGGTGCACGGACGCCATGTCCCAGGCGTCCGGCAGATCGGCCAGGCCCGCGGCGCTAAGGCGCGCAATGTGGCGCAGCAGCATCTGCGCCGAACCGGCCAGCAGCCCGGGCTGGCCGGCGAGATGCAGCCGGCCCTCCGGGGTCAGCACGACGCGGCCGCCGACCGGCGTGTCGTAGCTGCCGGGCGGCAGGCCGGCGAGGGCAACGGCATCGCTGATCAGCAGTGCCCGGCTGCCCTTGACCTTCATCGCCACCTTCAGCACCTCATCCGGGAGGTGGAAGCCGTCGGCGATTAGAGTGCACCACAGCTCTTCTTCCGCGAGCTGGGCCCACAGATAATTCGGATGACGCGGCAGTATGGCATGCGCCCCATTGCCGAGATGCGTGGACAGCCGTGCTCCGGCAGCGGCCGCCTCCGAAATCTGCGCCGGGCTTGCCGAGGTGTGCCCGATGGAGACCGTCACGCCCTGCCGCACGCAGTGGCGGATGAACTCCGCACTTCCTTCCCATTCCGGGGACATCGTCACGATGGAGATCCGCCCGCCTGCCGCCTCCTGCCACTGGTCGAACAAGGCCGTACTCGGCGGACGGATATGCTCCAGACTATGCGCTCCGCGCGGACCGTCTTCGGGCGAGAGAAATGGCCCCTCCAGATGGATGCCGCCAATCGTGGCAGCGGCGGCAGCATCCTCTTCACAGGCCCGGGCAATCGCCCGCATGGCGCCGTGAATCGTATACGCAGCACCGGTGATCACGGTCGGATAGCAGGTGGTTATACCTTCGGTCCACAAGGCGCGGATGGCTTCCTTGACAGCCTCCGCGGTCAGCACCGGATGATTGAAGTCATGTCCCCCATAGCCGTTGATCTGCAGGTCGACCAGGCCGGGTGCAGCTACCGGTAGCTCCAGTAGTTCGTCCGGCGGCAGCAGCGGTCCATCCAACGGTTCAATGGCAGAAATAATGCTGCCCTCCAGATGGATACGGACCGGTTCGCCTGTACGGTAATGCAGCGCATCCACAATCATCGCACAACCGC
Source organism: Paenibacillus sp. FSL R10-2736 (assembly GCF_038000245.1). Taxonomy (NCBI): domain Bacteria; kingdom Bacillati; phylum Bacillota; class Bacilli; order Caryophanales; family Paenibacillaceae; genus Paenibacillus; species Paenibacillus sp. FSL R10-2736. The sequence continues at coordinate 4,864,334 of NZ_JBBOBN010000001.1, forward strand.
TCCGAAGGAATCCGTGTCCACAAACAGCCGGCAATCCCCGTGGCTGCGCAGGATTGTGGACGGACAGGCCGTGGAGACAGATTCATGCAGCGTGCGGGTAACTGCTCCGCGCTTCGTCGGACCCGGGACCATGCAGAACAGCCACTTGGCAGAGAGCAGTACAGGAATCGTCAGGGTCAGTGCCTGCTGCGGGACCTCCTCCAGACTGGCGAAGCATCCGTCATTCACCTGCTGGGTGCGGCAGGCGGCATCGAGGGTCACCGCTTTGACCAGCCGGGGATCATGGAAATCCGCAACCGGAGGGTCATTGAAGGCCAGATGGCCATTCTCGCCAATGCCGAGGCAGACAATATCGATGGGAGCCTCCGCCAGCAGCCTGCCATAACGCTCACATTCAGCCTCAAGCTCTGCGGCAGGATTGATATAATGAACCCTGCCCGGCTTCACCTTGTCGAACAGCGCTTCCCGGAGGAAGCTGCCGAAGCTCTGCGGCGAGCCTTCCGGGAGTCCGAGATATTCGTCCATATGGAAGGCCGTAATCCGGCTCCAGTCCAGATCCTTGGCTGCGGCAAGCTCGGCAAGGAATTCATTCTGGGAAGGGGCGGCGGCGAAAATAATTCTTACGAAGGTCTTGGACGCCAGCAGCGCCCGGATCGCCGCGGCTGCTTCACGCCCTGCCGCAGATCCCAGCAGCTGCCGGTTCTCAAACACACGGACAAGCATGGAACCTGCCATTTCGGTATGGATTGGTGTCACTTTCAGCATGAGTAGTTCCTCCCTGTGCCTTGTGGTTGTCCGTTCCTTGTTCCTTCCTCACCCCGGAATTCACCCGGAGTGAAGCCTGTATGCAGCTTGAACAGCTTGGTGAAATAGCTTTTGTTCTCGTAGCCCAGCTGCTCGGCGACCTGCTCCACACTTTGCGGAGACTGGTCCAGCAGCTCTTTGGCATGCTCCATCTTGGTGTGGGTGACATAGTGAATGAAGCTCATCCCGGTTTCTTTTTTGAACAGGCGGCTGAAATAGCTCGAATTCAGATGAGTGTATTCGGCTACCTCCTCCAGCGTAATTTTACGGTTCAGATGCCTGTCCACATACTGCTTCACCTTCTTGATCTCATCCCGCCGTGTCTCCTGGTACATCTCCCGGATCACCGGCAGACGTTCATAGAAGAATTGCAGGGACCACTCTTCCAGGCTGTCAATATGCTCAATGGCAGTGATAGTGTCATGCAGCATCTCCAGGGAAAAGGTTGACTGGAACTGTTGACGGGCCATCAGCCGCATCTGGTTATCATAGAGCAGCTTGAGCACCCATTCCTTGACCTGGCGCGGAGCAAAGCGCTTCACACGGATATAATCCATCCATTTGGACAGCAGCTCCTCCAGCCGCCCGGCCGATTCCTCCAGGAACGCATCACGGATCTCCCGGGAGGCTTCGGTGTAATGCAGAAACAGATCCTCAGCGGTGAACGGCTGGAGCTCCTTCAGCCCGGTCAGCTCGCCCGGCTTCAGATAGAAGGCATTCTCCCGCCCCTGAGTAAGCAGCGTTATGATCCCTTCACGGAAATGCCCGCTGCCAGGCGGAATACACAGATATTGAAAGGATGCCCCTACCCCCGGCATGCTCTGAACCGCAGAACGCAGCTTGCCGAGCATGGAGATATGGCCGGCACTTGCGCCATTGCCCATCCCTCCGGTGAAGACCAGCACGCAGTCCCGCCCGCTGTAGGGCAGACATACGGCGGCCGTTCCATCCTGAAGCACTGCTTCGGCGGCAGATTCCACCAGTGCCATTAGCGCAAGATCATCCCGGACCGGCTCCCCGGTACTGCCGCTGACCCGGCATAGAACGGCTACATTCGCCGTCAACTCGGGTACAATCCCCAGCTCGGCGGCATCCGGAAGCCATTCGGTATCCGGCAGCTCCCGGGAGGCAATCCGCCGCAGCACACTCTGCTTCAGCAGCACCTTTTGATTCTCCGCCATGCTTTTCCATTTCAGCGTCTGGGCTTTGTCCGCATCCCTGCGCCGCAGCTCATCGCCAATCTCCTGCAGCAGACCGGTAATCAGCTCGCGGCTGATCATCTCCTTGAGAATGTAATCGCTCACCATCAGCTTTACCGCCTGCTGCGCATACGTGAAATCATCCATACATGACAGCACCACAACGCGTAAATCTTCGTTCATCAGCTTCAGCTCACGGATCAGCTCAATGCCGTCCATATAAGGCATGCCAATATCCGTTATCACAATATCAGGCATACCGGCCTGCGCTTTCTCCAGGGCAACCAGACCATTTTTGCAGGCCGAATGAAGGGTCAGTCCAAGCTCGTTCCAGGGAATTACAGCCGAGAGAAAGTCCAGCACCGGATAATCATCATCCACCAGCATCACGCTATACATCGTTCTCACTCTCCCTTTCCTAACCTTGATCCGGAATTTCTTCAGGAAGCACAAACAGGAAGGTTGTCCCTTGTCCGGGGATACTGTCAATGGTAACCTCGAAAGCTGAACCATAAGTCAGATACAGGCGCTCGTATACGTTCGACATTCCAATATGGGCCAGTCTGCTGGACGGCATAGATTCCTGCTCCGGCAGCTCAGAGCCTAGCTCAGCCCGGAGCCGGTTCAGGGTAATCTCATCCATCCCCCGGCCGTTATCTTCAATCGCTATGAACAGACGGCTGTCCAGAGTCCAGGTACGGATCAGAATGCGTCCGCTCTCCTGGCGCAGGCCGTGAATGTAAGCATTCTCGATAACCGGCTGCAGCAGGAAGCGCGGGATTTTTACCCCAAGGCTCTCCGAGGTGCAGTCTGTATCCAGCGTAACTTCATCGGCCTGGCGAAAATTCAGCAGCTCCACATAACTCCTGACAATATGCAGCTCATCATGCAGAGAAGTGTACTCATCACGCTGTTGAATGGTCATCCGCAGCAGCCGGGACAGCGAGAACAGCAGCTCCGCATTCTCCTCATCCCCCCGCATCATAATGCGCAGGCGGATGGAATTAAGAATATTGAACAGGAAATGCGGATTGATCTGCGATTGCAGCATCGCCAGCTCGGCCTTGCGCTTCTGCGCCTGCTCCACCTTAATCTGCTCGATCATCTTCTCCACCCGGTCCAGCATATGGTCAAAAGACTTGCCAAGCCGCCCAATCTCGTCATACCCGCGCACGCCGGAACGGATGCCAAGCTCCCCCTGCTCTACTCTGGCCGCCACGCTGTCCAGCCTGATTACCGGCTTTGTGAACTGACGGACCAGCAGGACCAGAATCAGCAGGAAGAACGCTCCCGACACGATCTGCACGGCTGTACTCCAGCGGTGGGTTGCACTGATCTGGCTGACCGCCTCGCGGTAAGGCGACAGGCTGACGATCCGGTAGTTCCCATAGGGAATATCCAGGCTGCTGAGCAGATATTGCTCATTGCGGTAGTCCATGAAACGTGAATCCGCTGTGCCCGTCAGTTCATCCGCAAGTGTAAAAAGCTGACCAAGCCGCGTCTTGTCCAGGGAGGCCAGTACAGTTCCGTCAGGTGCAATCAGCAGTGTCTCCTGGCCCTTACGGTTATCATTGAAGATCTGGCTGATCCGGCTCTCGGCGATACTGATAATGACCGTCGCATAAGTGGAATTGGAGGACAGCTTCAGATTGCGGGCAATCGTCAGCACCTGCGGGCTGGTCTGGGCAACGGTAGGAATATAGTTATCGAGCACACCTGCCCAGTAGAGATCGAAGACAGGCTGCTGACGGGCTTTTTCCATCCAGGGCTGGAGCAGCAGGGCGCCGACATCCAGCTTGGCGTAAGGATAATTCGAATAATATTGGCCGTCTGAGGTAAGCACGGTGACAAATGTTTTCTCCATCATGGAGGTCACGCTTTCGAGCTTTTCGGTAACCTCTTTGAATTCCAGTACATTCTTGGCTGTATCCGGCTGATGCAGCTTACTGCGCTGCCAATTTTCTTTGAGAATAAGCGTAATCCCGGGATCGAACTGAATGTAATTCGACACCAGCACCATATTGCTGAGAAGGTTCGAGATATACATGCTCTCCTGTTCCAGCGAACGGCGTTCATTCTGAATCACCTGGGAGCGGAGGATGTGCTCGGTATAGGAATTGGAAATATACAGGGTAATGGAGGCGGGAAGCAGCAGACAGAGCAAGGAAGCGACGAGCAGCTTGTTGCGAAAACCGAGTTTCCATCCTTTTGGCAGCAATGGCAATCCCCCCTTCACAATCAGACGATCGTTTTCTTTGCTTCTATCATATCAGCTTTCCGCCTCCAGTAATTCATTTCCCAGTAATATCTCGACAAAATGTGACGGTTCGGCTTATTTACTTATTGGCATCCACGATCTTTTGCAGTTCAGCTTGCGCTTTGCTGACCGTAGTTTCCAGATCCTGCTGTTTCAGGATGTACAGCTCGGTTTCTTTGGTAAAAGCAGTTTCCAGCTCGCCCTGATAGGTCGGCGGCACACTTAGCGGAGCCGGCTTGGCATTCTTGATCACATAGGCTAGTGAGGTTTCGTCAATCTTGTCCGGGCTCATAGCAGAGGCCTTCACTCCGGCGATGTATTGATCGACATCCTGCTTCTTCCAGGCGGAATATACATTCTGCATCTGCTCACCCTCTGTGGAATACCAGCGGATGAAATCATAGGCTTCCTGCTGATGCTGCGATTTCTCCAGAATGCCCACATAGTTGCCGTTGGCAATACTGACTCCGGAAGGCTGTCCGGCGCTGTTGGAAGGCATCGGTGCAAAGGCAGTGGTGAATGTAGCCGGGAATTCCTCCGATCCGCCCGCTTCTCCAATCATCCAGTTGCCGGTCACAATCATCGCGGCATGTCCGGTGAAGAATTCAGAACGGTAAGCAAGCTTCTGGGAGATGGTATCCGCATACGGTACAGCCACTCCGGATTCCTCTGCCTTGCTGCGCAGCTCCAGCGATTGGCGGATACCCGCACTGTCAATATTTACGATGCCGTTATTGACCAGATTGTTGTCCTTCTCCTGGTTGATAATGGCCAGCTCCCAGTACATCGCCCAGGTATGGAAATAAGTGCCGAAGGTCTTGGACGGCCCGGTACCGCTGGTCAGCTTGGCGGAATAGTCAAGATAGTCATCCCAGCTCCATTCCGTAGGCACAGCCAGTCCAGCCGCATCCAGCTTGTCCTTGTTCAGCAGGACGAAATAATTCTCCAGTGTATCGGGAAGTGCATACACCTGTCCGTCTACGGATGGATCAATCGTATATTCATCCGCCAGCGTGATGCCTTCCTTGCTGATCAGGTCATTCAGCGAAGCCAGCAGTCCGAGTCCCGCACGCTGTGAGTAGTCGGTTGCACCCGGCATGAACACAACGTCCAGGTTCTCGCCGGAAGCAACGAGGAGATCCAGCTTCTTCATCCCGGCCACGGAATCGCCGTTGTCAGCCAGCTCCACGTATTCCAGTGTAATTCCCGGATGGGAATCCTCGTACGCCTTCAGAATAGGCTCCATATCCGCCGCAGGTGACCAGTTGGCGACTTTGATCGTGACAGGTTCTGCAGAAGGTGCAGCACTCTCCGCCGCATCCGGTGCAGCAGTGCTGCTATTAGTGGGAGATGCGTTATTAGTGTTGTTCGAATTGCCGCAGCCCGCCAGGGCTACAAGGAGCACGGTGATCCATACCAACGCGAATACATTCTTTTTCATTAATAACACCCCTTCTAATGTGAGTTCTCCCTGCCTATGAAGCTTGTCCGGCAGCTGTTCCTTATCGATGTGTATGCTGAACTTTAAATATTCCTATAGGTTAATCGTAACTGCGGTGAATATTTGGACTTCCAGCCGCTGCCCGCCCCCAGATTTCTTGATTTAAACCGCTCTTCGCGGTAGAAATCCGGTGACTGCTGATGCTTCCGAAGCAAGCTTTCCTATGGAAAGCTTTCAGGCGTACGCATTCGCTCTTCCAGTTCCAAAATCCCCCTCCGTCACTTATCCTTTTAGTCAGTTTTCAAGTTCAACTCACTGACAGTCACGTCCGCTCCACCCACCTCCGGTTATGCAAATTCCGGGAACTTGCCAGCCTTCACCCCTTCACCCCCCCCAAGGAAATGCCTTCGATGACCTGCTTCTGGCCGAGGATGAACACTACGAGCAGCGGTACGATTGCAGAGACGGAAGCCGCCATGATGAGGGAATAGAATGCGCCGTTACGGTCAGCGAAGGCATTCATGCCAAGCTGAAGGGTATAGAGCGTCTTGCTGTTTAGGAAGACCAGCGGCGTCTGAAAATCATTCCAGGTCCAGATAAACCGCAGAATGGCATAAGTGGCAATCGCCGGCCGGACCAGCGGAAACAGGATGGAGAGGAAAATGCGGACATGGCCCGCCCCGTCGATCTGCCCGGATTCGATGTATTCATTCGAGAGTGAAGCGAAAAACTGGCGGAGCAGGAAGGTTCCCAGTACGCTGAACCCGCCGAGCAGAATCAGGCCCAGATGGGTGTCGTACAGGCCGATAGTGCGGAACATGATGAACAGCGGCACCAGCGTGGCTTCCGCAGGAATCATATAAGTGGCCAGCACCACTACAAATAATGCGTTTCTGCCCGGGAAGCGGATTTTGGTGAAGCCGTAGGCGGCCATGCTGGAGACGGCTACGGACAGGAGTGTCGTGAGTGCTGTGACTTTGATGGAGTTCCAATAATACAGGGTAAAGTTCGCTTTGCCAAACCACACAGAGTGGTAGTTGAACGATGCTCTCCAGGTTTGCGGAATCCATTCGATCGGATATTTGAACACATCAGCCTCAGGCTTAAGCGAAGCGGACAGCATCCATATAAAAGGGAGCAGGAATACGATGCCCAGCAGCGCCATTAGTAGAGTGATGACCGCTTTTCCCCAGTCCAGATTCTTTAATTTCACAGGGGTCCCTCCCTTTCTAGTAATTGACCCAATAGCGCTGTCCCAGCCACTGCAAGCCGGTGATGGCGAGTACGATAACGAACAGAACCATGACCATAGAAGAAGCATAACCCGTCTGAAGATCCACAAATGCGGTCTGATACATGTCGTACACGACGACTGAAGTAGAGTTGGCCGGACCGCCCTCCGTCAGCACTTTGACCAGCGCGAAGGATTTGAAATTGCCGATAATTCCGGTCACCAGCAGGAAAAAGGTCGTCGGCGTCAGCAGCGGAAAAGTAATGGAGCGGAACTGGGCAAACTTCGAAGCACCGTCGATTGTCGCTGCTTCATACAGATCGGCAGGAATATTCTTGATCCCGGCAATGTAGATAATCAGCGAGACCCCGAGGTCTATCCAGATCATCAGCAGCATGACCGATGGAAGCGCATACGAAGGATCGGCCAGCCATTTGGGCGGGTTGTCCACTCCGAGTGCCGACAGGAAACCGTTAACCGGACCGTAGGAGGGATGGAACAGAACCTGCCACACTACTGCGACAGCGACGACACTGGAAATCTGGGGCATGAAATAGATGACCTTGAACGCACCCGGCGCGTAGACATGATTGGTGATAATCACCCCCAGGATCAGCGCTATAGCCATTCCCACCGGTACCGCCAGCAGCATAATGAAATTATTGCCCAGCGACTTCAGAAACACATCATCCTGAAACAGCTGGCGGAAGTTGTCCAGTCCGTTCCAGCGGATCTTGTCAAACCCGGTGACGAACGACCACTTGGTGAAGCTGAGTATGAAGGAGAAAATCATAGGGATCAGCGTAAATACAATTACTCCGAGCAGCATGGGCCCGGTGAACAGATAACCCATCCATATTTCTTTCCATTTCCGTTTGTTTCGGCGGATGACCGGATTCTCCCGGGACTGTGGCAAGGCAACTGACGTCTTCAAGGCTCTGTCCCCCCTCTTGCGTGATGTTATCTCTCATTATAGAAAAGCAAAGAATTTTACATAAGTCACGATCCTGACCCGTTCAGAAAAATTTTTACCTGCCGTTGTCCCAATCAGCGATTTGCACACATCATGGCATGCTGCTGGCCAAATCAGTCAAAAACGGTGCCGATTTGCGCAAAATAGTTGATTTACTCCGCCTGCCCGCTTTGTTATCTTCTAGGCAAGCGGAAGCTTATGCTTACAAAACTTAAAGCGTATGCTTCCGAAGCCAGTTTTGCGAAGAGACTCAGGAAGCTTATGCTTACAAAACTTAAAGCGTATGCTTCCGAAGCTAGTTTTGCGAAGAGACTCAGGGGGCTATGCTTACAAAACTTTTAGGAGGAATGTAAATGAACGCAAAGTCAGATATTATGTCCGCTTATATGGAAAGCATTGTGGAGTTGCTGAATGAGATACGGAGTGAGCCGAGGGAGAAGCTGGTGCAGGTGGCGGAGCTGCTTGCGGATCATATTGCAGAGGATAAGCTGGTCTATCTGTACGGTCCGGGCGGGCATTCCAACATGAATGCGACCGAGGTCTTCTTCCGCGCAGGCGGCCTGATGCATATCAGCGCTATATTAGATGAAGGCACGATGATCTCGAATGGCGCACTGCGCTCGATGGCCGTTGAACGTACTCCCGGCTACGGAACACTTGTTATAGAAGATAACCGGCTGGGCGAAGGTGACATCCTGATCCTTGCCAATGCCTACGGCATTAACACCGCCTGTGTCGATGCTGCCCTGGAGGCGCGGCGCCGGGGGGTTACAACGATTGCCGTTACCTCTGTCGGCCATGCCGAAGCTACCCCCAAGAATCATATTGCCCGCCATCCTTCGGGGCAGAACCTGTATGAGCTATGCGATTATGTTCTGGACAGCAAGGTCAAGCCGGGCGACGCTGCACTGCATATTGAGGGAATTGAACCGAAGATGGGCTCGACCTCAACCTTCGCCAACGCTTTCCTGCTGAATTCACTGATGATGACCACGGCTGCCTGTCTCGGGGAAAAAGAGATTGAGGTGCCGGTCTGGCGCAGCGGCAACGCTCCCGGCGGGGATGAATGGAATAACCGCTTCATTGAGCGCTTCAAGGGCCGGGTCCGCTGGCTATGAACATTCCATTGATTCCGCAGCCTCAGGTGGTGCAGAGCCGGGGACCGGAACCGGTCAGCGGCATCCGCGGCTGGACGGTGCAGCTATGGAGTCCCGGGAATGATGTCCGGTTATTGACGGCAGCGCAGGGAATATTCGCGGGGGTGACAGAGGTTCAGGAGCCTGGAGGCAGCGCAGTATATGCGCTGGTCTCGGAGGGAACCCGCTTCAATCCCCGCATGGCCCGGCGGGTAGAAGGCAAGCATGACGGTTACGTATTGATTACAGATACAGACCGGGTTGAACTATACGCACTTAGCGCTTCCGGGCTTTTCTACGGGATTAGAACATTGGAGCAGCTGCTGGATAGCGGCGGAGGCGCCGTACCTGCACTGACGGTGGCCGACTGGGCGGATCTGCGGCTGCGCAGCGATTATCTCGATCTGCGCACCGTCTATCCGACCTATGAGCATATGCTGGAGTATATTGCGGAGCTGGCCCGCTATAAGATTAATACACTGATCATCGAATATGAGGACAAGCTGCCGTTCCGGAAGCTGAGCTTCCTCCGCCATCCCGGGCTGGCCTTCACCGAGGAAGAGCACCGGGTGCTGCTGCAGATGGCGCATGACCATTTCGTTACGGTAATCCCGAAGCAGCAGTCCTTCGGACATCTGGAATATATTCTGAAGCATCCAGTCTATATCGGACTGCGTGAGGTCCCGGAGACAGTGTCGGAATTATGCCCGCACCGCGCAGGCTCCTTCGAGATGATGGCCGGCATTCTGGAGGAAGTGGCTGCACTTCATCCGCACAGCGATTATCTCCATCTGGGCTGTGATGAAGTCTGGACGCTCGGCACCTGTGAAGACTGCCGGAATTCCGGGCTTACCCCGGAAGCCTCCTTCATCCGCTTTGTCAATCAGCTGGCTGAGAAGACAATCAGCCTTGGCAAAACACCGATGATCTGGCATGACATGATCATGCACGCCACCCTGGACGAGATCGCCGCACTCGACAAGCGTGTCGTAGTGGTGGTCTGGATCTACGGCGGGCACCGGATGAAGGCGGATGCCCGGCTCATTCTCCACAAGCTGCGCGACGCCGGCATTGAGACCATCGGCGCCTCCTCTGTACGCTGCTGGGATGATAACGGCGACCAGAATTATCCGGTCATTCATAACCGGATCAAGAATGTGCTAGACTGGATTCAGCTGGCGCAATCGGAGCAGCTGGACGGGATCATTCATACGAACTGGGGATGCCCGTTCTCGCTGGGCAGTCCCTATGGCCTGTTCGAGACCTCTCGTTTTCCGGCGTTTTTTGCCGCAGAGCAGAGCTGGAATGCCAAGGCGGATATTTCATCCTTCCTGGCCCGTTTCCTGCACCAGTTCCACGGGCTTGATACGGCCCTGCTGAGTGGAGAAGAATGGGCAGATTATGCGGTAACCGACTATTATGCCCTGATTCCGCAGCTGCTTCCGGCAGTGAGGAAGAACCGCCTCACTGCCGAGCTGATTGATGCAATGATTCAGTATGAGATCCCGGCGCAGCGCCGCTCTCCGCTGCATACGTTCCTCTTTCGCGGAGCAATGTCGCCAGGCAGTGAGGAAGTCATTACCTTCCTCCGGGATAAGTACAGAAGCGGATACGGCGATCTATTCAGAGCCAAGCAGCGGATGCAGAGCGTGCTTGCAGAGCTGCTTCCACCGCAAATGGCGGAGCTGTTCATCCGCTCCCGGTTCTACCGGCCGGAATTATTCGAAGCGGACCTGCGCGGGATGATTACAGATCTTGAGATGATTGAACAGAAAGCGGGGGATAGCTGATGCCTGATATGCTTGTGAAGTTATATGATCTGCCGGATAATAGTGCACTGCTGGAACGTCTGCGGGGCGAAGGAATTTCCATTAAACGGGCGATGACCGGGGATAAGCAGGCCATCGTGGACTTTGTCGGCCGCCATTTCACGAATAGCTGGCGGAATGAATGCGAGACGGCCTTCGCGCATCTGCCTGTCCACTGCTACATTGCTGTGAAGCAGGGCGAAGTGATCGGCTTTGCCTGTCACGATGTTGTTGTGAAGAACTTCTTCGGCCCGACCGGCGTGCTGGAGGATTACCGGGGCCTCGGCATCGGAAAGGCCTTGCTGCTGGAATGCCTGTCCGCGATGCACCGGAACGGCTATGGCTACGCCATCATCGGCTGGGTCGTGGACGCAGTGCCTTTCTATGAGAAGACTGTCGGCGCGATTGCGGTCCCTGATTCTTTTCCCGGCGTATTCCGCGACTTGATCAGTATGGACTAAAACAGCCCTTTGATACAGCAAACAGCGGCAGCCAAGGACCTAAATGTCCCTGGGCTGCCGCTGTTTTATTGTCGTTACAGATAACCTGTTCCGCCAAGCTAGCAGAAATCGATAATCGGAAATCCTTTATTTTCTGCCCAAATGCAGGTCGATTGTATCATAAATAGTTAACACATCACCGGACTTCATAATCGCCGCTCTGATCTCTTCCTCAAACGGCTCTTTAATAGCAGACGGCATGCTTCTATGGTCTGAATATGTATTAAGCAGGGCAATGTAATCCGCCGAGGAGAAGCTTCTGGTTAGGTGATACAGCTTGAGCTGAACATCCCTGAACCCGTAGGTATGCAGATTCTGTGAGATGGTATTGTATCTATCCGTATCATGTTCGATCAATTTGGTGTTTGAAGGCCTGTACTGCTGGTAAATACGCTGAATAAGCTGATGTAATTCGTCATCCTCCCGCGCTGCAAAAGGCCGGTTCCAGAATAAGGCCAATGTTCCGCCCTTCTTCAACAATTCACGAACCTTCGGGTAACCAACGTCCTCTGGAATCCAATGAAATGCAGTAGCGGAGTAAATGAGGTCTACGCTGTCGTCCGGGCCTGTGAATTCTTCAAATGTCGTATTGTGCACTCTGAAATTCTTGTGTTCCCGGAACTTTAGTTGTGAGTATTCCGCAAGGTCTGCCCCCAGTTCAATGGCCGCTAATTCACAGCCCGTTTCCAGAAAAGGCCGGGTAGCCTGGCCCGTTCCGATCCCGATTTCTATAGCCTTCCCGCCCTGCCCGATCCGGGAATACGCTATAATGTCCCGGAATAATTCCGCACAATAAGCCGGTCTCCATTTATCGTAATTCGCCGCATCCTCATTGAATGTTAACCGTTTATCCATACATCCTCCTCCTTCAGTAAATAACCGGCACCATTCCCCCATCCATACGGATTGGAGAGCCTTTAAATGCTGCCGCATAGGGACTGCATACAAAAGCAGCCAGCCTGCCGATCTCCATAGGCTTGATGAAACGCTGTAATTCAGATTGCGGCAGACTTGCAGCCATAAATTTCTTCTCTTTTTCTGCAAACGTCAATTTCTCGTCAGGATACATCCCGTCAATGATTTGCTGCACATTCTCAGACAATGTAGGTCCAGGCATGATTGTATTAACCGTGACCTCAGTTCCTGCTGTCAGTTTGGACAGACTCTTGGACAAGGACAGCAGCATGGATTTGGTCATTGCATATTGAGGCATCTGTCCTGAAGGCATGACGGCTTCTTCACTGGCGATGAAGAGGATACGGCCGTAGTCTTGTTTCAACATTCCAGGTATATATAATTTCGTTAATCCGTTTGCAGCAAGCACATTCGTACGGAAATACTTCTCCCATATGTCATCGTCAACATCCTCATACTGCATCAATTCATAAATGCCCATATTGTTGATCAGAAGATCAACGCTGGGGAATTTCGCGAATAAAGCTTGTCTTTGTGCAGCGTCCACTATATCAGCAGCGGCATTCTGAGGAGTGGTGTCCGGGAAATTCATCTTCAATTCACTGACGGTCCGCTCTGCCTCTTCGTAATTTCGTCCATTGACCAATACGTTAACGCCTTCCTTGGCAAGTTCTATAGCAATGGCTTTCCCTATGCCTTTCGTAGATCCAGTAACTAATGCTGTTGTATTATTTAATCCCATATCCATAATCCACTTCTCCTTATTCGAACATTCCTGTGTTCCGGATAGTGATTATTGTACCCCGCCGGGATTATTCAGTAACTAGCCCCATGTGCCAAACTTCTTGTTTATCACGCCAAAAAATACTGCTCACGAAATGCCGGCATCCGGAAGATGCTCAGCACGCCACTTCGAAGGAGTGTCCCCCTCCCACAGACGGAAAGCACGGTAGAATGAGTTCTGGTCCTCGTAGCCAAGCAGGTAAGCCACTTCTTTAATATCAAGCGAAGGGTCTGCCAGATACTCACGGGCCTGCTCATGCCGTGCTTCTGTCAACAGCTGCTTGAAGGTCGTATTTTCGTCAGTCAGCCGGCGCTGCAGGGTCCGGCCGCTCATCTTAAGCTGCTTCGCAGCGGCCTGAATGCCGGGGCATCCTCCTGCGAGGCTGTGTTTAATGACCATTTTGACTCTTCCGGTAATAGAGCGGTTGTCATGTAGTTCAACGAGTGACCGGTCCAGAGCGGGTGTCAGGATCTCCAGCAGCTCTTCGTTATACGATACAAAGGGAAGATCCAGATCACTTCGATGCAGCGTCAGCCGGTTACATTGCCCGCCTGCCTGGATTGCACAGCCGAAGTAGGCTTCGAGGACCCGTTCATCGCCCATGGACTGCGTAAATTCGACGGACTGTGCCTTCAAGGGACGGCCTGTCCCCTTCCTCCCAAGCTCCAGAAGAAAGGCCAAAGTGATCCCCGCTAGCACCGGAGGACCGGATGCTTCGGTATTCAGCCATTCCAGTTCAACTGTACAATGCCCGTTCTCCTCCGTGATCCGCAGGCTTTCGGGAGGACACAGCTGCTTGTATCTGGCCATCCGGTATAGAGCATCGCGGTAGTCACGGGCGTGATACGTTGCTAAGACGGTCGGAGGGTACTGCGTGGTTTCAAAGGCGGCTGCAAGCTTGATGATCCCCTCTGCAGTGTCTCCGGTGAGCTCGGAATACGCCTGCCAGATTGCGAAATATTGGGCAGTGGTGACTGAGGATTCCGTTGTTATCGATAACGGCAGCTGTGCATGGCGGGCCACGTCGCGGGAGGCAATTCCTAAGTGATTTATGCCTGCCCAGAATCCCGGAGGTATTCTAATAAGGTCAGAGAGACTGGACTTCATACGTACGTACCTCCTAATGCCAGTTGTAAATTCATAGCTGTGGTTGTATTAAAGCCATATAAGAATACTCTTATGCCCGTTGCAATGTCTACAGGTGGAATAAAATTCATCCACATTTCTCATTTTGTTTTAACATGCAGGCGTTACAATGGATTCAGATCATAACTAAGCTGAGCTCACAAAACCTGTAGGAGGATTAATCATGCCTAATATCTGGATGCATCTCGAATACGGGCAACAGCTGGCCGGGGAATTCCGCAGCCGGTTCCCGTTCTTACATAAGCTTCAGCCGCAGGAACAGTTGTATAATCTCGGCTGTCAGGGCCCGGATTTCCTGCTGTATCATAGTTTTCTGCCCTGGAGCAAGGATGCGGGGGCCCTCCATCTCGGGGATCTGATGCATACGCAGCACTGCGGGCCTGTGCTTATTGATTGCTGGGAAGCTGCGCGGACTCTCGAAGGACCGAAGGCGGACCAGGCCCGGCTCTACTTCCTTGGCTTCCTGACCCATCATCTGCTGGACCGGAACCTGCATCCGTACATTAACTGGAAGGCAGGCTACAAATTCCGCGATCACCAGCGGTTCGAAATCGATTTGGATACCTTGTTCATGAAACGGCTGCGGGGCGTCAATACATGGCAGAATGCCGCCTGGACAAGAATAGACGCAGGTCCCCGGCTGTCTGAGCAGGTTCATCATATTCTTCACACCACTGCACTCCGGCACTACCCGGAAGCCATGGGCAAGCTGCCCTCCGAGATCTGGCAGAGCTCCTACCGGGATATGGTGCTGGCTCACAGATGTCTTTATGATCCGAAGGGCTGGAAGAAGGCCCTAGCCTGGGGCCGTACCCGCCGTCTGTTCTCCCGGAAGCTGACTGCCCATGAAGAGCAGCTGGATTATCTGAATGACCGGCACTCCGAGTGGCGGCATTCCGCACTGTATTCCGAGGTCCGGACGGAATCTGTCTGGGAGCTGTGGGAGCAGGCGCTGGAGGAAGGCCGGACCGTGCTCACCGCGCTCGCTGATTGGCTGGAATGTACGGACGACGACGCGGCAAGGCACAAGCTCGACCAGTTCATCACAGTACTGGGCGACCGCTCTTATGATACGGGTAAGGAATGCAGCATGAACCTGCAGAACCAATATGCAGAGCCCATCTGGACCAGCCTGCCTGGCAGCTGATCGCAGCCGGCGTCTCATCCGGCTCTGCCGCCGCTTCAACCGGGCAATGAAGCCGCCCAGGAGGCGGCGCGGGGAACGGGTGGGCGCTTGGCAGAAACTTCGCGGCTCCCGGCGGCACTTCGCAGTAACTTGGGCGCTCCCGGCCGCGCTTCGCAGTAACTTGGGCGCTCCTGGCGGCGCTTTGAAGTAACTTCGCCGCTTCCGGCCGCGCTTGACGGTCACTTCATGACCCGTCAGCTGATGAAGCGGACTGAAAATCCGCTATTTGAGCAAAACAAGCAGATTTCCCGCCCAACCGGACTCAGAATCGCTTATTTGTCCGACTCCCCCTCATTTCAGTCCCATTTGAACAAGATAACGGATTCTCAGTCCGCATACTCTTCATATGGAGGGTTTTTGCTGAAATAGCGGAATCTCAGTCCGCTTCAGCGAAAAGGACAAATCATATTACTGGCGCGAAGCAACTACAACGTTTACTTTGGAACAACATCATCCCGCCCGCTTCCAGCGCCTCCAAACTGAGTTATCGCAATATTCCAAATGTATAATCTCCCAAGCAGCCAAAAAGCGCCCGGTTTCCCGGACGCTCCCCGTAATCCATCCTATATTCTTCCTATTGATACGTACTATTTCTATAATCACTGGTATTGTTCCTATTGTCACGTAATGTTCCTATCATCCCAATGTAATTCCTATTATCTCCATGTTGTTCCGGTACCGCGTTTATTCCGATGCCGTTCCATGCCCGGCTTATATCAACAATTACAAAGGCTCCCTCGGAATAATCTCCGGCGGGGTCTGCGGAATAATTTCCGGCTGCTCCTGTGGAGGAACCTCCGGCGGAATTACAACCGGTCCCGGTTCAGGGATCATGTCCGGCTTCACTTCGGGTACAACCTTCGGTGGAACCTCTGGCGGCAGATCTTTATTCATATCCTCTTACCTCCTTCATTCCTGATACCTATGTATACCCGCTCCACCCCTTCTTGAAAAAAAGCAGATTCGAAACTCCCCAATCTTCCTCTATGCCAGATGTTTAACCTGCGGTTGATCTCCATGAAATATTCGCCTGCTAAGCTCAAGGCAACAAGAATACAGGGAGGGATTCCGATGCGTCTGGCTCTATTCACGGACACGTTTCTTCCGCAGACCAATGGTGTTGCCCGCACGCTTAGCCGGTTAACCGGTCATTTGCACCGCAGGGGGATTGAGCATCTGTTGTTTACCCCTAAGTCCGCACCGGAGAGCAGCTACCCAGATCCCGTCCGCCCCATCGCCAGCATCCCGTTTTTTCTGTATCCCGAGTGCAGGCTGGCCTTGCCGGGCATGTCCTCTATTCAAAGTGAGCTAACGGCCTTCGCCCCTGATCTGATCCATCTGGCCACCCCGTTCAACATCGGCTTATCCGGCCTCCGCTATGCCCGCAAGCAGCAGCTCCCTCATGTCGCCTCCTACCACACCCACTTCGACCGTTACCTGGAATATTACAAAATGAGAAGAATTGTCCCGCTCTACTGGAAATATATGAAGTGGTTTCACCGTTCCTGCGATGCTGTGCTGGCCCCTTCCCAGGAGACATTAGCCTCGCTGCGCGCAGAGGGCTTCATGAGACTGCGCCTGTGGTCCAGAGGCGTCGACTGCACTCTCTATTCTCCTGAGAAACGAGGTGTAGAGTTGCGGGAGCGGTATGGTATGCGCGCGCCTCTGGTTATGCTCTATGTCGGACGGATTGCCCCGGAAAAAGATATCACCACCCTGCTGCTCGCCATGCAGCTTCTGCCGGAATCCGTACGCTCCGGTGTGCAGCTGCTGATTGTCGGAGACGGGCCGCTCCTGCCTGAGCTCAGATCACAGGCACCGGACAACGTAACCTTTACCGGTGCGAAGCATGGCGAAGAGCTGGCGGAGCTGTACGCTTCAGCCGACCTGTTTGTCTTCCCTTCCTGCACGGAAACCTTCGGCAATGTCGTGCTTGAAGCCATGGCTTCGGGGCTGCCGGTCATCGCCGCAGATGCAGGCGGCACCAGGGATCTGGTCGTTCCCGGTGTGACCGGGAATCCGTTCGAACCCCGTAATCCGGCAGCGCTGGCACGCGGAATTAGTACCCTAGCCGCCCAGCATGCACTGCGGGCGTCTATGGGCCGGGAAGGGCGGCGCCTCGCGCTCGGACGTTCCTGGGAGCATATTTTCGACGGATTGATCAAGGATTACGAAGAGGTGATCGAGAGCCGGAAGAGCAAAGGAGGGGCGGGTATTTTCACTGCCTAGTCCAGCTTCAGAAGCTAAGCGTCTCTTATCACCAGCTGCAAAAATTCGGGAGAGCGTTCCTGTTACATTGGGGATGCTTTTTCCTGTTGTTCACTGTTTCTACCAATCACACTCTTGACCGGTGGTATAATGGCGCATATTATACACTTATAACATTAAGGACCTAAATTATGGTATTGGATTGGTGGTGTTTCTTTGGAGCCTGCAGCCACGATTCGCAGTCATTTAGAGGCTTATCTCTCTGCACAGCATATGTCCATTAATCAATTCTCCATACAGACCGGCATTAATTCGGGAACGCTCAGCCGTTTGCTTAACGGCCAGCAGCCGATCGCCATGAGTCATTTGGAATTGATTACCCGGGGAATGGGAGTACCGGAGGACCATTTCTATAGTTTGTATGTGGACGAATGCTTCTATCATTCAGCACCAACCTGGCGGCGTCTGCGCCCGTTCATTCTGAGTTCAGCAGCGCTTGGGCGGCTTGACTGTATTGAACTTGTGGTTAGGAATCTGCTCGACAATTTAATCTATGCACCCATGCTGTTTGAAGTAGCCGAAGGCTTGTTTCAGGAGGGCCAATGGCAGGCAGCAGCGGTTCTGTACAAGAATGTGAGTGCAAGTGAGAAGTATCAGCATTCCGAACGGCTTGCTATTTGCCAATACCGCTTATTCCGCATTTCCATTGGTGACAGCCAAGTCCTCAATCTGCAGGCGGCTCTTCTTTTTGAATGCTATATTGAGCGGTTAGAGGTAGCGGATCAGCTGGATGGGCTGAAACACCTGATGCATGTCTATTATTCACTGCACAAGTGGGACAAGGTAGATGAGCTGGCACTGGAAATGCTCCGTTTGGCTACGCTCAGCTACAATTTCCAGCATCCCTCCGGCCGCAAGGACAGAAGCGAGAAAGCTCCTGAGAAACCGTTATACTTCTACATTCTATATTCCTATCTTATGCGCTCCAGTGTGCAGGAAGAGTATGGGGACTATACAGCGGCTCTGAATCTTATTCCACAATATATGGAGGCAGACTGGATACAGGAAGACAGTGATGAGGTCCGGGAGACGTTAGCTCAATTTAAGCTTTGGGGAACGGCAAACACCCACCTCTATCGTGTAATGGCCGGGCAATATGAGGGGCTGCAGGATTATGTAGACTATATCTCTAACCACGAGGGCCAGGTTTTTACAGCTGTCTATAATATCATTAAATCAGCAAACCGCTACGGATGGAATATAGATTACATTCTTGCCAGGTTTTCCAAGCATGTTCCTTATGAACCTTACAACTCCGGCTTCGGCAAATATAATCATCAGATTATTGCAGACCAGCATGCCAGATTCCTCACTGAGCTAGCCATGTATAATCTGCACAACAAACGGCACGATGGAATTAGCGTAATACTCAAAAGTTTGGAATCATCCGTTAGAATCAATAATGAAAGCCTAATCATTAAATGTGTGAATTTGTTTGAGCAGCACCGGCATGAGGCCAGCGAAGAAGAGCAAGTGCAGTATAAATTTCTAATTAGAGAGGTGCAGGATCCAAATGACCAAAAAGTTCATCATGTTTCTAACTTCGTTTAGTCTGCTACTTGTAATTATTTTACCGGTTGGAGGTATCGGATTCACAACAGATCTGAATAGCTCCCAATTCATTTCTACTATGGGTCATGGTGCGGGTGAGGGTTAGGTCTGTATATATTTGAATATTATTGTTAAGAAAATAGTATAACGATACTCCTAAGATGCTCCCGGACCCGGGAGTGTCTTTTTTGCGGAAATAGACTTAAATTTGAAGTATAGTGGAACTGCCACCAACTAATCAACCGGCGGAGCTCGTTCTGACACCCCTCCTATCCGCGCGGACTTCCCATTCGACTCGCATTACGCGGAAGTGAACGGCCACCGTCTCCACTATATTGACAAGAGCAGCCGCAGGCAGTGGGTGAAGCTATATTTGACTGGGTTCAGAAGCTCAATGCCCTATAAAAGCTAGGCTCAGCACAATCCCATAGGGTTACCGGCATCGGGGTCCGGCTGGCCTTTCAGAATTGTCTCATACCGTGACAGCTTCATATTTACCGCTGTAAAAGCCCGGTCCAGCTCCTCCTGTCTGCGCTGAAGCTCGAGCTTGTGGGCTTCCAGAATTGCTTGCCTTTCGGGTATCGTGGAATCTCCTTCTGCGGCTAGGTTAACGATCTGCTTCAGTCCGGCCACTGGCATTCCTGTAGCCCGGAAGCAGGTCATAAGCGAGATCCAGTCCAGATCACCCTGTTCAAAAACACGGTTCCCCTGCCCGTCCCTCTGTAGAGAAGGCAGCAGCCCTTCTTTCTCATAATAGCGGATGGTATGGGCGGGGAGCCCCAGCTTGGCCGCAGCTTCTTTGATCAATATACTCAAAGCGGTCACTTCCCTCAGATCACGGCAGTGATCAAGTTTTTCTTATAGTATAGGGGTTAAAATGCACTTTAAGTCAAGCTTGAGCGCTTGAGTACCTGGGTGCCCTGAGCCAGCGTTGTGCTTACACTAGCTTCTCACCTGCGAATCGTCCGCTGTATTCCCGCAGCAGAATATCCGCTTAAATCGCGAATTTCACTCCCGTCAGCTTCTCGCTGAGCGTCCACAGCTGCTCCGCAATCTCCCGGTCTACTGCCCAGGGCCATACCCCGGAGCCTTGCACACTGCCAGCCGGGACAGCTTCGGACAGATCAACATCCTCGCAGTAGACTCCCCCCATACCTGCCAGTTGTTCACTTACTGCGCACCAGACGCTGGTTGCCGCGCCCTGCTCCACCGTCTTCATCCGGTCAGCTCCGGCACTGCCAGCCGGCTGTTCATGCTTCACATCCTGCGCCTCCGGGACCGGCTTGACGCCAATCTCTTCCGCTTCCAAGAAGCGCCCGATGCCGGAGGATGGAATTAATCCCGGGTGCACTGCAAAGGCCCGGATTCCCTGACCCTTAGCCTTCTCATCCAATGCTATGGCGAACAGCACATTTGCCGTCTTCGACTGGGCATAGGCGGTCCATTTGTCATATTCACGGTGGATGAAATTAGGATCGTCCAGATCGACACCGCCCAGGCGATGTGCCCGCGATGTTACGGATACGACACGGGCATTGGCTGCCTGCTTCAATGCCGGCAGGAGCCTGGCCGTAAGCTGGAAATGCCCCAGGTGGTTAGTGGCAAACTGGGATTCATAGCCCCGGGTATCCCGCGCCAGCGGTGCAGCCATAATGCCGGCACTGTTAACCAGCATATGCAGCGGCCGTCCTGAATCCAGGAAACGCCGGGCGAAGCTGTCGATGGAAGCAGGGTCCATGAGATCAAGGGCTTCAAGCTCCAGACGCGGAATTCCTGCGACTGCAGCCTTGGCCTTGTCCGGTGTCCGTGCCGGTACAATGACTGTAGCTCCGGCACCGGCGAGTACACGTGCAGTTTCCAGGCCAATGCCGGAATATCCGCCGGTTACGATGGCTATTTTCCCGCTCAAATTAAGGTTGCCGATTACTTGTTCCGCCGTAGTCCCGGCACCAAAACCGCTCCCAATCGGAGCCTGTGGTGTTGCGCTGCTATTTATATACTTGTGCATAGTTGTACCTCCTAAGTAAAGTTTCTTTCCAGGCGCATGGCCGGCTACCCGGCTCTACATAACTAATAGGAACCGACAAACTCACCTGCCTCAGCGCCTTCGCCTTCAGAACCATCATAATCCTTAAAGTGCACTTTAAAGCAAGCATCCATTTATCCCCTTCATTTCCGCCTCAAGCCCTCTCCCCCCCAAATAACGGTGCTTAACTCCAAAGCAATAACAAAATCGCCCGGAGGGCGAATCAAGCGGCACCTCAAAAGTAAAATAACTCGGCTCGTCTACCTTACCATTGGCACATTGTATTCGGTTTTTCGCATACATTCGGCTCGTCTCCACTCTCATTCTCTTAAGCCCCTAATCAAGGCGTACGAAGCAGCAGATGCTCCCCCGGGTAGGCGGCTCCAAATCGACTCTAAAAAAAAGACCTTCCTCCACCCCGTAAGGGATGGAAAAAGATCTTTATAGCTTATAGCTTATAGCCTTTTGCTTATTTCATACCGCCAACCTACACATACGAAGCCAGCGCCCCCTCAAAATAAACAATCTGCGCAATCCGTATATGCAGCGAACGGTCCTCCAGATTGATCTGTATAACCTTAAAATTGTCCAATCCACGACCGGTCATCCTGCCAGCTCGCTGGTATACCGCTCGGCGATTTCCTTGAATTTATGCTTGTTCTTCATGAATACCTTCACGATGTCAGGATCGAAATGTATTCCGGCATCGCCTACTATAATGCCGACCGCCTCCTCATGCGGCATTGCATCCTTATATACCCGCTTGCTCGTAAGCGCATCGTAGACATCGGCTACCGCCATCAGCCGGGCTGACAGAGGAATCTGTTCACCGGCAATCTGCTCGGGATATCCGGTTCCGTTCCATTTCTCATGATGGGAATAGACAATTTCCTTGGCGAAACGCAGAAAAGTCTCCGGCTTGTCCATAAGCCGTTCTGCCCGCAGAATGGCTTCCCTGCCGAGTGTCGTGTGCGTCTTCATCACTTCGAATTCCTCGCGGGTCAGCGCCCCCGGCTTCAGGAGGATGTGGTCAGGAATGCCCACCTTGCCGATATCATGCAGCGGCGCGGAAGTCACAATCAGGTTAATATGCTCCGGACTCAGCACCTCCGCATATTTTCCCGTCCGGCTTAGCTGGGTGGCCAGTTCTTCAATGTAGAGCTTCGTCCGTTGAATGTGATTGCCGGTCTCCGAGTCACGCATTTCGGCAAGCGCCGCCATCGCCATAACCGAGACTTCCTGGATGAGTGAGATTTCCTTAATCCGCCGGGAGATTTCTGCCTCAAGGAACTCATTCTTGTCCGCAAGGAAATCCTTGGACTGCTTCAGGGTGAGATGCGTTTTGACACGGGACAGCAGAATCGGCGAACTGATCGGTTTCGTAATATAATCTACGGCCCCCAGATCAAATCCCAGATTCTCATCCTCCACCTCTTCCTTGGCCGTCAAAAAGATTACCGGAACCTCTCTCAGCTCCCCGTCTTCCTTAAGCCGGCGGCAGGTCTCGTAGCCATCCATAACCGGCATCATAATATCCAGCAGGATCAGATCAGGAGGTGAGGCTTTGGCCACCTGTAATGCTTTTTCCCCGTTGGTGGCTACCTTTACTTTGTATTGCTCCTTCAGCAGCCCGCTGAGAAGTGAGATATTGTCCGGCGTGTCGTCAACTACCAGGATTACAGGTCTAGTGTCCAGCATTTATATCAACCTCTGTTCATAATTACTTTCTTGTATTACCGTTTCAATCATTTCTATGGCGGCCTCATATTCGAACCGGTTCAGACAGTCAGCCAGCTGAACCAGCTTCTCTGGCTGCATATATCCTGCAAGCTGGCTACGCACCGAAATGAAATAATCAACGGCTTCGCTGTCACTGTCCATCAGCATTCCGAGCAGCTTCCCGGCCATAGGAGCCAGCGGCTGTGCAACCGATTCCGGATCAAGCTCAGCCATCAGGGCGGCAGAGGGCTCGTCAGACCCCCATTGCCCGCGAATCGCTGTACAGCTCTCCAGCACAGCCGCCTCCAGCCTCAGCACCAGCGCCTCAAGCTTCTCAGGCTGCTCATGATAATTCGGCAATCTGCCCAGCGAATCGGCAAGCTTCTGCACTTCTTTTACCCCCAGGTTCCCGGCAACTCCCTTCAGACTATGAGCCAGCATATACACGGCTTCCTCATCCCCCTGCTTAATGAAGCTGCGGAGCTTCCGGGCGGTATCGCGCTGGCTCTCTGAATATTTCAGCAATAGCTGTATATATAACGCCTCATTATTTCCGACACGTCTCAGGCCGTTCTCCGTATCAATACCTTCTATGCGGAATCCGGAAGTCCCTTGCGCCTCCTGCGGACGGCCGTGCTCACGTTCATCGTAATCCGGCTGCTCCTCCCTGGAAGCATCTGATGTCCACCTGCTAATCTTGGCAAAAAGGATATCCGGATCGACCGGCTTCGCCACATGGCCGTTCATACCTGCCGTGAAGCTTCGTTCCCGCTCCTCCTGCATGGTCCTTGCGGTCATGGCAATGATCGGCAGCTCAGCTTCTGCGGCCCTGATCCTCCGCGCCGCTTCGAACCCGTCCATGACCGGCATCTGCAGATCCATCAGCACCAGCTGATAAGGCTGATCCGCGGACATCTCCTCAATCTTCTGCACGGCTTCCGCTCCGTTGCCGGCAATGTCGATGATCATTCCCTGGCTTAGCAGCAGTTCTTCCGCAATCTGCTGATTAATCTCGTTATCCTCCACCAGCAGTACCCGCACACCGGACAGGCCGTAATCCTTGTCCTTCACACCAGTTGCTTCATCTCTCATTGCCCTTGCCCCTGAGTCTTGCACAGCAGGAATTCCGAACCAGGCCGTGAAGGCGAAGGTACTCCCTTGCCCCTCCTCACTCTCGACCCACAGGCTGCCGCCCATGATCTCCACCAGCTTCCGGCTGATGGCCAGGCCCAGTCCCGTTCCGCCGAATCTTCTTGTCGTTGAGCTGTCTGCCTGGGTGAACGCCTGGAAGAGCTTCCCTTCACTCTCCTTGCTCATGCCGATCCCTGTATCCTGCACACTGAATTTAAGCTTCGTCATGCTGTCGATCATGCTGATTCTCTCTACCAGAATAACCACTTCACCCTTCTCGGTGAATTTAACGGCATTGCTCAGAAGGTTAGTAAGAATCTGCCCCAGCCGCAGCGGGTCGCCGCTGAGCTGGCGCGGAACATCCGGAGGGAGCTGAACGGACATCTGCAGCCCCTTGTCCAGTGCAGCCTGTCCTGAGATATCCACCACATTCCCGATCACATCCGGGAGCTCAAAATCAATATTCTCCAGCTCCAGCTTCCCCGACTCCACCTTGGAGAAATCGAGGATTTCATTAATAATACCGAGCAGTGAGGTTCCGGCATTATGAATCTTGGAGATATAGTCACTTTGCCTGGGATCCAGCTCTGTCTTCAGCGCCAGGTAAGCCATCCCGATAATGGCATTCATCGGTGTCCGGATCTCATGGCTCATATTCGCCAGGAACTGCGATTTGGCAGCTGTCGCCTCTTCCGCCAGATTAAGCGCGGATTTCAGCTCCTCCTCCTTGCGCTTCACTTCAGTAATATCCTCGGACACACTAAGGAGATAGAGGGGCTTCCCCTCTGCATCCAGAATCGGCACCTTCGAAGCCAGTACATATTTCAGATTGCATAGCTCGGCATCATCGGTAACAATCTCAATTTCGCTGAAGAGCCTGCCCGTCTCCAGTACCTTCCGGTCACTGCCGTTCAGCTTGCCCGCCAGCTCTTCAGGGTACAAATCGTAATTATCCTTGCCTTCCAGCTCCTCCGGAGTCATACCGAGGAAGGACGCTCCCGCCTGATTTGCCTTGAATATCTTCAAGGATTGCGCATCCTTGACGTTAATCATGACCGGAATATGGTTGATAATCGCATCCAGGAAATTGCGGCTGTTGAGCAGCTCCTTCTCTTTATGCTTCAGATCACTGATATCTGTCAGAATCCCCAGGTAACCGCCCACTGTACCGTCAGATAACCGGTAAGCAGACAGGGAATAGAGAATATCATGCTCTTCTCCCGTGGCGAAGTTACGCTGGATCTGCCGGGTCGCCGGCAGTCCGCTGGCCGTCACTTCATCCTTCATCTCACTCAGAATTCCGAAGCCCTCCTGCGAGAGATGCGGCAGCCGGCTCATCGGAGTTCCCGTAAAGACCTTACGGGATACCTGGAACGCTTCTTCATAGGCCGTATTACAGCCGAGAAAGTTCCCTTCGGCATCCATATAGAATAGCGGATGCGGTAAAGTATCCACCAGCTGGGAGGTGAAATACAGCTGGTCCGACAGCTCTTTTTTGATCCGCTTATATTCCGAGACGTTCTCCTTAATGCCCACATAATGCGTGGTCTGGCCCCGTTCATTCTTAATAGAAGAGATAATGACGGCTTCCGTGTACTCTTCCCCGCTCTTCTTACGGTTAATGAATTCCCCTTGCCATTTGCCTTCAAGTATCAGCGTCTCCCACATATTCCGGTACGTTTCAGCCTGGTTCTTGTCCGACCTCAGAATCGACGGTTTATTGCCGACGGCCTCCTCCTTGGAATAACCAGTAACTTCTGTGAAATAAGGGTTTATGTATTCGATGAGGCTATCCATATCGGTGATGACTATAGACAATGGGGATTGTTCAACCACATCCATGTACAGCCGCAGCTTCTCGCTGTACTCCCTTTCGGTGTCCAGCAATTTTCTCGTATAGGCGATCTGTTTGGCATACAGCCGGACGATGAAATAAGCCATGATAATGATGGTGAAATATAGAAACACATATACAGAGAAACCTTTGATTATAAAAATCAGTGCCGGATACGCCATGAACAGCACTCCGCTCTTCAAGGTCCGGCCTTCCGTCACGGGCTGGGGTTCGGCAATGCCTTGCTCCGCCTGTATCGGATACTGGCGCACCAGAATCCAGCTTGCGGCTATGCACACAATGGATAATTTATAGAGCCCGTCTATGAGGTAGCCGGACATAATCCCATTATTCAGCGCCTGGACCAGATCCACGGAGGATACCAGGGCAATGGAGGCAATCAGCAGCTTGAAGCCCGTTGTACGGTATTCCCGCTTCATGTATACCCAGATCAGCATCAGTGAGGCCAGGGTCAGCAGGGGGGCCAGCAGATAGAAGAAGAGGATCAGGGTACGGTAATTCATATCCGCCAAACGGAATGACCCGTCCTGAAACAAAACAAACCAGATACTGCCCACAATGCATTCGAGCGTTGTGATCTGATCCCACAGCACCTGTAATTTATTGATGCCCTGTCTGAAGATTCCATACATCTGCAGGACTGCAACAAGAATAATCGTTCTTGTGACCGAATAGAGCGTAAGTGCGGTAAGGGTGAAAGTTGACGTGTCGTCAGCTGAGAAATGGAAGCCGTATAACCCTGTCAGCAGCAGCGCATCACAGATCATCCACAGGAAGAACCCGTAACTGATCAGCCGGAAGGGCCTTCTCAGCAGCGCGGGAGGCGGGCCGGATATCCGGTAATACAGACAGGCCAGCATAGGCGCTATGACTGTGACGATTCCAAACATCAGATGATTATCCAGCAGCACAGCTGCCAAATAGGCAACAATGTAGACGGCCAATCCTCCTAACCATGTGTTGGCTTTATGTGTATCCATCTGACGTTACCACCCTTGCCTCAATCAATTTATCATTCTGCAAAAGAAATCTGCGCTTATCTATTCTATACGCAGATGTCATCGTAGCTCTACTCTTTTTTTCGACATTGTTCAGCAAAAAATTTAGCCCTTCCTGTACTCCAAAGGGGAGAATGGAAGGGCTAATGCAAATCATGCGAATTATTTACTATAAAAACGCAATCAGGAAGCGGCAGCATAGGACCAAAGCGGCAGGCGGCCACCACAGGGCTATATAAGACAGCATTATGTCGCCATTCAGCTATAGGTATCCAGAATCATTCTGGCCCTGGCCAGCAGCTTCTCCCGGAGTGACTCCGGTTCCAGAACAGTGACCTGATGGCTGTGCTGCAGGATAATGCCGAACCAGCCTTGCTCCTCCCCGGGTACCGTAAAGCCCATCACCAGCTTCTGCCCGCGTGTTTCCAGCAATCTGGCATTCGGCAAAGCCTCTTCCAGCAGCACTCTATACTCTACCGGACAGAGCAGCTTAATATTAATATAGACCCGGTTGTCACCATGCCCAGCCAGCAGAAGCTCCGCATCTCCATGATCCGAAGGGAACGGTTCGGGCAGAGGCAAGATATCACGCATCCGCGACAGACGGAACAGGCGGTAATCCTCCTGCTCACAGCAATAGGCAAATAAATACCAGGCATACCACTTGTACGTCAACAGCAGCGGTTCTACCCGTCTGCAGGAAGCCTTGAGATGGGCATTCGTATACAGGAACTGGACAGCATGTTTCTCACGGATGGCTTGTTCAAGTACAGCGATGGTTTCGCCGGTCCCCACACCTTCCTGAAGCACCCCCAGATTCAGCTGAAAAGCTTGCGGAACCGCCTCTTTATCCGGCGACAGCGCAACCATTTTCTCCACCGTATCCTGAGCCTGCCTGCTGTCATAGCCGGACACGAAACCTCTCAGCGCTGCCAGAATGTACGCATAATCCTGCGGCTGAAGCAGCTGCCTGTTCATCTTGAAGCTGTCCATGATGTAGTAGCCCCCGTTCAGCCCCTGCAGCGAACCTACGGGAATCCCGGCCAGACTGATCGCTTCAATGTCCCGCTGAATGGTCCGCGCCGAGACCTCGAACTTCCCGGCCAGCACCCGCCCGCTGACGGTCTCCCGGTTGAGCAGATAGACTACGATGCCCAGCAAACGATTGATCTTCATGGTCAGCTCCACGCTCCATCCTCATCCTTATTTGTCCCTTGTAGCTTATCCTGAAGTCCCGGATTTTTCCATGATGCATCTAACTGCTCCCATTAACGGCAAAAGGGGTGTCCAGAAGCCGCTTCACGGCCTCTAAACACCTCTTAGGAATCATTTAAAATGGTTTATTATTGCACTGCTTTGAGCAGTTTGGCTAACATATGCGCCGTTTCCTCACGTGTAGCGGCTGCCTTCGGTGCGAAGCTGACACTGCCGTCAGCGCTCGCCTGACCGGAAAGAATGCCGGCCTGCACTGCAGCAGCTGCGGCTTCCACTGCATAAGGGCTAATCAACGGCTGATCTGCAAAGGCTGCTGATCCGCCGTTTGCCGGCAGACTCCATTTTAATGAATCTGACAAACGGATCATCATTACCGCAAGCTGCTCGCGTGTGACCGGTGCCTTGGGCTCAAATCTTCCGTCTCCCGTTCCTTGGACAATTCCGCTCTGATTCGCCCAATCCACAGCGGCCGCATAATAGTCCCCCGGCTTCACATCCGTAAAGCTGCCGGCAGCTGAGGACTCCAGCTCTGCCCCGGCCAAACGGGCCAGGAGCAGCGCGGCATCGCCGCGGCTCAGCTTGTCTTTCAGGCCAAAGTTCTCGGCGGAGACCCCGGTAACAATACCGCGTGCCGCAAGATACGTAATGGAATCCTTGGCATAACTGCTTCCCATATCCGCAAACACAAGCTTATTGTAGCCAACCGCGTACACCGAGAAATGATTCGTGCGGAAGGAGAGCAGGCCGTTCCCCGGATCATAGCTGCTGCCCGGAAGGACAACGAGTTCGCCGCCTGCGCTCACCTGATAGGCAGCAACCGCATTGGCGTCTTCGCCGGACGCCAGTATATAAGGGATGCTGACATCCACCTTACCTTCACCGAAGCTCGAAAGCGTCTGCGTTTCGGCCTGAACCGTGAGGCTTAGCACCGGGCGGGTGCCAATGATGCTGGCTGAACCCGCCGCTTCCTGACCGGTCAAGGTACTGCCGATATCGGCTTTGGCGATGGTCAGGCTGACATCTTCGTTGCCTGCCGCCGCATGAATGGCGGAGAAGGCAGCCCGGTCGAAGGTAACTGTACCGGGTCCTCCGGTCACACTCACTGCCTCCAGTGAACTGCCGGCAATCTGAGCCCATGCTGCGGCTGGAATCTTCAGCAACACCGCTTCGGCCGCATGACCCGAAATGATATGCAATACAAGCTCCCTTGCACTTGAAGTCTTCAGGGTCTCAAGTGCTGCTGCCACTTCAGCAGCGGTTACCGACAAGCTGAGTTTGCCTTCTGCATCAGCTTGTCCCTTCAGTTCCATGACAGCTTTTCCGCCTTCTATAGTAACTGCAGCAGTTGCGTTTGCAGCCCCTGCTGCAGCTGGTGAGGCTCCGCTTCCACCGGAAGAACCCGCCCCCGGTAAGCTGGCAACCGGACCAGCAGCCGCAACCGTCACCTGAGATTCAGCTACACCGTAGCCGTCTGCACTGTACACCGAGACAACAGCTGTTCCCGCGGCATGCGGTGTTACTTTGCCTGTCTGATCGACAGAAGCGACAGCAGCATTGGAAGAGCTCCAGCTGAGCGCGCCCTCCATGCCTCCGTCGGCCTGGGCCGTCGCCTTGAGCACTGCTGCCGTTCCTCCGGCTGTCAGAGACAGCGAGGACTGGTCCAGTGTAATTTTCGTCACGTTCAGCTGGTAGACGGCAACCGTTCCCCCAACCTCGTTGGCGACCAGCACGAGCGGCAGTCCGGTCGTACTGGCCGTTGCCGGGATGAAATCAATCCCTTCCGGTCCGGTGTCGGTCTCCAGATTATTCTTAGGCGTGAATTCACGGGAATTGATATAATTCACAAACTGCGGCTGCCCGGGATTGGTTACATCGTAGGTCATCAGACCGCCGATACGCTCTAGTCCGGTGAAGGCCAGCGCCCTTTTCCCGACCATGCCTACCTTGACATATTCAGGTTCCGGCCCTTTTTTGGAGCTGCGGCTGTCAAGTGTCGTGTTGCTGTTGCTTGCATTGAAATAGCCGGGCAGACGTTCCGCAGTAATCTGCTCAAAATCGCTGCCGCTGTCATAAACCTGCGTCATGTCCGCCGCATCCCATACTGAGAAAGAACGGCCTCCGTACAGATAGATGTCCTCATTGCCCATATCCGACATCACTTCTACCCCGTCATATTTAGTGGTGCCGTTCAGGAACTGCGCCGCAGCTGATTCCGGGTTTAGCAGGCCTTTCACTTTGCTGATCTTGGTTGCATTCTCCTTGCTGTCCCATTCGGTGGCATCCCCTTCGTTGGCTGTGAACAAATAGGTTTTGCCGTTTACTGTGTATTGGCTGATGCCGTCCGGCATGTAGACTCCTTTAAACGGCACATTCTCCAGACGGATCGTGCTGTCATTTAACAAATCAAGCTTATTCTCCGGCTTGCTTAAATCCTTGAATCCAAGGCCCTTGACCCACAACAGCTTCCCGGAGACAACATCAACCGCGGCAATCGCGTTATTCTCCTGAAGCGAGACATACGCTGTTGCCTGATCCCCGGACAGCTCGATGAACTCCGGCTCCAGATCGCGTATAGCATCCGCCTTGCTCCCTTTCCCGGTAATCAGCTTGGTCTTAGGGTCAACAGCACCACGGATATGCACAAGGTCATCAATAACCGCGGGGTCGTCGAATTTCACAAGGTTCACTGCTTTGGTAGCCGTATTGATGATCGTTACACTGCCTTCAGGATCACCTGCAAGTGTACGGGGCTCGGCCTCGTCTGCCGTAAGAATATAACGGCCGTCTTCCGTATATTTGAGCATATCCGGCTGTACGCCGGTTTCATATTGTTCCAGCAGCCTGCCGTCATAATCCAGCACAAGCACTTTACCGTTCTTCAGCGCATCTTCTTCCTGTACAGCAACAGCAATCCGCTTGGTGGCCGTGTTGATATCGACACTCGTCAAGTCACCGTAGCTGAAGCCCCCCGTTTCTGACAGCTGCTCAACATTGATGCTGGTTTCCTTCTCCGGATGAATGCCATCCTTCAGATTCACGATGTCCACCGATGCCGGATGGGTTGAGCCGTTGACAAGGTAGAATCTCCCGTTATCGCGGTTGTACTTAATGATCTCGGCTACACCGCCATCCTCACTGGTCGTACCAACCGCATACCCGCCAATTTTGGTGATGCTGATGACATCCTCCGTAGGCGGAGCAGCCTCAGGTTGGACCGTCAGCGGGAGCATCGCTTCAGCCTTGTTGGAAGGAGCTGCACTGTCGTATACAGAGAAACTCACCGTTGCCGTTCCGGATTTCAGCGGAGTACCGCTAACTGCACCGGATACGGAGTCTATGCTCAGCCCGTCAGGCAGGCCCGCTGCCGTGTAGGAATACGGCTGTGTTCCGCCATATACCGAGAGCGATACGGAATAGGGCGCCCCTGCAGTCGCCTGAGGCAAGGAAGCGGTCGCTATGCCCAGGGCAGGAGCCGTTATCCCCCAGGCGCCATCGGCACTGTTATGCGGCTTCAGCTGATTCATCGCTGCCCCATCCAGCTTATCGAATGAAATCTGCGCAAAATCCGCTTTATTGTTGTCCGTGTCCACGTAATCCGTACGTCGCACTGACTTTTGCTTGGAGGTCCCGCCGGTTTTGCCCGTCGGATAATCCGCCTCATAGCCATCGATCATAGCACCGTTGTCATTGCCAGCTGTGCCGATCATATCTACATAAGCCGGCGACTTGTCCAGGAACGGATTAGCATTCTCCAGCAGAGCGGAACTGCTAAGAAGGACCACCTTCATGCCTTTATTATTAAAAAGAAGTTCGTCCCAGCTCTGATCCCCCTTGCCGCTGAGGTCACTTTGATAGACGGGATTCACTTTACCGTCCGTAATAAGGTAGGAGGCATGTGCTTTAATGGTACCGGTCAGGGCAAGCTTGCTCCAGGCACCGTTCATGCCGGGATCGGAATACTGCACCGACCAGCCGCTGAGATTCACATCCGCATCTGTAGGATTATATAGCTCAATGAAGCCTTTGGAGAAGTAGCCCTCTGTTGTCCCGGCATCACCGCCGCCGTAAATCTGGTTGACGACAATGTGCGGAACGGCTACATCATAGCTGCCGGAAGCATTATACGGAGTGCCTGGCTGTATCGAAGGGGCGGCGGCTACCGGGCCTGCGCCCCATGCGGATCCGGCCGCAAGCTCTGCGGCGAGGAGAAGAGAAAGGATGGCTTTACTGGATGAATTCAAGTGATTGTCACTCCTGTACTCTATAGTTTATTTTTTAACTACTTTTTTAACTACTATAGGAGACGAGTATTTGCTCACTTGAAGATTTACATAAACTGAATGTAAAGCCGCTGCCGTATACGTGAAATAGCCCCACACAGTGGGGCTGTGGGGCTATAGCTTTGAAAATTTTTTAAAATCCTGCACGTAATACAACATTCTCCTCACTATACCAGTCCAAAAACCAATATTGTTGTAGAAAATGCAACATTTCTCCCCCACTTGGCGGTTTAGCAGAACTATTGTTGTATTTCCTACAACAATCCTCCCGAACACGCAGATATTCAGGGATCAAAGCTGCACAACGTACAACATTTATGCCCTTAGTGCTAACTTAAGAGTCTCCATCCTGCCGGAAACGAATCTAGTATAGAGAATTAACGAATTCCGCCAGCCTCACAGCGATCTGCCGCTAACATCATCCCTTTGGTTCATACTCATCCACTCGCTCCCAAGCACACCATAGGCATAAGTATCATGCCATCCCGGGTTGCCCTGTTCATCAGGCTTGAAATAACCTGTCTGCAGAAAATGCCCCTCCCGGCGCAGCTTCAGCCGCTCGAGCAACCGCCATGACGGATGATTATCCGGATCACAATGTGCGGTTACACGTCTGATTCCAAGCGTGCCGAAGCCGTACGCCAGCAGCTCACGGCAAGCCTCTGCCGCATAGCCTTTTCCTTGATAGTTACTGTTGAACACATAGCCCAGCTCCCAGGTCTGAAACTGCGGCGGGTTCTGCTGCTGGAAATACAAGTTCCCGATCAATCTGCCGCTGTCCTTCAGACATACGGCCCAGAAGGCGTGATCGGTTGCCCGCCGCTCTGCCTCGGCCTTACTTGCAGCCTGGTCATATACGCCGTAAGCCTCGAATCTCACAACCTCTTCCTGCGAGAGATAGGCATGCAGATCGTCCCCGTCTTCTGCTCTGAAGCCCCGTAAGATTAACCGCTGCGTTTCTAATACATCCATCTTTGTTTCCCCCTGCATGCAGTGTATACTTTCCCTTATTTCAACTTTCGGGTATCTGATCCATATCCATATAGAGCACATTCCAGCGGTGTCCGTCGGGATCAGCGAAGCCTGCGCCGTACATCCAGCCTCCGCCCGCCGCCTTCGGCCTGCCAAAAACATGTCCGCCCGCCTCCTCCGCCTTACGGACAAGTTCGTCTACTTCCTCCCGGCTGGCAGCATCGATAGAGAAGAGAACTTCTGTCCCTTGAGAGGTGTCAGCAATCTCCTGCCCGGTGTATCTGCGGAACGTTGCTTCCGGAACCAGCATTACCAGTACTTTCTGATCCCCGATGACTAGTCCCGCCATCTCATCACTGCCTTCATGCCGCGGATGAAACGCAAACCCCAGCTTGCCGAAGAATTCCCGCGAACGGTTAAGATCCTTTACAGGGAGATTAAGCCAAAGCTCTTTGGTCATATGATTTGCTCCTTTTCGGATGAAAGCGCTATTCTGCCACTCTAAACAACATAGTAGCATATCCACAGGAGAGTGGGCATACTCAATATCACTTCGTCCATATTTTTACAAACACCCGAAACCTTCCATGGTTATATTCGTCTATATATTCGTCTATATGGAACAGAAGATTAATGCCAGAGCCATGGCAATCACGCTTTCATAGAAAGGATGGGAACGATGAAGATTACCCGGCAAATATTACTCCTCCCCGCACTTGCGCTTGCAATGGCAACGGGCACACCGGCAGTCCCGGCTTCCGCCAAGTCTGTTTCTGAGGTAAAGATCTACTTTACCTATAGCAGTGAGAGCGGTATATCGGGGAGTTCAGTGGGGAACGCACAGATCAAGAATGGAATCTCCTACATGCCTGCCAATCTGGTGAAAGCTACCGGAATTGAGATCCTGTGGAACAATGCGGCTAAAACTGCGACATTCAGCGGTTGGAATAAAAGCTTCAGTGTGCAGCTGGGCAGCTCCACCGGTGTGCTCGACGGGCAGAAGGTTCCGCTAGGCGGCACTCCGTATATGTCAAATCAAGAGCTGTATGTACCTGTTAAATTTATTGCAGCGGCACTTGAAGGGGGACCTGTCCGGTGGGACTCTGCAAAGAAGACTCTGCTGATCAATCATCTGCATATGTACCGCAGCTATTCGGAAACCTTCGAGGGCGGAGTGTATTCCCTATCCCTTGACAGCGGTGAGTTGTACCTCACCACCAAGCAGAACACGAAGCACAAGCTTGCTACGCTGGGCAGAGGTCTGGATGTTATTGACTTCACCTTCGAGCATACACCTGCAGGCCTGACTTTGCTGCGTGTAAGCAATGTTTACGGCGAACCGCATCTGCATGCCGGGTACTACACCTATCTTTTGAAAAATGGCAGCGTCATTCGTCAGGGGCATATAGATACCTACACCTCCTTCGGCACAGCCGCCCAGTGGTCTGAGGGGAAGCTGGTATTGAATGACGGGCAGACTTTGCGGCTGATTGAGGATGGAACGGGAGCGGTCAGTGAAACAATTGATTTACCGCACCTGATGGGTGCAACCGTCACGAAAGATGTCTACTATAATGTCGAAGCTGTCTTCAAGGATGTCCTGCTGGTCCGCCCTCTGGATACAGCCCTCCTGACACTCGTCAATCGTACTACCGGCGAGCAAACCCTGCTGTACAAAGAGCTGCTTAGTGCTGAAGGGCAGCTTGATGTGGAGCAAATAGATTATATGTTCCCCGGGGACCATATTAAGTTCACCAAACGTGAGGGCAATGTGTTCACCTTCACTGTTAACTATCTGGACGGCAGCAAAGAAACTGTGCATACCTATACACTGCCTGACAGCGAGAGTGAATAAAACAAATTCAAGACAAGCTAACAAGTGGATAAACGTCAACTAATTCCGGGGAAATCTTCCTAAATGGAGCTGCAGTTGGATAAACAACACTTAATTTAACCCATCTTACGGGATATCGGAGATATGGGCAGAATTAAGTGACGTTTTTCCAGTTAATGTTGCTGCTTGGGTATCGCCAAGATAATTAAGTGACGTTTTTCCATCTATAAGCTTACTGAAAGGAGTAAACCAGACGAATGAAGAAGTTCATTGTTGCCGCAAGCGTAATTTTCCTCGTTGCCTGCTCATCTGCCGGCCAAGAAGTACAAACCCCGCAGCCGGGTCCCTCTAGTCAACACGTAGAGGTCCGCACTGCGGGGTCCATTGCCTTTCCATGTGTCAAATGGAATGACCGGATTTATCAAATTACGAAAACGCAGGTTACTGATGTAGGGGAACAAATCGGCGAAATCACATTACAATCCCTGGAGCCTATCGCAGATACTCCCAACAACTTCTCCACTACTTTCTCTGAAGGCAGCAAGTTATACGCCATTAATGATATCCCTACAGCAGAAGCAATCGCCGTCTTAAACAGTGAAGGTGAATACATTAAAGTTGAGGTGCCCGTCAGGGAGTAAGCCCCATTCTATCCCCGCATACCGCCCAGGCTGGCTCCGGGAGCAAATACCCGCTGTATATTCTTCTGCACCTCAGGGTCGGGGATTAACGGCGGCGCCTGATGCGGCTTCACCCGGGCATCGATAATGATATTATCGCAGGCCCAATGTTTATGCTCTACCCTGCTGTTCACCCCGTGGATATCATGGGAAGGATTGCTCCGCGTAAAGGTCGCCCACAGGAAATTGTTCAGATGCTCCGACATGAACCCGCTGTCGTCGCACAGAATGATCATCGGGCAGGAATCGAGCGGCCCCTGCTCTGCAATGGCGGCACACAGGCCGGCGATTTCCTCTGCTGCTGACTGGTAATCCGCGAACGGCTTGCCTTGCAGCGCCACAACACCCGGCATAATCATCGCCGCCGGTCCCCAGCTCTGCTGTGCCTGCAGAATCCCGGGCACTTCCGTGCATAGGCTCCGCTTCTGCTCGCCTACCGCAGCGAATACCACCTTACTGCCGCTGTTGATTCCGGTGCCGGAATAATCCAGTGTATCAATGGTAGTATTCGTCTGGAAGTGAATATCGCGGTGCAGATTAATCCGCTCCAGGATATACGTCAGGAAACCTTCAATATCATGCGTGCTGACCGGCTGGTCCTCTTCTGCAGTGATGAACAGATATTTCGCCAGACTGAGCTGTCCGGTTCCGAGAATCCGGTTGGCGATGGTCAGCAGCTCCGCCGGCTGCTTAAGCTGCTGATAAGGCGTATAGCGTTCACTGCCGATGGCGAATAGCAGCGGATGCACTCCCGAGGCATCTACGGCATGTACTTCTTTGACGCCCGGAACCTCCGACTGGATCGCCCCGCCGGTCAGCTCGTGGATCAATTCTCCGAAGGCGGTGTCTTCCTGCGGCGGACGGCCGACAACCGTGAACGGGAAGATGGCCCCTCGCTTGGCATAGACCTTATGCACTCTCATCACCGGAAACGGATGGGTCAGGCTGTAGTAGCCCAGATGATCCCCGAACGGACCTTCCGGCTTCGTCTCACCGGGATGGATCTCTCCAGTAATTACGAAATCGGCATCGCTGCTGATGCAGAATCCGTCCACATAGGTGTAGCGGAAGTGGCGTCCGGCCAGCAGCCCGGCAAAGGTCATCTCGCTGAGGCCTTCCGGCAGCGGCATCACCGCCGAGAGCGTATGTGCCGGAGGCCCGCCGATGAAGCAGCTCACCTTGAGCGGCTCGCCGCGTTTATTGGCCTGGGACTGATGTATGCCGATGCCGCGGTGAATCTGGTAATGTACACCGACCTCTTTGTTCATCTCGTACTCATTGCCGCTAAGCTGAATCCGGTACATCCCGAGATTGGAGTTCATGATCCCCGGCTTGTCCGGATCTTCCGAATATACCTGCGGAAGCGTGACAAATGCCCCTCCGTCTCCCTGCCAGTGCTTGATCTGGGGAAGATCGGAGATTTGAATCTCCTCGAAACCGGCAGGAGCACTGCCCTGTTTCTTCAGCGGAAGTGCTTTTCTGGCTGCAAGGGCGGTTCCAATGTATTTAAAAGGCTGCTTTAGCGCCTTCATGGGATTGCTGCGCAAAGCGATAACATCCTGGGAGGATTGCCAGGTATCCCGGAAGATGAATTTGCTGCGCTCGATCGTCCCGAACAGATTCGATACCGCGCGGTACTTCGAGCCCCGGACATTCTCGAACAGCAGCGCGGGACCGCCCGCTTCATAGACCTTCATATGGATCGCCGCCATCTCCAGATGCGGGTCAACTTCCTCATGTATGCGAATTAAATGTCCGTGCTTCTCCAAGTCAATAATGCATTCTTCCATATTACGATATGACATGCTTCTACCCCGATCCTGTAAAGAATATGAACCTCTATATTATCCGTGAGAGCGCAGCCCAGGTCAATTGCCGCCGGAATGAACCTGGATTAATCCACCTGCTGTCTTGCCTTCTTCTATCCAGAGCCTTTATTATACTTGTTAACCGGACTGCTCCGGTAAACATACGGCAAAGGAGACTTGCAGAATGATTATCAAAAAAGTAACCTGGCTGGAGCTCTTCTATGATTTGCTGTTTGTCGCTGCGGTCTCCAAGGCCAGCCATGTGCTTCTGCATGTAGAAGACGAGGTTCTCTCTCTGGAGACACTGGGCAAATTCGTACTGATCTTCATTCCGATTTGGTGGGCCTGGGTAGGCCAGACGCTTTTCGTCAACCGTTATGGACAGGATACGGTGGCGCACCGGATTTTTCTGATCATCCAATTATTCTTCGTGCTGATTATGACAGCCAGCCTGTCTGTGGATTTCGATGCCAACTATCTGCCGTTTCTGATTGGCTATCTCGGACTCCGGATCATGACCGCCGTCCAGTATCACTACGCACATTCCAAAGAAAGCGGCCATCTGCGGAATACTGCCCGTTATTTGGGAACACGCTTTTGGATCGGACTGGTGATTTCGGCCTGTTCGCTGTTCTTCGATTCCTGGCTCCGGTATGCCGTGCTGTACGCCGGGATTGCGCTGGACATTATTCTCCCGCTGACCGGGCGGCGGATTCTTGTGAAGACTCCTGCCAATACCCATCATCTGCTGGAGCGGTTCTCACTGTTCGCTTTAATTCTCCTGGGTGAATCTGTTGTCAGCATTCTTGCCGTACTGCAGTCCAGTACCTGGACCGGACAATCTGTCGGCTTCGCCGCCCTCACCTTCGTGCTGATTATCGCGATGTGGTGGCAGTATTATGACAACCTGGAGAAGAAGGTGGATATGCATATTCAAACGGCCGGACAGACCATTATCTACGGACATCTGTTTATCTATCTGTCGTTATGTATGCTTGCCGCATCGATCCAGCTGCTCTTCCTGAATAAGCTTCATTATGACCTGATGCTGAATCTGCTCTTCGGCTCAGTCCTGCTCTACTT
Source organism: Paenibacillus sp. FSL R10-2736 (assembly GCF_038000245.1). Lineage (NCBI taxonomy): Bacteria > Bacillati > Bacillota > Bacilli > Caryophanales > Paenibacillaceae > Paenibacillus > Paenibacillus sp. FSL R10-2736. The sequence goes on from NZ_JBBOBN010000001.1 coordinate 4,903,134, forward strand.
CGCTTCGACCACACTGGTCTTCCATGTCTACAGACATAAGCAGCACCGGCTGGGGGTTAAGCATCTGGCGCTGCTCACCGCTATCCTGATCTGCTTCTACGTGCTGGATCTCGTAATCCATGTTCCGAATGTGCTGATCATGGGCGAGCTGGCGCTGTTCTTCGCGGTGTATGCCAGGATCACAACCTAGACCCGGCTGCCAGGCAGCAGCATGTAAGCACCAGGCCAATTCTCTGGACACGCTCCACAGCACAAAGGCTGTACCAAAGGTCTTCCTGACCTCCGGTACAGCCTCTTCTTGTATTATTTGCCGGTAAACTCAATCTCGTCGTAATCATAATACGCCTGCAGGGTCTGCTGACGGTCATCCATGAACAACTGGTCGGCTACACCACAGACAAGCTTCGGTATCGCATTCTTCAGGCCGGAGATCGCCGATGCCGATAAGCCGCAGCTGGCCAGGGCCGAATAATTGAAGATGAATATTCCATGCAGCAGCTTGCGGCCTGCCTCATCCCGGCTCTGCAGCGCAAACCCCGGGCTGAGGTACGGATGCGCATCCAGCAGCGCATTCGCCGCTCCAGCCGGCGCCTCATAGCGGTCGCGCCAGCGGGCAATATGAGCTTCGACCTGCTGCAGCTCCGGCCGCAGGGCGGGATCACTGAGCAGCCCGGTGCTGACAATCAGGAAGTCGAAGCTGAATTCACCCTTAGGCGTAGTCACTACCGCTTCTTCTCCGGAAGCCGCCACACTATGCCAGGGAGAACCGAGATGCAGCCGGAAGCCGGGCCAGGCCGCCGCCCGTGCAAAGGTGTCGTTCGTTGGCGGCTGATTATAATTGAAGAAATGCGAGATCACCGCATATTTATCTGCATCCGCTAAGGCATGGAACCGTTCAATCATGCCCGAAACCTCCATCTGGCGGATCGGATTGACATTCGGCAGCTGTTCGCGGCGGACAAACACATGCGCTTCCGCCGCTCCTTCAGTAAGGACGAAGTTAGCATTGTCGAAGGCCGAGGCCCCGCCGCCGAGAATCGCTACCCGCTTGCCGCGGAGAGCGGCGAAATCAATCTTCTGCGAGGTATGTGCATACAGATGCTCCGGCAGATGCTCCGCAATCATCGGCGGGACATGCCACTCGCCTCCGCCCTGGATACCTGTGGCCAGTACGATCTTACGCGCCAACAGCAGACCGGACGGGGCACCCGCTCCGGCAATCCGCAGCCGGTAGATCCCGTCCTCACCAGGCTCGATCAGCTTAAGCTGCACCTCATTGATCACCGGCAGCTGCAGAATCTGCCGGTACCAGCGCAGATAATTCATCCAGTCGCCGCGGGGGATTTTGCCTAATTCATCCCAGGCTGCTGTTCCCTTCTGCGCTTCCCACCAGGAGCGGAAGGTGAGCGATGAAATGCCCAGATCAATGGAGGTCAAATGCTTGGGCGTGCGCAGAGTCACCATCCGCGCGTACGTTTCCCAAGGACCTTCCTGCCCGTCACTGTTCTCATCAATAATCAGAATGTTGGATATCCGTTCACGCAGCAGGCCGAAGGCTGCGCCTAATCCGCTCTGCCCCCCGCCCACAATCACAACATCATAGACATGGCCTTCGGGATGCTCCAGAGGGCGTACCCAGTCCGTGCCGCCATAGGCAAGGTAGGAAAGATCGGTCTTCACACGTTCATTCAAGGCTTCCAGGCTCATCATCCTCAGACCTTTCGCTGGCATCTTTAGGCTGCGTAATTACGGGCATTTCCGCACTGTATCATACCTATACCTATGGCCACATTATATCTTTAATGCTCCGGCTTTGAAATGTTCGTGGCAGGTTTATTGTCATTATAGCTAAAATTTGCGGATTGGTTTGTATAATCGAACAATATTTTATAAATATTACGCATTAAATCTTGACAAAAGATACAACAGCCCGTGCAATCCGCTTATTCGCGGCATGAAATCTGTCATACAAAAAGAAGCTGTAACCTCAGCCCTTATGGCCGTGATAACAGCTTCTATAATTATCATATTGCTATTCCGCATCCCTAAGCGTTGTCGTGCCGTTAATATCTACCGTAACCTTAAGGTCGAGCTCTGTACTCCCGATGATATTCCGGCCGGCGAGCTTAGGATATTTCCGGTCAAACTTCTCCTGGATATCAAAAATATCGGTCCCTTTATCCTTCCATTTCTGAAACAGTGCCAGACAATCGGCTCTGATCTTCGCTGCCATGGACGCCTCCAGCTTCGCAATATTCTCCTCGTTCAGCTTCAGCTTCCCCTGGATTAAGGATACATCGGTGTTCAGCTTAAGGATGATCTCCATCTTTAGCATGCCGTCTTTATAATCGAGCCTGGACTTGTAGCGGTTATTCTGCAGCAGCAGGCTCACCGTCTTCGTCCGGTCCTCGGGATTCTGCGTATTGATATTGCCCGATACCTCGTTATCGAGCAGGAAGTTGAAGTAGATGGACTTCTCGCTGCTCAGTCTGCCTACCATTCTATAATCTTTAATCAGCGCCAGGCCGTCCAGGAAATACTGCCCCTTAGTATCCTTATCCTTGGACACATTCATGATTGACATGGAATTCACATGATCACCGATAATCTTCTGATTCATGAACTCCTTGATGTTCAGCTTGACGCCATAGGAGGTTACGGATGCTTTGTTGCCAAGCATATCATAGAGATACAGGCCGGTCATAACCTCTTCCTCGTGGTTGGGCTTGATGAAATCCTCTGTCTCTCCTACATACACGCCCAGAAGTGTACGTGTGCTGGATTCCTGCCACCGGTCAAAAATATCAAATGCCTGGTCCAGCCCGCCCGCCGCAAAGCGTTCCGTGAAGAGGATTACTTTGTTGTGGGCAAGGGTAACCGGGGCACTGGTGTGGGTCTCCAGCCGGTTGATTGCATCACCCGGATTCTGGGTCGCTATTTTATATACAATCCGCTCCTCCTGGTTCGCCTCTTTGGAGGAGTTGCGGATGGAGTTCAGCGTCTCAAAATAAAAAACGAGATTCTCCTCCTCATCCTGATCAATCAGAATGGAGGTCACGAATGCGATGTGGTCAAGATCTCTGTAACCCAAGCAGGAAGCCAGCAGGAGGGGCAGCACCGCCAGCATCAGTGTGACGAGTACTTTTCTGCGGAGCGCCTTGATCATTTTCTGCCCCGGTACAGGAAGGGTTTCGATACTTTGCTCAGCGGTCCCCGGACCAGCACATCCAGATTGGCGGCGCGGAACGATTTCTCGGTGCCCAGCGGGAACAGATACGGATAATCACAGGATCTTAGCGATCCCAGATGGGCCACCAGCAGGATGAATCCCAGATAGAAGCCGTGCAGTCCGAAGCAGGCAGACATGATGATAGAGAACACTGCCCATACAGAAATGGCCGAGGTCAGGCGCGGATTAATGAACGAAGTAATGGCATAAATCCCTGTCACGACCACCGTAGCCTGGGAAGCCAGTCCGGCGCCGACAGCGGCATCGCCCAGAATCAGGGCACCTACAATGCTGAGCGCTTGTCCGATCTGATGCGGCAGCCGCCGTCCCGCTTCCCGGGAGAGCTCGAAGAACAGGAACATCAGGACCGCTTCCACCACTGTCGGAAAAGGCACCCCCGAACGGGACACGGCAAGCTTGAATACAAACGCCGAAGGAATCAGCGAGAAGTGATGCGTTGTCAGCGCCACATAGAATCCAGGCAGGAGCAGCGATACCAGCACAGAGCCGAATCTCACACAGCGCAGCAGCGTAACAAACAGCCTGTTGGTGGCATAATCATCCGGGGACTGCAGGTTCTCAAAAAAGAAACAGGGCGCGGTCAGTGCAAACGGTGTTCCATTCACAATTACGGAGATTCTGCCCTCAAACAGCTTGGCAACTATCGCATCGGGCTTCTCGGTGTATCCTATGGTATCGAACAGCGTCTTGCCCGGACTTAACGCTTCCGCAACATACTGTGCTCCCAGCACGAATTCATTGTCCATAGCCTCCAGTTTCTGGCGGACAGTCGCGACAAGATCCTCCGGAGCCGTCCCCTCCACATAGAGCAGAACCGCCTGCGTCTTCGACTGCTTGCCCAGAATATGGCTTTCGATCTTCAGCGTCTGCGTAGCCATCCGTTTGCGGATCAGGCTGACATTGTTAACCAGCAGCTCATTGAAGCTCTCGTTCGAGCCGACGAGCGACGCTTCGAACTGCGATTTCTCGACCGGACGGGATTCCAGCTTGCGTGCGTCAAAATAAACAGCATACTGGAGCTGCTCAAAAATCAGCACCGGATCACCTGCCAGCAGATGCTCAAGCGCCTCGTCCGCATCCCGGACCTCCCCGAATTTAGCGGCATAGATGGCCTTACCCACCTCTTCCCTGCTGGTAATCCCGCCTGCCGCCTGCGACAGCGGCTCGATAATATATTGGCTGATATAGGTAGAATCACAAATGGTCTCTATATAAAAGAGAGTAATGACAGCATCGTTCATCACGATATCCCGCTTAATGAAATCAAAGCAGCCGCTTAGTATAGAGGAAAGCTCACTCGCCTGTACGGTCATCCGGTTTCCCGCCCTTCTTAAGTGGTAGGGATAGTATGCCGGATTCCCGGAATAATATTCCTTACAGCGGACCATACTAGAGGTTAAGTCTAGATTTTTCTGAGAGAAGGCGTACTAGTGGGAAGTATGAACTCCAAACATCTGTTTTTCATCATCTGCAGCCTGGCGATTGTCACTCTTAAGACCTTCCCCTCGTCATTCATCCGGCTAGGCGGAAGAGATACCTGGATTGCCATGATTGCCGCTTCAGCCTGTATTCTTGTTTACATGTGGGTTATTCTGACGATTAAGAAGAGGACTAAAAATTATAACCTGCTCGACATCTATGCGAAATCGCTCGGCAAATGGGGCGGCGGCTTTTTTTCCGTGCTGTTTTTGCTGACCCTTCTATTAACTATATTTGAGAGTGCGGGCGCCGAGGCCAGTGTCATTCACACCGGTTTCCAGCTGTTCACGCCTGTATGGGTCTTTATATTGGTGACTGCGGTAGCGACGGTCTATGTGGTCAAAAAAGGGATTGCTTCCGTAACGATTACGACAATTGTGGTGATCTTCTTCATCAGCCTGTCCGGTATGCTGCTCGCCTTCCTGACTCATAAATACAAAGACATGAAGTATATCTATCCGATCCTGGAGCATGGAGTAACCCCTGCACTGCTGCTGAGCACCCTGAAGATTCTCGGCGCACTGAGCTGTGTCACCATTATGATCCCTTACCTGGACAGTGTGCGGGACAAATCCAAGCTGCTCCTGCATACGTCGATTGCCCTGCTGTTCATTATCCAGATGCAGATCTTCTCGATGCTTGGCGTCATTACTACCTTCGGGCCGGACCGTGCGGTCAACCTGCTGTTCCCCAAGCTGACACAGACCCAGATTATCAGCGCCTTCGGCTTCCTGGAGGCCGGTGAGCTATTCGTCATGCTGCAGGTGGTCGCCGGCTGGTTCATCCGTTATATCGTCTGCTTCTTTGCACTGATGGAGCTGATCCGGCTGTCGGGCCTGAAGATCCGGTTCAAGGAGCATTATGTCTGCGCGCTGACGATACTTTTCTCGTACCTGTTCTCGCGGGATTTGTTCGATATGTTCAAGCTGCTCGACTATCTGCTCTATATTCAGCTCGCCAACTTCCTGGTCATTCCGCTGATCCTCTATAGTATTTATTATTTCAAAAAGACTCCAGCTCAAGGTTGATTGTCTCCAGCATTCTGCCAATCGTATTTGTATCAAAGAATAAGCCCACACCAGCCGGTTTCGGCTCAGCGGTAAGGTGATTGAAGCGGGCAAAATCCCCGTCCGGCAGGATATGGTACACCCGGGCCTCTTCATGCAGATCAGCCCATGTCTCAAGCTTGGCCTGCTTGCTCAGATCGACTACATATACGAGCTTCCTGCCGAGATCCAGATACAGATAATCCCCATTCCTGCGCGGCGGCTTAGGCCATCCCGAGCGCAGCAGAACCGGACGGCTGAATTCCTCCCGGGACAGATGAATGCTTATGACTTCCATGGTGCCGGAATCCACAGCAAGCGTCAGATGCGGTGTGAATCCTGCCAGGAAGCGCAGCATCAGGGAATCCTTAAGGGAATCCTCAAACTTCCAGCCCAGCGGGGCCAGCCCAAAGTCCTCCCCTGGCGGATCAAGATACAGCTTATGCAGCAGGGCTTGCAGCTTCTCTATTTCCGGCCCTTCACAGGGTTCAAGCTCCGCACGGTTAACGGTATAATTCACAATACTCCGCTTGCCGGCATCCCATACACCGATATCATGATGCCGGTACAGATCTTCCATTAACGGCAGCGCTGCGGTGCGTGCAGCCCCGAAGAGTGCTTTGGACGCCGGCTTCAGCTTCTGCAGAACCATCCCACTTCCTCTGTCCGCAGCAGTGTACTGCAGAACCTTGTTGAAATGCGGGATAACCTCTTCCAGCACCCGCTTCGCGGCTTCTTCATTGCGCATAGGGATCGTAATAGACATATTCTCCGTTAGCCAGGCACTGGCAGCTATGAAATATTGCGCGAGTGCAGTCATTTCAGCTGGCTGCTCCTGCGGCTCCATTCTGCGGATACGCTCCTGCTCCGTCACGCTGCTGAAATCGAAAGGCTCCAGCTCCGTGATATACTCAAGTCTCGTATGATTCTGAATCCAGTTAAACACAGACTTACCTCCTCTTAGCGAAAAGTCTCAGACATACATCTCTCAACCTCAGCTATATACTTTGCCTGCTCTTCATCCGGAATCATATGCCCGGACTGTGTAAATTCGACTACAGTGCAGCAGGGCACCAATGTGCGGTACTTCTCCATTACTCATCTGATATATCCGATGGGATCATAGATTCCGGATTCCTGCCGGCAAACAGCGTGACGGGAATTGCAAGCTGCGGCAGTTGTGCCGAGAAGTCCACTTCACGGGCTTCCCGTCCCATTCCCTGCAAGCCTCCCGGCGGATATAGTTCAGAAGAGGACCTGCTGATAGACAAGGCTGCTCCAGAACTCCACCGTTTCAAGAGACATGGCCCTGTGAACCGGCGGTTGATCAACCAGGATAAGGCCCCTCATCTGATCCTGATGCCTTAGACTCCAGCCAAGAGAATAGGCAGCCCCCCGGGAGAAGCCGAGTACAATATAGTTTGTAAGACGGCTATGGTTAACTACAGCCTCAATATCGGATAAATGATCTTCCAGATCATAACCTGTATCCGGTGTAGAGCTTAAGCCGCGGCCGCGGAAGCTGAAAGCCACTACATGACCGGTAAATGGCTGAGCAGCGGAATCGCCCGCTCCGCCGGCTCCCACAATCCGCTGACCACGAGCAGGGACGGTGCTTTAGCACCCGGCATCCCGCTCTCCAGCACATGCAATAAAGCAGTTCCATTATGAAAAAAATAGCTTTTCATCGTTGTTCCCCCTGCTATGTATGATAAAACTCTTTTTTTCTATAATTTCACATTTCGCTTAAACGTACAAGGAATCATATCTATTATTCTGTATAGTAAAAGGCACGCCCCGTATAGAACAGGACGCGCCGGCCTCTTAGAAACGGGCTACAAAGAACTCACGGTTGGCAGGGACGAATTTCTGAGTACGCTGAACATTATCCGCATCAATAATTCTAAGGGTGTAGCTGATAGTTGTCAGAGTGCTGATTGTGTTAAATTGGGCTACACCGAATTCATCGAACTGTGCGGTGGTAACCGTGCCTGAGCTTCTGGTCAACGTAGCCGTCCAGCCTTGCGTTTCATAAGGGACATTGTTGTTATTTACTGCGAGCACGATGAAATTGGTGAGAACCTGTTTGATCCGCCGTCTCTTGGGTCTTACTACCGCCGATGCTTTTGCTTTTTTGGCCATAAGGAGACGTTTTGCCATTAGTGCTTTCTTCTCTGATTCTTTCAATTGCTTCACCACTTTCTGTTGGAATACAGTAGTAAATGCAAATGAAGAACCGGCCGACACGCGTTATTGCCTGATATTCATAGAAATGTAGCAGTGTCCTATATTAATAGATTCGTACCCACTGATCACCCGGCCGCATACTATGCTTCCATAGAGGTGATCACATTAATGACTGATAAGTTATGGGTTCAGCATCATGCCGCCAAGCTTAACCGTCCGCTGAAGCAAAAGATCCGCAAGTCCTATACATCCACCGTGAAACCGGCTGCCATTCCGGTCATTATACAGTTCAAGCATCCGCTGACTCCAGCCAGAATGAAGGCACTGCAGAAGCATCTGGGGACACACGCTTTTCCAATTAAACATCAATTGCCTTTGCATCGCGCAGTTGCCTCCCGGGTTACGCTCAAATGTCTGGAGCAGGTATGCTGCTGGAACGGGGTCCACAAGGTCTATCTTGATGGCATCAAAAAAACCACCTTAAATATCGCTACCCCGTCCATTGGTGCCACCGCCGTTCAGCGTTCAAGAGGGCTTACCGGCAAAGGCATCAATATCGCCGTGCTCGATACCGGTGTGTATCCGCATCCCGATCTGACCCGGCCTGTGAACCGGATTATTGCCTTCAAGGATTATATCAATCACCGGAAGTGTCCGTATGACGATAACGGGCATGGCACACATATTACCGGCGATGCCGCAGGGAACGGCTGGTCCAGCAAAGGTAAATACAGAGGGCCGGCACCTGAAGCAGGGATCGTCGGAATTAAGGTGCTGGACAAAAACGGCGACGGTTATGACTCCACCATCATTAAAGCCATTGAATGGTGCATGGTCCGCCGCAAAAAGCTGAAGCTGCGCATCCTGTCCATGTCCTTCGGCGGACCGGTGAGCCCTTCTGCCAAGGATGATATTCTTGTCCAGGCGGTTGAGAAAGCCGTCAAAGCCGGACTCACAGTAGTCATCGCCGCCGGCAACAGCGGCCCTGGGCGCAGAACGGTTGAGTCGCCCGGAATCAGTCCCTCCGCCATCACCGTCGGAGCCGTGAATGACCGCCGTACGGTGACGCAAAAGGACGACCGTATCGCCGTCTACTCCAGCCGAGGACCGGCTCCCGGCGGTAAGGTGAAGCCTGATCTTGTTGCCCCCGGCGATTCGGTGATCTCCCTGCGTGCACCCGGCTCCCAGCTGGTCCGCGAACTGCCGGGAAACAAGGTTGGCAGGAAGTATTTCAAGCTATCCGGCACCAGCATCTCTACGCCGATCGTGTCCGGTGCAGCGGCGCAGCTGCTGCAGCTCCGCCCTTGCCTGACGCCCGGCCAGGTGAAGTCCTTGCTGAAGCGGAACGCCTTCTCCCTTGGCCTAAAGCCCAATACTGCTGGCAGCGGCGAGATCGATGTGCGCTTCCTGAAGCGCTGCGCCTCTAAGCCTGGCGGCAAGTAGAAACAGCCCTTAAGCATAACGGGAGCAGCCCTTTAGCGTAATGGAAGCAGCCCGCTTCCTTTTTGCTTAAGGGCATTTTTTATCCCAAATCAACAATGAATGGCCCGCGGTTAAACGGGCGGTTGCTAAATGTTGTACGGATTACAACTCGAATGCAAAGTTACCTGAGAGTTTATAAGAATTGTTGTACGAAATACAAGAATCTCCCCGTTAATCTGCTGGGCGGAGAGGAAATGCTGTATTTTATACAACAATTTGGGATTTGGGTCGATATTCTAGCGGAAATGTTGTATTTCCTGCAGGATTTTAACTTATACAACAACACCCACAGGTCATCTCTGGTCCAAGCCTCCAGACGGTTCAATCCTTTCACTCAATTATTTCATCCGTTAACGTATTTTCAGAACCATTTCTTTCTCCAAATACTTAAACCCTAACTTCTCGTACAGCATTCTCCCGTCTGCGGTGTAATCGAGGAATATTTCAGCTATACCGAGGTGTTCAGCCTCTTCAATTAGTGTATGGAGTACACGGGTGGACAAGCCCTGTCTCCTGAACGCTGCAGCAGTATGCACATTATAGAGATATCCTTTTTTACCGGAGGGGTTGCCGACTGTGGGCAGAACTTCATAGGTGCTCATGACTGCTATGGAGATGATTCTGTCCTGCTCAGTAGCGATATAACAAACCAGCCTCCCATTGGCGAGATTCTCCTGAATATAAGCATAAGTCTCTTCCTTGAAATTTGCCGGCAATACGGCATGCGTGACCTCCTCAATAAAAACAAGCCTATTCTCCAAAATGACCGCCGCATCAGCTACAACAGCTTTTCTTATTTCCATAGGTCCCTCCTGAGTATGTATGTAACATCCGCAATTTCTGTCCGGCATTCCACTTCAGGCTTCGTTATAATTGTAGATAATTCTATTACCCAACTGGAGTGAACGCTATGAATATTCGCAGAGCTGTGCCGGAAGATTCCGAACAACTGGCTGCGGTTATGAAAAGAACATTTGACCGGGAAATGCAGCGCTGGCTGCCGGGGGAAGCGCTGCAGGACAACAATCTCCGCCCGCCGGGTTATGATTCAATTGAGCAACACAGGTATGCCATAAGAGAAACTGATTATTATGTAATTGAAGACGGCTCGCAGATCATTGGTGGTGCAAACGTACATATAGTAGGCAGACATGCCCGGGTAGACAAAATTTACATCGATCATTCCTATCAAGGCCGGGGTTATGGTTCGAAGATTCTCTCCTTCCTTGAAGCGGAGTATCCTGAAGTGCGGGCATGGAAGCTGGAAACCTCCAGCAGACAGCTGAGCAACCACCATTTCTATGAAAAATCCGGGTATATGCGAATCTACGAATCCCCGGATGAATACGGCTATATGAAAATAACCGGATCCCTGGCAGCTCCAGAGGAGCAGGGAATCCGGTTTGAAGATCAGCGGCTCTCCGGAGCGGAGTTTGAGAACTGTGCAATGGATAAGGCTGATTTCTACAACATGAATCTTGCGACGGCCAGCTACAACAACAGCAATCTGCACGGCAGCCTGTTTACGGACTGCAACCTGAGCGGGTCCCGGTTCATCAATCTTAATCTGACCGACGTCCTGATTGCCGATTCCAGATTAAGCGGCAGCGAAATTGCGCTGCTGGCACTGGATGGTGTGCATTTCCATGATACGAGTCTGGGAGCTTCCGGTAAGCCCGCCCGGTTCGAGCGCTGCGATCTGTCAGGAAGCCATTTCACCGGTTGTGATCTGTCCGGCGTAAATATCTCGCAATGTGAAATCTCCGGCCTGCGGATTAATGATATCCCTGTGGAGAAATTGCTGGAGGCTTATGCGCTTGTGCATAAGTGAGGCCAGAGCTCCCGCGCCCAAGCTAACAGTGTCTCGTCCTCTCCATGGGTGCCGATGCACTGGAAGCCGAGCGGCATACTCCCGATCGTTGCAGCCGGCAGACTGATTGACGGCGATCCGGCGAATCCCCAGATGGCAGGCATTCCTGCCCAGCCTGTATTATTCTCCTCTACCTTGGGTGCCGTGCCTCCTTGGGCTGGCGACACCCACAGGTCGATGCCCTCCTGAACCATAAGTTCCTTCAGATCACGCCGCAGAATCATCTGCTGTCCCCGGTACTGCTCCAGCTCCTCATCTGGAATCTGCCTGCCTCTAACGATAGCTTCCTGAACTGGAAGTCCGTATTCCTCCCTATGCTCCGCGAACCAATGCTCATGCTCCCGCGCCAGTTCTCCCTCGATAAGCCGAATCATGGCATCTCCATAGATGAATTCATCCTTCCAGGGCATATCCACGTGGCGGACTTGGTAGCCCAGCTGTTCGAGTATCCCTATCTGAGCGATGAAGACAGCTTTTACTTCCGGACTCATTAACTCCATGTACACCCCGGCGGGAACGCCAAGGACCGGCTTGCGGTCAGATATAGCGGGAATGGCTTCCCAATCCGGTACAAGCAGAGCTGCGGTGGCCTCCATACCAGGCAAATCTTGAGTGAAGAACCCGATGGTGTCAAAAGAAGGCGAGAGCAGCAGCACCCCGTCCAGCGGAACCCGGCCATAGCTCGGCTTGAATCCGACCACGCCGCAGAAGGATGCAGGAGCGATGACTGAGCGCAGTGTCTGGGTACCGACCGCCAGCGGGCAGATTCCCGCAGCAACCGCAGCGGCTGAGCCTGCACTTGACCCGCCGGGAGTATGCGCGGTGTTATGCGGATTACGCGTTGCAATAGGCCCGTTATAGGCAAATTCCTCGGTAACTGTCTTCCCGGCAATCAACGCGCCGAGTAAGCGGAGTCTTAGGACCAAAGAGCCCTCTGGTCCGGTCAGCAGATCCGCGGGTAGCTGCGAACCGGCCCGGGTAGGCAGTCCCTCCACATGCAGCAAGTCCTTAACCGCCACAGGAATGCCGAATAAAGGCTGTTTGCTGTCCGCTTCGCTGTAAGTATGCAGCAGCAGCGCTTTTTCCCGGCCAAGCCGTAGTTCAGCGTCCGCTTCAGGGACAAAAGCGCGGATCTGCGGCTCAAGCTGTCCGAACCGCTCCAGGTACAAATCAAGTGATCTCTCAAGCCGGACTTCTGGTTCACCCGTACCATTCATCATCTCTATCAGTGATGATCTGTTAAGCAGCATGATATCAGCTCCATGGAAGATTATGTATAACACCGTCTTAGTTACGCTTAATTTGCAGAATGGTAACAGGATTTTTGTGTGTTCTCTAAATACAATAAACCAAATAAAAAGCCTCCCTGGCAAATCCGGCACCGGGGCGGCTTTCGAATATTCGCTTATAAGGCTGCACTTGTTGAAGCTAACCGCTAACTTCTTACTGCTTATTTATCCCCGTCCTTCTTATACTCCTCCAGCTTCTGGTTCAGCTGCTTGGCTTCCCTTTTACCGTCAATGTGCATCATTGTGTAAACCATGGTTTTGACTACGAGAATTACGATGACGAACGGCACCAGTACTCCGTTATCGAGCAGCCGGGGACCTGTAGCGAACAGCCACAGCCATAGAATCACAAAAACATCGGCGAGGATAAAACAAATGTAGAAGCTGATTGTCTGCACTTTTTTATCAACCTCATAGGTATTCACCAGTGCATAACGGAAGCAGGTAAATGCCAAGGCCCCCAGGAACAGCTGCATAAACAGCGAGCCGTTGATCGTCTCCGTAGAATTCAGAGCCAGCACAACCGCCGCAAGTACCGTCAAAAAGCCGCAGGCCGTTAACAGATCTTTCACGAAAAAAGATATATATTTACCGGTTGTAATCATGATATTCCCTCCCGAATATTAAGCAGCTCGTTTCTTCCAGCACGAATCATCCGCTACAACCCTAATTTATGTTTAAGCACAGGAACATACTGTCTGGAGATATAGACCTTTTCACCGTTTTGCAGCAGCGCCTCATATCTGCCGTATAGCACCGGGCTGAGTGATTGGATTCGGGCAACATTCAGGATGGTCGATTTGGATGCTCTGAAAAAATCCCCATGCTCGTAATCCATCTCCAGCTCATACAGCTTCAGCCGGGATTCGTACACCTTCTCATGGCAATAAATGAACACCTTATGATCCACCGCCTCAAAGTAATACACATCCCTTGGACTAATGATATGCAGCTGCAACTCGGTCATCCCGATCAGCTTTCTGGAGCTGGAGTTCACGGAGTAGATTAACCTGAGCAAAGATTCATCCGGGTCGTTGCACCTTAGAATAATTTCAGGCTCACCGCCCTCCGGAACGTTCTCAATTGTAATTTTCATCGCCCATCGCCTCCTGCGCTTCTCCTTACAGTTACAGTATATTTTTGCTAAAAGACTTATACAATGGCCTTTGCGCAAGCTGCGCTACAGCGGCTTCAAGCTGCAATTTCTGCAGGTCAGGATACTATATACAAAAAAAGAAACGGCAGCACCGTCCTTTGGATTAGGATAGTGCGCCGTTTTCTTCTCAGCTTCCGCTGCAATCGCTAGTGTGCCGCCCAGAGAACGTGCGCTATTGCGGTAATTTAGCCCATGTCTCGTTCAGCCACTGTGCAAACTTCTCTTTCTCTTCGAACTGCGGATAATGCGCCGACTGGTCGAACACCACGAACTCCTTCTGCGGCGCCTCCAGCTCGTCCAGGTATTTACGAGCTTCATTCACCGAGGTCATCAGATCGAATTGCCCCATCACGAAATATACGGGAATATCAATCTGATCCACCAGCTCCGTGATATCATGCTCTGACAACTCTGGCTGCAGGTTAAGCTCCGAGATCGAATTCCCCTTGAAAAAGCGGACGGCATCCAGCAAATTATACTCCTTTCCGAACAATAAACCTTTGAAGAGATCCGTGATGTCGTCAATCTGTCTTACTGAACCGCCGTATTTGCTGATTTTGTCACGGGGACTAATCGCGTCTCCTGTTGTAACCGGTTCCCTCAAGTGCTCCAGTTCCTCCGCCTCTGCGTTATTGCCGGCAAGCCTCGCCTGATCGATCATGAATTGCAGACTTTCCAGCTCGCTGTTAACCCAATTGGCCGTCTGGCCAATCCCGATATAGGCACTGAACTTGTCCGGCGCCTTACTTACCGCCTGTGTTGCTATGTATGTACCGTAGGAGTGGCCGATCAGCAGCACTTTCTTCTGGTCAAACTCCTGCTCAAGATATTCTGTGAGGGCCAATAAGTCCTCCACTAATAATTCTGAAGTCAAATTCGAATAATCCTCGGAGAAATGATAGGACTTCCCGCTGCCCCTCTGATCATACTGGACAACCGTGAAATTCTGCTCCAGCAGATTCTGATATTTCCGTACATACGGAGTCTCCGGGACCCCTGGTCCGCCATGCACAAAAATCACCAGCGGATTACTCCGGTCCTTCCCCCGTATCATCACTTCCTGCCTGGTGCCGTTAATCTCAATCTGCTGCAGAGTACTTATACTTTTGCTTCCTTTAATGCCTGGAGTCCATGTCGGGAAGACGAATCCCACTCCAATTAGCAGGACGATTAGCAGCAGGCCAAACCATAAGATCCGCAAAGCTATTCTTCGCTTACCTCTGTGTTTCTTCAATCTTGAATCCTCCTTAGTATTTACCAAGCCCTGATTTCCCACCTTATCACATCATTGGAAGATCAAGTATGATCCAAGTCGCTTTCTGGCCTA
Organism: Paenibacillus sp. FSL R10-2736; assembly: GCF_038000245.1. Taxonomy (NCBI): domain Bacteria; kingdom Bacillati; phylum Bacillota; class Bacilli; order Caryophanales; family Paenibacillaceae; genus Paenibacillus; species Paenibacillus sp. FSL R10-2736. Next base: position 4,918,220 of record NZ_JBBOBN010000001.1, read on the forward strand.
AATATGGGGAGGTATAATAACCGGTATAGGTCGTGAAGCACACGCCGCCGCAATAGAACGTTTGTCTGGAGCTAACCCCCAGATACGTTGTATTGAGGCGGCTTTTCTTGTATCCAAACAAGATCACATCAAGGGTCAAACTATTCGTAGGAGGAAGCGCTAATGTCGAGATTTGAACAGCACTATGATGAATGGCTGCAGGAACAGATTCATGCAGAGACAGGTCCAATACGCTTGGAGCTGCTCCAAAAAGGCCTAGGGCACGGAACCAGAGAATTTCTGCGCTCTGTCTGGTTTCCCGCTATCGAGAATTTCAATCATCTCTTTCCGGAATGGGAGGTCCGGGATTTCAATAACGGCTACCGCTATTTGGATCTGGCGTATATGCCAGGTGGAGCAAAAGGCGGAATCGAGATCCAGGGCTTCAGCCCTCATGCCAGAGATCTGGATGTCAGAAGATTCAAAGACCTGTGCAGACGGCATTGTCTGCTGGCACTGGATGGCTGGACCTTTCTGCCCATCGCATACCCGTCCATCACCGAAGAACCGCAGCTATGCCAGCAGCTGGTGCTCGCTTTTATTGGCAGATTCATAGCCACGGACGTATCAGCATCCTTATCCTGGCTGGAGGCAGAGACCGTCCGCCTGGCCCGGCGAATGCTGCGGCCGCTGACTCCGCTGGAGCTTGCCCGGCACCTCAAGATATGCGACCGTCAGTCCAGACGCATTCTTCACGATCTCGCTTACGCTGCAGATCCTTGATGTCGCGAGTGGTTCACATCGGGCGCGGACTTACACGATTCGGCTGTAACGGCGGGAATCCCCTGCAAGCGCAGGAGTGCCCCGCCCCGCAAGCGAATAACTGTTGAGCTGCACTCCTGTAGGTACGCCCCTCCAATGAAGCGGACTGAGATGCGCTTATTTTGCTGAAAGTGGGGCTTTTCCACTAGCTCGCGGACTGAGATTCCTTTATTTGCTCCTGAATCACTCCAAAACACCCGTTAGAGCAGAAATAACGGATTTTCAGTCCGCGAACAACCTAAAACCGCCCATAAATCCAAAATAACGGAATCTCAGTCCGCGGCTTTCGGCGGCTTTCCGCCACTGTGCAAATTCAACTACTATACTCTCTATATATGATTTTTAGCCGGACTGCGACGGCTAAGTGGCGCTGGATACCTGTCCCTGCCCCGCTGAACATCTTGACTGTTTCAAATCCCGTCTTATCAAAGGTTATCCTACAATTGAGCCTGGGCTGCAAAAGTCTCCCCAGGAGGAGAGTCCACACTATTTTCCCTAATTTCATTCCTGCAATTTCATTCCTGCAATTTCATTCCCGCATTTTCACCCGCGTTGTTTCTCCCAGATGGTCATCTCTTCCTCCAGCGCAAAGCCAATCCTCCGGTAAAAGGGCTGCATAGGCCCCGTATACGCTTTGACCATGCCCAGCGTCCGCAGACGGTTCAGGCCTTCATATATCACGGCTCTGCCCAGCCCCTGTCTTCTGTAATTCACATGTGTTCCTACCGGCTCGAGCATGCCAATCCTATTCGCTTCATCCACAAAAATATTGCAGAAGGCCACGACCTCTCCCGCAGCGTTCACCAGCGACAGATCCAGCCCGGGGCGGTACCCCGGTGCTTCCCGAAGTCCGCCATAATGCTGCAGCGTCTGCTCCGCTTTCTTCGTGCCTGCATAGTCAAAAGCCATAATATGCCCCTGCGCCTTCGCACGGTCACTGACTTCATCCCCGCAGCAAAGGGTGAAGCCATGGGGAAGGTCTGCCCGGAATTCCTGATCCAGCGCGACCGAAATGATATTATCACTTTCATTGCGCAGCAGCTTATATCCCCGGCTGCGCGCTATCGCTTCCAGCGCGGGCATGAATTTCGGAATGGCCAGCTTAGGGCTGTCCGGACTGGAACTCTTTTCTATGAATTCGAACATTTCGCCCAGCAACTCCTCCTGCGGCTCCAGCGTATCCAGCTGAAAATAGTAGTCCCCGTCACGGCAGACAACGGCGGCCAGCTCGCCCGCCTCATCTTCCCACAGTCCTATATGCTGCTCCCAGCCGGGCAACATGCCCGCTCTCTTCTGAATAAAGAATACTTCAAACTCCCAGCGGGCAATGGACCAGCTGTTCGGCCGTTTCAGCCTGGAGTAGACCCGCGAAATATACTCCCGCACCTTCATCATATCTTGCGGAGTATAGGCTCTATATTCTGCTCTCCCTGTTCTCTTAGTCATTTCGTCCTCCAGAGGCTCTGTCATGCCTTCATTCTACGGAACAAGCAAAGGACATTATATACCAAGCTCTTCTAGAATTGTTTTATCTCACAGCAAGAACCCGCAGATCAGCTCTGCGGGTTCTTGGAATATACGATTTTTCGGATGCTGTCTATGGATAATCCATATTGCTCACACAACTGGCTCATGTCCGCGCCTTCACGGAAGCATTTGCGTATCTCCCCGTTCCGGATCTTATAGTAACCGGCTGCACCGGAGCTTTCGCCCCATTTTCTGCGGCTGCTCGGACGGGTGGGGATATACAAGGCTTCCCCATGAATATATTGCTGAATTTCCTTCAGCAGGTGGTCTGGCAATAACGTTGCTGCATTTACACATTTCATCTTTGGCCCGCTCCTTAAAATAAAATTGATCTTTTAAGGGCAAAGCCTGTATGAATAACTGTACCTATCTGTTACTTCAGGCGAATACTATCCGCTCCATGCCAAGCTTTCGCCTTAGTTATTCCACAGGCTTTGCATGGAGCGTGCCGTTCACATAGTGGTTCATTCTAAACATGGTCCTTCACCTCCCAGGGCAGCGCTGAGCGCCGCCGTAACAGTTACATTTTATGGATGCAGATCATTACTATTCTAAAATAATACTATCCGCAACACAACTTGGAAGTTTCACTGTCCTTTCGCCTTGAGAAATTAAATATAATTAAACTTTACTGTCTAAAAGTTGGTTTTTTGCGGGAGTCGATTATATAATGGGGTTTATATGGTAAAGAAAGGGTGCTGATAATCCAATGAAATTCTCAGAATACCGTTATGAACGTCCGGATGTGGAGCAATTTAAGACCGATTTCACAACCTTGCTGAAAGGCCTGGAGAATGGCAGTCTGGAGGAGCAGAAGGCTGCGGTTGCCGCCATGAATGAGCTCCGCAGCAACTTTGGCACGATGGAGACAATTGTCAGCGTCCGCCATTCGATTAATACTGAGGATGAGTTCTACAAGGCTGAACAGGACTTCATGGATGAGACCGGTCCGGTAGTCCAGGAGTACATAACGGATTATTACAGAGCCCTTGTGAATTCCAGGTACAGAGCCGAATTTGAGCAGGAATGGGGAACACAGCTGCTAAGCTTGGCCGAAATTTCACTGCGCACCTTCAGCCCTGAAGTGATCGGAGACCTGCAGCTCGAGAACAAGCTGTCCTCCGAATACGCCCAGCTGATCGCTTCAGCCAAAATCAGCTTCGACGGCGAAGAGCGCACTCTGGCCCAGCTGATCCCTTATGATTCATCGACGGACCGTTCTGTGCGCCAGGGAGCTTTTGAAGCCAGATATGCCTTCATGTCAGAGCATGAACCGGAACTCGACCGGATTTATGATGAGCTCGTCAAGGTACGGGCCAGCATAGCTGCCAAGCTTGGATACAGCAGCTTCGTGGAGCTGGGATATGAACGGATGATGCGTACGGATTACAATGCCGGGATGGTTGCTAATTTCCGCAAGCAGGTGCTTGAGAATATCGTTCCTCTTGCAACGAAGCTGAAGCAGCGCCAGAAAGAGCGTCTGGGTCTGGATGAATTGAAATTTTACGATGAGGGCATTAGCTTCAATTCCGGGAATGCTACACCCAAGGGCGATGCTGACTGGATTGTGGCTAACGGAGCGAAGATGTACAAGGAGCTGTCACCGGAAACCGATGAGTTCTTCACCTTCATGCTGGACAACGGGCTGATGGATCTGGTCAGCAAGAAGGGCAAGCAATTCGGCGGTTACTGTACCTACTTCAGCGACTATCAGGCACCGTTTATTTTCTCCAACTTCAACGGAACCTCGGCGGATATTGATGTGCTGACCCATGAAGTGGGGCACGCCTTCCAGGTGTATTCCAGCCGCAACTCCGGTGTTCCGGAATATGCTTTCCCAACCTTTGAAGCCGCAGAAATCCACTCGATGAGTATGGAATTCTTCGCTTGGCCGTGGATGGACCAGTTCTTCGAACAGGATGCGGACAAATACCGCTTCAACCACCTGGCAGAGAGTCTGTTGTTTATTCCTTATGGTGTCTCTGTCGATGAGTTCCAGCATTTTGTCTATGAGCACCCGGAGGCGACTCCGGCTGAACGTAAGCAGGCCTGGCGGGAAATCGAGCAGAAATATCTGCCCCACCGTGATTATGACGGCAACGTCTATCTGGAGCAGGGCGGCTTCTGGCAAAAGCAGGCGCATATCTACCGTTCCCCGTTCTACTATATTGACTATACGCTGGCCCAGCTCTGCGCCTTCCAGTTCTGGAAACGCTCGAATGAGGATTTCAAATCCGCATGGTCGGATTATCTGCGCCTCTGCAAGGCTGGAGGAAGCCAGTCCTTCACGAAGCTGGTAGAGCTTGCCGGACTAATCTCACCGTTCGAGGACGGCTGCGTCAGCTCCGTCATCGGGGATATTGAGAGCTGGCTGAACAGCATTGATGATAAGGCGCTGTAAGCAGGGAATCTCCTATGGCAACAAAGCCACTGTACAATTAACTAAATAAAAGATTCTAATAACGAGCCTCTGGAATCACTTCCAAGGCTCGTTTTGCATTCCGGGAAGATGTGCTCCCCCATTTTTCAGTTTTTTAGAATAGGATGGTTTATCAAGTGGCTCCGTTATCTGGTGTGGTTTGCTTACTTCACTGAAGATGTTATGCTTACTCTCAAAAGTCCTTAAGGACAGGGGGAAGGCGAGGCTGCGTTTGGACATCAACGATCTAATCACTCTATGGAATCAGGCGAATTGCAAGGTCATAGATATCCGCCGGGTCACAATCAGTGCTGGTGAATCCCCGCTCTCCTATAAAGTACCTTCCACCCTATACCGCCAGCGCCAAAGAAAAGGTGCTCCAAGTCATACCTGCCAACAGCACCTTCTCCGTTATTGAATCGAGCGACAATAGCCTGATGGCCGTCGGAACCTCTTTCGGCAAAGGCGGCCAGCCGATATACAACGGATTCGGGTTCAAGCCGCCTGCGGAGATTGCGGCGGAAATGGCCGATCCCGGCTGGGCTTCATTCTCTGCGGAGGTCCTGCCCAAGTATGCGGGAGATTATATTATTCTGACCTCCGATTCGGAAACGCTGGATGAACTTCAGGCGGACCCGATCTGGGGAGCACTTCCCGCAGTCAAGAATAATCATGTGTTCTTATGGACAAGCGACCGTTTCGGTTACTGGGACCCGATAGCTATTCTTAGCCAGACCGAAGAATTGGCCGCATGGCTTACAGGCTTATAATTTATTCGGGAAACAGGTAGCCAAGCTATACCCCAAACCCCAAAAAGCACTCCCGGCCAGTACCAGCGGTGGAGTGCTTTTTGGATGTAATCTATGTATAACAGCTCTATTCCAGCGGCGGCTCCTGCAGGGCAAACAGAGTCTCCACCGGCTTGAAGTAGAGATGGCCGTCCGGCCATGGCTGGAAATGCAGATCCATCCGCGAGTCCGCCCACACTTCCGGAGTCCCGGATGTAGCCAGCTTCCCCAGCAGCACGGGTACCTCCACCACTGCCGGGAACTCCTGATAGCCGAACAGGAGGTTCTCATGTATTCCGATCACCTCGTATTTCGGTCCATGGAAAGCCTGTTCCTCCTGCAGCTGATAGTGGTAATAGACATAGCTCGCTACTCTCTCCGGCTTCAGATGCGCCACTCTTCCGGCCATCTGCTCAGGCTTGGTCTTGCGCCGCCAGTGCGCAGCATCCGCTGGCGCATTGAAGTGAAACACATCGATCAGCGGAATCCATTGGCGGGGCTGAGCTTCTCCCGGCCAGTCGGCCAGATACTGCGCCGCCTGCGGCAGCAGTTCTTCCGGCAGGATCGCTTCCTCCATACATTCATAGTAGAGGAACACATTGTGATTCCAGCAGAATCCCGCAGCCGTCATCAGGCGGCCCTCCCGGATCATTCTTGCCGCTTCACCGCCGGACCGCAAATATTCCTTGCCCGCTTCGCCTGAATCCTTCAGGCATGCTCTTGCCATTACCCTGATCATATGTTTTGTTCAGCCTCCCGTTCTGCCTGAAACCACTTATTTCTTCTTCTGTGCCTTACCCGCTGCCTGCTGCTGATTCTCTTCCACTCTGAATTTAACGATCCTCGTAATGAGTTCATACGGAAGCGGCTCATGAATCGGAAATTGCACAGAGCCTTTGGCCCCTTTATATTTTGCAAGTTCCTCTTTGAACGCTTCAATTCCCTGCGGTGCCGGATAGAATCCAATGTGATTCTTGAATGCGGCGAAATGCACCAGATTCTTATGCAGGAAGAAGGTCGGCATCTGATAGCTGATCTTCTCTTCTGCCTCTGGCGCTGCCTCCCGGATGACCTTGCGCAAGGTCTGCAGAATCTCCTGGACCTCTGGTGCATAGGCAGAAATATATTGATCGACAGATTCATAGGTGACTTTATTCTCTTCCATCGGGGCCCAACTCCTTCTATTTCATACTTAAGTTCGTAAGCCATTGCAGGCAAAGCGGAATGAACGCTTCGTAATCCTTCAGCGCCTGCAGCGTAGGCAGCACCTGGCTTGTCCCAAGCTCCCGCTCCGCTTCATCCGGGCCTTCCAGCCCCAGCGACCGCCGGATGCTGTAATCCAGCCAGCCCAGCTTCCCGTGGTAACCGCTGTTTAGCACCCCCGGCCAGGGGTCACGTGTCCCTCCCCCATGATTACGGTAAGCCTGAATCAGCGCACAGAAGGCCTCCTTGCGGATGTGACCACTCTCAAAGTCTGACCAATAGAGTGCCACTTCAACCAGCTCCTGCGCCGGGTTGATCCAGCCCGCAGCCTCCCAGTCAATAATAACGGGCCGGCCGTCATGATCCCACAGCACATTCTTCGGGTCCAGATCCCGGTGGCTGATGATCCTGTTGCCATTAAGGATCGGCATAGCACCATTCACCAATTCCTCATAGCGGTAGAGCTTGTCCAGAGCAGCCATAAGGGAAGCGGACCATGGAAGACCCGTCGCCTGACCTTGTACGGCATACCCTTTCCAATCGGTCTGCAATTGTTCCGCTGTGCTATCCCTATGGAGCTCATTATGGAGCGGAGAGAAGTCCGTGGCATGTATAGCCGCGAGAGCTTCCCCCATAGTAACGCAGTGCTCCAGCCCCGCGTTGTCTGCAGATATAGAGCGGCCTTGAATCCATGGAAACAGCAGATAATACTGCCCGTCCACTTCATGCATACAGCTCCCCTCATGCAGCAGAGCCGGGAGAGCATTGATTCCATGTCTGCTTGCCAGCTCCGCGGCCTTCTCGGCGGCTGTCAGGTTATTCATCACTGATTCCCGTAGCATAATCTGCGGATTCAGCGCTTTCACTGCGTACTCTGCCTGATCCGTGGTCATCCGGTACATCCGGTGCAGGAACCCGCCGAAGATTTGCTCCGGCTCAGTGCGCAGTGACCCCAAGTTATATGTAGCACATAGCTTTTCAAAATTCAATTTATAATTCGTAGGCATCATCATCAGTTAGTCCTTCCGGCATAAAAAATCAAATACTCATCCAAGTTGGCTCTCCAATACTCCCCGTCATGTTTCCCTGCTCTTAAGTGATATTCAACCGGCACGCCCTTATCCTTAAGCAGTGTATATAATTGCTCTGTACCTTCATAGAACCGGTAGCTGTCCTCTTCCCCGCAATCCAGATATACTGCCAGATCACTTAAATCCCTATCCTTCGCCAAAATAAGCGGATCACGCTCCTGCCGCTCCGCTTCTGTCGGATACAGGAATCGGATCAGGCCGTATTCACCGCCCACCGAAGACCAGTCATCCAGAAACAGCGCCGGACTATGCCCGCCTGCCCTGCTGTAGACATCACTGTGCAGCAGCGCGGTATGCAGGCTGACAAAGCCGCCCATTGAAATGCCGCCAATATAGCGCGAATCCCGCTCAGCTAACGTGCTGAAATGCGAATCCACATAATTCACAACATCCTTCACCAGATAATCTTCATACATCCCGTTATAGGTCGTCAGGGGATCACCCGGATCGTTCACTGCATAGGTAGGAGAAGAATTCAGCCCATAGCTGTTATCCATCTGCGGGGAGACGATAATGAGCGGATGGATCTGACCGGCTTGGGCCAGCCTTTCTGCATTCAGATGCAGCCCGAGGCCAGCGATCATATCCGTTTCTTTGCCGCCATAGCCGTGGATGAGATAGAGGACCGGGTAATGCTGCTCCGTGCTGTACCCTACGGGCAGGTAAATACTGAGCCGCATCTTCTGATCCAGCGCCTCACTGTGGAATGTTAAATTTTGAATTCCGGGGGTCTGCAGCGGTACTGCTGACGCAGTCCCTTCAGCTGCGGTTGCGGACGCTTCCGGGGAAGCTGTCTGGACGGCCGCTGAATCAGTACCGGAAGAACAACTCACAAGCGACATGCAGCATATTAGCATGATTAGCATCGTTAGCACCTTTAGCTTAGACCTGGCATTTCCGCGGCTTTGCATAAATCGCCTCCAATATTCCATTTATCCCACCGTATAATAACGCTTACAATAAACATTATCACATCAATGAATATTTATGGTATGACTATTCTGCCGGCTGGAGCTGGATCAAGCTGGAGCTCAGTCCGCTTCAGCAAGAATATCCGCTTTGAATAATATTATTTCTAATACAAGCATGTACAAGCACATACAAGCACGAAAGACCGCAGCTTCCGCGGTCTTTCGTCCCTATCTATACACAATCTCCATTCGCATCCCGGTCTGATGAGCGGGAAGATGGTATAAGCCTTAGAGTTATAGCCAGGCTACCCTAGTTAATCTTGGTGAGCTGCCACTTCTGGGCATCTGTTCCGTTGTCGGTCCATTGCTGCACTGCCGCACCATCCGCTGTAGAGGACGAGGAGACATCCATAGCCAGCCCGCTCGCTTTGGATATAAGCTTGTAGTAGCCGCCGCCTACATCGATGATGCTCCAGCGCTGGGCATTGCTGCCATTGTCATTAGCCTGCTGCAGCTGGACTCCGCTTGAAGTGGAGGCATTCGGAACATCCAGCACCTTGCCGCTATGCATCGCAGTAAGCTTGTAGAAGCCATCCCCTGTACTCTCCACTCTGAATTGCTGGTTGCTGGCAGTATAATTAGTCCACTGGTGCATTTTGGCCCCGTCTGCCGTGGAGACATCCTTCACATCCAGCACTTTGCCGCTTACTTTGGACATTAATGTGTATACTCCGCCGCTGACAATGCCGCTCGATGGAGCGCCTTCCTGATACACACGCACATAGTCAACCAGCATTTGTGCCGGGAAGCTGGTAGCACTGTTCGGTGCGCCCGGCCAATTGCCGCCTACCGCAAGGTTCAGCAGCAGGAAGAACGGTTTCTGGAATTCCTCTGTATTGCCTGTTCCGTTCTCAATATAGAATTGATTGAACTGGTTGCCGTCCACGAACCACTTGATATATTTTGAATCCCACTCCACGCTGTACACATGATACTGGGAGAAATCCAGACTTCCGGACACCTGCCCATATTCGGCATGCCCGCCTGCATCCCAATGTACTGTACCGTTGACGAAGGCGTTATTATTCACCCGTTCCATAATATCCGTTTCCCCGGAGGCCGGCCAGCCAACCGTGGTGATATTGGAGCCCAGCATCCAGAATGCAGGCCATAATCCCTGACCTGAAGGCAGCTTGATTCTGGCTTCTATTTTGCCGTAGGTGAAATTCTTGAGGCCCTGCGTCTTGATCCGTGCTGAGGTATAATTCATGCCGCCATAGGATTCCTTCTGCGCTGTAATTACAAGGTTGCCGCCGGTAACCTGCAGATTCTGTGCCCGGTTCGTATAATATTGCAATTCATTGTTTCCCCAGCCGCCGCTGCCGGTGCCGGTCTCGGCAGTCCAGTTGGCGGTGTTCAGGGAAGAGCCGTCGAACTCATCGCTCCAGGCCAGATTCCAGGTTGAAGCTGCGCTGGAATTCCCCGTAGGCACCAGTGCGATCAAAAGCGTGAACAGCAGAAACAAACTTAAGACTTTTCCTCTTCTCAACATCGTTGTCCTCCTCTTTGCTATTCAAGGTTGCCCATCCTATTTCAATGCACGCGTACGTTCGTGCAGTTGAAACCTAACCCAACCGGTTTCGAAAATGGCATTTGAGAACGTCTTCATCCGCTACACCCCATATATATCGTTTTTACTCCCGGTAAGAACTGTAATTTTGACAATTCAGCGAACCCGGCAGAAACGGAAGGAGAAGTGACCGTGTGTAACCTATACACTCTTAATTTCGCAGCAAAAGACCGCTTCCATAGAGGAGCGGCCTGTGCTTATCTTATGCTCTTACCTGCATTTCTACTCCATTCCGTGCTCTTCACGGATTTTGTACAAGCCCTGCAGCAGCAGCTCCGAAGGATCGCGGTTCAGCTGCAAATGCGTCAGCAACAGATGAAGCGGGATCGCGCATACGTTGTTCCCGTCAGTGATTGCAGGGAATCCTGCTTCAAAGACCGGGCCGTGCTCCGGGTTAAAGGCCAGGCCTGCATGGACCTGCTCCGGTGCGAACTCTTCACGGACAGCGGCGATGCACATGGGAACCAGCACATTATCAACAACGGCCTTGGCTTCCTCTTCATTCGGAAGAGGTTTAGGCAAGGAGTTGCCTCCCTTGGTCTTCATCAATTCGTGGAAGAAGGAGGCCATCCAGATCTCCGGACTGCTTCCGGACTGGAATCTGCCGGCCAACTCACGAAGGAAGAACCCGCAGTAATAATCATCATTGGCACTGTCCTTGACACGATACACAAACACCGGGCCGTAAGTATCCAAATTCAGAACCTGGCCTTCCACTTCACTGAAACTCATTTTTAGAGCTACAATGCCGTTATGAAAAACAGCCTTCAGCAGCTCGTTCCATTTCTCTTCGGTCATGACCTTTTCGGCAGCTTCTGCTTCACCGTTTGTTGCCTCGTTGGTTGTCTCACTGGCTGTCTCATTGGTTGTTTCATTTGTCATAATTATTTTCACCCCGCTTCCTATCATACCATCCTATTGAACAAGGTAACATACCATATCTCTCAACTCAAATGGAAAGCTCTGCCGGCTCAAATGTATGTCCCTAACCAAAAGTGCTATACTAAACAGATGGAGTCACCATTTCATTTCGTAGAAGGGAAGGACAAATATCCATGAATACGAAACAATTGGACAGAATTCACACAGGCAAGGGCTTTATAGCTGCTCTGGATCAGAGCGGGGGAAGCACACCCAAAGCGCTGCTGCAATACGGCATTAAGGAAGACCGTTACTCCGGTGACGAAGAGATGTACGCGATGGTCCACGGGATGAGAACACGCATTATTCAGAGTCCCGCATTTAATTCGGAGCATATCCTCGGCGCTATTCTTTTTGAGAACACGATGGACCGTTTCATAGACGGACAATTAACCGCCGATTATTTATGGGAACAGAAAGGCATCGTGCCTTTTTTGAAAATCGATCAGGGACTGGCCGCGCAGGAAAATGGGGTTCAGCTCATGAAGCCCATTCCCGGTCTTGATGACCTGCTGGAACGGGCGGTCAAGAGGAACATCTTCGGCACCAAGATGCGCTCAGTAATCCATGAAGCTAACGCGGAGGGTATCCGGCAAGTCGTAGAACAGCAGTTTGCTGTCGCGGGGCAAATCGCCGGTTACGGGCTGGTTCCGATTATCGAACCGGAAGTAGACATTCTCAGCCCGGACAAAGCAGAGTCCGAGCAGCTGCTGAAGCGCGAACTGGCCGCCCAATTATCCGCTCTGGAAGAGGGCGTCAAGGTCATGCTGAAGCTGTCTCTTCCGACTGAAGATAATCTGTACAGCGAACTCGCCGCAGATCCGCATGTAGTCCGCATCGTGGCATTATCCGGTGGCTATACCCAGGCAGAAGCGAATGAGAAGCTGGCCCGCCAGCATGGACTCATCGCCAGCTTCTCGCGCGCCTTGTCCCAGGGCCTCAGCGATCAGCAGAGTGACGATGAATTTAATAGCATACTCGCTGCGTCCACCCTTGCGATCTACGAGGCTTCCATAACTTGAAGCCTCCGCTGCTCCGCCTTTTCTCTTAAGTTTCCCACCCAATCTATAGAGTTGCTTGATTAGCAGACGAAGACCCCGGGACTAATGTCCCGGGGTCTCTTTGTTAAATAAGCCAAACATACGACTAGACTAATCCCAAAGCAGTAACCGCCCCATCGCTAAAGGTCCATCGGAACGGAATAATCTAAAATGTTGTAAGGATTGCAACTTTGAGCCTGCGATCCCTGGGGCTACGGGTGAATTGTTGTATGAAATACAGGAATTCTCCCGCTAAACCGCTTGATGGAGGAGTAATGCTGTATTTCATACAACATATTCCGATTATGGCCGGGTTAGTGAAAAAAATGTTGTACTTTGTGCAGGATTTTGCGATCAATGAGAAGTTTCTCGCGGAAACAGCAGCTATACGTTCTTCAAACGCGCAGCTTCCGCCCGCACAAGTGGCGCCACTTCAGTTCCGAAGAGGCGGATCGCCTCCATGACCTGCGCATGCGGCATGGAGCCGTGCGGCACATGCAGCAGGAACCGCGTAATCCCTACGTGCTGGTACAGGTGGATGATTTTGCGGGCAACCGTCTCCGGATCGCCAACATATAACGCTCCGTCAAAGCTGCTCGCCGCATCATAATCCGCACGGTGATAAGGCGGCAGCCCCTTCTCCACCGCCCTGACATTCGTCCGCGCGTGAGTGGACGGGAAGAACTTCTCTAGTGCCAGCTCATTACTCTTCGCAATGAAGCCATGGGAGTGCGAGGCAATCGGCAGCTGTGACACATCATGCCCGGCCTTGGCCGCTGCTTCCTTGTACAGCCTTACATGCTTGGCATAATCCGAAGGATTCACATTGCCGATAATCGCCAGGGCAAACGGCAAGCCCAGTGTGCCGGCACGGACCGCAGACTCCGGACTTCCGGCACTCGCAATCCATACAGGCAGGAGATTCTGCTCCGGACGCGGGTAAATCCCCAGATTATGTATCGCTGGGCGGTGCTTCCCGCTCCAGTTCACCTTCTCCGACTCGCGCAGCTTCAGCAATAAATCGAGCTTCTCGTCAAACAGTGCTTCATAATCCTTCAGATCATAGCCGAATAACGGGAATGACTCCACAAATGAGCCACGGCCTACCATAATCTCGGCACGGCCGTTCGAAATCCCGTCCAGTGTGGCGAAATCCTGAAATACACGCACCGGATCAGCTGACGAGAGAATCATGACTGCACTGGTTAGACGGATTCTGTTCGTCAGCGGTGCAGCTGCAGCCATTAGAACCGCAGGCGATGAAGCTGCAAAATCAGGCCGGTGATGCTCACCTACGCCGTATACATCCAGTCCCACCTGATCCGCGAGCACGATTTCCTCCACCACTTCACGCAGCCGCTGCGCGTGGCTCAGGGTCTCACCGGTATTCACATCAGGCGTTGTCTCGACAAAGGTGCTTATTCCAAGTTCCACTTGTTGTTCCTCCTAAAAGTTATGTTAGCATCTGCTCCATGGGAGTCCCCTTCGCAAAACTTGCTTCGAAAGCATACGCATAGTCAGTAATCCTTATATTTTAAATCTAAATAGTTAAATATTCAAAAACTAAATTTCCGCGCGGCAAAAAACCCGAGTCCTCCGCCGCCTTAGGCTGCCTTACTGATTAACCTAGGGCGAGTCCGGCATAACCGGTGGTCTGTAATAGCCTTCTGGAGATACATCACCGCTACTCTATAACCTGAAAACAGTCCCGGTTATGTTAACCGGGACTGCAGAAGAATACGCCAATTACTTCACCAGTTCCTCCAGGCTGCCGAAAAGATCCCGGACCGATTTCAGCTTCGACTCATTGCCGACCACACAGAAGTAATTCTGCTGCGTCACTGCCTGAAGCAGGCCGGCATATTGCCTGATATCCCCTGAGGTTGTTGACAGAATTTCATTCCGTTCCTGCTGCAGGTCTGCACCGGTAATCTGCTCGAAATAATGCCGGTCCGCTTGCCGGCCCTGTGCGCCGGGACTCAGCGGCTGGTCAACCATCGCCAGCGTGCCGATGATTGCCTTCGTCATCTCCTCTTCATCTGCGGCAAATTCTCCGGCAAACAGATACGCCCGGTCATAAATCTCCAGCGTCTCCTGCAAATTCGGATCACGGTAAGAAGTAAACAGGAGCACACCGTCTCTGCGCAGAACGAGATTGCCGCCATAAGCTCCGCCCTTGACCCGGACAGCATTCCACAGATAGGTCAGGCTGAGGATTCTTTTGAGCACCTGCAGCTTGCCGGAATAAGCAAACCCCAGCTTCGTGAAGTCATATCCTTTGACCACATACTGCACCTGGCTGGCAGACATGAACCCTTCGTTGCCCGCCTGGTCCAGCGCAGACAGCAGCGGCAAGAACTTAACCTGCTGGTCCCGCAGATCCAGCTGCGCCAGGTGTGCAGTGAATTCCGCATACGTATCCAGCGTTCCGGTTACGGACAGTGTTACATTCTGCGTATTGAACAGAACCCCGCAGATTCCCTTCAGAGTGTCAGCAAGCAGTTCAGCCTCCTGGTCAATCCGGCTGGTCAGCTCTTTGATGAAGCGGTAATAGGCCATACCGCCGAGCTGCTCCTCATACATCCCTCTATCCGTGAAATAAGAGAGCACCCGGCCGGCTGCGATTTCATTGCCTTTCTGGTTCAGCATTGCTTCCATGCCGGAGGCTTCCCGGCGGACAATCTCCTGCAGCTTGGATAAATTATTCAAGTTGCTATTGTAGAGCAGCTCGTGCAGCAGCTTCAAGGAACCGCCGATGTTGCCTTGCATGACCTTGATGCGGGCGCTGAATTTGGGCTGGTAGCTTCCTTCGCCAGCTGTGCCGGCCCCAAATATCTCATTCTGAAAGCGGATGCCGCCGGTTGTGATCCCGATTTCACTGGTCAGCTCTTCAATGCTGTAAGCCGCAGTCTCCAGTTGCCCCAGTACCTTCGCCAGCAGTTCCAGATAAGGAATCTGTTCTGCCGTCAGAACCCGGGTGTCCCAATACAGCTTAATATAGGCGATGGTTCCTGCAGCCGCTTCATGATGCAGCACTTTGATTCCATCCAGTCTATGCTCCTTAGTGGGCACCCCGGGCGGAGCGCTGCGGTCAATATCCTGAAGGGACAGCTTCGGAAGCTTCTGCAGATCCTCCGCGGCATCCGGACGGTTCTGCCGGGCCAGCAGCTTCTGCGTATTCAGCACCAGCTCTTCGCACTGTACCGGCGTCAACGAGGCTTTATATTCAGCCAAACGGCTTCGGGCCGCCGCTTCCTTGTCTGCCGCAAGGGTCTGGGAAGGCTTCAGGACAACGACGCTGCAATGATCGCTATTCAGCAGGTAGGTCTCGATCAGCCGCTCGAAATACCGGTTAGCACTTTGTTCGCGGATAGACGCAATTGCAGCTTCATACTCCAGATACGTGGACGGCAAGCCGTCATACAGCCAGGCCTTCATCACTTCCATATTATAGGTCAGGCCCTTGGGGTACTGGTTAAAGTCTGCTTCCCGCAGTTCAAATTCCTTGCTGTTCACCGCAGCCAGCACCAGCTTCTCATCCAGGCCGTCCGCGGCAAGGCGGCTTAACGTCGTTCTGACCAGATTCACGAAGGCCTCCTTGGCAGAGGGATTAGAATGGGTCAAGGCGATGCCAAGCATAGGCTGGACCATACTGTCGGAATAGAAAGAGACGACATCCTTGCCGAGTCCGCTCTCCAGCAAAGCCTGTTTCAGCGGAGCGGCGTTGCTGTCCATCAGCATGCTTTTCAGAATGGCAAAGGCCAGATTCAGCTCCCGGTCCAGGGAGGTTCCGATTACATAGTTCAGGCTCACGTAAGTCTTGTCAGCGGCGGTTTCGGTCTCCAGAATGGGATACTCCGCCGTAAGCTCGGTTATTCCTGTCGGCTGCTGCAGGGCAATCCCCGTATCGATATCCTTGCGGTTATACCGGCTGAGATATTCCTCGTGGATTAATTGCAGCCTCGCTTCGATATTCAAGTCTCCATATAGATAGAAATAACTGTTGGACGGGTGGTAATAACGGCTGTGCGCCTCCAGGAACTGCTCATAGGTCAGCGCAGGGATATGTTCCGGGTCTCCGCCGGAGGAATGCCGGTATACCGTATCCGGGTAGAGCGACTTCTTGATCCGGTCGATTAATACCGTGACGGGTGAGGAATAAGAGCCCTTCATCTCGTTGTAGACGACACCCTTATAGATCAGCTCATCCCCGGAGCGCGGCAGCTCGTAATGCCAGCCCTCCTGCTCAAAAATCTCCCGCTGGCTGTAAATGTTCGGCTGGAACACGCTGTCCAGATAAACCTCCATTAAGTTGGCAAAGTCCTGTTCATTCCGGCTGGCCACCGGATACATCGTCTTGTCGCCAAAGGTAAAGGCGTTCAGAAATGTTTTCATCGAGCCTTTCAGCAGCTCTACAAACGGTTCCTTTACCGGATATTTATCCGAGCCGCACAGGACTGAATGCTCCAGAATATGAAACACTCCCGTGCTGTCTGCAGGCGGAGTCCGAAAAGTGACACTGAACACCTTGTTATCATCCTGATTCTGTACGTATAGCAGCCGCGCGCCGCTCTGCTGATGCTCCAGCGTATATACAGAGGATTCGATTTCCCGGATATACTCCTGATGCATGACTTGAAACCCGGAATAGACTTGGCCTGTGATTAAGCTGCTCATAGATTTCCCTCCTTGGTTCAGGGCTGGCCTGATGCCATGAGCTTATCATATCCGGGCTTTCGGGTTCCACTGGGGAATGTGCAGACGCCTCTTTTACCGGAGCCATTCCTCCAAATGCGCTGCCACGAATTCATCATCCGTGAGATGGGGATAATCCCTGGTGACTCTGCTGATCTCCTCCAGCTGCCCGGGTGAGAGCTGCTCCTCCGGATTCAGGCACCATAAGCCTTCAAGCAGTCCCTGGCGGCGCAGCGCCTCATGAATGCCCGGAATACAGCCGTGAAATTGATGGGCCGGATCAAACAAGGCCGCGTTGCTGTCGGTCACCTCAATGCCAAGGGTCAGCCAGCTGGATGACAGGGTAGCCTCATTGCGGATTTTTCGGATCGTATCCAGAAGCTGAACCGCTTTGCTTGTCCAGACCGCCCAGTGACCGAGAAGCCCGCCGACAATTTTCTTCTCCATGGGTTCCCCGTTAACCTTGAAGCGGTAGGTGGTGAGCAGATCCGTAACAATATTATCGTCATTGCCGGTATAGAGAGCGATTTCGCTGCTGCGGCTGGACTCCATCACCGCCCGGACCACATCGAGGCTCTGATAACGGTTGAACGGTGCCATTTTGATCGCGATAACGCCTTCAATCTCTGCAAAGCTCCGCCAAAAGTCAACGCTTAAGATCCGGCCGCCCACAGAAGGCTGCAGATAGAAGCCGAAGACGGGAATCACATCCGCCACTCTCCTGGTGCGTTCCAGCAGCTGCGCCTCGCTCCAGTCCTGCAGTCCGCCCATGCTGAGAAGTCCTGCTTCATAGCCGAGACCTGCCGCGAGCTGCGCTTCCCGGACAGCCTGCTCCGTGTCTCCGCATATGCCTGCCACCTTCATGAAAGGACGGGTAAGGCCGGCACGCTCCACTTCTTCCGCAGCCAGCCTGAGCACCGGCTCCAGCAGCCCGATCTTGGGGTCCCTGATTTCGAACTGCGTGGAATGCACGGCCACAGCAACTCCGCCTGCCCCGGAGGCGATATAATAACGGGTCAATGCCCGCTGGCGGCGCTCATCCAGCTTGCGTTCTGCCGTCAGGGCCAGAGGATGCGCCGGAATCGCCAGACCTTCATGCAGCGCTTCATAGAGCTCCGGAGTTAACGGTTGTCTGCTCGCTCCCATTAATAGTTGCCCTCCCGTTCCTGAAAATGTGTCGGCTTGTTCCAGGTCTCGCTTCCCGAAGCCACCCAGTCCGCGACCCAATCGATCATCTGTGCCAGCGATACCCGGGGATATCCGAAGGAAGCCGCGGCCTTCGCAGCATTGCTCAGCAGGGCTTCCGGGGCTTCTGCACCCGTGAAGACAGGCTCAGTCCCCAGCCTGCGGCCGATTTCCGTGGCCGCCCAGCGCAGCGACACCGTCTCCGGTCCTGTGATGTTCATTACATTCGGCGGCGAACTGCAGCGGAGCAAGGCGCGCAGGGCAAGCTCATTGGCATCCCCCTGCCAGATGACATTGGCGTGCCCCATCGTCAGATCGATGGGCCGCTGCTCCTTAACGGATCGGGCAAGCTCAAGCAGAACGCCATAGCGCAAGTCTATGGCATAATTGAGCCGGTAGATGAACATTGGCGTATTGTTCTTATGCGAGAAATGCTCGAAGATCCGCTCCCGTCCCAGACAGGACTGTCCATACTCGCCGTTCGCATTCGGTGAGGTGCGTTCTGTTGCTCCGCCTTGGCCCACCGGCGTGAACGGGTAGACATTGCCTGTCGAGAAGACGACAATCCGCGAATCGCGGAAGCGCTCCGCCACACGCCCCGGCAGATAGGCGTTCATCATCCAGGTGAAATGCTCATTGCCTGTTGTGCCGAATTTATTGCCGGCCATGTACAGGATATTCTTCGTGTCAGGCAGTGCCCGCAGCGCGCTGTCGTCAGACAAATCCGCCGCGATCACCTCCACACCGGCTTCAATTAATTCTTGCTTCAATGCCTCATTCGAGAAGCGGGAGACGCCTATCACCTTCTTGTCCAGCCCGGCCTCCCGGATGGCATTCACGGCCAGCCGGGCCAGGCTCGGGCCCATTTTGCCGCCTACTCCGAGCAGCATGATATCCCCGTCGAGCCGGGCGAGCTCCTCCAGCAGTGCGGCAGACGGACGGGCCAGCCGGTCTTCCAGCTCCTGAACAGACCGGATCACAGCTTGCGTTGGCATTTGCATAAGAATTCTCCTTTAGGTGGATAAAATTTATGGTTAGTCCTGCTTAGCTCCGTCCAGCAGCTCCCGGCGAAGCTCTGCCGGCAGCAGGAAATCGAAATCACAGCCCAAATTCGCCTGCAGCACGCGCTCATGGAACAGCAGGCCGTAGCCTCTGTCATAATGGGGCTCCGGTGCCTTCCAGGAAGCCCGCCGCCGGGCCAGCTCCTCATCCGGCACCTTCAGCATCAGCCTTCTCGCGGCAATATCCAGCTCGATTTCATCGCCGTCCTGTACCAGCGCCAGCGTTCCTCCTACAGCCGCTTCCGGCGCCGCATGCACGATCAGCGCGCCGTAGGAAGTGCCGCTGATCCGTGCATCAGAGATGCGGACCATGTCTCTTATGCCGCGCACCAGCAGCTTCTGCGGAATCGGGATCTGCCCGATCTCCGGCATCGCGGGCGCACCTTTGGGGCCCGCGTTCTTGAGCACCAGTACACTGTGCTCATCTACCGCAAGCTCCGGGTCGTCGATCCGCAGCTGGAGATCCGCCGGACTCTCGAACACCACGGCGCGCCCGGTGTGCCGCTTCAGATGCGCTGATACCGCAGTCTGCTTAATCAGCGCGCCATCCGGGGCCAGATTGCCGCGCAGCACGGCAATTCCGCCCTCTCTGTCCAGCGGCTCCGCCACGCTGCGGATCACCTCCCGGTCCAGCGTGACCGCCTGGACCAGATTCTCCGTAACCGTCCGCCCGGTTACGGTCAGGCAGCCGCCATGCAGCAGCGGCTCCAGCTCCTTCATCAGCGCAGGCACGCCGCCTGCTTCGAAATACTCCTCCATCTGATATTTGCCCGAAGGCCGCAGATTCAGAATGAACGGCGTCCGGCGGCTGATGTCATCGAATGTCTCCAGCGGCAGCTTCCGGCCCAGCCGCTGGGAAATCGCCACCAGATGGATGATGGCATTCGTGGAGCCGCCGCTGGCCATCGTGACCGTGATGGCATTCTCCATTGCCTCTGCCGTCATGATGTCGCGCGGGCGGATATCCCGCCGCACCAGCTCCACAATCTGCTTGCCGGTCCGCTCGGAGAGATGCCTGCGGCGGCTGTCCGGCGCGGGGATCGCCGCGCACCCCGGCAGCGCCATGCCAATGGCTTCGGCAATCGAGGCCATGGTGCTGGCTGTGCCCATCACCATGCAGTGCCCGTCGCTGCGGCAGATGGCGTCCTCCGCCACCGCCAGCTCCTCGTCTGTAATATTTCCCGCTTTATGCTCCAGCGTGAAGCCGTAGCAGTCGGTGCAGGCACCCAGGCTGCGTCCGCCCAGGCGGCCGTTCAGCATCGGCCCGCCCGTGAGCACAATGGCCGGAATGTTCACACTGGCCGCGGCCATCAGCTGGGCAGGCACTGTTTTATCACAGCCGCCGAGCAGCACCACCCCGTCTATGGGGTGGCCCTTCATCATTTCCTCCGTGTCCATCGCCATCAGGTTGCGCAGCAGCATCGTCGTCGGCTTGACATAAGGCTCGCCGATCGATATCGTCGGGAATTCCATCGGCACCCCGCCAGCCTGCCAGACCCCGCGCTTCACATAATCCACCAGCTCATTAAAGTGCGAATGACACTTGTTCAGCTCACTGAAGGTATTGCAGATGCCGATGACCGGCTTCCGCAGATCCTCTTCTGTATATCCCATCGACTTTGTAAACGAACGGTGAATGAAGCCCCACAGATCTTTTTCCTGGAAATAGGCTTCACTCTTCAGTCTGCGTCCGGCAGCACCGCTCCCGTCACTGTCCGCCCGGCTGGTTTCCGTATGCTCCTCCATGCTCCATCTCCCTTTGGCTTCCAGCCTGCTGTTGTACAAATTAGACCAGCCCGAGGATTTCCGGTGTCGGCCGGTGAATAATGTCTTCAATGAAATCCTCCGCTACACGCGGCAGCCTGGTTCCCTCCACCAGATCATTGATCCGGTACAAGGCATCCAGCATCTGCTGCGTACCGAAGAACGGATAATCCGAGCCGAACAGCAGCTTGTCCTGCACCCCGTATTCCGCAGCGGAGACCAGTGCATTATAGAATTGCCACGGACGGCTGCCGAGTGCAGACACGTCCATGTACAGGTTAGGATGCTTGCGCACCAGCGAGATGCATTCATCCACCCAGGGGTGACCCATATGGGCTACGATCATTTTCAGCTTCGGAAAAGCCCTGGCAATTGGATCAAGCATCGCCGGGCGGGAAGCATCCAGATATCCCTCCGGGACAAAGGAGGTTCCCTGATGCCATAGAACCGGAACGTTCAGTTGCTCCGCCTTAGCATAGAGCGCCATATGCTTCGGATCCTCCGGATAAAAGTTCTGATAGATCGGGGCCAGCTTCAGCCCCTTCAGCCCCAGCTCACGGACAGCCGTTTCGAACTTGCCTACACAGTCCAGATCATTCGGATCTACGCTGGCAAAACCAAACAGCCTTCCCGGGTCCGTCCGGCAGTATTCCGCCACATATTCATTCGGCACCACCAGCCCGGTGGCAGACGCCGCCATCGCCAGTACTATGGCTCCCGAGAATCCTTCCAGGTTGCCCCGGTGCTGCTCCGGTGTAGCCTCAATATTCATATCCGGGCCCCAGGCGCGCTTGATCGCGGCATCCGTAGGTCCGGCCACCATTCCCGGTCCAAACAAATGAGTATGTGAATCAAAAATCATCTCTGCACCTCCTTCAAGCTATAATTCACTTCCGTTAGCCAGATGTCCGCCATCTACACGGACCGTTTCTCCCGTCACATACGAAGCTTCGTCTGAGGCCAGGAAGAGAAACACGCTGGCAACCTCCTCTGGAGCCGCTGCCCGTTTCATCGGAGTATGCTCCGAATGGGACGGCAGTCCGCTTTCCTCGCGCAGCCTGCGGTCCAGCGGGGTATCCACGAAGCCCGGCGCCACTGCATTGACCCGGATACCATACGGAGCCAGCTCTACCGCCATAGACTCTGTCAGCAGGATAACGGCAGCCTTGGAAGCATTGTAATGCGCAAGCTCCGCGCTGGCCGATATTCCGTTTTTGGAGCTCATATTAATAATTGCACCGCCGCCGCCCTGGCCAATCATCTGCCTCGCAGCCAGCTGGCCAAGCCTGTACACCGCACGGACATTGATCTCGAAGACTGCATTCCAGTGCTCCAAGGAAATATCGAGAAAGGATTCCCTATAAGCAATTCCTGCATTATTCACAACGATGTCAATTCCGCCAAAATGTGCGAAAGCCCTGGCTGCAGACGCCTCAAGCTGTGCCGGGTCGCGCAGATCGCAGACCTCCGTGGTCCAGCTTCCCCTGTAGTCTGCCAGTTCATCAGCGGCAGTAAGCAGCTCTGCTTCGCTGCGGTCCAGCAGGACCACGCGGGCCCCCTCCTCCAGGAAACGGCGGGCAATCGCCAGCCCGATGCCCCGCCCGGCGCCGGTTACCAGCACTCTTTTTCCAGCCAGCCTCATGATGTAGACACCCCGCCTTCGTGGTTTAGAGTACTCCGTATTTATCATAGACCTGCCGCAGTGTGGAGCCAGCCAGCAGCTCATCGCGTGTATGATTCTCGCGTGTCGCCTTATCCGTCGCCAGTGCGAACACTTCATCAATGATGGCGCCCGGTATCACTACGACACCGTCACGGTCGCCAAAGATAATGTCGCCGGGCTGCACCAGCACACCTCCGCACAGCACGGGAATATCGTAGTCGATAACGATCCCGCGTCCCTGCGAATCTACCGGCTTGGTGCCGGTAGCGAAGACGGGGAAGCCCAGCTCCAGAATTTTGGCTGTATCCCGGATTAAGCCATCCACGATCGCTCCCCGCCCGCCGCGCATCTTGGAGGCCGTTGACAGCAGCTCCCCCCACAGGCCATTCTGCCTGGATTCATTCGTGCAGCCGATCACAATTTCTCCCGGCTTGACGCTGTCTACCGCTTCAATTTCCTTAGTGTAGGGATCTTCGGGCAGATGGTGGATATCCACCGACAGAATGGTTTTGGCACGTCCGGCCACCACCCAGGAGGGATCGACCGGATTGATATTCTCGCGCATCACCTGATTGCGGTAGCCCAGCTGATCCAGCGTATCGGAGATAACCGCCGAATAGAGCGTTTCACACATCGTATCGAATAGCTTCTGATCGTCCATTGTTCATCCCGCCTCTTTAATGTGGTTACATACCTTCAAATCCTGGCATTACCTGTGCAGCTTAACCGGTTGTCCTTCCTGTACGGAACGGTAGGCATTCAATGCGACCTCCGCCGATCTGAGACCATCCAGTCCGGTCACCGGTACCGGCGTGCCTTCCAGCAGTGCCTGCACGAATGCCTGCAGCATCAGTCCGTTCATATCGTCTCCCCAGAAGGACCAGCTGCCTTTGCCGGATGCTCTGCCATACACATTGTTCTTCTGATTGAAGGCATCGATGGAGATGACTCCCTCTGTCCCGATGATCTGCAGGGTCACATCCCCCCAGGTGGGGAATCCGGGATTACGCGACCAGCTCGGGTCCAGAACGCCGAACACGCCATTTGCAAAAGTGACATGCACCATGCCGGAATCATCAATCGTCCGCTTGTGCTCAGGATCGAATAAGGTTCCCGCATAGGCATAGACCCGCTCGACCGGAGAGCCGGTGAACCAGTTCATCAGATCCATCACGTGAACTGTATGATCCAGCACAGCGCCACCGCCCGAAAGCGAAGGCTCGGCGAACCACGCCGGACCCGGGAATGAGCCTCTGTTGGTTCCTTTAAAAGCTATAATCTCTCCGATCTCTCCCCTGTCGAGCGCCTCCTTGGCCCGGACCACCGGGGTCAGAAAGCGGCAGGGAAAAGCGGTCATCAGCTGGACCCCCTTGGCTTCACAGCCTGCAATCATCCGCTCCATCTCCCCGGCAGAGAGGCCAAGCGGCTTCTCGCAGAGAACATGCTTGCCTGCTTCAGCAGCGGCAAGGGTATGCTCCGCATGATGAACATTCTCCGAGCATATGATCACCGCATCTATCGACGCATCGGCCAGCAGTTCGCGGTAATCGCTGTAGTAAGGGATGGCATGGCGCATGGCCAATTCCTCTGTCCGCTCCGGCACGGGATCAGCGATTCCGCCTACCGTCACCTCCGGCATCTGCTGAAGACAGGCCAGATAATCATAGGCATGGGCATGGGCGAAGCTGAGCATTCCCACATTGAGACGTCTCATCTAATCCCTCCTTTGGCATCGAGCTTAACGGGAAGTCCGGTTGCCCCTGAGCTCACGGCAGCTTCCGCCCAGCGTACAGCCTGAACGGCATCTTCTGCCGTGACCTTAGGCTCCGCACCACTGGCAATGCACCGCAGGAAATGCTCCAGCTCTTCATAGTAGGGGTCTTTCAGCAGCACGCTTGCCGGGGTCTCCACGAACCCCGGAGCAGACCCCGAGGCAGCTACCCGCCGGACATGCACACTCTCCCCGTCCGGGGTTCCGCCCGAGATAATGACGTCCGCACCGGCATATTCAAACGCAGTATGAAATGCGCCCGGATACCCCCAGAAGGCCTCCAGTTGGGCAAGGGTTCCGTTCCCGAAGCGGAAGGTCGCGGAAGCATAATTCATCGTCTCCGTCCGATGCTCGAAGGCATATACCTCCTCCGCTTCACCAAAGGTCCCGCGGATATAGTCGATATCGTGAATCATCAGATCCACAATCACGCCGCCGCTCAGTGCCGGGTCGCGGAACCATTCCTGAACCTGGCCGGGATGCGAGCCTGCTCTCTTGGCATGGTAGATGCCTCCCCTGCCTCCGCCATGCTGCCTGATCCCTTCCGCAAGCTGGCTGTAGGCGGGGAAGAAGCGGACCACATGTCCGACAAATAACCGGACACCTTTACCGTTACAGTAACGGACCGCCTCCTCGGCTTCCGCGGAAGTCAGCGCCAGCGGCTTCTCGCAGATCACATGTGCACCGTAGTCCGCTGCCAGCCGTACCATCGGCACATGCAGATAGGTGGGTACAGCTATACTGACCACCTCCGGTTTCTCCCGTTCGAGCATTTCCTGTGCCGACAGGTAATACTTCACACCTGCCAGCAATCCAAGCCTCTCGGCTGCTTCCCCGTTGATATCGCATACCGCGATAAGCTGAGCCTCAGGCATGGACATATATCTGTCCGCATGAATGTTTCCCATCCCGCCGCAGCCGATCACTGCTGTCTTGAGCATTCCGTTTCTCCCCTTTCCGAATGTAACTCCTTATTACAAAAGAACAGCCTGTCCGTATCATCGGGTACGATTAAGCTCCTTACAGAAGCACGGTCTGCCCCATTACCCTGCTCTCATTAGCCGCTTCCAGAAAGCGGATCAGCTCCAGCGTCACAGCCGGGCTTACGGGCGGAGGCGCTCCCCCCGCCATCAACAGAAACTGCCTTAGCAGATTCTGATGGCCTGCTTCATAGTGCCCGCCCAGCGCATTTACTGCTGTGCTGCCCCGTTCCCTGTGCAGCACAGCAGTGAAATCGGTGCCTCCGGTTACGTTGCCGCGCATGGTGCCGATCCGTCCGTCCCTCCACTGCCCGACTGCCCATTCCTGGGTTTCATTACTCTGGGCTCTCACCGATATGCAGCCTCCGCCAAGTGCCGCGTACAGCATCTCTGCGGTATGAATGCCGTACCAGAATAATCCCGGCTGGGTCGGCTGCAGCTCGAGCGGACCGCAGCAGTCTGCTCCTACAATGGAGCCTGCACTCTCATCCTTCAGCGCCTCATTCAGCGGCCCGCCGAACCGGACCATCGAGCTGGAGAAAACGGGTGTCTCGTAGCTTGCTGCAAGCTCCATGATGTCCCGGGCATCGGCGCTGGTGACCGCAAGCGGTTTGTCGATGAACACCGGCTTGCCGTAGGGTGCGAGCACCGCGAACTGTTCACGGTGTACTCTTCCGTCTACAGAAGTCAGCAGGACCGCATCTGCTCTCTCGGCTACTTCAGCAATGGAAGACACCAGCTCGACACCGTAGTGCTCCTGCAGCTCCCTGCTGATCGCTTCCACCCGTGAGGCGCTTAACGGGAAATCCGCCGAGCCCCCGGCATACCCACAAGTCAGCCTCCCGCCGGGTACATGCAGCGGATGGGACGCATGGTTCAGCAGCGAAGCATAGATTCTGCTGTGTGAGGTATCCATGCCCACCATGCCAATGTTCAGCTCTTTCAACTCTGCACCTCCACCCCGCGTAGACTTGGGTTAACTAGTACTTGCAGCAACTGATGTGTTCTGTTCCAAATGGATGTTCAGGGATAGTTGAATATAGTTGTATAATGTACAATTAAAAACACCGAAAAGAGAGGCTGGCCTCTTATAACTGCATTCTGTACAACTAAATTTGTTCGAATGGGCCAGAACCAAGGAACAAAGGCAGTTTAATTGTACGAAATACAACTAAACGGATTATTGGTTGAAAATCAGGCGTTTTAGTTGTACAAAGTGCAATTAAGCATACCGCATACCGCCTACCGCCCTACCGTTTACCGTTTACCGTTTACCGCTACCGTTTACCGCAAACGCCTAGGAATGTACCGTAATCGGGTCATGGGTTGCCGTAACTCCAAAGAATATTTGGCCCTCCGGCCGCTGCCCGTCCCCAGGTTTCTTGATCTAATCCGCTGTTCGCAGTGGAAATTCTCAGACAGCTTATGCTTCCGATGCTAGCTTTCCTATGGATAGCTTTCAGGCGGATGCTACCTTCATACAGTTCCAGTTCAAATTTCCCCTCCGCTGCTTTTTCCAGTCCGTATATTTTTAAGTTCAATCTATATGGCAGTTAATGAACGCCCCCTTGTGCCTGCGGACAATGTAGATTAACTGTGGTATGCACGTTCCCTTACGAAATGTTCCAGCAGCGCCAGGTATGCTTTTCCAACCTCTTCAATGCTGTACACCGTTCTTGCCTTCTGCTCGCCCAAGGTCATCAAGCGTTCCCGCAGGGCGTTCTGTTCGAGCAGAAGGGCCACACGCCGGACACATTCCTCTTCATTTCCGGTAGCATACAGCGATACACTCAGCTCATCATCCAGCAGCTCAGGCAACGCTCCGACCTCCGGCACGACAACCGGACACCGGCAGGCCATCGCCTCCAGGACGGTCATCCCGAAGGATTCATTGCTGGTAGTACTGATATACACCCCGCCACTCCCGGCAACCGCAGAATAATAATGGTGCATCTCTTCATAATCCACTTTGGGCAGCCACTCAAAATTCCGGATTCCCAGCTCCTGCACTCTCGCCCGGAGTTTGCCGGTAATTTCTTCGGGAGCGGTGTAACCGCCGACAAGCAGGAACTGCAGGTCCGGGAATTGCGCATTCAGCCTGCCTGCTATGTTCATGAAGGACTCCCAGTTTTTATGCCGGTCCAGCTTGCCTACCCACAGAATGGTAGGCGGCCGCTCGCCGGAGAGGGGTTCGTATTTGAATAATTCCGTATCCAGGCAGTTATTGATATGACAAGCATCTGTAATCCCGATTCCCTCCAGCATTTCCTTCATATACGCAGAGGGTGTGATGACATAGTGAAAGGGCAGACTGTCCCTGGATTCAGCCAGTATCCGCAAGGGCTCCTCATAGGTGGTGTGCACCTCGTGAATGATCAGCTTCCGTTCTTCCGCCGGGCCCAGCGCTTCATACAGCTCATAGGTATCAATGGTGATGATTACGTCAAAGTCATGCACCTTAATGTAGCTCCTGATTTCATCAGTTGTTCCGAGGATACGGACATGCGCATAGCCTTCAAAAGCGCCGGCCCCGCCGTAGTCCTCAAGAAAAGCAAAATGCACCTCCGCACGGCCCCGCAGAAACTTAAGCCTGTTCGCCAGCTGCGTGGTGACTCCGCCCAGCAGGCAAAATTTATAGAAATATAGGATTTTCATGATTTCTCCTGACTTGCCGCCAAGGCCTGCATGCGGTACAGCGCGGTTGCTCTGGCAAAAAACAGTCCGCCTTCGCCGTCCACCGCAAGCAGCCGGGCATCATCGTCCAGCACCTCAAGCCTGTCCTGGCGCACATCATATTGGAACAGTGTATTCATTGCGGTCCCGTACAAAATGCCTTCCCTGTACAGCAGCTCGTTGCCTCCCCGCCAGAAGTGGGTCATTCCTTCCCAATCCGCCGGACATACCCGAATCGTCCTTTCAGTCTCCAGCGTTAGCGGATTAAACAGGAAAAGCAACCCTGCAGTGAGTCCCCATACCTTGCCCTCATCATCCAGCGCCAGCGCCGGGATGGCCTTTTCACCCGGTACCGGAACGCCCTCCCACACCTTGCGGCGGCTGTTCACATCCCAGATCATCAGGGACGCTTCCATCCGCTCCGGGGCGATTCCGAGTCCTCCCCAGACAGAGCCTCCGGCGAACAAAAGGTCTTCACTTGCAGTCAGTGACACGATGCTCTGCTGCGGCAGCAGCCCCCTGAATACTTCACGCGCCCCGGTTTCTGGATGCAACAGGGTAAGTGCACCTCCATGCCGGCCGTAGGACGGAACAGTTCCGATAGCCAGTTCTTCTCCCGCCCGGGTCCAGGCAAAAGCACGGTCCTGTTCTTCGCCTTGCAGGGAGAAAGCCAGCCTGGGATTAAGGCCGGGATTCCATTCCCGTGACGGGTCATAGGCGAAGATATTCGCTTTGGGGTACACTCCCAGATACATAATGCCGCCGGCTTCCATCATGCCCTCGATCTGCCCGATCCCCCGGCGGGAAACGATTTCCGAGGTGGCCGGATCGTAACCGGCCAGTCCGCCGGCGAAATAACCGCCGATATACAGCTTCCCTTCCGGCCCCCAGGCCAGGGACTGCAGGTGAACCGGCTGCCCCTGCAGTATGAAATCCATGACCGTGTGCCGGTCGTTCTCCGGATCATAGATCCAGCAGGTCCCGTCCCTGTGCACACCTGCCAGGCAGCTTCCCTGCGGATTCAGCGGATGGCCCTCCAGCCAGCCGTAGTCTCCTGCCGGTTCCGGCATGGCAAATGAAGTAGGGGTAAGCACGCCCGTTGCCAATGCATAACGCTGCAGAACATCATCCTTGATGAAATAGATGTTCCCGTAACGGTCAGGCGGCGACACACTAAGTCCACTTACATGATCGATAGAATTCTCCCACCCGCGCAGCTTCAGATCATAGATATATAATCTAGAACTCGGTGTTATCCGAATTATCAGCTTCCCGTGTACAATATTCAGATCATACACCAGCTGCTCTGTGCGGCTCTCTTCCGGCAGACTGATCTCAGTCCGTTCACCTGTCTCTGTGTCCAGTTCCACAATATGCGGACACCGGGTTCCGGCCCCCACGTACAGCTTGCCCTTCCAGGCTTGCATGCACCGGGCGTATTGCTCCCCGTCTACCATGACACCGTAATCTCTGAACTGTCCCGTGGACGGGTTATATTGAAAGACTTTGCCGCCGGGATAGCAGCCTCCATAGATGTTGCCCGCGTTGTCGGCGGCAAGCCGCCAAGTGTAGAACTCGCCTGGAATCATCTCCCCCAGGTTCTCGATGCCCTGTTCATGCGTAAATCTGTAGAGAATCCCGCTGCCGCCGATGTAGATTCCGCTGGCCGCCGCAACCACTCCCCAGCAATGATCCGAGCCTTCCAGCGCGAATTGCTGCACCGGCTCGGTACCAGCAGGATCAAGTACAAACAGCATGCAGGGACTGCCGGAGGATACGGCATAGATCCGGTCTTGCCCCTGCCGCTTGCCATAGGCCGATGCCCATACCGCAAGCCCGTTCAGCGGCTCGCCGATCCGCAGCGCCTCCATGATTATTGCCCCTCCCGGGCTTGGGCTGCAGCAGGCTCGGCCTCCTGAACACCGGTTACAGGATAAGCAAGCACCGCCCCCAGCAGCTCTGCCGGAGATTGAGCATACTGTAAGAACGCATCGGCTGAACGCTCCAGGGGGAACACCTTGCTGATCAGCGGCCCTACCTGAATATCGCCTTCAGCGATCAGCCGGATGTATTCCGCCATGTTGCGTCCTTCGGTCCAGCGAACGTAGCCGTAAGGATAATCAATCCCTTGCTTTTCATAGACAGGATCGTAACGGCCCGGACCGCCTGCTCTGGAGATCAGCACCTGCGCTTCCTTCCCGAACATCAGCTCCCGCGAGAAGTCCGCCTTCACATCTCCGACCAGCAGCACCTTCCCCTGGTTCCTCACCCATTCCAGCGCCTGATCGACAAGCCCGCCGGATTTGCCCCCGGCACAGATCATTACGGCATCCGCTCCCATTCCCGCCGTCAATTGTTCCAGATGCGAGCTGACCTGCTCCGGACTCACTGCAATGTGGCGGATGCCCAGGCTCTCAGCGATGCTGCAGCGCGCTTCAAGCAGATCATAGACGATGACCCGGCAGCCGGCAGCCCTGGCAATTTGCGCAATCAGCTGGCCGAGAATCCCTGCTCCAATCAGCACCAGCGTCTCGCCGAACTGCAGGTCAGCCTGCCTTACGGCATGCACTGCGATGGCTCCAAGACCCACCGTTGATGCTTCCACCGGACTGACATGCTCCGGAACCGGCACCATGAGATGCTGTGGCATCAGCAGCCATTCCGCGTGTTTCGCATAAGGTCCCCCGTAACAGGCCACCCGCTGACCAATTGGCCAATGCTCCATTCCCTGTCCCCGGGACCGGATGATCCCTACTGCACTATATCCGAGAACTATGGGTTTCGGGCGGTGAGCACCATTCATCATCATTTCTGTTCCGGGACTGATGGCCGAATATTCTGTCTCAACGAGCACGAATCCGTCCTCCAGCACCGGAGCGGGAATCTCAGCCACGTTAATTTCACCATTCTGGGATAGTACCGCCTTCATATAGCCTCTCTCCTCCCGACTGCTTCGCGCAGATTACGGTGCGAATGTTGTTTTCTCTATTTCTGCTCTGTTTCTGCCCTGTTTCTGCTCTGTTTCTCTCTCTTGTCCGCTTACTCTTTCAGTGCCCCGATCATGACGCCTTTAACGAAATACTTCTGCAAAAACGGATAGATCATCAAAATAGGCACCGTTGCGATAATAATCGTCGCGAACTTGATAGATTCACTGATGCGGAACACCTCATCCTGCGTAACGCCGGCCAGCATATTCTGCGCGGAGGACTGAATCAGAATTTCCCGCAAAATCAGCTGCAGCGGAAACAGATCACGGTCCTGCAAATAAATCATCGCCGAGAACCAGCTGTTCCAGTGTCCCACCGCATAGAACAGCGTCATTACCGCCAGTACAGGCATCGATAACGGCAGTACAATCCGCAGCAGAATGCGGAAGTCATGTGCACCGTCGATTTTGGCCGATTCCACGAGGCTCTCCGGTATGGACTGGAAGAAGGTCCGCATGACGATCAGGTTAAAAGCACTAACCGCGCCCGGCAGCAGCAACGCCCATCTTGTATCGTACAGTCCGAGCTCACGCACATTCAGATAGGCCGGAATCAGCCCCCCGCTGAAGAACATCGTGAACACGATGAACGCCATAATCAGGCTGCGCCCCTCCAGATTCTTTCTGGACAGCGGATAAGCGCCAAGTGTAGTTAGAACCAGGTTGATAAAAGTGCCCGCGATGACATAAATGAACGTATTCCCGTAAGCGGTCCAGATCCGCTGGTCCTCAAAAACCAGCTTGTACGCATCCACATTAAAGCCCTTCGGCCAGAAGCTGATCTCGCCCGCGGCGATGGCATGCGCATCACTGAACGAGGATACCAGTACATACCACATGGGATACAGGAACAGGAAGGAACAGAAGATTAGGAATAGAACATTGCAGCTGTCAAATATCAGTTCCGGAATGCTGCGTTTGATTACCAATGTCTTCCCTCCTAAGAGTTTAATGGAGCTATACTTCCTGTGTGAACAGCGCAATTAAACTTGCTTCGGAAGCATAGCCCTCCTTACCATAAGCTGCTCTCGGTGGTCTTCCGGCTGATCCGGTTCGCCAGCACCAGCAGCGTAAAGTTGATCACGGAGTTGAACAGTCCCACCGCCGCCGAGAAGCTGTAATCGGCTTCCATGACACCGCGTCTGTAGACAAAGGTGGAGATGACGTCTGCCGTGACGTAGGTTCCCGGATTATACAGCAATATAATTTTGTCCCAGCCCACATTCAGCAGGGTCCCGACATTCAGAATCAACAGGATCAGCACTGTGGGCAGAATTCCCGGCAGTGTAATGTGGGTAAGCTGCTTCCAGCGCCCGGCCCCATCGACCACAGCAGCCTCATAGAGGCTCGGGTTAATACCGGACAAGGCTGCCAGATAGATGATAGAGTTCCAGCCCAGGCTCTGCCACATGCCCGAACCGACATAAATGGTGCGGAACCACTCCGGCAGGATTAGAAATTGAATCGGCTCAGAGATGATTCCAATGCCGAGCAGCAGGCTGTTGATAATGCCTCCGGGTTTCGTGAAGTCAATAATCATGCCGCAGATGACAATTAATGAAATGAAATGCGGCAGATAAGACACCGTCTGCAGGAAGGACTTCAGCTTTTTGATCCGCAGCTCATTAAGCAAAAGTGCAAAGACCAGCGAAGCCGGAAAAATGAACAGCAGCGAATAAAAGCTCATTAGGAAGGTGTTCTTGAGCAAACGGAAGAAATAATAGCTCTCAAAAAACTTCTCGAAATTTTTGAAGCCCACCCAGGGGCTGCCGGCTACACCTGCGAAAGGATTGAAATCCTTGAAGGCGATTATCGCCCCGTACATCGGTTTGTATTCAAAGATGAGGAAATACAGCACAGTAGGCAGCAGCATGAGATAGAGATAACGGTTAGCCATCATACGCTTCAGCGAAAGGGAACTCCGTTTCGTCTGCTGTTTCCTGCTTTTAGCCTTGATTGCATTTACGGGTACTGCCATAGGGGGCTCCTTTCCCGGACAGAGGCGAGGGTACCGGTTATCTTAGTGCCAGGGAGCTGCCGGAATTTCCGCAGCCCGCCCGGCTAAGACAGCCCTGCTCCGCTTATTTTCCTTTAAAACGCTCATATGCAGCCTGGTACTGCTTCAGCACCTCGCCAATCCCCATTTGCTCCAGCTGCTTCATGACTTTGTCATAATCCTCGAAGCTCTGGCGTCCCATAATCTGGGCATTGATCGTTTCAGCCACATAGGTCTGAATGTCAGCCATAAGCGGAACCACAATTTCATTTTCTTCAGCCGTGAATTGTACTGGCGGCAGCTTCGCGTCAAAGTCAATATAATCCTTGTAAATCTCCAGCGGATTCTCCGTTTGCCCGTTCGCTTCACGGATCTGTTCGGCATAACGGGTATCGGCCACTGTAGCCCAGCTTCCGCCGCCGATGGTATGGTTCAGCAGCTCCTGCGTATTGGTCAGCCCGTTCGTAGGATGAGTAACCTCTTCCTTATATACCGGCTCGCCGTTCACCAGATCATAAGACTTGCCTTCCACCCCGAAATTGTTCAGCAGAATACCTTCTTCAGAATACTGGTAGTCCAGCCACTTCATCACTTCTTCGGGATGTGCAGTCTTTGAGGATACGGCAAGTCCATGGGCCGCAGCCTGCCAGCGGAAGGAGACATGGCGCTGATCACCGTTAGGCCCCTTTGGAGGAATGGCTGCTGCAATTTTGAAGGTGTCATGCTTGCCTTCCATCAGCGTTGTGAAGTTCCCCATATAGGACCCCGACCAGCCGAACCAGGCACCGGCCACATCCGTGGTCACCTTCTCGGTCAGCGTTTGGAACGTTGTGTCCACCAGATAGTTCGGGTCCAGCAGCTGTTCTTCATATAGACGGTTCAGATAGGCAACAACATCCTTGAACCGCGGATCATTAGGCCCGAATTTCACTTCACCGTTATCCAC
This sequence comes from Paenibacillus sp. FSL R10-2736, assembly GCF_038000245.1. Lineage (NCBI taxonomy): Bacteria > Bacillati > Bacillota > Bacilli > Caryophanales > Paenibacillaceae > Paenibacillus > Paenibacillus sp. FSL R10-2736. Next base: position 4,952,274 of record NZ_JBBOBN010000001.1, read on the forward strand.
GAAGAACCCGTATTCGACACCAAAGGCCGGCGCGAACAGCATCATAATGTTCTCCAGATTGACGGTGACGAGCGGAATTTCATCTTTTTTGCCATTACCATTGGGATCCTGCTCCCTAAAGGCTTTAAGCATGTTATACCAGTCTTCTGTAGTTTGCGGCATCTGGAGTCCCAGCTTCTCCACCCAGTCACTGCGGACCTGTGGGAACATTTGGGTCAAGTCCTGGGAATCGAGTACGAGGTTCGGCAGATAATAGATATGCCCTTCAGGCGAAGTGATTTGTCCCCGGATATCCGGGTGGTCATCGAGGAGCTTTTTGAAGTTCGGTGCATATTGGTCAATCAGATCTTCCAGTGGAAGGAGCGCTCCCTGAGTGCCGTATTTGCCGGAGTCCGTCCCCCACAGATCGTTATAGATAATATCCGGAAGCTTGCCGGAGGACATCAGCAGACTGAATGCTTCTGCGCTGGCTTCTGTACTGTGCTGAAAGTTGATATGAACGTTGGTGTTCTCTTCCATTTGCTGAAAGGAGTACTTCTCATTAAAATCGGTTCCCCGGAAATTCCCCCCGCTTGGGGACCAAAGGGACAGCTCCAGCTTGTCCGCCACAATCGGCACCTGAAGGCCGCCAACGGACCGGCTTCCATCTTCAGGAGCAGCCGTCTCACTCTGAGTACCCGAAGAGGCCGATGGTTCAGCGGCGTTGCCTCCATTATTGTTTGACCCTCCACAGGCGGACACCAGTGTAACGAGCAGTGTCAGGACCGGCAACAGCAGAGCTAGCTTCCTTTTAGCAACATTCATAATTCAGCCCCCTATTAATAAGTAAAAGTAAGATAGTTCCTATGAGATATTTACTAACACACGATAAGGGAATCAACAGTACATCAACATTTCGTTTTTACAGAATAGCTATCAGCGCCTTTCCTCTTGATTTTCTCCTTCAGCCTGTACATTTCTCAATAATTGTGACGTTTTTCTCACTCTTGACTTCTTTGTGATTCATATCCAAGCTATTCAGATCTATACTTTCGCATTACTGATATACATCTGATGTATTTATTATATTTTCACCTTTCATTGAAGTCAATTAAATTTTGACTATTTATCAGCGTTTATGTAATTATACATCACATTAATATTTCATCAATCGAATTTTCCATCTTAATATTGTGAAAAAGCTAACATGAATTGATATGAAATATTTCATTGTTTTCATTTCATGTTTTCTTTTTACACCAGTTCTAGTAGTAAACACAGCAAAAAAGCGTAATAATAGCAGAATCCCGCTATCATCACGCTTAATCTCCGACCCAGAACCGCTGCAGCCGCACTCAGGTGGACGTATCCGCTGACCTATCCGCTTTCGCCCTGTTTTCTTCTGCAATCAGCCGGCCCATTTCCTCATACATAGAGGTTTCATCAATCATTCTGGACCAATACGCATTCAAAAGCTTGCGGAAGCTTTGCAGTACAGCAATAGGAAGCCCCAGATCTCTGAGGTATGAAAATGTTGGAAACAACTCTCTGTACATCAGATATCTCGAAGGACGGTTCAAATGATCATCCACGGTCATTTCAGCAATCCGTTTGCGTGCCGGAATACTGACCGAACGTTCACGGATCATCCGCTGCGCCTCTGCCGAAGCCAGGAAGCTGACGAATTGCCGTGCAGCCTCTTTCTGCCTGGAGTTCCCCACAACAGCCGCACCGATGGTGACGAGCAGTGTTTTTTGCGGGTCCCTAGCTTTGAGCGTTGGAAGCGGGGCCAAGTCATAATCCAGGGGAAGGTCCTTGAACTCGTTCAGATTGTAGTAGGTCGCCAGGATCATCGATACCTGCTCCTGCACAAACAGCGATATTGTCTCATCCTCGTGATTGCCAGCCAGATATTTGGGGAAGATCTGATGATTGTTCACCAGCCTGCTGTATATATCCAGACTGTTGGCGGTCTCGGGACTCAGTGTGGGATGGTGTCCTCCGTCCTCCGTGATCCGGATTCCGCTCTGCAGCAGAAACACCGAATAGCGGTTCTCGGAGGCGGGTACAAAATACACGGCATGGCGCCCCCGTTTCTCCGACAGCTGCCGTGCCGACTCCATCAGATCATCCCAGGTCCAGTAACTGTCCGGTTCAGGCAGGTCAGCCTCACGGAAATGGGCTTTGTTGTAGCAGAGCACCACGGGAGAGAAGGAAATCGGATAAGCAAACAGCTGTCCCTCATGCAAAAAGGCTTCACTTGTAATCGGATACAGCCCCGGATCAGGCTCCAGCGTCTCCAGGAGTTCGGCGGAACCGCCCTCGGCCATCTCCTGAAACTGGGTGCTGTTCAGCGACAACACATCGAGCATCCCGTTGTTCATCAGCTCCAAGGCCGAATTTACATGATCGAAGTCATTCAAGGCGAGCGGCAGAACATGAATCCCGGGATGCAGCCGGTGGAATTCTGCAATGAGATCATCCAGCTTGAAATCCTTAGTCAAGGAAGAGCTGCAGCCGAAGTGGATGCGGATCCGCTCCCTGACCGACTCCATTACCACACTGCCCACACGGTCAATCTTCTGAATCAGGCCTTCCTGCACAAGGACATCCAGGCCTCTGCGTACGGATTTGTTACTGAGCTCAAATTGTTTGGCCAGCAGACTCTCGGCAGGAAGATACGCTCCCGGCTGCAGAATACCGCTAAGAATATCTGTGCGGAGCTTGCTTACCATATAATCCAATCTTTCCCGGAAGGACTGACGTCCTGATTTATTATTCATGTATTATTCTCCCTGCACCACTTAAATTTACATCATCACCTTTTTATTGTGCTTCAACATGGAAAGGTTGTCAAACGCAAATCGGGCTGCTCCTTAACCTTTAGAATCTCATTCTCCAACAGAATAAGATTGTTGAGAATCTTCTGATCATCCGGGAGGTATCCGGAGGCTATCTTGTTATGATGATAGGATAGTTCATACTCATTAAGGTGGTAGTAGCACATCCCCAACTGCATGTGGGGCAGCCATGTTCTGGCCACATCATTTGAGATGGCCCAAGGATTAACAGGCGGCGGCGATTCGATAGCCAGCTTATACCAGTACACCGCCTGTTGAAATTGCTCCTTTTCCAAAAAGAAATAAGCCAGCCGGCAGCAGAATTCCGGACGGGGAATATCGTAGGTGAACGATTTGAATATCCACTCCTGCTCCTTATCCCGGTTGCCCATGTGGTAATAACAATCTGCCAATTTCGAACAGACATGAATTATATCTTCTATTGTACGTTGATTAGAGTCTATGAATTGCTGGTAACAGAGAACTGCCTGTTCATACAAGCGATGCTGATGCAGCTCCATGGCATAATGCAAAGTATCCCGTGCTGTAAATTCCACCCCGGAGGACAATAGCAGTTCATAAATTTTCAGATTCCGCTTAGTGTCTGAACGGCTATGATTCTTCAGATGAGTGATCACAATATCACTGTCCAGACAGCCGCCTTCTTCTATCGACAAATCCTCATGCACCGCCCCGGTCCACTCGTAATTCCGGGAGCGTCTGACCAGCCTTACGCGCCGGACCTTTAATGTGGCATGCCCGTATTCATCAAAGTCGCAGTGATAGGGCATAGACACCCGATCAATGTCAGGAGACAGAGAATGTTTGAGCTCCAACAGCTTCTGCAGTTCCGCAGGCAGCAACACATCATCTGCATCAAGCCACAAGATATAATCCATTGCCGCTTGCGCAAATGAATAGTTCCGGGCATCGGCGAAATGATGCTTCCACTTATAATCCCGGACATGAGGCGTCCATCGCCCGGCTATTTCTTTGGTGCTGTCCGTTGATCCGGTATCCACAATGATGATTTCATCCACCGCCTCCTGTACAGACTGTATACATCGTTCCAGTGTAGCTTGCTCGTTCCTCACTATCATGCACAGACTAATCGTAATCATCGCGCTCACCTCTTGTTAAGGATTGATCCCTACTCCTAAAGGGGTGGTACCTACTGTTATGCTGGAAGTGACAGTATTTCTGTTCCCGTCGATAACGGAGATCGTATTGCTCCCGGCATTCGCCACATATGCACCATTGGTCAGAGGATTTACCGCTACACCGAGCGGACTGATCCCCACTGTAATGGTGGCGGCAACGGTATTGGTACTTCCGTTAATGACGGACACATTGTTACTGCCCTGATTGGCGGAGTAAATCAGATTAGTGTTAGGATTCAATCCGATGCCGCTTGGTACTATACCTGCCGGAACCGTAGCGATAATGGTATTTGACAAACCGCTGATCACCGAAACATTGCTGCTGTTTGAATTTGTCACATAAATCCGGTTGGTACGGGTATTCACCGTTACTCCTACAGGAACAGCCCCAACAGCAACCGTAGCAATAACGGCATTGGATATTCCGCTGATGACAGAGACATTGTTGCTGCCTGTATTTGCTACATAGATCCGGTTGGTGATCGGGTTCACCCATGCACCGAATGGCCCGGCTCCTACGGCCACACTGGCAATCACTTCATTGCTGCCCCCGTCAATCACCGAGACATTATTGCTCCCTGAATTCGTAACATAAATCCGGTTGGCATTGGGATTTACTCTTACCCCATTCGGTGTAGTCCCCACAGTAACAGTAGCTATAACCGTATTGGTGCTTCCATCTATCACCGAGACATTCCCGCTATCCTCATTGGCTACATAAATCCGGTTGGTTACAGAGTTCACCTCTACACCAAACGGCCCTGCACCTACTGCAATCGTAGCTACAACAGTATTCGTATTCCCGTCTATCACAGAAATATTGTCGCCACCGTTGTTGGTCACGTACATCAGATTAACCGAGGCGGGCTCCGCCGATCCTGTAGCTCCGGTTGAACCGGCAGTTCCCGTTGCTCCGGTAGCCCCTGTCACTCCTGTCTCTCCTGTCTCTCCCGTAGATCCAGTCACTCCTGTCTCTCCCGTCACTCCTGTGGCTCCAGTCACTCCCGTGGCTCCTGTCGCACCCGCTACTCCAGTCGCACCAGTCACTCCTGTCGCTCCTGTCACTCCAGTCGCACCTGTCACTCCTGTCTCTCCTGTAACTCCCGTAGCTCCAGTCACTCCCGTGGCTCCTGTCGCTCCCGCTACTCCCGTGGCTCCCGTCACTCCCGCTACTCCAGTCGCACCAGTCACTCCTGTCGCTCCAGTCACTCCCGTATCTCCAGTCGCACCCGCTACCCCCGTGGCTCCCGTCACTCCCGCTACTCCCGTGGCTCCCGTAGCTCCCGTCACTGCTCCTAATAATTCAGCGGAAACCAGCCTGTGCGCCGTCACCAAATTACCCGTAGCATCTTTTCCCCATATAGAGATCTGGATCTCATCGTTAACGGAAGCAGATGTGGTGAAAAGAAATTCAAAGGCATTCAAATCCGCGTAATAAGTTCTGGTTATCACTTGATTCGGGGACAGATTCAGAGTTTCACTCACATATAATGTTCTTGTCCCATCCAAAAAATAGCCTTCGACCACAACCGTCGAACTGGAGACACTGCTTCTGTTATCGACTTTGACTGTCACCTGCTGCGTAGGCCTTACCCCGGTTGAGGCTGAGACATTGTTCTCAATCGGTCCCGTAGATAATAAGCTCATCTTCACCACTCCCCTTTCACTCAGATTGATATAAAACAATTTTTCAATATAGTAGTATTCGAATTTAATAGTGAAGGTATAGACGTAATGCCTTTTCAGCGCATATTGTTCTTTTGCCTCACTGGAAAATACAAAAAAAACCGATCCAGCCGGATCGGAGTTTGAGTTGTTTCTTATAGCGTATCTCTAAACCTCACTTAACCTCTCAACCGCCTGCTGCTCATCCGCCAGGAAAAAAATATCTTTCCCGTTATTGCATTCATAGATGAAATCGCGCAGACTCCGGCTGGTATAGCCGCTGAAATCTCCTACCACTGCTGCCTTTACATGATAATTAATAAACTTCTGCAGAATCTCGCCGGCCAGCCGGGTCTTCAAATCAAAAAAGCTTTCGCTGAGCAGAGCTTTATGAAGGACAATCCGGTCACAATCCACTTCATACCGTACCGTTGCCATTAGATCCAGCGCATCCTGAACATCACTGACTAAGGTCTTGCTGCCGCTCACTACGGCTATCGTTTTTCCGCCGTTTACTACTGGTGTTATATTCATCACCAAATCCTCCTAATATGTACTTAGAACTCACATTCCATTATAGACTCAGCATGACCTTGCGGATCCACTCCTCATTCTTCAAAACCTCAGGTTCATAACTCTCCGGATAGGCCGTTGGATAGCGGGATTCGTCCATCAGCACATCCGGCGCAGTCCCGTAGATTTCATTAATCCGGCCTTCAGCGTTGCTGTTCAGGTCCGTTTCGAGTTTAAATATAATCCCGCTGTTCGGCAGAGCGTACCTGTAAGGCTCCATATAGACACAGGCTCCACCCGCCGTATTCGTTCCGGCCACCGTTCCCAGGCCCAGCTTGCGGACAGCGGCCGTGAAGTTGTCTGCTGCCGAGAAGCTGTCACCGTCTGCAAGCACATATACCTTTCCGTCAAAGAGAAAAGAATCTTCCGGCTGCCAGTACTTGGTCACCGTATAAGTGTCCCAGTCCGCAGAGTCTACTCCCGGGAGTTGCTCTTTCTTAACCTCTGTTACGTCATATCTGTCCTTATTGGTCAGAGTAGAGCTGACGAATTGTTTGTACAGGCGAAACCGCAGCCCAAAACGTTCACCGAATGATTTCTTCACGCTTGCGGATTGCTCGTAATCCACGGGCGCTTTTAACAAAGGCTTCAGCAGATTATCCGCCCAATAATCATCATCACCGCCGCCGTTCCTCCTTAGATCAATAATCAGCTTGCTGTATTTCCCTCCCGACTTCTTCATGAAATCCTGAATAACCAGTCGGTCCTGCTCCTTATACATATCTGCAAAGCTAAAAATCCTTATATATCCGGTCTGGTCATCCAGCTCAACGGGGATAACATTGCTGTCAGGCTGTTCATTCCGGTATGGCGCCGCATATCCCTTGTACACCAAGAAATCCCCCTTGGCCATCGTGCCATCCGGGCGGACCGCTTCAATCATCCAAGCACCGTTCCCCGGATCAGCACTAAGTAGCGTCTGCAGGTATACCCGATGAAGCGCAGCATCCCAAACTAGATGAAGCCGTGTCTGCAAAGACTTAACATAATCCTCAACAGCCAGACCGTTAATTCGCTCAATTATTGAACCTTGCGGAAAAAGAGTCTCTCTCGCCTGATAATCCTGCGCCAGCACATATTTACCCTGCTCATAGTGGATGTCTGCTTTGCTGTGCACATACATCTCCACACCGGACGCCATGTTAAGCCAGTAGTCTCTGGAGCGGTAGGCTTGTTTATCAATGTTATAGAAGAAAGCAAGCATAGGATTGTACGGCTCATCAAAGACCACCTGTGCATGGCCGGCTTGCCCCAAGAATGTCATGTATTCATAGAACAGCCGGAGAAATTCAGCATTATCGGCAGATTCCCCGGCCCGGGTTATGAATGCCTGACTGATTACGTCCATATTCTCAAGACCTTTATCCTGCTCAAGCGCCTTATCCAGCGGATAAACCTCCTTCACGAGCTTGGCCAGATATTCAAAATCCTCCCGCTTCCGGGCCGCTGTTAATTCAGGCACCTCTTGTTGCGGACCCTCGCGCCATATCGTTCCTATGAAGGCCAGCAGTCCCATAAGTACTAGAAATATCAATAGCAGCACATACTTCCTCATCTTCCGGCCTCCGGCAATATAACAGAATCATTCCAGATAGATTATAACGTTACCGGCAGACTGTGTATGTTAAAAAAGCCGTACACATAGCGTATAATAGACACTACCAAAATTCACAGCAAAGGATATGAGAAACATGAACTTGAGTATGAACTGGATTACGCTCAGAGTGCGCGATCTGGAGGCTTCCCTTGATTTCTATCACAGGATTCTGGGCCTTCCCATTGAGCGCAGATTTGAGAGCAGAGGCAGGCAAATTGTCATGCTGGGTGCAGAAGGACAACCGAAGATCGAGCTTATTCAGGGAAGTGATCCGGCGCTAAAGCCGGAGTGCGGTATTTCAGTAGGTTTCGAGGCAGGTTCACTGGACGAGGCTATGAAGGAGCTTAGTAACGAGGGAATTCCGGTAGCACGCGGACCCGTCTCGCCGAATCCGCATCTGCGGTTCTTTTACATTCTAGACCCGGACGGCTTCGAAGTACAGATTGCGGAGCATTGCTAGCTCCTGTTCTGACAAGCATGATCAAGTTTAATTTCAAGCGAATCAGCAAACTACGGTAATTGAGTATAGGCTAATGCTAATTAATGAGTCGTGCTTAGAGATCGCCGCCGTAGTTTACCCAGTACATAGAGTATTAAATGGAAAAACGTATCTTAATTTCGCACTTTTGACTAATTTCAGGATTTTAGTTGGAGAAACGTCACTTAATTTCTCACATCCACTCTACTTTATGGCATTTACCGCAAATTAAGTGCTGTTTATCCAACTGCTGTCCGGCGAGGGCTTCTCTATTCATCAGCAAGTGGAGAAAATCCATAACTATTTCCGGCGCTGATTCAGCCCAACCCTCGCCAACGCTGCTCCCGGATGCCTTAGCCGCCTCTTCAGCGATATTCCAACTTTATTATTCACGCCTTAAACGACAAAAAAACGGCATCTCTGCCGTTTCTTCTGTGATGGACTCTCAGGGGCTCGAACCCTGGACAAATAGATTAAGAGTCTACTGCTCTACCAACTGAGCTAAGAGTCCGTATGTGTCTATGTATTCTGATCTACAAGACGGTAATCTCTAAGCTGTGAACGCCCGCTCAAAAGATACTTTCATAGTATACTTAATATAACTGCCCTTGTCAACAAATAATTATATTTCCTCTTGCTCAGCTGTTAACTGCTGCAGTACAAAGCCCTGAAGCACCTTGTACTGCGCAGTTTATTTCATATTCAGCTTACCCTCGGACAATCTGTGAACTTACTCTACACACGGTTCTTCCGGATCATCACATAATAGACCGGGAGTCCGGCCAGCGTAATGCCGATCCCCACCAGCGAACGCAGCGGATCACTGATGATCGTGCTGGCCAGAATATATATTCCGCCTGCCACGCCCAGTATCGGGGTGAACGGATAGAGTGGCACGCGGTAGCGGCCTGGTTCATGCGGCATTTTCTTGCGCAGGATGAACACGCCGAACACACCCATCGTAAAGAAAATCCACAGGACAAACACCAGCAGGTCTGTCAGCGTATTGAAGGTACCGGAGAAGATGTAGATCACCGCCAGCACACTCTGAAAAATAAGCGCATTCGCCGGGGTCTGGAACTTCGGATGAATACTGCTGAGCACCCGGGAAAATGGAATCTGCCGCTTCTCCCCCATCGCCTGCGGCACCCGCGCAGCGGTCATCAGATACCCGTTCAGCGCTCCTAATACGGAGACAATGATCCCAGCCGTAATAAAAGCTCCGCCGCCGCTGCCGAACAGTGCTTCTGCCGCATCTGCACCCGGAGTCTGGGAGGAAATAATCTGATCATAGGGCAGCGCTTTGAACACTGCAATGTTGAACAGTACATACACGGCAATTACAAAAATAACACCGATCGAAATGACTTTTGGCAGTGTTTTGGCCGGATTGTTGATTTCACCCGCCATGTTGGTCACGCTGATCCAGCCGTCATACGCCCAGAGTGTGCCCAGAACCGCCGCCCCGAAGCCCGCGCCTGCCGCTGATGCACTGATTCCTCCAAAGCCGGGAGCCAGATCCGAGAACAAGCCTACGCCCACGATGCCCGCTACCGGAATCAGCTTACCCACAGTTGCCACAGTCTGGATGATTCCGCCGAACCTTGTGGCGATGACATTCATCAGCAGAATGAAAGCCAGAATACCCACGGCCAGCAGCTTCTGCTGCCAGTGATTCAGCGGCAGGAAGTAGCCGGAGTATGTGGCAAAAGCAATCGCCAGCGCGGCAACAGAAGCCGGATAGGAAATCACCGCCTGCACCCAGCCGAGCAGGTAGCCGAATACCCCGCCATACAATTCACTTAAATATGTATACAAACCTCCTGACTTCGGAATCGCGGCAGCAATTTCCGCCACGCTCAGCGCCGAAGCCAGTGTAATAATCCCCCCGGCACCCCAGGCCAGGATACTCATCCATGGAGTTCCCGCGTTATTCAGCACAATCCCGGGCTTCAGAAAGATCCCCGATCCGATAATCATCCCGACCACAAGGGCCAGGGCTTGCATGAAGGTGATACTTTTGGTTAACGGCTTCGAATTCATAATGTAATTCATTGTCCTTTCATTCTCAGGTTTTTATTTATCAAACGTCCTCCAGGCTAAATTCAACTCTGCACTCCCCTATTCCGCAGGACAAATTTCTGATGAGGGTAATTGAATTCTTCCACCAGCTCCGCTTCGGTAAAGCCGATTTTTCTATACAATGAACGCGGGGCAATCCCCTTGCTGTCATTCTCCCTAAAGGTTATTACAGAGATATCCGCATCCTCCGGAAATAACGGCAGCATCCGCTGAATCATAGCTTCAGCAATACCTTGTCTCCGGTGTTCAGGATGGACAGCCATACAGGAGAGGCACTTGGCATTATATGAAAATAACAGAAGTCCAACTACCTCATCGGCAAGCTTGGCACACACCGCAGTTCGCCTGTTCATATTCTTAATTACCGTCTGCCTGTAGCCTGCCAGTAATTCATCCGTATCTATACCCGGAAAGTTATCGCGGACGATATCAATCATGTGCATCCAGGAATCGAGATCTGATAATTCCGCTAACTGAACCGTGTATTCATCATTCATGCTTCATCCCTCCAGAATGGCATTGTCGCATGGAATTATAAGAAATACCATTACAAAGTTAACAGGCCATGTGAAAATTACCTGCAGCACAAAAAAAGGAGCGGATGAATCGCCCCTTCTCCCTGTATGTTCTTATTGCGGCAGCAGCATGCGGAACAGCAGAGCCGCCATCTCCTGTTTGCTCAGCGCACGTTGTGAACCGTAGTCGGATATGCCGTCCGACTCTGTAACCTCCGGTCCATACAGCTTCCAGCTAACAATTGAACGGACAGCATCGACAGCAGCTTGAATATCCTGCCCGTACAGTGAATTACCGGTGTCCTTGAATAAGGACGGATTCGATGACTCCGGGATGCTCCATATCGTATTAAACGTATGGATGAACGCTCCGCGGGTAACTTTTTGCTCAGGCCCAAACGGCTCCGAAAGCTTCTCTGTCAAGAAGCCCAGTGACCGCAGGCTCAGAATATAGCCGGCATACGGATGATTGGCCGGCACATCCGGAAATCCGGCTGGATTCTCCGGGAGTTTGGTAGCATAGCTATATAGATTGGAGTATTTCATATAGAGGATATGACCTTCATTATCCGCTTTGAAGGCCAGCGGATTCCCCTCCTCATCCACGAACAGCAGCTCGCCAATCTGCTTCATCTGATGACGGCTGAGCACATCACTCACCGTTAGGGTGCCGTCTACGTTTGCTTGAACTTTCGTCAGCAGCTTAATTCTTAGATCGGAGTACAAGCCCTCGAACCTGGCCAGTTCCTCCGCAGCCTGTACCTGATACCCCTTCGGTTCATACGGCGATTGTCCCCCTGCATAATAATGATTCATAAATGCGGTGAACAGATCATTACGCAAATCCTGATTGGTATTGTATGATACGAACACTCCAGTACGCCGGTCAGGCAGAACCCACAGCAGAGAGCTGTAACCTAGAATGTCTCCGCCTTTGGAGATCACCTTCTCCCCTTTCGTCAGGGCCGGGATTACAGGCGCTTCAAAGCCATAGGTCGTATCCGGCAAATCGGGATGAATAACCATCCGGTAGGAAGACATAGCCTTAACCGATTCCCCGGACAGGATTACCGTACCGTCAGCAGCCTTGCCGCCATTCAGAAAAGCTTCCATGAATAGCGCCATATCAGATGCGGTTGATAACATGCTGCCTTCAGGCCACTCCGCCGGAGAGAAGCCGTATAGCGATATAGCGCCGCCCTCCCCGTCATAGGAAGGTACGAGCCGGTCTGCCAATTCAGGAGTTACACTGAAGCCGCTTGAATTCATGCCAAGCGGCTTAAACAGATGGTTCTCCACATAGCTCCCGAAGGATTCTCCGCTTACCTGCTGCACGATATATCCCTGTAGTCTGGAAGCGAAATTATCGTACATGTAAGAGGCTCCCGGCTCGCGGACCACAGGAGGAAAGACATCATAGATACTTTCCTTTAAAGAAACCGGCTTACGGGAAGTGTCGTACAGATAGCTGGCGTCGGCAGGTTCGCGTACTTCAAAACCTGTCGTATGCGTCAACAGATGTTCCACCGTCACCGGAGTATCATAAGGATTCGTTAGCGTATAGCCGTCCAGGTATTTTTCAATATTGTCCTGAAGTGAGATCTTCCCTTGATCGACCAGCTGCATAATGGCAGCTGCAGTGAATACCTTGGACACGGAGCCGATCCGGAACGTATCCCTGCTTGCATCTACCCCTGACTTCGCTGATTTGCCGGTTACCCCATACCCCTTAGAGATAAGGGTCTCCCCGTCCTGAACGACTGAGACCGCAGCAGCTCCGGCTTTCGCCTTAATATCCGATCTGGCAAAAAAATCATCCAGAAACGCCTCGACTTCCTTCGCATCATGAGGGCCATTTCGTACATCTGCAGCGGATGCGCGGCTGAGTTCGGCATGCAGTTCGATAGAGGCTGGACTCACTGAAGATTCCGGCTGCTGAGCATAGGCACTTCCCACATTAACACAACCCATTATAATCAGAGCGCTTAGAATGCCGGACTTGATACGGGTGTTATCCCTTTTGTTATTCCTTTTGATATTACCTTGTTTCAACTGCAGCCTCTCCCTAATGTCCTTAAATTTGGAGTTCCAAAGGGCGGAGTGAAGTATCCGTTCCAGCCAACTCCTTCATTGTAGGGGGTCGGGTAAGCACTGTCGTGCGATTCACCTGCTAATTAAGAGGTCTCATGTGACATTGCTGTCACTTGCAGGCTTCAAGCTCCGTAAGTCTCTCTTAAGAACTTCACAGATTGCTGAATGAATGCCTTCAGGACAACGGCATCAATATCGTCCAGCTTATTTACGTATATACAGGCTTTGCCCGCTGTGTGCTTCCCCAGCCTCTGCAGCAGCTCTTCCCGCTGGGCATCACCCGCTGCAAAGTATAGGCTGATCTTCGCTTTTCTCGGCGAGAAGCCTACCAGCGGTGCATCCCCTTCATGCCCTGTCGCATACTTGTAGTGGTACGTTCCGAAACCAATAATGCTAGGGCCCCACATTTTCGCCGGATAACCCGTAGTTTCGCTGAAAATATCTAATAATTTATAAGCACCCTCACGTTTCCCTGGACTCTCTATTTGTTCAATAAACTGGGCGACGCTCTGCTCAGTCTCTTTCGTTTTCTGCTCGTACATAGGTGATTCACTCCTTTAATATATGTTCAACACGAACATTCCCCGCCATCCTGTCTCTCCCTGTTAATTTCTCACCACTATATCACATTCTTGTTATTCCATAACAGCAGCTCACTAAGTCAAGTTTGGTTATAAACAAACTCCCCATTGCAACATCCAATCCTTGGAATATACTTAGACGTATCGTGCCAGCAGCCATTGCCATCCTGATTGGCATGTGCTTGTCACAGTGAAAGCGCTTAGATATTTATTTGAGCCGTACACGGCACTACTAAATTTTAAGGAGGCATATTATGCTGCACACTCTTGGTAATACCGACTGCTCACCGGCAGAGGTAGGTTATGACGCTTCACGAATCGGTGTTTTGCACAGCCATTTCCAGAATCTGATCGATGACAAGAAGATCCAGGCTGCCTCTTACTGCGTATCCAGATACGGCAAGACATTCATGCACGGCGCCATAGGGCCCCGCTCATACCGTGAGGACCGGACGGAACCGCTTTTACCGGCAACCGTCCATAATATCGCATCCATTACCAAAGCCATTACCTCAGTAGCCATTGCTAAGCTTGTGGAGGACGGATTCATCCGCTTGGACATTCCTGTCGGGACGATTCTGGAGCCCTTTAACGTGGAGCCATTCAGCAAAATCGATATCTACAGCCTGCTGACCCATACCTCGGGCCTGTTTCCCGACTGTGCCGGCAGCATGATCCCCTACCATAAGTCTTACTGGCAGCTGATCGAAGAGTACTTCGACAAGTATAATCCTGAGGAGGGTAAGCCGGACTGGATTTCAGCTGCACTGAGCTGCGGGGTTAATAAAAAGGTTGGCGAGGAGTGGCAATATTGCTCATTCGGCTTCTGTATCCTCGGTGAGATTATTAAGAAAATCACTGGCGTTACCGCCGAGCAGTACATAGAGGAGCAGATTCTGAAGCCGCTCGGAATGAAGGATACGATGTGGGAACCGACTCCGGAGCTGGCTGCACGCTTCATTATAAGAAACGAAAGAAAAGAAAAGCGGCTCCATGACCTGATCCATGGTACTCAGCCAGAGCTCTCTCCGGCAGAAAAGCTGTGGGAGACGGTGTCCAGTACCGGCGGAGGCCTGGTCTCAACACCCGCCGATCTCATCTTGTTCGCCAATATGCTGCTGAGCATGGGCACGCTGGGCGATACCCGGATTGTGGGCCGCAAGGCCGTCGAGAAGCTCACCACCCGCACCCTCTATGGCGTGCCCGATTACTGCTGGGGTAACAATGTCAAAGACCGGAGCTACGGGATTGGACTGGATATGAGACAAGGTCCTGCCTTCCTCTACTCTGAGGGCAGTTACTTTCATGAAGGTGCAGGTGCCTGCTGCATGGCTATCGACCCTGCAGAACAGCTTGCTGCGGTATGGTTCGTGCCTTTCACTGACGATAACTGGTATGCGGAAGGGCTGTTCAATGTAACCAATATTATCTGGTCAGGACTGATCTAAATGAACCGCCTTAAGCATAACTGGCTTGTTTGCCGCTCGGTAGCGGAGGTGACCTATAAAGAGTGGAGTGCCTACCGCACCCATTCCCTGGTTTCCGTTATCGTCGGCCCTGTATATTTCATGGTGCAATATTTCATCTGGACAGCGGTATATGGCGGGCAAGCTACACTGGGGGGAATGGATCTCCACCAGATGATCCGCTATTTCGGGGCAACGGCGCTGATCGGTTATCTGATTATGGATTTTGCCGACTGGAACCTGTCCATGCTCGTGCGCACCGGCAAGTTTCTGACCTTTCATCTGCGGCCGGTTCATCACCGTTCCTTCGCCTTGTTCCAGAAGCTCGGGCACCGCTTCCTGGGCTTCCTGTTTGAATTTGTGCCCTGCCTTTTCATTTTTATTTTTATATTCGGAATCGATATGCGGCCGGCAAGTTTCCCGTGGACACTATTGTCAGTGCTGCTGGCTTTTCTGATGAATTTCTATGTGAACTATACGATTGGTCTGACTTCATTCTGGCTAGTGCAGTCGGGCGGAATCCGCAGCGCGTTCATGCTGGTGTCGGCTATTTTCTCAGGGGCGCTCATTCCGCTCGCCTTCTTCCCGCACTGGCTGCAGGTCATCCAGTTCTTCCTGCCGTTCCAATACATCGCCTACATGCCGGCAATGGTGTTCACCGGGCATTATTCGCTCGGCGGCCTGGAGCTGTCCATTCCGCAGGCGGTAGGACTGCAGGCCGTGGCAGTGCTGATTACTTTTGGACTTAACGAGGCTATCCGCCGCCAGGCCATGAAGCAATTCACGGCTGTCGGCGCGTGAATGCCCTGATGAAAGGACAATTCTCAACATGAAACGGTATCTGGAAGTGTATAAGCAGTGTATGTACTCCGCTGTTCAATCGGCTGCGGCTTACCGGATGAACTTCATCGTCAGCAGCCTGATCACGCTGGCCGGCAACATTCTCTTTCCGCTGGTGACCCTGCTGATCTACAGGTCAGGCACCAGCTTCCCGGGCTGGAGCCTGTATGAAGTACTGCTGATCCAGTCTGTGTTCACCATGTCCAGCGGCCTCTCCAGCCTTGTCTTCGGCGGGGTTCTCTGGACCACCATGTCGCATGTTCGCGAGGGCAGCTTCGAGGTGATTCTGCTTAAACCGCTGAACCCGCTGTTTTTCATTGTGGCCACGACATTTTCTACCGAAAGTATCGGCCTGTTCCTGGGCGGTGTGGCGCTGTTCATCTTCTCAGCCCTGCATGTAGGCGCGATTTCTGCGCTCGCTTGGTTGCAGTTCGCCGGCATGTTCATCGCCGGGACAGCTGTCCTGGCCGGATTATCTCTGATAATGGCTGCGATGTCCTTCAAATGGGTAGGCAATTCGCGAATTTCTGAGCTTGCGGACAGCGTGCTGCAAGTCGGCAAATATCCGCTGCCGATATTCCCTCAGGCTGTGCAGGCCGTAGCCACGATGATCATTCCTGTGGGCATGGTAGGCTTCCTCCCGGCGTCGGCTTTATTGGGACGGGTGCAAGCGAGCGATTTCGCGGCGATTGTGCCCTGCTTTTTATTTATGGCAGCAGCCGTATGGGTATACCGGCATATGATCAGATTGTACGAGGGGGTAGGCGGATGAAGCCGGTTATTGATGTGAAGCATTTGACCAAGACATATACAACCTATAGGCGTGGCGCAGGCATGGGGCAGACCTTCAGGAGCTTATTCCAGCGTGAAGAAGTCCTAGTCCAGGCCGTAAGCGATATCAGCTTCTCCATTGCGCAAGGTGAAATCTGCGGCATTCTGGGGCCCAACGGGGCGGGCAAATCCACCGCTATCAAAATGCTCTGCGGCGCGCTCTACCCCACAAGTGGAGAAATTCAGGTACTGGGTTATTCGCCTGCCCGGGACAGGAAGCGTTATGTCGGCCAAATCGGGGCCGTCTTCGGCCAGAAATCCCAGCTGATCTGGGATATTCCGCCGATCGACAGCTTCAACATGAACAAAGCCATCTACGGGATTACCACTAAGGATTACAACAACCGATTGGAAGAACTGACCGGGCTGCTGGATATAGCTTCTGTGATTGAAAAGCCCACCCGGGTGCTATCCCTCGGTGAACGCATGAAATGCGAATTCGTCATGGCGATGCTGCATGGACCGGACATCCTGTTTCTGGACGAGCCGACTATTGGCCTGGATGTAATCGCCAAGGTCAAGATCCGCGAATTCATCCGCCAGATGAATCAGAAACAGAATATGACCTGTATCCTGACGACCCATGATCTTGAGGACGTGGAAGAGCTTGCCCACCGAGTGATTGTCATTAACCATGGGGAGAAGGTGTTTGATGATTCGCTTCAACGGCTGAAGCTTTTCCTGGGGGAGAAGAAACAGGTTAGTTTTACTTTTGTAGAATCTGCACAGGGCACTGACTTCGACAACACCTACACCAAGGTCATCGAACGGCCGTCTGACTTTCAGATTACACTTGAGGTGGATACAGCACGGATTTCTATCAGTGACTTCATCGAAAATATCTCCCGGAAGCACCAGTTCTCCGACATCTCCGTCAAGGAACTGCCGATCCAGCAGGTGGTCATGAATATCTATGAGAATGCGAAAGCTTAATGTACAAAAGCAGAATGGGCCGTCACAGGGATGTGATCGGCCCATTCTGCTGTATTCGGGACAAACCTCTTACTTCACAGCAGCCAGCTCGGACGCCAGCTTCTCGGCCCCGTCCCGGCCGCAATGAACTTTGCGAAGCCCGCTCATGACGTCCACGCTGGCACCGGCAACCGATTATCGGAGCCAAATATGCTCATTGTGTTATATAAAGTAACATTAAAAATAATTATTTCTAATATTTATACATATTTGATGCATATTTATAGATTTATTTTACATAAAAGTAAAAATATCATTTTGACATTTATGATTTATGTCATATATAATTACATTGAATTTTAAATAAAAGGAGGTCACTTATGAATTTTATTCACAAAAGAAGTCTACGTCTCTTCACCGCCCTACTTGTTCTCTTCACCATGTTGTCATTCCCTTCCATCACGAAGGCCGCCGAAGTCAGCGTACCCGGGAAAATTATTCCTAATGTCGTAGTGGTAGGCGTCGGCGGAACGATCACCTCCACTTCGCCTTCCAGAGAACTGTTTCAGACTTACGGCACACCCAAGGTACCGATTAATGATATTATCCAAAGATTACAGCCCGAGCTATCCAAAGTAGCTAATGTCACCAGCACTGAGCTAAGCAACATCAGTTCGGCGCAAACCACCTCCAAGGACTTATATAACCTCACGATCGCTATCGATAAGGAACTGGCCAATCCGGCTGTTAATGCAGTAGTTGTTACTACCGGCACCAACATCATGGAAGAGCTGGCCTACTGGACCGATCTCACCGTCCGCAGTCCGAAGCCCGTTATCTTCACAGGATCCATGAGACAATCCAATACTATCTCCTTCGACGGGGAAGCCAATCTGCTTAATGCTATCCGGCTGGCAGCAAGTCAAAAAACAGCCTACTATGGCACTGTTTTGATGATGAACGATGAATTTTTCGCCGCAAGAGAAGTCACCAAGACAGATGCTCTGCGTCTGGATACCTTTGACGGGGGCCGGTACGGCGCTCTGGGAACGGTAGACGAGAACCGGATTCGTGCCGTTCGTGCTCCAGCCCGCGTCAAGGATGCCGGAACGGATAAGTGGAAAACTCCATTTGATCTCAGCACGATCCAGCCAGAGGACCTGGCTAAGGTTGACGTTGTATACAGCTACACGGAAGCCTCCGCAACACCCATCACTGCCTTGGCCGATGAAGGCGTTAAAGGGATTGTAACTGCGGGTCACGGTGCCGGCGGTATCTCCACCGCGCAGCAAGCCGCCCGCACAGCGGCAATCGAGAAGGGCGTCCTGTTCGTCAGCGCGACTCGCGCGGGTTCAGGGGCGGTATATGACACTGGAGCCAAAGGAATCATAGGCGCAGGCGACCTGCTCCCGCAGAAAGCGAGAATCCTGCTTCAGCTCGGCCTCACCTTCTCCAAGGATCAGGAACAGATCCGTCAGTGGTTCTCTACGATCGGCATGCCGGATTTCGATATGAGCAAATAGTCGCCGGCAGTCTAAACGAATTTGCAAAAAACAGCCCTCCCCCCGTCAGAAGACGGAAGGAAGGGCTGTTTTTGTAGTGATTATTCTGCTGTGTGATCCACCGATGCCGCTTGGATATTGCCGAATGCCCAATACTGCGCAGGGACGTCGGACCATCGCGGTGCCGCGCTTGTCAGCGGAGTGATGCCCAGGGCACGGTTGACGATGGTTACGGCCTCCGCACGGGTTAACGTTTGGTTCGGACGGAAGGTTCCATCTTCGTAACCGGTGATCATGCCCGCTTTGGCCGTCGTTTCAACGGCTGCCTGTGCCCAGTGGCCGGCAATATCGCTGAAGCTGACTGCATTCCCCTGACCGTTAGTAACCAGACGGGACAGAATGGTCGCCATTTCGGCTCTGGTGATCGTTTGGTTTGGTTTGAAGCTGCCGTCAGCGTAACCTTTCATAATACCGCTGCTGCTCACCAGATTAATTGCATTTGTTGCCCAGTGGCCGGCAGCAAGATCTGTGTATGCAACGCCGGAAGTACTGGCTGACGGGTTGAAGGTACGGGCAATGATGCTGGCCATTTCTGCACGGGTAATGCTCTTGCCCGGCTGGAAGGTGCCGTCAGCGTACCCCGTCATATAAGCCTTCACTTGTACCGCAGGATCTTGCGCAAGAACAACTGTAAATGTACTGAATTTATTGACATTAAATTGAATTCCGGACTTGCCGGTTTGGCCGAAGGGTACAATTTCGCCTTTAACCAGTTCTTTGGTGCCGTCGCTATGCTCAATGAAGACCGCCAGTGCCTTCAGCTGTTCTGCAGTTAACGAAGTGTTGTTAATCGGCAGCACCAGCGTCACCGGACGGCTCTGCAGATTGGTATCAATCGTTACCGGACGGCCTACCAGCGTCACCGCCCCACCTCCGGACAGACTTTGAACCTGTGCTTTTGCACGCGCTTCAGCATCTGCACTCTGCTGCTGCGTTTTTAAGGGTACCAGGTTGAAATAAATATCTGTACCAAACCCTACCAGAGAGCTTCCCGGCACCTTCACTTCCGCATTAACCGTGAAGATGTCCAGACTGATTTGATTATCGGCAAATGCCTTGCTGGAAGCGGCTGGAATCGTCAGTCTAGTTTCCGCCACCTCATCATTGACATCAGGAACAATGATTCTGGCAATATTGGAGCCAGCCGCCTTAAGCTCATTAATTGCTCTGAGCGCTTGATCCAATGCGAACGTAATGACATCACTTTTCACACCATTTGCATCCTTCGTACGGCTAACGACAACGGAGGATACATTGGGGCCTTGGGTTGAGCCGTTTTCAACGTTTAGATTAATGGTTTCGGTCTGTGTGCCCGGTGTCGGTGTTGCTGCAGGAGCCGCTCCTCCGGAACCTCCAGAACCCGATGCCGGAGGATCTGTTGGCGTGACGGGTACAGGAACGGTTGAGAAGTTCCAGACGGTTTTATCCGCAATCCCCGCAAAGCTGTTCCCTGACTCATCAGTAAATGCACCCGGGTGAATCAATACATAATAGCTGCCGCCCTGCTTCAATATACCGCCTGTATTAATGCTGACGGTAGCATTCGTAATGGTGACAAGCGCCTGATTACCCGCTTTAATCGTCGTTACAATCATATCATCCGCCGCATTCACAATATCAATATTGGCATCCCCGGCTAATACATTCTCGTTAAAGGTCAATGAGAGCGCAGCGGATGTGGATACTTGGGTTGCATTGTCTGCCGGACTATAAGCTGTCACCAGCGGCGCTGCTGTATCAGGCCCGCTGGCTGTTACAAACCGCCAGGCTGTGATGCCTGCAATACCGGCAAAGCTGTTGCCTGCATTATCTTTAAAGGCGCCTTCTGTAATCCGGACAAAGTAGCTTGTACCATGCTCCAGATTGTCAGCCGAATTAATAGTTACAACATTATTCTGAATCGTTACGATGTCTGATGCGACGGGAATCGTCACTATCGGATGAATCTCATCTGTGCTTTTGAAAATCTCAATGCTGCCTTCCGCTTTCTTTACATTCTCGCTGAAGGTAAGAACCAGATTAGCACCAATAGCTACTTCCGTTGCCCAAGGCTCCGGCGAATACGTGCTCACCGTTGGTGAGGTTCTATCTGGTACACCGGTTGTTGTAAAATTCCATGCTCCGCTGTCGGTGATGCCAGCATAGCTGTTGCCTGAAGTATCTTTGAACGCCCCGGTTCCAATCCGTACATAGTAACTTGTACTATACTTCAGATCGCCAGCCGGATTAATCGTCACTACATGATTCTGGGTGGTTACATTTCCGGAAGCAGCGGGAATTGTAGCTACCGGCGCATTATTCGCACTATTGTAGATCACAATGTTGCCTTCCCCCGCCGTTACATTCTCGCTGAAGGTAAGGATAAGATTATCATCAATCCCCACTTCCGTTGCCCCAGGCTCAGGTGAAAACGCGGTTACTGCTGGCGCTGTCGTATCTGGTGCAGCAACTGTTGTAAACTGCCAGGTCGTGCTGTCAGAGATGCCTGCAAAGTAGTTGCCCGCTGTATCTGTGAATGCATCGTCCGTGATCTGAACAAAGTAACTGGTACCATACTCCAGATTGTCAGCCGGATTAACCGTCACTACATCATTCAGGATGGTTAGGTCACTGGCGGAAATCGTAGCTACCGACATGTCAGACGCACTGTTATAGATCACAAGGCTGCCTTCACCCGCCGCTACATTCTCGCTGAAAGTAAGCACAAGATCGGTCTCAACCCCTACACCTGTTGCACCGTTAGCAGGTAAATACGCGCTTACTGTTGGTGCAGCCGTATCCGGTTCACCGGTTGTTGTAAACCGCCAGGTTGTGCTGTTCTCGATGCCAGCATAATTGTTGCCGGCCGGATCTTTGAATGCCCCGGACCCGATCTTCACAAAGTAACTTGTGCTGTAGTCCAGCTTATCCTCCGGATTGATTGTTACCAAGTTGCCTTGGACCGTTACATTTTCGGAAGTGACAGGAATGGTCACAGCCGGGGTATTGCTATTCGCACTGTTATAAATCTCAATGCTGCCTTCTGCTTTGGTTACATTCTCACTGAAGGTAAGGGTCAGGTTCGCGCCAGCGGCAACCTCCGTTGCTCTATCCTCAGGCGAATAAGAGCTCACCACCGGTGGTGTAGTATCCGGCGCCTCTTCTGTTGTAAACTGCCAGGTCTCGCTGTCCGTGATTCCGGCATAATAGTTGCCTGCCGGATCAATGAATGAACTATCTCCAATATTCACAAAGTAGCTTGTATTGTATTTCAACGGGAAAAACGGGTCAATAGTAATCACGCTGCCATCGATCGCTACGTTATTAGAAGAGATTGGAATAATCTGCACCGGTACATCGCTATCCGCGCTTTCGTAAATCTCAATGTTGCCGCTCTCCTTCGTTACATCCTCGCTGAATGTAAGCGTCAGATCCGCGTCAATGGCTACTCCCGTCTCTCCCTTATCAGGAGAATAAGCAGTTACAATTGGAGCTGTTTCATCCAGCTCGGCTACTGTCGTAAAGCTCCAGTCATCACCTACAATCGCTACATTCCCAATTTCACTCTCGTTGTAGAACGTATCGCTGTCAATTGTGACTGCATATTTAGTCCCTTTATCCAAATCCTTTTCCGGATTAACCGTTACAGTATTATTCTGTACGGTTACCCTGATGCTGTCGTCCACCGGGATGGTTTCAAGCGGAGCTGACAGATCCGAAGCTTTGTAAATGTTAATATTTCCACTGGCTGCTGTCACCTTCTGATTGAAAGTCAGAACCAGCTCAGCATCGGTTGCTACATCTTTCTCAGCATTCTCTGGAGACTGACTTATAACCCGCGGAATGTTGAGAACCGGATAGGACACAATCATCACGCCGGGGTCACCGACTGCGATAAAACGATCTTGCCCGGCAATAAACCCGATGCCGTTAAGTTTTTTAGTCGTGCCTGTAGTCTCAGGGTGCCAAGTCTGGCTTGGATCAGCTGTGTAGTAGACATTCCCGCTGTCTCCCGCTGCCATAAATACTCCGCTTCCGGATGCAACTCCATTCAGATTCACTTGGCCGTCAATGGTTCTGGCCGACCATCTTGAGCTATCCGCAGAGATTACGACCGTTCCGGACGCGCCGACCGCCACGAATAAACCGCTGCCGTAGCTGATGCCGTTCAACAATTTACCGTTCGTTTTGGAATCTTCCGATTTCCACTCCGCTCCATTGGAAGAAGTTACGATGGTACCGCCAGCACCTACAGCCACGTATTTGCCGTTGCCATAGGTAACAGCATTTAAGTGATTCACGGTCTTACTGTCGGAGATCCTCGCCCAGTTGACTCCGTCTGAAGACACTACAATTTTCCCGCTATTGCCTACTGCAACAAAAAGGCCGCTGCCGTAAACAATACCATTAAGCGTAATAGCATCCACCGAGGTTCCGGCTGTCCAACTAGTACCGTTGTTGCTGGAGGTCAGGATTTGGCCGTTCGAGCCGACCGTTACGAACTTGCTGTTGCCGTAAGCAATGCCGTTAATAGCATTAGTAGTGCCGCTAGCAACCTTCGACCAGACCTTACCGTCGGTGGAAGTACCGATCAATCCATCTGTACCAACGGTAATATAGGTATTATTGGCGTAGGTTACCGTCTTCAGTGCACTGGAGGTGGGGGAGCTGAATTTTTCCCAGCTGCTCGTTCCGCCAGTACTTGCTGTCGCGAAAAATACAGTACCCTCTGAGCTAACGATAAAATAACCAAAATCGGTAGCCTTGATTTTCATCAGATTATCCGTAGCTCCGGCTACTGAAACTGAACTGCTCCAACCGTTCGTTCCGGTGGCTGAATATATCAGTTTGCCTGCATCGCCGGCAATGAAAAATCTGTTGTTTCTATAAGATACACTATTGAAATCCGACTTAATACTATTCGTTCCCTTTGTCCATGTGCCCAAAGCGTTCGGGGCGCTTAGGATCTCACCTGCAGCTCCGGCCGCAACAAATACATTGCCGCCATAGCTGATGCCGTTCAAATCATTAGTAGAACCGGAAGTCTGCGGCGTCCAGGCCAGCCCATCCGAAGAGTTAATAATTTCCCCGCCATCGCCAACAGCTACAAACTTGCTGTCACCATAAGCAATAGCGTTCAGATTCACACTAACGCCTGAGGTTGAAGCAGCCCAAGTGACGCCGCCATCGCTAGACGTAATTATTTTGCCTGAATCGCCGACTGCGACTAATCTGCTGCCGCTGTAAACAACTGCATTCAAGTTTTCAGATATATTTTCAGATATGCCTGTAGTCTGAGTGGTCCAGGAAGCACCATCTGTTGACGTTATGACGGTTCCCTTGTCTCCTACAGCAACAAATTTGGCGTTAGCCCCTGAGCCTATATTTATAATATCGTTCAAGTCATTAACTACCCCTGAATTACGGATCGCCCAGGTCGTGTAGTTGCTGAACGTACCCACGCTTCCTCCTTCACCTACCACAACGACTGTATTTGCGCCTATAGTTACTCCCATTACTTTGTTGCCGCTTGGCAGCGGGCTTAGGTTCTCCCAGCTTACCGGAGCTGTATTCTCCGTACCTGCAGATGCGGGCAATGCTCCTGTCACAAATAAACTGATTACGAGTAACAACGAGAAATACTTCTTCAATCCCCTGCTCATTAACAATGTATCGCTCCCCCTTATTCATTCATCATTTTCCGTCCGCTGTATAGCAAGCTTTGCTGCAGTTTGTATACGCTCCCTTAGCTCCCGCATTCTCCCTTCATCTTGCTTATCCGCGGACAAAAAACAATTAAATCTAACTAGAAATTTTCATATCTGCGGTCCATTCTATCAGACAGCTCTAAACAAACTCTTAACAATTCTCGACAAAAACCGCCTCACCAGGTCCTACATGGGGGAAATCTCTCGAAAAAGCGAAAAAAAATCTCTCCTCCCCGAAAAAAATGTCTAAAACAAAAAAACGCAAGGAGCTTTCGCTCACATGCGATTCAGGAACATTTGTATTCTCCGTATACCTAACTCTGATGATCATGTTCGGCATGTTCATTATTGCATTGCTCAACTACCTCAAAAAGAAATAGACCGCCTTAGTCCAAAGGATGCGGTCTATTTCTGCCCGTAGCACCTAAAAGCCTCCGCCCTTAAAAGCGGCTATTGCTCAGAGAGTCGTGTTGACGTGTTCAGTACAAAACCTACAATGAGGATTTCGCGGACTACATGCCGGCAGGTTATTCATCTTCGTCCTCATATTCTTCTTCGTCTCCGAAACCTCCATATTGATTTGGCACCTCTCCGTCACTCTCCATAATCCTCGGTAATTTCTGACCCGGACTCACCTCTATAGTTCCCAGATACTGAACAATAAAATGCCATTCATCACCGTAGTCGAATAAGAGTAACATCTTTTGTTTAGGAGTATGGAATACTTTATTGATTTTTGCCCTGTTCACGCCGGGGAACTTCGTCTTCTCACCGATATCAGCAAACAGCTCGTAGCCTTCTTCAGAGCGCGTCCAGTTTTTGATATTATCATAGAAACCAAAGGCGTGATCCAGATCAAAATCAAAGGCTTCAATCGAAATTTCCGCCAGAGCATACAATGAGTCTTCGGCAGCAATGACTATATTACGGAAAGGCCGTCCACGAACCGCACCGTTCCTGTCGCTTAAGGTTATTTTAAAGGCTATGCCTTCATTATTCTTCATCGTTCATCACCTCACTACTAAACTACTAAATCTTATATAAATAATCAACCGTGCTCTCCCAAGATTCCCCATCTTCTGCTATGCTAATAGAAATCCCAATAAGAAGCAGGAGGCACGAACTTGAATGGATGCATTTCAATATGAGCTTACTTCAGAGACTACAATTAATCTGAAATATGAGTATGGAGGCGAGTACTTCACGTTCAGCCTGTACCGGGATGACAGAGGCTGGGTGCTTCACCCCTTTGACGGCATTCTGCTGAGGAATCCGGCAATGTGCTCTCTTGTCGCCCAAGAGCTGTTCAAGCACAAGCCTTTTCAGGTCATGCTGGCAAAAGAGGGAATTCTTTTCACCGATATACGTTCCACTGTTAACCTCGATAATGTGAACACTCCGGTTGCCGCGCGCAATGAGCGGGAGTCCTACGATAACCCGGCTGATGACCTGATGGAATTTGTTCAGCAGCACTCGGTGGAAGAGGTCATTGATTACGAATGTAGTCTCGTCGAGAACCGCATTTCCTTTTATAGAGAAATCCTGCAGCGGATGTTCATGGACAATCTGGGCCCCTCGGATCCGGAATTCCAAAAGGTGCAGGATATTGTACGTATCTACGAACATTCTTTAGATAAGCTATCCAGTCTGAATGGTCCGAACCTCGATGCCGGAAGACGCGGCAGATTCTAAGCTCCTTCACGTATTCATTCAATTCTACTAATCTTATGAAAGGCTGGTTCCAATGACCGCTCAGCTGATAAAGGGACAAAAATGCAACTTAACAAAAGATACGCCTCTCCTTACCCGTATCATCGTCGGAATGGGCTGGCACAATACGGGCTCTGCGGTTGAGGTTGATTTTTCCGCCTTTTTGCTTACGCCATCCCAGAGCGTCTCAAAAGATGAGGACCTTATTTTTTATGGCAACCTTTCTACTCCTGACCAATCTGTAAGTGTATTGCAGTCTGATAAAAAAGCCTACGCAGGGTTAACCGATAACACACAAATCGCTGTCAGTCTCAGTCAGATTCCTGCAGAATACGAGCGGATTGCATTTGCACTAACGATCTATGAGGCTGAGAAGCGGCAGCACAGCTTCTCGCTGCTGGACGATGCATATTTACGGATCATCAATGCTGCTGATGGAACTGAGCTTCTCCGCTACAGGCTGGGTAAAGCGTTCACTGTAGAGACCGCGATTGTCGCCGGAGAAATCTACAGATACCAGAATGAATGGAAATTCAGCGCAGTGGGTTCCGGATATGCAGGCGGTTTAGCTGCCCTATGCCAAAGTTATGGGATTCGGGTCAATGACATTCTGCCGTCTGTCCAGCCCGCCAGCCGGGTGGTTCAGCCGCAGCAGTCTCCCCTTATTCTCCCTGAGCTGAGGTCACGGCCTAAACCGGCGGGTAATTTGCCTCCTTCTTCACCAGCTTTACCTCCAGCATCGCCAGCAGCACCGCCAGCCCCTCCATTAAATCCGGGTACCCTCCTGCTTAAGAAACGCGGGGAGCGGATCAATCTGCAGAAAGGGGCAGGATCACTAGGCGAGATCCTGATTAACCTGAACTGGGTGCAGACCCAATCATCCGGCTGGTTCGGCAGCAAAGGTATCGATCTTGATCTCGGTTGTCTGTTTGAATTAAAAAACGGGCTTAAGGGCTCTGTCCAGGCACTCGGTGAGTCCTTCGGCAGCTTGAACAGGCCGCCCTACATTTCCCTGGACGGGGATGACCGCACCGGATCGATCGCCACAGGTGAGAATCTGCGGATTAACGGCCATTATCTTTCCGAGATCAGCCGGATTGTTGTCTTTGCCTTTATCTATGAGGGAATCACGAACTGGTCGCAGGCTGACGCCCGTGTGACTATCAGGCAGCAGGACGGGCCTGAGATCGAGGTCCGGCTGGATGAGCATAACAATAATAAGGGAATGTGTGCCATCGCCATGATTCGTAATCAGCAGGACGAGACCTTCAGCGTGGAGCGGCTCGTAGAATATTTCGCCGGACACGAGGAATTAGATCAGCACTATAACTGGAATCTGAAGTGGGAAGCCGGGAGCAAATAGAGGGGCTCGGTTGCGGACCAGAGAGTTCTTATTTCCTTGAGAAACCCTGTTTCGTATTTCTTACGGACACAGATGTACTTATTTGCAGATATTCGGGTGAAATATTGCCAAATGCCATGGGATAAGTACCGTATGGTCCGTTAGCTCGGCAAAATATGCTGATTATCAAAAAGGCAATTCGATAATTCAGCTTACTACACACTCCTACGAAATAAATTGAATTCACTTTTCACTTCGCGTTATAATAGAAGACATAGGTTTTGAAGCACACGCCGCTTTTAATGCTCTCCCCCATCCAAGATTGATTTAAGGAAGGGGTGAGTATTAAGGCGGCTTTTTTGCGAGGGAAAATAGCGCTCAAGGAGGAGCACCGCGAAAAACAACTTGGAGAATGAAAGTAACCACTGGTGAAAGGAGTTACTCGGTAAAGGATTAGGCCATGGAACCGTTGAGTTCCTCCGCACAATATGGTTTCCGGCAATCGGGAATCTGGATCATTTGTTTCCGGAATGGGAAGTGCGCGACTTCAATAACGGGTACCGACATTTGGATTTGGCTTATATGCCTGGAGGTGTAAAGGGCGGAATTGAGATTCAGGGCTATAGACCTCATGCCAGGGATCTTGATGTTAGATTGGATATCGCAAGCGGCGGGCAGTAGCGTAATCGTGCCTATCAGCTAAGAGTTTAACTAAGTAACAGGGGTGGGCAGCATGCTAAATTGCCAGATAATTTGATCTGTTCTTATAACGATCTTTAGGGGAGGAATGGTTGCCTGGCGTCAAAACTAGGGAATGATTTATAAATAATAGTGTTGTATGCAACAACAAATGGCACTATGTCGCTCCGGTCGTGGCAGGTAGAGGCGTGTGAGTGGGCGGGCAAGAGGTGCAGCAGCTTAATTTGTTGCTTGTAGCGGATGGCTGAGTGTTCCTCCCGTTAACCAGGTAGATAGAACACTGGGGAGGCAAGCAGTACTGCAGTGATAAATATGATCTGAATTCCTATGCGCACCGGCAATTTCGGCACAGGCTTGCCGCCAGTTGTCAACTTGTTGCGGGCGGCATAGATATTGGCGGGGAGCATTGCGATAAGAAGCAAAACGAGGCACACAGAAGCAGCTGGTGAGAAAACGGGCAGAAGGATACCGATAGCTCCGGCAATTTCCAAGATCCCGGTAACCGTCACAATCCATTCTTTCTGCGGAAAACCAGGCGGCACCATTCTTACCAAATCAGACCGCCGCCGCCCCCAATGAGCAGAAGCACCCATTAGGAGCATTATGGATACTGCCCATTGAATGGAGGTATGCCAGTCATTCCAATAAGTCACGCCCAGGAAACCAACCACCCGAAACAGCAAAAAGGATAAGATGAGCGCTATAAAAGGAACCATTTTATAATCCTCCCTTAACTTTATTTTTTTAGAATTCCGGCCATAAAGTCCGATACCTCTTTCGCTGCAACTGACCTAGATGATGGGCGCAGGGATGCCCGCACACGCAGACCCAGTGACAGCAGGACGAACAATTCCGCCGTCTCATCAGGGTTCACGTTTTCTTTGATCACCCCGTGCCTTTGACCCGTTGTAATCCACTGCCTGGAGACTGATACCGACCGCTCATGAAAATGCTCAAGCACTTCCGCTACCGCGGGTTCATTCTCCTTGCCCATCAAGTATAGAAGAACCTTATTGGTCGCTTCATGGCTGTCTTCCAATCCTGCAAGGCTCTTGGAGATGGCCAGCATTGGCCCGTCGAATGTTTTGTTAAGGCTGCCTGCCACTTCTTCCTCAAAACGTTCATTCACAGCTTCAAGCCGCTCCTCCAGCACCCAGGCAAAAATCTCATCCTTACTCTTTACATAATGGAATATTGCACCCTTCGATAATTGCGATTGCTCCATGATGTCCTTTAAGGTGATCGCATGGCAGCTTTTATCCCGCAACAATTCCTTGGTTGCATCCAGTAGTTGCCGGATGGTCTGCTTCCGGCGATCTGAGTTCTTCATGGCGATTCTCCTCCTTCGTTCTGCTTGGACTTTAATTTATCATGATTATACATACCGACCATCGGTTTGTAAATAGAAAAGGGGGCTCAGATACCCGAGACAAATAAAAAAGAACAGCAGCTCTGCCGTTCTTGGGGATAATCAAGCCATTCTACTCTCAGGCCTAATCTGTATATCTCGCCATCATATATGTACTGTAATATTTGCCGTCTGACAGGATACGGTCCTTCTTCAGTATCCCTTCAACTTCAAAACCAAGGCTTTGGTACAAGCGGATAGCCTTCTCATTGGTTTCCAGAACGCCGCTTAGAATGATTTTGGTTATTCCGTTTGCGTCAGCCCAGGAAATGGACGCCTGCAAAAGGTTTGCGCCTACTCCGAAGCCCCAATATTGTTTCAAGACTCCTACCCCAAATTCCACCTTGTGCTTAAACCGCTGAAGATCATGTCCTTCACACCGGGAATAGCCAATGATTCTGCCGTCCGCTTCTGCAACCAGACATATATTCAGCGGATGGCTCGTATCCCTCTCAATAATTGTTTCAAATCCGGCTTCATCAATAAAAGCTTCTCCCGGCACCCGGTCCATATGCTCGGTCTCCCCGTCAACCTGAAGCCTTACCCCGGACAGAGACTTCGCATCTGCCTTCACTGCTGAACGGATCGTGTAGTTTAAACCTTTGACAAGGTATTCCTGATTATTAATGATCATGGAATTACTCCCTTCTTAAAGAATCAATGACTAGCCGCGAAGAGTACACTGCACAACTATCCTTGAGTAAAGGCTGGTGCACCCCAGCCCCTTCTTCATCAAATCGCAATTTGAAAATGAATGGGTTATCCAATCGTGATCTATTCGTTAGTAATTTGTATCGTTTCATCGGTGATTGTTCTCCCATCGCTCCCTAATGCTTGGATGGCAATTCGATGATGCAATGACATCCCAGATATATTCCAGGTTAGATTCCAACCATCTTCTCCATTTATATCGTAACCGACAAGTTCTCTCTCTCCCCAAGCTTCTGTGCCCGTTGGGACCGCCCAAAAAAGAATCGTTTCAACGTTTGTAGCATTTACGGAAACATCCAGTTCGCCGCTGTTCTTCGGAACTATGTACCAACCATCTTTTTTGGGGAAATTAGTTTCAACATTCGATATTACAGGTGTAGTATCACCCGCCTGGGAAGAGATGCTCCCTTGATTTATATAAAAGTCCCCGGAAGAACATGCTATAAGAACGAATACATAATTTTCGATATCCGTCTACAGCTATATATATGGTATGAAGAAACAACAAAAAAACGGCATCTCTGCCGTTTCTTCTGTGATGGACTCTCAGGGGCTCGAACCCTGGACAAATAGATTAAGAGTCTACTGCTCTACCAACTGAGCTAAGAGTCCGTAGTATGGTGGAGAATAGGGGGCTCGAACCCCTGACCTCATCGCTGCCAGCGATGCGCTCTCCCAGCTGAGCTAATTCCCCATACGCTTGATTTCGAATCACATTATGTATTCTGAAATCCATTTTGAGCGGTTCGCTCAAGTCGCTTTCAAGTTGTTATGTTTCGTAGGCGACTTCTATATAATACAGAAATTCAGCATCAGTGTCAACACTTTTATAAAATTAATTAATTTCTATGCAGAGGCGCTTCACACAGAGGCCAGCCTCACAATATCAAGGCTAGCCCCTTTATGCCAGGAATGGCACATTACCTCTTCACAAAGCCTCCTACAGCCCGTCCAGCTCCTCAGTACCCTTAGAGAGCAGTCCCTTCAGTTCCTTCATAAACATGTTGATGTCCTTGAACTGGCGGTACACGGACGCGAAGCGAACGTAAGCTACCTCATCTACAGGATAGAGCTGCTCCATGACCAGCTCGCCGATCTGGCGGCTCTCGATCTCGGCCAGGGCGATGCCGCGCAGGCTTTTCTCAACCTCGGATACGATGACTTCCAGACGCTCTACGGAAACGGGACGTTTCTCACAGGCGCGGATGAGGCCACGGAGGATTTTGTCACGGCTGAACTCTTCGCGGCTGCCGTCTTTTTTGATGACAATCAGCGGGGTCTCTTCAATCATTTCGAAGGTGGTGAAGCGGCGGCTGCACAGTTCGCATTCGCGCCTGCGGCGGATGGACTTATTCTCATTGGCTGGACGGGAGTCAAGCACTTTGGTATTGGTGTGATCACAGTAAGGGCATTTCATAAGCTTCATCACTTCCTCATAGTAAGAATGGGTATGCCCCGCTCCTGAAAAACCAGGCTACACGGGGCTTATGTTAATTTCCAGAAATCACCGTTTATTTGTTGTTATGAATATGGCAAGTCCGGCACATAATACAGTTACCAACCGATAGGAGGTGAACAGCAATGAGCCAAAACAACAGCTCCAATAACCTGGTAGCTCCAAATTCACGCGGTGCCTTGGAACAACTGAAATTCGAAGTTGCCCAAGAACTAGGTATCACCCTCTCCCCAGATGGATACCAAGGCAATAAAACTTCTTACGAAAACGGTTCGATCGGTGGTTACATCACTAAACGTCTTGTAACCCTGGCTGAACAGCAATTGGCAGGTCAATACAAATAACCTGTCTCCATAAGCTTGCCTAAAGAAGTATTGAACGGCCTCCGGGCCGTTTGATGCTTCTTTTTATGTCGGCACAAACGCAATATTTAAAGCAGAGCCTCAGAATTCACTGTAGAGCTCCGTGTATTGGTCATAATAATAGATAACACGCTGTACGTAGTGACGGGTCTCTCCGAACGGGATGTCCTTCACAGATGCTTCTGTTCCGTCCCACCGGCCTTCATCCAGCCAGCTCTGCACTTTGCCGGGGCCCGCATTATAGGCCGCTATAACCGCTGTGCGGTTGCCGTCAAACTGCCGCGAAAGCGTAGACAAATACCAGGTGCCCAGTTCGATATTGGAGGATGGCTCTTCTTTTAGCCGCTCAAGAGACACTTCGGGAAGCTTGGCCTTTTCCAGCGCCCACTTGGCGGTATCCGGCATCAGCTGCATCAGTCCGAGTGCACCCTTTTTGGATTCGCGTCCGGTCTTGAAATTGGTCTCAACGCGGATAATTGACGCCACCAGGAACGGGTCCATCTCATAAGTAAGGCTGTGTTTGCGGATCTCATCTTTATAATGTATCGGATAAAACCACGACATCCAATTGGTGCTCAGGAACAGGATCGCTGTAAAGCCGATAAACAGCAGCAGCAGTACTCTTTTTTTGCGCAGCCACTTCATCATGAGAGGCCCAGCCTGTCCCACAGGCCGGCAACCTGCCGCTCCGTAGCTCCGGGATCACCGCTGTTGTCGATCACATAGTCGGCTTTCCTGCGCTTCAGTTCGATGTCCATCTGCGACTTCAGCCGGTTCTCGGCTTGTTCCAGCGTCATTCCGCTCCGCGCCATGAGCCGGGCCAACTGGACTCTGCGGGGCACATAGACCACAATAATCTGATCGAATAAATTGTCCAGCTGTGATTCATAGAGCAGCGGAATATCAACAATAACCAGCCGCTGCGGATCTTCCTGATCTAACGCATACATACGGTCCTTAATTTCTGTGCGGATCGCCGGATGTGTCAGATTGTTCAAGGTCTGAAGTGCTTCCGGATCCCGGAAAACCATCTCCCCCAGCCTCGCCCGGTCCAGTGTTCCGTCCGGCTGCAGAATCGTCTCTCCAAAAGCCTGTACAGCAGCGGCCAGCACCGGATGACCGGGGAGCATAACCTCTCTGGCGATAACGTCGGCATCCACCAGAGCAGCTCCCTTGGCGACAAACAGTGCGGACACGGTGCTTTTTCCGGAGGCAATCCCTCCGGTTAAGCCCATAATCATGTACTCACCTCATAATAGCTTCATTATACCCATTGCAATTAATAATAACGCCGGCAGAACAGCCGCATGCTTCATCCAGTAGCTGCCTGACAATCTTAGTCCTGTCTTCATCCCCAGCAGCAGAAATGTTCCGCTGAACACAGCGATCATCAGCGAGGTCGACACCGGGCTGAACCCGAGCAGCGCAGCACCGAGACCGGCGCCGAAGGCATCCAGCGAGAGCGCAATGCCCAGGACCATGGCTTCCATGGAGGAAATACTCCCGGAAGCATCCATATCGGCGGAAGACGGGGTGCGGAGGATCTGAATGACTACTCCCAGATGCCGGAGCTCCAGTGAGAATACAGCCGGCTTCAGCACCTCTGCCTCTGCCTCAATCGCAGCGGCAGCAGCCGTCTCCAGCAAGGCTTGCCGGTCTGGCAGCCCGTCTCCGGCTCCCAGCCCTGCTTCCCCCTGCTCCTTCTCTTTCTGTGTCAGCATCTGGAACAGCGACCAGCAGCCCATCAAGACGAGAATAACCGCTCCGATACTGGAAGCGGCATGCGGTGAGACCACCTTGGCCAGCAGCACGCCGACCTGCATAGACACACAAATGACTACCCCCGAACAGAGCGAGATAATCATAATTGAGAGCAAAGGAATTTTCATTTTACGCAGTCCATATGTAATGCCTACACCAAATCCGTCCAAACTAAGAGCAAACGCAAGCAGCAGCAATGACAACAATGGGCTCAGCACCCGCAATCCCTCCCGTGAAGAACCGGAACCTGGCGGCCTTGTCAGCCGGGTTCCGTTCGCCTTAATCAGCAATCTTCACACATTATATGGGCGGGACGGGCAGTGAGTGCCTGCCTTTTGATGAAGCATGGACAACACCGCTTAGAATCTCCTATAAATCCACTTCATAAGCCCGGCTGAATACTTACCTTATCTGCACCGGTACAGGCTGGCAGCTCGGACAATAATGCGTGCCCCGGCCGCCGACAACACTTTTCTCAATTAACGTTCCGCAGGTAGCACACGGCTGATCCTTGCGTCCGTATATGCGGTGCTGATCCTGATAGTTCCCGCTCTCCCCCTGGCCGTTGACATATGACTTCACCGAGGAGCCTCCCGCATTCACCGCCTCTGTCAAGGTTGCAACGATCGCATGATGCAGCCTGGCCAGATGGTCCTCCGAGAGAGAGTTTGCGGCTTCTTCCGGATGAATACCGGCACGGTGCAGGGATTCATCCACATAAATATTGCCGATACCGACGATATATTCCTGATTCAGCAGCAGCGGCTTAATTTTGGTGCTTCTCCGCGAGACAATCTGTTTGAAACGCTCCAGGGTGAAATCTGCATCCAGCGGTTCCTGTCCCAGCTTATTCAGCGGCTTCAGCAGCAGATCCTCACCCGGCTGGAACAGATGCATCGTTCCGAACTGGCGCACATCGGTATAACGCAGCTCCGTACCATCGGTGAAATGGAAAATCACATGAGTATGCTTGTCCAGCGGCTCGCCCTCCCGGTAAACACCGTAACGGCCTTCCATCCGCAGATGGGAGACCATCACAAGTCCATCGAAGACGAACCGCAGGAACTTGCCTCTGCGCTCAACCGTTACTACGCTATGGCCTGCCAGCATATGGGCAAAAGCCTGAATATCATCCGGCCGCTGAATAATCCGCGGCAGCCGGACGGTGACATGCTCTATCTGCTTGCCTGTAATTAAATCATTAAGTGTTCTTCTGACTGTTTCGACTTCCGGCAGTTCCGGCATAATGGCTCACCTCCACTCCATTATACCGGATATCCAGCGGATGCGGGGAGCCTATTTCGCTTCATACCAGTTACTGCCAAAACTTACCTCTGCCTTCAATGGAACGGACAGATTCAGCGCTCCGGCCATAACCTCCGGCAGCAACTGCTTCATCTGCTCCAGTTCATCTTCCGGCACCTCGAACACAAGCTCATCGTGCACCTGCAGCAGCATGCGGCTCTTCAGGCCGCGCTCGTACAGGGCCTTGTCCATGTGAACCATCGCCAGCTTGATAATATCGGCAGCCGTTCCCTGGATCGGCGTATTCATGGCGGTACGTTCGGCGAAGGAACGCAGATTGAAGTTCTTCGCATTGATCTCCGGCAGATAGCGGCGGCGCTCCAGCAAGGTGGTCACATACCCCTGCTTGCGGGCCTCGACCACGATATCATCCATATAGCGGCGGACACCCTTGAACACTTCGAAATACTGCTCAATGAACTGGGCCGCTTCCTTGCGCGGAATGTTCAGGTTCTGTGACAGGCCATAATCGCTGATGCCATACACAATCCCGAAGTTAACCGCCTTGGCGGAACGGCGCATATTGCTGTCCACCATATCGGCTGTAACGCCAAATACGTCCATCGCGGTCTTGGTATGAATATCCATGTCTTCTACAAAAGCTTCCTTCATCCGCTCATCGCCGGAGATATGTGCCAGCACCCGCAGCTCAATCTGCGAGTAATCCGCCGCCAGAATCGACCAGCCGGGTTCGGAAGGCACGAACACCTTACGTATCTTGCGGCCTTCTTCCAGCCGGATTGGAATATTCTGCAGGTTCGGGAACTGGCTGCTGAGGCGGCCCGTTGCGGCAATCGTCTGCCGGTAGAAGGTATGGACCTTGCCGGTCTCCGGCGAGATTTCCTTCAGCAGGCCTTCTACATATGTGGATTGCAGCTTGGCAATGGAACGGTATTGCAGGATCAGGCGCACAGCGTCATGATAAGGAGCCAGCTTCTCCAGCACCTCGGCATCGGTGGAATACCCGGTCTTCGTCTTTTTCACGACAGGCAGGCCGAGCTTCACGAACAGGATTTCCCCCAGCTGCTTCGGTGAATTGAGATTGAATTCTGTTCCGCAGATCGAATAGATTTCTCCTACCAGCCGGGAGATTTGTGCTTCGAATTCTTTGCCGAGCTCTATGAGGTCATCTTTGTTAACCGCAATGCCCTGCTTCTCCATATCGGCAAGAATCCGCGAGAGCGGCATTTCCAGATCCTGAAACAGTCCGGTCATCGCGGTCTCTTCCAGCTCCTCCTGCTGCTTCTGCACGATGCCGAGCACGGTTGCGCTCTTGCGGGCTACGTGATTTCCGAGAATCTCAAGCTCCGGTATTCTATATTTGGCCCCTTTGCCGAATACATCTTCATCAGGCGATAAGCGGGGCAGTCCGTATTTGCTCGTGAGGTCATTCAGATTCTGGTTCGCTTCCGTCGGGTCGAGCAGATATGCGGCAAGCTGGACATCATTAGCAGCTCCGGCAAAAGCAATCCCCTGCCAATGCAGCGCCAGATCGGCACGGTGCAGGTCATACCCGCTCTTCGGCGCTTTGTCATCGCCGAGCCAGTCCCGCAGCGGCGCCGCTGCCGCGCTCTTCAGCAGGGCAAACGGCACGAAGTAGTGCTGCTCCGGCGAAGACAGCCCAAGGCCAATGACCTCTGCACGGTGAGGATTCTCACCATTCGATTCCACATGCAGCGCCGAAATGCCTGGCAGCGCAGCAATCAGGTCAGCCAGTCCGTCTTCATCCGCAATAGTGATATTAAGCGCTGCCGCTTCCACCGCTGCTGGATCTGAACTGCTGCCATCGGCCGCATGCGAATAAGCGCTCAGCGACAGGCGTTCGAGCAGGGATTTGAATTCGAGCTTAGCGAGTGCAGGACCGGCCGTATCCGTATTGATACCGCTGAAGACCATATCCTCCCAGGCATGCGCCAGCGGAACTTCGCGGTAGATCGTCGCCAGCTTCTTGCTCATGATGGCGCTGTCAGCATGCTCCTCCAGCTTTTCCTTCATTTTGCCCTTCAGCTCACCGGTTCCGGCCAGTACCCCTTCTACCGATCCGAACTGCTGAAGCAGCTTAAGCGCTGTCTTCTCCCCTACTCCCGGCACACCGGGAATATTGTCACTGGCATCGCCCATCAGCCCTTTCAGATCGATGATCTGCTCCGGGGTAAGATCATATTTGTCCCGGATCTGCTGCGGCCCGTACAGCTCTACTTCCGTAACGCCCTTACGGACCAGCGCGACGGTTGTATGCTCTGACGCCAGCTGCAGCATGTCCTTATCCCCGGACACAATCATTACCTGCCGCCCTGCGGCATCCGCCTCGCGGGAGATGGTGCCGATAATATCGTCAGCTTCATAGCCGCCGATCTCAAACTGCGGCACCCCTAATCCCTGCAGCAATTCCTTCAGCAGCGGGAACTGTTCGGACAATTCCGGCGGGGTCTTTTGGCGTCCGCCTTTATAGTCTTCATACCCTTCATGCCGGAAGGTAATCTTCCCGGCGTCGAAGGCCACAATCATATGACTTGGCTTATGCTCTTCAATCAAACGCAGAAGCATCGTCGTGAAACCGTACACCGCATTCGTCTGCTGTCCTGCTGTATTCGTCAGCGGCGGCATCGCGAAAAACGCCCGGTAAATGATATTATTTCCATCAATCAGTATCAGCTTGTCCACTCTAGCACCTCGCCTTTATCTTGCTTACTTCTTATATAGTACCATATGCCCCGCACCAAGTTGAAACATAAGGATGATTGATTTTAGTGAAGCCTATAATGAAGCAGCGGGATTCACGCCGGGTCTGCAGTTTAAGGCATTCTAAGCAGGATTTCCAATCTGACGGCACTTTAAAACAAAAAAGGCAAGCCTCCGGGGATGAAGGCTTGCTGTCGTGCCTTATGCTTTTATTGATTCAGATCCGGACGTTTGCCCGTTACAAGATAAACTACGCTCTCGCCAATGTTGGTCGCATGATCCGCGATACGCTCAATATAGCGGCCAACCAGCGTAAGCAGCATCGCCTGATTAACCGACTCGGGCTTCTGAACCATGTAAGTGTACAGTTCATTAATCATTGCACTGTACAGCCCGTCGACCTGATCGTCGTCCTGGGCCATTTTGTAGGCCAAATCCGTATTCTCATCCAGATAGGACTGAATTGCCTCTGAGATCATTACCGTAACAATCTCGGCCATCCGCGGAATATCCACAAGCGGTTTAATCAGCTGCTGCCCCTGGATCCGCATCGTTACCTTAGCCACATCCAGTGCCAGATCGCCCATACGTTCGAGGTCACTGGAGATTTTGAAGGCTACAATAATGCGGCGCAGATCCTTGGCTACCGGCTGCTGGGTGATGATCAGCCGTGAGCCGATCTCCATAATCCGGTCTTCCATCGCATTCAGCCGTAAATCGTTCTTAACAATTTCCTGTGCCCGTACGGTGTCCAGATTCTGCAAAGCAAGTACTGCACCTTCCAGCGCATCCGTAACATGCTCGCCCATCTGCTCCAGCAGATTGCGCAGCTCTTCCAGATCTTTATCGAATTCTTTTCTGCGAATCATATTGAAAACGATCCTCCTCAAAAACATATGGTCATATAGAGTGAACTTAAGAAACCGCCGTCCCTCTTCTTAAGTTCAGCTTATACCGCTGATTTCCTTCCGGGAACGGATTCCTCTGCCGCTTAACCGAAGCGTCCGGATATATAATCTTCTGTGCGGGAGTCTTTGGGATTCGAGAACAGCAGTTCCGTATCCTGAGCCTCCACGATAACGCCGTTCAGGAAAAATACGGTGCGCCCCGACACCCGGGCGGCCTGATGCATATTATGCGTGACCATTACAATCGTATACTTATCCCGCAGCTCCTGTACCAGCTCCTCAATCTTCAGCGTGGACACCGGATCAAGTGCGGAGGTGGCCTCGTCCATCAGCAGAATATCCGGCTGTACGGCAAGGGCTCTGGCGATGCAGAGACGCTGCTGCTGGCCACCGGACAAGCTGAGTGCAGACTTTTTGAGGAAATCCTTCACTTCCTCCCAGAGTGCGGATTGGCGCAGGCTTTGCTCCACAATGACATCAAGCTCGGCTTTGCCCTTCACCCCATGGAGGCGCGGACCATAAGCTACATTGTCATAAATCGACTTGGGAAAAGGATTGGGCTGCTGGAACACCATCCCTACCTGCTTGCGCAGACTTTCCACTTCAATCTCGTCGCTGTAAATATTTTTACCGCCGATGTTTACTGTTCCTTCAATACGCGTTCCGGGAATCATGTCGTTCATTCGGTTTAGGGTACGCAGCAGCGTGGACTTTCCGCAGCCGGAAGGACCGATAAAAGCGGTAACCTGTTTCTCCGGAATTTGCAGATCCACATTCTTCAGCGCGTGAAATGACTCATAGTAGAGATCAAGTTTCTCTATGTCAATGATGGATTTCATTAGTTTCTGTTGTCTCCTTCTCATCATCTTCGTTCCCCATGATAAGCTTTCAGTGTAAATAGAGCTCCAGAGAATTGTTAACGCTGTGTAAAATCAAAATTCAGCAGGACAGGTGTATCAGAAAAAGAACACCGCCATATCAAATGACTGGTGTTCTCTTCTTGTTCACGACCAGCTTATAGCCCACGCCGCGGATGGAATCAATATGCACGGATTCAGGATCAAGCTCAAGCTTCTTGCGCAGCGAGCTGACATGAACGTCTACAGTACGCTGGCCGCCGATATAATCGAAACCCCAGACCGCATTCATCAGATCATCACGCGTCAGAACCACACCCGGCTTCCGGGCCAGATACAGCAGGACTTCAAACTCCTTGGGACGCAGATTAATGCTCTGTCCGCCCAGAGAGACTTCGTAACGTTCCGGGTAGATTTCCAGCTGTCCCAGGATAATGGTCGAAGCAGATACCGCCGTTTCCGGTGGGGCTTCCTCGGCAAGGCCGGATATCCGGCGCAGGACCGCGCTGACACGGGCCAGTAATTCGGAGACGCCAAACGGCTTGGTTATGTAATCGTCGGCCCCCGATTTCAGGCCCCGGACTACATCTTCTTCGGCATTCTTGGCCGTCAGTACAATGACCGGTGTACGTATGCCCTGTCCACGCAATTTATCCAGAATGTCAATGCCGTTCATGCCGGGCAGCATAAGATCCAGTACGATCAAATCAAAAGGTTCTCTAGTCGCACGGTCATATCCTGCCGTTCCATGATCCTCCACCGTCACTTCATAGCCTTCCTGTGTCAAATTATAAGACAGCAGCCGGGCCAGTGTCGGTTCGTCTTCAATGACAAGCAATCGTTGTGCCATAGGTTCCCCCGTCTTTTCATAGGTTATTAAATTTACAAAACTGCACACATGCACATCATAGCACCACAATGTTAACTTGGTGTAAAATTACGAATTTAATATTACCCCTTTGCCGGCATACAATCAAATCAGGACATACGCCCTATCCACAGGCTTAAGGCGGATGTCCTGCCAGAATTGAATCGTTGCTGACAGGTTACTCGTTCTCTTCCTGCAGCAGCGGTAATTCCAGGATAAAAGAGCTGCCGATGCCCAGATCGCTCTCTACCGTAATTGATCCTCTGTGCAGCTCTACCAGATGCTTCACGATGGACAAGCCCAGGCCGGTTCCGCCGGAGCTTCTGGAGCGGGCTTTGTCCACCCGGTAGAAGCGCTCGAAGATCCGCGGCAGATCCTTGCGCGGAATCCCCATGCCCGTATCGCTCACGGTAAAGCGCACACTCTCCGTTCCGTCTGCCTTTTGAACGTTGACCACGGTGACCCTTACATTTCCCCCGTCCTGCGTGTAGTTGATCGCATTCGAGAGCAGATTCATGAAGATCTGGCGCAGCTTGTCTTCATCCCCCTCGATAAACAGCTCCGCAGGTACATCCGAGCTCAGGGTGATCTTCTTTTTCTCCGCCACCTTGCTGAGTGTTTCCAGCACAGAATCGAAGAACTCGATCAAATGAACCGGCGAGCAGTCCAGCTGGACGCGTTTGGATTCGATTTTGGACAATTCGAGAATATCTCCGATCAGACGGTTGAGCCGTTCATTCTCATCATAAATAATCTGCAGGAACGAACGTGCCGTCTTCTCATCCGTAACGCCTCCGCCGAGCAGGGTTTCGGCGAAGCCTTTTACCGCAGCTACCGGTGTCTTCAGCTCATGGGAGACATTCGCCACGAATTCGCTGCGCATTTTCTCCAGACGGCGGATTTCTGTCACCTCCTGCAGCAGGAACAGCATTCCCCGGGTGGAGCCGTCCTGAATCATCGGCACTCCGTCCAGGCGTACAATCCGCTCCACCGGATTATAGATAATACGTTCTTCATGGACCGGTTCATTACGTGATACGCCTTCTTCAATCAGCCGGGTCAGCTCATAATGATGTTTGATCTCTTTGTAGGAATGCCCGGTCATCTCGCTGTTCTTCACATCAAGGAGCCGTTCTGCCGCACGGTTGAGCAGGGCAATCTCCCCTTCAGCGTTAATCATCACGATTCCGCCGGTCATGTTATCGAGTACGCTTTGCAGCAGATCCTCGTTGTCGCGGATGGTCTTCAATTGGGCCTGCAGACTGTCTGCCATCGCGTTGATCGCTGTTGCCAGCTGGCCGATCTCGTCCTTGCGCTTCATCGGCACACGGGCATCGTAATCCAGATCGGTGATACGCCGCGCGACTCTGGTAATCTGCTCAAGTGGCGAGGTCATGCTGGAGGCTACCTTATAGCTCACAAAAGTGGCCGCAATAAACAGCAGCACGAGTCCCCCGGCCATAATCATCCACGCCCGGTTCAGTCCTTCCGTCACTGCATCCAGTCCCATGGAGAGCCGGATATATCCGTCGAAGCCCTGGTCAGAGACTACCGCACCTGCTACATAGAGCATTTCGCGGTCCAGCGTATCACTGTAGCGGATTGCCCGGCCAATCCCTTCTTTCGCTGCGAGCAGCTCCTCTTCCCGGGTGGAGTGGTTGTCCATTTCCAGCGGATTGCGCTCCGAATCGCCAATCACCCGGCCTTCCTTCGTAATGAAGGTGATGCGCGATCCTGTCAGTGTGGATATCGTCCGAGCCTGGTCTGTATAGTAATCCATGGCGTCCGGACTGTGCATATCCTTGAACGTAAATGTGCCGGAGAGCAGATTTATTTCCCGGGACATGTTTTCTTCCAGTACGGAAATATGTGAGTCCTTAAACAGCTGGGCCATAGTAATGCCAGCCCCGGTCATGGATATCCCGATCAGGGCCATGAGTATGAATGTAAGCCGAACGCGGAACGGTTTCATCAGTAGTAGTCCTCTTCCTTATCATTGTGTCCTTGTGAACATCCTACCTCCATTTTCGGCAAAATACCAGATCCGGCGGCGATTATCAACGGAGTGTAAAATGGGGGCTGTGCTGTTGAAGATCATAGTGTGTTTCGCTTAGGAGTAGGAGCAACGTTAGAACTCGCTGTGGACGCTCCGCAAACGGACCGTTGTTCCGATCGCTGTTGTTCCCGGATTTTATTTATTCTCCTTAGCGGTGAAAATCCGTGAACAAAGGCGAACGCTATCGCTTCTCCACAATCAGTCCGTCCGCTCCGCTGTTTAAGAGGGGGAAGTTACGGGAAACCTGTAGACTCTTCAACCCCTCAACCCTCAACCCTCAACCCTCAACCCTTCAACCTTCAACCTTCAACCCTCAACACTCCAACTCTCCAACCCTTCAACCCTTCAACCCTTCAACCCTTCAACCCTTCAACCTTCAACCTTCAACCTTCAACCTTCAACCTTCAACCTTCAACCTTCAACCTTCAACCTTCAACCTTCAACCTTCAACCTTCAACCATCAACCATCAACCCTCCAATCCTTAATCCCCCCATAAAATAATAGAAAACAAGAAATCGCCCCTTTTAAATGGCTGGTCCACACACCATTTAAAAGGAGCGATTCTTTTAACACACATTATAGTCTATAGATCAATATTCTTCCTTTAAATGGCATTAATCAGCAACAAATACTAATGCAGCTACTTATTGTAGCTTAGACCAGATAGGTTTTTATAAAATCCTGCATAAAATACAACATTTCCTTCATTATGTTGGCCCAAATTCAAAATTGTTGTACCAAATGCAGCATTTTCTCTTTTACAAGAGGTTTAGCGGGAGAATTGTTGTATTTCGTACAACAATCCTTCCGCACATCCAGATATCTAGGGATCAAAGTTGTAAAACATACAACAATTATGCCTGCAGAGCTTCTTCAGAGTCTCAATTCTGCCGGTAACTAATCAGGTGTGAAGAGAGAAATGAATTATTGCGCTAATCCCACCAGCGATTACTGGCAACTTGTGGGGTTGTTAACTAAAGTGTAGTTAGGAGAGATCATTTCACTTCTAATAAATAGATGAACCAACTTTTTGTGCACGGAATGCAGCCCCAGTTACTGATCCTTCCAGCGCTGTACGGTTAAAGTGACGGTCTGTGCACCCCCCGCCGGAGTTAGCGACCTGTTCGCAATATCTGCCCCGCCGGATGCTGTCTCTACCGAAGCCCAGCTACCGCGCGTCAGCTTATACGTCACTGCTGTTCCTGCCGGAAGGCTCACGGTGATGGAGTATACACCATCGCTGCCTTTAGTCAGCAAGTACGCCGGATCTGCTGCATTCCAGCTGTTGAAAGACCCCGTTAGATAGACTGGCCCGGTTGCTGGTGTAGAACCCGGAACGGTCACCCTGAAGGTTATGCTGTCTGCCTGCGGCTCTCCGGTGCTAAGACTTCCGCCGGTCAGACTCGAGTTGCCAACATTAAAGTGATAATTGCTGCCGCCGTTATTATCCCAGGTTCCGCTGCCGTTATTAAAAGCTGCAGTAAGGCCTGTTGCGGTTCCGAGCTGGATGGTAATCGCCTTGTAACCGCTGAATGCGGATGCCTGCATCTGCACCCCAGGTGAGGTCGTCCAGACTGTTGCCCCATCCACCTTGTAATGAATATAGGAATTGCTGTAGGAAGAATTCTTGTAATAGATCGTGGCCGTATTGCCCACCGGTGTGGCAGTTGGCACCGGAGTCGCTGTCGGCGTGGCTGTCGGCGCCGCTGTCGGCGTAGCCGTTGGCGCCACTGTCGGCGTAGCCGTTGGCGCCACTGTCGGC
Source organism: Paenibacillus sp. FSL R10-2736 (assembly GCF_038000245.1). Taxonomy (NCBI): domain Bacteria; kingdom Bacillati; phylum Bacillota; class Bacilli; order Caryophanales; family Paenibacillaceae; genus Paenibacillus; species Paenibacillus sp. FSL R10-2736. The sequence goes on from NZ_JBBOBN010000001.1 coordinate 4,997,021, forward strand.
GTAGCAGTCGGAACAGCCGGGGCGCCCGCCTGGATTTGCCCGGTAGGGGTATAGGTCCATGTGCCCGTGCCGAACAGATAATTGCTGCCGCCGTTGCTGTCCCAGGTACCGCTGCCGTTATTGAAGCAGGCTTCAAGCTGGGTGGCTGCACCGATATTGATCGTGATTTTGTTATAGCCTGCCACTTCAGCCGCAGGAATCGCTACGCCCGGCGCCGTCGTCCAGGTGCCCGCAGCCGGACGGTAGTGAATGTACGGTGTGGTGTAGCCCTTCTTGTAATAGATCGTCACATTATTCCCCGCCGGAGTTGTGGCCACTGCTGCTGCACTCAGTCCGGACAGATTGCCCGAAGCGTCATACGCTTTGACCTTGTATTCATATGTCGTAGAGGAGGACAAGCCGCTGTCTGTATAAGAAGCAGACGGTGATGTACCGATCTTAATGCCATCGCGGTAGACCTCGTACCCTGTCACACGGATATTATCTGTAGCTGCATTCCATGTCAGCAAGGCCGAGGAGGCATTGACCACAGCTGCCTGAAGATTAGCCGGCACAGACGGGGCTTCCGTGTCCGGAACTGCAGGCACATCGGTAATAAACGGATGCGTTCCCTCAACGGTTCCCTGCATGCTCTCGGTATATTTTCCGTTTGCCAATGTGTATTTGCCGGCTCCGACATAGACCTGCTGGATATCGCTTTTCGTTACATTACCCTTAGCGTCTTTGGCTTCAATATAGTAGTCCACCAGTTGGTCACGATAATCCGAGATATAACTGAAATACAGATTGCCGATGTCCGTAGCCGGAACCTTCTGCATGATGGCCTTACTGCTTGGCTGCCAGTCGACCCCGTTGATATCGGTGCTGAGGTCGCGGACCGTCATCGGGTATTCCGTCCAGGCACCAACCTTGGCAGGGTCAATATTGGATATTCCTGCTGTGGCCAGACCCGCCGGGTCATAGACCTTAAAAGTATTGTCCGCAGCATCTGCCGTCTTGTCGCGGTGTGCCCGGACCTTCACCTTGATATCGCTGATACCGCTGGTGTCGAAGGCGTAGGTATAAATGGAGAACACATTATTGAAATGCTGCAGCGTCCAGCCCTCCGCCTTGCTGACATTGGCGCTGCCCGGATTGTACGGGTAACGCTGCGGCCACCATACGGAGGGGCCGGTTTTGTCTTTGGCCAGCTTTTGCGTAACATAAGGCTTGGAGAAATACAGCGATTGATTGAAGGACAGGGCCGGCTTCACGCTGTCATCCACATTCTCATCGTAATACCCGAAGCCGGAGTCCATCGCCGGGAGCAGGAAATACCAGGCCAATTCAGCAGGATTGGCTCCTCCGGAATAATCATTCGCAGTGTTCCCTTTGACCGGATAGGAGATCATCCAAGGGTTGAGCTGATTGCCCTCATAAGTCACCTCGCGGTCAATCGGATTGACCGGCTTCCAGTAATTCGGATGCTCATCCAGCCAGATCTGCTCGGCTGTCTTGGCATAATTCAGGGAAGCCTGCAGCAGGGCGAAGTTACGCTCCAGATAATGGTAACCCTTCTCGAAGGATACGGTCATGCCTTCTTCAACACCGGACAGATTCTTCTTCGGCGCATAAGAGGTGCCGTTCACCTGATTGAAGCTGGCAAACTGGCCTTTCCAGATGCCGAACGGCAGATGCCAGTGGTACCAGGTCGGATCGGAGGAGGAATCCCGGGTATCAATCCATGAGCCGTCCTGAACATGGACTACATCGGAGGCGGCTGGTGTATTATTGCGCAGATACTCGTCAATTCCCATACCGGTAACACCGCTGCTGGCATAGGTCACATTCCCGGCATTGCGCCAGGTCTCCTCGGAACCTGCCCGGCCCGAAGAATTATCCCCGTCATGCGCGACCACAAAAATCTGCTTCTGTGCGACCAGATTCTCATACGGCTTAAGCACATCTGCTTTTACCTGGCCCAGATATCCTTCTTCCCATGACTGCGCCTGTGCAACCGGAACGCCGACCACTTTGGATTCTGCCCCGGTTGCCGGGTCCACATAACGGACCCAATGGGCTGTAGAGGCAAAAGGATACTTGTTGTAAACAACCTGCTGTTCGTTGAACATCGGTTCATTCACCCAGGAGCCTACGGTGCTGACATTCTGCAGATCACTGCGGTTGGGCGGTGAGACCATCGTATCCGTGCCGGGACTGTTCAGCAGAGGATAGTCCTTAAGCGTACGGGAGAAATGGTTGTTGCCGATTACGGACCACTGAATGCCGAGCTTTTGCAGGACGGGGATTATCCGTTCAGAGAAACCCAGCTCTGTCGGGAAGAACCCCTTAGAGGACTTATAGCTGCTTCCGAGAAAATAAGGCTGGGCCAATGTGGCTCCATGATAGATCATATCCTTGAGCAAATAGTCGTTGCCGACCAGCGGACCCATGGAGTGATGCCCGGAGAAATGGATCAGATCGAGCATGTTGCTGCCGTTTGTTGTTTTGAGCTGATCGACGGCGCTCTTCCAGGGGGTACCCCAAGCCGGATTATTGTATCCGCTTACATTACCCTGCTGAATAATGCTGTTCACGTTATTTACAACAGAGCCGGACATTGTAACATGCATCTGCGCCTGGGGATAATTGCTGTGCAGCGTGTTAGCCACGCTCCAGGGCCAGGTTAAGTACGCTCCTGTCTTGGCGTGATGTGAATAATAGGAGACCAGATCATCATGCGGCATCGGGGAACCGTTCGGCAAATAATAGGTATATCCCGCAGGCGGGTTCTGCTTCAACTGGATGACTTCACCATCATACGTATAGCGGATCGGACTTCCTGCCGGGGCAGCGTTATAGGAGTTCAAATCATAGTACGCCCAGAAATTCGGCATATGGTTATGGTACACATGCGTAGCGGCAATATCTGCCGAGACATTAGTGGCTGCTGCCGGGATCATCAGAAGCACACCAAGCAGCAGGGCTGTGATTTTGCGCCAATACCTGGATTTCTTCATCAGCAACCAGCTCCTCTCTCTTCAACCACATCAGCTTACACAAAAGAACGGGGGCGCCGGAATTCATCCTTTGCCCCCTGTCATTCCCTATTGATCCTTCCAGCGCTGCACGGTCAACGTGACGGTCTGTGCGCCGCCCGCCGGCGTGAGCGCACGGTTCGCAATATCTGCTCCGCCGGATGCGGTCTCTACCGAAGCCCAGCTGCCGCGCGTCAGCTTATACGTCACTGCTGTTCCTGCCGGAAGGCTCAGGGTGATGGAATAGACTCCGTCACTGCCCTTGGTCAGCAGATATGCGGGGTCAGCCGCGTTCCAGCTGTTGAACGACCCGGTCAGATAGACAGGCACGCTCGCTGGAGTGGTGACCGGAACAGTGACCCGGAAGGTCACGCTGTCCGCCTGAGGTTCTCCGGTGGTAAGACTTCCCCCCACAAGGCTTGAGCTGCCTGCGCCAAAGTGATAATTGCTGCCGCCATTGCTGTCCCAGGTTCCGCTGCCGTTATTGAACGCTGCAGTAAGTCCGGTTGCGGTCCCGAGCTCGATGGTAACCGCTTTGTAGCCGCTGAATGTGGATGCCTGCATCTGCACGCCCGGCGAGGTCGTCCAAGTGCTTGCCCCATCCAACTTGTAATGGATATAGGAGTTGGTATAGGCCGTATTCTTGTAGTAGATCGTCGCTGTATTCCCTACCGGAGTGGCGGTTGGCACCGGAGTTGCTGTCGGCGTAACCGTTGGTGTCGCGGTCGGTGTGGCTGTTGGCGTAGCGGTAGGTGCCACTGTCGGTGTCGCGGTCGGTGTAGCTGTTGGTGTTGGTGTTGCGGTCGGCGTTGGCGTTGGCGTCACCGTTGGTGTCGCAGTCGGTGATGCGGTCGGAACAGCCGGCCCTCCTGCCTGGATCGTTCCTGTCGGAATATACGTCCAGGTACCGGTACCGAATAGATAATTGCTGCCGCCGTTGCTGTCCCAGGTGCCGCTGCCATTATTGAAGCAGGCCTCCAGCTGGGTGGCCGCACCGATGTTGATCGTGATTTTGTTGTAACCTGCCACTTCAGCCGCAGGAATTGCTACGCCCGGCGATGTCGTCCAGGTTCCCGCAGCCGGGCGGTAGTGGATGTAAGGTGTGGTGTAGCCCTGCTTGTAATAGATCGTCACACTATTTCCGGCAGGCGTGACGATCAGTGCAGCCGCGCTGAATGCCGAGAGGTTGGCGGCGGCGTCATACGCTTTTATCGTATACGAGTAGTTCGTACTGCCAGATAAGCCGTTGTCTGTGTAAGAGGTAGTTGCCGAGGTCCCAATCTTGACCCCATTGCGGTGAATCTCGTAACCTGTAACCCCGACATTATCGGTGGAAGCCGTCCAGGTCACAAGCGCACTGGAGGCATTCTGCACAGTGGCTGTTACATTCGTCGGAACAGACGGCGCCTGGGTATCAACTATTGGCTGCGTCTTGGAGTATATTTTGGCGGAGTTCGCACTGAGTGTGACTGTAATTTGCTTCCCGGTTGCCCCGCCGGATTGTACGGTTACCGTGTCTGAGGTGTTCAACTGGTTAATCAGTACTGTTCCCACAGTCAGAGTACTTTCGGCGCGCAGCGGAATCGTAACGGTCTGCGATCCGCCCGAAGCATTACTGAACGCGGAGATGACTTCCTGTCCCAAATTGGTCCCGCTGTCAATCCGGCGGGAGAACGCGTACAGGTTCTGGGCAGACCACATTTCACGCTGGGTACCGGTGCGCAGAGCCGGGTTGTTTTTGCGGATTTCATTAAGCTTGGCTACATGCTTGTAGGTGCTGGCGTTCTCATTGAAATAATTCTCCACCACGTTGCCGCTTGCATCACGCTTCACCATAGACCAGCGGTTCCACGTATCAGCAATACCGCCAGTCATAATCTGGCCGTTCCCGTTGCCTTTATTCTGTTCTGTACCCTGGAACACCACCGGGGTTCCGCGCACAGTGAAGATGAAGGACAAGGCATTCTGCAGCTTCTCTACACTGCCTCCGGCCTCTGTCAGGAAGCGGTTGCGGTCATGATTATCAATGAAGGTGACCATATGATTCGCATTGCCGTTGTAATAGGAATCGAGAGCCAGTGTACTCTTAATATTGGAATCGAAGGATTGTCCGTAAGCAAAGCTATTCAGCACAGAGAAGAACAGCGGGAAATCAAGCATCCCCCATTCCTTGCTGCTGCCGACCCAGCGGGAGACAAATTCGGCATTGCCGTCAAAATTCTCTCCGAAGGTGTTCACGCCCAGCAGTGTCTGCAGCTCCCCGATATCCGTCGGCTTCATCAGCTTGGCGGCATCAACGCGGGCACCATCTGCACCTGTATAATCAAACCAGCCTTTAATCGAGCTGAAGATGGCCTGCTTGGCGGCAGGAACATCGAAGTCGATATCATCCAGTCCGCCCAGATCGTGATTCTCCAAATAATCCTGGGCCCACTGATCATATCTTCCGTCTGCCAGCGACCAGTTGATATCCCCGTTATGGTGATACCAGGCCGGATTATTGAAAGGGGCGACCGGCTGCAAGGCAGGTATATCATAATAAGCCTGGGTACCCAGCATATAGTCGCCGATATGATTCGGAACGACGTCGATGATGACCTTGATTCCGAGCGCATGCGCTGAATCTACCAGCTCCTTCAGCTTCTCTTTTGTACCGAAATAAGGATTGGCCGCATTGGGATCTTTGACATTGTAGCCGTGGTAGGCTGTGTTCTTCCCTGTCCCGTTATTCTCCCGGTTGGTCATCTGCGGTTCGGCAACCGGAGAGATCCAGATCGCCGTATAACCCATATTATGAATATAGGGGAGCTTATTGATAACCCCCTGCCAGTCTCCACCCTTCATATAGCGGAAATCTTCTTCAGAGGTCTCCCCATAGCGGATGGCGGCTCCTGTGGCATTATTGGAGGAGTCTCCGTCATTGAAACGGTCAACCATAATCTGATAAATCGTGTCATTCTCTGTAACCGTACCGATACTGGCAGCTTCAGCCTTAACTGGAGGCAGAACAAATAAATTAATCGTGATCGAAAGAACCATGGATGTGATAAGGACGGGGATAAGCCAATGTTTACGTTTCATTCTTCATCTCCCTCTCATAAATGCGTATGCACAACACTTTCTGCCAAAAAGAACAAGCTACCGTCTACAGCCTCATCTTACTCATTTCAGGGAAACCGGTTTCCCCACTAAAAATTAACATGGACTTGTATGCGCTGTCAAGACATATAAATTGTTCTTCCTCAGAACCCGTATCCCATATAGGATAACGACTCTGCAATACGCAGAGAATCCCTCGTTTAGCATCAGCCGGCAGCATGCTCCTCCGCGGACAGGCACCGGTTTCGATTTCATTCAGAGCCGCACCGCAAAAAGACCCCTTTCATCAAACAGAAAGAGGTCTTAATAACACTGAATAAATATACTATTTGATTCATATCATCCAACAAATCACTGTCACAGGGAGCATTGCTAAGCAGTTTATTTAAATACCGGCTCCCGGAACTGAGCCAGCTTGGCCGCGGAATCCTTCTCCACATCGGCATGCAGGCTGTTGCCATGCGCATCCATGGTGACGATAGCGGCGAATCCGTCTACCTGCAGATGCCACATGGCCTCCGGAATTCCGAACTCCATGAAATCAACCGCGTTAACCTTCTTGATGCATTCTGCATAGTACTGGGCTGCACCGCCAATGGCGTTGAGATAGACGCCGCCGTGTTCGCCTAATGCCTTCAACGTTTTCGGGCCCATCCCGCCTTTGCCGATTACGGCACGGATGCCGAATTTCTTAATGATATCGCCTTGATAAGGCTCCTCGCGGATACTGGTGGTTGGACCGGCAGCCTTCACATGCCAGCCCTCTTCATCCTTCAGCATGACCGGACCACAGTGATAGATGACCGCACCGTTCAAGTCCACGGGAGCGTCGTGATCCATCAGATATTTGTGCAGGGCATCGCGGCCGGTGTGCATCTCGCCGGAGAGAATAACTACATCACCAACGCGCAGGCTGCGGATATCCTCCTCGCTGATCGGCGTGGTCAGGCGGATTTCGCGCGAACCACCCGATATGGCGGAGCCTGCGGCTGCAGGTTCGATTACCTGGCCATTACCCGGGATAGCAGCATCAGAAGCAGCTTCCCCAGTTCCTGACAAGATGGCCGGAGCCGCAGGAATCGTTGCATCCTCTGGAATCATGCCCTGCGAAATGCCGTCAGCAGCAGAGACCGCTACCGGTTCAGTTACTTGCACTAAGGCTTCTTCCCCTTCTACAGAAATGCCTGTGCCACTCTCATAGAGCCATTCCTTAATGTCCCCGGTTGCCGGATTTACCAGTATTCCCTGACGGCGGAAGGCCCAGCAGTTATAAGCTACCGAGACAAAAAAGCTCGCCGGCAGCCGGTTCATCACCCCGATTTTGCAGCCCAGCAGCGTAACTTCACCGCCGAAGCCCATCGTACCAATCCCGAGCTTGTTGGCATTCTCCATAATGTAATCTTCCAGCTTACCCAGATCTTGGGTGGTATTCACATCCTCGACCTTGCGGAACAGCTGCTTCTTGGCCAGCTCATAGCCCGTTGTACGGTCACCGCCGATGCCTACGCCAATGAAGCCTGCACTGCACCCCTGACCCTGCGCCTGATAGACCGAATGAAGAATACATTTGCGGATGCCGTCAAGATCACGTCCGGCTTTGCCCAGCCCCTCCAGCTCTGCCGGGAGACTGTACTGAATATTCTTATTCTCGCAGCCGCCGCCCTTCAGAATGAGCCTTACATCAATGCCTTCCTCTTCCCACTGCTCGAAATGAATCACCGGCGTGCCTGCACCCAGATTGTCCCCGCTGTTCTCGCCTGTAAGGGAATCTACGGAATTGGGCCGCAGCTTGCCGTTCTTCGTCGCCCGGATTATCGCGCTATGAATATCCTTCTTCATCTCTATCTGATTCACGCCTACCGGCGTATGAATTATAAAAGTCGGCATCCCTGTATCCTGGCAGATCGGCGATACCTGGAGCTCGGCCATGCCGATATTCTGGGCAATCGTGGTCAGCGCCAGTCCGGAGCGGGTCGCCTTGTCTTCCAGCGCACGCCCTTTAGCAACCGCCCGGCGGACATCACCCGGCAAATTCGTGGAGGTCTCTACGATCAGATTATAAATGCTGTCTTCAAAATGCTGCATCTTCATTCAGTCTCCTCTCCATCTGTTTCAAGCTGCCCTAACTCTGTTACAATTAGTTATTATCATATCATATTAAGCCGCTCATGAAAGGGGTTACTTAAAAATTGAACTACCATTTCTCTGCCTATCTCTACCGGCTGCAATATATCCAGCGCTGGAGCCTCATGCGCAGCACCGCCCCCGAGAACGTGGCGCAGCATTCGTTCCAGGTGGCCCTGCTGGCGCACATGCTGTGCACCATAGGCAATGTCCACTTCGGCCGGTCGCTGAACGCCGACCGCGCATCCACAATGGCGTTGTTCCACGACGCCACCGAGGTATTCACCGGCGACATCGCCACGCCGGTGAAGCATAACAACCCGCTGCTGCTGTCCAGCTTCCGCGAGATGGAGCGGGTCGCCGCTGAGCGCCTCGCGGCGATGATCCCGCCGGAGCTGAGCGCAGTCTATGCGCCGCTCCTGCAGCCGCAGGACAGCCCGCTTGGCTCCGAGGATGCCGGACTGCTCCGCTACGTCAAGGCGGCGGATGTGCTCGACGCATATCTGAAATGCGTCTGGGAAACCGCCGCAGGCAACCGCGAATTCGCGGCCGCCCGGGAGCAGACGGCCGCGAAGCTGCACGGGCTCGCCCTGCCGGAGATGGAGTATTTCCTTACCCATATGGCTCCGGGCTTCGAGCTGTCGCTGGACGAGCTGTCTTCAAGTATGAGTCCTGAGAAGCCAGCCGACTAGCCGGAAACCGTGCGGCCTCTTGAAGAATGTAGCATCGCACCGTCCGTTTGGCCCTGCAATGCAAATAACCCGCCTCACGGCGGGTTATTTGCATCAAGTTAAGGCATAGCTAACGGCTCATCCAGGCTGTCCCAGTCCTTGAACACCGGCTGCAGCCCTTTTTCCTCGAGCATCTCCTTAATCTCCTGCACGCTGCGGTTGTCTGAGATTTCAAACTGCGGGGTGCCGCCTTCCAGAGAATGTCCGCCTACTTCGGTGGATACCCCTGCAGACATCTTAGTGATGCCGAGATGGACCAGATGATCGCGCAGGGCTGCCGGCTCCCGCGTGGACAGTGAAATACCGGAACGCGGCAGAAACAGGCGGTAGGCCAGGATAATCTGCACCAGCGCACGGTCGTTTACATCACTCGCAGGATTAAATTCCCCCAGGTACGGCCGAAAACGGGGAATGGACAAACCGATTTCGCACTCCGGATACTTGTCCTGTAGGTACCTGGCGTGCAGTGCAGTCGCGAGAGCCTCCTGACGCCATTCGTACATTCCCAGCAGGGCTCCGATATTTACCGAGCGGAATCCTGCCAGGCAGCCGCGCTCGGGCGCATCCAGACGGTTGCGGTACACCCGCTTGGGACCCTTCACATGCAGCTGGCGGTAAGTCTCCTGATGATAGACCTCCTGATACAGCGTCAGACCGTCTACTCCTGCCTGTCTGAGGTCAGCGTATTCTTCGGTAGTGAGCGGATTCACTTCAATGCTGACTGAAGAGAAATAGCCGCGGAGCACCTCCACGCAGTCTTTCAGATAACTGACCGGACTTTCATTCCGGGATTCTCCGGTCAGAATCAGAATGTGGCGCAGCCCTGTGGCTGCGATTGTTTCCGCTTCCTGCCGGACCTCCTCCAGTGTCAGTTTTTTGCGCGGAAAATCATAGATAGAGCTAAAGCTGCAGTAGGTACAATGGTTGACGCAGAAATCAGCCAGATACATCGGTGTAAACAGCTGCATCACATGACCGAATTGCGTACGTGTCAATCTATGCGCCTTCTGCGCCATCTCTTCGAGGTAAGGCTCCGCTGCCGGTGACAGCAAAGCCATCAGCCCGTCCTCGTCCAGCCGCTCCAGACGAAGCGCCCGCTTCACATCAAGCGCAGTATACTGCTTCCATACCCCCTCGTAGGGAAGCTTGTCCAGCCGTGTCAGCCTATCATAAAAGCTCATGTCCTTCCTCCCTCTTCATAAACAGCATCAGTCATGCCAGAAATCCGGTCAGCGGCGAAGAAGCTGCGGCTGTCTCTTCCACCGGCCCCAGCCCGGCCAGATAGGCCTTCCGCCCCGCCGACACCGCTTCGCGGAATGCCTCCGCCATCAGCTGCGGGTCCCGGGCGGTGGCAATTGCCGTATTCAGCAGCACAGCGGCTGCGCCCATTTCCATCGCCTCAGCAGCCTCGGAGGGTCTGCCAATACCGGCATCCACGATGATGGGCAGACCCGTTTCTGATATCAGAATCCGGATCAGCTCCTTGGTCTGCAGCCCGCGGTTAGAGCCGATTGGCGCTCCCAGCGGCATGACGGCTGCAGCTCCGGCCGCCTTCAGCCGGAGTGCGGCTGACAGATCAGGACTCATGTAGGGCAGAACTACAAAACCCTCCGCAGCTAGGATTTCCGTGGCTCGGATCGTCTCGGTATTATCAGGCAGCAGATATTTCTGATCATTGATAACCTCAATCTTCACCCAGTCTCCCAGCCCCGCTGACCTTGCCAGCCGGGCAATGCGTACCGCTTCCTCTGCGGTGCGCGCACCGGAGGTATTGGGCAGCAGCGTCATGTGGGAAGGAATATGGCTGATAATATTGTCCTTGCTCTCCGGATCTACCCGGCGCAGGGCAACCGTAATGACCTGTGAACCCGAGCGGGCGATCACTTCGGGAATAAGAGTGTTGCGGCTGTATTTTCCGGTCCCGATGAACAGTCTGCTCGTTAAAGTAACTCCTCCAATAATCAAAGGATCCTGCATCATATCGCCTCCTGTGATAAGTCGTTGCCTTTATCTTAATTGCGTATTGGCATTCTTGCGTCTACCGCACACCGCACACACAGTTACCAGTTACCTAGCCTCCGCCGACAAAATGAACCAGCTCAACTCGGTCACCTTCATTCAGCAATGTATCTTCATAAACCTCTCTGCCGGCAAGCTCACCATTCAGCTCCACAATAACCAGCTTCCCGGTCCACTCAGGCCGGGCCAGAAGATCAGCCAGCGTCCGGCAGCTCTCTTCATACCTTCCTCTGCGTCCGTTAACGGTCAAATTCATTCCAGTTCACCTCCTTTGCCCGGTATGGGGGGTCATTCAGGACTTCAGCATATGCTGCGGCCTGAACGGATGATCTGTAAGCCTGAGCGGCGCCAGCAGGATCCGTCGCTCCGCATATCCCGGACATTACGGCTATTCCGGCAGCCCCCTTCGACAGAACGATTCCGGTATTGCCCGGTGTGATGCCTCCGATAGCAATCAGCGGTATACTGCTGGAGCGGACAGCCACTTCCAGCTGCGCCAGGCCCCGTTCCCGCTGTCCGGGCTTGCAGGCTGTGGGGAATACATGTCCATACAGACAAAAGTCCGCTCCCTGCTGTCCGGCGCGTGCCGCTTCCTCCGGGGAATGCACCGACCTGCCCAGCCGCAGGCCCGGGGCAATGCCGCGCGCCTTGGCAGGCGGCAGGCTGTGCCAGGCCAATTGGACGCCGGCTGCCCCTGCTGCCAGAGCCACATCAATCCGGTCATTAATAACCAGCTTTGAGGGCGGAACCCCCGCTTGCAGCAACCGCTCTGCGGCAGCCAGAAGCTCCCGTGCGGACAGGGCTTTTTCCCGGAGATGGATATAATCCACCATGGTATGTACAGCAGCAGCCAGCCCCGCAAACTGCTCCGGATTCAGCCTCCCGTCCGAGATCAAATGGATTTCTTTCAGCACCTTCACCTTCCCTTCTATACGACATTCCGGAAAATACAAAAAGACCGCCCCCTGTATCAGGAAGCAGTCCGGAATATAAGCAGGAATACCGGGTAAGCCGTTACCCCCGCTGCATTATTCATTCTCCACTTCCCTACGCTGGTATAAACCAGATCAGGTTCAAAGGGTCCGAACAGATATGTTCGTCTCAGCCTTGCGGCACCCCTAGTGATCGTTCATATTCTATTGTTCTTGCAGTTTGTATATTAGCATATTATTCCTGTAAGAGCTATTCTTTAATAGATTCAATTATTAAGTCCAGCGGGTTTAAGCGGCAAAAAAGCCAGCCTTCCGGCTGACTTTTCATCTGTTGAACGTTTGATTCTTTAAACCAGTATAAACTGATCCGGCTTACATAGCAGTGCCAATGGTCAGCCGTTAACGATCTCGCCGCCGTTCACATGCATGACCTGACCGCTTACATAAGAGGAATCGTCAGAAGCCAGATACACATAGGCCGGTGCCAGCTCCTCGGGCTGTCCCGGACGCTTCATCGGCTGGGTGCCGCCGAATTCACTGACCTTCTTCGCGTCAAACGTAGACGGAATCAGCGGCGTCCAGATCGGGCCCGGTGCTACCGCATTCACGCGGATGCCTTTGTCTGCGAGATTCATCGACAGGGAGCGGGTGAAGCTGAGAATTGCTCCTTTGGTGGACGAATAGTCCAGCAGCTGCGGGCTGCCGCGGTACGCCGTGATAGACGTAGTGTTGATGATCGTGGAGCCTTTTTTGAGAAGGGGCATCGCTGCCTTGGTCAGATAGAACATGGAGAATATATTCGTCCGGAACGTCCGCTCCAGCTGCTCGGCGGTAATGTCCTCAATCTTATCCTGCGGATGCTGCTCTGCCGCATTGTTGATCAGGATGTCCAGCTTGCCGAGTCCCTCAATGGTTTTATTAATCAGATCCTGGCAGAAGGCCTCGACCCCGATATCACCGGAGATCAGAATACACTTCCGACCCTCCTGCTCCACCTGGCGTTTGGTTTCTTCCGCATCTTCATGCTCATTCAGATAGGATATCACCACATCTGCGCCTTCTTTGGCAAAATGAACGGCAACCGCACGCCCGATTCCACTGTCCCCTCCGGTAATGAGTGCGGCCTTGCCCAGCAGCTTGCCTGCTGCCTTGTAAGCTGAGGTTTCAAACTCCGGAAGCGGGTTCATCTCGCTTTCAATTCCGGGCTGCTGGTCCTGTACCTGCGGAGGCAGGGTTTTGACGGGTTGTTTGCTGGTGTCTGGCATAATCCATTCTCCTTTCGCTGTACCGTTATACTGTTTTTACTAATCATGTTAGGTTGGCTAAAAGTCTGGTGTTTATGCATCATACTTGCCTAGCAAAAATCGCTTTACGTTATTTTACTTACCACATAGGGAAGCCGGCCAAACAGAAAATCTTGAGTCCAACGCGTTCCCCGGTCCATTATAGAGCCTGCAGAAGGAGAGTTATCCTCATGTCCAAAAAATCAAAAACCATCATCGTTGCCGTCAAAGGTGTCATCCTGTATCAAGGCAGAATCCTCCTCGTCAAGCGGGCTGCCGCCGATTCTGCAGGTGCCGGAAGCTGGGAATGTGCCGGAGGCAAAATCGAATTCGGTGAAAGTCTGGAGGCTGCACTGGAAAGAGAAATTCTCGAGGAAACCGGACTGGCGGTTACGACAGAACGTATCCTTTACGCGGTAACCCTGCTCACAGACCCTGCGAGACAGGTAGTGATTATCACCTAATTTATGCCGCGCAGCCCGTGGCGAAATCCAGCTCTCGGAAGAGCATACCGATTACCGCTGGTGCACCGTGAGCGAAATGAACGCCCTGCTGTCACCGCAGATTATCGCTGACTTTCAGGAGCACGGCATTTTTGAGCTGGAAGGGTTGTTACGGTAAGTAATGAACGGTTTCTACAAGAATATTATATATATCCGGACATTTTTATATCCTATACTTTTTCTTGGAAGACAACCATCTTCACTGGAGGGTTCACTATCTGCAATGGGAAATGAAAATGAGATTATACGATTGACTAACGCGACGTTAATCGACGGAACGGGGCGCCAGCCGCTGTACAATGCAAGCATTGAAATTGTTAATGGCCGGTTCGGCATGGTTGCCGGGCAAGGGAGCAGCGGGCTGGAGCATGACTCAGTAACGGAGATAGATCTTGAGGGGCTTGTGGTCCTGCCGGGATTTATTCATACCCATGCACACACCAGCTTCAAATTCATACAGAACGAGCCTCTTCACGGGTACCATAAGGAATATTTAGCCGCCTGTCTCTCAGAAGGAATAACCACGATCCGTGACGAGGGGATGACTACAGCCGCAACGCTTGACGATGTGACGGCACACACACAAGCACTGGACCGCGGATCTTTTCCCCGAATAATCACAACCGGCAAAGTCTTCACGGCTCCCGGCGGGTATGGCGGGCAGGCCCCTATCGGAGTTGGAAGTGCGGATGAAGCCAGATTGAAGGTCCGCGAGGTTTTAGAACAAGGGATACATTGTATCAAAACAGCGCTTGAAGACGGTTACGATCCCAGTACAATCGGACTGCCACAGCTGAATCAGGAGCTTCTGGAGAGCATCTGCAGGGAAGCCCGGAGGATGGGGGCTTATGTGTCAGCTCATGTAACCAGTGCACGCAACCTTCAGATTCTGGTGAATGCGGGGATTAACGATGCTGCGCATATGATTTACGACCGGCTGGACGATGACCTGATCCGGCAAATGACAGCCTCCACACTCACTGTATTGAAGATGTTTCAGGACAAATTCGGCGCCCCTCTGTTAGAACAAGGACTGGATAATGTCCGGAGATTCATCCAGGCAGGCGGAGAGATTGGCCTCGGGGATGATTTCATCGAAGAAATAAGCCCGTGGTACAGACTGGGAATGCCGTGGGAAGAAATTCGTTTATTGGGCGAGGCAAGTCTCACCCCGATGCAGATTATCACAGCCGCCACTTCAACCGGTGCGAAGATCTGCAATCTGGCACATGAGATTGGAACGATTGAACCGGGCAAGAAGGCGGATCTGTTTGTGATTGAGGGCAACCCGCTTACGGATATAGACAATCTCCGGGAAGTCAGATTTGTGATGATGGACGGCAGGGTCGTATCGAAATAGTGGGTTATATTGTTTGATTAAAGACCTCTTTCCACGAGGAAAACGGCCTTTTTTTCATTTTAATATGCCCAGTATGGTTCTCTGCAGTCCTGTCTGTAGCTGATCCGCCGCTGCCTTCAACGCAATAATCTTGTTCGCCGCCGTTATCTCCAGCACCGCCTTCTGCGCATCCGTCAACTACATTTGGCCCGGTTACCTCCATGGAGGCACATTGTATTTGATTTTTCGCATACATTGCTCCTCATCCGCTCCCGCTTCCGGGGTATTCAGCGGGATTCCTGAGACAAGAACACATCGTCCTTCAAACGGATCTGCTTCAGTGTCTTACACAACAAAAGGCCCTGGCAGCCTAAGCTGCCAGAGCCTTTGATACTCGCGTTCCTCCCTATAAATCAGGAGCCAGGTTTAAATAAGGCGCCGGTACACCATGAAAAAGATCATGATAACCAGCACGACCATCAGCAGCAGGCTCATGGTCCGGATCTTGGCGGTTTCGGCAGAGACATCACGGTTCTCCCGCATTCCGGCCGCAGCCAGGCGCAGGGGTCTGCTCATGATGCCGCCAAGCGCAAACATCGCCAGGAGCAGCACAACAACAACGATCATCCAGGCGACAGAATAGTCACCCTTGGTCATCATATAGCCTCCGGTCAACAGCTGGATAACTAGTCCATACTGGGCAAAGCGGTTGAAGCCGCCGATGGCGCTCAAGGTACCTTCCTTCGCCGGGGCGGACAGCTTCGCCGTCCCGCTCAGAATAAACGGCAATACCAGATAGAAGCCAAGCGCCAGCGTGCCGATCATATGCAGGAAAAAGAAAATACGGTCCATATCAATCTCCTCCGATTACATTGTAGGATTAAATAGCAGCAAAGCCCAATCTCTGCCAGCAAAAAGGGGCTTCAGCAGCCGCCCGCTAACGTTATTTACACAGTTACTGCTGAAGTGACTGCACGGACAGAATCGGCTGATTTATCCAGAGCAGCCTTCTCTTCTGCCGTAAGCTCCAGCTCGAAAATCTTCTCGATGCCATTCGCACCGAGGAGCGCCGGAATACCCATGAATAAATTATCGTAACCATATTCACCTTCAAGCAGGGCAATTACTGGAATAATCCGTTTCTTGTCCTTGAGGATTGCTTCCGTCATCTGAACCAGTGACGCGGCAGGTGCATAATAAGCGCTGCCGTTACCCAGCAGGCTGACGATTTCACCGCCGCCGACACGGGTACGCTGCACAATCTCAGCAATGCGTTCCGCAGGGATGAGCGTGTCGATCGGAATACCGCCAACACTGGAATAACGCACAAGCGGAACCATATCATCCCCATGACCGCCCAGTACGAAACCGCGTACATCTTCAACCGAAACATTAAGCTCCTGGGCGATGAATGTACAGTAACGCGCTGTATCGAGTACGCCGGATTGTCCGATTACGCGATTCTTCGGAAAGCCGAGTGCATTGTAAGCCACATAAGTCATGGCATCGACCGGATTGCTCAGAATGATCACGATAGATTCGGGGGCTACCCGTTTCACGTTCTCGCAGACCGACTTGACGATGCCCGCATTGGTATTGACCAGATCATCACGGCTCATGCCGGGCTTGCGTGCAATCCCTGCCGTAATAATGACGATGTCGGAATCGGCTGCATCTTCGTAGCTTGAAGTTCCGGTGATCTGGGCATCGAATTTCTGCACAGGTCCGGCTTCCAGCATATCAAGCGCTTTACCTTTGGTCGGATTCTCCAGTTGGGGAATATCGAGCAGCACTACATTGCCAAGCTCCTTCTGGGCAAGCATAAGCGCCGTAGTCGCACCGGTGAATCCGGCACCTACGACAGTGATTTTATAACGTTTGATGGCCACGGGAAGACCTCCTAAGGGTTGGATAGCATACACTTCGTTCATTTCACTTCGCAAGACTGCCCCGGAGCATGAACCAATGATGTTGAATGGGCTGGCAGATGCACAAGCATAAGTATAAGCTGCACGTATGTGCAGCTTATACTTGTTATATACCGGTTAGCCTGCTTATAGATTGCTGATAATCTCGTCAGCAAAGGCGGAGCATTTCAGCTCTGTAGCGCCTTCCATCTGGCGGGCAAAGTCATAAGTAACCGTCTTATTGTTAATCGCGGTGCTCATTCCCTTGTAGATCAGGTCAGCCGCTTCCTGCCAGCCCAGATGCTCAAGCAGCATAACGCCGGAGAGAATAACCGAACCCGGATTCACAACGTCCTTATCCGCATACTTAGGTGCTGTACCATGAGTAGCTTCAAAAATAGCATGTCCCGTAATATAGTTAATGTTCGCTCCCGGAGCGATACCGATGCCGCCGATCTGGGCAGCCAGTGCGTCGGAGAGGTAATCCCCGTTCAGGTTCAGCGTCGCGATGACATCGAAATCGGTCGGACGGGTCAATACCTGCTGCAGAGCGATGTCGGCGATAGCGTCCTTGACAATAACTTTGCTGGCTGCTTCGGCTTCCTTCTGGGCAGCATTCGCTGCAGCTTCACCATCACGTTCCTTGATGACATCATATTGGTTCCAGGTGAAGACCTTGTCGCCGAACTCCTGTTCAGCCACTTCATAGCCCCAGTTCTTAAATGCGCCTTCGGTGAATTTCATGATATTGCCTTTGTGTACCAGCGTTACGCTCTTGCGTCCGTGCTTGATGGCATACTCAACCGCAGAACGCACCAGGCGCTTCGAGCCTTCCTCGGATACAGGCTTAATGCCGATACCGGAAGTTTCCGGGAAGCGGATCTTGTTCACGCCCATTTCCTTCTGCAGGAACTCGATAACCTTCTTCACTTCAGCGGAACCTTCCTGATATTCAATCCCGGCATAGATATCTTCAGTATTCTCACGGAAAATAACCATATCCACCAGCTCCGGATGCTTCACCGGTGAAGGAACACCATCGAAATAACGTACCGGACGCAGACATACATACAGGTCCAGCTCCTGGCGCAGCGCCACATTCAGAGAGCGGATACCGCCTCCGATCGGAGTTGTCAGCGGGCCTTTGATGGCTACAATATACTCGCGGATTGCTTCCAGTGTGTCATTCGGCAGCCATTCACCATATGTATTGAAGGCTTTCTCGCCGGCAAAAACTTCGTACCAGGCAATCTGCTTCGTGCCGCCGTAAGCTTTCTCTACAGCCGCATCCAGCACCCGCTTGGAGGCTTTCCAAATGTCACGGCCTGTACCGTCACCCTCGATAAAAGGGATAATCGGCTGATCCGGAACCAGCAGCTTGCCGTCTTCGATTGTAATTTGTTCGCCTTCTGTGGGCAGATCGTACTTTTCCAGTTTCAACATTAGTGGGAATTCCTCCTAAAAGTATGATGTACAAGCAATAATCAATAAGCAGTTGCTGCATATATTATAGTTCATTGTACTAAAGGGGTGGAGCGGCCCGCAAGGGGCCGCCCTGTTATCGTTCGTCTACAGGGACGTATTTCATGTCGGACATGCCGGTATATTCCGCACGCGGCCGGATAATCCGGTTGTCTTCATACTGCTCCAGAATATGCGCAGTCCACCCCGAGGTCCGGCTGATCGCGAAGATCGGAGTGAACAGCTCACGTTCAATACCCAGCTGTGTATAGACGGATGCCGAATAGAAGTCGACATTCGGTTTGAGCCCTTTTTGCCCGGTGATCAGCTCTTCAACCTTGACCGACATGTCATAGAGCGTAGTATCATTCTTCATCGTGCCCAGCTCATAGGACATCTTCATCAGATGTTTGGCCCGCGGATCGCCGTTCTTGTATACACGGTGTCCGAAGCCCATGATCTTCTCACGGCGTTCCAGCTTGCCTTGGACATACGGCTCAACGGCATCGAGCGTGCCGATTTCCTCCAGCATCTTCATCACGGCTTCATTCGCACCGCCATGCAGCGGCCCCTTAAGCGCGCCAATAGCCGAAGTAACTCCGGAATAGATGTCAGACAGTGTAGCCACAGTTACCCGTCCGGCAAAAGTGGAAGCATTCAGCTCATGGTCTGCATGCAGCACGAGGGCTGTATCCAGCGCCTTGACGGATACGATATCCGGCTGCTCTCCCCACAGCATGTAGAGGAAGTTCTCGGCGATGGTCAGGCCTTCCTTCGGTGCTACCGGCTCAAGTCCCTTACGGATGCGTGCCAATGCGGCAACCACAGTCGGAATCTGTGCCTGAAGCTTCACAGCTTTGATCTGATTCGCTTCACGGCTCATATCATCCGCAGCCTCGTCGTACAGTGCCAGGGCAGATACGGCGGAGCGCAGGGCCGCCATCGTGTTGGCTTCCTTCGGATACAGCTTCATCTGGGCAAGCACCTGATCCGGGATCTGGGCTGAAGCGCTCAGGTCGCGGCGCAGCGCTTCAAGCTCCGGTACTGTCGGCAGATTGCCGAACCACAGCAAATAAGCGGTCTCCTCAAAGGTGGCATTATCCGCCAGATCATCAATATCATAACCGCGGTAAGTGAGCACTCCATCCACAATGGAGCTGATCGATGAGGTCGTTGCAACGATGCCTTCAAGTCCTTTAGTAGCTGTCATAGTATCTCTCTCCTTTGCCTACAAGGGTATATAATGCTGGTTCTAACCTCATGAAAACATTTACATTTTTAAGTATTTCAATTCTCCGCAAAAGGCGTTAGGACAGGGGCTGAAGATTGCAACTATATTTCTGCTGTTTAACCTGTAATAATCATACCGGATTTTGACGGTTATGTGAACAACGTGGGAGCTTTGCAGCGGATCAAATGATTTTATCGGAGAGATAGAAAAAAACTAACGAAAAACCTGTTTCATGATTACGCTTTCAGGTTAGTAAGCTTCTCCATTCTGCCCTTTTCCGTCCCTGCTAGTCTTTTCGCATGCTCTATGAATATACATAAGACGAGCAGTTATTCCTTGTACACCCGTTAGAGTAGGAGGGACCGGATATCGATACACTTGTACTCAAAAGAGTGCTGCGCGGCCTGTGGGTCGTGCTTGCCGCCGCCGTGATCCTGCTGGCTGTTTATGTACTGCTGCCGCTCCTCTATCCCCTGCTGCTGGCCTGGCTGCTGGCTTACCTTATACATCCGCTGGTGCTGATCCTGCGGGGGCTGAAGCTCCCGGGCTGGCTGGCGGTGGCCCTCTCACTGTTTTTTTATATTGGAGGTACGGGCCTCGTACTGACCGCGCTGATTACCCGGCTGGTGAAGGAGCTCATTGTGCTGCTCCAGACCTTCGACCTCCATACAGACCAATGGCGTGAGCTGCTGCTGAAGGTTAGCCGCAATGCCAGCATTCAGAATATTATTAACCAGATCAACCAGTTTTACCACGACAATCCGGGTTACCATGCCACGATTGACAGTAATATCAGCAGAACCACGGAAACTGTAGGCCACGCCATGACACAGCTGATTACCGGATTCTTCAACATGATTCTGGGGCTGATCTCCTCGCTGCCGAGCCTCGGCACGATTCTGATCGTGATCGTACTGGCCGCCTTCTTCCTCAGCACCGGCTGGGAACGGCATAACGCCAAGCTGCTCTCACTCCTCCCCGCTCCGCTGCTGCGGCCGGTCTCGGAGATCTGGAAGGATCTGCGCAAGGCGCTGTTCGGCTACCTCCGTGCCCAGCTCGTGCTGATCTCCGTAACTGCAGTGATCGTAATCATCGGCCTGCTGCTGCTGGGTGTAGACTCTGCCTTCGCCATTGGCCTGACCATCGGCATCGTCGATCTGGTGCCTTATCTCGGGGTTGGCATCGTGATCCTCCCCTGGGCGCTGTATTCCTACATGACCGGGAACCTGGCTCTGGCGGTTGGCCTTCTGGTGCTGTATGGCATCATTCTGATCACCCGGCAGGTGCTTGAGCCGAAGGTGCTGGCCAGCAGCATCGGGCTGGACCCGCTCGCCATGCTGATCGGCATGTTCGCCGGACTTCAGCTGTTCGGCATGCTCGGCCTGATCCTCGGCCCGGTGCTGCTCGTCATTCTGGACGCGTTCGGCCGCGCCGGCGTGTTCCGCGCACTGCGCAGCTACATCCTCAGCGGCCGGCTGCATTAGCTTTATACGCCAACACCTCACAAGCTCCTTAAATGCCAGTAGAGCAAATAGCCGGTACGGTCTGGACCTCCGTCCCCATACATCGGGCCCATTTACTCTATCCGCCGCACATTGTATTCGGTTTTCCACATACATTAGGTCCGTTTGCGCTAACCGCCGCACATTGTATTCGGTTTTTCGCATACATCGGGCCCGTTTGCGCTATCCGCCGCACATTGTATTCGGTTTTTCGCATACATCGGGCCCATTTACTCTATCCGCCGCACATTGTATTCGGTTTTCCACATACATTAGGTCCGTTTGCGATATCCGGCACACATTGTATTCGGTTTTTCGCATACATCGGGCCCGCTCCTCGTTCATCGCATTTCCCACCGCATACTCCTGCATAATCTGCAGCATTTCGCTACATCCGGTTCGGCTGCAAGTAGAAAAGCGCTCAGCCGCATCACCCCGCAGCCGAACGCTTTTTACAAAATTTGTGTCGCCCCCGCCTCTACCTGCGGTAGAAGGTGAAGGTGCCGTTTTTCATCTTCTTCTCGATCCATTTCAGCAGAAAAACCCGGTATAGCGGCCGGGTCAGCGGAAATACCAGTGTAAAGCCGATCAGATCCGTGACGAAGCCCGGCAGAATCAGCAGCAGACCGCCAAAAAAGATACATAAGCCGTCCAGCATGGTCCGTCCGGGCACCCGTCCTTCCTGCATATGTGTTCTGCTGTCCTGCAGCACTTTTTTGCCTTCAAACCGCATCATGAGCAGACCGATGACCGAAGTGGCCAGCATGATCAGCAGGGTCTTGGGCGCTCCAAGAAAACTTGAGACATAGATGAAACCGAATAATTCCACGGCCGGGACGGCGAATAATGCAGCCCACAGCCATTTGTTCCTGATCATACTGCTCCTCCTTCTTCTTCCTTAAGCGCCGTAGTGATAGCGCGGAACAGCTCAGGCTGCGCCCTGTCGATACGTACAGGCTTCCATTCCTTGTTCAGCCAGACATGGCTCGTCGTGCCGCTGACCAGCAGTTCGCCGGGAAGAGGTTCACTGTCCGCCGGACGCGCCTTACGGGTCCCGGAGGCTCCGGACGCTCCGCCTTCCCCGTGCTCTTCCGCCACCCGGCGGATTTCATATTCATAGACAACCCTTAGGGCTGAGAAGGTTGTTAACCGTGCATACACGGCAATAAGATCATCATATCGCGCCGGGCTTTTAAATTGCAAATCTGCAGAGGTCACTGGCAATAACAGCCCCAGGCTTTCAAGTGTGCGGTAGGCAAAGCCCAGTCCGCGAAACATCTCCGTACGCCCGCTTTCAAACCAGGTCAAATAATTGGCATGATAAACCACACCCATCTGATCGGTTTCCTGATAACGCACACGAAATGAAGTCTCATGCCAGCGGCTGGACCACCCCGGTTTGTGTGAATTCATATTCATGCTCCTTTCTGTAATGGCAGGCGGGCAGCTAAGCGCTGACTCCGCCGGAAGAGGCCTTCAGCGGCAGCTTGCTGCGTGAGCTCCGGGCGACATAGAACAGCAGAGCCGCGCCGGCCGCCGCACTCAGCATACAGGACAGATTCATAAGGCCGACCCCGCCCTGATTCAGCAGCATTCCGTTCAGCAGATTGCCCAGAATACCGGCAAAGCCGGAGAATACGATGTTAAATACGCTTTGTCCCGTCGCCTGCATCTCCGCAGAGGTAATCTTCGATACATATTCAACTGCAGCAATATAAAAGAAGCCGAAGGACAGGCCGTGCAGCACCTGTACCCCAATCATGACCGATGGATACGGGAAGGCCACCTGAATCCCCCAGCGCAGCACATAGATCAGCGCACCCAGCAGCAGCGTCCGCTCCATGCCCAGCCTGCGGATAACCTTAGAGGCGAAGAACATGGAGGGTACGTTAGTGATCGACGCCAGAAACAGGGCGATCCCCGCATAGCTGGTCGAGCCGCCGACCGACTGGAAGGCTAGGACGAAATAAGTACCGAACGCCGTCATCGTCTGGTTCACCAGGAAGCTTCCCCCGAGAAAGGCCAGGAATATACGGTTGCCGAGCAGCTTTTTGACGCCCTGGGAGAAGGACTGGCTCATCATGTGATTCTCTTCCGCCTGCTTCGGCAGGGTGAAGGCAATGGCCACTGCAACGGCATTCAGCAGCAGAAACGGCAGCCAGATCGTGGATACCGAGAATTTAGATACATATTGCCCCCCGGCTATGGCTCCTACAGCGGCTCCTATGCTCATCATCATCCGGATGCTGCCGTAAGTCGATCCGGCTCTGTTCGCCGCTGCTATGGCGTAAGAGTCGGCAATAGGAGCCTGTGTGGAGGAGAAGATCGTGGATACCGTGTACACCAGCATCAGCACAATGAAATACTCCGACCGGTACAGCACCGCAAGCAGCGCCGGAACCGCCACACTCAGAAGAAGCACCAGCCGCGCCTGGTTATATCTGTCAGAGATCACTCCCCATAGGGGCTGCACACAGATCGCGATCAGTGTGCCCGTAGCCATCAGCATGCCGATCTGGCTGACGTTAAGTCCGTTCGATTTGAGCAGCAGTGACAAATAAGAGCCGAAGGAGCCCCCGGCGAGTCCCAGAAACAGATAAAACCCGCGCAGCTTCGATATTTTTTCCATTGGAGTTATAAGTCCTCTCTCTTCCTTTTTAACAGAATACCCAACCTTAAGAGCCTCTTACTGCATTAAATAGAGCAGAACATATTATGAGGCGGTGGACAAGTGGGCCAAGTCAATAGATTGCTAAGCAGCAAACCCTGTCTGAAAGATAAACTCAACACAGGCAGAGCCGTCAGCTCAGGCTTCGGCTGGACATCCAGCAACTGGAGCGGTTATGCCATCTCGGGCAAAAAAGGCACTTACCGGCGGATATCGGCCGACTGGATTGTCCCTTATGTAAAACCTACGGTCAAAGCCACGTATTCTTCGGCCTGGATCGGCATCGACGGCTTCCGGAACAGCAGCCTGATTCAGACCGGAACCGGCCATGAATCGGTAAACGGAACCGTCCGGTACTATGCCTGGTGGGAAATTCTGCCCGCTGCCGAGACCGTTATCCCCTTGCCTGTATCTCCCGGAGACCATATGCGTGCTTCCATTGTCAAGCTCAGTCCGGGTAAATGGTGTATCACTCTGCGCAATCTCAGCAAAAACTGGGTTTTCCGTACTGTCCAGCGCTATCAGGGGCCGCAAACCTCTGCCGAATGGATCATGGAAGCTCCCCAGGTGGGACAGAATATCGCACCGTTGTCCAAGGTATCACTGGTAAGATTCACCTGCTGCCGGGTTAACGGATGCAGTCCCAAGCTCAAGGCTCAAGACGGCGGCATTATGGTCCAGAACAAAACGCTGCTAGCCGTGCCGACTCTGCCGGGTCCCCGCGGCGATTCCTTCTCGGTCCGGCGGATCTACCGCAAAAG
Organism: Paenibacillus sp. FSL R10-2736; assembly: GCF_038000245.1. NCBI lineage: Bacteria > Bacillati > Bacillota > Bacilli > Caryophanales > Paenibacillaceae > Paenibacillus > Paenibacillus sp. FSL R10-2736. The sequence continues at coordinate 5,021,598 of NZ_JBBOBN010000001.1, forward strand.
CCATCCTGCTGTGTACTCCAGAAACCCTATATTTACAAGAACCTGATTGCCCGGTTTCTCAAAACTCTCAATTCAATATATACATTTGCACCGTTTATATCAACCCGCAAGCGGAAACGGCTGTGCCTTCCTGCACAATAAAAAGAGCAGCGGCTAAGAACGCCACTGCTCTAATAGGTGTATTCTGTTAATGCTGCAGAACCTCTCTTCCAAATCCTAGTCGGCTGGAATCGTGTCTACCTTCACCAGGTTAGTGGAACCGGAGCGGCCCAGCGGGATACCTGCAGTAATGACTACAAGATCTCCGGCTTTTACCAGACCGGAAGCTTTACCGCCTTGAAGTGCAGTTTCCAGCAATTCGTCAGTCGAAGTAGCTTCTTTGCCGAATACTGGAGTTACGCCCCAAACCAGCGCCAGCTGACGCATAGTTCTTTCCTGGGTAGTTACAGCAATGATTTGTGATTTAGGACGGTATTTGGAAACCACGCGTGCAGTGTGGCCAGTTACAGTCGAAGAAATGATAGCTTTAGCGTTCAGATCCAGAGCGGAAATCGCTACAGATTGGCTGATCGCTTCAGTTACCGTAGTTTCTTGAGCAATTTGCTGCTTCATGAAGATTTCACGGTGGTTCAGGGCAGATTCCGCCTTCTCAGCAATGCGGGACATTGTGAGTACGGATTCTACCGGATATTTCCCGGCAGCAGTTTCACCGGACAGCATGATTGCATCTGTTCCGTCGAAGATAGCGTTCGCTACGTCACTCGCTTCAGCGCGGGTAGGACGCGGGTTGCGCTGCATGGAATCCAGCATTTGGGTAGCTGTGATTACCGGTTTGCCGGCGATGTTACATTTCTGAATCATCAGCTTCTGAGCCAGAGGCACATCTTCAGCAGGAATTTCTACGCCAAGGTCGCCGCGGGCAACCATAAGACCGTCGGAAGCTGCCAAAATTTCATCAAGGTTATCGACACCTTCTTGGTTCTCGATTTTGGAGATGATTTGGATGTGGGAAGCGTCGTGCTTCTCAAGCAATGCACGGATTTCCTGAACGTCGCTGGCTTTGCGAACGAAGGAAGCGGCGATAAAATCGATGTCCTGTCCGATCCCAAAAACGATATCATTGGTGTCTTTTTCCGTAATACCCGGCAGGGAGATGGATACTCCTGGTACGTTAACGCCCTTCTTGCTCTTGATTGTACCGCCGTTAACAATACGGGTCTTGATTTCGGTGCCTTGAATGTCGACAACAGTAAGACCAATAAGGCCGTCGTCGATCAGGATAGTCGATCCAACTTGAACATCGTTAGGAAGGTTGTTATACGTGATGGAGATACGGTTCTGGTCGCCCAGGATTTCTTCCGTAGTCAATGTCAGGTATTCGTCCTGAACCAGTTCAATCGGTTCTACTTCCAGCTTACCAGTACGAATCTCAGGTCCTTTGGTGTCGAGCAGAATGGCAACAGTCTTGCCAAGTTCTTTGGAAGCTTGACGGATCGTGTTGATCCGGGCACCGTGCTCTTCAAAATCGCCGTGGGAGAAGTTCAGACGGGCCACATTCATACCAGCCAAAATCAATTTTTTGATATTCTCCAACGATTCACTTGCAGGTCCGATCGTACATACAATTTTACTTTTCCGCATTAGGTTTTCCTCCGTTTTTTCGTTCTCTCTGTCTCACTTTTTCCAACTACAAAATCTACTATAAGGCTTGCTCTCTGTATAGGAACTTTATCACATGTAGTCACATGTACCTTTTATTGCGCCCTTATGAATATTACTGCAAGTTGAAGACAAAATCAATGTTAGTGCCTGTTTTTGCTGTAAATTAAAGTCGAATTTTATAAGAATGCCGTCAAAATAAAAATCACCCCGCAAAGTCTGCGGGATGATCGGAGTGGGAATAAATGGTTAAAGTATTCCGACCGGCTTACGGACAGGAATACACTGGAATATGTCAGAAAGTGCAAATGATAAGTGTAGATTACTCTACAATCTGCACTTCCTCCTGAGGCGCATCCTGTTCCTGGAGGGACTCCGAGAACTCGCCGATTTTGCGGAATTTAAGGTAACGGTCTTCCTTAAGTTCTGCCGAATCCATCACGGATAATTCCTGCAAATGACGCCATACCGCATCCTTGATTGCCGCTGCCGTTGCCTCGTAGTCACGGTGTGCCCCGCCTTTGGGTTCAGGAATGATCTCCTCGATCACTTCCATCTCCAGCAGGTCAGACGCCGTAATCTTCATCGCTTCAGCTGCCTGCTCCGCTTTGGTGGCATCCTTCCACAGAATGGACGCCGCCCCGTTGGGGGAGATCGCCGAATAGATGGCATGCTCCAGCATCAGGACCCGGTTGCCCACGGCCAAAGCCAAGGCACCGCCGCTGCCGCCTTCGCCGATAACGATGCAGATGACCGGTACGGCCAGCTGAGACATCTCGTACAAATTCCGGGCGATCGCTTCGGACTGTCCGCGTTCCTCTGCCGTATTGCCGGGATAAGCCCCTTTGGTATCGACAATGGTGATAATCGGACGGCCGAATTTCTCTGCCTGCTTCATCAGACGCAATGACTTGCGGAAGCCTTCCGGATGCGCGCTGCCGAAGAAACGCAGAATGTTCTCCTTCGTATCCTTGCCGCGCTGCTGTCCGATTACGGTGACCGGACGGCCGTTCAGCTTGGCGATCCCGCCGACTACGGCAAGATCATCACCATACAGGCGGTCGCCATGCAGCTCCATGAAATCGGTGAAGATCAGTCCGATCAGATCCAGTGAGGTCGGACGGCCGTGATGCCGGGCCAGATGCATCTTCTGGGCCGGGGAGATATCCGAATATACTTCATTCTCAAGGATGTGGTAACGCTCCTCAAGACGGGCTACCTCATCTTTGAAATCAATACCCTTCTCTTCACCAAACTGCTTCAGTTCAGCAATTTTCTTGCGCATTTCTACCAGAGGCATTTCAAAAGGCAACTCTCCTGCCAACCTAAAATCCCCCTTTCACATCATGCAGCTCCAGCAGCTTGGTTAACGTGGAGCGCATTTCCTTGCGGTGCACAACCATATCCAGCTGGCCGTGCTGCAAATTGAATTCTGCTGTCTGGAAATCTTCCGGCAGCTTCTGGCGGATCGTCTGTTCAATCACAATCCGTCCGGCAAAACCGAATACCGCACCGGGCTCGGCAATAATAATATCACCCAGGCTGGCAAAACTCGCCGACACCCCGCCTGTGGTCGGATCAGTAATTACGGAAATATACAGGCCTCCGGCTTCACTGAACCGGGCCAGTGCGCTACTTGTCTTCGCCATCTGCATGAGACTGAGGATGCTCTCCTGCATTCTCGCTCCGCCCGAGGTGGAGAAGATCAGCATCGGAAGTCTCCGCTCTGTTGCTTCTTCAACCGCTCTGGTAATCTTCTCGCCGACTACGGACCCCATGCTCCCGGAGAAGAACTCAAAGTTCATCACCGCAACAATAACCGGATGGCCGCCAATAGTGCCCTGGCCGGTGATTACAGCTTCAACCTGTCCAGTTTTGGACTGCTGTTGTTCCAGCTTAGAGGCATAGCCGGGGAACTGCAGCGGATCAACGGATGCCATTTCGCTGTCAAACTCAATGAACCCTTCGGGGTCCAGCGTCATCGCAATCCGTTCCGAAGCGTTCAGGCGCATATGATAGCCGCAGGATGGGCATATTTTCAAATTCTTCTCCAGTTCCTTGCTGTACTGGATGGTTCCGCATTTGTTGCATTTGTTCATGAGTCCCTCGGGAATCTCACGTTTGGGGCGCTCGCCTTCCGCCGGTCCGCCGCTTCGCTCCAGACGCTCTGAAGGAATGATCGCGTACTTCCGTTTTTTCTGAAATAAATCTTTGAACAAGGGTCGCACCTCTTCAGCCGTTTATTTGCGTAGATAGCAGCTTGCCGCTGTCATGACCGCTCATGTATCTCTAAGTTGTAATTCTCAAGGATGCAGAATCAGATTCAGGACCTCCTGCACTTCTTCAAGCTCTCCTGAAGGAACCAGAATCTCAAACTGCTGCTTGGACATATTAATCGGACGGCATTTTATCAGAAATCCTTCTTCCGTAAGCTTCCTCTGAATCATCTCCGCCACTTTGGCGGTCGGCGCTATATAGATTACCGTCCACATGCCCTGCAAGGCCTCCCTAATCTCAAATCCCAGCCGTATCCTGTATATAATGGAATCATGATAACACAGTTTTCTTTTTTCCCGCAACAGGCTCGGCAGGATGGCTGCTTGACCGGGAGGCCGCTTCTAACAAATGCAAGAGCTGCAATTATGCCTCTCCGGAGGCAGGAGAATAGACCTTCGCCCCTTCGTGGCGGTGGGCAATTCTGGCCGATGCCGCAGCTGCAATCCCGGCTACCAGATCATCAAGAAATACATGAATGCTACCCTTATCATCATTCAATTTGCCGATAATTCCAAGCTTTATTTTGTCCAGATAACCGAAACCTGTCAGCCCGATCATCCCGTATACACCCGTGATGCCTAGCGCCAGAGTCTCGTCCGCCCCGTAGAGCGATTCATCCGCCTCCAGCACTGCCTGAAGCGGCTGCGGCAGCAGCTTCTTCTCCGCCAGCTCATCCAGCGCGACACCTGTCATCAGCGTGTACTGTACTTCTCTTTTGCCCAGCACCGCCTTGACGCTTACGAGGCACTCTTCCTCAGTCAAATCGGGATAATAGGCCGACTGCAGAATATATACGATCTCAGCGATAGAATCAAGCGAAACTCCCCGGCGCTCCAGCAGGTCTGCTGCCAATTGATAGGACATGATGTGATTCCCCTTTCCGCACGGGACAATGCCCTGTGGTTCCCTAATGTATGCGGAAAAGGGCGGAAATGTGCTTATTTTAAATATAAGAAAATATGTTTAAGCTTTATGGAAATTTCCAGGTTCATCCGCTTTTCACGGCAGAAACCGGATTACTTTGCAGAATCCTGCACAACGTGCAGCATTCTCCTCATTTAAATAGTGAAAATCCAAAATTGTTGTACAAAAGGCAGCAATTCCTCTTGTCCAGGCGGCTTGGCGGGAGAATTCCTGTATTTGATACAACAATTCTCCCGTACACCCGGCTAATTATGAATCAAAGCTGCAAAACGTACAACATTCTTGTCTGCAGTGTTTACCTGGAAGTCTCTATACTGCCGGCAGCGAATCTAGTGTAAGCAATAAACGTATTCCTCTAACCCCACGGCGATTGACCCGTTACTTACTGGGTTGAATCACATACCTTTGAAGCGGATACCTGAAATGGATACGTTGTATTGCTGCTTCGGATGCAAAGCCTCCTTAGCGGACGGCAAGCCGTTCCTACCTGATTCTGACGGTTCCTGCTCCCAGCATGCTCTCTATTGCCGCAAACAGCTCCTCCGAGGGCTCGATCCGGTAGCTGTCGCTGAGCGCCAGCACCTTCTGGTTGCGCTCGTAGAACAGCAGCGTCGCGGCTGGTCCCGGATGGGTCTGCAGCAGCGCCTGGAGGCGCGGCAGCAGACCTTTGAGCTCAGCGCCCGGCGTGATCTTGATGAAGACACGCTGGGTGCTCTGCGCTGAGCTTGCGGAGCGCTCAGCAGGAGCGGGCTGCCCCGTGCGCAGCGGGGCAGGGCTTCCCGGCCGCGTAGCTGACGCGGCCGGGGATTGGGGCGCGGCCTGCGCAGCGGCCGCGTTAGCGCGCGCACCGGGCGGCTGTGCCGCCGGTGTGCGCGTGCCCGGTGCAGCGGCTGCGCCAGCTGCACCGCCGCTGCGGGCGCCGGGGCTTCCGGCGCCCGTACGGGCTGCAGGAGCTGCCGCAGGCGCTCCTGCGGGGGCGTTCCGGCCCGCGTAGGCGGGCCGGGCGCCTGCGGCGCTGCGGCGCTGCAGCAGGCCGCGCACGCTGTCCGCGGTGAGCGGTGCCACCTCCTCGGCCAGCAGCTTGAAGCCCTCGTCCTCCTGCTGCACCTTGGCGCGCAGGGCCAGCAGCGCGCCCTTCTCGATCAGGCCGCGGCTGCGTTTCCACACCTCGGGGAAGAGTACGACCTCGCAGCGCTCGATCTGGTCTTCCCATTCGACAAAGGCCATCGCCTTGCCGGCCTTTGTCGTAATTTCCTTAAGCGACACGACCATGCCGGCCGTCACCGTCATGCTCTCGTCCGCCATTTCGCCAAGATCCATCAGCTTCTGCATCCCCGGCTCCTCCAGCAGGGCCGCGCTGTCATCCAGCGGATGGCCGGACAGGTACAGACCCAGCAGCTCACGCTCCAGCTCCAGCTGCTGGGTCACGGAGAATTTCGGGATATCCGGATAACGGATTTCCCAGTTCGGCGTCTCAATCAGATCATCGAACAGCTGGATCTGCAGCTCATCGCGCTCCTTGCGCCACTTCGCTGCCGCATCGACTGTCTCATCCAGCATAGCCAGCAGCTGGGCCCGGTGGCCGGGAAGCCGGTCGAAGGCGCCTGTCTGCAGCAGTGATTCAATCACGCGCTTGTTGCAGACGCGCAGATCGACACGGCGGCAGAAATCAAGCAGGCTGTCGAACGGACGCTCCTTGCGGACCGCCATAATATTCTCCACCGCCAGCGTCCCGACATTCTTAACCGCAGCCAGTCCGAAGCGGATATGCCCGCTGCCTTCGCCGGGTACAGGGGTGAACAGCACGCCGCTCTCGTTAACATCGGGCGGCAGCACGCCGACCCCGCTGCGGCGGCATTCCAGCACATACTCTGCCACCTTGCGGTGGGTTCCCATGACAGCGGTCAGCATTGCTGCCATGAACTGCACAGGATAATGCGCCTTGAGATAAGCAGTCTGGAACGCCAGTACACCATAGGCTGCAGCATGGGCACGCGGGAAGCCGTAGTTGGCAAACCGCACGATCATGTCATACACCTCATTGGCATCCGCCTCCTGATAGCCCTGCTTCAGACTGCCCTCCACAAAGTGGCTGCGTTCCTTGTCCAGCGTCTCCCGTTTCTTCTTGGACACCGCACGGCGCAGCAGATCCGCTTCGCCGAGCGAGAACCCGGCCATCAGGGAGGCAATCTGCATGATCTGCTCCTGATAGACGATGATCCCATAGGTATCGGCCAGAATCGGCTTCAGATCAGCATGAGGATACACGACCTCGAACTCCCCGTGCTTGCCCCCGATGAATTTCGGAATAAATTCCATCGGACCCGGACGGTACAGAGCCACCACGGAGACAATATCCTCAAAACCGCTGGGCTTCAGATCCTTCAGCACCCGCCGTACGCCTGCTGACTCCAGCTGGAATACGCCTGTGGTCTCGCCTGCCCCCAGCATCTCATAAGTCAGCGGATCATGATCCGGGATGAAGCGGAAATCAGGGACGCTGCCGGTCATTTCCTTCACCCAGTTCATGCAGCGTTCAATAATCGACAGGGTCCGCAGCCCCAGGAAGTCCATCTTCAGCAGGCCTACACTCTCCAGATGCTCCATGGAATACTGGGTCAGCGCTGTACTCTCACTGCCCGCCTGGAGCGGAACAGCATCGGTCAGCGGCCCCTTGGAGATGATCACTCCGGCAGCATGCGTTGAAGCATGACGCGGCATGCCTTCTACCTTCATCGCCATGTCGAGCAGCCCTCTGGTCTTCGGATTGGCATCATATAATGCCTTCAGCTCAGGCGTACTCTCCAGCGCCCGGGTGATGCTGATGCCGAGCTGGCCCGGAATCAGCTTCGCCGCCTTGTCCACCTCGTTATACGGCAGATTCAGCGCACGGCCTACATCCCGTACAGCTGCTCTTGCTGCCATCGTTCCGAAGGTGATGATCTGCGCCACATGCTCCTTGCCGTATTTGTCCACCACATAGGCAATAACCTCATCACGGCGTTCGTCACTGAAGTCAATATCAATATCGGGCATCGTAATCCGCTCCGGATTCAGGAAACGCTCGAAGAGCAGATTGTATTTCAGCGGATCTACATCCGTAATCTTCAGCGTATATGCTGTAAGACTGCCTGCCGAGGAACCACGGCCCGGGCCGGTAACAATACCATTCCGGTGGCAAAAAGCGATGAAATCCCAGACAATCAGGAAATAATCGCTGAACCCCATGCTCTCAATGACGCCCAGCTCATAGGCCAGCCGTTTCTCGGCCGTTTCCTTCTGCTCCGGAGATGCCCACAGCGGCGTATCCGCGTAGCGCTCCTCCAGCCCGCTGCGGCACAGCTCACGCAAATAAGCGGCGGCATCCAGCCCTTCCGGCAGAGGGGAATACTCCGGCAGAATATGATTGCCGAACGTCAGCTCCAGATTGCAGGCCTCTGCAATCCGCAGCGTGTTCTCCAGTGCCTGCGGCACATGCGGGAACAGCGAGGCCATCTGCTCGCCGCTCTTGAAGAACAGCTGATCCGTGCCGATCTTCAGGCGGTCCTCATCATCCACAGATTTGCCTGTGCCGATACAGATCAGCACATCCTGAACCTCGGCATCTTCCTTGTCCATATAATGCACGTCATTCGTAGCCACCAGGGGAATATCCAGCTCGGCAGCAAGCTGAATCAGCTTCGGATTCACCCGCTTCTGTTCAGGCATACCATGATCCTGCAGCTCCAGGTAGAAGTCCGCGCCAAAAATCTCCTTGTAACGCAGCGCCGCCTTGCGCGCTTCCTCCTCACGCCCATGCAGCAGATGCTGCGGCACCTCTCCGCCAAGACAGGCGCTGAGGCAGATGATGCCCTCGGCATGCGCCGCCAGTGCTTCCATATCAATCCGCGGCTTGTAGTGCTGGCCCTCCAGATGGCCGATGGAGATCAGCTTCATCAGGTTCCGGTAGCCGATCTGGTTCTTCACCAGCAGAATCAGGTGATAGATCGGCTGATCCTTGCGGCTGCCCCGCTCACGGCGCGAGCCTGCGGTCAAATAAGCTTCACAGCCGATAATCGGCTTGATGCCGTTCTCCTGGCAAGCTTTATAGAAAGGGATAGCCCCGTACATCACTCCATGATCCGTCAGCGCCAGCGATTTCATGCCGTATTCGCCGGCCCGGCGCACCAGATCCGTAATGCGCGCCGCCCCGTCCAGTAAACTGTATTCGCTGTGCACATGCAAATGCACGAAAGGGCTCATTATCCCCACTTCCCTTCAGTTCCAAAATCAAAACATAAGATGAAACTATTTTATCATATTAGAGGGGGAACCGCCCATAGAATGGATTAAGAGCATAAGGACAGGCAGCGGATTAGCAATTGCCTGGACCGGGAAGGAGCCTTATGATGAATATTTTCCTGAGCAAAGCCGTCCTCGACTTCTTCATCGCCTTCGGCATTGTATTGGGCGGTTCCCTGCTGGGCGGGATCGGAGCCGTGGTCTCACTGCAGCCGCCTACGCACACCATGCTGGATATCGCCGACCGGATCAAAATCTGGGCGCTGGCCGCCGCCGTCGGCGGAACGATCGACCCGATGCGGGTCATTGAGAGCAACATGCTGGGAGGCAACCTCTCCCCCGCCATCAAGCAGATTCTCTATCTGGTCTTCGCCTTTCTGGGCGCTCATATGGGCAGTGAGCTAGTCAAATGGGTGTGCGGCAAGTAGAAAAGGGTAAGCGGTCCTTAAATCAAGCCAATGCTTCCGAAGCATCAATACTACGTATCGCTTTCAGGTTCCGTTTCAGAGAAATAAAAGGATGATGGATAGCGCTGAGCAGATACATTCATATATTTAAAGGGGTGATGAATCCATGCGCCTGCCGCCGTTTCACCGCTATCGGCGTTTCTCGCAGATTGCTGCCGTTTTTGTGCTGGGAATGATTGTGGGCGCCGTGGTATATAACGCCATTTATCATATGGGGTACAACGTGCTCTGGCTAAGCAATCAGGAACTCCGGATACAGATTGAGGAGTACCGCAATGACATTGACACGCTCAAAAAATACAACAATACCTCCACCGTAATCCGGGAGATTAAGGTCCGCACCGAGGACAGCAAAGTTAAGGAAGGCACCGCTGTGCTGGATACAGTAACTGTTAAGGAAATCCTCAGGAAGCTGGTCAGCGATCTGGAGCCGATGCGCGGGCGCAGCATGTTTGAAATCGATTCGGACGGGAAGCTGGCACGCCTGCTGCTGGACGGCAAAATCTACATTGTACGCGAGAAGGAATACACCGTCAGAATCCGCACTATGCTCGTTATGGAGGGTGTGCTGCAAATCTGGGTGGAGATCGGTCCTTATAAGCGCACCTGAGTCATAATCATGGTACAATAGTGGGCAAATCATAGAATGGTAGAGATAGGCCGAAGCACCGTTTCCCACCTTCCATTAAGGAGCTGTCTGTCCATGATTATGCTCATCAAGTATCTGCTGTTTGTTCTGCTGGTCGTCTTTATGATCAGCGCCGCGATGTACAGTTTCTCCTCCCGGAGGGCCGCAGACCCGCTCATCAAAGGGCTTAAGCGATCGATTATGAACGTGCTGCTCGGCGCAATGCTGGTAACGCTCTCATTGATGGCGATGTTCATCTTCCGCGGCTCGACGCTTAATGTCGTCATTGAAGCAGCTTTTCTGCTGCTGGGTATCTTCAACATCTTCTCGGGGCTGCGCAGCCACGGGTACTACAGCCGGCTCCGCAGCGGGAGCGGGAGCTGAGTGTTTACGGTATCCGAACCGGTATCTGAATGGGAATTTGAATCCGGCTATTAATCGGTATTTGAATCGCTATTTCAATCTTTGCATTGCTATTTGAATCGGTATTTATCTTTGAATCGCTAGCTAATTCTCTGCATCTCCCCAACCGGCTCTCCAGTAGAATCTATGCGAAGTGGAAATTGTACACTTATTTCTGGCCAAGCCCTACCTTTCAGGAGAGCAGTTGGAAAAAAGGCACTTATTTCGTCCGCTCTCCTCCCCTGGTGCAGATTCCGGCGGATTAGTTGTCCTTTTTCCACTTATTGTTCCAAAATCGGGGAGTTCGGGACAATTAGATGCCCTTTTTCCACTTGCTTCCCGCTGCTCATAAGAGAGACCTATCTACTCAGTGTCCATGTAATCAGAGGTCCAGTTCGTCTCCCACTCAGTGTCCATGTAATCAGAGGTCCAGTTCGTCTCCCACTCAGTGTCCATGTAACCATATGTCCAGTTCGTCTCCCACTCAGTGTCCATGTAACCATATGTCCAGTCTGTCTCCCACTCAGTGTCCATGTAACCATATGTCCAGTCCGTCGCCCATTCAGTATCCATGTAACCATATGTCCAGTCCGTCGCCCATTCAGTATCCATGTAACCAGATGTCCAGCCCGTCGCCCACTCAGTCTCCATGTAACCAGATGTCCAGTCTGTCGTCTAGTCACAGTCCGTCGACCATTCAATGGCCATGTAATCAGAGGTCCAGTTCGTCGCCCACTCAGTGTCCATGTAACCAGATGTCCAGTCCGTCCCCACATAGTGTCCATGTAACCAGATGTCCAGTCATCCGCCCACATATTATTCAGCCGTTCAGCTTCTTAGCCTCGCAGCCATAATCCAACCAGTTGTTCCATGGCTTGCCGAATAACCCCGATTAGTCTCGAATGCCAAATAGACCAGAGTACTCTCCGTGTATTTACAGGATAGTCTGGTCTATTTAGTCTGTATTCGTTTATTCGGTACTGACTCGTCTGTATTCGTTTATATTCGATTCTGATTCATCTGGATTCGTTTATATTGATTCTGACTCGTCTGTATTCGTCCTGTATTCATTTTCTGTGCGAAGACTGTGTATGCCTGCACTATTGCTGAATGTATATACTTGAGCGGTTTAGCCGTGGTCAATCGACTGCAGCATCAGGACGGCCTTGGCCACAATGGTCTCCATATGGCTGATCTCAATCTCCAGCTTGCAGGTACGGCGGCTGATCTCCAGCAGCTTCGGCATGACGATAATGGAATGCTCGATTTGCACCGGGCGGATGAAATAGGTGGACATGTTGTCCAGCACATAGTCATTGCCGGTGATGTCCTTGGCCGCTTTGAATGCGGAAAGGGTCATCAGCGTGGACAATATCCCTTCCGAGATCGTGCCCAGATCCGTCGCCATCTGCGGTGTGATGAAGCCGTGGAAGAACAGCTTGCCCTCTTCATCGCGCTCATCGGCAAAACCGTTCCAGATCAGATGATCGAAGGTCTCCCCGAGCTGCGGCTGGTTGCTGGCATCGCGCAGACTCTGCAGCACTTCCCTGCGGGTCAGCGACCCGACCAGCTTGCGGTTGCGGTCTACGATCGGCAGGAAGTCGATCCCTTCCCACATCATAATCTGCGCCGCCGAAGCCAGCGAGGTCTGCAGTGCGGCGGTCACCGGGCTGCGGATCATGGCCTTCTCGATGCTCTGCCCTTCTGCAAGATCCTCCACATCACGGCGGCCCACGATGCCGATGACCCGGTTCCACTCATCGGTCACCGGGAAGCGCTGCTCGCCGCTCGCCAGGGACAATTCGCGTAATTCGCCGACTGTGCTGGAGATTTTGAGCGTATTCAGGCGCGGCTTGCCCTCCACAATATCTTCCACCAGCATAATCTTCTTCTTAATCAGCCGGTCAAAAATCGCCCGGTTAATCATCGAAGCTACTGTAAACGTATCATGCCGGGATGAAATCACCGGCAGGTCCAGTTCATCCGCCAGCGCCTTCACCTCGCGGCTGGTACCGAAGCCCCCGGTTACGAGCACCCCTGCCCCCTGCTCCAGTGCAAGTGAATGCACATCATCACGGTTACCCACGATCAGCAGGCTGTCGGCATCGATATAACGGATCATGGCATCCACTTTCATCGCGCCGATCACATATTTATGAAGATGTTTGTTCAGACCCTCCGCTCCGCCGAGGACATGTCCCTCGACAATGTCGACCACATCTCCAAACGTAAGCTGATCAGAAATATTGCGCGGCTTTTTTTCTACCCGGACCGTACCGATCCGCTCCTTGGTAATGACGATTCCCAGGTTCTCCGCTTCCTTCACCGCACGGTAAGCTGTACCTTCACTGACGCCCATTTCCTTGGCCAGCTTGCGGACGGAAATCTTCGTTCCCACCTTCAGGCTTTCAATATGCTGCAGCAGTTGTTCATGCTTTGTAATGTTATCGCCTTGACCTTCCAACTGTTACACCCCCATACCCCGATCTGTACTATTCTGTACCCATTATAACGCTGGTTACAGCGGAGTACAACAGAACGGGTATGCTTCTTTCAAGAGATATGTCAGCCGTATGACAAGCGATGCCAGAGGCAATTAAGGTACAGCCGCGCTTATGCCCACACACATATAATGCATGCATGAGTACAGCCTTGAATATAGCTATAACACATCATTTTACAAAGCATAAATACACTGTATATCCGTACATCCACATTACTGCAAACACAGCAAACCCCCAGTCCGCAGCTTTCGCGAAACAGGGGGTGAGCCGCTGCACCTTGCCTATAGACCCCGGCCAAATTCTATAATCTCTGGGACACCCGGGTTTCTTCGTTCCACTGGCCCTGCCATTGCTCCAGCTTAACCTTGCGGACCGCCTCCAGGCGTTTCTGCTTCTCTTCATCCACTCCGATGATAAAGTGCAGGTGCGAGGCAATCACCAGGAAGGCAAACGCACACCAGACAATACCGAAGCCCAGCACCCAGCCGGGGCCATTCTGAAAAGACAGCTTCGGCAGCGCGTACAGCAGCATCGCCAGAGCCGCCAGCAGATACACGGAATGCTTGAATTTGTTTCTTTTTTTCATTATCGAACCGCTCCTTCGTTCTAAAGGGTTGTCAGGCTGAATCTGAATCTATATCTCTACTCTATGAACTTCAGGTCCGGATTATGAGACAAGTTGCTAATTTTTCATCCCGCTGATTTCGCTGCCTCCGGGTTTAGTCTAGCCTGAATGCCGGGGGTGTGAGATGATGGAGCCACGAAGAGGAGGAATTTACATTGAATAACATTTGGGGCCAGTCCGAGTACATAATCCGCAAAAAGGTATTCTCCGTCATGGGGGCGAAGCTGCATATTTACAACAGCTCGGAGGAACTGGTGCTCTTTTCGCAAATGAAAGCGTTCAAATTGAAAGAGGATATAGCCCTGTACACGGACGAGAGCATGGAGAGAGAGCTGCTGCGCATTAAAGCCCGCAAAATGATAGATCTCAGCGCCACCTATGATGTCTATGATTCGGAGACCGGGGAATCTCTGGGCGCACTCCGCCGCAAAGGCCTGAAGTCCATCTTCAAAGATGAATGGGTGATTCTGGACACCGGCGATAACGAGATCGGATTCATTAAAGAGGACAGTGTGTTCATGGCGCTGCTGCGGCGTGTCATTACTCTAATTCCGCAAAAATATAATGTGGAGATCGGCGGCATGGTCATCCCGGCCTTCCGGCAGAACTTCAACCCTTTTGTCACCAAAATCATCGCCGACTTCTCCGAGGACCGCAAAGGTGTGCTCGACAGACGTATTGGCGTAGCTGCCGCGATTCTGCTCTGTGCCATTGAAGGCAAACAGGATTAGAAATAACCGGCCTTAGCATCAAAAAGAGGGTGATTCCGGAGCCAAATGGCCCTGAAATCACCCTCTTGCTATTATCAGGAGGATTCCCCTCCTATAGCGCTTATTGTTGTCCGCCGTACATTTGGGACAGGCTGTCGGTGATGATTTTGTTCACATCCTCGATCACTACACTAAGGCGGCGCTCTGCGTCGAACAGGCGGCGGATGCCGAGATTCAGGTTAAGCACCTCGAACAGCTTCTCCATCTTCTCCATTTCCTCCTGCGGAGGCATCTCTCCGCTCATCATCCGCTGCTGCAGCTCGATCTGGCTCTGACGGAAGTTGTCGAGCATCAGCTTGCTCTCCGGATCTGCTTCGATCACTTTCATCGCGCTGGTGATATCCGATACCTCGGTGCTGTCTTTAATGGCTCTCGCCAGTTCATGTGCCTTGTCAATTACGTTCATTATAAATCCTCCTAAAAGTTTTGTTGTGAGCTACATTTCCTGAGTTACTTCGTACAAAACTCACTTCGCTTAAGCTTTGTGCATCCGCCCAAATTTCGCGGTCACTTTATTTCCCCTCCAGCGGCCAGACTTCTGTCTGTGCGCCTGCACCTGTAGCCTGCACCTGTACTCCACCTGCTGAATGGTTTCACCGCTGCCGGACATTTAATCCGTCCGGCACGGCTTTTTAAAGAATAGGTCAATCACCAAGGGTCAGATGTCTCCATATGATGAATGATATGTAACCCTTAAGATTCATATTGCCGGCATCATGCTGCCTACCGGAAGGAGATCCACGATGTCCCAACTCAAGATCCCGGTCCAAACGGTCCACTCGGGCATCCTGCAGGAAAACGCTGTAATGCTAGGCGACAAATCCATGAAGAGGCTCAAAATACCGGCGCACGGAACAATCCAGCTTACCTTCGGCTCTTTCCGGCAGGAGGTTACCGTTATTCCGGTTCCCAAATCCGACAGCCTGCGCGTAAGCGAAGGGCTGGCGCGGCGGCTGGGCTTAAGGCAGCGCCTCAAGCTTAACGCTTCCTATAGTTCAGGCAGCCGCAATCTGCGGCTGGGGCCGCTGATTGGAGTTCTGGTGAGCCGGGACCATCCCGAGCATCCCGACAGAGTGTTCGGCCAGATCACGATGTTCTGCCGGGAACTGACCAATGCCTGCCATGCACAGGGCGCCTATGTATATTTCTTTACCCCGGAAGCGCTGGAAACGCGCAGCACTACCATCCAGGGCTGGGTATACGATGAGGGCTGGCGGAAGCTGAGTCTTCCTGTAGCCGATGTGATCAACAATCGGCTGACGACGCGAAAGGTAGAGAACAAACCTAGCGTACAGCATTTTTTGGCGGATGTAAAATCCCGCTACGGAACTCATTTTTTCAATGAAAAGTTCCTTGACAAGACAGAGGTATTCGAAGCGCTGGCGCAAGATCCCGCCCTACAGCGGTATTTGCCGGAGTCGCATGCCCTGAACGGCTTCGCCGTATTGAAAAGAATGTGCAGCAATTATCCCAGTGTGTTCCTGAAACCTGTACGCGGCAGCCTTGGCAAAGGCATTCTGCGCATCTCCAAAGAAGACGGCGGCGGCTACCGGCTGCTGTCAACAACACCGCTGGGGACACGCAAGCAGAGCTATCCCAGTCTGGCGAAGCTTTATGGGTCCATTGCCCCGAAGATGAAAACGACCCGCTACCAGATTCAGCAGGGATTGCCCCTGATGGAGCTTGGACGGCGGCCGGTGGACTTCCGGGCACTCGTACAGAAGAACGGCACCGGCAAATGGGGCGTCACCTCCATTGTGGCCCGGACCGCCGGAAGTAATCACTTTGTCTCTAATCTCGCCCGGGGCGGGACGCTCAGTACGGTCCGCGAAGCCATCGGCAAAAGCAATCTCCCGCCCGGGGCGAAGGAAAGCTCCCAGGTTCAGCTTCCCCGGGCAGCACTGGCAATCGCCAGAGGCGTAGAGACGTATATCCCCGCGCATTTCGGGGAGCTGGGCATCGACCTTGCGCTGGACCAGTCCGGCAGAATCTGGCTGCTGGAGGTCAACTCCAAGCCGTCCAAGAATGACAACACGCCGCTGAACGACCAGAAGATCAGACCCTCCGTCAAACAAATGATTCTATACTGCCGCTATCTGGCCGGGTTATAAGGAGGACATCATGACAGAAACAGCAATGGGGTTCCTTGGCATAATGACAGACCGCCGCCACGGGAATCCTCCCATCGCAGAGCCGGAGTTCTGCAGTCATCTATGCCGGGCGGCCCCGCTGTATGATCTGAAGGTCCTTGTTTTTCATCCGGAGGGTGTTGCGAAGGACGGCGCTTCAGTCAGCGGATATCTCTGGCAAGGCGGACAATGGGTGCCTGCCCAGGCGCCTCCGCCTGATATCCTGTATAACCGCTGCTTCTACCGGACTCCGGAGGAGAAGCAATCTGCTGCTGCCGCCTTGGCGGTATTATCCCGGTCGCTTCCCTGGTCACGCGGACTGCCGGATAAATGGGGCGTATACGAGATTCTGCGGCGCAGCCGCGCAGCCGCTGCCCTGCTGCCTGAAACGCTGGTCTACAGCGGACGGAAGGCGCTCGGAAACCTGCTGGCCGAAAGGGAATACGGTGTGTTCCTGAAACCCAAAACCGGCTCCCACGGCAAACGCACCCTGCATGCAGTACTCCTCGGCAAACGCGAAGGCGGCGGAGTGAGTGTGCGGGGAAGAGACCGGATGAATGAACCTTTTCAATATGTTTTCGGTACGCTGGACGAAGGGCTGAACTGGATCCACCGCTTCATCGGCCAGCACCGCTATATCATACAGCCTTATCTGCATCTCACCGGCAGCGGGGGACAGCCGTTCGATGTGCGTGTGCTGATGCAAAAGAACGGCACCGGCGCATGGACCCTGACCGGCATGGCCGTTCGTCTGGGCGGCCGGGGATCTCTTACCTCGAATCTGCACGGCGGGGGAACCGCGGTTCCCGCTTTGCCCTTCCTGCTAGCCGAATACGGCGCAGCAGGCCGGGACCTGTATCAGGAGCTGATCTCAGCCGCCGCACTCCTGCCTCCCCTGCTGGAAGAATCCTGCGGGAGACTGGGAGAGCTCGGTCTAGACTTCGGCATCGATGCCGGAGGAAGACTGTATCTGCTTGAAGCTAATTCCAAACCAGGGCGCACGGTGTTCCGGCTGACGGGCGACCGCCGGGCTGCTAGGCTCGCCGCTGAGAATCCGCTGCGCTATGCGCGTCATCTGCTGCTTGCACCCTGGCAGCAAACCACAAGCTGCTTCAAAGGCAGTTCCGTTCAACGGGAGAATGATATCAATGGTTCCTAAGGAGGATTCATAAATGGGTCTCACTTTTTGCAATGTGCATTTCACCAAGCAGCCCCAGCGAGTAGTCTATGTCTCGGGTGAACTGATGAAAAGCCTGAAATTATCCGGCAAGAAAAACATCCGCCTGCGCCTCGGGAAGGATGCCATACCGGCGATGATCAAGCCGATCAAACGCGCCGGCAAGCATCTCTTCCTGGCCTCGGGAGTGAAGAGCGCAATCAAGATTCCGAAATCAGGCGGCATTTATTTGCGCAACCTGCAGAATGATGAGGTCCAGCTCGGACCGCTGGTCGGCGTACTCTCCGACGGGCCCGCCTCAGCGTCACAGCCTTTCGGCTCCCGTACCGGCTTCATCAAGCAGCTGCTGCGCGAAGGCAGCAACAAATGCTATATCTTCGCCTTCATGCCGCGTGATATCGACTGGCAGCAGGAGCAGGTCAACGGATATTTCTTGAGTGCAAGCGGCAAATTCGAGCGTAAAATAGTGCCGCTGCCGGATGTCGTCTACAACCGTCTGCCCAGCCGCAGAGCAGAGACTTCCCCATACATCAACCAGCTGCGCGAGCGTTTCGGACGCAAGAAGATTCCTTATTTCAACTGGAGCTTCTTCAATAAATCGGATGTATACCGTCTGCTGGAGAATGACGGTGCCGCCAACCGCTTCGTGCCTGAAACACACAGCAACCCCAGCACAGAACAGATGCGCGATATGCTGGACCGCCACCACTTTGTCTATTACAAACCTTCCGCAGGCAGCCTTGGACACGGCATCTACCGCCTGACCTACCTGCCCAAGAAGGGGTACTTCGCCCGTTACCGTAAGAGCGGCAAGAATGTGCTGCTGCGCTTCACCAGCTTCGACAGCCTGATGCGCATGCTGCGCGGCCGTCACGGACAGAGCCTGCAGAACTATGTGGTTCAGCAGGGTATCCGGCTGATTGAGATTGACGGCTGCCCGATTGATTTCCGCTTCCATATGCACAAGAACGGCAGCAACCAATGGGTAGTTGTCGGCATCGGGGCCAAGAAAGCCGGCCGGGGCAGTGTCACCACCCACCTGAAGAACGGCGGCGCCCTGCTTACACCGCAGCAGGCACTGGGCCGTGTCTTCGGCGCAAGATCGGATGAAGTGCTGCAGCGCGCCAAAACAACAGCCGTCAAGCTGGCCGAATCCCTGGAAATCCAGCACCGGCATCTGCTCGGTGAGATTGGATTTGATCTCGGGATTGACCAGGATGAGGATATCTGGATGTTCGAGGCCAATGCCAAACCGGGACGCTCTATCTTCCGCCACCCCTCCCTGCGCGCTGAGGGCAAAGCTTCCATTGAGCACATCCTGGAGCATTGTCTGTATCTCAGCAAATTCCGCAGGAGGGATGACTTGTGAACAGCCGTATCCCCGACCCCGGCAAGCCCGTTATCGCCATCCTGACGACCAGTGACCGGCTGAAGCAGTTTCGCGGCAACCGCAATAACTTCCGCGATATTATCCGCACCGGCAAAGAAATGGGTTATCTGGTATATGTCGTCACTGTCCGCGATCTGAAGCTGGAGGAGCGGATGGTGAACGGCTACGTCCCTTCTGCCAGCGGCAAGCTCTGGTACTCCATTCCTGTCCCGCTGCCGCAGGTGATTTATAACCGGATTCCGAACCGCGTTGAAGAGGAGAAAGCACCGGTCGCCCGTAAAATAGCGGAGTGTCTGGAGCATCCTGAGATCCAGCTGTACAACCCGAGCTTTTTCAATAAATGGAATCTCTTCGAGTGGCTCAAGGAATCCAAAGCAACCTCAAAGCATGTGCCCAAGACCCGCCGTCTGCGCAGTGCAGCAACCCTGACGGCCATGCTGAAGAATCACGACAGTCTCTACCTCAAACCGGAGAACGGCAAAGCCGGCAAAGGGATTATGCGGCTGAGATACCGGATGGATGCTATGCTGCCTTACAGGCTGCAGATCCAGAGCGGCAAAAAGAACACGACCTACAAAGCCGCCTCCATCGAACGCCTGTGGGCCAGAATCGTCAGGGAAAAAGGGGTATCCCGCTATATTGTGCAGCAGGCCATTGTGCTTGCTGCGCACCACGGGCGCCCCTTCGATCTTCGCGTGCTGCTGCAGAAGAACGGCCGTGGCGCCTGGGCGGTCACCGGCATTGGAGCACGGCTGGCCGGAGCCCGCAGCATCACTACCCATGTGCCGCGCGGCGGCAGTATTGAAGAGCCCTCCAGCATGCTGGAGGGGACCTTCGGGGCGGAGCAGGCTGCGGTCATCCTGAAGAATGTCCCCACCACGGCGCTGCTGATTGCCCGGCAGATTGAACGCGCTTCGGCGACCATGCTGGGCGAGATGTCAATGGACCTCGGCGTCGATGAAGAAGGCGGGCTGTGGTTCTTCGAGGCCAATTCCCGGCCGATGAAATTCGATGAGCCGGCGATCCGCAAGCTGTCGCTGGAACGCATTTTTCATTATGGCCAGCATCTGTCCCGCCAGACCAAGCCCTAATTAAACCCGTAAAGGAAGTGACACCATGCAGATATCCTCACTCTACGACAGCAATCCGGTGCAGTGGAATTCCAGACTAGCCGGATTGCTTGAGTTCCTGAGGGAGTATGGGGAACAGCGGATTACACTTCGCGGATGCAGGCAGCTGGCCCGGCTGACGCCGGAGCAGCTTGCCTTGCCGGGAGTTTCGCTGCTCGTTGCCACTGTACGGGGTCAGAACGGCCGTCAGCTCGCAGGTGTCAGCTTCGTCTCCGGCTACGGCAAGGAGGCCTGTGTAGTAGCCGTTCATCCCCTGTACCGCAAGAGGCATACCGGCACAGCCCTGCTTACCGCGCAGCTGGAACGTCTTGGACAGCTGGAATGCCATGTGGCCTGCGATAACCCGGCCAGCCTGAAAATGTGCTTCAACAGCGGGCTTGCCGCCGTAGACCTGGTTAACGGCCCTACGGGCAAACCCACGCTGCTGCTGCGGTCTCCCCGGACTGCAGCCGGACCTACTATTCTCCCACAAGAAGGTGAACTCCTGTGCCAGAGCCCGTCTTAGGCATCCTCACGCTATATCTGAATGACGCCAAACAGCTGGAGGAGAAGAGCGTGTACCGGAGGATGATTATTGAAGGCAGCAGGATTGGCCTGGATGTCTTTGTCTTTACCCCCGCAGATGTGCATGTAAGCAAGGAACAGATCCATGCGCTTGTCTATGATGTTAAAAGCGGAACATGGTCGCGCAGGTGGCGCTCCTTCCCCAATATGATCTATGACCGCTGCCGGATTCAGCGCAGCCAGCGGTTCCAGCAGCTGCTGCGCTTCCGCGCGCGGTATGACCACCTGACCTTCCTGAACCGCCCGCTGCGTAATAAGTGGACGGTTCACCAGACCTTTTCACAGAAAAGCCGTTTCCGGCAGCATATGCCGGAGACTCTTCTATATCAGTCTTCCGCCGATCTCCACCGGATGCTGAAGTTCAGTCCGGTCGTCTACGTCAAGCCGGTTAACGGCACCGGCGGACGCGGCATCCTGCGGATTGAACGGCAGCGGGAAGGCAAGCACCTCTACGATATCCAGGGACGCCGCCAGAACCGCCAGATCATCGCGCCCCGTAAGGTGTCGCTGAACCGCCTGGAGTCGATTGTGCGCCAGTGGTGCCTCGGCGGACGGTTCCTCATCCAGCAGGGCATTCCGCTGCGTCTGCCCAGCGGACGGTTCCATGACTACCGGATGCTCGTGCAGAAGAACGGCCAGGGCGTCTGGGAATTCACCGGCATGGCCGGCCGGGTAGGCGCTGCCCGCAGCGTCACCTCGAACCTTCATGGCGGCGGGCATGCGATGCGTGCCGAGGCCCTGCTGAAGCAGTGGCTCGGCAGCGAAGAGCGGGCCGACAAGGCCATGCGGAACGCAGAGAAGCTGGGGCTCGAAGCCGCCGCGTACCTCGAAGACAGCTTCGGCGCACTCTGCGAGCTGGCACTCGACCTCGCGATCGACCGCGAGGGCAAGATCTACGTGCTGGAGGTCAACCCCAAGCCGGCCCGCGAGGTCTTCGCCCGCTCAGGCGACAATAGCACCTACCGCAAAGCGCTGGTCCGCCCGCTGGAGTATGCGATGTGGGTGTATAAGAACAAGAATACGCCGAGTTCGGCGAAGACGGTTGAGGAATAGAGGATTAGCTCTGCAACGAACAAAATTTTCCTCCAGGCAAACTTATCGGGTTGCCATGCGATAGCTCCTGCTGCTGCTCTCTGTTCCAGCGAAGGATCTCCTTGTAAGCAAGTTGCTTACTCATGCTAGCTGATGTTTGTTAGGTCAACCTCTGAAGAATTTAAGTGGAAAAACGTATCTTAATTTCATCATTTTGGATTATTTTCGGAGTTTAATTGGATAAATGGCATTTAATTTCTCATCCTTCCTTTACTTTGGCCGATTTACTGCCAATTAAGTGCTGTTTTTCCAACTGCTGTTGAACTGTCACTCCTCCGGTTCCTAGCAAGTGGAGAAAATCCATTTATTTCAGGAACACCGGACACCCAGGCTCTAAACAATACTCTTCTAAATTTCTTTAGCCGTCTCTTCACCGTCTTTTTCACAATATTTCTTCTTGCTTAATTTCCTGTACATGAACAAATGCCCCTCCGCAGCTACCGGAGGGACATTTGTTCATTGTAATGCGACAGAATTACCACAGTTAAGAATTTTCTAAATTCATATTCAAGCTTTATCAACTGCAGTTTCCTTACTTGCCGCCTGGGCAGTCACTTCGCTTACGCCTTGGACCTGAACCGGTATACCCCGAGGTATGGTCTTATTACCTCCCAATTATCCCGGATTGTTGTATCCCCATGCCCATGCCCATTCTGCAGAAGTCCACCCACCTGTATTTCATGTACCTGCAAAAAGCCGTGATTCTTACTCATCAGCGGGGCGGTTTGGTTACGGAGGAAGACCAGGCAGCGGACCGGCAATTTAGGGATTTCATCATGTCTGGCGTACGGGCAACCTGACAATCATCGTCGTCCCCCCTCCAGGTGCTCCGTCCACCTCAATGCTCCCTTGATGCAGGGAGACGATTTTTTTGACAATTGCAAGCCCCAGACCGTTCCCGTTGTTGTTTCCGCTGCGCGACTTGTCAGCTTTATAGAATCTTTGAAAGATGGCGCCAGCCTCTTCCGGGGAAATCCCGATGCCATTATCGCTGATGGTGACGGATACTTCTGCTGCACTGCTGTCTAAAGAGATGCGGATCTTTCCGCCTTCAGGCGTAAACTTAATGCTGTTGCTGAGCAGATTCATCCATACCTGCTTCAGCTGATCTTCATCCCCAATGATATGGACAGCTTCCGGCAGCTCCAGATCAATAACGATGCTTCGGGCTGACCATTGCGGCTCACAGGTTACAACGATGGTTCTAATCTGCTCGTCAAGCCGGAAGGAGCCTGTTATGAAGGGATGATGCTCGGAATCCAGGGAAGCAAGCTTCAGCAAATTATCACTTAGCCTCGACAGACGCCCACTCTCCGCAATAATGATATCCAGATAGTCCTTGCGTTCCTCCTCCGCAATTAGGTCATTGTTCTGCAGCGCCTTGGCAAAGCCGGAAATAGACGTAAGCGGTGTCTGAATTTCATGCGAAACACTCGATACGAAGTCCTGCCTCATCTGCTCCAGCTGCTTCAATTCTCCGGCCATCTCCACATAACTTTGCGTCAACTCCCCGATCTCGTCCACACGGTTCCTTTTAAGCTCCACCTCGAAGTCACCTTTGGCCAGTCTTTTGGTTGCATTCGTCAAAGCTTTGATCGGCTCCACCAGATATCTGGCAGCAACAACGATACATACACTTCCCAGCACAAGCACCAGCAGCAGCACAAAGAGTACCATCCGGTTGACGATAGCCTCGTTCCCGGCAGAGTACTGCAAGAACATTGCATGCCACTCCCCCTTGAGCATAAAGGGCATTCCGATGAACGTATCCTTATCTTCCTTGGAGGAACGATAGACCTTTCCCTGCAGCACTTGCCGGACAGCTTCTGAGGTGATGGGTACAGCAGGGCTATCTATGAGCCCGTAAAAAGTATGTTCTCCGGATGGATCGTACAGGTTAATGGGATGTGCCGATATTTTAACCATACTATTCAGGAACTCGTCCGTATCTGTAGGCTTGGCGTCATCATAGCGATGAATGATCTCCTGGCCCACTGCGAGCATTTCGCTTTGTCCCTTATAGCTTATTTGCTGTTGAAAAACATACAAGCCAATGAAAAAGGAACAGATCAGGCTGAAGATGATGATGCTGAGGAACGTGAGAATGACCCGAACATACAGTGTCTTGATCATGGCTCAGGGATCAGCCGGTAACCCAGGCCGCGGGCAGTTTCGATTTGAAAACCCTCGCCATTGCCGCTGAACTTCTCCCTCAGCCGGCTGATATGCACATCTACAGTCCGCCCGTCCCCTTCATAATGGAGTCCCCAGACTTGCTGAATCAGTTGTTCTCTGGTGAAGATCTGCCCGGGATGGCTGACCAGCAGAAACAGAAGATCAAATTCCTTCAAGGGAAGCGTGACCGGTGCCCCACTGCGTGTAACCTGAAAGGTCCGGCGGTTGAGCACCACATTGCCGAGCTGCACGGACTGGGAAGTAACTACCAGTGAGCGTTTGAGCAGCGCTTTTACCCGCATCACCAGTTCCACCGGATCAAACGGCTTGGTCAGGTAATCATCCGTTCCGAGTTGAAATCCTTTCACTTTGTGGGCAGATTCCGCTTTGGCCGTCACCATGAGGAGGGGGAGGTTGGCATCCGAACGCCTGATTTCCCTGCACAGCTCCCAGCCATTCAGTCCCGGCATCATAATATCCAGAATGACAAGATCGATCTGTGAGTCCTCTATGATGGACAAGGCCTTGGTGCCGTCCCCGGCTTCTTCGAGGTCGAACCCTTCTTTGCGCAGATATAGAGACATCAGCTTCCGGATATTGTCATCATCATCCGCGATAAGTATAGTAGCCACGATCATCCTTCTCTCTTAAGCGTTATCCAAACTGCCAGCCGAGCAGATTCCAATAGTAGAAGAAGATCATCAATACGACAGCCGAAAGCGTCACTAACGTGTAATGCATCCGTTTAAAGGTGGTCCAATACTTATTTTTCCAAACCAATATAGCCGAGACCAACATTGCTAAGGTCAAGCCCGCCATAATGATTGGCATAACCAAGCTGACAGACAGCAAAGGACTGATACCGCTGAGCTTCTGCATAATGTCCATGGACATAATAACCATAAACAGAGTAATAAAAGATAACAGCGCCCAGCCGGCAGTTCCCGCAGATAATCGGATGGCCCGCTTTTCTGGGGGCGTCATCGCCTTGAACCTGCGTCTGAAGAAGAGGGGGCCGGGCAAAGCTGTGATGAAAATGAATCCTGCGGCACCAAGAAGGATAAGCCAAAACTTACTCTGATCCAAAAGGGGCGTACGCTCCAGCGGCATCTCCGGAGCCATGTCCAGGAGCATATGTGTTACTTTGCCGGACTCATCCGTAAGGAAGCCGATCTGATCGGTCCCTCCTTCAAGCTGGAACAGGTTAGGACCGATGGCTCTGTACAGCTGTTGTTCACTGCCGCTTCCCAAGGATAGCTTATTGTCCGCAATCGTAACATTCAGCTGGGCAAAAAAGTTAAAGAACTTGTCGATATCACTTATGTTGCGGCGTGTAAATTGATAGGAGCCGGCATATTTCTGCACGGATTCCACAGAAGCGGAGAACTCCGGCTGCTTCACTTCGGGAGCGGGATAATACCGGTTGAACAAGGCCTGGACCAGATTTGCTGCCGATTCACTGCCTTGACCGCCATTGTAGGATAAGAAAATCCCCAGTTGCTTGGCAGGTGCGAGATACAATTCCGTATTAAACATGGGATCGGAGCCGCCATGAGAGATTAATGTTACCCCGTTCACCCGCTTCTCTGCGAATCCGAGAGCTACTCCCGGCAGGCGCTTATCGAGCTGGAACGCTGTTGAATGCATGAATGCAGCAGTCTCAGGCTTCAGAATCTGCCCGTTGCCATATTTCCCGTTCTGCAGATGCGCGATCATGAAATGTGCCATGTCTAATGCAGATACAGTGCCCGAGCCGGCAGGACGAAATCCGCCCTCGAATGTAGGCATGCCTGGAATAAAGCTGCCGTTCTCGCTATTATACCCTACCACCTGGTAAGGGATGAATGACTCCTGCAATGGCTCCACGACCGTCGAATATTTCATGTCCAGCGGATCGAAGATATACTTCTGAATATATTCATTGTATGGAATGCCGCTGACATCCTCCACAATCATACCCGCAAGCGTGGCACCATAGTTAGAATAGGCACTCATCTCACCGGGCGGTCTGATCCGGGCCAGCATATGTTTATGGAGTGTCTCCGAGATGGAACCGGGCAATCCGGCAGGATCAGTGACGATTTGATAACCGACTCCGCCCTCTTCAAAGCCTGCTGTATGGGTCATCAAATGACGCATAGTGACGGGTTCAGGATAAGTGGCGGGAATCTTCACGGATTTCAGGTAGGTGTTAATATCGGTATCCAGATCAATCTTACCTTGTTCAACGAGCTGCATCACAGCTGTCCAGGTGAAGAGTTTGGTCGTTGAAGCGATTCGGAACATGCTGGTTGCAGGGTCAACCGGAGCCGCTTGCTCCAGATTGGAGCTGCCATATCCTTTGCCCAAAATGATCTTGCCATCCTTAACGATGGAGATCACCGCTCCCGGAATTTGCAGCCGGTTCATATCCTCTTCCATGATTCCATCAACGAAAGCAGTCAGACCCGCGATATCCTCCAGATTGGCGGCAGATGCTTCAGTCTGAGGTACCGCCGGCTTGGTTTGAGCCGTCTCGGCCGTGGCAAGTTTCCCGGGAAATATAAGGCTCACGCTTAACCCGATTACAGCTAATATCGTCAGACCAGCAGCCAGCCTTTTTTGCATAGTTATTACCATATTATCCTCCGCATCATCTTATATATTGTAGGTTGGATGATCATCCGCCTGACACTTATAGAGACTAACAGAGTATTGTGAATAGAACGTTAACAAGACTATAAGCTGTCCATGAGCAGGTTCATTACACGAATCTATGAGCAGGTTCATCTGCGCAAATCCGTGGGCGAACAGGTCGGTGAACTTCTTCAGGTCGATAAACTTCTTAAATGTCTATAGAGTAATCCTGCCTGGGTCCGCGCGCCTCCTCATGCTGCGTATGGAGTGAATGGAGAGAAGTATGGTCACTATTACTCAAAATCCTGCACTAAATACAACATTCCCCTCCTTAAAAGGGTAAAAATTGAAAAATGTTGTATTAAATGCAGCAATTATCCTCCTCCAGGCCGATTATTGGAATAATTGTTGTATTTCGTACAACAATCCTCCAAAATAGCCGGGTATGCATGTAACCGAGTTGTATTTCATACAACATTTCCCTCTACACAGACGCCAACTTAAGAATCCCATTGCTGCTACAGGCCGGAGCTCTGAGACAACAGCACATTCTAAGCAGGCCGCCTGACTTACAAATCCAACTTGAATACTCAGAGCATATTTTCCCGGACAATTCATAAGCTCTAACATCCGCTCTTACATCAGCTCTTACATCCGTACGTACATAAACAGCTACAGAAACAGTTACACGAACATATCTGGTACTCCCTGCACCGGCTCGTAATAACAAATGTATGAATTCTGCATCACCGGACGGAGCAGCCCTTTACGCACCAGCTCCTGCAGCTGCTTACGCGCCGTCCGAAAGTTCAGATTGTATTGCAGCATCACGTCTTTGGGACGTAGTCCCTTGTCCAGGCTCCAAGCCAGTTTAACGATTTCCTTATCAAACTCCATAATCAGTTACCTCCCTCTCTCATTTACGCAAAAAAAGAACGCCCCTCTGCCAGCAGCAGCTTGGGACGTTCTTCGTCTGAGCTAATTATAAGCCAGCACAACAGGTGCGGCAATCATTTCATTCGATAGTGATGACATTAATTCCTATTCCATACCCTTACATTAATAAGATAGTATAACGTCATAATTAATTGGATGATTATAATAATCATTGGAAGCAGATAGATCATTTCAGCCGAATACTTCGGCATTGTAATAAATACCAACTCATCTTCACTGCCTCCAGGACTTTGCATTTCCACTAAAAGAAACAGAAGTAAGCTGCTTGGGATAACTGTAAATACGAACCAGGTGATCCGGTCCCTGACTCTCTTCGCCCTAATAAACAATAAACCGTTGATAAAGCACATGGCGAGGGGCAGAATGTACGTTTTACAAAGTAAAATGATTAGCTCTGTTCCCCATCCTCCCTCAATTCTTATCCCGAGAAAATAGATTAAGATCAAATGTATTGCAATTGCTGCTAACATATATAGAATGACTTGGAATACCGTCTTTATGGATTTCTCCATTGTTTATCTCCCTTGCTTAACATGTATTAGGCAAAATGATTATTCTTTGAATGTATATCTGGAATTTCTGATTATGTAAGCCAAGGCGCAAGGAAGAAAAAGAGCATTGTCGTGCTAAAACAGATCAGAAGCAAAAGATGCAGGCTCTTCTCTAACAAGTGTTTTGCAAAGAAAAAGCAGATTACCAGGCATACTACCAAGAGAACAATATAAAACGACAGTTGATTATAGTCGGTTGCTGTCCATAATAAACCGCCTCCGCCAGCAGAAAAGACTATGCCGATGACTAGAAAGTACATCCCCACTCCCATTAATCCGCTTAAAGCAACGAAAATCAAACTGATAATCATATTACGCTCCTTTGACTTGGTCACTGTTCCTCATCAGCCAGATATAATATCAGGAATCTATTGAATATATTCCCTTTATCCCAAGTTATCGGATTCTCCCCATGATTTGTGTAGATCAACAGAACGACAAAAAAGGAACCGTGATAAACACGGCCCCCCTCGAATCTCTCTAACCCACTATCCTTTATTGAACGCCCTTCTTCTGCAAATCCTCCAGGTGGCGCTGATACATCACTTTCTCGGCCTTCTCTGCACCGACTTTGTCCATCTGGCTGATGAAATCGTTGTAGGCGTTGTCGAAATCAGCATCGGTTTCGGACAGGATCAGCTTCGGAATGGTTTTGTTCCAAAGATCCTTCACTTTGCCGTTGATCACACCTTCAGGTGAAGAGCCGTCCGGCTCCAGATTGTCCATGCCCAGGGAGTAGCTGTCGAAGTTGTATTTCTCCAGCAGCTTCGCTCCCGCGAATTGCTCCGGCTGCTGTTCCTGGAAGTCACGGGCGGACGCATCATCCCACAGTTTACCTGCCCGCATCAGGAGGGTCGAATCATCGAAGCCGTACTGGGCGTTATAAGCGTTGTTGTCCTTAAGCTTCAAGTCCATAATTTCCTGCTTGAATTTCGGCAGGCCATCAACCATGTCATAAGTCTCGCCTTCAGTACCGTATCGTGCATCAAGCTGTCCTTCATCGGACCAGGCATATTCAGCAAAGCGGATAATCCGTTCCGGATTCTTCGCATTCTTGGTGATGAAGAAGCCCTGCCAGCCCATCAGACGGGAAGCGGCATATCTTGGGTCCTGACCATTCGCCTGAAGTCCGCCGATAATCGAGTATTTATGATCGGCCCCCAGCGTACTTTCAATTTTCGGATTGTATTGGGTGTACATATTGGACATGTACTGCGAAGCTGCGGCATATTGCGCCCCATACAGCTTCTCTTCATACTGCTCCTGCTTATAGATCAGCAGCTGTGAATCGAATAGTCCATTGCGGTACAGCTGGTTCATGTAACGGAAGGAATCGATGAAGCCTTTGTTCCGCATCGGGTATTCTACGATCTGCTGATCATCCTTGATGCGTTCCTCCAGCAGATTCGGCGAGAAGGAGCTGATCAGGAAGTTCATTGACAAGCTGCCGCCGAAGCTGTTTTTGGCCACATCGAAGTTCTCCACACCGACCGGACTGATCTCAGGGAATTTCTCCTTTGCCAGCTTGAGGGCGTTCATCAGATCATCTGTCGTCTTCAACTCCGGACTGCCAATGGCCTTGTAAATATCTTCGCGGAAGAACCATGGACGAATCGGCGTAATCGGCACCCCGCTGGTCAGTCTGTCAGCGGTTTCAAACAGGTTCGGCAAGTACCAGAGCTTCCCGTTAACCGAATGATATTTCACCATATCCGGGTCGAGCATGGACTTCAGCTCCGGTGCATATTTGTCCATCAGCTCATCCATGGAGTAGACCATACCATTATTGATCAGCTTGCTTACCGCAGGATTGTTCCAGTCCAGCATGATGGTATCCGGCAGATCCCCGGAAGCAATCATGGTGTTCAGGTAATCGTCATCGTTCCCTGTTGCCAGCTTGCGGTCTATCGTCACACCTGTTTTTTCTGTAGCCAGCTTCATCGCATACTGATCCTTCCACAGATATGCAGATGCCCAGTTCCCGTAGAAATATTGGGTGAATTTAAAAGGTGAGGTGTCTTGCTTCCAGGATTCCGTGCTTCCGGTGTCTGTGCCCGCATTAGCAGGTTCTGCCGAAGCATTCGCTGCCGGAGTAGCTGGCGCATTACCCTCAGCCGCTCCATTTGCATTATTGCCGGTATTATTAGAACTGCAGCCTGCCAGTAGAGTGACGGCGAGTAAAGCAGCGGCCATTCCTTGTGCGCCTTTCTTTCTCATACATTGACCTCCCATAAAATGAAATCTATATACTTAAACGGCCGGAGCCGTTAAAGCCGTTATTAACCTTTGACCGAACCGATCATCACGCCCTGCACGAAATATTTCTGTACGAACGGGTAGGTAAAGACAATCGGCAATGTGGTAATGACCATCGTAGCCAGCTTAAGCGATTGCGCAGAGACTGAGCCCAGTCCCAGGTTGCTGGCCATCAGGCTGACATTGCTGTTCGAGCTGATAATTTGCATCAGAATCTGCTGGAGTGTCAGCAGGTTATCATTACCGAATAACATGGCATCATACCAGGCGTTCCAGTGGAACACCGCATTGTAAAGTGCAATCGTCGCCAGCACGGGCTTGGAGACCGGCAGGACCAGCTGCCAGAAAATCCGCAGATCGTTGGCACCGTCAATTTTGGCCGATTCCTCAATTTCCTTGGGCAGTCCCCTGAAGAAGGTCAGCATAATGATGGCATTAAACACATTGAACAGATTCGGGATAATGTAGACCAGGAAGCTCCCTTTTAGATGCAGATACTTGGCTACAACGAGGTAATAAGGAATAATACCGCCGCTGAAATACATGGTGACAATAGCCATCATGAGGAAAATCCTACGCCCCATCAGCTCGGTCTTGGATACGCCATAAGCAAAGGCTGCTGTAAACAATACCGCAGTTGCTGTTCCGGCAAGAGTCCGGGCGATGGTGATGAAAAAGGCATGCCCCATACGTTCATCCTGAAACACGACTTTGTAATTCTCCATGGAGAATACGCGCGGCCAGAAGGCGATCCCTCCACGGGCGGCATCCGTCGGATCGTTAAGGGAAGTAATTACGATATTATAGAACGGATACAGGGTCATAATACAGAGCGCCAGCAGCACCAGCACATTCAGGATATCAAAGGCTCGTTCCGGCCACCTTTTCGAATACGTTAACATGATGTCCCGCCTCCTAGAACAAGCTCTCTTTAGTGATTTTGCGTGAAGAATAATTGGCAATGTACATCAGCACAAAAGCAACGATGGATTGGAACAGGCCAATCGCAGTACCGTAGGAGAATCTGCCTGTTACGAGACCCGTTTTGTACGAATACACAGACAGCACATTGGCTGCATCCTGGGTCATTGAATTCTGCATCAGGTACATCTGATCAAAGTTCGAGTTAATGAGCCCGCCCACCGAGAGAATCAGCAGGATAATGATCGTTGGCTTCAGGGAAGGCAGTGTAATATGCCAGATCCGCCGGAACCGGCCCGCACCATCCACAATGGCCGCTTCATACAGCTGGGGATCAATGCCGGCAATGGCTGCCAGATAGATAATGGAGTTCCAGCCGATATTCTTCCAGATCTCCGTAAATACAACCAGGGTCAGGAACGTATGCGGGCTGCCCATCATCATGGTATCGCTTCCAATAATCCCGGTACTGACCAGCATTTTGCTGATTACGCCAGTCTCCGGATCAAGCAGGGTGTACATTAAGCCGACTACCAGCACCCAGGATACGAAATACGGCAAATACGTCAGTGATTGAACAATCCGCTTGAATCTTTTGAATACTACCTCATTCAGCAGGATCGACAGGATGATCGGTGCCGGGAAACCAAATACCAGCTTGGCAATACTGATCTTGAATGTGTTAGCCAGTGATTCTGTAAACGTCGGATCATTGAATAATTCCCGGAAATTCGCCAGCCCAGTCCAGGGACTGTGGAGAAACCCCTGAAAAGGTGTATATTCCTTGAAGGAAATGATCACACCATACATCGGGATATAGTTAAAAATGATCATCCATAGTACTGCCGGCAGTGTCAGCAACATCAGATACCGCTGCTGCCAGAACCGCTTGGATACGCTCCGTTTGACGGGCAAACTGCTCATAAGCTACATCCTTTCTTCTGCATTCGATTGCGTTCGACTTCTCATCTTTCTATGGGTTAATTATAAAATGCCGCCTGCCAGGGTTATATATCAAAAATGAACGCGGGTATCAGAATCCCACGATGTTTGTAAGCGCTGTCTAAATAAAAGAGCCCCAAACGCATCATCTGCGATTGAGGCTGACTTATTATCGTCCGGGAAGGATCTGACCCTTAACGCTGTACGAATTCCCTGTACTCTCCGGGTGTCATTCCGTAAACCTGCTTATACAGCAGCCCGAAATACGATGGATTCGGAATGCCGATCTGCTCGGCCACTACAGCTATGCGCTGCTTGGTTGTGCGCAGCATCTCCTCCGCACGTGCGAGCCTGTACTCCTGGATATATTCACTCGGTGTCTTGCCTGTCTTCTTCTTGAAGATCATCCCCAGGTGGTTGGGGGAGACGAATACCTCGCCGGCTAAATATGCCAGGCTCAGATCCTGGTTCCCGTACTGCTCCTCAATCAGAACGATGACCCGGTTAATCAGATAGTCATCCTTACGGTTCCGCTTCTCTTCCAGCAGCTGCGACATTTCACCGATAACGCCTGCTGTATAAGCTCTCATGTCCGGGAGACGGCTGCTGGCCAGCAGCGCCTCCATATGATTGGCGGCAACTGCTGTGGTAGCTTGGGCAGCGGGCATCGCAAGCGAGGAACAGCTCTCGATCACACCGCCGAGCAAGGAAGCGATATAGGATCTTCCTGCCCCGGGATGCGCGGCAAGCAAGGCGAACAGTTCGTCCATGACCGGTCCGGTTGGGCTCCCGCTCCCGAGATCATACCTCAGGCGCTTGGCCAGCTCCCGGAACTGCCGGGTGAACACCTCAGAGTCCTTAGTGAATTGTTTCCTGGCGAACTGTTCCCTGTCTGCTGCAACAACTCCGCTCAGGCCATTAAACACCGCGAAGTTAAATGCACTTTGCGATTCCCGAAAGGATTCGCGGATGAGTCCGATATCCTCCCGCGGTGAGCTTATGCCGATGATCCACCCCGCTGGATCAACCTGTTCCCGGGCTGTATCCTCTATGATCACTGGCTGCAGATTAAACACCTGCAGCAGCTTCTCTGCAAGCTGTGCCTGGCCGCTGAGCTCATCCTGCTGCAGGGCGATGAGCAGGACGAGGGCCGCAAGTTCTCCCTGCCCTGCCCCCGCGCCGGACGAATGCACAAGCACCTGCCGCCCGAGTACAGTTCCGGCGGTCCGCTCCATCTCCATTGTATCCGGCTTCTGCGGCAGGCCCGGCCGGGAACACAGCCACACAGAGAAGGCGCCCGCTTCCAGATAGCCATTGTCCCGGAGTTCATTAATCGTCTGCTGCTGCGTCTCCGCACCGCCCCGGCCCAGCAGCCAATCCATTACCTGCTGGCGCAGCGAGAGGTGGTGCACCGCATCTTTTTCCAGCCACATGCGCTCCTCTTCACTCCGCTTCAGCAGCTGATCCTCACAGCCTTGGACGACCTTGAGCATCGTGCTGAGCATTTCTTCTTCCCCCACCGGCTTGAGCACATAATCCACCGCGCCGAACCGCAAGGCTTCACGGGCAAATTCGAAATCATCATACCCGGTCAGCACAACGATCCGCACCCCGGGAAGCTGCTCCAGAACAAGCTTGGCCATCTCGATTCCATTCCTGCCGGGCATTTGTATATCCGTGATGATGATATCCGGCCTGATCTCCAGCGCTTTGTCCAATCCCTCGATGCCGTCCGATGCGGTCTCAATCACAGAGATGCCCATCGACGCCCAGTCCAGAAACTCGATTAACCCTTCTCTCTCCCAGCGTTCATCTTCGACAATAAGCATTTTAAACATTGTTCATCCCCCTGGCTGCAAAAGACAAGGTAATTACCGTTCCAATCCCCTGTCTGCTGTAAAGTTCAATATGCTGGGATTCCCCATAAAAAGCCTGAAGACGTTTGGTTATATTGGCAATGGCAAACCCGCTGCCCCGTGTATTGAGAACTTTGCCTGCAATTACATCCTCGATCATATCCCGCGGCATGCCTACCCCATCGTCGATGATGCGGATGACCACCTGATCGTCTTCGAGGGCTGCTTTGATGATAATGGTACCATGTGAACGCTTAGGCTCAATCCCGTGGATCAGTGCATTCTCAACCAGCGGCTGCAAAATATTCTTCAGCGTATAACAGTTCCTGACCCGCTCCTCCACTTCAAAAACCGCGTCAAACCGGTCCTCGAACCGGAACTTCTGAATCGCCAGATAAGCCCCCACCATATCAAGCTCATTCGCCACCAATGTCTCCGAATTCCCCTTATTCAGTACCAGCCGGTAGAACTTCGCCATGGAATCCGACAGCTTCACGATATCCGGCGCTTTAGCCTTGCGGGCCACCCAGGAGATCGTCGCAAGCGTGTTGTACAGAAAATGCGGATTGATCTGGGACTCCAGCGCTTTGAGTTCGGCATCTTTTTCCAGCAGCTCGGATTTGTATACGGTTTCGACCAGATCATGGATCCGGGTAGTCATATGATTGAAGCTCAGTGCCATCTGGGTGAACTCGTCATTCCAGACAACCGGCACCGATACGTCAATGGAGCCTTCCCGCACCTGCTTCATCGCCTTAAGCAGCACCTTCATGCGGGACAGCAGCTTCACTGTCAGATAATACACCAGCAGGCTCAGTATAATGAGCGCGGCAATCAGCACCATGAAGCTGGTCCGGATCGACTGGTTCACTTTATCCACGAAGTTGCTCACCGGAAAAACACCCACAAGGCGAAGATCCGGGCCTGTAAGCGGGACCGAGATCACTATGGACCTGACCCCGCCTACCGTTGCCAGCATATTCAGCCTGCTGTTATCCCCGGGCATCACCCCGGTGAGCTCTTTGATCATCGCATCGGACAGCGGAGTGTTGTTATTGGAGGCAACCTTGTGATTATTGTCGAGGACGAGAACGCTTCCAACCTCCGTGTTGGCATCCTCCAGCGGCTGGAACAGCACGCTTTGTGTCACCTCAATTTCGACCAGACCGTTCACCTCGTTATTGCGTCCGGAGAGAATCTTCCGGTTATACGAGAAAACATCCGCTTTGGCCTTCACATCAGGCCTCGTTGTCAGCAGATTCTCCAGATGCAGTCCCCGCCAGTCCGTGGAGTTCTGGACATCCTTCATAAACCGTACATACTCCCCGTCCCCGCGAATCCGGTCCATACTATAGAAGCCGTCGTAAAGCTCGAAGATCTCAGGGATCGTCGGATTGTTCATATAGACATGTATCGAGTGGATGTACGTATTCTGCCGCATAATGTTGTCTACAATCGGGGCAACGTTGTATCGGTAGTCCTGAAGCTGAAAGCTCTCATTAATAAAAGCGCTGTCCAGCAGCGTCTGAATCCTGGAATCAAAGGCGATGATCTCCGAAATGTTCTCGATCATGTCCACCTTTTCATCGATCGTGGTTTTGGTCTGCAGCAGATTCTGTTCCATCACGCTCCGCGCCTGGGAGATGGCTGAATTGTACGCCTGCACATAAATGATGACCCCTGTGATGATGGACGAGACCGTTAGAATCAGAACAAAGACCCCAACAAACTTTGAGGTCACACTCCAATTGTGAAAAACCCGGGTGATCCGCTTCATGTAACCTGTTAGCCCCCTATTTGCCTCAACTCCACCCCATCGTAACACCGGGTTCTGGAATAGTAAATTAGGTTTTATATTCAAGAGCGGAGAAGACCTTGGGCGGTTGACTGGCCGAGGGAGGCGTGAGCAGAGGTAGAGGGATTTGGGTGGGTGGGTGGAGGGATTGAGAGGGAAAGATAGACGTATGGATAAGCTTTAGCTAATTATTCGTTACTCCCCCCGGGAGTTGTAGCCGCAGCGAAGCCGATTTCTTAAGCCCGCCGGGCTGATTAGGCATAATTGTTGTACGGAGTACAACTCTGTTCGCCAGTTACCCCTGTGTTTGGGCGAATTGTTGTACGAAATACAAGAATAGTCTCTTTGATTGGCTGGAAGACGTGGAAATGCTGCAAAAAGTACAACAATTTTCGATTTCGATCGATCTCACGAGGAAAATGTTGTATTTTGTGCAGCATTTCATAAAGGTGCCTCTGGATCAAAGCGGAGGACTCCTGCGTTGTGTTACTAAGCCGGAGGCCAGTGATTCGCATGGTGAAAATAGTAAATGATCACAGCAAACAGCCGCCTCCCTGCCGCAGAATAGCGGTACCCGGAAGACGGCTGAGACCGTAAGCCTAATAGAATAGATTAACTTAATTGCATAGTGGTAAGGCAGGTGTCATCGCTCTCGAAGGTGGATACTTCGGTCTTGGCTTGTTTCCCGTCATGCGTGACGGTGATCTGAAGCTTCTGGTCACGCGGGAGCCATAGGTCGATGAACCCGTTAGGCTGGGATTTCACTGTCTGCTTCATCACTTCTTTGCCTTCGGCGTCTTCAATGTATACGTCGAAGTCCTGGCCCGCCATTTCCCCCTGGCAACCGGTCAGGCTGTGTGTAGCACATGGATGCGTCTTCTGCACATAAGGGGCAACGGACAGGAAGAATTCGTTCTCCGGCAAATCATAGGTGACTTCGTTTGGCCCGCCGCTGTCCACGATGAGCTGGGTGGAGGTGATGGAGGCGGACTGGGACGTCAGAGCGCGCGAGCTGTAATCAGACACCAACTGCTTAATGTCCTGAGCGGCCGCCTGACTAACCGGCTGGCTGCTGCCCTGTGCCTCTTCGACGTCAGCCGTGTTTCGTTCCCCGCTTCCGGCATAAATAAAGATTCCGATTGCCGCAACAACTGCACATGTACCCGCCACGATTTGTTTACGCATACTCTATATGTTCATCTCCTTGTGGAATTTCAGCCTTAATACAGAAGAGGACTCCTCAGCCCATTTCTTCCCTCAATTCATGTTCCATAAACAGGATATCACGTTTCATTTCCTTCATGCTAGCTCTGGAAATCCGTCCGGTCTCGAACATCAGCTGAATGTTGTCACGCTCCAGCTGAATCCCAGCTCTGGACAGCTCCTGCAGAGCCTCTTCAAACTCCCGTTTGGTGGAGGAGAGTGACTCGGTACGGGTCAGTCTCATCTGCCCCCGCTCATAGCGCATGATCAGGGCGCTGACCGCTTCGGGTTCGGTCTCCCCCTTACTTTGCAGCTCTCTCAGCTTCTTCAAGACATAGGCAAAATTGGCGGACTGCAGCCGGTTCCATTCCTCACGCCGTTCCTGGCCGCTTAGACGCACCTGCTGGATCACCCCTACAATCTCTTCCCAGCTTTTGATTGGAACCAGGTCATTCCTGTACTCCGGATCACGGGTGTGCATGAATAGCTGCTTGTTCATCCGGGTCAGATAACGGTAGGCCGTGTACGGGTTCACCTCCCGCTGCTTCATCGCAGTCAGGGTGTACTCTCTTTGCCACTTGAGCGTAGTAACACCCAGCTCCCGCTCCATTTCCTCAGCAGCTTCATTTTTCTTCAGCATGCGGATTCTTGAGGTGTAGGTGCTGATCAAGTGGCTCAGAGCCATTCGCGAATGATCCGTAGCCTGATCGTTTAGACCGGAAACTACGTTGCGCAGAATTTCGATTTTGGCCTCAACCTCTTCGGCATTATGCTCTGCTTCATTTTCTTTGCCGAGCAGCAGCGGCAGCAGATAGTTGGAGGCCAGCAGGGTCCAGAGAATCACACCCGCCGCAAGGAAAATAATCAGATCCCTGGCCGGAAACCGGGTACCGTCATCCAGGAAAAACGGCAGTGACATCGTACTCGCGAGTGTGATTGTTCCCCGGACTCCTGACAGCGTGAGAATGAGGGCTTTCTTGAACTCCAGCTTCCAGTGTCCCCGCGGCTCCTCCCCTTCGGGAATATCCATGATCAGCATCCAGATCAGACGCAGGCCAAGAACGGCCGCTGTTAATAATAACGTGTACAGGATTACCTGGAAATTCCCGATATCCGGATTGTTCCAGACAGTCTGTATGATCTCCGGCAGCTGTGTACCCAGCAGCAGGAAGACCAGGCCGTTCAAGACAAAAATAATGACGGACCAGGTGCTTTTGGACACGATGCTCAGCTTAGCCACCTCGGGATTCATCTGCTTATATCCGAAGGAATGGGCAATACCTGCGCTGACAACGGCCAGGATTCCATTAACCCCCAGCTCCTCTGCCGCCATAAAAATCGCAAATGGAGTCAGAATCTCAATCAGCATATGTAACGTAACGTTCTCCATCCCGAGTCTGCGCAGCCATCGGACTATCCCGTATTTAAT
Source organism: Paenibacillus sp. FSL R10-2736 (assembly GCF_038000245.1). Lineage (NCBI taxonomy): Bacteria > Bacillati > Bacillota > Bacilli > Caryophanales > Paenibacillaceae > Paenibacillus > Paenibacillus sp. FSL R10-2736. Next base: position 5,060,318 of record NZ_JBBOBN010000001.1, read on the forward strand.
CAGCGTGAGCAGCAGCCCCAGCACGACACCGCCGAGTGAAATGGTAATGAAGCTAAGGCTGGCTGTTCTGAGGGAGAATGCCCCGGTGACCATAGCGGCCACGGCAAACTGAAAGGATACCAGACCCGAAGCATCGTTGATCAAGGACTCCCCTTCGAGAATCTGCATCGTCTGATGCGGGATTTTGACCTTCTGCTCCAACGCGCCTACAGCGATGGCATCCGTAGGGGCAAGTGCCGCCGCCAGAGCAAACGCCGCAGCTAACGGTAGAATAGGCAGCAGCCAATGCAGGAAGTAACCCAGGACGCCTACCGTCAGAAAGACCAGCCCCAGCGCGAGCAGCAATATGGGCTTCTTCAGCTTCCATAACGCCACTTTATCCGCAAGCCTGCCGTCATTAAACAATAAGGGGGCAATGAAGAGCAGCAGAAACAGCTCCGGATTCAACGTCAGTTCAAAATGCAAAGGCAGCCAGGTCAAAGCCATCCCCAGCACAATTTGAATGATGGGCACGGAAACCGAGGGGATAAACCGGTTCACCAGATTGGACAACGAGACCGCTGCCAGCATCAGCAAAATATATTCAAATAATTCCAAGCGATCAAACCTCCAAGTCTGCACTCACTAGCGCTGCTATTAAAATAAAATTTGTATGTAAACTCAGTATAAACGATCTTTAGGCAAATATCCGCCCCTGCACTATCCGGGCATGCAAGTCAGGCAGCTCAGTTCACAAGCCGGATTGTTGTAAATTTGGCGGTCTGGGGTTGTGATTACGCATTACGTACGCTGTTCCTCAGCAGTCCCTCCGGCAGTAAAGCGGGCTGCCAAAAGCTCAGCTCATGGTATGCGGGCAGCTACATATTGTTGTATGTAATGCAGCTTTGCACCTGGATAACCGGGTGCCCGGGTGGATTGTTGTATGAAATACAGGATTATTTCTTATATCGGCTTGGCGGAGGAGGAAATCCTGCCTTTTATACAACAATTTTGAATTATAGCCGATTTAACGGGAGAATTGTTGCATTTCGTGCAGGATTTTAAAAAAACCGCCCTCCCCCGCATAAAAGCGGTGCCGAAGGCGGTCTTTAACGTGTACGAATTTCTCCGCTTATTTCATAAGCGGATTAACTTCAAGCTCCATTTGTCCGAGCAGCCCGTCCACGGTAGAGCTTTGCGTGTAGAGCCCGTCCAGCAGCCTCTGGATCTTCGTATCAATCTGCTGCCAGTTCTTATGGCCCGGCGCGATCCGGGCATCCGCGATCTGGTCGAGCACGGCCAGCTGGATGCTCTCCGGCGAAGGCTTGGAAGCCGCTCTCAGGAAGACATCCGATTCAAGCACGGATTTCCGCGAGGGTACGAAGTATTGCGCGGTAACGCTCATGGCTTCTGCGCTGGTGATGAACTTCAGGAATTCCGCAGCCTCCGCCGGATGCCTGGTCTCGAATACAGAGACCCCCGCATAACCGAGTGAAGTTCCTGTACCCTTCACATCTGCCGGCATTGGAGCGATATCCCATTCAAAATCAGTAACCGCGCGGGCCTTCGAGGTATAGCTGTAACGGTCCGTATACATCCCGATCCGGCCGCTGTCGAAGGTTAGCTCATCGCCCGGAAGCGGATGCACCTTGTCCTTGAACATCATATCACTGTAGAGCTGCAGCGCCTCTCTCCCTGCCGGAGAATTCAGCGCAAAAGCCGTTGCACTGCTGTCAAACAGCTCGGCGCCATGCGACCAGAACAGCGGCAGCAGCGCATCCGACCAGTTGTTCCAGTCGCGGACCAGCTTCACGCCGTAAATGCCTTGCTGCGAATCAGTGAGGCTGCGCGCTGCCTTGAGAAATTCCTCGTAGTTCCATTTCCCTTCCTTATACAGCTCCGTTGGCGTCTTCAGACCCTTCTCAAGGAACAGGTCCTTGTTGTAGTAGATCAGCACCGGAGGCGTGGAGAAGGGGATTCCGTACAACCTGTCCTCCCGCTTGAATATATCAAGCGTAGACGGATAAATATCCGCGTAGTTATATCCGGGATCTTCTTTGACCTCTGCTGCAATGTCCACCAGCTGGCCGGATTCCAGCAGCTGGGGAATCATCCGCTCCGCCAGCCAGCCGGCATCAGGCGCGGTACGGGAGGCCAGCATGATCGACAGCTTCTGCTGATAATCAGCAAAAGGGATCGTCATGATCTCTACCTCAATCCCGGGATGGAGCTGTTCATATTCATCCACCAGGCCCTCAACCATTGCCTTCTGCGCATCGTTGCCCCAGATGCTGAACTTCAGCTTCACAGGCTCCTGCACAGCAGCCGCCTCACTTCCTCCTGCTTCTTCACCTTCCACGGCTTTCCCGTCAAACGCCCCGCTTCCTGCCCCTGAAGAGCAGCCCGCAACTATTAATACCGCTATCATAAGGCTTAGCAGCCTTGTCCACATCATTAATCCTCCTTCTGCCTGTCCCCGGCGGGTCCGGCATTGTTCATCGCTTCCCAGTTCATCGGCAGCCGCAGTGAGACCGTTACCCCGCGCTCTGCCGTATGATCAAGAGTTAATCCGTAAGGCTCTCCATAGAGCAGCCGGAGCCGCTGATGGACATTGCGCAGCGCAAAACCCTTTTGAATCCGGCCGAAGCCGCCCTGCTCCGTCTCTGTAGCGGGCCGGGATTTATTCTGATACAGCTGTTCTTCAAGCTCCCGCATCCGTTCACCGGTTATGCCAAGACCATCATCCTTGACGGACAGCACCAAGTCTTCCTCTTCCACCGAAGCCGTCAGGGCAAGCTGCAGCTTGTCCTGGCCCATGGCATGCTCAATAACATTCTCAATCAGCGGCTGCAGAATCAGCTTCGGCACCACGCAGTAATCGAAGGAAGAATCAATATGGATCACAGCCTGCAGCTTGTCTCCAAGACGCATACCCTGGATTCGCAGATACGCTTCTACGAATCTTACCTCATCCAGCACATACACCATCTGCTCCTGATGGCCGACCGTGTAGCGCAGCAGCTTCCCGAGACTGGTCACCACCCCCGAGAGTTCCCGGGTATTGCCCTGAAGGGCCAGCATGTTCACCATTTCCAGGGTATTGTACAGAAAATGCGGATGAATCTGGCTCTGCAGCGCAAGCAGCTCGGCTTCCCGCTCCTTCAGCCGGGTCTCATAGACCTCTTTGACCAGACGGTCGATCTCGCCGATCATCGTATTGAAGCCTTCGGTCAGCTGCCCGATTTCATCGCTTGTAGTGACCGTCGCCCGCTCCAGGAACAGCCCCCGCTTCACCTGCCTCATCTTCGACTGCAGATGGGCGATCGGCTTAATCAGGCGGTTCGACAGCAGAATCGCCGCTGCATAAGCCGCCATTAGGGCAACGATGGACACAATCAAGGTAGAATTCGTTAACTCGCGCGCGTCTTCCCGGAGCTGCGTACGCGGAATCAGTGAGGTCACCTTAAGTCCCGTATAAGAAGAATGGGCAGAGGCTGTAATATAGGATTCACTTGAATCGGGAAGCCCGTCTGGCCCTGAGTACAGCATAACCTGATCCTTGCCGGTAATCTGCAGCAGACCGCTCCCGCTCGAACGCACCGTGGATACAATCGAACCGAACCCCCGCGCCGTCAGATCCACTTTGACGATCCCCAGCATGTCATTCGTATAGGGCTCACGGATAACCCGGGCCACCGAGATAATCCCCTGCTTCGCCTCTGTATAGTAGGCCGCAGCATGCGGCGGAAGGATGGCAAGACCACCGTCTTCCTGCTCAACCGCCTCCATCCAGTCTGCCATGCTGCGGTCCCACCGCTTCCTGACGCTCTGGTCCAGATTACTGAAGATTCCTCCGTCATTAGTGAACACCAGAATGCTCTCAATCTCACCCCGGTCAAAAGCCAGCGAAGAAATAAACAGATTCATCTTCAGCGTCTCATCCGTAGTTAAATAAGTGTTCGCAGAGCCGCTGCCGCTGTGCTTGCGGAGAATCTGCATCATATCCTCATCGTACAGCGGCGTAAGTGTAAGCCGGTCCAGTTCCTTAATGTAATGCTCCAGGTTGATATTAATCTGGCTCACAACCTGATTGGATAGCTCCACAGTGCTGCGCTCCACACCGGCAGTATATTTCTTATAGCTGATGGTGCCGATCACGAGAAACGGAACCGTAATCAGCAGGCAGAACAATACGATAAACTTGGTGCGCAGCGGTACATATATAGATTGGTTTGAACCTTTTCTGAATGGCATGCGGACAGCCTCCCCAAACTCTGGTTACCCACTCCAACATAGCATAATTCGAGTCCGAAGTCAGAGACGTTCTCCCTGGCTGGCGCAATAGCTTCCTCTACAAAAATACAGCAGACAGCACACCCCTTAAGGTTGCTGTCTGCTTACGTGCACAAGGCTGCTGTCTGAAGAAGTCCGCTCAGCTATTCTCAAGCTCTCCGGACCAAACCTCCGTCTGCCTCCAGAATTCAGCAGCAGTCAGCGTGCCGCTGTGAATCATATAAGCGTAATCCAGCAGATTCGGCAGGCAGGGCAGATCCAGAAGATAACGGCTGAACGCATGCGCGGCGATCTCCGAGGTCTTGGTCACGCTGGCCCGGATGCGCAGCGGACCCAGGGAGAGGCTGCTGATGTCGTCAAGCCGCTTGTTGGTGTATCCCAGCTCCGTGAACTCCAGATCGTGGAACAGCTCATGCGCGAGATGGATGTCTGTGATTTCCTTCAGCGTGAAGGAACGGCCGGGAAGCAGTACACCGGCACACTGCCGCAGTTCTTCCATGGACGATTTATACAGCGTAATGGCGCGCTCCTTGGCCGACAGCTCAATCTGGGCGCGGAAGCGGATCTGCCCGATGGTGCCCTGCCGTTCATTGAGATTGACGCTGATTCCGCGGTCCCGGCAGATGGCCCCGACATCCGTGCCGTAGCGGGCTTTGAATGAAGTGGCCTGCTCCCTGCCGATCGCCAGCGGGCGCTCTACATAATAACGCCGTTTGCTGTGCGGTATTCGGTGAAACAACAAATCACTTTTGAGCTCGGCATATCCCAGCACCTCATCGCTTGGCAGTGTACGCGCAGCTGTCTTCATCACCCTGTGCACCTCCTACTGATAGACGACAGCGAGTATTTCGCTGTTGTCCTCGAGCAGCTGGGTTTCCACTTCGAGAATGGAGAACAGCTGCTCCTTGGTCTGCATCCCGGTCAGATCGAGCATTTTTTCCTTATAGAAGATAAAGGTCTTCGGGATCGTCGCATTAGCATCCGAATAGATTGTATTCTCCTCCAGGAACGAGGCAAACCGGTCGGCCATATTCTTCTTCAAAAAAGCCAGATGATACGCATTCGTCTTCTTAAATCGCACCACGCCCTCGCGGTCCAGCACGCCGACATGGCTGAGCTTCTTCTTCACCAGCCCGAACATGGACTTCTTGATCTCGCTGGACTCGAACAGGAACCATCTGCCGGAGGCCGCCTTCAGCTCCGTCTGGCCGGCCGGCTGGCCCAGCGCTTCCGCCGCCGTCAGCATCAGCTCATTCACGGGCACCTCGCGGCTGGCCAGATCCTTCGAGCGCAGCTCGGTCGAGCCGGTGGCGATCGCCCGCAGAATATTGCGCTGCGAATCGATCTCGATCGTCACGTCAACCGTAGCTTCATTCGCTCCGGACTGGACGATTTTCTCCATAATCTCTGCACGGATCAGCTTGATATCCCGCTCTGTCGCACCGACCACAGTCTTCTCGATCTGCTCGCGGACCATTGCCATCCCAACGCCGATCGTGGAGATATACGGCGCATTATTGGCGATCTGGTGCTTGAAGCCTTCGCTCGCCGCCATTGCCGGAACGAGCACTGCTCCGCTGCCGCCGCCGCCCACCAGCGTAACAAACCCGGCGTCCAGCTCATAATCGCTGATCATCTGATTAACCACAGCCATCACCTTGCGGATGGCAATATCCATTGCTGCCCTTGCTGCGTCTTCCGCAGACATGCCGAGCCGGGCACCCAGCGCCTGCCAGGCTATTCTTGTGCTCTCCATATTCCCGCGGGCATAGTCCGTCTCCGGCACATGATTCAACAGATTCGCCGCTCCTGCCAGGGTCAGCGCATATTCATGTCCTCCTGCCCCGCGTACGGTGACGTAATCCGGATCTCCCGGGCGCGGACTGACGAGACCGATGACAGGCTGCTCCAGATTCTCCTTACGGGTGAAGCATTCGTATTCCAGACCGGCGATATGCGCACTGCGCGGGCCGACATCCGTGATCTTGCCTCCGCCGATCTGAATCATGCTGCCCCCGGCAACGGCGAGCGTTCGTACATCCAGCGAACGCAGATAAGTCTTATGTCCGCCTACCTGGGCATTCTCAATCATCACCTTGCCGTTCTTGATCACGGAGATATCTACGCTGGTTCCGCCGACTTCGAAGAAAATACCGTCCGATATCTTCTCATACATCAGGGCGCCGGCCACACCGGCCGCCAGCCCTGACAGCATGGTCAGAATCGGACGCTTGCGCACCTCGTCGATGCTCATGACACCGCCGTCGCAGCGCATGATCATCAGCTGGGAGGTAATCCCCGCTTCTTTGACGGCCTGCTCAGTCATGTTGGCGGTCTCCATCATCTTCGGAATCAGGCTCGCATTGACGACCGCTGTGCGGGTCCGCGTCTTCAGCCCATAGAGCTGGGAGATTTCATGTCCGCCGGTGGCGTACACTCCCCGGCTGCGCGCCGCTTCCATCACTCTCAGCTCGTTGGCCGGATCATCGACACTGTAAGCTTCCGAGGCTACAATAACCTCTGCACCCTGGGCGAGCAGCTGATCAATCGCCGCATTGATGGTTTCCGGCGTCAGTTCCTTCGAATCAATGAACTTGTGATAGGTGGTAAGATATTTACCGGCAGCCAGCTCGATATTCGCCACATTAGTTTCGGAGCGGGCACTGCGGGCATCGAGGCCCGTGCCCATCCCCACGATGCCGACACGGGCAACGTCTCCTTCGAGCAGAGCGTTAGTGGCCTGCGTCGTCCCGTGGGCGATGAACTTGATGTCACCGGGAAGAATGCCGTTCTCGCTCATGATCCGCTGAATGATCTGCACAATCCCGCTGGCGACTCCGCGTTCATCGTGATGTGTTGTGGGCATTTTGACCTTGGACAGCACCTCAAAGGTCTCATTGTCTATCGCAACGGCATCCGTGAAGGTTCCTCCGACATCGATGCCGATCCTGATTTGTTTATTGTTCATAGCAGGTTCTCCTCTCCATGAAGCTTATGTCTCTAATCTGCAATCCGTATTCGCCTAACCAGAACTTAATCTAGAAAACGGTCAGACCCGCGATAATCATCGAGATCATCACAGCCGCGAACATCCATGGCAGTGTCTTGCGCAGCGTTTCAATAATATCCGTCTTGGTGTAGTCGGCGATCCAGACATTGTGCGAGTTGGTTGGATCGCTGACAGCCTGCAGATTGCTCACGATACGCAGAGCCAGCATCGCTGCAACTGGTGCCATGCCTCCGGCAACAATCAGTGCCGCGATTCCGCTGCCGAGCCCCCATACGTTAAGCGGTCCACGGTAAATGGCAAGCGGGGACAGCAGGGTGAAGACAAGAATATACATCAGCGGACTGGTTGGAATAATGCCTTCTATCAGCGGCTGAATCAGCAACGCCACCGGAGGTGCAGTTACCGCGCTGAGCAGCATCCCGATCCCGATCATCAGCCCGAGCGCACCGGCCACATCCTGAATCCCTTCCACCAGCGCACTCGACAGCACATGGATCGGACGCTTAGGTGTGGCGAGCAGCAATGTGACAACCGCCCCCATGAAGACTGCAGAGACAATATCAACCTTCAGGAAAAATACCAGCAGCACCGGAACAAGCGGGCTGATGAGTGCGATGGCTCTTACGTTCTTGGTATCCTGAGCCTGGAATTCCGGCTTGAGCGGCATGGCCCAGGCACGGCGGACCTTGCCGTCTTTGCGGGTATAGTAGACGATCATTATCAAGGCAATGACAATCAGCGGAATAGCGCAGATCAGTGAATACGAAGCAATCGTGTTCGTCGGCACCTTTAGCACATCGGTATAAATGGCCCAGGTGGAGACGTTGAAGACCACGCCGACCGCATTGGCCAGCAAGACAACAAGGCCGCTGACGAACGGCTTAAGACCGGCGGTGAGCATAATGGGAATAGCAATCGTTCCGACGAGAATGACCATGCCCAGACCGTTGGCAGCCGAGAAGATTACAGACGCGGCGAGGAAAAAGATAAGGGCAATCGCCAGCGGCTTGTCACCGGCCAGCTCCGCAGCCTTGCGGATAATGGTCTTCGTGATGCCGACCTTGCTGAGAATCTGGCCGAACCAGGCGCCGAAGATCAGTCCGGCGATGGCCGTGGACAGCTTCATGGCCCCGCCTGCGAGCACACCCTTGGTGATGGTGAAGGTATCCGGGTTATCGGACAGCAGCGGGATTCCCGCGATCGCCGCCAGCAGTATCGCCATCATCGGCAGGGCGAGCAGCGTGGTCAGCTTGCGGGTCATCATCAGGCCCACAAACACAATAAATACAAGTAAAATGCCGATAATCTGCACAGTTTCCAAACCAATTCCTCCTAAATTTTTGTGAAATATACGTTGTTATAAGAATCATTGTGCTTAATTACCATCGGAAACCAAGCAAGCTTGGAATCAAATGAACGGTATAGATTAACCTTGAAAATGACAATCTTCCGTATCACCTCCGCGCTTCCCGGTCTTTGAGAGCAACCAGCGTGGGGTGTAAGAAGCTAGTAACAGAGCTATAGCTGCAATAGCAATAGTTATAGCAGCAACAACAACAACAACAGCAATAGCAACAACAACAGCAACAGTAATAGCAATAGCAATAGCAATAGCAATAACAGCAATAACAGCAATAGCAGCAACAACAGCAACAGCAGCAACAGCAACAGCAACAGCAACAGCAACAACAGCAACAGCAGCAATAGCAACAACAACAGCAACAGCAACAGCAACAACAACAGCAACAACAACAACAACAACAGCAACAACAACAGCAACAGCAACAACACAGCAACAGCAACAACAACAGCAACAACAACAGCAACAGCAACAACAACAGCAACAACAACAAAGCATTTAATTGTATTTCATACAACTAAAAGTCGGCGAAAAGCCGGTTTTACCGGAATAATTGTATTCTGTACAACTAAAAATAACGGTAAGTCCCCTTTTGCGGAATATGGGGGATTTTAACTGTATCAAATGCAATTAAAGCCTTCGCAGCGCCATAAACGCTCGCTTTAGTTGCACAAAATACAGTTAGAGCTTAGGCCGGGTCCCGTCACAGCCACCAGCCTGCGGCTCTAGCAAGGAGCACGGCATGCTAATCCGAAAGATTAACAGTTCAAGGTGTACATGACATTATTTTTGCTCACCATGCTCCGTCCGTTACACCTCCAGATAAGCGCCATGCGCCACGAGTGTCTGCTGCAGTTTCTTATAGTCCACCTGCTGCACGGGGACTCCTTCTTTCACAGCCAATGCCGCCGCAGTACCGCCCGCCTGACCAATTGCCCCCACCGTAGGTGTAGTTCGCACAGCCGCCTGGGCTTCAAAAGTAGCTGAGAGACATCTGCCGACCACAATCAGGTTGTCGATTTCCTTCGTGATCAGGCAGCGGTAAGGGATGCCGTACATCGCCCCCCATTCCAGATGATCCGTTGCGGTTCCCTCGCCGTCCGGGCTGTGAATATCAATCGGATAGCCGGAGTGGGCGATCACATCCGCAAAGGGCTTCACCGACAGAATATCCTGCGCGGTCAGCGTGTACAAACCCTTGATCTGGCGGGAGCCGCGGACACCGATGGACGGACCTGTGGAGACTACCACGGACTCTTCAAAGCCGGGAATATACTTTTTCAAAAAGAGTTCCAGCTCCCGGCACTGCCTGCGCCCTTCAATTTCCGCTTCGCTGAGGCTCCACGGATCTGTGCTGTCCTTGCCCAGAATACGTGTGGTGTTCATAATAATCTCGCCGGGATTGCTCGTCTCGAAGAACAGCACATCCTCTCTCGGAATACTGATCTCACCGCGCGACTTGGCTTCCCGGAACTGCTTGTCGAAGCCGGCGACAGATAATCTGGCCGCAGAGTCCATCACGGTGATATCAAGGTTCATGCGCGGGAAGTCCTCGCGGTGCTCCCGGATGTACGCCTTGATCTTCTCCGTGTCCACCCCCCTCATCTTCATCTTCAGGGTCATCGGCTGCGACTGCTCATCGGATTCACGGCCTTTGGTGAACGGCACTCCGGACCAGGCAGCCAAGTCCCCGTCTCCGGTAGCATCGATGAACACATCCGCCGTAATCCGGCTGAGCCCTGCCTTGTTGCACAAGGTAAGCGACTCAATGCGTCTGCCCGATACTTCAGCCCCTGCCAGCATCGTATGATACAGCACCTCGCCTCCGCTCTCCTGCAGCATCAGATCCAGCTCGTATTTCATCGCTTCGGCATCGAACGGTGTCACCGAATAGGTGTAGTTCGTCGCGTCCGGGATATGCCCCGGTGATTTGCCGAGCGCCTGAAGCCGCTGGATCAGCTCATCAGTGATCCCCTGGATAGCCTGCTTATGCCCGGCATGAAAAGTCATCATCGGCCCGACACCCGCAGCGGTTAGAGTTCCGCCGAGGAAACCTCCTGCCTCTATGATCAGTGTTGCGGCGCCTGCTCTTGCTGCCGCGATGGCCGCGATCGAGCCGGAAACCCCGCCGCCTGCTACAACAACTTCATATTTCCGCATCATTGCTCCTCCTTTTCCCCTTTTAAGTTAACGGTTACATTACAGCTGTTCCCTGTACTGCGTGGGAGTGCTGCCGGTATAGTCCTTGAATACCGCCATGAAATGCTTGGAGCTTAGATAGCCTGATAATTTGGCTACCTCATAGATTTTGAGATTCGTTTCCTTCAGCAGCTGCTTGGCCCGGTTCATCCGGCACTGCGAGACATAATCCGTAAAGTTCTGCCCTGTTTCTGATTTGAACAGTACCGACAGGTACTGGTGATTCAGATGCACCTGCTCCGCCATATATTGCAGTGAAATTTCCTGATCCAGCCGCTGCGCAACCAGCTCTTTCACTTTACGGATCAATTGCCTGCCCTTCAGGTCTGCTCCGCCCTCTTCCGGCAGGTCCGCAAGGCCGCTCCGGGTTCCGTGCTTGCGCCTGAAATCCCCCAGTGCCTGGGCCAGCTCCGTGCGGTCAACCGGCTTCAGCAGATAATCGCTGATGCCGTATTTAATCGCCTGCTTCGCATACTCAAAGTCGGCATACCCGCTTAGAATTAGAATGTACAGGTCAGGGTACTGGTCACGGACCCGCCGGATCATCTCCAGACCGTTCATTTCATTCATCCGTATATCCGTAATCAGAACATCGGGCTTCACACTCTTGAGCGCCTCCAGCGCAAGTCTTCCGTTCTCTGCTTCACCCACCACCTGAAAGCCGCCGATAACCTCCTCAATCAAATGTTTGAGGCCCGAACGGATCAGGGCTTCGTCTTCAACCAGAAACAGCTTGTGCAAGCCTATCCCTCCTAATCCACATTGTCCGGGCCTCTGCGCCCGCCTTCGCCGGGCTCCTGAGGTTCACTTCTGGTGAAACGCTTACACTATCAGTATAAATTTTGCATACCTCCAAAGAAACGGTCCACATTCGAGAAAAGGTATGAAATTTCGAGATTTATCCGTACCCGTCCCCGCTGATGCCAAAACGGATGTCCTTAACGCCGGTGATCCGGCAGTAAAGACATCCGTGTGTACTTGCTTTTGTACAAACTATTCCGGGATCTGCTTCCTTACAGGTCTTGCGCTGTGCTGTTGTCATACAGCCCGATTAATTCATCGAAGGAAGAAATAATAACGTCAGAGCCCTTCAGCTCATCCTGCCGTCCGAATCCGGCGTAGCCGCAGCCAATTACCGTCTGCCCGTTGCCCTTGCCCGCCTCCACGTCAGAGGAACGGTCGCCCACCATCCAGGCACTGCTGATATTGTGGTTGTCCAGCAGGAGTCCAAGCAGCTCCGTCTTGGTTGCCGTTCCTTGTCCGCCTGCACTGTATAAGCCCTCGAACAGCTCCTTCAGCTCATGTACCACTACGATGCTGTAAATATAATCCTCCAGCCCGTTGCTGGCGACGAACAATTTCACTCCGCGCGCATGAAGCGCACGCAGCGTTTCCACTACCTTGGGATACAGAAGGGTCCCTCCGGCTTCCAGTCCTTCAATCTCCAGCTGCAGCAGCAGCTCATCCGCCCGGCGGTGCACCGCCGCGTCCGCTTCCGGCATTACATTCTTCCAAATTTGCGCCAGCAGCATGCCAAGGCTGCCCAGAATGCGCTCCTCCGGCGGAGTCGGCCCGGAATACAGCCCTTCTTCGCGCAGGATATCAAACATTTTATGATAGGCCGGCAATAGCAGGCTTTCCGTCTGGAACAGCGTACCATCCATATCAAATACTATGGCTTCCGGTTTGTTCAATTTCGGCAGCTGTCTGTGCCCTGCCTGTGTCTGTTCTTCATAACTCATAAGGTGACCCATCCCTTCCAAATTGTTCTGCCTCTGACTCTCTAGTTCATCTGGAGCTTCCATAACACGCTTTAATGATATAGGAAAGCAGCACGTATTGTCTACGAACCTAAGAATAAGTATTGATTTCATTATTTTATGATGATATATTACATATCGCCATATAACGTATTGATATAAGGAGTGTTTACACAATGAAATTAATTATTCAGTTTCTCAAACAACCCGTAACCATCGTGGGGATTATTACTGCGCTGCTGTTTCAGGTCTTTTTCAGCCTCATCTGGATCACCGGCTACGATCATGTCACCGACCGGGTAGATCAGCTGCCGATCGCCATTGTTAACGGAGACGGCAGTGCAGCCCAGTCCATCGCTGACAATATATCGGCGTCTCTTAACTTCGAGCAGGTGAAGGGCCTCTCTCTGGCAGAGGCGCAGGAACAGCTCGGACACCGTACCCTCCGGATGATTATTGAGCTTCCCCAAGGCTTTACTTCTTCACTAAGCGATCTGTCGGGCGGGGCCAAGATCCGTTATTATCTGAACGAATCCAATCCGCAAATGGTCACTAATGTCATGCAGGGCGTAGCAGCCAAAGTCACTGCTGCCCTGGATGCAAAGAGCAGTGCTGCGGGACTTGGCGCCGTGCTCACTGCTATGAAGCTGCCGGAGGCAGAAGCCGCAATGATTCGAAGCAGCGCAGCAAGCCGGATCAGCTCCGATATCCAGATTGTGAATCCGGCTACCAACTTCGCTGAAACCATGGTTCCGCTAATGGTCGTTACGGCTTCCTTCACCGGCGGCATGCTGCTGGCCATGAACCTGAGCAAGGCCTCCGCCAGTCTGGCCGCTGCTGCCGGCAAATGGCAGCGGCTTAGCGCCCGGTATGTGCTGATGGCCGGCACTGCACTTGCCGGCTCACTCATCAGCACTTCACTGCTGAACACTCTCGGTATCCACTCCTCGCAAGGCTTCCTCGGCATGTGGATGTTTGAATTTGTCGTTATCCTCTCCTGCATGACGGTCGCCAATCTCAGTCTTGTGCTGCTCGGCGACGCCGGAGCGTGGCTGAACATTGCGCTGCTGTCCATGCAGATGCTGAGCTCCGGGGCAACGATTCCCCGGGACGTACTGTCACCCTTTTACCAGTCGGCCGGCCAATTCTTCCCTGCTTATTATGCTGTGGACGGCATGCTGGATCTCGTCATAGGCGGTGAGGGTATAATGCACGACGTGACGGCGCTGCTCTATATTGCCGCTGTTGCAACAGCAGGCAGTGTGCTGCTTACCCTGCTCCGCCGGGAGAAAGGTGCAATCCGGGCGGAAGCGGCAGCCAATGCCTGAGTACCTGCGAACCATCTATGGTCCAGACACCTTTCGCCAGTTCAAATTGAGTCCGGCAGCACAGATGTGATATGGTAGGAAGAAGAGAGAGGAGCGGCAGACGTTCATGAACATTCAAGATGTAATACTCGGGATTCTGAGTGAGAAGCCCCATTCGGGCTATGATATTAAGCGGCATTTCGAGGAGTATTTCTCCTTCTTCTTCGATGCCAGCTTCGGCACGATCTACCCCACCTTAAGCAAGATGGAGAAGCTGGGTCTGATCTCCAGGGAAGCGGTACGCCAGGAAGGCAAACCGGATAAGAACATGTTTACAATCACCCCCGATGGTGAACAGCACTTCCAGAAGTATTTACGTCAGCCTGCGGAGAAGGAGGTGCTCCGTTCCGACTTCCTGATGCATCTGTATTTCGGGGACATGGCGGACGAAGAGACGATGCACACCCTGCTCCGCGAAGCCCTCCGGGCCAAACAGGAGATGTACGATGATCTGGAGCATAAGCTGCAGGAGCTGGACAAAATCGGCAAGCTGACCTCCTCCCAGAAGCTCTGTATGGAGCTGGGGCTGGTGCAATACGATGCTTTTATCCGAAGAGTACAGAGTGCACTGGAGAGCTGAACTATCAGCATAGCCGCGCATAGATCCGCAAACAACACAAGACGGCAGTCCTCCCTAAACCTAAGCCCGGGAACTGTCGTCTTTATTTATGCTATTTAAAAGGGACCGGAGTGCAAACACTGTTAAAGTGCCTGCGCTGCGGTCCCTGCTGTCATTATTTATGGTGCGGTTCAGAACAAAGCTTATACGTGGTCGAAGCTTGCAATCAGTTCGTCGAGAACGTCTTTGCTGACCATTTTGCCTTTGAAGTTGATCAGGTTCTCGGCACTTCCGGAGAAGATACAAGTAGGTTCATATTTTCTGAGAATGATCTTTTCGCCGTCCACAAAAATTTCGAGCGGGTCTTTTATGTCAATTCCCATCGTTCTGCGTAGTTCAATCGGAATCACGATACGTCCCAGTTCATCTACTTTTCTTACAATACCTGTTGCTTTCATCATTATGCATCCTCCCTTGAAATAACGCTTGATTCATCATTCAGTGTTAAAAGCTATCAAAGCTTCTAAATAGTAGAAATGATTATGCTATATCTGCATTGTAAAGTGCTATTTCTTTCCTGTCAATTTTATTTCTACATCTTTTGATATATATCGACAAATTATTCGACAAAGTTTAGAGCATATTCGACAAAATAATAGCCTGAATCATATTTTATCCAATTTCCTCTCGGATTGACAGTTTTTTATTTAAATTTTAGAAAAAACCTTGATTTCAGTAGTTTGGAGCTCCAGGTTAGCCTAACCGCTGTGACTCCGTTCCTATGTCTGTTCATGTTCATGAACATGTTCATACTCGTTCCCGTTCCCGCTCCCGTTCTCGTTTCCCATCTGCCCTTCTGCCTTTCTGCTCTTCTGTTCTTCTGCCTCAACTTTTACTGTTGTCCATGATCCGCTTCGAGAACAGTTGGATAAAAGGCACTTAATACTGGCTCAAGTCCCTCTGCCGGAACAAGAGTTGGAAAAATGACACTTAAATCATGCCTAACCTGCTCGGTTTGTAATAAGGGCGGTAATTAAATGATCTTTTTCCACTTAACAGGTCCAAAACTTAGTAAACGGGCAAAATAAGATACCTTTTTCCACTTCCTATATTTACCGGACCGTTACAACGTCTGCTTCGTCTATACACAAAATCGCGGGAAGTGAATCGAACAACGGGTTCGGCGGAATCAGACGGATGACTCAGACAGTTGACTCAGACGGATGATTTCCCTATTAATAAAAATACCCCCTCAAATAGCTGGAGTACTATCCTCCAGCCCTTGAGGGGGCGGTTCTTATTGAGGGTTAAACCAAAGGCCGAAGCTCGAAGAGCCTCGCGGTCTTGCCCGGCGGAAGTGAGACGCTCAGGCTGCCTTCCGCCGGGTTCCAGCTCCATTCGGAGCCATGCACCTGCGGATAGGCGCAGCGGGCCTCTGCGGCCTGTCCCTTCAGCTCAGGGACGGGCAGCGTAATTCCCGCTGCATCTCCGGCAATCCGCCATACGGCAATATAGCGGATGTCGCCATGGCGCAGGCCGAAGCTGACCCACTCTCCGCTGCTGTCCGGCAGACCGAGCGGCCAGAAGGCGAACGCCTGCGGGATATGGGCGCGGATGGATTTGTAATAATCCAGCGCCTCCTTCACCAGGGCTCTGCGCTGCGGCGCAAGCTCGGCCAGATGGCCGCTCTGGTGGACGCGGAGCAGCAGCGCATTGACCATGTTGAAGATGACCTCTTCATCATCGCCTTCGCGCAGCGGGTACGACCAGACGGCCGATTGCTCCGGCGTCAGCGCCGCCGGGGAGCCTGCGGCAATGGCCGCATACTGCACATAATCCTCCTGGTCGCTGGTCGACTGGATGCTGTGGCGGCTGAGCATGGCATAGTCCATCCGCATGCCGCCGCTGGAGCAGTTCTCGATCACCAGTTGCGGGTAACGGACGAAGATACTGTCCAGCCAGGCCAGATAGGCCCGGTTATGCTGCAGGAGGCCATCCCCGAAGCTATCGGCATCTGTCTCTGTGCCGATCCCTGCGTTAATGTTGTAGTCCATCTTGATATATCCGACACCGTATTCTTCCACCAGCCGGGCAATGACGCTATTGGCATGCTCTATGACCTTCGGGCTGCGGTAATCCAGCTGATACCGGCTGCGGTCCTTCACCCGTTTGCCGTGGCGCATGAAGAACCAGCTGTCATCGGTCTCGGCAAGCTTTGGACTGTTTATGCCCATAACCTCCAGCTCCAGCCAGAGTCCGGGAATCATTCCTTTGCTGCGGATATAGTCCAGCACATATTTGATGCCTTCCGGGAACCGCTCGGTCGACGGCTCCCACTGGCCCACGCCGTCCCACCATTCACCCGGGGCATACCAGCCGGCGTCGATACAGAAGTATTCACAGCCGACATCGGCGGCGGCATCAATCAGCGGCAGCAGCTTCTCCGTTGTCGGACTTCCCCACAGACAGTTCATGTAGTCATTAAAAATAATCCGCAGCAGCTCATTGTCCTCATTCGGTCTGCGGATGATCCGCCGGTATGCGGTCAGCTGCTCTGCCGCGCCCTGGAAGCCGCCCTGCACAGCGCCTGCGGCAACCGGCACGGAGGTGAACTCTTCGCCAGGGGCCAGCTTCAGCCACCAGTGATTGTCATGCTCCGCAGGCCCGCTGACCAGCAGCGTGAGCTGGTCGTACTGGTCCGTCAGCTCCCAGTGCCAGGAGCCGTTGTGCTCAATCTGCCAGAACAGGCTTGTCCCGCTCTCCTTGTTCTGCAGCACTGCCATCGGCAGCAGCTCAGCCGCTGACCAGGAGCCGGTATTGCTGGCGGCAATCCGCTTCGAGCCGCGGTCGGCCAGATGGGACATGCCCAGCTCCTGCAGGCTGTAGCTCTTCCACTGCAGCTCACTCTGCCAGCCGCTGTGAGCAAGGCTTACTTCGATTTTATCGCCCCGGTCTTTGCTGCCCTCTTTATCCACTCCAGTAAGCGCAAACGAAGAAATATATTCTACGGCAACTTCCGCAGCCCCTTCATTGCGCAGCACTGTCCAGGAGCGCACAATCTGTACGCCTGTATAGAACTGATAATGCTGTACCGCCTTCACTCCTGTCAGCGGATCAACGAGTGTAATCTCCAGCTTGCGTCCCAGCGGATTCATCGTATCGCTGTGCCCGCCATACACCATACGCAGCCCCGGATACGACGCGCGGTGCGTCCGCCCGTGATACTCCGCCCGGTCTTCCCCGGACAGCTGAAGCTCCAGCAGCCGGAAGCCCACCTTGCCCTTCTCTTCGATCCTTCCCGCTTCAAGCGGCGCCGCCCCGAAATGCAGCAGCCGCACATCCTGTTCTTCCGTTATTTCAATTGTAAGATAAAGTCCGTTCTCGGCAATATCGATCTGCTTGCTGCTCATGTGTAATTTGGCCTCCTGACAAGTGATGGTTTCCTGCTCTCTCCTGATTATAGGGTCTTTCTTTATATTCGTAACTGCTGATTTCTTGCGCTGCTCGCATAAGTGGCGCAGTAACGGAGGTGAAGTTTGGGTTGGAGGAGCGATAGCGTCCGCCTTTATGTTTGGATTTCTACTGCGGCCAGCAGTTTAAATCAGGAAATCCAAACATAACAGCGGCCGGAAGCCCGAACATTCACCGCAGTTACGTCCAGCCACTGGCCGCCCGCCACCGCCACAAATCCGCGTTACATATAAAGAAGGCCCCCTCAGTAATAATTCTACTTCGGAGGCCCTCCCGGTACTAAAGCTTTTATTGAGCGGACCCGAATTGAATCCAGGCCTTTTGAATTTCATCAATCGCTTGATCCTTAGTCTTGCTGCCGCCGATATAAGCCTGCATCAATTCACCGAATTTCTGGTGGAACGTATCCAGTGAGTAGTTCACCGACAGGTCGCCGGATTTCTCGGTTTTGAGGATTTCTTCCATTTCCTTAGGCATTTGCAGGTCAGGCATCGGTGCATCCTTGATTGGAGGAATAACCTTAGCTACTGTGGAGAACCAGCTCTTACCGTATTCGGAAGTGTACAGCCAGTTGAAGAATTCAATTGTTTCAGCTGCTACAGCAGAATCCTTGTTGATGCGCAGCGCCTGGTCGGCACCGGTGATGATCTGGGACTGCTCAGCTTTGTCGCTGACAGGGTAGCCGGCGATGCCGAGATCAAAGTCAGGGGTGATTTTCTTAATCGCTTCTTCATCCCATGCGCCTTTACCGGTCATGAATGCTGTTTTGCCAAGGGCAAAGTCACTGACTTCAGCATTGCTGTCGCGTTCCAGCGGCTTGTCCGTTCCGTGTTTTACCGTCGTATCAATGAAGGTGAAGAAGTTGTCCTTCAGCACCGGATGATCTGCGAAGGTCGTTTTGCCGGCGATGAAATCAGCTACGAGTGTCTTAGCGTCAGTACCTGCATCAGTTGCTGCAGCGTCAACGAAGTGTTGGAAGATATGCTTCCATACCCACCACTCTTTGTAGGCGTTGGCGAATGGCGTGATGCCCTTAGCTTCGAGCTTAGTGATGGCGTCATCCATTTCAGCGGTAGTCTTAGGAACTTCAGTGATGCCGGCATCTGCCAGCAGCTTCTTGTTGTACATCAGCACGAACAGGTTGCCTTTGACCGGAAGTCCCAGTACTTTGCCGTCTGTGGAGCTCATGTTGGAGCGGACAGCATCTGTCATCGCTGCTGCCAGCGGTTCATTGGTGAGGTCGGCACTGTATTCAGCGAAAGTATCGATATCGCCGCCAGCGGTAGTCTGGAACACGTCAGGCGTGCTGCCTGCGGCAATTTTGGATTTTAACACCGTATTGTAGTCAGCCTGCATAATTTCCAGATTGATCGTTACATTTGGCTTAACCTTCTTGTATTCAGCGATGTAAGCGTTGAAAGCGTCTGTGTACTCGGGAGATGCGGTAAACATATTAATCGTGACGGGCTTGGAAGAATCTGTAGCTGTATTCTCTGCTCCATTTGTTCCAGCCGTGTTGTTAGCGGCATTATTAGTGTTATTCCCGCCGCAACCGGCCAGCAGTCCGCCGACGAGCAGCAGACTCGCAGATAGTGCCATAAATCGTTTTAACATGATGTTGCCCCCTTTTCCTTATGCATCTTGTGGTCTTGCTCATCATTCTAAATAAAAAGAAAAAGGATAAGAATGTACATAAGTGAACTTATGAGGGTAAAAAAGTGTGTTCATGTAACCGTTTCACTTTTCTACCCCAGGCAGCTGCAGCCGGAATTCAGAAGGTGAACAATCATAGTAATTGCGGAACGCCTTGCTGAAATAGTTCTTATCCTTGTACCCCAGCATTTCGGAAATATCCTGAATTTTGAGGCCGGGATCGGACAGCAGTGCTTTGGCTTTGTCCATTCTCACCTTTTGCACATACTCATGAATGCCGTATCCGTACTGCCCCTTGAACAGCTTCATCAAGTATTCTCTGCTCAGGAAATATTTATCCGTGAACATCGATATCTTAATATCCTCAAAATAATGGTTATCAATGTATGCTTTAATATTTTCCAGCACGCTGCTGCGGTCTCCGGATAATGTCCGGCTGATCTCTCCGGCATAAACGTCGAATATCTGGTTAAGTACACGCTCGAACTGTTCAAAGGAGGCAAAATCGCTGCGGATGCCCAGGGCATTCAGCCCCTTATCCTTGCTGCTGCGGATCTGCGGCGGCACTGCATCCAGCTGTGCAGCAATCTCATTGAGGAGAATAATGAATTCCTGCAGTGTTCTGTCCGCTTCACCCAGCGTGAAATGCTCCGCACTCTTCCACTTGGAGACAAACTCGCTGAAAATGTTGCGCGCATGGTTCACGTTCCCGCTCTCCAGGCTGCTGCGGATCTGCGGCATCCGCCCGGTCAGTGAGGGATTGTCCCTGGACGCCGGCTTCTCCATCATGCTGCCGCCGCTCTGCAGGATCATGCTGTCCTTCATGCTTAGCAGGTCAATCCGGTCCAGTGCCTCTTTGGCCTGCTCATAAGAACCGGCAATACTCAGGAGATCGCTGTAGGGATCACCTATTCCACCGGCACAAACGATGCCGAACAGCTCCTTCAGCGTAGCTGCGGCCTTCTTCATATGATGCAGAGACAGAAAGGCGGCGTCCGCCCCGTATCCGCCTTTCATCGTAAAGATAGCGATAAACTCCCGCTCCCCCTTGGGGCTGGCAAAGCTGAACGACTCAAACTGTCCGTCACTGTTCTCATTCATTACATTAGTTACGGCAAAATGCAGCAAATCCCGGTCCTCATGGAATCTTTCTTTACGCACCTGCTCCAGATTAAGCATCCGCAGAATACCTACAGCGAAATGGCTGGCCGCCCCGTCCGCACCGATCAGCGGCAGGAAGGCTTCATTGGACTGGGTTTTGAAGCTGCGGTCTATAATGGACAAATACATCTTCTCCTTCAGCTTCGGCAAAGACATATTCAGTGTAATATTGCGGTTGATGAACTCGCTCTCCCGCTTCCGCTTCGCTTCGAGTATGTCCACCGCCTTGCGCAGTGCATGGTTAAGATCGGTCCGGTTGACCGGCTTCAAAAGATAATCCACCACCTTGGAGCGGATCGCCTGGCGTGTATATTCAAAATCATTGTAGCCGCTGATCACAATCAGCAGCAGATCCGGGAACTCCTCCTCGGCGATCTGCAGCAGCTGGGCGCCGCTCAGCTCCGGCATTTTCATATCCACCAGCACCAGATCGAATTTCTCCCGGCGCAGCATCTCCAGCCCCGCCTGGCCATTGGTCGCCTCCAGAACCTGTCCGACACCCAGCCCTTTCCAGTCCCCCAGAATATTGATCGCTTCGCGCAAAGGCTCCTCATCATCAATAATCAGCACTTTATACATGTTGTCCTACTCCTCCCCGCGGCAGCCGCATATCCATTTGTGTCCCGTGTTCACTGCTGTGAATGGCCAATCCCGCCTCTTCTCCATATAAGAGCTTGAGCCGGGTGTTAAGGTTCTTCAGGCCAATGCTCTCGTTGCCGTCCTCTTCCTCCGCATCCGAATCGCGGTCCTCCCACTGGATCTGCAGAGAGCTCATTACTTGCTCCAGCCGCTCCTCATTGATTCCCGGCCCGTCATCCCGTACAGAAATTACGCTGTGAGTAGCGGTAACATGCGCCTCAATACGGATGGTAACCGTAGTGGATACCTTTTCCAGCGCATGCTTGATGCAGTTCTCCACCAGCGTCTGAATCGACAGCTTGGGAATCCTCAGCTCCATCAGGCTTTCATCCCAGTCATACACGACCTGCATCCGGCTGCCGAACCGCGCTTTCTGCAGCGCCAGATAACGCTCAATATGCCGCAGCTCTTCCCGGGCCTGCACAACATCCCGCCCGCTGATGCAGTATCTCAGCGTCATGGCCAGATTGTCGACCATCTCGACGATATCATCATTGTTGTTCTTGAGCGCCTTGGTAGAGATGGCCTGCAGCGCATTGTACAGGAAATGGGGATTAATCTCGGCCTCCAGCGCTTTGAGAACCGCGTTTTTTTCCACGATTTTCATTTTATAGCGTTCATTAATCAGTTCATTGGTCTTCTCCACCATCTTATTGAAGTGGCGTGACAGATAGGCGATCTCATCCTTGCCCTCCACCGTTGCCTCGGCATCGAAGCTCCCCGTACTGAAGCGCTTCATCTGCAGCGACAGATTCTTCAGCGGGTGCGTAATTCTATTCGAAGTGACGCTGACCAGCACCACGGACAATACCAGGAACAGCAGGCCGATGAATACATTCAGCTTACGGGTCGTTGTCGCCGCGGCATAGATTTCTGTATACGGAATCGGCTTGACGAGCTTCCAGCCTTCTTTTTGACTGATGTCGTAGATCACCAGGTACTTCTGTTCTTCATCCGACCACGTCACACGCCCGTTCTTTTCCGGTGTCAATTGGTCCAGCAGCCCCGCCTCTCTGCTCCCCTGATAGAATTCCTTATCGTCCACTGTAAAAGGCTCATTATCCGGGCTGATATACATCAGATGCTCTCCGGTGCTGAACGGAATATCTTTCATAATCTCATCGGTCACCGACGAGTTAAGGTATAGGGACAGTACGGCCTGCGGCTCCCTAGACACAATGGAACGCAGCAGCCGGTGATAGCCCATGAAGACCTTGTCCTTGTTAACGGGATAATCCACACTGCTCTCCGCAGCCGGGGCTTCTTCCACAAAAGACTGATAGGAGCGGTTGAACGGACTCGCCAGTGCCCGCTTATACCAGGACAGATTGTCGATCGGCGGATGTTCGGTCACCCGGACGGTAATATTATAGTTCTCCTTGGTGACATAATAATACTTGTGCTCCTTGATCACATACAGGTATACCGCCTCCAGGTCATTGCGGGAGAAATACAGATTCTTCAGATAATCCTCCACATACATCTTGGAGCCGTAGTCCTCTGATTCATGCAGGATGGCATAGGCGAACTCATCATATGAGATCTGCGGCAGGGACAATTGTTCAATTCCGCTCAGGTAACTCTCCAGATTGCGTCCGACCAGCAGCAGATTGTTGCTTGTGCTCGCAATGCTGTTGTTCACCGATTCCTTGCGCAGCATTCCATAGGAAATGTACGTCAGCGAGCTTACCACCAGAATGATAATTATAGTGAACAAAAGAATCAGTTTGTTGGCCAGCCTGCGGGAAATGCGCTCCAGTAAAGGCTCAAACAGCTTGTACAGCGTTCGTTTAATCATGTTCTCCGTCTCCCCGCTGGTGTATCAGGCCTCAGTCCCAGACTCATTTTTGTCATACGGACTCAGTTCACCTTTTTACCCCTAACTGTACTCTTAAATCCATTTTTGAGTATAGGGGTCTGATCTATAATACACAATATAGACTAACCGGAATGGTTATGTGTGGCAAGCCAGGCACAATACTCCCACCCTATAACTCAAGAAGAGGTGCATCCATGTTAAAAACACTCGGCAAAAGATGGCGCGAGAAATTCGAATTCGGAATCTTCACACTCCCGGTTCTGATCTGTATCGCAGTTGCATTCTACATTCCCTTTGCCATGACCATCCGTTATTCGATGACGAAGTGGAACGGGATTTCCAAGCATCCCAAATTCGTCGGACTGGACAACTTCAAACAGATCTTCTCGGGGGATACGAACTTCTCCGATGCGGCCTGGTTCACGATTAAATATGCAATCCTTTACATTGTGATCGTCAACGTGCTGGCGATTCTGCTGGCCGTGCTGCTGGACATGAAGCTGAAGAGCACCTCCTGGCTGAGAGCGGCATTCTTTATCCCTTATATCCTCAGTCTTGTTATTGTCGGCTTCATCTGGAAGTTCATCTTCATGCAGGGCTTCAACTCACTCGGTGAGAGCACCGGCTGGGCCATCTTCGACTTAAGCTGGCTCGGGACACCGGGACTGGCGTTCATCTCCATCTTAGGCGTGTCCATCTGGCAGTCGATCGGTTTCTATCTGGTCATCTACATCGCCGGTCTGCAGTCTGTGCCGGAGGATCTTAAGGAGGCTGCTACCGTAGACGGCGCAGGTCCGATGAGAAGATTCTTCAGCATTACGCTGCCGCTGCTTGCCCCATCGATTACGATATCCGTCTTCATGGCGCTGACCAACTCGATCAAGGTATTCGACGTCATTCTGTCGCTGACAGGCGGCGGCCCTGGCGGAACCACCTACAGTATCGCTTATGATATTTACCGGGATACGTTCCAGAACAATCTGTACGGCTACGGTACCGCGAAAGCACTTATCCTGTTCCTGGCAGTACTTGTCGTGACGATCATCCAGCTGACAGTCTTCAAACGGAGAGAGGTTGAGGCATAATGAAAACAAACAACAACAAGGCCGGCAAGATCATACTGGAAGTTGTTTTGGTCATATTGTCTCTGCTGTTCCTGTATCCGCTGTTCCTGACGATTATTAACTCCCTGAAAAGCTTCAGCGAGGTCATGACCGACGTTATCGCGCTGCCGAAGCACCTGACCTTCAGCAACTATTCCTATGTCTGGAAATTCATCAACTATCCGCGGCTGTTCCTGAACAACTTCATCATTACCGGCGTCGGCCTGCTCGGCATCGTGTTCATCTCCTCCATCGCTGCCTATAAGCTGGCGCGGACCAAGTCCAGATGGAGCGGCGTCCTGTACTTCCTGTGCATTATGCCGATGCTGATCCCGTTCCAGTCGATCATGCTGACTGTGCTGCAGACGGCCAAGAACCTGCATTTGTCCGAGAGCACCTGGGGACTGGGCCTTTTATACTGGGGCTTCGGCGCACCGCTGGCGGTATTCATCTACCACGGCTTCGTGAAGGGTATCCCGACTGAGATCGATGAAAGTGCGACCATCGACGGCGCATCCGGCTTCCGCCTGTTCTTCAGCGTCATCTTCCCGCTGCTGAAATCGGTAACCACCACCATCGTCATCATCGACGTCATGTGGATCTGGAATGACTTCCTACTCCCGCTGCTGATGGTTAACGGCTCGCCGGACACGAAGACATTGACACTGGCCGCTTACACCTTCGTCGGTCAATATACCTCGGACTGGCAGTATGCCATGACCGCCATGGTAATGGCCGTATTGCCATCCATCGTTGTCTTCATCTTCCTGCAAAAGTACATCGTCAAGGGCGTAGTTGCAGGGGCTGTTAAGGGCTGATCCCTGATCCTGCTCCTCACCCCGCGCCGCAAATAAGACACGGCTAAGCGGATTTCGCTTGGGCCGTGCCTTTTGCTGTTGTGCAGGATCTACCTATGCGTTTTGTGAGGACGCTGCGTGAACGGACCGTTGTTCCCATCGCTCTTGTGTCCAGATTTTATTTATTCTTCTTAGTGGTGAAAATCTGGACACTGCTGCTGCTTCCGAAGTGAGCTTTCCTGCGGAAAGCTTTCAGGCGGCCGCTGCCGCTGGTACACAATCGTTCCGTCCTCTCCGCTGTTTTCAAGCTGGAAAACATCTACAAACCTCAACAAAAAAGTAACCCTGACGGGTGAATCGAGCTGAGCTTATGCGGCTTATGGAGCCTTTGCAGCTTATGTAAATTTAAGGGCACTAGTGCCCCTCATTTGCTCCTTTGGCACGTATTCAGGGAAATCAGAGGGATTTATCCCTTCGATTTCCCCATTCCGCCCACTTTCGGCGGAATTAGAGGGATTTATCCCTTTGATTTTCACATTCCGCCCACTTTCGGCGGAATTAGAGGGATTTATCCCTTTAATTTCCCCATTCCGCCCACTTTCGGCGGAATTAGAGGGATTTATCCCTTTGATTTCGCCATTCCGCCGACTTTTGGCGGATATAGAGGGATTTATCCCTTTAGTTTTCCCATCCTGCCGACTTTTGTGCCGGATCAGGCACACACTCGTCCTTCAAACTGTGCTGCTCGAAATTCCAAAGAATCCTATCCACAACAGACGAAGATCATAATTCCCTATACATTAAAAAGCCCGCCCGCCGGCAAGGCGTAACGGACTTTATTCTAGTCGCTCAGATGACTTTACTTTATTTCGCCAATAATGGCCTCTTTTTCTCGTTGCGGCTCAGATGCACTTATCCTGCTGTTTCGGGTCCGAAACGACGGGAATCAGGAGCTTAGCGGCTCTCTGTCCGCATAGGCGGATAATGCAGCTTTTCGAGTATAATAACGTCCCTACAGTCCGCACGACCTCCGCCACTCCTCCCCTTTCAAGCACTCCCATCGTTTGCCTTCCAAGTAAGGACGTATAAAAGAATGGTATGCCCCATCGTTGCTTCCCAATAGAAGCCATAGTTCGTATGTTACTCATAAATCTTTTACCGCCGTCCACATGCTTCGTCCACTCCAGACAATCAGCCGGATATTCCTGCTACTTTACATGCCTTTGCTAATCCACCTCATATACAGTCTACAATCAACCGCTCTTTCTACTCCTCTACCGTCCTTACTCCGTCCAGCATTCTCTCTCTGTTGTGCAATACTTCAAAGTTCATTTCTCTGTCCTGCTCTTATCCACATTTTCTCTATATAGTATATCGGTCTTGACCTTACTCCTTACCATCCGCCAACTACTACAGCTTCAGCGCAACCCGGTACACCGGCGTAGCCGTAACACTGTGGAACACAGCAATGGCTTCGCCCTCGAATACCTTCTCTACCGCCATGGCGGCATCGGCAGCCAAGGTTACAGCTCCTGTGCGGCGCGGTGTGGTTTCCAGGATGATCTCGCCTCTGCGGAGGACATTGCGGAACCGGGACAAGCCGATCTCCCAAGGCCGGCCGTTGTAGAAATGATCATGGAATAATTGCCCGCCAGCAAAGGCATAGCCCACATTCCCTGTATAGTCGATACTCAGCAGCACTTCCCCGGTTCCTTGAAGAACATCCTCCGGCAGCCCGAGCGCAAGCTTATGGTCATGAAGCCGCCGCGTGGTAAGCGCGATCTCCTTCAGAGGAACCTGCACATCATAGATCCGGAACCAGCCTTCCGTCCGTCCGCTGATAGCTGCTTCAGCCTGCACCGTGCTCCACTGCGCGGCTGGCACCACTGCTCCACCGGCATATTCACGGAACGTGAAGGCATTTTGCCCGCTGCTAAGGAATTCAATGCCCTCGGGGGTCTGAACAAGCGGAACCTCCGAGAACACAATCCGGCTCTGACCGCCGTCCTCCAGCTCCCACAGCTTTGCAGCATCCTTGGCACTCATCGCGTAAATCCGGACTTCCCGGGCTACGTCACGCTTGATTACGATCATTGAGGATACTTGATGGGGAATGAGCACGTTGTAGCTGCTGCCGTTCCCCTCAATCGTTCCGGCATCTGTCGATACACTGAGAATACCCTCCTGCGCATCCAGCAGGAACTCACCATCCACACCCTCCGGCATCGCGAAGAAATAAGTGATGGCTTCAGCAGATTCCACAGCGGTGACCGGCTGGGCTGTTGCATACTTAAGATTCAGCCCATCCAGAGCGAAGTTGAACGGCAGCAGGAATGCAGCCTTGGGCTTGACAGTCAGCGAACTCCGCTGAGGGAAGCTGATCATCTCCTCCCCAAGCTTAACTTCAAACACTACCTCTTCATGCCCATCCATCTCTACATGATCCTGATAATTATTGACGAATAAGAACCCGGACCTGCCATCCGTACGGACAGCATAACGCAGCGTATGCGCATCATCAGGAGTAACCGCCTCTGCACCTTCCGGAAGCACGGTTGCCATAGGGGCAAGCCGGTCTGCGAATTGGCGGAGGAAATAATGCAGCGGGCGCAGCAAGCCGTTAGACTCACGGATCTGTCCGAACTCGCCAATCGGTGCCTGAAAATCGTACGTCAGCTTAGGCGTTGTGCTCTCGTTCAGGTAACCTGTTCTGCCCACCGGATTTGTGCCGCCATGGAACATATAATAACCGATGAAGTTGCAGCCGCCGGCAAGCTTCATCAGGGTCATGGCCAGTACACTTTCCGGTTCTACCTGGAACCGGGACAGATACCAGGTCTGCATGCCGCCGCCCATCTCACAGCAGGCAAACGGGTATTTCGTCCGGGGATACGGCGGATTGAACTCTCCTCCCGGCGCCTGATCATCATGGAAATTCACAAATACATATTCAGGTGTCGGTGTCTGGGTTTGACCCGGGTCACTGATGCTCCACGGGGTATAGGCATATCCGCCATACAGCGGCAGGACTTCATCTTCCAGGAACGGCGCCTCGCCCCAGCCGGTGCTGGTATAGATCGGCGCAATCAGGCCGGAATCTACCGCATACTCCTTGAGCAGGCGCATATGTGCTGCACCTTTCTCGCCGCCTATTCCGCCGCTAAGATATTCGTCCCCCTGCTTCGCCGTCTGTTCCCAGAGCGCAGCGGCAGCATTGAATTCATTCTCCAGCTGAATCCCGATCACCGGCCCGCCATCCTTATACATCAGCGCATCAGCCTCCCGGCCAATCTCTGCAAACAATCGTCTTACATAACCCAGGTACCCTTCATCATTAGAGCGGACATCGAATTCCCGCCCGAACAGCCAGTCCGGGAGTCCCCCGTTACGGACCTCGCCATGACAGAACGGACCGACACGCAGGATAACATAGAGCCCGTTATCGCGGCACAGCTCCACAAACTTCCGGAGATTGCGGTTGCCGCTCCAATCGAATTCCCCTTCTATTTCTTCATGATGATTCCAGAAGATATAGGTGGCGATCACATTGATTCCTGACATCTTCATCTGCCGGAGTTCCGTCTCCCAGTCCGCTTCCGGATATCGCGAATAGTGGAACTCCCCGCAGATAGCGAAATAAGGCTTGCCATTCAGCTCCATGTAGTAATTGGTGAAGCTGATCTGGTCACCCTCCGGGTTGCTTCCCCCGAGTCGCAGGGTCGACGGATAGATTTCCTTCGGGGCAATATGGGCTTGTATCGTATGCTTCATGTGATCGGCTCCTCTGCAATTAGCTTATTTTCTTCGTTAATGTCTATAAAAAAACCACCCCAAAGCTATGCTCTGGAGTGGCCCGGAAGCCGTTACATTAGCTTCACCTTTATTCAGCTATATAGTATGAACTATGGATATCCAATGTAGATGTCGTCGTAACTGCGGTGAATATTTGGACTTCCGGTCGCTGTTGTCCCCAGATTTCTTGATTTAAACCGCTCTCCGCGGTGGAAATCCGGTGACAAAGGCGATCGCTAACGCTCCTACAGTTCCAAAATCCCCCTCCGTACTTCCATCTGTTATTGTCTTTCCTAGTTCAATCTATATAGTGTTATTATTTCTGCGCTGCCAGGAAAGCGTCAATCTGGCTCTGCAGCTCTGTCTGCACCTTGTCAATACCAGCGGATTTCAGCTGTTTGATCAGGTCTGCCTGACCTTTATCCAGATCATCAATCAAGCCGTATTCCAGCGGAATGGCATAACGCAGCATCACGTTGCCGATGTTGGCTACTTCGTTCTTCACCGGTGTGGAGTCGAAGACGAAGGTTTCAAGCGGGAAGTGATAGATGCTGGACTGCCAGCTGTTGAACATGTTGTCTGCTTCTACCGGATACGCCGAATCTTGACGGTTCAGCGGGGAGTTCCAGCCCCAGTTCGAGAAGCCCGTGTAGTTGGCCGCTGCTGGTCCTGCACTGTATTTCTTGTCGCCATCAGGAATATAGTTGGTTCCTGCAATGCCGTACATCGTCAAGTCATGAATTTCCTTGTCATTCTGCAGCAGGTCGATCAGCATCAGGGAACGTTCCACGTTCTTGGAAGTAGCATGGATCGCCATACCGTTCTGAGTCGAAATTGCTGCAATTTTCTTCTTGCCCGGTGTAAGGTCGGCAATCGCCAGCTCCACATCTGGTTTGTCACGGCGCATTTCAGATACATTCGCTGCTACAGTACCCAGGTTCTGAGCGTAGGAGGAAACTTTTTCAGCTTTGATATCCTGCCATACGTCATTTTTGTTGCTGACTACGTTTTTGGACCATACGCCGTTGTCTGCAAGATCCTTGTAGTAGGTAAGCAGCTCTCTGAATTCAGGTGTGTCATAGATGTTGAAAATTTTGCCGGTTGCATCATCCAGCTTGTAAGCCAGCGGCAGCAGGTTAGCATCTACAAGGTTCCAGTCATTGTTCTGCTCCAGCGTAGCCTGGTCAAGCTCATGCCATTTCCAGCCGTCGGCAGGTTTGGCACCGTATGCGGTAATTCCAGTTTCTTCTTTGGCAACCGTTTTCAAGTAAGTGGCATAGGATTCAAGGCTGTTGATTTCAGGAAGATTGTATTTCTTGCGCAGATCCTCACGGTACAGAACCACTTTATCGGTAACCTCAACGTTGTTGTTCGGAACCATGAAGAGCTTGCCGTCCACTTTGGCTTGCTCCCAGTTCACTTTAGGCATCGCTTCCCAAGTCTGCGGCATGTAAGTCGACAGCAGATCATCCGTCAGCTCCAGGAAACCGCCTTTGAGCGCCTGATCGTTATAGAGTGCCCAGTTGGCAGTGTACACAAGGTCAAAATCTTCATTAGCCGCAAATTTCAGCGGGTACTTCTGTGTCCAATCCGACCAGTCGAGGAATTCAGTTTCGACGGTGGCATTGATTTTTTCTTTCAATTTCGTGTTCAGCTCTCCGAACACCTTGTCATAGTCCCCCGGCTGGCCGCCGATCAGCAGCATCTTCAGCTTCACTTCTTTGGAAGTGTCCGGAGCGCCGGGATTCGCAGCTGCCCCTTCTGTAGCCGTTGCCGGAGCCTTCGTAGCCTCCGCACCTGTATTGGCGTTGTTATTGCCGCCGCATGCACTGAGAATGGTACCCAGTGCCATCATTGTTGCCAGCGTAACTGTAAGTTTCTTTGTCTTATTTTTCATCATGACCGATGTTCCCCCTAATTCAAAATAGTATTGGGTTTATATTGATAACCAGGTTGCCCTGTGATCATCCTTTGACTGCACCAATTGTAAGTCCGGTTACAAAATATTTCTGGATGAACGGATAAGCAAGCAGGATCGGTCCTGTAGCCACAATGGTCATGGCCATCTTCAGACTCTCCGTAGGCAGATCCGTATTTACAACTGCACCAGAGGCCATCATCGCTTTGCGCATGCCATCCATATTGCCGAGCATTTTGTAGAGATAATACTGCAGCGGCATCAGCTCTGATTTGGAGATGAACAAAAGTGCGTTGTACCAGTCATTCCAGTAAGCCAGAGCAATGAACAGGCCGATGGTAGCCAGGGCAGGCTTGGACAAAGGCACAATCAGCTGCATGAAAATCCGGAAATCTCCTGCGCCGTCAATCTTGGCGGATTCTGTAATGGCATCCGGGATGCTGCTCATGAACGATTTCATGACGATAATGTAGAACACGTTCATCAGCAAAGGCAGGATCAGCACCAGCAAGGTATCTTTAAGATGCAGATAGTTGACAATCATCAGGTACCAAGGGACCAGACCGCCGCTGAACAGTGTCGTGAAGAAGAAGAAGAAGGAGAAGCGGCCGCGCCATTTGAAATCTCTCCGGGACAGCACATAGGCCGTCATCGAAGTCAGGAACAAGCCGAACAATGTACCAATGGCGGTTACGGATATGGTTATGCCGTAAGCTCTGAGCATTTCCTCCGGATACTTGAACAGCAGGCTGTAGGCCTCTGTCGAGAACGCGGACGGGAAGATCTGGAACCCTTTTTCGATAATCGTGCTCTCCTCACTCAAAGAGGAGGACACGACCAGAATGAAGGGGAAGATACAGAATATAGCGAGCACAGTAAGCGTCACGTAGCCGATAATGGCCAGTATCATCTTGTCTTTATTGCCGCGCTTCCGGATAACCTCCGGAGTTTTCATGTTTGCAGTAGTTGAACTCATTTCGGTTGACCTCCTTTTCCTAGAATAGAGCACGATCCTTATCGTATTTACGTACGGCATAGTTAGCCAGCATGATGGTTACGAAACCAAGCAGGGACTGATAGAAGCCGGCCGCAGCGGACATTCCGATCTCATTGGAAGTGGTCAGTGAGCGGAACACGAAGGTGTCGATGACGTCGGTTGACGAGAACAGCAGGCCGTTGTTGCCGACCATATTGTAGAACATCCCGAAATCCCCGCGGAAGACGTTACCGATCGCCAGCAGCACCAGAATGATCACAGTAGGCATCAGGTTCGGAACCGTAATCTTCATAATCCGCTGGAAAATATTCGCCCCGTCAATCTCAGCCGCTTCATACATCTCGGTATCAATGCTGGTGATCGCCGCCAGATACATGATTGTACCATAGCCCAGCGTCTTCCACGCGGATACGACCACCAGGATTACCGGCCAGTAGGCAGCGGTATTATAGATGTCCACCGGCTGCATGCCGAGTCCTTTGAGCAATACGTTAATGGTACCAACGTCGAAGTTGAACAGGTTGTAGGCAATGGCACCAACCACAACCCAGGAAATGAAGTAAGGCAGGAACAATACCGTTTGGGTGATTTTCCGGAACCATTTGCCGGCAACCTCGAACAGCAGGATAGCCGCAAAGATCTGAACCACGTTGTTCACAACGATAAAAGCAATATTGTACAGCGCTGTGTTTCGTGTTACGCGCCAGGCGTCACCGGAATTGAAGAAGAATTTAAAGTTGTCCCATCCGTTCCAGGGGCTGCCGAAGACCCCGCCGGTGTAGTCGTATTGCTTAAACGCCAGTATAATGCCTGACATGGGTATATAAGCAAAAAGCAGGAAGAACAATACCGCCGGTACAAGCATGAGGAGCAAGGATCTGTACTTCTTCACATCATCCCAGAATCCATGTTGTTTCTGTTTCATCTTGAATCCCCTTTCCATCAATCCCTTTTCTCTATAGCTTTATTATAAAGAAGCGCTTTCCTCGTGTGGATTAAGCCCAGCAACTAAAAGTAATACTTTTTCAACGATCGGTTAATATATACCATTCCCCAAAAACAAAAAAACGTTGCCCCCGGTTGTAATAACCGGACTGGCAACGTTTGGCAGGCTATATTTTCTGTTTCTTGCGGTATTCTCCCGGCGTCATGCCTGTAATCTGCTTAAACTGCCGGTTGAAATAGATAATATTCTTGTAGCCCATGCGCTCGGCAATCTCATAGATTTTGAGTGTCGGATCTCCCAGCAGCTCGAAGACCCGGCCCGTCTTGCGCTCATTCACGAATTCACTGAAAGGAAGCCCGTACTCTTCCTTGAACAGATAACCCAGATAGTTCGGTGTGAAGTCGAAATGGGCGGCTACCTCCTTCAGGGTAATCTTCTTCTCCAGATTCTCCTCCACATAGTTCATAATCTCATCGATCAGCTTACGCTTCTGCCGCTGCCGCTTCACGTACAGCAGCTCCGACAGCTCGAAGAATCTGCGCCGCATCCAGGACAGGATATCGTGAATCGTCTCGAACTGGAACAGAATATCCGGCTGATGCGACTCCCACTGCAGCAGCTCATACAGATTCTCGTTCTGCTGCTGCAGATCCGCATGCAGCTTGGAGGTGATGCGGATAATCAGCTCATAGACATCCTTCTTGCCTGCACTCGTGAACAGCTCCAGCAGCTGGTCGTCGATGGCCACCAGATCATATTGAATGATTGCCTCCAGCAGCTTCACCACAGTCTGTTCCATCCGGGCTCCCGGCGTCCCGCGCGGCGAAGATTCCATGTTATCACGGATCAGCCGGTTCTTCCCGAGCAGCCACTTCGCGCTGAGGGCGGCCTGTGCCTGCTGGTAGGATTCGTGGAGTCCCGCTTCGTCCTGGGCATAACGTCCGACACCAACGGTTAGCGTACAGGGTGAAGACTCTGCCATCTTGCGGATTAGCTCGTCCAGCAGGTTCATGAAGCTGTCCTGCGGGAGGCTGCAGAGAATGACAAACCGGTGATGATGAACAGGAATCAGCGTGCCAAGCTTCCCATCCTCCACGAAGGATTTGATCAACCCGGCCATTTGCCGCGTCTTCACGCGTGCATCCTCCTCGGACAGATCACGCATTTTCCATTCCAGATCATCGATCTCGACAAATGCAGCCGCCGCCCCTTTCACCAAAAGCGGGGTAAGGGCACTGCGCAAATGCGGCTCAGCGGGTTCAGGCGAAGGTTCTTCGAACCAGCGCAGGATAAGCTCCTTGTTCACAAGGGACAAGGCTTCGCTGAAGGAACGGTTCTGCTCCCTCTCCTGCTCCATAGCTGCGCACAAGGAGTCCAGCATTTCGTACAAATCCTTATCTTCAACAGGCTTCAGCAAGTAGCCGGAGGCATTGATCTCAATAGCCTCCTTGGCATAGCTGAAATCCTCATGGCCGCTGATGAAGACGATTTTGACCTTGGGATGGATGACCTTAGCCCTGCGTGCAAATTCCGTTCCGGTCATAATGGGCATCCGTATGTCTGACAGGATAATATCAACCCGTTCCTGCTCCATGATCTTAAGCGCGTTAAAGCCGCTGTTCGCCGTTCCTACTACTGCAATATCGAGCGGGCTTGCCAGCACCCTGCGCCGCAGCCACTCCAGATCGACAGCTTCATCGTCTACCAGCAATACATTGATACTCATCGCAATCATTTCCTCCTGTGTTTGTACAAGATGCTCTGCCCCGTAACCGGTCAGCGAAATTCCTCACAGGTCCTCGTGATCCTGAACCCCGGCAGGGAGAAGCAGCTGGACCGTTGTCCCTCCTCCGTAGAAGCTGGCAATTGTCACACCGTAGGCGTCACCGTATCTGAGCTTGATCCGCTCATTGACGTTCTTCACCCCGTACCCGCCGGACTGTCCCTTGCCCTGCATCATTTTCTTAACGACCTCCGGACGCATGCCGATTCCATTGTCGATAATCTTCAGCTCAATACTGCTGCCGACCCTCCGGCCTGTCAGACGGATGGCAATGGACTCGCCAAACCAGGCATGCTTGAATATATTCTCCACAAAAGGCTGCAGCAGCAGCTTAATGACCTGCATCTGCATAATCTCCTCGTCCACATCAACATACAGAGTGAAGGCATCCGCATATTTGACCCGCTGGATTTCCAGATAAGTCGCCACCTGCTCCAGCTCCTTCTCCAGTTCAATGTACACATTGCCCTGATTCAGCGTCAGCCGGTAGAAACGTGACAGGCCCTGGACCATCTCCGTGACTTTGCCGATTTCACCCAGATTGGCCAGGCTGCTTATCGTCGAGAGCGTATTATAGAGAAAATGCGGATTAATCTGCGCCTGCAACGCCTCCAGCTCCGCCTGCTTCTTCTGAATCCCCTGCACATATACGCTGTTGATCAGCCCCTGAATATTGGCGGCCATATCATTGAAGGAGTCCGCAATCTGCACAAATTCATCATTGCCGGAGAATCGGATCCGCTTCTGGAAGTTACCCTCCTGGAAGGAACGGACCAAACCTACGATCCGGCTCATCTTGCGCCCGGAAATACGCGCTACCACGTACCCGATCAGGGTCATGACCAGGAAGCTGAGCGAGCAGGCTGCAATAATGACTTTGCGCAGACGGCCGGCATCCTGGGTCAGATACTTTTGCGGGACGAGCGCCTCGATAACGAAATTACTGCCCGGGATCTGCTCATGCAGACTGAGGAAGTTCTGCCGGCCATCGTCATAATTGGCGGTTCCGCGCTGGAACAGAATCGAACCTGTCGTCTGTTCGACCAGCCGCAGGGTAATCCCCTCTTCCACAGGGAAGGTATCGAAGCCGCCGAACAGATCCTCCAGGGAGACCGTAATGCGTATATAACCAATCACCGTTTTGTAATCACTGAAGTTGACCAGCCTGCGGACATGGGAGAGATTCCCTAGCTTCTGGTCGGTATCAATCTGCAGCCACAAATTATCGCGCTTCGAATCCTTCAGCGACAGGTACCATTCACTGTCAGTGATATCCTCAAACGGCAGAATATAATAGTCGCTGTCATAGATCGGCTCATCCAGATTATCGCCCGATACAATATTAAGATCACTGTTCGGGGTATAGAGCATGAAGCGGATCTTGTTCCCGAACAGCTGCAGCGGTGCGGTGATCTGGGGAACAATCTCATCGATCATAGTCAAATAGATCTCAAACGGTGTCCCCTTCTGCTCAAGCGCACGCTGAAACGGCTGGCTGCCGAACAGGTTGTCCGACATCCGCTGAATTTCATCCATCTGATAGCGGATATTGTTCCTTGCCTGCTCCATTCCCGTCTTGATATTGGACTCGGCCATTTCCGTTCTCGAATCAGTCAGCATGGAATAAGAAATGTAGCCGATGAACACATCGGTCAGCAGGACCAGCAGCAGGTAGGGAATCATCATTTTATAAGTGAAGGGCATGTATTTCTTCAGTTTAGGCATCATTCGCGGGACATCCTCTGCATGGAATTCGTTATTTATATATTATCGTTCCACCCGCCGGAAATAAATAGCCCGCTCCACAAGTTCACTTCCGCCTTATGATTATTCCGCAGTCACCTGCAGCACCACTTCCGCAGAGGCCAGTCCCGTGGACACAGCCCGAACCTGGATGGAGCCGGCTTCCGCTGAAGCCTGAATCAAGGCCAGGCACCAGCCGTTAAAAGCACGCCGCAGCGGAGACTTATCCGGCTCATGGCTGCTTGGATTGCCGTTGCCGACGCCGAGCAGCCCTCCGGCTCCCGACACTTCAAACCGGATCTCGTTGTCGGCCGCAGGAACGACATACCCCTGCTTGTCCAGGACAGCCACGCGGACCGGGATCGTATCACAGCCATCCGCCCGGCCCTCCAGCCGGTCAGGGAACAACGCGATCTGGTACGGCTGGCCTGCTGTGACTACAGCTTTCTCGGCAATGGCCAGGCCGCCGCGTTTACCGGTAGCTTTTAACTCACCCGGCTCATAGATGACCTCCCACGATAAATACCCGGTTCTGTCTGCCTGCTGTTCGCCCAGACTTCTGCCGTTCAGACTCAGCTCCACCGTCTCGGTGTTGGAGAATACGCGCACCTCAACCGGCTTCCCCTCCGAGCCCGGCCAATTCCAGTGCGGCAGCACATGAACCATCGGCTCTTCCTTCCACACCGCCTGCATATAGTAATAGCTGTCTTTGGGGAACCCGCAGGTGTCCATCAGCCCGAAATGCGAGTTAATGCACGGCCACAGATAAGGGGTCGGCTCCCCCCGGTAATCGAATCCGGTCCACATGAAGACGCCGGTCAGAAAACGGTGATTCACCAGATCGCTCCACGCCTGCTGCGGAGTGCAGCCCCAGGAAGGAATGTTCGTGCCGTATTCGGAACAGTAGCCCTTGACCGGATCATCTTCGTAAATTCCCCGGGTTGCCGTATAACTGGCACATTCACTGCCGATCATCAGCCGCTCCGGATATAGCCCGTGGTCACGGATGTCGATATTATGGGTGTCCCGGTGTCCGTAATTATAGCCTGTAATCTCTACCACATCGTTATAGCCATTCTCGTTCCAGCCATGGTTCATCGCCGCAGAGGTCGGGCGGGTTGGATCGATTCTGCGGGTCCGATCCGCGAGCGTCTTCAGTATCCGGGCCCCAGTCACGGTACCTTCAAGAACCTCCTCATTCTCCAGGTTCCAGATGATTACACAGGGGTGATTCCGGTCCCGGTAGAGCATCCGCTCCAGCTGGCTCAGGCCATCCGGGCTGCTGTCGAGCTTGCGGTTCTCATCCATCACCAGTATCCCCATCCGGTCACACATTTCCAGCAGCTCGGGAGTCGGCGGATGATGGGCACTGCGGTAGGCGTTGGAGCCCATCTCCTGCAGCAGTCTAAGCTTGTATTCGATCAGGCTGTCCGGCAGCGCTACGCCGACCCCGGCGAAATCCTGATGGTTGCAGGTACCTTTGATGAGCAGCGGTTCTCCGTTAAGGAAGAAGCCTTCCTCCGCATCGAAGCGGATGCTGCGGATGCCGAACACAGTCTCGTACCGGTCAAGCTCTTTCCCTTCATATATAACAGCCGATTCCGCCTTATATAAATACGGCGATTCCGTGCCCCAGAGCATGGGCTGCTTCACCTCAAAGCTCTGCTCAATCTCCGTCTCAGCATGCCAGTCCGCAAAGGCATCCGCCGAATGCGCGCAGATCTGCATTCCAGCAGCATCATAAATCACCGTGCGCAGGGATACCGGCAGGCCCTCCGTATAATCATTGCGGAGGCGTGTGCGGATGTTGACTACGGCCTGCTCTTGGGCCACTTCCGGTGTCGTTATATAGGTTCCGTACTCGGCTACATGCAGGCGGTCCGTATTCTCCAGCCAGACATGACGGTAAATGCCGCAGCCCTCATACCACCAGCCTTCACATTCGGTAGCATCTACTTTGACCAGAATGACATTACTGCCCTCCCCGCCATAGCGGAGAACATCCGACAGATCGTAACTGAACCCTATATATCCGCCATGATGCGAGCCGATCAGATGCCCGTTAACCCATACCGTGCTGGTGCCCGATACCCCGTCAAAGCGTACCGTCCATTTACTGCCTGCAGCGTCTGCAGGAAGCTCGAAGGTTTTGCGGTAGAAGCCTGTACCGCCCGGCAGATAACCATGGCTGCCATCCCTTGCGCCAAGCATCTCATCCGGAACATACTGCTGCTCCACACACCAGTCATGCGGCAGGCTGAGTGCGGTCCATTCCAGCTGCTGCTCACCCATTCCTTTATCATTAAAAGCGATATCCAGCCACTCCCCCTCCCGGAGAGCACCTGTATCTGTAATACCGCCTGTCATTCCACCCTTGACTGCATAAGGAATCTGGAGCTCCCCTTTATAAAAGCCCCAGCTCTCATCAAACTTGACTTTGGTTCTAACGGTTCCCGTTCTCACTTCAGCAAAAACCTCCTTGATGAACTAATATTCATATTGTAGAGTAGATTAGCTTTACGCCGTTAGTACAATGCTAATAATGAATAGCACAAAATGAATATGACTTGGCTCCAATGCAAATAGCCCGGAGAAGAAGAGTCTGCTTCTCCGGGCTATTCAGTACATCTTCAGCACTCCCTGTTGCTTCAGAGCTTCTCGCTGACCGCTCCGCCCGCTGTGATCTTCGCATTGAAGGAGAGCTCATTCAGCAGTTTGTAGGTCTCTTTGTTATAGGCTTCACCCATGAAATTGGGCTGCCCGCCAATGATTTTGACCGGAGTAATACTGCTCGTCACCCCGGAATTGCTGATCGTGAAGTTGACCAGCATCGAATGCAGCGTCTTGTCCCCGCCCCGTGTAGAGCGGTTGAACACAAAATTGCCCAGCGAATAGTAGATCGGCTTATGCTTGTAATATTCGATCCCCATCAGACAATGGCTGTGCGCCCCGAGGATAATGTCGGCCCCGCTGTCGATCATCTGTTTCGCCAGAGTCCGGGCATACTGTTCAGGGTAGTCCTTGAACTCCTGATTCCAGTGAATATAGACAATGGTATAATCGTTGTCCTTGGCTGATTGCTTAATCGCACTCAGCAGAGGCTCCGCTGTATAGGCGGAAGCTGCACCCGGACTGTTCTTGCCTGCATACCAGGAAGGGTCAGACAATACCCGGCTTACGCCCAGCATGGCGATCCGCTTGCCTTTGACCGTCTTAATGTAAGGTTTAAAAGCCTCTTGTATATTCGCGCCTGCCCCGGTGTGTCCGATCTTATTTCTGTCCAGATGGATCAGCGTGTCGAGCATGGCGGTTTGTCCATAATCCAGAATATGATTATTCGCCAGCGATACTCCGTCAATTCCGGCGTAGCTCAGTCCGGCCAATGCTGCCGGCTTGGAGCGGAAGGCAAACATTTTCTCGGCGGCGTCTCCCCGTACCGAGACCG
Organism: Paenibacillus sp. FSL R10-2736; assembly: GCF_038000245.1. Classification (NCBI taxonomy): domain Bacteria; kingdom Bacillati; phylum Bacillota; class Bacilli; order Caryophanales; family Paenibacillaceae; genus Paenibacillus; species Paenibacillus sp. FSL R10-2736. Next base: position 5,100,112 of record NZ_JBBOBN010000001.1, read on the forward strand.
GTGTCTCCAGATTGGCAAAAGCCATATCGGCCTTCTTCAGCACTGGCGCCACTTTGACGAACGGGAAATTGACCCCGTATTTGGCAATCTGCTCGCCGACAAAACCGTCCAGCAGAATATCTCCGGCAAATGCAAGCTGAATCTTGTCCTGCGGAGCAGCCCCTTCGGCACTGAGACCCGCAGCCGGTACTAATAGGAGCAGAATCATAATTATAATGGCGTATCTGCGCAAGTTGTCTGGCTCCTTTTCCACAAATTCAAATGGGTTATGAGATATAGAATACTACATACGCTTGATCCGCGCTTGCGGTCCGGTAGAACTCCTTCATAGCCGTGAAATACGTATACATATAGTCAAAAAACTCTTCCGGTTCATCATCATCCACCAGCGGATAAACCCCTTCATCCAGCATCTGCCGGAATTGATATCGTTCCCGCATATACGCCTCTTCTATTCCTTCCAGGGCAGCAGCGGTTTCTTTCACCTGTTCCGGCTCCAGCACAAATACCTCGGCATCGGAATAGTGTCCGGCATAATGCTGGCCATTCATTGGCACAACCGCCCCAAGTGCTGAACCTTCCTCCGTGCCCCCGCCGCTTAGTGTATAATGCAGCGCCTGCCAGGCCTTATCGATATCCAGCTTCGGTTCGATTCCGTGCAGACTGATCTCTTCATCCCGGATGGCCTGAAGCAGTTCCGCAGTTACAGTGATGTAGTTACCAATCATCCCCATGAAGTTGTCTCCTTCTCTCTTCCGTCTTGAGCCTATTCTACTATACCGGAAGGAAACAACCAAATGATGGGGATTATACCTCTACCGTTTTATGCTGGTACTAACCCTGCGCCTTCTTGAGCACCGCCCGGAAGCAGTTCAGACCGCCCCACTGATCGGTATGCACCGCATCTGCCGGAAGATTGAAATCTGTCTCGCCCCAATACTGAAATCCGGCCTGGAGCAGAATCTCATTCATCCGCGGCAGGTTCACGGTCGGATAATCAAAGGTCAGCACGAGCAGACCTTCTCCATTAAGAGTCCTGTGAAATTCCCGCACCGCAAGCACCGAATCCTGCACGGACAGATGCTCCAGTACCGAGATGCAAAAAATCGTATCGAAGCTCTCACCCTCATACGGCAGTGCGGTAAGATCCGCCTGGGTCAGATGCAGCCGGTTCGTTCTTCTGGCCTGCACCTGCTGGGCTGCCAATTCTCCGATATCATCGGCAATATCCTGCATAATCGCTTCCCGTGACAGAATCCGGGCATCAATATCACAGGCGAAGACCTCTGCGCTATAGCCGGCAAGGTAGAATTTAAGCGGGTGGGATATTCCGCAGGCGGCATCCAGCACCACATCATGCGGTGAAATAAAGTTGGTGCACCATTCGTATTCATAGGGACGGCTCCACCAGGATTCCGGCAAATCATAAATCAGCTTCTCACGGCGTGCATCGGTATTCACAAAAAAACGGGAGACATATGGATGTGTCGGCATGACCAGGACTCCTTTTATGAGGGGATTTCGGTAGTGAGAGTATATTCACGAATCCGTATTTCATGCTATACCCGGAATAACGGACCCGCCGCTCCTGCACAAAAAAACAGGCACCCTCCCTTTAAGGACGGCACCTGTTTCTACTATTAAATCATAGCTGATACTATTCTTCCCTCATTAAACGTAATACGTGATCAGCTTCGCATCCACTCCATGCCTAGCAATCAGTCCGTCCAGCATCTTGGACCAATCCTGATCCACCGTGCAACATTCAGGATGAGCTTCGAACCAGGTGACCGAGCGCTTCACCCCTCCGGCGAAGGGGACGGTTGCTTCGAAATCAGGAACAAGGCGTTTGATCTTGCTGTTGTCGAACACGCTGCTCACTGCCTGATCCCCAATCAGCCCGTCCGCCGTCCCCGGCGGTGTGTTCGCGGCGATGAAGTCGGTAGAGATATGCACAACCTTCGGTTCTCTGCCTGCGGCCTCGCCGATAGCAGCATAGATCTGATTCCAGTTCAGCACTTCGTCAGAGGTAATATGAATCGCTTCCCCGATCGCCTCCGGGTGACCCAGCAGCCCGACGAACCCTTTGGCAAAATCGGAATTATGCGTCAGCGTCCATAGGGAGGTGCCGTCGCCGTGAATAACAAGCGGCTGGCCTTTGCGGATGCGTTCCACCAGCGACCATGGATTACTCCAGCTGGTCAGTGCCGCCGGAATGGCCGTGTCTCCATACGTATGGGATGGACGGACAATCGTAACCGGGAAGCCGCTGTTCTGATACGCCTCCAGCAGCAGCTGTTCAGAGGCAATCTTATCCCTGGAGTACTGCCAGTACGGATTCACCAGCGGCGTCTCCTCAGTAATGAGATAATTACGCTGCGGCTTCTGATAAGCTGAGGCGGAGCTGATATAGATGTACTGCTTTGTTTTTCCGGTAAATAAGGCAATATCCGTCTGTACATGCTCCGGTGTGAAGGCAATCCAGTCCACCACCACATCGAATTCGTAATCCTTCAGCGCCTCGGCAGACTTCTCCTTATCGCGGATATCCCCCTGAATCACCTGCGCGCCTTGCGGCACGAAGCTGCTCCGCTCTCCACGGTTGAACAGATAAAGTTCTATTCCCCGTTCCACTGCCAGCCGGGATACGGCCTGGCTGATTAGTCCTGTACCTCCGATAAATAGAACCTTCATCCTGCATCCTCCCTCTCTTAGCCGTAGTTTAGCCGATAATTTCTTCAATCCGTGTTAATACATCCCCGGTGAGCTCAATACCCGAAGCCTTCACATTCTCATCCACCTGCTCCGGACGGCTGGCGCCAACCAGGGCACTGGCTACATTAGACTGACGCAGAATCCAGGCCAGCGCCAGATTGCCTACAGAAATATCCAGCTCAGCGGCAATCGTGCCCAGCTCCTGAACCTTGGCGATTTTTTCCTCCGTAATTCCTTTACGCATCCAGTCAAGCTTAGCGGCCCGGCTATCCTCTGGAATATCGGAGACCGAGCTGTATTTGCCGGTCAGCAGCCCCTGGGCCAGCGGCGAGAATACGACTTGTCCGATCCCTTTACGCAGGCCCAGCGGAATAATCTCTTTCTCGATATAACGTTCGAACATATTGTAGATCGGCTGGTTGACCACGATATGATCCAGCAAATACCGGTCGGCAACCGCAAGGGCCTCGGCCATCTGCGCCGCAGTCCATTCACTTACGCCTACATAGAGCACCTTGCCCTGCCGGACCAGATCATCCAGCGCCCGCAGCGTTTCTTCAATGGGCGTTTCCGGATCATACCGGTGGCAATACAGCAGATCCACATATTCAGCACCCAGCCGTTTCAGGCTGGCATGACATTGCTCGGTAATATGCTTACGGGACAGGCCGCGGTCATTGGGACCGTCACCCATTACGCCGTATACTTTGGTCGCCAGCACATAGGATTCGCGCGGATAGCTGCTCAAGGTAGCACCAAGCACCTTTTCCGCTGCCCCTTTCTCATACACATTAGCCGTATCAAAAAAATTAACACCCAGGGAGTAAGCGGTTTCAATGGCTCTAACGGCATTGTCCTGTTCTACATATCCTCCGTAGGTCAACCAGCTTCCCAGGCTGATCTCACTGACTTTAAGTCCGGTTCCACCTAATCTGCGGTATTTCATGAATCCTTGCTCCTCTCTGAATCCGGCCCTGTTAACCGGTTGCTCCATACACATGTTCATTCTAGAACAGATTGTATATAATAGAAAGAAGTGAAAAATAGTTTATTATATGTCATCCAGTATAGTTGCTATACTCTGGTATAGTGCCTTGGAATAGGAGGAAATCCCTTGAAAGCAGCCAATTCTGCCAGTAATTACATCCCTAAGAACCCCGTCTCTATTGAATGCAACATAGAAAAAACATTGGAGGTACTAGCCGGAAAATGGGCTTTCCTGGTGCTGAGAGAGCTGCAGGGCGGCACGAAACGCTTCGGCGAGCTGCAGCGCAATATCGAAGGCATCAGCCCGCGCGCGCTGACCAGCACCCTGAGACATCTTGAAGATCATGGTGTACTGGAACGCTGCGTCTACCCGACCGTTCCGGTTACTGTGGAATATACACTGACCCCCAAAGGTGCGGATCTGCATCAGATCCTTCATGAAATGAAGCTGTGGTCCGCCAAATGGACCTGAGCCCAGCCCAAAGCTATTGTTTAGAGAGCATTTCACTGTACAGCTGCCTTACCGATTCTTTCGGCTCAAGCCCCAGCTCATAGTTTAGCAGTTCCTTCATCGCATGATAATGCCGGATCAGGCTGATCCGGTCTTTTTGGCGGAAATAAATCCCCATCAGCAGCTCATGCGCCTCTTCATCGAGCGGTGATTTATCCAGCAGCAGATGAACCCGGTGCATAGCCTCCTCCAGCCGTCCCTCCGCGATAAAGTAACTGCACAGCCTCTTCGACAGCATCACGTAGAATCCGAGCATCTCCGCTCTCTTCGAGCTGCTCCATAAATAATCGTCATCCGCAAACAGCTCACCTTGATACAGCTCCAGAATATATTCATATCTGGGCACCTTAAGCGGGGTCAAGGGTGGATTCGACCTGGCAAAATCCTCGAATTCCCATAAATCTCCGGCAGCACCGGCAATCTCCATCCGGTAGCTCCCGCCCTTGAAATGAATTTCCACATGGATGCCCGCTTTTTTGAGTGCAGTCTTCATTTTGTAGATTGTGGTATGCAGATTGGAGTGAGCCTGCACGTCACTGCACTCCGGCCATAGCGCCTGAATAATCTGGCCTTTGGGAACGTAAGCCGGCCCTTTCAGAAACAGGAAGGACATCAGTTCCTTGGACTTATAGGTTCTCCATTTGACCGTATCCTCCCGGCCGCCCGCATTCAGCACATCGAACCCCCCGAAGCTGACAATCCTTGCCTGCTTAAGCGGCATCATCTGTTCTCCGTACAGCCGCCGTTTCTTCTGATAGCGTGTTACTGCCCGGTCAAGCTGTACAGGTGTCGGCGGCTTAAGCAAATAATCCAGGGCTTCAATCCGAAAGGCTTCCACGGCATACGAATCATGTGCAGTCACAAAAACAACCTCCAGATCCCTGAAGCTCTCCAGCAGTATTCCCGCGAGATCCACACCGTTCATCACCGGCATCTCCATATCCAGGAACACAATATCCGGCTGCAGCACCCGTATTTGCTCCAGTGCCTCCTTAGGCCTTTGAAATGCCCCGACTACCTCTACCCGTCCATCCTTTTGCAGCAGGTAATGGAGCACATCCAGTGCCGGTTTTTCATCATCGATAATTACCGCTCTTATCATCCTAATCCTCCAGTGTGCTTCACGAATACGGATAGCCCAATGAAATGAGCTGTGATGTCTGGCAGACAGCTAAGAAATCCAAGAAAAAGGGTGCCCTCAGCAAACGGCACTTAGAGGACACCCGGTTAATGAACAGCCAATCTATATGATGTATTTCATTGCAAATTTGAATAATTTGTGATTTATAAACATTTTATCATGCGCAAATAAGGCTGTAAATCATTGATTTCATATCCTGTCTGAACAGAAAAAAACCGGCATTCCACTAAGAGAATGCCGGCAACAATGAACTGGAAAAAGTGGATTCAAAAACGAACAGCATCAGCAGGCGAAAATACTTAATACTTAAAACTTAAAACTTAAAACTTAATACTTAATACTTAATAGCCCGCACCAGTGCAGCGACTTCTTCAGCAGTACCCAGCTGCAGTGCCTTGGCAGCCAGCTCCTTCATCTCCGCCGCGGACAGCTTGGCAATCTGGCTGCGTGCCGGCAGGATGGAGGTTGCACTCATACTGAATTCATCGAGGCCCAGACCCAGCAGCAGCGGAATAGCTGTGGCATCTCCGGCCATTTCGCCGCACATGCCCGTCCATTTGCCCTCTGCGTGAGCTGCATCAATTACATTCTTGATCAGACGCAGGATGGCCGGATTATAAGGCTGATACAGGTAGGAGACCCGTTCATTCATCCGGTCTGCAGCCATAGTATATTGAATCAGATCGTTCGTACCAATACTGAAGAAATCCACTTCCTTCGCGAACTGGTCTGCGAGTACCGCAGTAGAAGGAATCTCAACCATGATACCCAGCTGAATCTGATCCGATACTGCCTTGCCTTCTTCACGCAGCTTAGCCTTCTCTTCCAGCAGCAGATCACGGGCTGCACGGAATTCTCCCAAAGTTGCAATCATCGGGAACATGATGCGCAGATCGCCATGCACGCTGGCTCTCAGCAAAGCACGCAGCTGGGTACGGAAGATATCCTGGCGGTCCAGGCAGAGGCGGATCGCGCGGAACCCGAGGAACGGATTCATTTCCCTCGGAAGCTCCAGGTATGGCAGCTCCTTGTCGCCGCCGATATCCAGTGTACGGACGACAACCGGCTTGCCTTGCATATTCTCAAGCACAGTACGGTAGGCATTATACTGAATCTCCTCGGAAGGCAGCTTGTCGCGGCCCATGTAGAGGAACTCAGTGCGGTATAAGCCTACACCTTCGCCGCCATTGTCAATGACGCCTGCAACATCATTCGGCGTACCGATATTGGCTGCCAGCTCTACATGCTTGCCGTCTGCGGATACCGTAGGCTCTTCGCGGAGCTTTTTCCATTCTGCGATCTGCAGGTCGTACTCCTTCTGCTTGGCTATGTACAAGGCTACTTCAGCTTCGCCGGGATTCACCAGTACATCTCCGCTTAACCCGTCTACAATGATAAGATCTCCGGCTTTCACCTCAGACATTACATGCTTGGTGCCGACGACTGCCGGTATTTCCAGGGAACGGGCCATAATTGCCGAGTGTGAGGTACGTCCGCCGATATTGGTAGTGAAGCCTTTTACATATTTACGGTTAAGCTGCGCTGTATCTGAAGGCGTCAGATCCTCAGCAATTACAATAACCTCTTCGCTGATTTCCGCCGGGCTGACATAGGAAATTCCCAGCAGATGGTTCAGCACACGTTTGGTTACATCACGCATGTCGGCAGCACGTTCCTGCAGATAGGTGCTTTTCATATTCTCGAACATTTCGATGAACTGGTTAGCGACCTCCTGCAGCGCATAATCCGCGTTTACAGCTTCCTCACGGATTTTGTCCATCACCGGGCTGATCAGCTCCGGATCTTCCAGAATCAGCAGATGGGATTCGAAAATCTCTGCTTTCTTCTCTCCCAACTCTGCCAGTGTGCGAGCCTTAATCCGCGCCAGTTCACCCTTTGAAATCTCCAGGGCGCTCTCCAGCCTGACAACCTCAAGCTCCACATCGCTTATGGTGGTCTTCGTGATCGTGTAGTCCGGATGCTTCAGGATAAACGCTTTAGCAACAGCAATACCTGCGGAAGCCGCGATGCCTGAAATCTTAATCATTGAGCTCGCCCAAGCCCTCTTTGATCATTACATCCTGAAGTGCGCTAAGGGCTTCTGCTTCCTGGCCGCCTTCAGTGATCAGGGTCAGGGTATCGCCGCTTTCCAGTCCGAGTGACAATACACCAAGAATAGATTTCAAAGTAACCTTCTTGCCCTTTGCTTCGGCAAAAACTTCTGTGTCCTTAAACTTGGTTGCTGTATTGACCAGCGCCGTGGCCGGACGCGCGTGAATTCCGTCTTCGTCGATAATTCTGAATGTTGTTTGCATGCTTCTCTCCAACTCTCTTTATAGTTTTTGGTTTCAGCTATTACTGCATAATAAACAAGAAAAGGCAAAACCACACCTTTGATAAGGTAGCGGTTTTGCCTGATTTAACAGTAACAACCCGAAAATATACACTACTTTTTATAACATAACTCTAGCAATATAGCAAATTACTGAGGCTGCGCGCTGCTGCAGATTGAATCCAGATGAACGTTCAGCACCCGGATCATCCGCTGCGAATTCAGCCTTTCAGGCTCCAGCATGGCGTGCAGGGCCAGTCCGTCGACCACGGCATACAGCCGCTCCGCTTCACTGTCCTTATCCAGCTCCTGCCGAAGCAGCTCATGCTGGTCCAGATAATCGATCAGCTGGATGATAAGGGGATAGATGGCATCATGATGCTCATCGTTATGTTCCCCGGCAGACTTGAGATGGAAGATAAACGCAAACCATACCTCCATTTCCGCCATGCTGCCGTCATCCGTAGGAAGCAGCTCCAGCAGCACCCTGGCAACCTGTTCCCTGGGTGGAAGGTCTGTCTGCATGATGTCCACGATCCGTGCAGTGACCCGTTCCTTCACCAGATTCATGGCAAACACCAGCAATTCATACTGGGTGGAGAAATAATGGCGCAGCGCTCCCAGAGACACACCCGCCTCAGCAGCAATATTACGCACAGTTGCCCCTTTGATTCCCTGATGGATAATGACACGCCAGGTCGCTTCTGCAATATTCGATTTTCGCTCTGAATGATCTACTATTTTTGGCATGCCCATATTGTAGCATAAGCAGAATACGAAACACAATTTAAACAATACGGTTGTATTGTTTAAATTTCGCTGCTATACTTCCGTTATTACCACAAATAATCCTGACAAGAGGTGCTTTATGAATCTGGTAGCATGGGCAATTGTTACGTGCGAAGTGTTATTCTGGGTGGTCATTCTTGCCGGTTTCACGGCACGATATATTTTCAAGCGCAACACGCTGGGCCTGATACTCCTGGCGCTGACTCCGGTGCTGGATATTATTCTGTTAGTCATCTCTGGTGTTGATCTGGCCGGGGGAGCTTCCGCTACGACAGCGCATGCGCTTGCAGCTGTGTATATCTCAGTATCCATCGTGTTCGGCAAAAGCATGATCGCCTGGGCCGACGAACGCTTCCGCTACTATGTCACCAAGCAAGGGGCGCAGCCGGTCAAACGGTACGGTATGGAGCACGCCCGGCATTATTTCAAGGGCTGGGTGAAGCATCTGCTCTCTTTTGCGCTCGCCGCAGGCATTCTATATGGACTCATCGTCTGGATTGACGATCCCGCCCGCACGGAAGCGCTGTTAAGCATCCTTACGGTATGGTCGGTTGTAGTCGGCATTGACTTGATCATCACCGTTACCTATTTCATCTGGCCGAGACAGATAAAGGGCAGCGCACGCTAAAACATTTTCCAGACCTTCGTTACAGCTTATTCACCCGCTCTTATATTTTTGACCGTCCGGTTCTCCATTGTGAAATTCCGGTAGATTCGCTCTCCGCCTTCGCCTGTAGGGGCTTGTGCCAATAAACCTACTTTGATCGTTTCTCCCACTGGTAGGTTAAAGAAGCGCATCATATCAAACCTTACACCATCTGTCGAATAATGAAAGGCGAAGGCATTCCCGGATCTGGCGGCCTGCAGCCATACCTCATTGCCGTCGATATTACAGCCGTTTGCATCATCCGAGGTCTGGTTCGTCACTACACTGACTACAGCGTGGGTATCGAAATCTGTCAGCTCAAAGCAGGCTTTGGCCCAGACCGTCAGGTCCTGCATCACCATAATGGAAGAGGAATCGTAGGTATCCCGGAAGTCATGGCTAACCTTCACCCGCAGCACGAAATCACCGGACACTTCTGTATAGAAGAAAGGCGCATTGGTCAGACTCTCAGGGGTAAGCCCTTCTTCGGCAATAGCACCGTTGTTGCAGAAAAAGTCGCTGTTAGCAGTGGCTTCTAATATAATAGCATCATCCTCAAACCTGATGTTCCCCTCATTCATCCACCTGTACGCCGCGAAATCTGTCTTTGTCATTCAATAATCCTCCCATTTTTGGATAATTCTTATTTATTGCAAACGCATTCTTTTACTATAGCAAAAATGGTAATTCATCTCAAAACTATATTTCGGCAGTATGAAAATAATTGTGTTGACTTAAACCATGGTTTAAGTCGTATCCTATTCCTGTCGACAAGTAAACAACCCCATGGAGGTCTCCAGATGAAATATGTTTCCATTAGCGAAGCTGCAGCCCAGTTAGGGATTCCGGAATCAACGATCCGTTATTATGAGAAAAAGGGTTTATTGCCACAGTTGGAGCGTGATGAAGCCGGGAGGCGGATATTCTCGGAGAATCGTATTGCTTTCCTTAAGATCATTATTTATCTGAAAAATACGCATATGCCCATCAGCAGCATCAGGCAATATGTGGACTGGATGTTAGAAGGGGACAGCACGACTGAACTCCGGCTTAAAATGTTTCAGGAGCACAAGCAGGCTGTGCTGGAGGAAATTGCACTCATGACAGAATCATTGCAGGGCATCGACAAGAAAATCGCACGGTATACCAATTATTTATCAAAATAATGAGAAGAGGTTCTAAAATGAAACTTACAGGAAACACAATCCTTATTACTGGCGGAGGCTCGGGAATCGGTCTCGCTTTTGCCGAACGCTTCATCAGCGGCGGAAATACAGTCATCATTACCGGACGGCGTGAACAGGTCCTGCAGGATGCCAAGGACAAGTTCCCCGGCCTGATTACCCGTGTAAGTGATTTGAACATCGAATCCGAGCGTATCGCCTTGTTCGACTGGGTAACCGCCAACTATCCGGAAGTGAATGTGTTAGTGAACAATGCCGGGACCCAGCAGCGCTTCAATGTACTCAAAGCAGATGCGAGAAACAACTGGGCTTATTTCAATCAAGAAATTACAACTAACCTTGAAGCCCCTCTTCATCTGGCTATGCTGTTCGCTCCATTATTCGCAGCACGGGAAGCGGCGGCTATCCTCAACGTCACCTCCGGCCTGGCCTTCACACCGTTTGCCATTGGCCCGATCTATTCAGCGACGAAAGCGGCGCTTCATTCGTTCACCATGAGTCTCAGGCTCCAGCTGTCCGACACCTCTGTAGAAGTCATTGAAGTTGCACCTCCGGCAGTGAACACGGATCTCGGCGGAAGCGGGCTGCATGTCCACGGCGAACCGTTAGATGCGTTCACGGACGGAATCTTCCAGCGATTAGCGGAGGGACAGCAGGAAATCGGCTATGGCACTTCAGTGGACCGGCTGCGGATGTCACGCGATAAGATCGACGAATACGCGGTCAATATGTATCAGGCAATGAAGAGTTATATTGAATAACATTATCATTGCACTCATTACGCTTGGTATACAAACAACCCCGCCGCAAATGGACGGGGTTTATTTTTTATTGAAACCTGCCGGGTACGGAGGCCGTAGTTAAGGGTAACTAACGATTAAAGCCGCAGTACAATGGCTACTACAACCTAAGAGGAGGAAACAAGATGTTCAAGAAAATTCTTGGTAAAGTCCTGCACTCCGTAGAGCAGTCCAAACATGGCGGACACCGCAGACATTCGAGCAGTAATAAAGGGAGGCCAGTCTCCAGAAGGCATTCAAGCAGCAGCCACGGATACAAACGGCATTCCTCTTCAGATGCCCGCCGCGGAGGAACCGGACATAAATACTATAAGAACCGTTACGGCAGTTCAAGCTGATGTCAGCTTGATTACTTCCTACACATTCATAAGGCGCCTGTCAGCATTTGGCTGAGGGCGCCTTTTTTTGAACAGATATTAACGCAGCAGACTCTTATACAATTCTCTGGCTTCACGGATAAATACAGCTGTGTCCGGATAGGCCTCCTGCTCCCCAAGCAGCCGGGACAGCATCTGTAGCATTCCCGGCGACAGCTCCAGCTCTTCTCGCCAGCTCCGCTCCGCCCCTCCCCGTACAGGCTTATAACCGGAATACAACATGAACAGCATCAGTTGTCCTACATCGTACAAATCCGAGGCAATCACCGGCGACCTACGTTCCGGCAGCCCTTTCTCTCTCGGCTTCAGCTGCCCTGGCACGGTATCCGCCTCTCCAATCTTTGCTGCCAATCCGAAATCAATTAAGTACAGGTCTTCATTCTGGAGAATCACATTGGGAATCCGCAGATCCAGGTGAACGTATCCGCGCGAATGGACATGGGCAACCCGCTCCATCAGCTTCAGCGTCGTGGCCAGACATTCCCGCTCACCGTAGACGATCTGTTCATCAAAGATCAGATCCTCAAGCGTCTTCCCCGCAATATAATCGGTAACCAGCCAATTCGAGCCTTTATATTCAAAATAATCACGGCAAGCCGGAATGTTAGGATGCTCCATTACCCGTAGAATTGTACTCTCTCTGGCAAGCATCGCCCGGCCAACCGCTTTCTTACTGGGTCTGGACTGTTTGAGTGCCAGAGGCGTCCCGTCTTCAGGACTCCGGGTAAGGTACGTCAGCCCGTAGCTGCCTTCTCCCAGCAAAGCCTCTATTATATAACGTCCGCCAATCACAGCCCCTTCCGGGAAGGGATAATCCTGCCAGGCCCGGATGAATCCGCGCCACCGTTCAATTGCCATAACCATTATGCCCCCCTTTCCGCTTTCCGCTTCCTGCGCCAGATTGAACATCAGTAGCTGTATTATCTCACAGATGTTCTTATCTGGCACCGGACGCACGGCAGGTCAGCACAAAGGCAGGGAGTTAGCTACAGAAAAAAAGAGGCTATCCAACCAGCCATTTCATGGCTTTTGGAACAGCCCCTTAGTTATGTATCAACAATGTTGTACGTTTTGCAGCTTTAGATCAAGAATAACCGGCTGTTCGCGAGGATTCCTGTATGAAATACAACAATGATCCCGCTGCGCGTAGTTGAGGCCAAGCCCGGCGGCTTCCAGCTCACTAATTGAAGCATCCTTGGTCAGCTTATAGATCATGGTAGCGATCATCTCGAGATGGGCGAATTCTTCTGCACATCGAAGTTATCAGTCATGATTTTATTGAAATAATTGTTAAATGAAATTAAAGTGTTAGACTGTATTTGTTAATTTAACACGGCTTCTGAGTTTGATAATCGTCATCTTTTAATAAATAAGCCTTAGACTGCCGCAGTTGTCATTCAACTAAAGTGTCCCGTTAGCGTAATGAATATTGTTATTGAATGACGTCACTTATATCTGGCTTTTCTTGTCCCTACGCAAATATTCGTAAATACACTCAAACTCCCGTCCAAGATTCACTTAGGCTTTGAATTCAGCGTTTCGTTCGGGACTTGCTTCCATTAAAGCTTGGCGAAGACTGGCTGCGTTGTGTTCACGATAGCTTGGCGTGCCTGGTTGCTGTCGCCAGGATTCATCCAAACCTCCTGCATCTATTGCGTCAAATCCGAGTTCTTCAACAAGCTGCAGAACAATAGCTTTTGCAATGGGCTCATCACCTGCAACAGGTAGTGCAATACGGCCGGGTGTCCCAACAGACAATCCTCGCTCCAACAAATTTTTCGCGGATATTCCGTTAAAAGCTTTGATTATGGAACGTTTTACATGTTGCTCTACCCAGCGGCTTTCTGTCAGTCCCGACTCAATGGGCTCAATATAACCATCCCGTTCCGGATAATAGTTACCTGTGTCAATAATAGCTGCATTCGGCGCAATATCATCCAAAATTTCTGTTGGAAGTGCAGGAATACTTTTCTGTGGAATCGCGATAATGACAAGTTCAGCTCCTCGTGCAACGTCTGCAACATATTTCGGCTTCACGCCACTCTCATTTGCAAGCTCCGAGAGTGTTTGCGGTTCTCTCGAATTGGCAATAGATACGTCATGTCCTAGTTTTGTCAGTCGACGAGCAAGATTACCTCCAATATTTCCAGCTCCAATAATAGATATTTTCATATATTACAACCTTCTTTCGTATTAGTAGGATTTTTCTTTCTGAGCACCATTTGTAGCTGAATTACGGAATATTTCACGTACATAAGGCAGCAGCGTCAGCAGGCCCAATAAGGCAAGTACCGCACCGACCCACAATGGGGAGACCAGACCATATCCGGCGCTGATGGTGAGTCCTCCAATGGAGGAAGCCATAGTCACACCCAAAGTGACAACAGCCGTATGGACCGTACTGACCATAAGTCCACTTCCTGCCGCCCGCATAACGCGGGTAACCATGGCTGGGTTCATGGGAACACCTACCAGACCAATGATAACTATTGCAATGATGGTATAGACTTCATGTTGCGCACCTAGCGCAAACAGGGTGAGCGCAGCAACCAACAGGACAAGCCCACCGAACATAATTTGCATGTTAAATTGATCGGCCAATCTTCCTGTAATCAGATTACCGACAACCGTAGCCGCGCCATAGATCACCAGCAGAAGTGGAACCATCGCCTGTGATACGCCAGTGATCTCTGTGAATATCGGTGTAAAATAACTGAATCCTGCGAAGGTGGCACCGATAATTAGAAAGCTGGTTGTATAGGCAGCCCATAAGTTGCGGTTGCGAAAAGCAGATAGCTCCCCTCGAAGCGGCATTGCTTCAGGTCTAGATGATGCAGGTAGCACTCGCCATGCAATCACTCCGGACAAAAGCACCAGAACTGCGACAAGCCAGAAGCTAATGCGCCAACCAAAAACTTGTTCAATAACGGTTGAAGCTGGCACACCGATAACGTTGGCAATCATCATTCCGCCAAAAATGATAGAAGAAGCACGTCCGCGTAATTCTTCCTTCGTGAGCGTGGCAGAGAGAGAAATCGAGACACCAAAAGCAGCCGACGAGGCAACTCCTGTGATGATCCGCGCAACCATCATGACCTCATAATTCCAGGCCAGCGCCCCCAGGGTTTGCCCCATTAGAAAAAGGACCGTCACCAGCAGAAGAGCTTGTTTCTTTGGTGTTCTTAACAGACCTGCTGTCAGTAAGGGACCACCTACGACCATTCCGGCTGCAAAGCCTGAAATTAAATATCCAATTGAAGATACTGAAACCCCAAACTCTGTTGCAAGTGAATTCATCATCCCCGCAACCATAAATTCAGAAGTATTCATGCAAAAGATAATTAGACCTAATACATAGATGACAATCGGCATTCTATCTCTCCTATCCCAAGACTTTTTTATTGATCAGTACAAAACTAAGCAAAAAAAAGTGTCAACTCACTAGCTGCCTAAAAAATGGCGGCCAGTGTACCGTTGACGATATGTACGGCCATATCTTGATTTTTTGTGCCTTTATTAAGAACACGTAGACCGTAATAGCTGCTTAAGAACAGGCTAACCAACTCTGGCACTGAGCGAGTCTTTGCAATCTCTCCTGTACTTTGTCCAGATTCGATAACACGGCACAAAACTTCTTGGAGAAGTTCAACGTGTTGGTTAAACATCTGATCAACAACAGGGTCAATACCGGATCGCTCCATCGCAGCGTTAATTGCAAGACAGCCACTGTGTTCCGGATTGGAAAAGTCTGCATTAACGGCCCATTCTAACAGTGTACGCAGTTTGTTTTTCACAGATCCCGGTTGCTCCAATAATTCGGTCTGTGCCTGAATTCCAACCTCATGATAACGCTGAAGCGCTTGCTCATACAACTCATGTTTGCTGCCGAACGCATTATATAGACTGCCCCGTCCAATTCCTGTTTTATCACATAGATCCTTGGTAGAGCACGCTTCGTACCCTTTGGCCCAGAAGGCATCCATAGCGGCGTCAATGACGGAAACGTCTTTAAACTCGCGAGGTCTACCACCCTTTATCATGCTACCTACTCCTTTCATGTGTAGTTTTATGTGTATACTATATGTTTTGTATCAATTAGTCAATAACCTTTTTTTGTGTAGTTACAAAAGCACGAATACCAGTTGATGATTTCAAACTTACGGTGGTTCGATGACCAGAACTATATCATAGTCTTCGAAGCATAGTTAACCGATATAATCACATCTAAATAGTATTGTTAAAATACCATTCGATAAGTTTCATTACGCTAACCTGCCCGTTAGCTTAATGAAGCGTCCGCGCTAGTCTAATACTTTGTTTTCTTAGTCTACAACTTTATTTTCCGAGTCTAATACTTTATTTTCAGTACCTACTATATTTTCAACCATCATCTTTAGTGTTACCAGTATGCGTTTGGCAGGCACAAACAATGGGGTACATATACTATAATTTCACTGGAGGTGCTGGAAATGTCATTTCAGGAAGTATCAGAGGCGGTAAATTCATCTTACGATGCTTATACAGACCTTGGCCTGTTATAGACCAGTGTAATTAATGATGAACAGTATCTTAGAGACACTATACAGTCTGTCAGGAAGTAATCTCAGCAAATTAGGAATGGTAAAAGACTTCTTTAACTCCTACATACTTGAGCAAGATAAGCACCTTATTCTAAAAGGGTTTCGCCGCGGCCTGTCAGATAACAGGTTCAACGTACATAGATTTCCTGAAGAGACATCAGTGGAGTATGAAGCGCGGCTTAATGTCCCTGCTGCAGACCCACCTTTAACACCCTTCTAACTTCAGGAGAGTATACTCTGTAGATCTAAGCTATGAGAAATTCAAGGGTATTTGTGTGCGGGGCTTACTTCAATATTTGTAAATAACTCCATGGGTTTCGCTATATAACTCCTCATTTTCCCGTTCGCAGCCCGGCATTGAAAAACAAAAGAAACCCAAGGTCTTTAAATGCCTGGGTTTCTCGACAATCTGAGGCCGCCGGAAGCCCAGCGGCTGGTCTTTTTATTCAGAAGATTTCCTCAGAACACTCTCTTCTTATCCCGCTCCTCAATTAAGATCTGTACCGACTCCTTGAACCGCAGCGCATGTACAATCTCCCGCTCCCGCAGGAACTTCAGGCTGTCCTGCAGATCCACGTCATCCGTCATATCGATCAGCCACTGGTATGTAGCCCGGGCCTTTTCTTCGGCGGCAATGTCCTCGTAGAGGTCAGCCAGCGGATCACCTTTGGCCTGGATATACGCAGCTGTCCAGGGGACCCCTGCTGAATTCTGGTAGAACAGCGCGTGGTCACGCTGTGCATAGTTCGGGCCAAGCCCGGCGGCTTCGAGTTCACTGATCGTTGCATCTTTTGTCAATTTATATATCATCGTAGCAATCATTTCCAGGTGCGCAAATTCCTCGGTCGAAATATCGGTCAATACACCGATAACCTTATCCGGTATTGCATAGCGCTGATTCATGTAACGTAGGGCCGCCGCCAGTTCCCCGTCCGCACCGCCATATTGCTCCATCAGGTACCGCGCCATCCGCACATCGCATTTGCCTACACGCACCGGGTATTGTAGCTTCTTCTCGTAGATCCACATTCGTGTGCTTCCCCCTCCTCAGACTTTTATGTTCTCCGTCCTACGGTTCAGACTTGCCACGGCCAAGGGCTCTGGCTCCATTCCCATGGACACTTGGAGTAGGCGCGCCCGAAATTCTGCAGGGGTCCGTAAAGCTCCTGAAACTGGTTCGCCAGCTTGGTGCGTTCGAAGGTCAACTGATTGAACTGCTCTATGGCCTTCAGATCCTCCGGGTGGGTGTCCAGGTACAGATTCAGCTCAACTAGTGCGAAATCGAGCACCTGCAGTTGTTCCAGCATTTCATAATAACGGGGTTCGCAAGCATTAGCCTCCATAGCCTACTTCCCTCCTTTGAACTTTGATTCGTACGGGCTGAACAGCTCGGGCCATAGCGTCCCATACTTCAGTGCTTCCGGCAAGGAGAACTGCGGCAGATTCGGAGGCTGAAAATTAATGAATTGGTTCGGCGGCACAACATACGTCTTGAACGGCACCGGTGGACAAGGATCAAACGGTCCCCTGTACGGCGTCCATACACGCTCCTGGGAGTTCAATGATCATTCCTCCTTATAGATTAATGGTATACCTTTATTATTCCAGCTCTCACCTTCCTAACTAATTTATGACGGCTCCAGAGAGGAATAGAACCCCTTCGCAAAAAAGGGAACATAAAGCAGCCCTGTAATGGCTTCTTTATGTTCCCGTTAAAATATAGCCGCTATATTGACGATTCTCTCGCGCTTATCTTTATTTTCCTCTTTTCCTCTGCGTCTGTTTTAGTCATGGACAGAGCTTGGTAATAGAATACGGATAATTCGTAGTTAGGTGAATCCCTCAACTCAAAGCCCCGTCTGACGGCATAACAAAATTGTCTTGTTCATTTTCGATAAATCTGACCTTACGCTTTCTGCAGCCGCCGACAAGAACTTTTCACTGTCCAGAATTTCCTAAAAGACAAAAAATTTAGGTCCAAATCCTTTTCCCGCACTTTGGGCAGACCGGAGCCCGTGATCGGAAAGGCTGTCTAACACAACAACATTCTCTGGGTATATTTTCCCGAGCAAGGCCCACAGCACAAGCGGATTTCCTCCGGCGGAGATCACATGGATGCCTTCCTTATCCGTGACCAGCCCCGGCAAGCCGAGAATATCTGCTGGACGGTGTCCGGTAATATCCGCATATTCTGCGGGGCTTGCTGGCAGCCCGGGTTCAACCTGACCGTTCGGCCGGTACATAAAGCGATGCCCTCTGAAGATTTGACCCAGGTCCACCCGATAGGTAACCCCATCCAGCTCCAAATCATAGTTAAGGAGTACACGATCTTGAACCGTAATCGGGACGATACGTGCTTCGGTAACATGCTGCAATTGCTGTGGATCAGGCTGAGCCAGATTCCATGCTTCCCCCGCAAGGACCTGGCTTCGCGGTGCCGCAAAATACTCCTCTTCCCCGTAGCGGAAAGCAACAGGCACAGCTGCACCTGCAGCATCCGCCGAAACCGTCCATACGGGATACCACTGAAGAAGATAGCCCGGGGCAGTTCCCGGATGTCCGTTCAGACTCGCCGGAAGAATCGTCCCCAGCCGGTATTGGAACCCGTATCCCACAGCGGATAATTCAGGACTTAACCAGCCTTGTGCGTATTCAACCAACGCTTTGTGCGTGATTTTCTTGCTCATAATTGCCGTGAGGAACTTGGCACGCGGTTGTTCAATAAATCTTACTCCTCTGTCGCTGCCTGCCCCCTGCCTGATCTCAATCGGAACCTCCTCCCAATTCTTAAAAGGAAGCAGCGCATCTCTTAAGAGAATGAACTGGTGCAAATATTCATTGAACATCTGCATAACAACAGGTCCTCCAGCCGGACCCATCAATAAATCCGCTACTCTGTGCGTCCAAAGATGGTTCTCGCAATGGCTTCGGAAATACACATTTCCCAGCGTTTGAGGGTCATGCTGTCTGGCAGCTGACTTCTCCACATTATATTCGCGGGCCCAAAGGGACAGCTTTTCCCCAATCTGTCTGGCTTGGCGGGTCACTTCAACTCCGGCTTTTCCTGTAAGTTCCAGCTGACCCAGCGGCAAATCCGCTTCTCTGCCCTCAATCGCCAGATTAGCCTGCAGATTATCCAGCAGCAGCCTGTGATCCGCCGCTTCACCAAGTCTAAGCAGCACAGCTTCCAATAAAATATCCAGTTCTCTTACAATATCCTTGGCTACATATACGCCCTCGGCAAGACGCCAATCTACGCTCCCATCCTCCTGCACTGTAAGAATAGAAGGCTTGGCACGGAGTAACGGAGCAATCTCAACAGAAGTTCCCCACGTAATTTTCTTATTGTCTGCTGTTAAGGTATAGCTTGACATATTTGAACACCTCCAAAGTGATATAAGATGAAGCGGACGGTTACTCGGATATCCCTCCTTTAATACATTTAAATATATCGATCTATTGAGCAAAAAAAATTACATTTCAAACTCTGCTGAAATATAATTTTTAAGTGTTGCTTGGTTTAGCTTATAGATATGATAGGTTCCTTCTTTTCTTACCAGTTCAAGCAGGCCGCACTCCTGCAGTTGCTTCAAATGATGGGAAAGAGTTGAACCCGGAAAGTTCAAATGCTCCCCGATCCCGGAACAGCTGAGTTCCTCATGCTTGCTGAGCAGAGCAACTATTTTCAATCGCGTAGGCTCCCCGAGGGCTTTATATATTTTCACCGCATTTTTTAGCGTGTTGTCGTCAAGCTTCATAGCAGGCCCCCCTTTCCATATATTAATACATTTATATATATCGATATATTAACGATGCATGTAACAAATGTCAAGGGCTCTATATTTATCCCCTTCCAGAAACGCCTATAAAATCAATTATTCTGCTGATGGTGCTGTTAATTACATAAGTTACTTATGCGGGATCGATCGAAGGGATTGTCCGCTGCAGCGAATTCCTAGGACCGATTATTATGATCATGGTCCTGCTTGTCCTGCTCGCCAACGCTAACAATATTCACTTGAAACAGATCCTTCCTGTCTATGTGGATAGCGGTGCGTAAGGTGAAGGGCACTCTCTAGAAAATGTAGCCAGCCCTGATGTGATAATATTTTGAAATTGAAGTTCTTTACCGGTCACGCCAAAAAGCAGCCCGTCCTTAGACTGGCTGCCAAATGTATTCGTTAACGTATGCAATATAATCCAGCTGCTCTATTCGTTCCAAATAAGCACTTGGACCGGCGTAGGATTATAGGCGTTGCATGGATTGTTCAATTGAGGGCAATTGCTGATCAGCACCATGGAATGGCAGCTGGATTGGAGCTCCACATAACATCCTGGTCCCGATACGCCATCCTCAAACGTTAACCCGCCCTCAGGCGTTACAGGTACATTCATGAAAAAGTTAATGTTCGGAGACAGGTCTCTTTTTGCATAACGGTGGCCTTCCGGATGTTTGGCAAGCTCCAGCATTTCGTAATAGCGGGGTTCGCAAGGATTTGCTTCCATCGCCTACTTCCCTCCTTTGGACTTGGACTCATACGGGCTGAACAGCGCAGGCCACAGCGTTCCGTACTTCAGCGCTTCCGGCAGGGAGAACTGCGGCAGATTCGGGGGCTGAAAATTAATGAATTGTTCGGCGGTACTACATACGTCTTGAACGGCACCGGCGGACAGGGATCAAACGGTCCCCTATACGGTGTCCATACACGTTCCTGGGAGTTCAAAGTTTCATTCCTCCTCAAAGTTTGATGAGCATCGTTCCATGAATGTATTATCTGATAGATACCTTCGTAACTAATTTATGACAGCTCTAAGGGATATCAGAACGCAATTGCAAAAAAACAGGGCACACCAGCAGCCTTTAGCGGCTGCCAATGTACCCTGTTACATTTTAACTGCTTCATTTCAGCAATTGCCCTGCTTACTCTTTATCTTCTTCCGTATCTTCTGCATCCTCTGCGGACTCCGGCGGATTCGCCCGGTGAATATTAATCCGGGTAATCCGAAGCCGGGTGGACTCCTCTACCTCAAAGGTGACGTCGCCGACCACCACCTGTTTGCCTTTGGACGGATTCCCCTCCAGCTCCTTGAACAGCCAGCCGCCAATCGAATCCACTTCTTCATCCTCGATGATGACGCCAGTAAGATCATTCACGTCTTCGATCAGCATACGGCCTTCAACGGAAATATATTCTCCGTTGTGCTCCACACTCGGGCGTTCATCCTCGAATTCGTCATGCAGATCGCCGACAATCTCCTCAAGGATCTCTTCAGCCGTCAGCAGCCCCGCGGTCCCGCCATATTCGTCTACGACCAGGGTCAGCTGGGCTTTGTTCTTCTGCATCAGACGGAGCGCATGGCTGATCTCCATCGATTCCGGCACATTCAGAATCGGCCGGACCAGTGAAGCCAGGTCATTCTGCTGCTCCAGCGGTGCGAAGAGAAGATCTGTAATATGGATGAAGCCGATAATCCGGTCCTTATCCTCGAAGGCTACCGGATACCGGGAATGCTTCGTTTCCGTAATGATCCGCATATTCTCCTCCAGCGGGAGATTGCTGTACAGTACATCCATATCCGTACGCGGGAGCATCACTTCACGGGCCAGCAGATCGGAGAATTCGAAGATGTTGTCCATCAGCTTCATCTCGTCCTTGTCGATAACCCCGCTCTTCGCACTCTGATTCATCAGGATACGGATCTCCTCTTCCGAGTGGGCAGCTTCGGCTTCACTGGCCGGTTCAACACCAACCAGCCTCAGCAGCGCATTAGCCGACGCATTCAGCACCCAGATGAAGGGCAGGAACACATTATAGAAGAACATCAGCGGAGCGGACAGCAGCAGCGCTGAGCCTTCAGTTTTTTGAATCGCCAGGGACTTCGGTGCAAGCTCACCCAGCACAATATGTAAGAAGGTAATAATCGAGAACCCGATAATCACAGATACCGTAGAGATCAGGGTCTGATCCGATACGCCAAGCTGATACATTAGGGGTTCCACCAGCAGCTCAGAGATCGCCGGTTCTCCGACCCAGCCGAGTCCCAGCGAGGCGAGCGTAATCCCGAACTGGGTGGCAGACAGATACGAATCCAGTCTTTTATTGACCTTCAGCGCATACCCGGCCATTTTGTTGCCTTCGCTGACCAGCTGGGTCAGACGTGACTGTCTGACCTTTACCAGCGAGAACTCCGCCGCAACGAAGATCCCATTCAATAATACGAGCACCAGAACGAGCAAAAGATTAAGCACTAAGCTTCCTATGTCAAATTCCGTATGCACTATAATAACGCCCCATTTCTACAGAGTGATCGCTTTTCTTGTCTTGAAATCAACCTCAGGATAATACATATCGGCTACCAGAAGGTTGGGCCCGCAGCAGCCGGCGGCATCGCAGTAGCAATTCACTTTCTGATTCAGCGGATGCTTAGTCTGCCACTCGGTGAAAATGTCATCCAGCCTGGTGCTGCTGATATTGCCAAATGCAGAAATATCGGCGAAATCTGTTACGAATACATCGCCCGTAAATAAATTTACGTTCACCCGGTTTCTTCCATCCGGGTCATTGCGCAGAGTAACATTCTTCTCACTGCGCAGTCTGCGCAGCAGCTGCTGGTCTTCCTCGAGGAAGCTGCAGGCGAAGAACGGCAGCGTGCCGAACAGCATCCACATCTCAGGGTCCCGGGCATCCAGCAGGGAATGAATGGCTGCATTCATCTCTTGGAGTGACAATACGGGCAGCTTCGAAGCGAAGCTGGAGGCATACATCGGATGCACCTCATGGCGTCTTGCCCCCATCTCCCCGATCAGCTTGTGGATCTGCGGGAGCTTGGTATGCGTACGGTAATTAATCATCGACTCCGCCGAGATAAGCATACCGTCATTGCTAAGCCGGCGGGAATTCTCCAGCATGGTGTCATACAGACGGTAGGCGGCTTCCTTCGAGACCGGATGCCCGCTGTTCGCGAAGCCCACCTCATGGAAGTCATCCCCGTTAACATAGTTGAAAGAGATATGCATGACATCCAGGTATGGAAGCAGCTGCTCATAACGGGAATACGGCATGGTAAGATTCGAGTTGATCTGAGAACGGATCCCCCGCTCACGTGCATATTTCAGCAGCGGCACGATGGTATTCTCCACCGTTCCGGCACGGAACATCGGCTCCCCGCCGGTGATGCTGATGGTCTGCAGATGCTCTACCTCTTCCAGACGGCGCAGCATATTGGTGAGCGGCAGCAGCTCCCCTTCTTTCATAGTCAGGCTGTCTCCAACTGCGCAGTGCTCACAGCGCATGTTGCACAGATTGGTCACCGTCATCTCTACGCTGGTCAGCACATGCCGCCCGTGCTGGCGAAGAGAGGTAATCGGATCCCAGGGATCGTACTCCGGCGACAGCTCTTGTACAGGTATTGATGATGATGATGGCTCTAATATACTCATTTCTTAATGCTCCTTTAATGCTTATTCCTTATTATTAACCCAAAACAATTGAAAAAGAACGATAACTTACGCTATATCATACCACGACAAGCGAAAAACTGCGCATCTTCCGCTTATTTGCTTTAATTTCAAAAAAACAGCAAGGCTGAGAATACAGCTCCGCAGCCAAGCGGACACCTGTATTCTTTCCTCGCTGCTAACAACGCTAATCAAGTGCTCTTCACTATAAGCTCTCCCCCGTCAGTCACATCAACAATGACCACAGAGAGGGCTTTGCCAAGATCATGCTCATAAGGGGTGACCGGTTCCCCTTCCGGGCCGTTAAGCACACGTACAACGGGTCTGTGCGGTATGCTGGGATCAATCTTGACCACAACACCGCTCTCGCCGGTGCTAAGCTTGACGGTAAGCCCCAGAGGATAGATCGCCACACGGTCTCTGAAAATCTCCAGCTGCTTCTGCTCATACAGCGTGCCGGAGCCGACGTACAGCGCCTCGACCGCCTGATGCGGCAGCATGGCTTTTTTGTATATCCGGTTGGAGGTCATCGCATCATAGGAATCCGCCACACCCAGCCACTTCGCATATTCATGAATCTGCGGACCAGTCAGACCGCGCGGATAGCCGGAACCGTCGATCCGCTCATGATGCTGCAGTGCACAATGGGCCGCGAGCAGCGGGATATTCGGCTCTTCCTTAAGAATCCGGTAACCGATCTCGGTATGCGCCTGCATATGCTTGAATTCATCTTCACTAAGCATCCCGGGCTTCTGAACAATTTTGACCGGAATCTGTGTCTTGCCGATGTCATGCAGCAGCGAACCGAGTCCGATGACCCGCAGTTCTTCCTTGCTGTAGCCATGGGCAATGCCAAGCACCAGTGTGTAGAGGCATACGTTCAGGGAATGCACATACAGATAGTTGTCTGCGGTGTGCATATCCAGCAGCATAATCATCGGATCTTCCTGAGCCGACATATCGTCCAGTATGGAATCCATCACTTTGGAGAATTTCTTATCCAGGTGGTAGAAGCCTTTGGTAATTCCCGAAGCGCCGGACATTTGCTGAAATTGATTTCTGATTACCTTGAGCGCCTGATTTCGCGTCTCATCCTGCAGCATTCCGGGAATCACGACATCTTCCGTGACGGAATCCTCTATATAGATATAGCCGATATCGATCCTAGCGAGCCGCTTGATCAGGGCATCAGTAAGCTCTACTCCATCAGCGAGCAGAACCAGTCCTTCATCATTATAAATTTTTTTACCCAGCTTCATTCCCGCCTGAAGCCGATTCACGGATACTAAACGCACCTTGGCTCACTCCTGCCTTTAACGGTAAATTGCTATTCTGCTTCGGAATCCTTGGGTCAAACGCTGTGCCTATACCGTTACCTTGAGCGACCGGACAAGCGGATGTATGTAAGACTGCCTCTCTTGCCCGGTGATGCTAAGCCGGGTGAGCTTAACGCATAATGAACAGCCAGAAGACAGCCGCAAGTATGAACCGGTAAATCGCGAAATGGGTCGGTCTGATCTTCTGGATCATCCTCATGAACAGAACAACTACCACATAGGCCACCACGAAAGAAATCACGAAGCCAATGGCGAAATACCAGATCGTATCATTCGTGAAATTGCGGTAGGAATCCAGCAGTTCATAGCCCGAGGCCGCACACATAATCGGAATCGCGATGAGGAAGGAGAAATCCGCCGAAGCCTTGTAGCTGACCCCGCTGAGCATCCCCCCGGAGATGGTCGAACCGGAACGGGAGAACCCTGGCCAGAGTACGGAAATGATCTGATAGAGTCCGATCGCCAGCGCCTGCCCGTAGGACAGATCATCCAGCTCATGCGCGGTCACGCGAATCTTGCGTTTGTTGACCCATTCCGCGACGATCATCAGAATCCCGCCGGCCACCAGTGCCCAGAGAACCGTAGATGCGCCGAACAGGCCTTTGATGAAATCACGGGCGAAAAAAGCTACGGCGAGCGCAGGCACTATACCCAGCAGCACATGAATCAGGTTCAGGCGTGATGCCGGCATGACTCCGCCTCTGCTTCTGCCGCTGCGGCCGATCCCCAGGAGATTCAGAATCCGCTGGCGGTAGACAATGGCAATGGCCAGAATGGCCCCAAGCTGAATGACGATCTCATACGTTTTCATAATGGAATCCTGCTCGTCAAACCCCAGCAGCTTCGTGGTAAGAATCATGTGTCCCGTTGATGATACCGGGATAAACTCGGTTATTCCTTCTACAATTGCCAGAATTATTGCTGTAATTGTATCCATATAATCCTCCTGATCTAGTCAATGAAACCTGGTGCAGCTATGACTTCTAATGTTTGAATGAATTGCGGAATGAATCAGGTGGCCAGGCTCACCCAGCGGGCAACTTCGCTCTCATCGAGACTCCCCGGGCGCTGGAGCTCCATCCGCAGCAGATCGCGCAGAAAATGGGGCAGCAAATAGACAGGCTCCCGGCCATTCGCTATACTCTCATACCCGGTGCGGAATGTAAACATATCCAGCGTGCCGACGCTATACTCCCGTCCGTCTTCCAGCTTCTCTCCGCCGACAAAAATCGCAATACCGTTATCATACGGCATGACCCTTGGATCGTACAAGATTTTTAATCCGTCGACAGCCAGACTGCCCAGCATATTCCCCCGGAATCCGTAGCCGTAGATTACCTTGTTGCGGTATTCCTCCATTAGACTCTGTTCCAGCGCAGTGCGGATATCCTTGCCGGTGAGCTGTACAATGCACGGATTAATCGGGGAAGGGCATAGGGCATGCAGCATGCCTGCCGTAATATTACCCTCCGGCAGGGAGCCGAGCAGCTGCCCGGAATTGACAAGCGAGAAGGAGCTGCCCGTGAAGCGGCGGACAGCCTGTGCGAGCAGGTTGCCAAACGGTGATTCGCCCTGCAGGTCGAGCGGCAGCCCGCGGTCGCTGATGGCAACGGTCTCCTGCAGCACCTCACGGCCGCGCTGCAGGTGAATTGCTGCCGCCGGAGCGATGATCTCTTCAGTCAGCGCGCCATTGACTGCGGTACATCCCCCTTCAGCCAGCCGGAAGACTCCGTCCGGCTGATCCCGCTCAAATACCAGCCGTCCGAGGTACCGGCCGAATTTGCCGGCGCCGCATACAGCCGTGCCGCCTATCATCTGCGGCTTCTCAAGCATGTGGTGGGTATGTCCGCCCAGAATGGCATGTACACCTTCCAGATTCTCTGCCAGCTTCTGGTCTGCGGGCAGCCCCAGATGAGACAGAATGATTAGGATATCCACTTGCGGTGCCAGCAGTTCACACTGCTCACGCAGCGCTTCTTCAGGGTCAAGCACATCCCATCCCAGCAGGGAGTAGAAAGAAGTGAACGCTGCCGTGGCACCGGTCAGCCCGATCTTGATCCCGTCCTTCTCCAGGATAGCATGGCGCTGCATCCAATGCGGAGGCTCTCCGGTTGCAGACTCCAGGAAGTTGCAGCACACCACAGGACACTGGATGCCGGTAAATATAGCCGAGAGCATCTCCTGTGAGAAGGTAAGGCCTTCGTTGTTGCCGATAGTTACGGCATCATATCCGGTCAGATTAATAATATCGATGTTAGCCTGCCCCATCGTGCCTTCCGTCTCTACGGCAGCCCTGTCCATATGGTCGCCGATATCCAGCAGCAGCACCGGACCTTCGCCTGCAGCAGCCTTCATTGCAGAAATCTCTGCCGCGACAGGACTCATCATTTCAAAATGGCTATGTATGTCATTGGTATGAAGAATGGTTAATCTTTGCGGCTCAGGCTTCATAAGCTTGCTTCCCTCCCACTTGTACAGCCGTTTATAGTGTAAGCGGCAGGCTTGTGCTCTTCTAGAGTTAGCATAACATTTTCAGGCTCATTATGGTATATTGTAATCATTATAAGCTGTCCTAACTTATGTAATTACGAGGTGATTTAATCATGCATGTGTCCATTCGACTGTTTGCGGGTCTGGCCGAAGTCATCGGCTCCTCTACTCTGACATTTCATGCCCATGAGTCGCCTTTGACAGCCGGCAAACTGAAAGAACTGCTCTCCGCTTCGTATCCCGATGCTGCTCCGCAGATCAATGTATCCCTGGTTGCCGTTGACCGGGAATATGCCCCAGATGATACAGAGATTGCCGAAAGCTCCGAGGTGGCATTGATCCCGCCCGTGTCCGGCGGAGAACCTGAAGCTGCCGCTGACGAGACAGCAGACGGCCTGTACAGCATTACTGATCAGCCCTTGAAGGCTGAGCTGCTCCTGGAGAAGGTACAGGATGTTAACCACGGAGCCTCACTCCTCTTTGTCGGCACGACCAGGGAGATGACTGGAGATCAGCAGACAACCGCCCTTCATTATGAAGCTTACGTGCCCATGGCACTGAAGAAGCTGCAGGAGATAGGCCTCGAGATTCAAGAACGCTGGCAGGCTCACTGCGCAATTGCACACCGGATCGGACTCGTAGGAATCAAAGAAGCCAGTGTTGTCATTGCCGTGTCCGCACCGCATCGCGATACCTGTTATGAGGCCAGCCGTTACGCCATTGAGGCGCTTAAAGTCTCAGTCCCCGTATGGAAAAAGGATATCCGGGATTCAGGCTCACACTGGCTCGGGAAAGATCCCCAGGCTGAAGAATCCTCCAGCTATAAACAGTACTCCTAAACCATTGAATATTCCCGACTTTGTTGCTATGCTGGAAAAAATCGCTATAGTAAGGTGGCATATTCATTGAGAGTACACGTCATGGATCTAAAACCGGGTGATCATCTGCGGATGGATACCTTCAGCTCACGCGGGCTGCATGTACTCCCCAAAGGATCACGGCTCCAGTTGGAGGAGATCGCCAAGCTGATACAGCATGGCGTAGATTATGTAGATATTGAAACGGTGCAGGAAGAACCCGCACCCTCAAGCAGATCCTCAATCATCCAGGCTGCTTCCGGCAGCTTCGACATCATGATCGATGGTTTTGAATCTCTATATATGGAAGCACTCACTAAGGGAAGCTTCAATCAGTCCGTTGTAGACGATATTCTCCAGCCGACGTTATCCACGCTCGACAAACATAAAGATGTCGTCTCACTCCTTCTGCTGCTTGACCGGGAAGACAATTATACCTACAACCATTCCCTGCAGGTTGGGATGCTATCTTATTATATTGCCTCCTGGCTGGGATATTCCAAGGCGGAGTGTTATGAGATCGGCCGTGCAGGATACCTGATCGATATCGGCAAATGCCGGATCTCCCCTGATATTCTGAACAAACCCGGCAAGCTGACCGCTGCCGAATTCGACGAAATCAAACTACATACGGTTTACGGGCACGAAATCATTCAGAATTCCATGAATGATCCTTTCACAGCTTTAGTCGCCTTGCAGCATCATGAACGTGAAGACGGCTCCGGCTATCCGCACCAGCTTACCAAGAACGATATTCATCCTTATGCCCAGATTGCAGCGGTCGCCGATATATACAGCGCCATGACCTCCCACCGGGTCTACCAGTCCAAGCAGGAGCTGATTTCCGTACTGCGCGAGATCAACTCGCTCAGCTTCGGCAAGCTGAACGGCAAACCGGTACAAGCCTTCATTCAGCATCTGATGCCTAATTTTATCGGCAAACGCGTATTGCTCAGCACCGGAGATATGGGTGTAATCATTATGAACAACCCGCTGGATGTCTTCCGGCCGCTCGTGCAGAGCGAAGGCAAATTCCTTGATCTGTCGCGCGAACGCAAAATTGCGGTCGTAGAAATCTATATGGAATAGGCCGGCTACATATACATTCATGCAAAAAGGAGATTCCTGAACCCGGATACGGGTCAGCGAATCTCCTTTTCTTTTAACGCAGGCTATAGTTCTTCACCATTGCTGGCGATGACCTTTTTGTACCAATAGAAAGAGTCTTTCTTCGAACGGTCCAACGTCCCGTTACCGTCATCGTCCAGATCCACGTAGATGAAGCCGTAGCGCTTCGACATTTCCGAAGTAGACATACTCACCAGGTCAATCGGTCCCCAGCTTGTATAGCCGATCAGTTCCACACCGTCCATAATGGCTTCCTTCATCTGGGCAATATGCTGTCTTAGATAATCGATGCGGTAGCTGTCATGGATGGAGCCGTCCGGCTCAACCTTGTCATACGCCCCAAGCCCATTTTCAACGATGAACAGCGGTTTCTGGTAACGGTCATACATCGTGTTCAGCATAATCCGCAGCCCGGTCGGGTCGATCTGCCAGCCCCATTCCGAGGCCTTGAGATAAGGATTTCTTATCCCGCCGAACAGATTACCCTGCGCCCGTTCCCCTTCAGGACTAACTGACAGCGTGAGGGTCATATAGTAGCTGAATGCCACATAATCCACCGTGTACTGCTTCAGAAGCTCATCATCGCCCGGCTCTTTGTGGAGTTCAATATTGTGCTCTGCAAAATAACGGTCCATATATTTCGGATATTCGCCGCGTGCATGGACATCGGTAAAGTACAGGTTCAGCTGATTCTCATGCTGGTTCAACCGCACATCCTCGGGATTACAGGTAGCCGCATAGCTCTCCATCCGCGCCAGCATACAGCCCATCCGGGAACCGGGGATAATCTCATGCACCAGCTTGGTAGCCAGCGAGCTCGCAATGAACTGGTGATGCAGGGCCTGGTATATCGTCTGCAGCTTATTCCCGGCACGGTCAATGACAACACCGCCGCCGGTGAACGGGCTAAGGGTCATCATATTGATCTCATTGAAGGTGATCCAGTATTTCACTTTATCCTTATAACGCCGGAACACCGTTTCGGCATAGCGGGTGAAGCAGCCGACGAGTTCGCGGGAGGCCCAGCCGTTGTATTTCTGCGTCAGACCGAGCGGAGTTTCGTAATGCGCCAGGGTAACCAGCGGCTCTATCCCGTATTTATGCAGCTCATCGAATACATCGTCGTAGAACTTCAGACCGGCCTCATTCGGCTGGGCATCATCGCCATTCGGATAAATCCGGGCCCAGTTGATCGACAGACGGAACACCTTGAAGCCCATTTCCGCAAATAAAGCGATGTCCTCTTTGTAGCGGTGGTAGAAGTCGACCCCTTCACGTTTCGGGAAACGTGCATTGAATTCGCCGGACAGAATTTGCGCGATCCGCTCGGAGCTGATTTCGATGGCATGATCATTGCTGCGCTCTGCTTTGGGCACGTAAGCTACCATATCCGCACTGGACAGGCCTTTGCCGCCCTGATCGTAAGCGCCTTCCAGCTGGTTCGCGGCCGTAGCCCCGCCCCACAGGAAGTTATCCGGAAATTTCTGTTTGAAATTAGTCATGTGTATCTCCTTTTTAGAAGTCGTAAGTACCTGCTCATTGGAGCACGGGTTCTAGTGTATTAGGGTTAGCAAAGCTTCGCCGTTTGTTACTTCGCTTCCGGTATTCTTCAGAACATCGAGATATTCTGCCGAGTTGGTGACAATGACCGGAGTCGCTGTTACAAAGCCTGCCGCACGGATAGCTTCAAGATCAAATTCCAGTAATAGCTGACCCTGCACGACCTTATCTCCCTCTTGTACCTTTTTGTCAAAATGTTTCCCTTTCAGCTTCACCGTGTTGACTCCTACATGGATCAACAGCTCTGCGCCGCCATCCGAAGTAATGCCAATCGCATGCCCTGTCGGGAATACCGTGGTTACCGTTCCGTTCACCGGAGAAGTCAGCTTCCCGGAGGACGGCTCGATGACAATGCCTTTACCCATTGCGCCGGAAGCAAAAGCTTCATCGGGCAGACTATCGAGCGGCTGCAGTGCTCCAGCCAGAGGACTTACCACCATTTCTTTGTCAATCATAGTGGGTGTAATTGGGTTAACCGGTCCGCTTGTGTTAACAGAAGCTGCTGTATCGGCTGCCGGGTCATCAAACCCAAGCACAAATACCAGAATAGCAGCGAGTACGAAGGCTACAAGTATGCCGATGATTACCCAGAGGAATCCGGTTCCGAAATAAGTCGGCAAGGCCAGCAGTCCCGGCAAGGAGAAGGACAGTGCTCTTGCGCCGCCTTGTGCAATAATCGCCCCACCGATCGCACCGGAGATACAGGCATAGATGAACGGTTTCTTGAGCTTCAGGGTAACCCCGTAGATTGTCGGTTCAGTAATCCCGAAGATGGCTGCCAGTGTGGAAGAACCGGCCAGAGCTTTGAGTTGCGGGTTTCTGGATTTCAGGAATACGCCGAATACTGCACCGGCCTGAGACAGAACTGCTGCGCAGAGTATTGGCAGCATCGTATCATACCCCAATGTAGCAATGTTGCTGAGCATGATCGGCACAAATCCCCAATGCACGCCGAAGATCACGAATACCTGCCAGAATGCCCCGGCAATAGCCCCGGCAACCAAAGGACTAAGATTGTACAACCAGGTATAACCGGAAGCCAAACCGTCACTGATCAGTGAGCCTACAGGTCCGAAGGCCAGGAACGTAAGCGGAATTACAATTAAGAGCGCGAACATGGGAACCAGAATATTTCGGACCGATTCATGAATGAACGAACGGAACCATTTCTCCACATAGGATTGCACCCATACCGCCAGAATGATCGGAATTACACTGGAGGAATAGTTAATCAGCACAATCTTGATCCCCAGGAAGTTCAGCGGGTCCGGCGAACCCACAGCAGCAATTACCGAAGGGTATATCAGCGCCCCGGCTACTGCTATGGAGACAAATTGATTGGCTTTGAATTTACGCGCCGCTGTAACTGCCAGGAACACAGGCAGGAAGTAGAACACACTGTCCGACGCTGCATTGAGAATCAGATACGTACCGCTGGTGCCGCTGATCCATTCCAGCGAGAGAATCAAAGCCAACAGGCCCTTGAGAATCCCTGCACCGGCGAGCGCCCCGAGAATCGGAGAGAAGATGCTTGAAATAATATCAACCGCTTTGCCGAGTACACCGGTACTTTCGGAGCTTTCGTCATTACCGCTTTTCTCTGCATCCTGCAAAGAGGTTTCCTTCATAATCTGCTCAAACACCTGGCTGACATTGTTGCCGATGACGACCTGGAACTGGCCGCTGTTCTCCACCACGGTAATGACTCCCGGCGTTGTTTCAAGCGCTGCTTTATTGGCCTTGCTGCTATCCTTCAATTTGAATCTCAGGCGCGTTGCACAATGGAATACGGAATTCACATTACCTTCTCCGCCAACGAGTGTAATAATCTGTTTGGATAAGTCTTTATTGCTCACTTGGGTATGCTCCTTTATATTTCTCGATTGATTAAACATCGCTGCAGAGGCAGGTTGTGCCAGCAAGTTCTATTATCCCCCCCTGCAAACAAGAAAAACCTGAACTCAGGGCAAAAGGGCGTCAAAAAACGCTAGTTTTGCCATCAGTTCAGGTTTTGCCTGCATTACCAGTTACACCCTGTAGGATGGAAAATATGAAGTTAGAGGGTTCGCTTAGGGAATGTGTTATTCCAGACTGTTACGGTCCGTCACCCGCTGGATGTGAATGGTCAGATAGACATATTCATCCTTGCTTAAGCTCTGGCCATGGGATTTCTCCAGATACTCATTGATCTTGCTTGCACATTCGAAGGCCTTGACATAAGTCTGCCTCACCTGGTTATACAGAAACTCCTCGCCGCTGTTATTGGTCTCCTTCTTCAGGATCCGCATGGAGAAATACTGCAGATGCGTCAGGAACCGCGAGTAATTCAGCGAAGTCTCATCAAGCACCAGCTTGTAGTGATAGGTAACAATATTCAGAATATTCTGCACGATTTCCGTCATCTTGACGGTTGATCTCATCTCATTGCCGCCATCCATCCTGGCATTCACCAGATGCAAGGCAATAAAACCGGCTTCATCTTCACCAAGCGCTAGGCCCGTTGCCTGCTCGATAATCTTAAGGGCATCCAGCCCGATCTCATATTCCTTCTTATAAAAGCGTTTGATTTCGAACAGCATCGCGTTCTTCAGCATGATTCCCTTATCGAAACGCTGCAGCGCAAAATGAATGTGGTCCGTCAGCGTCAGATACAGATTATCACTCAGCTCTGTGCCCAGCACCCCGTTCGCATACATCACGATCTCATTGGCCAGCTCCAGATGCACCACTGGAATATCATTCAGCAGCTCCGTCAGCCTTGCCGTGAATTCGTTCTCATTAAGCAGGAAAATCTTGTCCACCTTAGCCGGATCTACATAATCCCCTGCCACCTTGTTGAAGGAAATCCCTCTGCCCATGACAATGACTTCCTTGCCTTTCTGATTCTTGGTCAGAAGTACATTGTTGTTCAGCACCTTCTCGATAATCATCTCTATCTCACCTCCTGCCATATAGTTTGTACAAAAAAAGCCTAAGTTGATCCCAATATCATTAAGAAAATGATACTCGCATCAGCTTAGGCATTGCCCGCGTTACCGGTCACAATCCTGTATTACTGTTATTGTAGCATAAAAAAAAGCGATTTCAAGAACTTTATTTTCCCCTGTTTGAATCCCGGCCTCCAAGGCTAGGCTGATAGCAAAAGATCATTTGGAGGAGATAACCTATGCTTGCAGTTCATCAGCGCCTTGCGGAGCTGTATACTCTTAGTCTGAAGCGGCCGCTGGCCGCAGCGGAACGTGACGAGCAGCAGCACTGCCTTCATGTCAACACGGTGTACTGCTGGGAAATGGCCCGGCTGAATAATGAAGCCATGCTGGCGGCACATACGAAAGACTCTCAGTGGCAGCAGGAGATCAGTGCACAGATGCTGGAGGTCCGGGTAACCGGCAGAGCCGCCAAGCGGCAGGGGTGAATTTGTATAAAAATAACAGCAGCCCTCCCTGCTAATTAAAGTGTGCCGGGGAGGGCTGCTGTCTGTCATTCTGCTATAAGAAGCGGAACTGCGCTTCAATTAAACCGTTATAAATGCCGTCACGCTCGGTAAGCTCGGCGTGATTGCCTTCTTCCTTGATCTCGCCATGATCCAGCACCACAATCTTATCCGCATGGCGGATGGTGGAGAGCCGGTGGGCTACGATGAAGGAGGTCCGGCCCTGAAGCAGCAGCTTCAGCGCTTCCTGGATCTTGATCTCCGTCTCCGTATCGATACTGGCTGTCGCTTCATCCAGAATCAGAATCCGCGGATCGGCGAGCAGCGCCCGGGCGAAGGACAGCAGCTGGCGCTGGCCCATGGACAGTGCGCTGCCGCGCTCTTCAACTTCGGTCTCATAGCCGCCCGGCAGCTTCATAATGAAGTCATGGGCGTCCACTGCCTTGGCAACTTCTTCAATCTCCTCATTTGTAGCATCCAGCCGTCCAAACCGGATATTGTCCCGGATCGTTCCTGAGAAGATGAAGGTATCCTGGAGCACGATCCCGATCTGTTCCCGCAGACTCTGCAGGGTTACATCACGGATATCTCTGCCGTCGATCGTGATGTCGCCGCTCTTGATATCATAGAACCGGCCGATGAGGTTGATGATCGTGCTTTTACCGGAGCCGGTATGGCCGACGAGGGCAATCGATTGGCCGGCTTTCACATCGAGATCAATGCCTTTGAGCGCGGCGCGGCCTTTTTCATATTCAAATACGACCTTGTTAAAGTGAATGTCTCCCTGAATCTTGGACAGCGGTGTTGCGCCCGGCTTATCCTGAACCGCAGGCTGCTCATCGAGATACTCGAAGATCCGCTCCGAGGAAGCCATGGCTACCAGCAGCTGATTGTACATCTGGCCAAGGCGGTTAATCGGGTCCCAGAAGTTACTGACATACGTACTGAAGGCAACCAGGAAACCAACGGTAAGCTCACCGGACTGGATCAGATAAGCCCCGAACCAGAAGAGGATCATCGTTCCGAAGCCGCCGGTGACTTCAATAATCGGACCGAACGCCTGGTTCATTGCCGAAGCCTTGTTCCAGGATTTCCGGCTGTCCATATTCATGGCATCGAAATAATGCATATTTTCTTCTTCCTGGGTGTACGCCTGAGTCACGCGAATCCCCTGAATCGACTCATTCAGATGGGAGTTGATCCGGGAATTCTTCATCCGCACATCCTGCCAGGCAATCCGGATCCGCTGCCGCAGCTTGGTGGAGATCAGGAACATAACCGGCACGGTAATCATTACCGCAAGTCCCAGCTTCCAGTTGATCAGCAGCAGAATGACCATAATGCCGACCAGCTGGACGCAGTCGATCATCAGGTTGACGACCCCGTTCGTGAACAAATCCTGCAGCGAGTTGATATCATTCGTCACCCGCACCAGTACTGATCCGGCCGGTCTTTTGTCGAAGAAGTTGAAGGAGAGCTTCTGAATATGGCGGAACAGATCCGAACGCAGATCATAAATGACTCGTTGCCCGATCACATTCGTATACTTAATCCGGTACACACCGGCGATCCACTGGATCAGATATAGCACAATAACACTGGCCGTCAGTGTGTATAGCAGCGTAAGACTTGAGTTGCCGTCCTCGGGAGCAATTGCCTTATCGATCGCCATACTTGTCAGGAACGGAACCGTCAGCTTCGTCACTGTACCCAGAATCATCATTACTGCGACGAGCGGCAGCATCTGCCTGGCATACGGCTTCATATAGCCGAACAGGCGGGTGAATTGCTTCCAGTCAAAAGCCTTGTCAATCACGTCATCATCCTTGTAGACGAAACGCTCCTCCAAAGTCTGTTCCTCTGCCTTGCTGTTATCCTTCTCTAATGCCGCACTTGCGGTCTGCTTGGATGTCTCAAGATTCATGCCGGATCACCTGCCCCTAGTTCATTATCTCTGGCCAAATAATCGGCATATTGAATCCGGTATACATCCTGGTAAGGTCCCGGAACCTCAATCAGTTCCTTATGCGTACCTTGCTGCACCATCTTCCCTTCATTCATAACTATAATCTGGTCGGCATGGCGCAGAGAGGAGATCCGGTGGGCAATGATCAAGGTTGTACGTCCGCGCATAACCTCCTGGAATCCTGCCTGAATCTCATGCTCCGTCTCCATGTCGACCGCACTGGTCGCATCATCCAGAATGAGAATCCGCGGGTTCTTCAGCAGCGCGCGGGCAATGGCAATCCGCTGCTTTTGTCCGCCGGAGAGTCCCATCCCGCGTTCACCTACCACCGTATCATAGCCCTCCGGCATCTCCATAATGAACTCATGCGCCTTCGCCAGCTCGGCGGCACGGATGATTTCATCCATGCTGACATTTTTGAGTCCATAGGAGATATTATTGCGGATGGAGGAGGAGAACAGGAACGTCTCCTGGAACACCGTCGAGATCTGTGCCCGCAGACTGCGGACCTGGAATTCACGGATATCCACCCCATCGAGCTTGATACTTCCTTGATTCACATCATAAGCGCGCATCATCAATTGGGTAATGGTGGATTTCCCGGAGCCGGTTCCTCCCAGGAATCCGATGACCGCACCTGGCTCAGCATGGAAATGAATATCCTTGACAGCCGGCATCTTGTTCCCGTAAGCAAAAGTAACATGATCGAAATCCACTTCGCCTTTCACTTCGGACGGTACAAGCTCACTTGCATTCTCTTTATCCTTCACATCGATCTGCTGATTAAGGACTTGAAGCACGCGTTCTCCCGATGCCTTGGACTGGGTATAGTTGTTGATTTGGAAGCCAAGGCCCCATACCGGTCCGATAATATACCAGATCAGGCTGAAGAAAGCGACGAGTTCTCCGAGCGACATATGCTTGTTAATGACCAGTGTACCGCCAACCCCCAGCAATATCGCTACACTGACCGAAGCGAGCAGCTCCATCACAGGGAAGAATTTACTCCATAGCTCGGCGGCAAAAATCTGATTATCCTTATAACGTTCATTACGGTGTGAGAACTTCTCAACCTCGTAAGCCTCTCTGGCAAACGATTTGACTGTTCTCACCCCGGTGACATTCTCCTGTACAGCCGTTGTCAGGGAGCTTAACGCCAGACGCATCTCCTGAAAGGCCGGGTGAATCTTGGATTCGAATCTGAGTGCAACTACAGCCAGGAACGGCATAGTGATCAGAGTAACCAGCGTAAGCTGCCAGTTGATTGTGAACATCATGATGGAACCGAACAAAACCATGAAAAATACATTCAGCAATTGGGCAAATCCGAAGCCGATGAACATCCGGATCGCTTCCAAATCCCCGGTCAGCCGGGACATCAGGTCACCTGTCTTCGCCGTATCATAGTAACGGAAGGACAGGAATTGCAGCTTCTCATAGCAGGCATTGCGCAGCCGGTAGGCCAGAAAATTCCCCAGCCGTCCACCGAAGAAGCCATGGGCAAATTGCAGGCAGGCCTTAACAATAATTACAGCAAGCACACTAAGAGCGAGTACGGGCACCTCAGTAAACTTTAGGGGAACAATAACATCATCAATCAATCTCCTTAACAAATTGGGGGTAATAAGCCCCACTGCAGTTGCGGCCGCCAAACATATAATCGACAGAATCAAATAGTGCAGTTTCTCCCGATAAAAGCCCCGCAGTTGCCTGAGAACATCCATATCTCTCCTCCTTAAAGCTTTACGAAGTAAAGCTACTTCGTAAGCATGGTCTTAGTCCCCAAACCTCACATCTTAAGCCACCTTTTTATGCGCTTTCAATTTAGGGACTTTAAGCAGTTTATCACCCATGATTTAATGCGGCAAAGGGGAGAAATGAGCATTTTCCTTGTTTTTTCGGAAAAAACAGGGCTTAAGCAGGTGGAAAAGACCTCCCATAGCTTTAATTCCTCCTATTTCCTCGTAAATACTGCTCAATTAAGATATAGCAAGATTCAACCCTGCGAAACTGCTTTTTGGCTGTCCGTTAAAAGGAATATTATGTATTAATATTACAAAAGCGTCGCTGTAAGCCTTTAACGGACCCCTTCCTGCCTGAGGCGGACTGACATTCCGCTAATCGGGCAAATCAGGAGAATTTGCCTGACACCCGGACTCACATTCCTTTATTTGATCGCGCGCCCCTCCTTTCAGGCGCGAAAAGACAATATAACGGAATCTCAGTCCGTTTCAGCGACAATATGGGTCTTTTTGAACAAATAAGCGCTTCTCAGTCCACTTCATCGTGTCTACAAACAAAAAAACACAAGCAGCAGAGCATAACAGCTATGCTCCGGTGCTTGCGCTAATTCGCTAAGTCTATCCGCTAACCCTATTAGTAAAACTTATTCAAATCTCTTTACGCCATTTGCCTGAACATTAATCCTAATCCTTAACCGGCTTGTAGCTGGCAACAACCACACCCGGGGAGAATCTCCGGGTATCTGTCAAGTGCAGTCCCTGCTCCTTAAGTCCTTCACCGAATAGCCGTTTGCCGCTGCCAAGCAGCACCGGGAATACCATCAGGCGGAATTCATCCACAAGACCCAGGCTGATCAGGCTCTGGACCAGCGTACAGCTGCCGAATACCAGAATATCCCGGCCCGGCTGCTGTTTAAGCTTAGTTATCTCCTCCGGCAGGTTGTCCTTAATGAGGCTTGAATTGTTCCAGGTGACTTCGGAGAGCGTTGTGGAGACGACATGTTTGGCATAACCGTTCATCATCTCGCCGTATTCCCCGGTCTGCTCCAGCATATTGGGCCAGGCAGCAGCAAATGCCTCATACGTCACACGGCCCAGCAGCAGAGCATCGGCATCCTTCAATTCACCGAACTTGTATTTCTCCTGTTCTTCACTACCATAGGCGAAAGTCCACTGCGGATTCTCCATTACTCCATCCAGCGTCATAAACTCTGATACGACCAATTTTCTCATCGGGGCCTCCTTAAGACCGGAAAGATATAACTTACACGGTTGCTCCTGTGTCCACTACATTATTTCACATTGTATAATTCCCCATACCACATAAAAATGCCCACAGATCTTAGACAATATTGCGTCAAGAATCTGTGGGCACGTACAGGATATTGCGTGGTTATAATCGAAGATCGAAGCTCCTGTTAACCGATGGAGCCTTCCATCTCGAATTTAATCAATCTGTTCATCTCTACCGCGTATTCCATCGGCAGCTCTTTGGTGAACGGTTCGATGAAGCCCATAACGATCATTTGCGTAGCTTCAGCTTCAGTCAGGCCGCGGCTCTGGAGATAGAACAGCTGCTCTTCAGAGACCTTGGATACTGTAGCTTCATGCTCAAGCACGATGTTATCGTTCATGATCTCATTGTAAGGAATCGTGTCCGAGGTGGACTCGTTATCCATAATAAGCGTATCGCATTTGATATTGGATTTCGCGCCTTCTGCCTGACGGCCGAAGGAAGCGAGTCCGCGGTAAGTTACCTTCCCGCCGTGCTTGCTGATCGACTTGGAGACGATCGTGGAAGTAGTGTCCGGTGCCAGATGAATCATCTTGGCGCCTGCATCCTGGTGCTGGCCTTTGCCTGCTACCGCGATTGACAATACCGAACCTTTGGCTCCGCGGCCCTTAAGCACAACTGCCGGATATTTCATTGTCAGCTTGGAACCGATGTTGCCGTCTACCCATTCCATGGTAGCATTCTCTTCGGCAACCGCACGTTTGGTTACAAGGTTATAGATGTTCGGTGCCCAGTTCTGGATGGTTGTGTAACGGACACGGGCATTCTTCATGCACAGGATTTCAACCACTGCACTATGCAGCGAGTTGGTGCTATAGATTGGTGCCGTACAGCCCTCAACATAATGCACGAAGCTGTCTTCATCCGCAAGAATCAGGGTCCGCTCGAATTGTCCCATGTTCTCGGAGTTGATACGGAAGTAGGCCTGCAAAGGCACTTCACATTTCACACCCTTCGGAACATAGATGAAGCTGCCGCCGGACCAGACTGCGCTGTTGAGCGCGGCGAACTTGTTGTCTGCCGGAGGAATGATGGTGCCGAAAAACTTCTTGAACAGCTCGGGGTGGTCACGCAGTGCAGAATCCGTATCTGTGAAGATCACCCCCTGATCCTCAAGGTTCTTCTGCATGCTGTGGTATACAACTTCAGATTCATACTGTGCCGAGACACCGGCAAGGAATTTCTGCTCCGCTTCAGGAATACCCAGCTTATCGAAGGTTTCCTTGATTTCGGAAGGCACTTCTTCCCAAGTCTTGCCCTGTTTCTCCGAAGGTCTTACATAATATTGAATGTCCTCGAAATCCAGATCGTCCATATTGCCGCCCCAAGTAGGCATTGGCATCTTGCGGAACTGCTCCAGTGCTTTCAGGCGGAATTTAAGCATCCATTCCGGTTCATTCTTAATTGCGGAGATTTCCCGGACAATTTCTTCCGTGAGCCCTTTACCAGACTGGAATATCGACTTATGCTCGTCACGGAATCCATACTGGTACTCTTCCATATCAGGCGCTTTCTTAGCCATGGTGTCAGCCTCCTTGTTTCTAATGTTGTGGGTGATTCTCTTCCGTATCTATGCCTTTGCGAAGCGCGTTCCAGGCCAGTGTGGCACATTTGATCCGCGCCGGAAATTTATTAACACCGGACAGGGCTTCAATATCTTCGTAGTCTCCGAAATCTGCTTCTTCACCCTTCATCAGAGAGGAGAAGCTGTCCGCCAGTTCAAGCGCATGCGCTACAGTCTGGCCTTTGACCGCTTCCGTCATCATCGAAGCCGACGACATGCTGATTGAACAGCCTTCGCCGCTATAACGGGCGTCCTTGACGACGCCGTCCTCTACCTTAAGCTGAAGCGTAATGCGGTCGCCGCAGGTAGGGTTGTTCAGCTCAATCTTGAGTGCATCATCTTCGAATGAACCACGGTTCCGGGGATTTTTGTAATGATCCATAATTACGCGTCTATATAAGTCATCCAAGTTCATAGGCGAAATACTCCTTTGCCTTGATTAAGCCTTGAACCAGCGAATCTACATCCTGTTCCGTATTGTACAGGTAGAAGCTGGCCCGGGCTGTTGAGCTGACCTCCAGCCAGCGCATCAGCGGCTGGCAGCAATGATGTCCGGCGCGGACAGCAATGCCCTCCGCATCCAGCACCGTAGCTACGTCATGCGGATGGACATCGCCAAGATTGAAGGTTACTACTCCTACCTGGCGGTTCCGTGGGCCGTAGATCGTCAGATCACTGATCTCTGACAGCCGCTCCTCCGCATACGCCGCAAGCTGCATCTCATGGCGGTGAATATTATCCAGTCCAACCTCCTGCAGGAAATCAATTGCTGCTCCCAGTCCAACGGCACCCGCAATAATCGGTGTCCCGCCTTCGAACTTCCAGGGCAGCTCTTTCCAGGTCGATTCGTACAGACCTACATCATCAATCATCTCGCCGCCGAACTCGACAGGCTCCATGGCCTCCAGCAGTGCCTTCTTACCGTACAAAGCGCCGATTCCGGTAGGGGCGAGCATCTTGTGACCGGACAGTGCATAGAAGTCACAGTCCAGATCCTGCACATCCACCTTCATATGCGGCGTGCTCTGTGCTCCGTCCACCACAATTACGGCGCCGTTGCGGTGAGCTATTGCTGCAAGCTCTTTGATAGGATGGGTAATCCCCATAACATTGGATACATACGCGATAGCTACGATCTTGGTCTGAGCCGTAATCGTCTTCTCGGCATCCTCCAGTGTCACTGTACCATCCTTCTGCAAAGGAAGGAATTTCAGGGTTGCCCCTGTCTTCTTGGCCAGCTGCTGCCAGGGAATGAAATTGCTGTGATGCTCCATCTGGGTAATTACGATCTCATCGCCCTCTTGCAGGACGGAAGGTCCATAAGATGAAGCTACAATATTAAGTGCACTTGTAGTACCGCGTGTGAAAATAATTTCCTTGGTGCTGCGAGCATTAATGAACTTAGCCAGCTTCTCGCGGGCGCCTTCGTAAGCATCGGTTGCCCGGCTGCCCAGTGTGTGCACCCCGCGGTGAACATTGGCGTTATCCCATTCATAATAAGACTTGACCGCCTCAATGACCTGGCGCGGCTTCTGTGAAGTTGCCGCGCTGTCCAGATACACCAGCGGGTGTCCGTTAATATTCTGATTTAAGATGGGAAATTGCTCCCGAACTCCGCTGCTAATCATTGGCCTAACTTCCTTTCCACAAGAGATTGGAGCTGATTGCGCAGTCCCTCCAGTGGAATTTGCGACACAACAGGAGCCAGGAAGCCGTATATGATCAGTGTTTCTGCGTCATGCCGCGTAATTCCGCGGGACATCAGGTAATAGACTTGCTCGTAATTGACCTGTCCTACGGAAGCGGCATGGCCTGCAGTTACATCATCTTCATCTATAAGGAGGATCGGGTTGGCGTCGCCGCGTGCTTTGGGACTCAGCATCAGAACCTTCTCGGTCTGCTGTCCGTCCGCTCTTGTCGCACCTTTCTCGATCTTCGTAATTCCGTTAATAATGGAAGTGGCCGAATCCCGCATCACTGCGCGGGTAATCATGTCACTCGGAGTGTTTCTGCCAAAATGCTGGGCCTGCGTAGTATAGCTCAGCTTCTGCGAACCGGTACCTACAGCAATTACCTTGGCATCCGAGCTTGAGCCGTTACCCTTCAGCACAGACTTGGTGTCGCTGGCGGTATCGCCATAGTTCATCTCACCGATGATCCATTCGATCGTTCCGTCATTCTCCACTACCGCACGGCGGTAGGTAACATCCGTGGTGTCTAGCCCAAGCTGATGCACCGTGGCATAGCGTACTGTGGCACCTGCACCTACAAATACCTCAACAGCCCCGTTATGCAGACCCGCTTCGGACTTATCTGATACATAATTATCCACGTAGGTTAATGAACTATTAGTATCGGCAACAATCAGAATATGCGGGACAAATGCAGCCTCGGCATCATCCGTTAACAGCACCGCCTGCAGCGGAGTTTCGATGATGACATTCTTCGGAACATAGAGGAATACCCCGCCGTTCCACAGCGCTGCATGCAGTGCGGCGATGGAATGCTCTTCAGGCAATACTGCCTTATGCAGATAACGCTGCACCAGATCTCCATGCTCTCTGACTGCTGTCTGCAGATCGGTGAATATCACGCCTTGCGCAGCCAGCTCAGGAGCAAGACGGGCATATACGGCTCCCGAATTACGCTGAATGATCAGGCTGCCTTCCTCCTGATCCTTGATC
The DNA here is from genome assembly GCF_038000245.1 of Paenibacillus sp. FSL R10-2736. NCBI lineage: Bacteria > Bacillati > Bacillota > Bacilli > Caryophanales > Paenibacillaceae > Paenibacillus > Paenibacillus sp. FSL R10-2736. The sequence continues at coordinate 5,143,688 of NZ_JBBOBN010000001.1, forward strand.
AGAGCGGCAATTGAAGCAGGTGCTTCGCTAAGGGATGTGAAAGCCTGGCTTGCCTTGTACTCTCCGTAGTTGTTAATGTTCCAGCGGTCAATCCGTGTCTTCTCCAACTTCGGCAGGGCAAGCTCAGCAGCAAGCGTAAGTGCCTTCAAGCGGCTGTCCTTCAGCCAGCCCGGTTCGCCGCTGCTCTGCGATAATTCGCCGAGCTTCTGGGCATCCACGGGAAGAATGGTTTGCGTCGTCATAAGTGGTTTCCTCCTTCCAGCGTTTCTAAGCTTCTTGTCCTACAGTTTCGTCTTCAATGCCGAGCTCTTCCTTAACCCATTCATAACCTTCTGCTTCCAGACGTTCTGCAAGCTCAGGGCCGCCGGATTTCACAATCCGTCCCTGCATCATGACATGTACATAATCAGGTTTGATGTAGTTAAGCAAACGCTGATAGTGAGTGATAACCAGGAATCCGCGTTCCGGACTGCGCATGGAGTTCACGCCATCGGCAACAATTTTGAGTGCATCAATATCAAGGCCGGAGTCGATTTCGTCAAGAATGACGATCTTAGGGTCCAGCATCATCATTTGGAGAATTTCATTACGTTTCTTCTCACCGCCGGAGAAGCCTTCGTTCAGGTAGCGGTGCAGGAATTCAGGATTCATATCCAGTTCCTTCATCTTAGCTTCCATCAGCCGGATGAAACGGATCAGGGAAATCTCACTGCCCTCTTCACGCCGGGAATTAATTGCACTGCGCAGGAAGTCGGAATTGGTAACTCCGCTGATCTCGCTCGGATACTGCATAGCCAGGAACAGGCCGGCACGGGCGCGTTCATCAACCGCCATCTCCAGCAGATCTTCACCTTCAAGCACGGCTGTGCCTTCTGTAACCACATACTTCGGATGACCCATCAGGGCTGAGGCCAAAGTACTTTTACCAGTACCGTTCGGTCCCATGATGGCGTGAATTTCTCCGCCTTTCATTTGAAGGTTGATCCCCTTCAGAATTTCTTTTCCTTCAATCGTCGCTTTCAGTCCCTCAATGACAAAATCTGCTGCCATAATTATTATTCCCTCCATTGATCGATTTGCGAAATCAGAAAGTTGTATTGTCACAGGATTTCCCTGATTACAAGCAATTAGATTTTATATCACATTGTAATTATTATAAATTGAATCATGTTGATTATCAATGATTCTCACTAATTTTATTACAAAGGTCCGATTTTTACAAATACCGACTTATAATTTTATTACTCTGTCGCCTGTATCTACAGCTAATAATAGTAATTATTGCCCGAGCCTGCTCCCCCTGCTGTACTGTTCTACAACCACTGGAGCAGACACGGAATTAGAGACTCTCTTGTCTCCCCCCAGTTCAAGCACAGCAACAATCCGTTCCCGGGGGCGAATTCCGAATGACCTGCACTGCTCCGTGTCATAAATCCATTCCGGAATCAGGCGGCGCAGGTTCCATGGTTCGGACTTGGCCAGCAGCTGAAAGTTCTGGATCAGACAGCACACCGCCGCATAATCCTCTTCCTGCCGGTGAAAATCCGATTCCTCCGTGGCCACGACCATAAGGAATGGTGTTGAAGCTTCCTCTCCAGAGGATCGCAGTTTCCGGGCAGCCTGACCACCCGTTACATAGATAAAACGCCAGGGTTCTCTCATTCCGTCATTAGGCGCCCATACGGCCTCGTTGAGCAGTTTCAAGACGCTTTGCGCAGAAACAGGGTTTAGATCCGGATGGAATCTGTCGTCCTCACCTATTATACTCCAACTCTCCTCTGCGGGGGTTCTTTTCCGGGCCCTCGGCGTTTTCTCAAAGTAGCCGATTTCCAACATTCCGGCGAACCGTTCTCCTTCCTTCAAGCCCATTTTCTCAAAAAATGACCCGCTGCAAAACATGGAATCCGTGTACCACAGCATTCCTAGCCCTTGTTCCCAGCCCAGCAGCTGAACATTCTGCATAATGCTGCAGACGGCGGCGTAATTTTCGTCGCGCTGCCGCTGCGTTTCGGCCGATTCAGCGATGAAAATGATGTGGGCGGGAGTAGCAGTGATTTGTTTTTTTAGAAATCCGGTCATCCTGGCAGGAAGGAGTTTTCCCAGATGACTATCCTTCACCTTGGCAATCATGCTGTCAGCCAGCTCTTCACGTGACTCCGGTGTGCCGAAATAAAGACAGCGCCAATGCGGCGTCCCCTCAGCTTCGTACAGGCTTGACGCCTCATTCAGCAAAGCAACGATCCCTTCTTGATCGACCGGCCTTGCGCTGAATTTCCGAATGGTCCGCCGTTCCCTTATCGCTTGAGACACATTCTTCATCCTTATCCTCCCCGGAATATTGTTAACATTCAACAATTTTAAATTGTTTACCAGTAAACTATATTTCGCAATAACATAGCTGTCAATCTAATTATTAGAAAATAGACTGAGCTTTAATAGCTAAACAGCGAAATCACACGTTAGTTTACAAGTGAATAATTTCGGGGTAGGATAAAGATAATTTTGCATAACAGGGAGATGCCCAGCCTTATGAACTCATCCGAAGGACTTAAGCGGCTGCTGTATGGCCGATTACTCCACTTAACGCATCTAAACGAACAGCTTTTTGCATCCGAGCTCGATGCTTTCGCTGATCTTACCCGCCAGTACGGGCTGACTTTCACTTCAAACTCTTTGACGAGCATTCATGTCATTGATTGCATCGGCAACCACGAGCCCATTAACAGCACCTCGATTGCCGAAAAAATGAAATTGTCCAAGGCAAGCATTACAAAAATCAGCGGCAAGCTTCTACAGGAAGGCTGTATTAAGCGCAGCCGGATGAATGACAACAAGAAAGAAGTCTATTTCAGCCTTACGCCCAAAGGCAGGCAGCTCTTCGTCGTTCATGCCGAGATGCATGAAAGCCTTGAGCAGAGCTTTATTCAGGGTTTGAACACCTTCTCGGAGGCGGAACTGCAGGCTTCACTGAAATTTATTCAAACGGTGATTAGTCATAGTGACACTATGATTAACAACGACGGGAGCTCCTAGTCAGTATAAGGCTTACTTAAGATTTGAACTTGAAGCCTAGCCGTCACTGCGGTAAACATAGGGAGCTCCTTAAACAGCATCTGATCTATATTTGTGATAACTAATTTTGTAAATCACTTGCTGATGGTTTGCTTGCAGTGACCCTATTCCGGTATATGCGTATGCTTAGTTGTACTTTGTACAACTAAAACGTCTGCTTTCCAGCCGATTATCCGTTTAGTTGTATTTCGTACAATTAAACTGCCTTTGGACCTTGGTTCTCACCCATTCGGGCAGATTTAGTTGTACAGAATACAGTTATAAGATGCGGGCAGCCCTTTTCGCTGTTTATAACTGCACAATATACAATTATTACTGAATTTCCACTTGGAACTGAATACATTCATTGCTGCAATAATAAATGAACTCTCTTCTTTAGTTCGTAGCATAAATAAAGCCTCCCGCATGGTATTATCCCAGGGGAGGCTTTGTTTATACTTTTGTCTCAAACTTACACAGCAAGGATTAACCAGCTACCACTCAGCCCAGGAAAGAGCGCAGCATCCATTGGTTCTTCTCAAGATCAGTGCGGATCTTGATGAACAGGTCGGCAGTCGGCTGATCGCTGACTTCTTCCGCCAGTTCGATGCCTTCAGTCAATTCTTCCGCTACTGTAGCGAAATCTTCGATGAGTGCCTGTACCATTCCCCGTGCATCTTCCTTGCCGGTTGCTTCCTGAATAGTGGCAATTTCCAAATATTCTTTCATCGTCGCTGCAGGACTGCCTTTGATACTCAGAAGGCGCTCGGCAACCTCGTCCATTTTGAGCGTGATATCATCGTACAGTTCTTCAAACTTCACATGCAGGGCAAAGAACTGCTCACCTTTCACATACCAGTGATAGTTATGCACTTTCACATATAGAACGTTGAGGTTAGCTACCTGACGGTTAAGTACTTGTTCCAATGAAGCGGTATTTACTTTGTTTGATGCTTTAGCCATGAGTTGATCCCTTCCTTATCCATATATTTTGCCGGCTGCTTGTCCATCATCCGGCTATGCAGTAGTCTATTCTCCATTTACCCTTCTGCCCGCAGGGCGAAACAAATGAGGACACGGGACAAGCAGCTTTTTCTCCGCCGCATCCTGCCGCTTCCGGTCCTAACCCGTAGGATGAGCCAAGAGTCCTTGCCTTATGCTCCGGGACATGTGAAACAACAGAATTATTATTATTCATATCCTCAGACAAAAGGAGGGCCGCCGGCCCCCCTGCTGAACATTACTCCAGTCTGCTGTCCTACACCATCAGAAGCAGGGCTTCCGCCCCAGTCATTCCCGGAACGATGCCAAGCTTCTCCGCCTCTATTGTAACGGATTCCAGCGGGGCAGCCAGCAGCTGCGGCAATGTGCGCACCCCTACTGCCCGTGCAGCAATAATCTGCCGGTCACTCAGCGTATTATTGAGCAGTCCTATATCCAGCGCCCCGCACATGATATACCCCCGGCTTGTGCTGATGCTGAGCAGCGTAGTTTTGGGCAGCTTCACTTCAACCCCGACCAGGACATAATCGCCCACCTGTACAGGCTCCAATGTTACCATTTGCAGCACCTCCTATTATCACGTTCCACGATCTAAGTTATGCGTCCTGCTACAACGGCGTGTGGACGATGGTCCTAGTTCCTTTATAAATTAGAGGGGTCATAAGTCCTTAATTCTCTGCCGGAGGGTATATAAATTTTGCTTGTTTAATGGTATAGTTTATATACTTTATAAATACTTAATGAATCGTGTTAAACGATAAAGCTGGGGGATTAATGGACAAGAAACTACAACACACCGACGGCAACTACCTCTTCAATGTCGACATCCTGATTAATGCCCGTACTAACCCGCTTGCACTGCAATACTTACTTGAAATGTTGAACAACAGCGATAAAATCACAGATTTCAACATTAACTCCGGTCTGGAGCTTGGAAGAACTATAGACACTCTGCTGCGCTCGGCAAAGCTGGCTCTAAAAAACGAATCTTACACTCCAGCGCCGGTTTCAGTGAAATTGCCAGAGAAGCCTGCGGACAAGCCCGCCGAAAGACCTCCCGTCAAGAAACCGCCTGTTGTGACACCGGCGGAAACGCCGGCAGACGTGTTCGGCAAGATCAGGCAATATATTCAGAATAACCAGCTGGTCCGGCTGAGAGCGAACCGGCACGGGAAGCAGGTATCAATGCCCTGCCGTATTCTGAACTTTGATGAAGGCGCTAACTCGCTGAGCGTGTACCATGTTGACGAGAAGCAGGTGTATACTTTCAATCTCAATGAAATCGACGAATTCTTGTAAGCAAGCCCAAACAAGCACCCGCCCGGGATTCCGGGAACGGGTGCTTGTTTGTTAGTCCTTACGCGAGAAAGCCTCCACGGCAAAGCATATCCAGCCGGCAAGGAAGCATACGCCGCCGATGGGTGTAATGGCTCCAAGAATTTTGATCCCGGAGGTGCTGAGGATATACAGGCTGCCGGAGAACAGAATAATTCCCGCCCCAATCAGCCGGCCCGCCCAGGCAAGCCGGGCACTCTCTCCCCACTGGCCTGCTGCCAGGCCGATAAGAATCAGAGCCAGTGCGTGAACCATATGATACTGGACACCGGTCTCGTACACTTTCAGGTACTCTTCACTGATCACAGCCTTCAGCATATGTGCGCCGAACGCTCCGATTCCCACGGACAGCATAGCCAGCACAGCTCCCCAGGCTACCAATCTTCGTTGCATGGATATACAGCTCCTTTGTCTCTTGAACTCCTCCTATCTTAACGTATCCGCATGGCTGATTTCCAGCAGCAGGATTTACGGATAATTCTGCCGTAATACTTGCTTTTAGAGCCATCTTATGGAAAAGTGGTACTATCAATCTTTTATCCCAAGGAGTGCAGCCCATGGACCATAATCCTCCACCCAAACCGGAAACCGTACCATCCCTGTCCGCAGAATGGGGCTCATCAGAACAGCCAATACCTGCTGATCCAGCATACGTGTATCAGGAGAACAAACGCGACTTCAAGCACTCAGGCCCCGGCATCGCTTCTTTTGTCATCGCTCTGGTTACTCTGGTCGGTTATGCAATTGCGTTTGTGTATGTTGGTGCACAGGCTTCCTCCATCATGAATGAGAATAATAAGCTGATTGCCGATTCAGCGGAAGCGATTATGTATTTGGGCTTATCCGTGCTGATCCTGGCTGCTGTTAATGTGATTGGAGCTGTCACCGGCATTGTCGGGCTTACACTCCGCAGACGCCGTAAGGTATTCGCAGTCCTCGGGACTATCATTAACGCCGTTATCCTGCTGGTGTTCATGCTGCTGATTTCCATGGTTCTGGTGAATGCAGGCGCTGCCTAGGCAGGCGTAATGAATTACTCAAAAAACACAGCACCTCCCCATTTACTGGAGACGTGCTGTGTTTGTGTTTTTCAGCTTTTTTTACAGCTTAGAACCGGGCAGTTATAGCTCAAATTCCTCGCTTGAATCTGAAAGACCGCCATTCTGCACACCATAATTATTGGCTACGGCAAGAACGTACACCTTGTACTTAATCCCGCTCGCAACTGCATTTCCGTTCACATCTCTGGCTGCAGCTGCAACTGTCGGATTCGAGCCGTTTGGAGCCACGGCCTTATACTGTGAAGCCGGCACTCCGAGCGCATCCGCTGCACCAAACCCTTGCTTGGAAGGGACTACGTATACCCGGTATTCCAGGATATTAGCCTCGTTCGATGATTTGGTGAAGCCGATCAGAAGGTTACCTTTGTCTACACTATAAGTTACATTCGTAACAGAGGTGAGCGGGGTTTTGCCGGCCAGGGTAATTACTGACGATTCTCCGGACAACACGTTCGGGCCCGCATAATTCGCAATTCCGACGGACAACACATACACTTTATAGCTGATTCCATCTTTGATTGTAGTACCGCGCACATCTCTGGCTGAGGCGTCTAAAATTATGCTGGTGCTATTGCCGGATGTACCTGCTGAAGTGTACGTGGAGACATTATTCGCATCAGACAAGCTGAAGCTGCTGTAATAGGAAGTAGGCACCACCAGAATCCGGTACTCTCTGATGTAGGTTTCATCCGAAGCATGAGTAAAGGACACCTTCAGATCACGGCCGTCACCGAAATCGGTAACATCGCTGACAGCTAGGCCGGAAACTGCGCTCACACTTGAGGAATTCAATAACGTAATTACCGATGAACCTGACGAAAGTACACCAGACCCCGCGTAACTTCCGCTTCCAATAGATAATACATACACCCGGTAACTGATCTCATTCTTAAGCAGATTCCCGCGCACATCTCTGGCGGAGGAAGTTAATACCTGGCTGGTCGTGGAGCCCGATGTACCTACTGAGGAATAATTTGCACTTGATACATTATTCGCGTCAGACAAGCTGAAGCTGCTGTAATAGGATGTAGGCACCACCAGAATCCGGTACTGGCTGACATAAGTCTCATCTGAGGCATGGGTGAATGACACCCTCAGATCGCGGCCATCCCCATTATCGTTAACGTCAGTCACACTCAGGTTAGTCACAGCACTCATGCTGAAATCATTCCATAGCGTAATTTCGGCAGAGGCAGAAGAAAGAATATTGGACCCTGCATTCCCCCCGCTTCTGACAGATAAAATATACACTTTATAATTGATTCCGTTCTTCAGCAGCGTCCCGCGCACATCTCTGGTGGACGAGGTCAGCACTAGACTGGTAGAAGAACCGGAAGTGCTCACAGCAGTATAGTTGGCTCCCGATACATTATTCGCCTCAGACAGGCTGTAGCTGCTGTAGTATGATGTAGGCACCACCAGAATCCGGTACTGGCTGATATACGTTTCGTCAGCGGCATGGGTAAAGGACACCTTGAGGTCACGGCCGTCATTATAGTCGTTAACGTCAGTGACATACAGGCTCGAGATCCCGATGCTGGATAGGGTAACCGGAGACGAAGCAGCGGATAACACATTATTGGCGGTATTGCTGCTGTCAACAGCCATGGCGAATACCCGGTAGCTTACCCCTGTTTGAATCAGTGCTCCGTCTGTATCCCTGGCTCCTGAGGAAAGAATCTGGGTAAGATTAGCACCTGTCTTGGTGACTTGTGTGTAATAGGCACTGACGACAGAATTGGCTTTGGCCAGATTAAAGGCTGAATAGTTCGCCGCTTTAACCACAAATATCCGGTAAGAGCTTATCTTGGTCTCATCTGCCAGCTTGTTGAAGCTGACGGACAGATCGCGCCCGTCACCGTAATCGCCATTATCGGTCACTTGTACATTGCTTATTACCGGTGCAATATTATTGGTCAGAGTAATGGTGGAAGAACTGCCGGAAAGCGCGCTGAGGTTACTTCCTTTGCCTACCGTAAGGACATAAGCTTTATACCCTTGACTGCTTTTAATTACTTCTCCATCTGCCGTTCTCGAAGCAGCTGTCAGTTTAACCACAGGATTGGCGCCTGTTACCATAACTGAGGAGTAATTAGATGCGGGTATAGCCAGTGCTGACGACAGATCAAGCGAATTTCCCGCTTTGACGATCAGAACGCGGTAATGGTCCACCAGGGACTCATCGGCCACCCGGTTGAAGCTGATCTGCAGGTCGCGTCCGTCACCGAAATCACTGATATCCTGCGTGGTTACGCCGGATACCGGAGCAGTATTAACACCGGCCGGTACCGGAGTGGTTACCGTCACAACCTTGGTGGTCTGATTCCAGCCCACTTCCCGGCCCAGCGCTTCACTTACGAACCGCGTCGGAACCATAGTTCTGCCCTTCAAATTCTGACCGGGCACATCCAGGCTTACAGACCGATTATTAATCGTAGCTGTCTTGGAGCCGATCTTCAATATAACCGTTGTATCCTCCTGCACCGCCGTTACAGTCTGCGTCTTCTGATCCCACTTGATAGCGGCATTGAAGGCTTCGAAGATTGCTCGCAGCGGCACCATCGTCCGTCCGTTCACCATTACCGGAGGCTGATCCGTAGACAACTGGACTCCGTCAATAATGATGCGGATCGGTGTGACTGCGGCCTTGGCCGGGGCTTGAAATAGTAACGGAACTATCAGCAACCCCACTACAATAGAAATCCATAACTTCTTCACAAACTCATCCTCCCAGATAGGAAAAAAATCTCATCTATTTCTATCTCTTTGACGTAAAATCACGGGTAAAAGTTTCTCGCAAACCGGTTACAATAAAATAATCTTTTGGAGGTTGAATCATGCCGCAGGCAAGTGAAAACGGTAGCGCCCCTTTAATAAGGACACTACCGTTTCCATGGTAAAGATTAGGATAATGGTTGGCGCGAAGCCTATGCATTCTTATCGTGTAAGCTGGCGGTGCCGCTTCGCTGCTCCGTGCTTCACTGATTAACCAGTGAATCCAGTGAAGCATACACATGCGGCCCGAAGCCCTCCGAGGCTTCCCGCTGCGGAATGTTCAGCCTGATGAGATAGCCTTGGCCATCAACTTCCTTCACGGCAACCTGGCGGGTCAGGCCAGAGCCCATTGCGGTAAGATACAAGCGGATGCCGGACATCCGCCGGTCCCGCTCTTCCCGGGTAAGCGCCGTAACCTTGCCTGTAGCCGCAAGTTCAGCCTTCCCCTCCTGCTCTAGGGCATCCAGATCCAAATCGGCAGGAAGCTTGATAATTTCGGCGTAATACCCCGGGTCTACCTTCATCGCCAGCTTGCCGCTGGCCGCGTCAAAGCTGAAGATATCGAATACATACAGGGAGTACCCTTCTCCTTCGGCAAGTGCCGCCGTCTTCTCTTCCTCCATCCCTTCCAGTGTCAGCCTGAAGGTCTGAGTATCCGGGAGCGCACTGGCCGCCGGTGCGGCCCCTCCGCCCTCTGCCTTGGACAGGCTGGACAACACACGCTGGACCGCGGTCCCATCGCTTCCGACCACTTTTTCCACATACGCAAAAACAACGGCATCATCCATTTCGAGCAGCTCCGGCGCATCCTCCGTGCCGGCACCCAGCTCAAAGGCTGTGGGTCCTTCTTCAGTCTCAATCTCTACGGAATGATTATCAATCTGTCCGATATATACGCCGGATCCCTGAATAACCTGTGCCTCTGCAGCTCCGGTAGGACTTGGCGGGAGAGCAGGGCTGGGGCTCGGCGCAGCTGCGCTCTCTACAGGTGCAGATGACGGGCCTGCTGAGGGTAGCCCCGGCGCTTCAGCCGGATGATTCCCGCCGCAGGCGGTTAAGGCCAGCATTAGTACAGCGACTGCTGCGATAGCAGGCAGCGAACGTTGTGATCTCATAGCCTTACCTCCTCCATATCTCGCGGTAAGCCCTGAGTGTGCTGCTTACCTTATTAACGATTACCCCAAAGGCCGGGGGGCATAAACTTGCCGGACGGGGCTGGGCATCCGCCGTACGCACAGAACCGCAGATTTAATACAATGATGGAGAGCCTTATTCAGCACCTTGAAGGAGTGATTTCCCCTGAGAATCGATATCGGCTGCGGTCCCGGCAAAGAATCCGGTTATCTGGGAATCGACCGCAAGTTATACCCCGGTGTGGATATTGTCTGCGATATTTGCGAGGGCATTCCCCTGCCTGATAATACCGCCGAATTCGTGATGGCCAGCCGGGTAATGCCCTATGTAAACGACTTGTTTGCAGCATTGTCCGAGATTCACAGAATCAGCACGCATAAAGCGGTCATCTGTATTCTCTCACCCTATGCCCATAGTTTTCCGCATATCTCCAACCCTATGTTCAAACAGAAGTTTGACGAATATACACCCCGTTATCTGACCGGCAGCTTTTTTCAGCCTTCTCTCAGCCCAATCTCGCCGGAGATTCCGGACTATCCGGCTCCTGCGCCGCCGTTTGATTTCAGACTGCTGCGGATGGAGCTGTTCTATCAGTATCCTTTTGACGACTCGCTCTATGAGACGGAGGAGCTGGAGGTGCTCAAGACGCTGCAGTCCAATGTCGTCCATGAAATCATGTATCATTTTGCCGTAATTAAGCAGGAGATCAGCCGGGAAGAGCTGGAAGCAATGAGCAGAAGAGTCTATCCTGAACCGCGAGCGCTGTTCGAACGCCGGCTCCGGTCACAGAACAGACAAAATTAGTAAAAAAGAATCGCAAATGGACATACAATAATGCCCTGCACCGCACATAGGCTAATACCACACAAGAAAGACGGCACATCGACCTCAAGCAGGAGTCGGTCTGCTTTTTTTCGTTGTCTTCCGATTTGAATTCAACACTCCCAAAAGGAGGTGAAAATCATTCCTCTAGTCGTTCGGTCTACGGTTAATGCAACAGGTGCCATTACTTTTACAGGCAATACATTGGGGTTAAGCCGGTCCGATACGCTTGGGGTCCCGGGTACCCAGGATAGTATCGGGGCCTTCTCCACGGTGAATACAGCCTCCATATTCGGCACTTATCCTGCTGGCACTACAAATCTGTACCAGAGCAACAGTTCAGCAGCGGTCCTGGTGCTTCCGGCGGGGAGCACGGTCCTGTATGCAGAACTGATCTGGGGCGGTTCCTATGTTAACGGGAACGTCAACCTCAGTGCGGCGATCAACAATCCCGTTTCTTTCATAACACCGCTCGGCAACACGGTCAGCGTGTCCCCCGACGCAGCCACTGCCAATTCCGTAGATCTGGGAGGCGGAGCGCTCGCCTATGTCCGTTCCGCCAATGTGACGAGCATTATTCAAGCCTCTGGAGCCGGAACCTATATCACCGGAGGCGTAGTCGGAACCATCGTTATCAACGGTGATGCTACTGCCAACCATGCGGGGTGGACGCTCGCTGTCATCTACCAGAATCCGTCACTCCCTTTCCGCAACATGTCGCTGCGGGCGGGGGCCGTACTTGTCCAGTCCACCTCTGCCCCGGTTGTCACAACGATTACCGGATTTGCCACACCTGTCACAGGAGCACTCGGCGGCCGTATCATGTTCAGTGCCCAGGAAGGAGATGCCAACCGTTCAGGAGATCAGGCGCTCTTCGGGCCTACCTCTGCGACCCAGGTCGCTTTGTCAGGCCCAAACAACTTTGCGAACAACTTCTTCGCATCACAGATCAATAATGATACCGGCAACCTGAATACCACCGGCACGTTCGGAAACCGCAACCAGACTAACGGCAGTCCCGGCTCCAACATTGTCGGCGGACGGCAGGGCTGGGATATCACGAACGTGGATGTTGGCGCGCGCCTGGTTAACAATCAGTCCTCGGCTCTGCTGACACTGACTACGTCGGGCGATGCCTACGTGGTTAACGCTAACGGGCTGCAGATTGATATCAATGCACCCAGAATCTCATTAACCAAGGCCTCCAATGTCGCCGGTACAATCGTTGGTGATCTGGTCACGTACACCGTTACCGTCAGCAATACCGGCACGGCAAGCGCAGCCAGTGTTGTACTGTCAGACACGCTGCCGCCGGGCCTGACCTTTGTGGCCGGAAGCGTTGTGGTAGCCGGTGTTGCCAGGCCGACTTTTGATATTACCTCAGGCATCCCTCTCGGCTCACTGGCCCTGGGTACTTCAATCACGATTACATATCAAGCCAGGGTCACATCCTTGCCAAGCACACAAATTGTCGCCAATACAGCCAATGCCGCGTTTACCTTCCAAAGTGTGGCCGGCGGCCCGATTGTAAGCGGGGTTATTCCCTCCAATACAAGCTCGCTGCCGGTCTATTCTCCGGTTCTTGGCATCGTCAAAAGCGCCAATACGACCAACGCAACCGTCGGTGATCAGATTCTCTACACACTGCAGATTGCTAACACCGGCAACATCGGCGCCACAACTACGCTTACTGACAACATTCCTGCGGGCAGCACCTATGTTCCGGGAAGCTTTACGGTGAACGGTACTCCGGTAGCAGGCAATCCCGCCGCCGGCATCCCCATTGGCACCATTGCTGCCGGGGCAACCTCAACTGTACAATTCCGTGTGCTGGTAAACAGTCTGCCCTCGCCTCCGCAGCTGGTCGATCAGGCCACGGCAGCCTATACCTTTATCGTTCCCGACGGCCGGACCGTTTCCGGAACGGCAGCCTCCAACACATTGACCATACCGGTGAGGCTGCCAAGTGTTACCATCGTCAAAAGCGCCAGCTTCCCTGATGTGGCCGTAGGCGACACTCTGCTGTATACATCAGTGGTCACCAACAACGGAATTGTTGCAGTCACGAATGTTGTCCTTTCTGATCCGGTACCCGCCGGCAGCACCTTTGTGCCGGGAAGTGTCACCGTAGCCGGAAGTGCACGTCCGACTGCTGATCCGGCTTCCGGGATTACCATCGGAACCATCGCTCCGGGGGCCAGCGTAACCGTTACGTTCCAGGTGAATGTCACTTCCGTGCCGGGAAGCAGCCAGCTCTCCAACCAGTCGTCCGCTTCGTACAGCTCGGGAGCATTTAATGCAATCACTCAATCGAATACAACCCTAACCCCTGTATATCAACCCGTAATCGGTATCGTCAAAAGCGCGAGTCCGGGCAGCGCGACGGTCGGGGGCAATGTGCAGTATACGCTGCTGGTGAGGAACACAGGCAACCTCGCAGCAACGGTGAGCTTGACCGACACGATTCCGGCCGGGTCCGTCTTCGTTGCCGGAAGTGTTACGGTGAATGGCGTTGCCCGCCCGGCAGACTCACCCGTTAGCGGAATCCCGCTGGGGTCCGTAGCACCCGGGGCAAGCTTTACTGTGACTTTTCTGACTTCGGTTCAATCTCTGCCGTCTCCGGCAACCTTGACCGACCAGGGAAGCAGCAGCTATACGTACCAGCTGCCCAGCGGACGTGCCCTGTCCGGCGGAAGTGTGTCGAACACGGTTACCATTCCGGTATCTGCACCTAACATCACGCTCCTCAAGAGCGCAAATGTCACCGCTATAGCAGTAGGTGAATATCTCACCTACACCGTGTCGGTATCCAACCCCAGCGGTGTGGCGGTTAACAATGTCGTTCTGTCCGATCCCGCCCCTGCCGGGAGCGCCTTTGTAGCGGGAACCGTCACGGTGAACGGGGCTGCTGTACCGTCTGCGAATCCGAATGCCGGGATCGCCCTGGGTACGCTTGCTGCCGGAGCAACAAGTATTGTAGTCTTCCAGGTCAACGCCACTTCTGTTCCAAGCCCGCCTCAGCTGAACAACCGGGCGAGTGCTTCTTTCACAGCAGGTGCATTCAGCGGAACAGCTCTTTCGAACACTATACTTATTCCAGTCTTCACCCCGGTGATTGGGCTGGTCAAAAGCTCCAGCCCTGCACAAGCCTCGGTGGGCAGTCTGCTCTCCTTCTCCATCTTCGCCAGCAATACCGGCAATATTGCCGCAACCCTGAATCTGACCGACATTCTGCCGCCGCAAACAGTCTTCGAGACCAACAGTGTAAGCGTAGGCGGAACGCCGCTGCCCGGCTTCAGCCCGCTGACCGGAATTCCGGTAGGCCCGCTTGCTCCCGGAGACAGCGTCACCGTCAGTTTTCTGGTTACCGTTACGTCACTGCCGCCGAACCAGCAGCTGGTCAATTCAGCGGCCGCCTCCTATACCTTCACGCTGCCGGACGGACGGCAGCTCGGCGGAAATACCGTATCGAACGCTTTGACTGTTCCCGTCTCTGCCCCCAATGTCAGTGTTGTCAAAAGCGTGAATGCCATCGATGCCGTAACCGGCGACATTCTTACGTTCACCTCCGTGCTGACCAACAACAGTATTACATCTGTCAGCAATATCATTCTCAGCGATCCTCTGCCTGAGAATGCGGCTTTCATTCCCGGAACCGTAATTGTAGGCGGCGTCTCCCAGCCGCTGGCAGTTCCGTCCGCCGGCATTCCAATCGGCAGTCTGGGCCCAGGGGCTTCAGTTGCCGTAACATTCGAGGTGAGGATAACAATGCCGATTCCTTCACAGGTCAATAACCAGTCAACTGTCAGTTTCACCTCCGGGGTCTTCTCCGGCTCTTCATCTTCCAACGTCACTACCACACCGGTAACACAGCCGCAAATTTCTCTGGTCAAAAGCGCCAATGACCTGAACGCCACAGTCGGCGACACGGTCATCTATACCATTCTTGTCAGCAATACCGGCAACGTTGCAGCCAATGTAACGTTAACCGACAATATCCCGGCCGGCACCGCCTTTGATCCCAACAGTGTCATTGTCGGCGGCTTCCCTCAGCCGGGCGCGGCACCGGATACAGGCATTGCTGTCGGAGTTGTCGCTCCCGGCGCCAGTGTATCTGTCAGCTTCACCGTCTTCATTGTCTCCCTGCCATCGCCGCAGCAGCTAGTGAATCAGGCGGCTGCCACCTACACGTTCACGCCGCCGGACGGGCGGCTGCTGAGCGGAAGCGCCGTCTCCAACACTGTAACGATCGCTGTCTCCGCACCCAATCTGGCGGTTGTTAAGAGCACGGCTTCAACCTCGGTGGCACTGGGCGATACTATCGCCTATTCGGTAAGCATTACGAACAACGGAATAGACCCGGTTAATAATGTAGTGCTCAGTGATCCAACGCCCGATGGGGCAGCCTTCGTGCCGGGCAGCGTATCCGTTAATGGCGTGCCATTTCCCAATGCCCAACCTTCTACAGGAATTGCCATTGGCACACTGGCATCCGGTGCTTCCGCAATTGTCTCCTACAGTGTTACGGTAACATCGGTACCAGCAGATACTTCGATTGATAATCAGGCGACTGTAACTTACACCTCCGGTATCTTTACAGGCTCCACCTTCTCGAACCCTGTGGCGGTTCCCGTCTTCCAGCCGAATATTGCTGCCGTCAAAACCGCCAACACCGCGAACGCAACGGTGGGCGATACAGTAACCTACACTATAACTGTAAGCAATACAGGCAACTACGCAGCAAGCCTGACAGTAACGGACAACATCCCAGCCGGGACTACTTTTGAGGAAAACAGTGTTCTGATCAACGGGCTGCCTCTGCCGCAGGCCAATCCCACCACCGGAATCGCCGCCGGAAGCGTCGCTCCGGGCGCAAGCGTTGCTGTCTCATTCTCGGTGGTAATTACTTCACTGCCTACACCGCAAACACTGGTGAATCAGGGGACAGTAGCCTACAGCTTCACCTTACCTGACGGAAGAACCCTTGGCGGATCGGTGCTCACCAACACACTGACCATCCCTGTCTCGAATCCGAATCTCGCGGTCGTCAAATCGACCACAACCACCGCTACCAATGTTGGCGATACGATTACGTATTCGGTCAGTCTGACCAATAACGGGATCGCTACCGTTAACAATGTCGTATTTACAGATGCCTTACCTGCAGGAACGGCCTTCGTTCCCGGCAGTGTAACGGTAGACGGCGTCCCTCGTCCGGCTGCTTCACCTTCTACCGGGGTAACCATTGGCAGCGTCGCGCCAGGCGCATCAGTAACTGTAGTTTTCAGTGTGACTGTAACATCCCTCCCTGTCTCGGGAGTGCTTAACAATCAGTCATCGGTCAGCTTCACTTCCGGGGCACTGTCCAGTGTTGCCTTCTCGAACATTGTGACCACTCCAGTCTTCCAGCCGATTATTGCAGCAGCCAAAAGCTCTAACTCTGTAAATGCAACGGTCGGAGACACCATTATTTATACTGTCAATGTCAGCAATTCGGGTAACTATGCAGCCGCTGCCACACTGACCGATACGATTCCTGCAGGTACAACGCTTGTTCCTAACAGCGTGCTGATCAACGGCTTCCCGGCACCGGGTGCAGATCCCGCCACCGGAATCCCTCTGGGTACGGTTGCTGCAGGTGTATCGCTGGCGGTAACATTCTCTGTCGTCATTGCCACACTGCCAGCCAGCCAGCAGCTCAGCAACCAGGCCATCATCGCCTTCAGCTATACGCTTCCTGACGGACGGACCTTCAACCAGTCGGCCAGCTCGAACATCAATCAGATTTCGGTATCATCGCCAAATGTACTCGTTGTCAAAAGCACTACTGTAACCGATGCAGTTCTGGGAGATACCGTTCCATACAGCATCAGTGTTACCAACAGCGGCATAGCGCCGATCAATAATGTTGTACTGAGCGACCCGATTCCGGCCGGCTCTACCTTTGTTGCCGGAAGCGTAGTTGTGGACGGTACTCCGCTTCCGGGAGCGAATCCGGCTAACGGGATTTCACTGGGAACGGTGGCCCCGGGTGCGACGGTCCTGGTTACATTCAATATTCTGGTCAACTCCTTGCCTAATCCGGCGATACTGAACAACCAGGCTTCGGTAAGCTTCACTTCCGGTGCTTTCTCTGGCGCATCTTATTCCAACAATCTCATTACTCCGGTATTCCAGCCCATCATCGGTATTCTAAAAGCTGCAGATACGGCCAATGCGACGGTTGGAGATACCGTGACCTATACGTTCAGTGTTACCAATTCAGGCAATCTGCCAGCTGTCGTAACCTTGACAGACTCTATCCCGCCGGGAGCTGTATTCATTCCGAACAGCGTCCTGGTCAACGGCCAGCCTGTTCCGGGTGCAGACCCGACTACCGGCATTAATCTCGGCACGGTTGCAGCCGGAGCTACAATCCTCGTGACAGTCACCCTGCAGGTCACGGTAGCTTCCCTGCCTTCTCCGCAGCAGCTCGTGAACCAGGCCGCCGCCACCTTCACCTTCACACCGCCGGATGGCCGTCTGCTCTCAGGTTCTGCACTGTCGAATACGCTGATTATCCCTGTCTCTTCACCGGACGTAACAGCAGTCAAGAGCACTCCTGCAATCGATGCGGTAGTAGGCGACATTATTACCTATACCATTGTTGTGACCAACAACGGTATCGTTCCCGTCAACAATGTTGTACTGGTTGACCCGATTCCGGCAGGCAGCCAATTTGTCGTTGGCAGTGTTGCCGTAGACGGAGTCTTCCGCCCTGGTGCGAACCCGGCTGCCGGCATAGTCATCGGCACGATTGCCGCCGGTGCATCCACTACAGTCACCTTCCAGGTTCAGGTCATTGTAATATGACAGAAGGCTCACGGCTTCAACCTGTCGTAAGCAACCAGTCTATGGTCCTATTCAGCTCGGCAGAGGGTATTAACGCCATTACCTATTCGAATACCGTCAATACTCCCGTCGTGGGCCCTGTTCTATCCCTGCTTAAGCTTACGGATCACACGAGCGCCTCCCTCGGGGAGACGCTCGTCTACACCGTATTCGCCAAGAACAGCGGCAATACGCCCGCACTGGTCACCATCGTCGATATCCTTCCTGAGGGTGTATCCTTTATTGCCAACAGTGTGCTTAGAGACGGAGTTCCCCTTCCGGGGGTCACTCCGTCTTCCGGCATACCGGTAGGCACTCTCTCTCCGCATTCCGGAGTTACGATCGCCTTCCAGGTCATTGTAGTATCGCTCCCGCCTTCCCTGGCCTTGCATAACAGGGCAGTCGGCACCTATTCCTTCTCCACACCCGAAGGACGAACGGTACGCGGGGAAGTCCGCTCCAACCCGGTGACTGTCTCCCTGCTGTCTTATCAGTTGTCCACGCTTCTCTCTGCCAGCACACCCACTACCTTTGTCGGCGATGCCGTGACGTATACACTGCAGCTCAGAAATGAAGGCACCCGGCCGCTGGCCGGGATTATCGCTGCCATTCCAATTCCCGAAGGTGCTATGTTCATTCCCGGCAGCGTCATTGCAGGCGGGGTCTACCAGCCCGAGGCCGACCCGGCCCTTGGCATCAGGCTGGGTTCCTTGAGTACAGGCTCGGCTGCCGAGATTTCCTTCCGTGTACGGGTGGCCGCAATTCCTCCGGATCCGGTATTGCCGGCGAAGGCGGGGGTCACCTATGAGGTCAATGACAGCAGGAATACCGCTGAGAGCAATACAGTCCTCATAACGGTCGTCCAGCCGGGAGTATCCGCCAGCTTGAAGGTAGATCTCTACAGCGCCGCTCCCGGTGATAATCTGCGGTATGAGTTCACCGTGCGCAATAACGGAAATCTGGCTGTAGAGGCTCTGTTGACCGACTTCATTCCGGCAGGTGTTCTATTCATCTGGGATAGCATCCATATTGACGGTGTTCCCCAGAAGGGAATACGGCCTGCGGACGGCATTCCGCTCGGAACGGTAAGAGCAGGCTCAGCGGTAAGGGTTGATTGTCTCGTTTCCATTCCGGGCGCCACCGATGTACGCCAGACTCCGGCCATCCAGAACCAGGGCAGTGTACAATACACGTTCACCCTTCCGGATGGACGCAATGTCCGGCAGATCGCCCGGACCAATGCTGTGACTACGCTGCTGTTCTCGCCCATCGTCTCCATTCAAATGCAAGGGGAGCCGCCGGTTGTCGAGCCTGGAAGCATTGCCGAATTCCGGATTCTTGTCACCAACAGCGGGAATTATCCGGCAGAGGTCTCTGTGGTCCGGATTGTGCCGCAAGGAGCAGTAATTGCTCCGGATATCGTTACCATCAGCGCCATCACTGTACCCGAAACCCCGTACAGCGGAACTGTGGCTCTGGGAACACTGCAGCCCGGGCAGACCGTCACCCTCACTTATTTTGTGAAAATCAACCTTGATTATATGGGCACATCGCTTCAGGGATCCGCGACCGCCCTGTATTTATTCACAATAGACGGACGCAGATACTCCGGCGAAGCCCGCTCGAACAGCTATAAACTGCTCATTGAGGAAATCAGTGAATAATACAGCTCACATATCCCCCATCCCCATGAATATACTTTAGTTACAACCAGCCGCACCCGTCACAAGCGTAGCCTGTACCAATTTCAGAGAATCATGGGAGGTGGTCATCCTTGCCCCAGCCAACCGGTCCATACGCCTTTGTTGTGTCTAAAGAAGACTGGTCCCTTCACCGCAAAGGCCATCAGGATCAGGAGCGTCACCAGCAAAAGGTCAGAGAAGCCATTAAGGACAATCTGCCTGATCTCGTTACTGAGGAGAACATTATTTTGTCGGGCGGCAAGCAGATTGTGAAGGTGCCGATCCGCAGTCTGGATGAATACCGGATTATCTATAATTTCCGCAAGCAGAAGCATGTCGGCCAGGGGGACGGGGAGAGTCAGGTAGGCGATGTGCTCGGCCGCGACTCGCAGTCCGCCCAGCCGGGCAAAGGTGACAAGGCGGGGGATCAGCCCGGGCAGGATACCGTCGAAGCCGAAGTGGATATTGAGGATCTGGAGGATATTCTGTTCCAGGATATGGAGCTTCCCCACCTGAAGCCGAAGGACAAGGAAGAAATCGAGGTCAAATCCATTGTCTTCAACGATATCCGCAAAAAAGGCATGATGTCGAACATCGACAAAAAACGCACACTGATGGAGAATCTCCGGCGCAATGCCAGCAGCGGGAATCCGGGAATTCACAGCATCAGCCCGGACGATCTGCGCTACAAAACGTGGGATGACATTACCGTCCCCCATTCCAATGCCGTAATTATTGCGATGATGGACACCTCAGGCTCCATGGGTACTTTTGAAAAATACTGCGCCCGCAGCTTCTTCTTCTGGATGACCCGCTTTCTGCGCCGCCAGTATGAGAAGGTGGACATTGTATTCCTGGCCCATCATACCGAGGCCAAAGAGGTCAGCGAGCATGACTTCTTCACGCGCGGCGAGAGCGGCGGCACCATCTGCTCCTCGGCTTACCAGAAGGCGCTGGAGATTATCGACAGCCGCTATCCGCCGGCCAAATACAACATCTACCCCTTCCATTTCTCGGATGGCGACAACCTGACCTCCGACAATGAACGCTGCGTCAAGCTGATCGGTGAACTGCTGAAGCGCAGCAACATGTTCGGCTATGGTGAAGTGAACCAGTACAACCGCAGCAGCACACTGATGTCCGCCTACCGCCACCTGAAGCAGGAGCAATTCATGCATTATGTCATTAAGGATAAGAAGGAAGTCTATCAGGCGCTGAAGACGTTTTTCGGTAAAAAAACTACCGGGGCATAAGCTAAGATGTTTCCCATGGCTTACAGCAACAAGATGTTGTCAACGTCATGCAGCATGCTTATTTCGGCATTGTTCCCCCTTCCATCTGCTATCCAGGCCAAAAAGCATCCCCTTGCGAGCTTTTCATCCATCGCAAGGGGATGCTTTTTGCTTTTTGCTTTTTGCTTTTTGCTTTTTGCTTTTTGTTTTTGTTTTTGCTTGTATTTTCCGCAAAATCCTCTTGACTGATATATCGGCTGCCGATATAATAAGTATATCGGTAGACGATATAGCGTCAGACGATGTAACGGCAATTGCTATAACGTCAGTTGATGCAACGATCCGTTAATATAAGACTAAGGCAGGTGAGGCAGTTGTCAGGAAGCAATGAATACGGGGCGCTGACAGAAGGCGTATATTATATTCTTCTGTCACTTTTCACCCCGATGCACGGTTATGGAATTATGCAGAATGTGAAGCTGCTGAGTAACGGGCGCGTGGAGCTTGGCGCCGGCACGCTATATGGCGCGCTTGGCACGCTGGTCGAGCGGGGCTGGATTGAGCCGCTGGCGGGCGGTCAGGATTCCCGCAAGAAGGAATACCGGATTACGGAGTCAGGCAGATCTGCACTGCTGAGCGAAATGACCAGGCTCGATGAGCTGTTGTCTAATGGAAGAAAGCTAATAGGAGGCGAACCGGAATGAGTCATGTGGTACGCAAATATTTCGCGGATTTTGAGAAGGAAGAGCAGTGGCTGAATGACATGTCTGCCAAAGGTCTTGCACTTGTTGAATACTCCTGGGCCCGTTATGTATTTGAAGAGAGTGCCCCGGGGGAATACATCTACCGGCTGGAGCTGCTGGAGGAAGATCCGAAGAAAGCCAAGTCTGCCGAATACCTGCAGTTCATGGAGGAGACAGGGGCCGAGCGTGTGCCTGCCGGTAAACGGCCATCGGGCAAGACTGTAAATGTTAACCCGCGCTGGGTAATCTTTCGAAAAAAAGCAGCGGAGGGTGCCTTCACCATCTATTCGGATACCGATTCCAAAATTAAGCATTATCAGAGAATATTCCGGTTATGGATTTCGCTCGCGGTGGCGGAGCTGATCATTGGCGTCTTTAATATATCCCTGATGTTTGTGAACAATCCCACCGCCCTCAACAGAATCAACCTTATTATGGGCCTGCTGCTCATCGTTCTGGCCCTGTTCTTCATTTCATTAAGTATGCCTATCCGCCGCAAGATTACCAAGCTGCAAAATGACAAGCTAGTCCGGGAGTGAGGCTTGGGACTCCGTGAGGCGTTCTGCGGTGACATTCGGACGTTGGCGGGGCGTTCTGTGGTGACGATTCGGGTGTTGGCGAGGCGTTCTGCGGTGATGATCCGGGTGTTGATGAAGCGTTCCAACAGCGCGTTCACCTCACTCCGGCTCCATTTAGCTTGTAAAAAGGACTGAGATTCCGCTATTCCGTCAGATTGGGCAGATTCGCAGGCCAAGCGGACTGAGATTCCGTTAATTGACCGATCAGGCTTCATTTGTGGCTCATTTGAACAAGATAACGGAATCTCAGTCCGAATCAGCGGCAATATGAGGCTTTTGGCCAAAATAGCGTCTTCTCAGTCCGCTTCATTCCGACTACGCCATCTGCACTAGTAACTCCCCAACTTGCGCCACATCCGCCAACTCCCGCCACATCCGCCTCTCTCGTCTCTCCCGTCTCTCCCACCTCTCTCGCCTCTCTCGCCACATCCGCTATTTTTTTTCATTTCCGGCTTCAATCTAATTTGTGTGACCTTCACGTCCCCGAACATCAACAAAAAGCCGGAAGCAAACGCGCTGCTTCCGGCCGAATTAACTTATTTAGTGCACCTTCTCTCTATCCTTGCCCTTATCGGACTCCCCGGCGTTTTTGTTCGCGGCCTCACGGTCCTGCATCATTTCATCCACCGTCTTCACCTTCAGCCGGGCAGCGCCTTCGTTGCCGGCATTCGTCGGGATCAGATTACCGGAAGCTAGACGTTCCTTCGCTTCAGCTATAGCCGCGCCGTACTGCGGCAGCCAAGGCTCCCCGGCAACCAGCATCTCATCCACCATCTGCCAGATCTCTTTCGGATTACAGACCGCACCGACCAGCGGGTCCATCATGAAGGCCTGGCGCAGCAGCTTGTCATCGCCATGCACGGCTGCTTCCACGGCCAGCCGCTGCACGGAGATGCTTACATTGCAGACAGCCGCCGGGCCCAGCGGCAGGTCGCCGACCAGCGGCATCGAGATACCGTTGCGGTCTACATACCCCGGAGCTTCAATAATGGCATCGTCCGGCAAATTGGAGATGACCCCGTTATTCACCATATTGAAATGACCTCTGTACACGCGGCCCGTCTCAAGTCCTTCTATTATATAGGAGCCATGCTCCTCGCCACGGTTCTCCCGGGTATACTCCAGAGCCGGTTCCTTCATCCAGTTCGGGAAGTCCGTTTCGAACCAGTTGCGGCCTTCTGTGCAGACCCGCAGGTATCCGCCTGTCTCTCCGTTGATCCAGCTGCCCAGATCAATCCAGTCCATAATCTCGCCGCTGCGTTTGCGGTACCAGGGAACATATTCGCTCAGATGTCCATTCGACTCCGTGCTGTAGTAGCCGAAGCGGCGGAGCATATCGATCCGCACCTTCTCGGTCCGGCTGAATTCCGGATGCTGCTCGAAGGCCTCCAGCAACCCGGCCGTCAGATCCTTGCCCTCATGCTTCGCAGAGATGTACCAGGTCTGGTGATTGATTCCGGCGCAGATAATATCCACCTGCGACTTCTCCAGCCCGTAGACTTCGGCGATCTGATGATGTCCGTGCTGTACGCCATGGCAGAGTCCGATGGTCCGCACACCGCCATATTTATTGCAGGCCCAGGTGAGCATGGCCATGGGATTCGAGTAATTCAGGAGCAGCACATCCGGCGCAGCCGTCTCCCGGATATCCCGGCAGATCTCCAGCATCTCGGCAATGCCGCGCTGTCCGTACATGATCCCTCCCGCACACAGCGTATCACCTACGCATTGGTCCACGCCGTATTTCAGCGGAATGTCCACATCGGTGGCGAACGCCTCAAGGCCGCCCATGCGGATAGTGCAAAATACGTACCTGGCATCCTTCAGCGCTTCTCTCCGGTCCGTGGTGGGAGCGATCACAATATCCAGGCCGTTCTCCTTAATATCCCGCTGGCACAGCTCGGTGACCATCTGCAGATTATGGCTGTTTATATCCATGAATGAGACTTCAATATTCCGGAATTCCGGTACTGTAAGCAGGTCGCGCAGCAGCCCGCGTGTAAATCCGATACTGCCCGCCCCGATAAAGGTTACTTTAAAAGACATCGTTATCATCCTCCGGCAAAGAATAGTGGGTTCCTGTCCATTGTAGCAAGGAGGCTGCGGGAAGCGTAACCAATATCATGACCACTTTGCCGTTATTGTGTCAACAATTCTCACCTTTAGATCCAGCAACCCATCTATTCCTCACTCCAGGAATGGCGGTCCAGCGAGTTGCGGTATTCGATTGGAGTACAGCCGGTATACTTTTTGAACAGGAGATGAAAATACTGCCTGCTGCTAATGCCCACATAATCGGCAATCTCCGCGACTGGAATCTCACTCTGCCCAAGCAGCATCCGGGCCTTCTCCATTCGCAGCCTGTTCAAGTAATCGGTTAAGGTCTGGCCGGTATGTGTCCTGAAGATCCGCTGCAGATAACCCGGGTGGACATTCACAGTGAGCGCAACTTCCTTGACTTGAATACTCCGGTCATAGTTCTGGTGCAGGAACTCTACCACGCGCCGTACATAGAGCTGTGAGGGCTGCTGGCTGGCCGGCAGCGATTCCCTCCGCAGTCTGGACAGACGCAGCAGCAATTCCGAGAACAGCAGCTGAACCATACTGTTTCCGCTCTTGCCCTGCTGATCCAGCTCCAGCACCAATGCCTTTAGTACATGAAACACCTCTTCCTGGTCTGACAGCACCAGACTATCGAAGGGACTCTGCAGCAAATCCGCCAGCGTCTCCTCCTCCCGGGCCAGCCTGCCTACCGAGGGGGCTACACCGACGTACTCTGTGAATGCGAACTCCACATTCAGCATCCGGCAGGAGGACCCGTCTTCGACGATCAGCCTGTGCGGAACGCCCGCATCCAGGAGAATCATTTCTCCCCGCTTCAGCCGGAAGGGGGTATGGCCTCCCGATTCATCCCGCACCTCGACCACACAGCTGCCTGAGATGAGATACATAATTTCGGTGGAATTATGCTGATGGTAGGCCATCGTGTAGTTGCTCCACTGCTTGTAATAGTAGGCCAGGAATCGCGGGCTGTAATCCCCGTCAAGCAAGGCCTGCTGAAAAAGACTTCCGTTCAACTCCGGCATCCCGCATGCCTCCTTCGCCAGTATTCATAGCACAAGTGTATCCCTTGAGCTCCGCCAGGACAAGAAGCTGGCCGAAGTCCAATACTGGAATAAATAGCTTTATAAGTTAATCATTTCTTGTATGTAAATTAGAATTTCAGGTGAGGATCACATAGATTCAGAGCTCCCGCCTCGCAGATAATCAAATTTTTTTCAGTACTCTCTATTCGCGTTAATGTTGTAAGTATTACAACTTTAGTTCATATAACCTGGGGTTGTCCGGAGTATTGTTGTATGAAATACAAGAATTGGTTCATTAATTCGATTGGATTAGATGAAATGCTGTATTTAATACAATATTTTTCCATTCAAGCTAATCTGATGAGGGGAATGTTGTATTTCGTGCAGGATTTTCGCTTATTTACTATTGCAGCAGAAAGAAGAACGCAGAAAAAACAAGAGCAAAGGCACGAAGCGCTCTACTCTTGTTTTCAATGATCATATTAAGTGTCTATCCCTACCCTTGCTTTCGATCATCAATGAATTTTAGTCAAAATATCATTCACCACGCTATACACTCCGCCGCCCTCCGCCATTTCCAGCGCTCCGTTCAACAGGTAGATCCCTGTTTCTTCATCAATCCCGTAATTCGGAAGCTCACCGAACGTACGGACGGCGGTTCTTAAATGATCTTCGTCATCCCACTGGGTAAAATGTACGGACAGCAGCAGCTCAGGGATCAGATTCAAGCCCTTGCGGTGATCAAACAACCTGCTCTCATTATCCTTAGCGGAAATAATACATAGTTCAGGGCTGATTAAAGCTCCCGCCGAGAACCCCGCAACCGGAACGCCAGACTCATACCTCCGTTTAATAGCGCCGCCGATCGCGGTATCTACAATATAATCGGCATACAGGTCCGTATCCCCGCCTCCGATGATAATGCCCGAGCAGGTCTCTATGCTCTGAACAACAACATCCGCAGGTGTAGCGGGCAGCGGCAGATAACGGAACTCTGTTAACCCTGCATCAGCCAGCGGACGCGTATAGACCGGCGCGTAATCTTCCCAGCTCTCCCCACGCTCCACGAATAATACAACAACGGGACCTGCGCCTTCACCTGCTATATCTTTATACTTCCTTGCCAGATCCTGCGTAAACGGCGGGCCCCCGCCATTCAGAAATAAGTGCTTATCCATGACATCACCTTCGGTTTTTTACAGACAACTATAACGACAAGTGTAAGTTCTGGCAATAGCACTTCACTTTATCAACTACACACCGGCTCATCCCTGAAAAGAAACCATCGACTGCTTCAGCTTCTCCGCTAACACCTCCAGCTTGCCGGACAGAGCCACCAGCTCCTCGCTCACTATGAACTGCTGTGAAGACATCGAAGCCACCTCCTCCGTTGAGGCACTGGTCTGCTGCACGACCGAGATTACGCTCGCCATGGATTGCCCCAGCTGCTGACGGTAACCGGTCAGCTCCTTAACCGCCGCCGAAGACTGGCTTAGATAACCGCTGAACACTTCCATCTCCGCCCGCACACTTTCAAAGATAAGCGAAGATTCCCGGACTGAGGTTATCTGCCCGCTGAACAGCGGTGCTGCTTCACTCACTACCTTAACCGTGTTCTCGATATGGCTGCTGATCTCCTCCGTAATTCTGGAGACAGACGCAATTGACTGGCTGGATTGGTTAGCGAGTCCCCTGATCTCATCGGCAATAACATTAAAGCCCCTCCCCGCAGCACCCGCACGTACAGCTTCAATCGAAGCATTAAGCGCCAGAATATTCGTCTGCTTGTTCATGGCAATCATCGGGGAGAGAATGCTGCGGATCAGCACCGTGCTGTCACGCAGCATGGCCGAGTTCTCCTGAATCAGATTCATCATCTTCAGGGCAGATTCACTTTGATCCACCAGCTTCTTCATCAGCTCCGCTCCCTGGCCGCTTACCGTCATGACCTTTCCTGCGGAATCAGCCATGACTGCATTCGTCCCCGCCACTTCGTCCGTCTTGTCTCCCATCAGCTCCACCTTGCGGTTGCTGCTCTCCGCTTCTGCCGCCAGGCTGGCTGCCCCGCCGGCGATCTCGCCGGTTGCGGCAGCCACTTCCCTGGCATGAGTGCGGGTCGCACCCGAAGCAAGCACCA
Source organism: Paenibacillus sp. FSL R10-2736 (assembly GCF_038000245.1). NCBI lineage: Bacteria > Bacillati > Bacillota > Bacilli > Caryophanales > Paenibacillaceae > Paenibacillus > Paenibacillus sp. FSL R10-2736. The sequence continues at coordinate 5,171,196 of NZ_JBBOBN010000001.1, forward strand.
ATTGCTCGGACGTGGCCAGCACCGCCGCCGCCGAACTGCTGCTCTGGCCGGCCAGCCGGGAGATCTGCTCCATCATCCGGTTGAAGCTGTGTCCCAGCCGCCCGATCTCATCCTGGCCCTTGAAGTTCGTCCGCACCTGCAGATTCCCCTGTTCACCTTCCTCCATCAGCCGGGCCAGCTTGCCGAGCGGGCGGCCGATCAGCCGCACCAGCACATAACCAATCACCAGCGCAATCACAGCCGCAGCCAGCACAACCAGCAGTGTAATATAGAGCAGCCGGTCTGCCGATTTAGTGAAATCACTCACCGGCGCATAACCCAGCAGTGTCCAGTCAGCTGTCACCAGCGGCTGATAGACCACAAGCTGTGAGCTGCCCTGCTCATCAGCCGCAGTGAAGGATTGCTTCTGCCCTTCAACCCCGGTATCCGCTGCCTGTATGTAAGAAGGCTGTCCGAGCAGCCCGTTATCCGCCCCGTACACAATATTGCCGGCCCTGTCAAGGATGCGAATCTCCCCGGCAAGTCCGATATGCAGATTGGATAATACATCGGTCAGAGCTTTGCCCTTCACCTCAATCAGCATATAATACTCCGCTGCCGGGTTCTGGATATTCCGCAGCAGACGGCCCATTGTCATGGAGGACTCACTGTAAGCGTCGAAGAAGCCATTGGCCCGTACGGGGAACCAGACGGGATTGCCTTTGCCGTTATCGATCTCCTTCATGCGGGCAAGAACGCCTTCATCACTGCGCACGCCGCTGATACCTGTTGATTTGTAGGATTCAGCATCCACCATGCTTCTTGCGACCAGCCGGACGCCCAGCAGGCGATCATCGGAGCCCCGGACGGAATCCAGCTTACGGCGGATCCGGTCTTCAGCTGCCACCTTGGCTACCGTTCCGGCACCGGGATTATGGATGGTTTCCATATCTGATTTTAGTGCAGAGTCTACGGCGAATTGTCTTGAAAGCGCTTCATATTCAGCAAACAGGAAGTCCAGCTTGTCCGCCGCCTGCACAATAGACTGTGAGGATGCCGCTGCTACCTCATTGGTAATGATTCTTTTAGCAGCATAATAGGAGGTTAAGCCCAGCACAGAGGACAATAGCACAATTGTACAGAACAGAATCACAAATAATTTGACGCCAACCGATCTGAAGTTTAATTTCCGCTGCCGTTTCATTACGCTCTCCCCTTATTTTTCGCATAAAAAAATACAGGTGCAGCCCTTCGTTGACTGCATAAAGGCCGCACCTGTTATTCATAATGACATCAGCATTTCTTATTATCCTTATTCCTTAAGGGCTTACCCCTTGCTCGCCCCTGCGGTCAGACCATCAACAAGCAGGCGCTGCAGGAAGCCGAACAGAATCATAATCGGTACAGAGATCAATACTGCACCCGCTGCGAACAGCGTGAAGTTGGAATTCTGCATCGTATTGACCATATCCCACATTCCGACCGCGACGGTCCAGTTCTCCTTGGTCCGCAGAATCAGCTTGGCGAAGATGAAGTCCACCCATGGCCCGACAAACTGGGTCAGTGCCATATAAGTGATCATCGGGCGGGACAGCGGCAGGATAATCCGTGTGAAAATCCCGAAGTTGCTCGCCCCGTCAATCCGCGCGGCTTCATCCAGCGAACGCGGAATCGTATCCAGGAAGCCTTTGGCAATCAAGGTCCCTCCGAGCGGTGCTCCGGCAGCGTACACGATAATCAATGCCAGATGGGTATCCAGCAGATTGAACTCCTTCAGCAGCAGATAGATTGCAATCATACTCATGAAGCCCGGGAACATCCCGAGGATCAGCAGGGTTGACATGGTCGTCTTGCGGCTTTTGAACCGGAACCGGGATAAGGCGTAACTGGTCAAAAGCGTCAGCACCACGCCGATCAGCATGGAGAACACGGCAATCTTGAGCGTATTTGCGTACCAGGTTCCGAACATATAGACCGGTGAAGTGAACAACTCTTTGTAATGAGCCAGTGTAAAATGGTCGGGAATCAGCGTTTTGCTGTACAGGGATTTGCCCGGACGGAAGGATGCCAGAAGAATCCAGAGTGCCGGATAGATCGCAGCAATCGCCAGGATAACCAGAATGATGTAGCTGAGGCCCAAACGAATAAAGCTCGCAAGCTTGCGTGAGGTGATCATTGAATCATATCCTCCTCTTGGAATGACTTGGTCCGGCGGTAATTGTACAGGGAGAACCCGGCAACAATGATGAAGAGAATGATCCCTATCGCGGAAGCCATATTATTCTTGTTCTGATCCAGCGTCAGCTTATACAGCCACGTTACGAGCAGGTCGGTTGACCCGGCGTACTGATAGTTGCCGTTGACCGGGTTGCCTGCGGTCAGCAGGTAGATCGCATTGAAGTTATTGATATTGCCGGCAAACTGCATAATCAGTGTAGGCGCGGTAGAGAAGAGAATCATAGGCAGCGTAACAATCCGGAACTTCTGATAATTCGTAGCCCCGTCCACTTCGGCTGCTTCGTACATATCCCGCGGTATCGTAGTCAGCACACCCATAATCAGCAGCATGGATACCGGAATACCAACCCACATGTTGACAATAATGACCGTGACCTTTGCCCAGAACGGATCTGTCAGCCATGGCAGTCCGCCAAGTCCGAAGTAGCCGAGATACTGGTTGATCGGACCAAACTGTCCGTTGAACAGGTTGCGCATCAGCAGGAGGGAGATCATCTGCGGCACGGCATAGGGGATGATCAGAATCATTCTCCACATGCCTTTGAAGCGGACCCCTTTTTGGTTGATCAGCAGGGCAACGAGCATCCCGCCGAAATAAGTAGTTATAGTCGATAGAACCGCCCAGATAATAGTCCAGGTAAGTACTCCATAGAAGGTATGGCTCCAGGATTTCAGCACCAGCAGATTGCGGAAGGTTTCAAAGCCTACCCAGTCTACCAGTCTGGCCGGCGGAATGTGGTCCGGTGCGGCATAGTTGGTGAAGGCCAGCATGATCATAAAAACAATCGGCATGATGGTGAAGAACAAAATACCGATACCCGGAAGCAGCAAAAAGCTCTGGGCAAATTTGTAATCCAGAATATAGCGTACGGATTGCTTGAATGTATTCGATGGACGACCGGTTTCGCGTTCTGCTCCGATTTTATGGGCATCCCTAATATTCATGTACCAGACAATCAGGAATAACACAAAGAACAGCAGGGTAATCAGGCTTTCAATCAGAATAACGATGGAATGGTCACCGGGAACCATTTTGGCGATGCCCTTAACCTTCTCAAGGCGGCTTGGAGATTCCCCGAGTGTGGTGATGCCCCAGAAGGCCCTGCCCAAATTGGTAATGAAATAGAATAGTGCGGCTGCTTCTACAGCTATGAAAATAAGCCCTTTGATGAATTGGCGGTTATATATTTGTCCCAATCCCATAAAAATGGCCGACAGTACTGCGGCTCTAGCTTTGTATCGCTGCATTTCCCTTCCGTTCTCCTCTCCGCGCGGAATTCAGGAAACTGCCCGCCGCGAGCTATGCGGCGGGCGATTTGATTCCACTGTGTGCTGATGGTTGTTTGTTGCCTCAAGGGCAGCTGATGATTACACTGCCGGAGAGCTGATTTTACTGGGCAGATGCCCCGTTATTCAAATCCTTGATTTGTTCTACTGCTTTGTCCATAGCTGCCTTAGGATCAGTGTTGTTATCCCAGATTGCCGGGAGCGCTGCATTTACGGGGCTCCATACGTTACCCATTTCAGGAATCGAAGGCATCGGCTGGGAGTTCTTGGCTTGTTCAGCAAAAGCGGATACATACGGATCGCTAGTGATTTGTGCATCCTGCAGTGCTTCGTTATTCGTAGGCACGGAACCGATCAGTTTGTTGAGCGTCAGCTGCGCATCTTTGCCGGAAGCAAAGCGTGCATACAATTTAGCAGCATTCGGATACTGTGTGTAGGCGTTGACTGCGAAAATTTTGATTCCGGAGAACGTAATCGCTGTTTTGCCGTCAATAGTAGGAATCGGAGCAATTCCGAGGTTGTCGCCCAGAGCTTCTTTATAACCGGCAAGCTCCCAAGGTCCAGTAATATCCATGGCCACATCGCCAGTGTTGAACAAGCTGCGCTTGATGTCCGGGTTAATGTCGCCGCTCTTAATCGGCAATATTTCTTTCAGCTTTACAAATTCACTCAGACCTTTGATTGCGCCTTCATTGTTCAGACCGATATCGTCTTTGTCCGTGCCGTCTTTGCCGAACAGGTAACCGCCGGTTGTAGCGATGAACGGATAGTTGAAGTACATGTTGCCGACTTCCCACATAATTCCGTATCTGTTCTTGGCTTTATCAGTGAACGTTTTGCTGAAGGCAATTACATCATCGAAGGATTTAGGTGCTTCCTTGACCAGGGATTTGTTGTAGAACAGCGCATAGGTTTCTGCCGCTCTCGGATAACCGTACAGTTCACCCTCATAGGACGAACCTACGATGGATGCTTCTGTGTTCTCAGCTTTGGTCTGCTCACCGAAAATATCGTTTGGAAGCAGCAGGCTCGCGCTTGCAGCCTTACCCAGATTATCGTGAGGAATGAGGACAACGTCTGCAGCCAGACCTGACGGGCCATCTTGTGTCAGCTTGCCGACCTGATCGGGCGGTGCTACCTCTTCAATTTTGATGGGAACGTTGTACTGTGCGGTGAACTGCTTGGCGATCTCTTCAGCAAACGCTCTTTCTTCTTTACTCTCCCAGATCACCAGAGATGCGCCGTCTTCAGGCACAATCTCATCTGTTGCCGGAGCATTCCCGCCGTTCGTGCCAGCGTTGTCTGTTGCTGCTGCGTTATTCGCAGGAGCATTGGTTGCTGCTGCATTTCCCCCGTTATTGTTGTTTGAGCCGCACGCCGTAATCGACATTGCCATAGAGAACGATGCGGTGAGAACCATGAGTTTTTTCAAATTCATTGCTTTTAACCCCTCCCGATTTGTATATCACTTGATTTGAACATGATGCCTCCGACTTTGCGCAAACGATTTCAGAAGACTCAAAAAAAATTCAGGTTTTGCAGATTGACCCTTCCTTATGTGCTCCGCCAAGTTTTAGAAAGCGCTTCATTCCTGAATTCATAATACATCAGCAGGCAAGATTGTTAAAACGTTTGCACAGAGTGTATTTAAGCAAATTCAATGATTTCCTGTACATTATTTGTTATTTCCTTCTAATTTCACAGGATTTCTTCAAATATCTCTATATATCTTATTGATAAAATTTATAATCCGCATTTTTTGCTGTATTTTAGCGAATTATGTAATTTAATTTCCATATAATCTCATTTTTCAGGCTTTGGAAATCGGTTTCCTGCCTGTCGGTATTTGTGCAAATGTTTGTACAAACATATTGAACCTCAATTTATTCCATGCTATAATCCAAAACATTAAGAACGCCCCTGTTCTTCACATAATTCAAAGGCAATGTTACTTCAATTGGGTACAACCTCGGACAAGCTGCCCGGCGCCGGTTGTGCCTGTTTGGTATGCGCAGAATCTGAATGATTAGTGCGATTGTGGCACAGCTGCTGTGCTAATCATGCACTTGCCAGATATAGGACTGTGTTTGTAAAATGCTTGCTTCCGGAGCCAGCGCTGGTTTGCCCGGTGTCATTCAGGGGTGTTTGGTTCACTAAACCTTAGGAGGAATTAGTATGTTGTTAGAAGCTGTGTATCATCGTCCGCGCCTCAATTGGTCTTATGCCTACGATCATGAAACGATCCACCTGCGTCTGCGTGCCAAGAAAGGGGATTTAACCGAGGTATTCGCCTGGGCCGGAGACAAGTACGCCTGGGACAACACCAAGGAGTTGATTCCTATGACTCTTTTCACTTCGGATGCGATGTTCGATTACTGGGAGTGCGAGTCCGTCCCCCTTTACCGCCGGTTGAAGTACGGCTTCCTGCTGCAAAAGGGCCATGAGCGCATCTGGATGACCGAAAGCGATTTCCAAACCGAACGTCCCGCCAATCCAAACCGTCTGTTTGAATTCCCTTATATCAACCGCGGTGACGTCTTCATTCCTCCGGCGTGGGTGAAGGATGCTGTCTTCTATCAGATCTTCCCTGAACGCTTCGCGAACGGCGATTCCAGTCTGAATCCGGACAATGTACAGCCATGGGGCGGCACACCTAAGCCTGACAACTTCTTCGGCGGTGATCTGCAGGGGGTTATCGACCATCTGGATCATCTTACTGAGCTGGGTATCACGGGCATCTATTTCACTCCGGTCTTCACAGCCACCACCAACCATAAATATGATACGGAAGACTACATGCAGGTTGATCCGCATTTCGGGGATGTGAAGACGCTGAAAAGGCTGGTCGACGCCTGCCATGAACGCGGTATCCGTGTGCTGCTTGACGCTGTATTCAATCATGCCGGACGTACCTTCGCCCCGTTCGTGGATGTGCTGGAGAAAGGGGAAGCCTCCGCATATAAAGACTGGTTCCATGTCCGTGAGTTCCCGCTTCAGGTAGTGGATAACATTCCGAATTATGACGCTTTTGCCTTTGAGCCGCTGATGCCGAAGCTGAATACGGAGAATCCTGAGGTTAAGGAATATTTGCTGAAAGTTGCTGAGTATTGGATCCGGGAGGTCGGCATCGACGGCTGGCGCCTGGATGTGGCCAACGAGGTGGATCATGAATTCTGGCGCGACTTCCGCAAGGTGGTGAAGCGCGCGAATCCCGAGGCTTATATTCTCGGTGAGATCTGGCATGAATCCGCGCCATGGCTGGAGGGAGACAAGTTCGATGCAGTGATGAACTACCCGTTCACGGATGCGGTGCTCGACTTCTTCGTATATGGCAAACTCGATGCGGAAGGCTTCGCCAACTCCATCGGCAAACAGCTGTCGCGCTACCCGCTGCAGGCCAGCGAGGTTGCCTTCAACCTGCTGGACAGCCACGACACCCCCCGTTTGCTGACGCTTGCGGACGGGGACAAGAATAAGCTGAAGCTGGCCGCGCTGTTCCAGTTCACCTTCATGGGCACTCCCTGCATTTATTACGGGGATGAGATCGGCATGGATGGTGAAGGCGATCCGGACTGCCGCAAGTGCATGGAGTGGAATCCGGCGATGCAGGACCGCAGCCTGTTCAATTATTACCGCAAGCTGATCGAGATCCGCAGCAGCCATCCGGCACTGCGCACAGGAAGCTTCACGTTCCTGGAAGCCGGACCCGGGGGCACCAAGCTGGCTTATGAACGCAGCCTGGGCGATGATCTTATTCTCGTGCTGATCAATACTGAGGAGACCGCGCAGACCTTCCGGGCAGACGTACAGGAACGCTCCTGGAAGAACCTGTTCACCGGCGAACCGCTCCGTGCGGAACGCGGCAAGCTGTCGCTCAAGCTTCCGGCTTACGGTTATGCAGTACTGCAGGCTAATATGGCCTAGCCTCCGTCTCAGGTGCTCCATTCATTGGATTGAGTTATATTCCAGGCAAAGCAAACAGGGTATTCCGCAGCCGTTATGGCTTGCGGAATACCCTGTTTATGTTCTGATCTGATTCGTTGCGCGTGCTATTTGCCGAGCAGCTTGTAAATCACCTGCGCACTCTCTGCACGGGTTAACTGTCCTTGCGGCGCAAAGAGATGATGGTCTCTGCCTTGCACAAGTTTAAGCTCTACGGCAGCATTCACATAAGCATGTGCCCATTCACTGATACTGGAGGCATCCGCGAATAAGATCGGGCCTGTTGAGGAAGCCAGAACCTTGCCCTGTTTGAACTCCAGAGCACGGATAATCATCACCGCCATTTCCTCACGGCTGATTGTAGCATCCGGGGCAAAGGCAGTGCTGCTGCGCCCGTTAACAATGCCTGATTTGACGGCAGCGGCTACATAAGAGGAGTACCAGGCATCCGCCCGGACATCAGCGAATAACACTCTCCCTTCCCCTGACAGTCCGAGTGCACGCATCAGCAATGCTGTAAACTCCGCACGTGTCACGTTTCTTGCAGGTTCAAATTCAGCAGCCGATACTCCTGTTGCCACCTGTTTGGCTGCAAGTGATTTAATGGCAGCAGAAGCCCAGTGGGTATCAGGCACATCCTTGAACACTGTATTTATCTGAAGTGCTGCATACTTGCTGAAATGTGTAACTGCAGCAGTAAGTGAACCATCCGCTTGCGCTGCGCTCCCAATATACTTCGGCTCACCGTTATCTCCCAGATAGAACACACCTGTCCATTCCTTAACCGGGTTGCCCTGAAGCTTAAGCGTCAAAGTAACCGGCTGCTTGAACGTTGTAACAGGCAGGCTGGTCCCGTCTTTTTTGATAATCTGCAGTTTAAGGTCGTATACCCCGGAAACAGCAGTAGCAGCCGTGTTCTCCTTACTGAATCTCTTGACTGCATCCTGCGCTGCAGCTTCGCTAAGCGGAGTCAGCTCCAGCAGGATATGTGAATTGCCCGCATCCGCACCTGTAACCATGGCCTGAATATCAGCCAGCACAGCATTTGGGATTGTAACGGACAGCCCCTCCGAGTGAATAACCAGCCCGTTATTCCCTAGCAGCTTAGCTGCCTGGACCGGCAGCAGCACGGAAGTCTTGCCCTGATCCAGACTGAGTTCTACTCTGCCATCCTTGCCATTTCGAAGATCCTGCTCACTTATAATCTGTGTACCTGCCGGAACTGCCGTTGGCCCTGGCGTTGGTGTTGGCTTTACCGTTGGCTTTACAACGGAACTAGTTTCGGATTCTGCCGCTGGTGTTGGTGTTGGTGTTGGTGTTGGTGTTGGCGGTACTACAACTGTCTCCGCCGCCAGAATCACCGTCCCCCCGTCATCTCTGCCCGGCAGATCAATCGTAATCTTCCGGTCAGCCGATACCGTATATAGTTTGCCGCTGTACTCATCTCTTACAGAAGACAAGGCCGCAAAAGGCACGGGAATTTCTGCACTCAGACCTTCCTTCTTCGTGTTGATTACCGTAACCACGTTATCGTTCCCGTATTGCTTGTTGAAGGCCAGATATCCCAGATCATCGGAGCCCGCAAGCCTGGTGCGGATACCTTTGGCATATAGCTGCGAATATTCCGCCCTAATGTTCAGCAGCTTCTGATAATGATCATGAAGTCCCTGCTCTGCAGTAAGCTGATCCCAAGGCATATCGCCCCGGTTCTCGCTGAACTCGCCGCTTGCCATATCCCCGGCATTTTTACCGGACCGGCCCAGCTCTTCCCCATAGTAAATCACCGGCTGGCCCTTGGCCGTGATCTGCAGCGCGGCAGCGATCTTGAGCTTACCCTTGTCCCTGTCAACGTAGTCCGAGAGGAAACCATCCTCATCGTGGCTGCTGAGGAATTGTGCCATCACCCCGGTATTGCTGATCTTCGCTTCGCGCTCCTGCAGATAAGCATCCACAGCATTAATGGTGCCGTCTGCGAACAGCTTGGCCTGATCATTAAAGCTAAAATCAAGCAAACCGTCCATTTGCCCGCTCTGCAGCATGCCGCCGTCATTATCGGCGGTTCCGCCGAAGTATTCGCCGACCATTTTGAAGCCCGGATCTATAGCCGTCAGCGCATTTTTAAATGCTTTCCAGGTTGCGCTCTCCACATGTTTGACCGTATCAACGCGGAAATAGTCGATTGTATCTCCCCGCTCTGTCCGGGCATTATCCAGCCAGCCTGTCTGCCAGGCAATGATCTGCTTGCGTACCGCAGGATCTTCCGTCTTGAAGTCCGGCAATCCGCTGAGCTCGCCTTTGATGACATCCGTATCGGCTTGAACGCCGTCCGTACGCAGCATTCCCGCAAAACGCGCTTTGTCCTCTGCAGCCACCTGCGGATTGACGTCATCCTCCTTCAAACCGTAGCCTGTATGATTAAGCACTACATCGACCATAATCTTGATGCCCTTGTCATGCGCCTTCTCGATCAGCTCCTTGAAGGTCTCCATGTCCCCAAGATGCTCATCAAGCTTAGTGAAATCCTTGGCCCAATACCCGTGATAAGCATATTGTTTGCCGCCAAAGCTTAACCCCTGGTTGAAATCAATATTGTCTACAACCGGCGTGATCCAGAGCGTGTTGATGCCCAGCTCCTGCAGATAATCAAGCTTGCCGATCATCCCCCTGAAATCGCCGCCATGATAGGCTTCAAGATGTGCCTTGTCCACATTCTCATTGTTGTCAGGGTCACCGTCCTTGAAGCGGTCGGTCAGTGCGAAATAGATCCGCGCCTCATCCCAGTCGAAATCAAGCTTGGAACCGCTGTAGGTTCTGGCTTTCACCTCGATTTCAGCAGACTGTCTGTGCAGATTGCCATACTGGTCTACAAGGACGATTGGAATGCTTTTGATACCCGCCGGCACGTTATCCTTCACTGCTATGGTCTGCTGCATAAGCTCTGTATCGAATTTGACCTTGGCTGGTCCTCCCAGAGCGGTAAGATCCAGATAAGCGTCCTTATAGGACACTTCCTCTGTGGAGACAGCCTTCACCGTTACTACAGCATTCTCATTGGAGGTTACAGCCGTCGGATTCACCGTTGCCGTAATGTTAACCTCCGGTTTGTGATAGTACAGGGAAGATTCTCCGCCCAACGTGTTGTGCGGGTCGGTGAACTCGCGGGTCACTCCGTCCTTGGTCACGATGAAGGTATACTTATAAATGCCTTCCTCCAGACCGCTCAGCCGGTAGCTGAACCATTCCTTGGCCGGATCATACTCCATCGGATATTCTTTGCCGTTCACCTTCACTTTAATGTCTGTTATCGCAGACACATCGCCGCCGCGGAACAGCTCGTCATCACGGTACAGGAAGGTTATGGCTTCATCCTGCATCAGCGGACCGCTGATGCCCGGGGTGATTTCAAGCTCTTTGACCATGCTGGTTACACGGACTTTGGTAAAGGCCTCACCGGGAGTCAGAACAATATAGCGGTCATCCGCTATATCCTGTTTGTTGTCAGACCAATCCAGGCCTTTAATGAGCACAAAGCCTACCTGGGTTGCGTCTTTGCCTACTTCAATCAGAACCGTCGTGCTTGCTGAATCTCCTGCAGGCTCGGGGAGCTTCACCTCACCGTCTGTTGCCCCGGTATACCACAGCCATACACTCCAATCCTTATAATTCCTGTCTTCCCGGGTGTAAGTGAACTGCACATACCGTTTGGTTTCCACCGGCGGGCTGGTTACTTCTACGGTCACATTCGCGGACACGCCGCCATAGGTAATGGTAAGGATCGCTGTTCCAGCCTTAATCCCCTTCACCAGTCCTTTGCTTGTCACTGTGGCTACTTCCGGTTTATCGGATACATACAGTGCTTTGGCAGTCATTTTGCTTGAAGTGCCGTCCGCATATTTGGCCGTGACCACAGTCTGATGCGCGGCCCCTTCCTTCAACGTATAGCTGGCCTGGTCAGTCTCCAGCAGAGACACTACTGCTGCGGCTGCATCCTTGCGGATAATTACAGATGTGAGCGGGTCGAGGGTGATGGAATCCGCAGTCAGGCTGAATCCGCTCTGGTCCGCGGCAGAAATAGCTTCAGTGCCGGCTTCGTCATTGTCGGCAAGCACAGTACCATCACTCAAATTCTCCGGCAAAGAAAGTGTTCTTGTCTTGCTGTCACCGTTCATGAAGACATAATAGATCCCGGTTCCATCCGTTGCCTTGCTTGTATAACCGATCACCAGATCATCCTTCTGCATTTCAGGCGCTTCGATAAGCTTGACATTGGAATTCACGAGACTGATGTCGCCCAGCCGGAAAGCGTTGGTAGACTTTCTGAGCTTAATCAGCCCGGCCGTATATTCTCTGGTCGCATTCTGCACCGGAAAGTTCACTTCATCCGTTGCTGCGGCCCAGTCGAAAGCATTGACCGCATCCGACGAATCGTATGAATCGTTGATGAAATAACTGACCGATTGATCTGCCGCATCGCGGACTTCGGTATATTTCTGCTCGGGAATCCCTTCAGCCATCCATTGCTTGGTACGCCCGTACTCCTGACCCGCCTGCAGGAATGCGGTACCCTGCGAAGTCAGCAGCAGCATATTCCCAAGCCTGATCCGTTTCTGGATCTCCAGCTCATTCGCCGCGTTCTGCGGATTCTTATGAAGGGCCAGGGCAATGACATCATGGAGCGTCAGATTATCATGCGCTTCAATGTATTGCACGATATCTCCCGGATCATCTGCCGGAATATTGGAAGGCTGCGCTTTGATATTGTTCAAGATCGTCGTCAAGGGGCGTGCTCCGCCCGTAATGAACCGCGGATCTCCTTCGGAGCCGTATCCGGATTTCAGCTCATTGCGGAATTCATCGGAGAATACGCCGACACTGTCCGTCTTATCCATCCATTTCTGATCAGCAGCCTTGCCTTTGAGGGATGGATCAGAAGCCTCGCCCCCGAAGGTAATCCAGCCCTCCCCGATGAACAGCGCCTTAGGATTAATGGCAGCCGCTGCGTCATAAGCAGCCTGTACCGCATCTGCTGTGGCATCGCCCATCATGTCCCACCGCATCCCGTCGATTTTGTACTCCTGGAACCAGTATTTTACGGAATCGACCATCAGCTTCTCGGCCATCTTATGGCTGGTTGCCAGATTGTTGCCGAAGCCGCCGATGAAGTTGCCCGCCGGGTCCTGGAAGGCATAATAATTAGGCACGATATCGTTCAGGAATTCTTTTTTGGCCATATGGGTGTATACAACATCAAGAATTACGCCCATCCCGGCTTCGTGTACCGCATCGATCAAGCCTTTCAGCTCTTTAATCCGCTCTTCCGGATCTGCCGGATTGCGGGAATACGCCCCGTCCGGAGAGAAATAGCTGTGTGGGTCATAACCCCAGTTATACTCATTGCCTTGAGCTGAATAGTCCAGCTCCCTGTCTTCCATCCCGGTCTCGTCCCCGTAATACCAGGCCATCACCGGAAGCAGTTGAATGTGGGTGACACCCAGTGATTTGATATAATCCAGCTTCGACTCAAAAGCCGCATAAGACCCCCAGCGTTCCCCGCCGAGACTCGACTGGATTGCCGGATCGGAGGTGAAGTCCCTGATATGCGCCTCATAGATAATGGCGTCTTCACGGTCCTCATAGCCGGCAATGTCTGCAGCCTGGAAGCCCTCGGGATCCGTAGCGCTTAAATCCACAATGGCTGCCTTGCCCACCGTATCACCGCCTGCACCTGCCTCTCCCGCCGTATTCACGGTGAATACAGCCATGGATTTGGCATAGGGATCAAGCACCTGCTTAGTTACTCCCTCATTGGTCACTTCATACTGGTAGTAGAAGTCTCTGACATCCTCTGCGCCGGGTGCACCGGTCAGATCAGCCGGAGTCAGCTCCGCCGTCCAGACTCCTTTGTCACCCAGAGTCAGCCCGGCGCGGCCTACAGTGAGATTAGCGTCAGCTTTATCGTAGACCACCGCAGTCACTGAGCTCGCTTTCGGTGCCCAAAGCTTCAGCGTTGCCGACTTGCCGGCCTTATGGTACGTGGCCCCGAGATCGTCACCTGTGTAATTGTATAGCTCATCCATCATTCTCCAGCCGGTGGAAGCGGATACAGTTTTACCTGCATACGTGACACTCAGCGGGATTTTCTTCAGATCAAATGCACCGGTAGTCACTTCAACCGAAGTTGCGCCGGTAACCGCCACACCTGTAACAGGAACAGAGGCTCCTTCCGAGTCCTTTATGGATATGGCTGTTTTTAAAGCATCCGCCGTGAGCCCGTCCGTTAACGTAAACCCGAGCCATAGTTTGCTTGCGGACAATATATCTGCAGATAACAGCCCAACCGGCGTCTCGCCAAAAGGTGAAGTATAAACATTCGGGTCATTTTCCTTCACCCACAGCTGATTGTAACGGTCGAGAAAAGCGAAGCTTTTGTTCTCATTGCCCGCCGGACCGTCTTTGTCTCCGTTTGCAGGCTTCATAACGATGAAACTGATAGTCTTGGCATTCTCCTTCAGCGGAATATCCGCATAGGCTCCGAAGGAATCCCTGTTCTCCGGTACAAAAGGAGTTGCGTCTTTGGGCCACACATTAGACGGCGTCACCACATCATCCCACAGCCACAGGCCGTATTGGCTCTGATTGTTGTCGGAACGCATGTAATGAATCCGCACTGTATTCGCCGGAAGAGCTACCGGTTCATAAGGGGTTACTTTATTCGACCCTTCTGTGATCCAGACTTCATCGGTCTGCGGGGTACTGATGATGAAGGTCTTGTCCCCGTCCTCCATTTCCTTAACCCCGGTAGTCCGGTTTACCACGAGGAACGAGATCGTCTTCGCCCCATCCTTCACAGGCAGATCGACATAAGCGCCGTAGGCATCAGTTTGTCCATCAGGGAAAGGAACGGCATCCTTAGGCCAATTCACGGACGGCGATACAACATCGCCCCATGTCCATAACGCCTGACCGGCATAATCACCGGCAGCACGGTGGTAATGCACTCTTATATGTCCGGCAGGAACAGGCACGGCCGTTCCCGGTTCAGCAGGAACCGTGAAATGGGCAGACACACTGTTGTCCTGCGTTTTATACTTGAATGTTACAGGTAATTCGGAGGGAAGCTTAAGCTCCTGCGCCGTATCCGGATAGGAGACTCCACCCGATGGATCAGCGCCCGGAAGATAAATCTGGTAGGTATAACTGCCGGCAGGAAGTAAGGCCGTCTGCTCATAGACCCCGTCGAAGTCAGGATCGGTTAGCAGCGTTCGGGCATCTGCCGGGGAGTCATTCTGCTCATCTCCAAGCGCAGTCTGCAGACTGCCGGTCACCCGGGGTAAACGGTTCGCAGGCACCGGTGAATAATACGTGGAATCTGCAACCGCTTTGGTAATGTCATTATAATAAAAGGTTACACTTGTCTCCTCACTTAATGTAATCTGAATGTTGCCGCCCGCATCTGTCCCGTCAGGATCAGTATAGCTGCCATATCCGTAGTTCTCCGTCCACGCACCGTTAAGGGCCACTTTATATTGATAGGTCCCCTGCGGCAGCATGCCGGTGAAGGTGTACAGACCCTCCCCCCTGTAAGTCATTTGGGTTACGGTCGATTTCTCGTTCCAGTCCGCCGTTTCAGCAGGATCCAGCCCTGTGAACTTACTCTGCAGGTCACCAACCAGCACAACCTTTGTCGTTTCCGCGCTGACTCTGGGCAGGTTTATGCCAAAGCCCGAGCATACAAGAGCGATAACCATCAAGATTGCAAAAGCTTTTTTTATCCGTAAAGCAAATTTCATTCCGTCAATCCCCCCATGAATGTTATGAACTTCAACCGCTTGAACGGCAGAATCCCACTCTCCGGTTGCAGGATGTCTGCTGTAAAGATGGCTTGTCAGGCCCAACCGACCCCGATCCTCCTTGTCAAATTCCAAAATCACGCCATCACGCCATCACGCCATCACGCCATCACGCCCTCAATTAGCCCTTCCCATTGTGCAAACGTTTGCAATCATTTGTGCACAAACCTTTATCCATTGACTCAGGGCAGCGACATAAATATTCTGCATAAAACCGGACTTTGTAAACGTTTGCTTCATTTCGATTTCATACTAATCCGCCGGTAAAGTTATTGTCAACTAGTAATTTTCCAGAATATTCTCAAATATTTGCTTATAGTTGCACAATAATTAAGTCATTAATTGCATTAATTTGCACACTTCATATTCATCCACATGCTTTTGTTAATAACAAAAAAGCTGAGAAAGTCTAAATAAATCCTTATTTTATAAAGGAATATTGAAAATAAATTAGATATATCATCATCTGCATCAATCTAACAACGTTTGCACAGTTTTGGTGCAATGTCCGGGATGCCTCCAAACTGCCTCCCCCCACGGAAACCACTCCATTCATAAACATCCAGTGAATCCCTGTGGAAAGCTTGTGGCCTGCGCAGAAAAAATGTTCATTTCATCACTTTCTATGCCAGTATTGTGCAACACACCGGGTTTATCTATTTACAATCATCAGCACTTCGATTAATATTACTGTGTAAAGCAAACGGTTCCATAAGGAGGTTTCTATGACAGTTACCATTAAGGACGTGGCCAAGAAAGCGGGAGTTTCTCCCTCCACGGTCTCCCGGGTGTTGTCAGGCCATCCCAGAATCAGCCTAGAAACTTCCCGTAAGGTTAAAGTGATTATGGAGGAAATGGGCTACACCCCGAACATGATGGCCAAAAGTCTCGTTTCCAAGACAACCAACAGTATTTGCATCATTCTTCCGAAACCGGCTGAAGAGCTGTTCTCCAATTTGTTTTTTATGGAATTAATCCGCGGGATCGTCACCCAGTCCAGCCGTTCCGGCTATGATGTGCTGATCAGCTCCGGGGCAAATGAGAAGGAAGAGCTTGAAGCCGTCTCACGCTTGCTCAAAGGACGCCGCGTGGACGGCGTTATTCTGCTGTATTCCCGTAAAGATGATGCGGTGATCGATTTTCTGGAATCAGGCGGCTATCCCTTCGTGCTGGTTGGACGAAGCGACCGCTATGAGGATATATTGTCAGTCGACAATGATAATATCATGGCTGCTTATGATGCAACGAACCACCTTATTTCCATGGGTCATGAACGCATTGGCTTCGTCAGCGGCCCGCCGAATCTTATCGTTTCGCGCGACCGTCTGGAAGGCTACCGTAAGGCAATGCAGAATAAAGGCCTTGAAATGAAGGCGGAATGGATTGTGGAAGGCGAGTTTCTGCAGGACAGCGGATACCGGGCGATGTCCTTCTTCATGAATCTCCCGAACCGTCCGACGGCACTTGTTGCGGTGGATGATATGGTCTCTTTCGGGGTATTGCGCGGACTGAATGAGCTGAAATACAAGGTCCCTGAGGATCTGGCGATTGTCAGCTTTAACAATATTCCGCTCTCGGAATTGTCCAGCCCGCCAATCAGCAGCATTGATATCGGAATCTATCATCTGGGCTATACGGCCTCACAGGTGCTGATTCAGAGTATTCAGAAGCCGGATAATCATGACGGATATACTAACCGTTTTGTCATTCCCCACCGTTTAATCGTACGGGAGTCATCGATGTATACTCCGGGTAAGCAATGATTTCACACGCAGCAGTGATTTCACACGCAACAGTGATGCACAAGCAGCAATGATTTCACAAGCAGATAAATGAAGCTAATTACGCTTCATTTATTTTTTGGAGCTTTGTACAAACGTTTGCGCTAAATAGAATAGCACCACATCTGGATAGGATTTTCCGCCCTGGCCAGGCTTTAGCCAACGCAGGGAGCGCTGAGGGCGTTTCGCAAATGGATTGTTGTACGTAGTGCAACATTTCCACCTTCCGAGGGCGTTTTGCAGACAAATTGTTGTACTTTATGCAACATTTCCGCCCAACTGGAGCGTTTTGCAGACGGATTGTTGTACTTAGTGCAACATTTCCGTCCAACTGGAGCGTTTCGCAGACGGATTGTTGTACTTTATGCAACATTTCCGCTATTTAACCAACTTTTCTTTTGGATTGTTGTACGTAGTACAACAATTTTGCCAGCCGGAGGATTGTTGTATGTAGTGCAACATTTCCGCCCAACTGAAGCGTTTCGCTGACGAATTGTTGTATCTGGTGCAGCATTTCCGCAATTTAACCAACTTTTCTTTTGGATTGTTGTACATAGTACAACAATTCTGCCAGACGGATGCGCTCGGCCGAGGATTGTTGTACACAGTGCAACATTTCCGCCCACCAATGACGTTTTGCAGACGAATTGTTGTATCTGGTGCAGCATTCCCGCAATTTAACCAACTTTTCTTTTGAATTGTTGTACATAGTACAACAATTCTGCCAGACGGATGAGCTCGGCCGAGGATTGTTGTACGTAGTGCAATATTCCCTCCCACCAAGGGCGTTTTGCAGACGAATTGTTGTACTTTATGCAACACTACCGCCCAACTGGAGCGTTTCGCTGACGAATTGTTGTATCTGGTGCAGCATTTCCGCAATTTAACCAACTTTTCTTTTGGATTGTTGTACGTAGTACAACAATTCTGCCAGCCGTAGGCGCTCCGCCGAGAATGTTGTAGCAATGCAGCATTTCCGCCATTTATTGTGACGCGCCATATGGTGCGATTCTCAAAATAGATTATATCCACTTACATTTTAGGAGGTTCATTATGTCAGAAATCAAAGCTTGCCTGTTCGATCTGGACGGTGTACTCGTCGACACCGCCAGATACCACTATATTGCCTGGAGAGAGCTGGCGGAGGAGCTCGGATTCGTCTTCACCGAACACGATAATGAGCGGCTCAAAGGCGTCAGCCGGGCCGCTTCCCTGAATATCCTGCTGGAGATCGGCGGTATCACGCTTGGAGAAGAGGAGAAGGCCCGGCTGGCCGAACAGAAGAACAACCGCTATGTCGAATACATCGCCAAGATGGACAGCTCAGAGATTCTGCCCGGCGCGCTGGACTTCCTGAAGGAATGCCGGGAACATGGCATCAAGGTAGCCCTGGGCTCCGCCAGCAAGAATGCGATGACCATCCTAGACAATACCGGCCTTACCCCCTACTTCGATGCGATCATTGACGGCACGCACACCAGCGCAGCCAAACCTGATCCGGAGGTCTTCCTGCTGGGAGCAGAAGCAGTCAACATCGCTCCTGAACACTGTGTAGTCTTCGAGGATGCTGAAGCCGGCATCCTGGCCGCCACCCGTGCCGGCATGCGCAGCGTCGGCATCGGTTCGCCCGAGACGCTGGGCGCAGCGAATCTGGTGGTCCCTTCGTTGCAGCAGATCAGCGTTGCTGCACTAAGGGAATCTTTTGCCTCTGTTTGACGAATATTAACAGCTGCTGCGTAATATGATTCCTTGTCTTCTGCCCTACTCTTTATAAAAGAACTATATGTGAGATCTAAAGTTACGTGATAGCGGAGCGGGCAAAAGGATTGTGGAGAAGCGTCAGCGTTCGCCTTTGTCCCCGGATGCTTACCGAATAAGCTTCAATCTGAGCATCCGGGGACAACAGCGATCGTAACAACCTTTTGTCTGCGGAGCGGCCGGCACGCAATTGTATCATCGAACTGATAGTTCATTTTATATACCTCATTCCCCCATCTAAAAGGAGCCAATAACAATGAAACAATACCTCAAAATTGATGAATGGTCCATCATCGAAGAATCCTTTGATCCGCAGACCCAGGAAATTTCCGAAAGCGTATTTAGCATCGGGAACGGGTACATGGGCGGCAGAGCCAACTTCGAAGAGCAATACAGCGGGCACAGCCTGCAAGGCAGCTACATGGCTGGTGTATACTACCCTGACAAGACACGGGTCGGCTGGTGGAAAAACGGCTATCCGGAGTATTTTGCCAAAGTCCTCAACAGCACCAACTGGATCGGCATCAACGTTGAAATTGACGGCACTCCGCTCGATTTGGCAGCCTGCACAGTCAGCGAATTCCGCCGTGTCCTTAATATGAAGGAAGGCACACTCTCCCGCAGCTTCACAGCCACGACCGCAGACGGCAAAGAAGTGAAAGTGGAGAGCATCCGCATCGTCAGCATGGTCCGCCATGAGATTGGCGCGATCCGCTACTCCATCCAGCCGCTCAATTTCTCCGGTGAGATTACCGTGACTCCTTATCTGGATGGCGATATCAAGAACAAGGATTCCAACTACGACGAGAAGTTCTGGAACGAGGTCGAGAAGAAAGCAGAACTGGCGGGCGGACATCTCACGCTGAAGACCAAAAAGCTTGATTTTCACGTAACCTCAGCCTATGTCTATGACATTCTGGTCAACGGCGAACCAACAGCCGCAGAAGCAGAATCTATCGAGCAGGAGAAATATGTAGGCAGCAAAGTAACGATTCCGGTACAGTCCGGCGATCAGGTGGTTATTTATAAGTATGCCGCCAATGTCACCTCCCGCAATTACGGGCTGGGCCAGCTGGTAGACGCCGCACGGACCGCCTTGCAGAGTGCGCGTGAAGCCGGATTTGTAGCGCTTTTGACCGAACAGGCTGCGGCTTGGGGCGATAAGTGGAAGGAAAGCGACATTATTATTGAGGGTGACGTGTCGGCGCAGCAGGCAATCCGGTTTAATATTTTCCAGCTGAATCAGACCTATACGGGCGAAGATGACCGTCTCAATATCGGACCGAAGGGCTTCACCGGGGAAAAATACGGCGGCAGCACTTACTGGGATACGGAAGCTTATTGTGTGCCTTTCTATCTCAGTACCGCCGACTCCTCGATTGCCCGCAATCTGCTGATCTACCGTTACAAGCATCTGGAGAAAGCCAAAGAGAATGCCCTAAAGCTCGGTTACAAAAAAGGCGCACTCTACCCGATGGTGACGATGAATGGTGAGGAGTGCCATAACGAGTGGGAGATTACGTTTGAAGAAATTCACCGCAACGGCGCGATTGCTTACGCAATTTACAACTATGTGAACTATACCAGCGACAAGGCTTATCTCGGCCAATACGGGCTTGAGGTGCTGGTAGAGATCTCCCGCTTCTGGGAAGAACGCGTGCACTATGTGCCGCATAAGGACAAATATGTAATGCTCGGTGTAACCGGCCCGAATGAATACGAGAACAATGTCAACAATAACTGGTATACGAACCGGATTGCCGCCTGGACCATGGAATATACCCTGGAAGCGTTGGCGTACCTGCAAGAGAATGAAGGCACACGTTATGCAGAGCTGGCCGACAAGCTGGAGCTGCTGGAGAGCGAAACGGCGCAGTGGAACGAGATTATCGCCAAAATGTACTACCCGGCTGATGAAGAACGCGGCATCTTCCTGCAACAGGATGGCTTCCTCGACAAGGAGATTATCCAGGTGAAGGATGTGCTGCCGGAAAACCTGCCGCTGAACCAGAAATGGTCCTGGGACCGCATCCTGCGCTCCTGCTTCATTAAACAGGCGGATGTGCTGCAAGGGCTCTACTTCCTGGGAGACCGCTATGATCTGGATACCAAAAAGCGCAACTTCGACTTCTATGAGCCGATCACCGTGCACGAGTCCTCCCTCTCCCCTTGTATCCATGCCATTCTGGCCTGCGAGCTGGGCTACAAAGAGAAGGCTTATGAGATGTATCTGCGCACTTCGCGGCTGGATCTCGATAATTACAATAATGATACGGAAGACGGCTGCCATACGACCAGCATGGCGGGTACATGGATGTCAATCGTACACGGCTTCGGAGGACTCCGGGTGCTGGGCGACCGGCTGACCCTGAACCCTTCCAACCCGGGACACTGGACCTCTTATTCGTTCAAAATCATGTTCCGCGGCTCCCGTCTGAAGGTCACAGTTACCGATGTACAGGTTACGGTTAGTAATGAAACCGATGTTCCGGCATCCCTCACGATTCATGGCAAGGAGTATACGGTGAACGGACTGAGCAGTGTGACTGCTGACGGCTCTTCGGTAACTGTATAACTTCCTGCAGCCCCGGAGGCATTAAGCTTCTTCGGGGCTTTTTTAAATATCTTGAACTTGAAAATTGAATCAGCAAGAAAGGCGGAGAGGAAGTTTGGAAGTGTAGGAGCGGCAGCGTCCGCCTTTGTCACCGGATTTCTACCGCGATCAGCGGTTTAATCAGGAAATCTGGGGACAACAGCGGCCGGAACTCCAAATCTTCCCGTAGCTGAGACAATTGCAGATTTAATTTTTGAATAGCTCAAATATTTCAAAACCACTCAAAGGAGCCCACCCAAATGAATAGAGCCTTTTGGAAAGAAGCCGTAGTCTATCAGATCTATCCCCGCAGCTTCCAGGACAGCAATGGAGACGGAATCGGGGACCTGCAGGGGATCATCTCCCGGCTGGATTATCTCCAGAAGCTGGGCGTCGATGTCGTCTGGCTGTCGCCGGTCTACAAATCACCGAACGATGACAATGGTTATGATATCAGCAACTACGAGGATATTATGGATGAATTCGGTACGCTGCGGGACTGGGAGGAGCTGCTGGCCGGCCTGCATGCCCGCGGCATCAAGCTGATGATGGATCTCGTGATTAACCACTCCTCGGACGAGCATGCCTGGTTCGCGGAATCCCGCGCCTCCAAGGATAACCCCTACCGTGATTATTATATCTGGCGTCCCGCCGGACCGGATGGCGCGCTGCCGAACAACTGGAGCTCCATCTTCAGCGGCCCGGCCTGGGAGAAGGATGAAGCGACGGGCGAATACTACCTGCATCTGTTCTCACGCAAACAGCCGGATCTCAACTGGGAGAACCCGGAGCTGCGGGAAGAGCTCTATAAAATGATCGCTTTTTGGCTGGACAAAGGTGTAGACGGGCTGCGGATGGATGTCATCAACATGATCTCCAAAGTAGAAGGGCTCCCTTCCGCACACCATGAGGGCCTGGCTCCCGGTGAGCTGGCCGGTGGCGGAGAGTATTATATGAATGGACCGCGGGTTCATGAGTATCTCCAGGAAATGAATCGTGAAGTTCTCTCCAAATACAATGTAATGACCGTCGGCGAGACGCCGGGAGCAACTGTAGAAGACGCCATTCTCTATACTGACGAAGACCGGCATGAGCTGCAGATGGTGTTCCAGTTCGAGCATATGGATGTCGATTCCGGCCCGGGCGGCAAGTGGAATGTGATTCCGTGGACGCTGAAGGGTCTGCGCGATATTTTGCACAAATGGCAGGTAGGCTTGTCGGAAAAAGGCTGGAACAGCCTCTATCTCAACAACCACGATCAGCCGCGGATGGTCTCCCGGTTCGGGGATGACGGTAAATACCGTGTGATCTCAGCCAAAATGCTGGCCACCCTGCTGCACACGCTCAAAGGCACGCCGTATATCTATCAGGGTGAGGAAATCGGCATGACCAACGTGAAATTCCCTGTGCTGGAGGACTACAAGGATATAGAGATTCTCAATATGTACCGGGAAAAGGTTACGGAAGGCGGCGGAGATCATGAGACGGTTCTCCAGGCGATTCACACGAAAGGCCGCGATAACGCCCGGACCCCAATGCAGTGGGACGCCTCAACGAATGCCGGTTTCACCGCTGGCACACCTTGGCTCAAGCTCAATCCGCGCTACACAGAGATCAATGTGGAACAGGCGCTGGCCGATCCTGACTCGGTATTTTACTATTATCAGCAGCTGATTAGCCTGCGCAAGCAGCATCTGATCATGGTGTATGGTGAATATGAGCTGCTTTTGCCGGAGCATGAATATATCTACGCGTACACCCGGACACTGGACGGTGAGAAATGGCTGGTGCTGCTGAACTTCTGTGACACACCGCAGACTGTAGAGCTGCCTGACGAGTTGAACGCCGTAACCGAAACGATTATCGGGAACTATCCGGAGGAGCCGGCGCCCATGGACCGCAGTACGCTGCGTCCGTATGAAGCGAGAGTCTGCCGGTTAGGCTAGTTTTGCCGGAAGCTGACAAACCCCTTGAAATATGACATCATAGGATCATAGACTGTAGGCCGTTGACTGTACCTGTCTCAGATGAGCAGAGAATAACAGGACCAGCCCGTAGGCCTCGTGATAATATGAACTTAAAGGGAGATGGCAAACTTGGAATGGCTGATCCGAATGAAGAATGCGCTGGATTATATGGAGAGCAGAATGACCGGACCGCTGCGGATCGAAGAGATTGCCGCAGTGGCGTATGTCTCCCCTTTCCACTTCCAGCGCATGTTCAGCATGCTGACCGGCGTCACCGTAGCAGACTATATCCGCAAACGCAGACTGACTCTGGCCGCTCAAGAGCTGGCCATTTCAAACATCCGGGTGCTGGATGTCGCACTGAAATACGGATATGACTCCCCGGAGTCATTCGCCAAAGCGTTCCGCAAAGCGCATGGGCTTACCCCCTCCGCCGCGCGCGAGCCTGGGGTACAGCTCAAAGCCTTCCCGCGCCTCTCTTTCCATCTGTCATTGAAGGGAGATCAGGAAATGGATTACAAAATCGTGAATAAAGAAGCTTTTACCGTTATCGGCAAATCAATGGAGGTTACCTGCAAGGACGGGGAGAATTTCCGCAGAATTCCGCAGTTCTGGAATGAATGCAATGAAGACGGCACATCAGATAAGCTGGTTGAGTTCGGCTTACGTGAAGAATGGCTCGGCATCTGTATGAATATGAATATGGAGACGGAAATGCTGTCCTACTGGATCGGTGTTGAAGCAGACGCGTCCACTGACCCGCAGGCGTATGAGACTGCAGTGGTTCCGGCTGCGACCTGGGCGGTATTTAAATCTGTAGGAGCTATGCCTGATGCGATTCAAGGGGTCTGGCAGCGCATTTTCCAGGAATGGTTCCCGGGAACGGGCTACGAGCATACAGGCGGACCCGAATTCGAGCTGTATCCGCCAGGCGATACTACGGCCGGGGATTATGTCTGCGAAATATGGATTCCTGTAATGAAGAAATAATTGTTCAGGCTGTACCGGAAACGGCTTCACTGTCCGCAAGGATGGTGAGGCCTTTTTTGCATATACAGGGACTCAGGCTGAAGGCAACTAAAGAAGCGGCATACCTGCCAACCTCACAAGCTAGCATTTTTTATTTTGAGATTCCAGGCAGGCTTGGTATAATAAACAGATTATAGGGTCTTAGTATAGTGTACTGTCATCCAAGATTGGTGAAGGAGATATTCATGTCTATCGTAAAAATCTTTTCAGACAGCACTTCCGATTTGCCGCAAGGCTGGAAGGAAACGTATGATATCGGCATTGTCCCGTTATATGTAGTTTTTGAAGACGGCACCTTCAAGGATGGTGTAGAGATTACACCCGAAGAAGTGTACCGCCGTGTCGCCGCAAATGGTGCATTGCCCAAGACGGCAGCCCCTTCCCCGGCTGATTTCATTGCCGCTTTTCAGCCAGTCGTGAGCGCTGGCGGAGATATCGTCTATATCAGTCTTTCTTCTTCTTTATCCTCTACATATCAGAATGCCCTGCTGGCCGCAGGCGAGTTCCCGGAAGGACGGGTACATGTTGTGGATTCCCGGACGTTATGCGGCGGGATCGCCTTGCTGGTCATGAAGGCCGCCCGCGCCGCAGCCAAAGGCCACAGTGCGGCCGACATCGCAGCTATGATCGAAGCCTCCCGTGAGCGGGTGGAATCCGAGTTTGTCGTCGATACGCTGGATTACTTATATATGGGCGGACGCTGCTCAGGCATGCAGAACTTTATCGGCAGCCTGCTGAAGATCCGGCCTGTGCTGCGGCTGGTGGACGGGGCGATTGTACCCGTTGCCAGAATCCGCGGCAAGAAGGAAAAGGCTGTAGAACAGATGCTTCAGCACGCACTTGCGAATGCAGCCGGCATGGACAAGGAGCTGCTCATTGTTGCCCATACCCTTGCTGAAGAGGATGCCCGGTATCTGGAGAAGGCACTGCGCGAGCAGACAGGTGTGGATGAAATTGCCGTAATCCATGCCGGCTGCGTGATCGGCAGCCACTGCGGGCCTGCTACAGTGGGTCTCATGTATATGCACTAGAATAATTAAGCTCTACCTTAGACGAATCTTTATCTGCAGCTTATGTAGATAAAGATTCGTTTTTTGCATAGTAAACAAAGTATAGTAAAATCAGAAAGCGGTAATTTCCAATTTTATCTAAATCAAGGGGGCGTAACATGCAGGAGCAGATGGCACGTACGAATAAGACGGCTTGGGAAACGAAAGCATATCAGGCCTGGATACAGCACCATGGATCACCTGAGGAGCTTGCCGGGCGGTTGAAGCAGGATCCAATGCACCCGTTGCGGCATTGGCTGAAGTACATAGGCAACCCGGCAGGATTGAAGGTGCTGAACCTGCTCGGCTCTCACGGGATGAAGGCGACTTGTCTGGCTTTGCTGGGTGCTGAGGTTACTGTCGTGGATATATCCGAAGAGAACCGGCGGTATGCCAGTGAAGTAGCAGCAGCGGCGGGTGTTGAGCTGAACTACATCTGTGCAGACGTCTTAAAGATCCCCGGTGAGGACGCTCTGGGAACCTTCGATATTGTCCTGATGGAGTTTGGGATTTTGCATTACTTTACGGATTTAAATGCTATTTTTTCTGTGGTCAGCAGACGGTTAACGGCAAACGGCCGGCTCATGCTGACGGATTTCCACCCGTTCGCCAGGGCATGGATGACAACCCGGAATCTTCAGCATCCTACGGGTAATTATTTTGACGATACACTCAAGGAAGGTGAGGTTGCCTTTGCCAAGCTGCTTCCCGAAGAGGAACGGTCCGGATTAGCACAAGTGGTGACGCGGGGCTGGACTGTGGGCGATATTATCACTTCAGTAGCCTCTCAGGGGCTATATATCCGTACCTTTGAAGAAATCAGGAGTCCAGGGGACCCGAGATTCCCTGAATTCTACACGCTGATTGCGGATCATATTGAGGGCCAGCTGAACCCGCTGTATCCTGGAACATCAGGCTAGCAAGCCGGCCGCAAACAGAAACAGCAAGTCTCCTCCCGGAGGCTTGCTGTTTGTTAGGTTAAACCTGTTCAACTCCCGCTTCCGCTTCAACCTCTTCCTTCACAAAAGGAAGCATGAACCGGAAGATCGACCCCCGGTTCTCTTCGCTTTCCACGAAGATCGTTCCGCCCATCAGCTCTACCAGCTGCTTGCAGATCGCCAGGCCTAGTCCGGTGCCGCCATATTTACGGTTAATGAACGGATGAAGCTGGGAGAAGGACTGGAACAGCAGGTTCAGCTTGCTGTCAGCAATACCTACACCGGTATCACGGACAGAGAACTCCAGCAGGTATTCCGGCGAGGCCGGCAGCGGAATATTCTTCACCGACAGAGTCACGCTGCCCTGATCGGTGAATTTCAGCGCGTTGCCGACCAGATTGACGATAATCTGCCGCAAGCGGCTGGGATCGGTCGTGACAATATCCGGCACGCTGGTATCCGCCCACCAGCGCAGGGCGAGCTTCTTCTCCTCCGCCTTGGGAGTGAACAGATCAATGATGCCCTCCAGCATCTCACGCAGATCAAATCTCTCCGATTGCAGCGGCATTTTGCCGGCTTCCATCTTGCTGAAATCGAGAATATCATTGAGGATCTGCAGCAGACTGTAGCTGCTGCTGCGCAGAATCTCGGCATAGCTGCGCTGCTCTTCCTCCAGGTTGGTTTCCAGCAGCAGATCAGCCATCCCGATCATGCCGTTCATCGGGGTGCGGATCTCATGGCTCATCATCGCCAGGAAATCAGACTTGGCCTGTGCAGCCTGCTCAGCCGATTCCTTGGCCCGGAGAATCTCCCGTTCGTTCGTAATATCACTGAAGGAGACGACCACACCGCAGATCATGCCTTTATCCAGCAGCGGGGCAATCCGGTAGTTCACGAAGAAGCTTGTCCCGTCCTTGCGCCAGAAGATTTCATCCGCCTTGCTGCGGGTAACGCCATCTTGAATGGTGAGCCGGATGGGACATTCCAGCGGTGAATGCCGGGCTGCACTCCCGCGGATATAGTGAATCATTTCCATCATCGGCAGTCCGGCCAGCTCTGATGGCTCATAGCCCAGCATTTCGGCCCCTTCACGGTTGATGAAGATCGTCCGGCCCAGCGTGTCCAGTCCGAAGATTCCCGCCGAGACGGAATTGAGAATCAGACTAAGCCGTCTATCCTCCGCCATCTCAAAAATAAACTCTGAAACCGGCAGTTCCTCCTCTGTCAGCAATTCCTCGTCCGTCAGGGGAGGGAAGTCCGCGCCCTCAAGTCCAATGCGTTCAGCACTGGCAGATTCCTGTCTGCTCATGCTTTCCCAGCTTTGCAGCAGCAGAGAGAGCGGCCGGTTCCCGGTATCATGAACGATGGCAAATACACCGGCAATGCCTTCATCTGTATGAAGCGGTACATACCTTACAGAAACAGCATTGTCACCGGAATTCCCTGCTTTTGCTCCGCTTTCTTCTTCCGCTTCCACCATTAACCCGAAGCTGGATGTAATACCGGCCAGAGCAGATGCGAAATAGCCCTCGCCGGGAGGATGCATCCGGCATTCGATCAGCCTGGCTGCGTCCTCTGCACTTAAGGTCCGGTTGCTGTCGGCATAACGCCCCTGTCTGTCCAGCACGATAATGAGATCCGGATGATGATCGAACAACGCTCTATAAGCACTTTCTTCAGAAAGTGCCCGGCCCAGGATAGAAGCCCAATCTTTATGCATGGCCCACCTCCTCTGCTGCTTCAATCCTGCTATATTATAGGACCATAGATTGCGGAGAAACTCTGATTATGTAGAAATCTCTGAATTATTTACTATTATAACAAAAAAACCGCTATTGGTCGCCACAAAAACGCCGGATTAGAGCGCTTGTTCAACTAAACAGAAACAATGCCGCCCCTGAAGGGACGGCATTCATCTCATACAATCACAGCGGCTCAGCCTTGCCCGTCAGGCAACATCCTGATGCTCGATATTCCGGATCGACAGATACGCGATTCCCGCACCGACCAGCGCCAGAGAAAGTGAAACCCAGATCAGATTGCCCACGCGGAAGCTCCCGAAGCCCGACGAGATCAGCATAACAATGAACACGGCGGTGACAATTGTCGCCGGTACCGATTTGCGGCGCATCCCGAAGTATAACGGAATCAGCCCGATGCCTGCCGCGTAGAGCGCATCCGTTCCGGCCTTCGTCAAGTAGGTAAGGATCTGATCCTGTGTCAGCATTCCCTGAATGGCCTCAGGCACGAAATAATCAACGCCTGTAAGAATACTGCTGATTACAATATCAGACAGGAAAATACTGAGGAAGGTGAACAGAAAGACGATAATCAGCTTCGCAGTCAGCAGCATTTTGCGGGGAACCGGGTACATGAACAGCACAGTGATCGTATTATTCTTATATTCGTCGATTACCAGCTTGCTGAGCAATACAGAGGAGAAGATGATATAGGTTGCTTTTACAAAAACGAACACCCCTTCAAACAAATCGCTATACGAGCTGAACTCCCCCTCGTCCATCTCCGTAAAGGCGATAAGAACCATGAAACCCAGAATAGCCAAATCTGCTATCAGCACACTTTTGAGAAAATTGAATTTGTTCTTGCGCAGCTCCAAACGAATCAGCTTAAGCATTGCGGGCACCTCCCATCAGTTCTACAAAATGATCTTCCAGCGAATGATGCTTCTTGCTCATACTTTCGAGCTCCACCTCTGCTTCTGCCAGGGCTTTGCTCAGCTCCAGCTGCGGAATGTCATCATAGATCCGGATGGTGCGCGGGTCGAGCACCTTGTAATTGGTTAAGCCCAGCTTATGCTCCAGGATATAGACGGCCTTGGTGCACTCGCCTGTAATCAGCTCAATGTACTGCGTATTCTGGTTACGGATCGTATCCATCGCCAATTGCTCCACCAGCACGCCTTCGCGAATCACGCCGATCGTGTCGGCAATCTGTTCGATCTCGCCCAGAATATGACTGGAGATCAGCAGGGTCATGCCGTATTCCCGGCTCAGCATGCGGAACACCTCGCGCAGCTCCTTGATGCCGAGCGGGTCCAGCCCGTTGATCGGTTCATCCAGAATGAGCAGCTCCGGCTTGGTCATCACCGCTCTGGCAATGCCCAGCCTCTGCTTCATCCCCAGGGAGAATTGCTTCACCGGTTTCTTGTCCACTGCACTCAGCTTCACCAGCTCCAGCGCTTCCTCCATCGCTTTGACATCATAGTATCCCATGTATTCACCATGAAGCGCCAGGTTCTCGCGGGCACTCAGCTTGTCGTAGAAGACCGGATATTCAATGATGCTGCCCATGCGCTTCAGCATTTCATAAGAGCGGTGGGTCATTTTGTCGCCGAAAAATTCAATCTCGCCCGCCGTCGGCTTCACCAGATTCGTAATCATTTTCATCACCGTCGTTTTGCCGGCGCCGTTGGGTCCCAGGAACCCGTAAATTTCACCCTGCTTAATCTCCATATTCACGCTGCGTACGATTTCCTTCTCCTCATAGACCTTGGTTAAATCCCATGTCCGGAGTATCGTTGTCATGTCCGTTATCCCCTTTGACTTCTTCTTTGTCTTCCTGGTATTTATTCTACAGGGCGGAGTTTGCTTTTTTATTACTTGAATCTTACGAAATTCTTAAGCTGCGTAAGGATACGCGGACCGCCCCGCCAGAACCGGGATTATTTCAGAAGGTCAGCCGCTGAAAAGAAAGCGTAAATGCCGTCCGGACGTACGGCTTGCTGCTTAAGGAAATACGGCCGTTCATCTGCTCGGTGAGCCGTTTGGTGATGGTCAGCCCCAGGCCGCTGCCCTGGTAGTCGCGGTTGCGCGAATCCTCCAGGGTATAGAGCCGCTCGAACACCTTGTCCTCATGGCCTTCGGCAATGCCTTTACCCCGGTCCCACACTTCTATACATACCTGACCGGCATCGCTGTACAGCTTCAGCCCCAGCGCCCCTCCGGCATCACCGTAGGCAATAGCATTCGACAACAGATTGGACAACACCCGGTCCAGCGCATCATCGTTGCCCATCATATAGAGCGGCTCATCCGGTATCTCGATCTGCACATCAGCACCTTTGGCACTGAGAATATCGTAGAAAGCAAGAATATTCCTGCGGCAGACCTCACCCAGCTCCACACGTGACAGCGGGATATCCCGGTCCCCCGACTCCAGCTTGGCCAGATCAAAGAAACGGTTCATCAGCGTAATGACTTCCCCCGCTTTGGCATGAATGGTGCGCAGAATACGTTCCTGCTCTTCCACAGGCATGTCTTTATCATGCAGCAGGGTCTCAATATACCCCAGCACCACCGTCAGCGGGGTCTTCAGGTCATGGGAGATGTTAGCCAGCATACTGCGCATAGACTTCTCCAGCCTGGCCCGTTCTACAGCTCCCTTATGATTGACATCCAGCAGCCGGTTCAGATCGGTCAGCAGGATTTGCAGCTCCGGACTGCTGCTCATCAGAAGCAGCCGTTCATGCGAGCCGCGCTCCACAATACTCTCCAGCTTGGTATGAATATATTTCAGCTGGCGTGCGTGCTGCCGCGAATGCATTACTTGCAGGACAAGGACCAGCAGAAGCAGCGCAATGATGATAATGAACAAGGCTGTCATTGCTGCATATCTCCGAGCTTATAGCCGATGCCCCACAGCGTTTTGATATATTCCGGATGGGAAGGATCGTCCTCAATCTTCTCGCGCAGTCTGCGCATATGTACATTAATTACATTCTCATCCCCGAAGTAGTCATCCTCCCAGACCAGACTGTAAATCTGCGCCTTGGTGAATACCCGCCCGGGGCTGCTGACAAACAGCTTCAGGATATGGAATTCCTTGGCGGTCAGCTTCACTTCTTCCCCGTTTTTCTGCGCCGAGAAGTTATCCAGATCGACCGTTAGCCCGCGCAGTGTAACCACCTTCGATGCCGGCTGCGGCTCCTCCCCGGCAGACGCCTGACTGCCGGCGGCAGCCTGGCTCCCTTGCGCTGCGTACCCGGCCCGGCGGATCGCCGCCTTCACCCGCGCTGCCAGCTCAATCATCGAGAACGGCTTGGTGATATAATCATCAGCGCCGAAGCCAAGCCCCAGCGCCTTATCTACATCACTGTCCTTCGCTGACATAATCAGCACCGGCACAAGGCTCCCGCTGCGGATCATCTGCAGCACATCCGTACCGCTGCGCTTCGGCAGCATCAGATCCAGCAGTACCAGATCATATGACGGACCGCCCACAAACTTCTTCACCGCCGCCTCCCCGTCAAATGCTGTCTCCACCTCATAGCCCTCTTTAGTCAAATATGAACCTACCATTTCGCTGATTGCCTCATCGTCCTCAATCAGCAGCACCCGCTGCAGCATATTGAACCTCCTGTAATCCTATTTGACGCCGCCTGTAGCAGCAGGCAGCTGTAAGTAACTATCCCCGGCTTCTACAAGCCCGATAATGTAATCTGCGGCCTCCGTCATGGTCTTGCCATCCCTGCCGGTATCACATTCGCTCCAGGCATAATGCCGCTCGGCACTATTGATCAGCACCGTCAGATCATAGCTCTCATACGGCTTGAGGTTGCAGCTTGTACTAAGCTCCTTCTCCCCAAGATAATTGGCCAGCACCAGCTTCCGGTAGATGCTCTGCCGGTCTGCCTGCGGCAGGGAGAAATCGCTGATTTCGATGGCAGTACCGTTCAGCATATCTTTTACCAGGGACTGCTTCACCGTATTGATCTCATTCCTGTGATTAAACCCGTATTTGAGGATAAATTCAAACTTATCCTGCCGGCCCAGATCGAAGTCAACAGTGAGTAAATCCTGATTCACGGCCTCTCCCTCGCAGCCCTTCAGGGAGTACTTCAACTGATGCTTCTCCTCCGTCCGTACAAGCTCATCACAGCTGTAAGTCTTCACTTCACGGGGTCCGAAGGCATCCTCAGTGGTATCATAACTCAGCTCCAGCCGTCCGCCTTTATACCGCGTTTCAATAAAGATCGGATCGCCTTCAATCGTATACTGCACTATCCGCTGGCTGCCGCTTCCCCGTTCCATGAAACTGTCCAGCTTGTCCAAATTGCTGATTACGCCGCCGTTAGAGGATATGACATCCTCCTCCTGGTCAATCTTGTGACTGATGGCGGATGAGCCGCCCCGCTTAAATAACGAGCATCCTGTAGCGAGGGCCAGCAGAAGCAGAAGCGGAAGTGCCGCCACGGCCAGCCTTCTGAACAGTACAGCCGGTATTCTCAGCTTGCACAGTGATTTTGAGACGGATGTTAATTTCACGGTTAGTGACCTCCCTGAAATCATGATCGGATGGAGCTTTTGTTAAAGTATACCAATGCTGCGGACGCGATTCTACTACATTACTTTTTTATAAAAATCATGCCCATAATGCAACATTTTGCTCATAAAAGCAGCCGTAATCCGGATTTGTTGTATGAAATGCAGCATTTCCCATCAGCCGGACGGGTTAACGGAAAAATTCTTGCATTTCGTACAACAATCCTCGCGAACCCCCGGGATTTCATGAATCAAGGTTGCACTACGTACAACATTTATCCAAATACAGCTCAACAGATCAACACATCATCAACAAATTAACCCTTGGTTACTTGCACATTCCCCGCGGATACAGCCAGTTAAGATTCATTTAAGGAATGGCACTTATCATGAGCCTTAAGAACTTAATTGAAGAGGTGGTGCTTCGATATGAAGTCACGCAACACAAGCAATACAGGCAACACTGCAACCCGTTCCGGCAAACGAAAATTATTGATTATTATCCTCGTAATCCTCCTGGGCATTGGCGCAGTGGTATATCGTCTGGCAGACCGTTATCTGATTGAGCATGTTGAGGTCGTCGTCGCAGACGATACCGCCGGAACCGCTGGTACCGGCAGCACAGGCACAACAACAGCAGCAGCAACAACAGCTGACGTGAATGCAACATCGGATGACTGGAGCTACAGCAGTGACGATATCCAGGTAAAGATTGATCAGGTCCAGACGGGAAGCGGGTCAGACCAGATCACCTATTTTGTCGCAGATGTGGTCCTGAAGGATGCAGCCAGCCTGCGGTCCGCTTTTGCCGATAACAGCTTCGGTACGAATATTACGGAGGACACCTCGGTGATTGCCTCAGCCAATAATGCAATCTTCGCCATTAACGGCGATTACTACGGCTTCCGTGAAGACGGCGTGATTATCCGCAATGGAACCGTGTACCGGGATGATCCGGTGCGGGATGCGATGGCTCTGTTCGGAGACGGAACGATGCAGACCTATGACGAGGAGGAAATCTCTTCGTCTGAGCTGCTGGCTGAAGGGGTTACGAACACCTTGTCCTTCGGACCGATTCTGATTCAGGACGGCAAGATCGTCAGTGATTTCAGCAGTGTCAAAATCGATAACAATTTCGGCAACCGTTCGATTCAGGATGCGAATCCCCGGACCGCCATTGGCATGATCGCCCCGAACCACTACGTGTTCGTTGTAGTTGACGGACGCAAGGAAGGCTATAGCCGCGGAATGACCCTTGCCGAGCTTGCTGATGTGATGGAAGGCCTCGGAGCTGCAGAAGCCTACAATCTGGACGGCGGCGGTTCCTCCACCATGTACTTTATGGGCCGGGTAGTGAATAATCCGCTGGGCAAAAACCAGGAACGCGGCGTCAGCGACATACTTTATATTAAGGAGTGAACCCGGATGACTATACTAATACCCGCCTATGAGCCAGATGAACGGCTGCTGGATTTAATTATACAGCTTAAGGAATACCCGCTGGGTCCCATCGTACTGGTCGATGATGGCAGCGGCCCGGCTTACCGCGCAATCTTCGAGCGGGCTGCGGCATTCGGCTGCACCCTCCTGAGCCATAAGACCAATCTCGGCAAAGGTGCCGCCCTCAAAACAGGCTTCCGTCATATTCAGGAAGCCGGCCTGCACGGTAATGTGATCTGCGCTGATAGTGACGGACAGCATCTGCCCCATGACATCAAGCGGATTGCCGAGACGCTGCTGCTTCAGAGCAAGCCGGGGATTGTGCTCGGGAGCCGCCGGTTCAGCGGAACCATTCCGCTGCGCAGCCGCTTTGGGAACTCGGTGACACGGTCAGTCTTCGCACTCACGACCGGCACCAAAATCTATGATACCCAGACGGGCCTGCGCGGCTTCCCGTTCCAGATGCTGGACTGGCTGTGTCGGATTCCCGGCGAACGGTTCGAATATGAGATGAACATGCTGCTGACCGCCCACAAAGAGGGCTATACCATTACTGAGGAGTATATCGATACCGTCTATCTGGAGGATAATAAATCCTCCCACTTCCGGCCATTGATCGACTCCTTCAGGATCTATCTGCCGATTCTGATGTTCAGCACCTCCTCGCTGATCTCAGGCCTGCTGGACTTCGTACTGCTGTTCCTGTTCCAGAGCCTGACCCACAACCTGTTCCTGGCAGTCGCGGCCGCAAGATTATGCAGTTCAATCTTCAACTACTCGGTAAACCGGAAGTATGTATTTGCCGGCGGTAAAAAATCGCGGCTCCAGTCGCTGCCGAAGTATTTCTCACTCGTAGTCCTTGTGCTGATGTTCAATTACGGGCTGCTCTACTTCTATAATGAGAAGCTGATTATCCCGCTGGTTGCAGCCAAGATTCTGACGGAAATCTCGATCTTCGTATTCAGCTATTGGGCACAGCGGAAGTTTGTATACTGAATTAATGCTACACGCAACAGAGCAGCGGATCTCCTGTGACGGGAAGCGCTGCTCTGTTTTTTTCATGGACTGCTGTATTCGTTTATTATTCCTTAGCCAAAGTAACGTCCAGAGGATCAACAAGCAGGCCCTCTTCAACTTTAAATTTACAATTTATTTCGATTCTATTAAGATGCTCGGCATCCCAATAGATGAATACATCGTATTCCCCATCCGGAAAATCAGCACCGAAAGCCCCGTTTTTCAGCTCAACTGTTTTGAGATAATCCTTACCGCCAAGACCACTGCCTAATTCAATATAGCCGTCCGGCAGCGGGGTCCCATCATCATATTTCAGAGTGCCGGTAACATTATTAGCGGGTAAATGAATTACAAGCTCAGGCGGATCAGACTTCCCATCCAGCACCGAGAAACTATAATACGGGAATTTGGCATCGTAGATGGAGTACATTTTTTCCGCTAAAATAAGTACCCGGTATGAGCCATCAGGCAGATAGAAATTATACAAGCCATTCTTAATCGTTGCTGCATACAGAAGCGGAGAAGCAGTGCCAACCTCTGTGATCACTAATATACCATTAGCATATGGAGTTCCGTCCTCATTATAAATCTTGCCTGATATTGCTAAAGGTACTTTGATATTAATCGGTCCGGCGGCAGGTTCACCATTAACAATCTTTATCTGTGTACGTAAGGGTATACTTTCTGAATCCTTAGTGTTCAGCGTCTGTATGCTATAGTCGCCATCAGGCAAATAAAGATTAAACTTACCGTCAACCACATCAAACTTATAAAGCCCGGTATTCACTGCACCCATATTACTTATTTCCAGCCAGCCATCGTACATAGGGGAACCATCCACGAAGCTAATGCTTCCTTCAATTTTGGGTGGCAATGTTATATTCAAATTGCTTTTCCCGTCAATGACCTCAAATGAATGATTGATTGTTAATTGTTTGTTAGTTTCGCCATAGATTAAGACTTCTACATTATAATGACCGTCCGGCAAATATAAGTTAAACTTACCGTCATGGATTTCGGCACTATACCAGGCAAGCGGTCCGCTGTCTAAGCGCTTTACAATAATTTCTCCATTCTCCACCACGGTCTCGTCCGAATACTGCATCGTGCCTGCCTGCTGCTCAGGAATGAGAATATGCACCTCTCTATCTGCCTTGCCATTCATAACGTAAAACATATAGTAGAGTGAAATAATCTCTTGTGTAGTTGTGGAACGCATAGAGTAAATCTTGTAGGGCCCATCCGGCAAATCTATAGAGAATTCCCCGTTCGTCAGTGCAGCGCTGTAAATCATATGATCGCTGTCCCGTTCCAAATACAAGGTACCGGAATCGGCAGCCTTCCCGTCTGCACGCTCAATGAACCCTTTTACAACCCCATGATCTACAATGGGCGGTGTGGGTGCCACCGTTGACCCAGGTGTAGGTATCGGCCCCGGGAATGATGGTAATGGCGACGGTGACGGTGAGGTCACCGCTGTTGGTGTTGGTGATGGCGTCGGCGTAGTTACCGCTGTCGGTATTGCCGATGGTGATGGTGACGGCGAAGTCACCGCTGTTGGTGTAGCTGATGAAACCGCCGTTGCTACCGGCGTTGCTGCCGCTGTCGCTATCGGCGTTGGCTTTGCTGTTGGTTCAGGCGTTGGTGCTGCTGTTGGCGCCGGCGTTTCTGCCGCACTGCCTCCGCCTCCGCCTCCACTGCCAACTAATACGGCCGCTGTTGGAGTTGCAGAAGACGCAGCAGCCGTTTTATCAGAACCGGCTATATTGATTTTCACACCTGCCGGAACGTCGCTGCCCACGGTAATTTTCCCTGGCGCATTCTCTATTGTAATGCCCGAAGCGTTGACGACTGCATTCCCGATGTTGCCTTTACCTGAAATTTGTATACCGGCGTTCATTATCATAGACTTGATAATGCTGCTATTGCTCAATTTATTACTGCCCGCTGTTTTATCAACATTGACTGCCTCCACAGTGCCCCCGCTGATATCAATGTTAAGACGTGATGCAAGAATATTCACAGCCTTGAAGTTACCTGTCAAAAGGATACGGGCATCCGCTGGAATTTCACGGGATAACGTGAGGGCGCTGATTTCAGCTCCGGTGAGTGTTTCTACGGCTGCAGCGGACTTGATCTGAAGATCATTGATTTGCGTCTTTCCTTCAGCAACCAGTCTTACACTGCCATCCTTCTTGTCAATACGCACAGAACCCAGTGTCGAATCGGCAAGATGAATACTATTCGCCCCGCCGCCTTCAATCGCGGTGTTGCCTCCTACCGTTACATTAAGGAGATGCACATCGCCTTCAGCTATGCCTTCTCCCAGCAGCAGATCTCCAGTAATGTTCATATTACGGAGTGTGATACCTGGCACATTAATTACTACATCACTGTCTACTTCGGACATTCCCGACATCGGACCGTATGTACCCGGCGATTCATAGATGATTACATATTCCCCGGAATCTGCATCGAGCAAGGATAAAGCTCTATCCAGGATGACTACCGTTTCCGCACGGGTTGCATAAGCAAGCGGGCGAAAATTCCCATCGCCGGAGCCTGTCATGATCCCCTGCTCGCTTACAGCCCGGATAGCACTTTTGCTCCAACCCGGACTTCCGGCAATATCCTTAAACTCAGGAGCCGCAGCCGATGCTGTCAGCTTGAGCAACTTGCTGATGATAACAGCCATTTCTTGACGGTTAATCTTCTGGTCCGGCTTAAAGGTCCCATCCGCATAGCCCTGAACGTAACCCGCGGCATTGGCCTGCAAAATACTTGAATAATACCACTTACTGCTTGAGATATCGCTGAAATTAACTTTCTTAGTCTCAGTGAATCCAAAAGCCCTATTAATCAAAACCGTTAATTCAGCCCGCGTGACCGGATGATCCGGCTTAAATTCACCATCCGGGTAGCCGGAGATCAGACCTTGATCCATCCACTTACTGATGTGCTCCTTCGCCCAATTTCCGCTGAGATCCGATACATTACCCGCAAAAGCTGCGCCAGCCGGCAGTATGGATAGACATACAGCTAGTACTCCTGCGATTACTTTGTTCCTTACAGTTTTTTGAATGAACAAGCTAATACCCCCGACTATGTAGTTATAAAAGCGCACAATTTATAAGTTACCTTCACCTGTCTATTACTTAAGACCTATTAATCCGTTAAAATTATAGCATGATTCCGGTCAATGATTGGTAATATTTTCGGATTTTATTTTTTCCATTCCAAGAAGCAAAAAATGGCCCCAACTCTCCATTTCACCGGAAGGCTGGGGCCGTAGCTGTGTATGACTTTCTTTTCGCCGAAACTAAGCTTAATCTTGATTCCTGATTACAATATCGAACTTCTCATGATACGGATGCATGAATAAATCATACTGAATTCTGCGCTGTTCATGGGACTTCATTAAATACTGAATATCCGTCCCCCGTTCAGCCACATCACGGATTCCCCTTCGCCTCAGCTCGGTCTCCCCATCCGTATATAAGTAGACTTTGAGATCATATAGACTGGGGTCTGTAAAAGCCACGCTCATGCCTTCTACAATATTAATCTTGTTGTCAGAAGATAACAGCTTCCTCTTGCTATAATGCGTGCCGATGGTATACAGGTCCAAGCCGTCCCGCAGCATACGGATGTCTCGCTCCAAAGCAGCCACGTTATGGGCGGCAGGGTGACAGGCGGTCATTTTGTCACGATATTGTTCATTGTTATATTCGTAGTCAATCCTTGCGTACCGCCTAAGATCAGATCCGATAATGTAGGGGTCAGTATTCAGAACATTCACATTCTCTTGCCCCAAAAGACTAATCAGATGATGAGCAAACGTCGTCTTTCCCGATGCCCCATGACCCGAAATCCCCACGATGACCCTCGCAGCCTGAGCGCCAATCCACTTGGCTATTCTGTGTAATTCCTGATCCATAATTTCCTCCGCTATCCTTGTTAGAAGTATCCAATATCCTATACTATCACAAAAAGCGGACCCGGATCGGCTGCGATTATAACGATGTTGACGCTCAATTCACCGGTATTCAAGTATTCGTCTGCTCCGACAGCAGTAGCCTATTGCCCGTCAAGGTACTTCTCCACCTCAAGGGAAGCCAGCAATAATGGCGCAACACCCATCGGCGCATCAGAGACTACCGCCTCAGAAATGTAGTAATCATAGGAACCGTTCCGGTCCTTGCTGAGGCCTGCCCCGTGGCAAATTTGATGCAGATGAACACCTTGTTCGTCTTCGGTAACCAGATGCGCGAGGATGCCCTCGTAGCCTTTCAGCATCGCTTCCTTGAAGGAAGGCTCCAGGTAACGCAGCCGCAGGGCTTTGGCCATTGCATAGACGAACATGCAGGAGCCGGTAGCCTCGAGGTAATTGCCTTTGCGCCCTGCCTGATCAAGCACCTGATACCACAGGCCGGTCTCCTGGTCCTGAACCTCAAGTAGTGCACCGCACATCCGCTGGAAAATCCCGATGATCGTTCCCCGCTGCGGATGGGTGACCGGGAAATGCTCCAGGCAGTCCACGGCGGCCATGGCGTACCAGCCCATCGCCCGGCTCCAGAAGTGGGAAGAGAGTCCGGTGGACGAGTCCGCCCATTCCTGCTCTTTGGATTCATCCCAGCCGTGATAGAGCAGGCCGGTCCGCGGATCACGGGTCCGGCGCTCGATCAATAGCAGCTGATGGGCAGCTTCATCTATTAGCTCGGGACGCTGGAATACGGCGCCGTATTCGGCAAGAAACGGCGAAGCCATATATAGTCCGTCCAGCCACATTTGGAAAGGATACACCTTCTTATGCC
The DNA here is from genome assembly GCF_038000245.1 of Paenibacillus sp. FSL R10-2736. Lineage (NCBI taxonomy): Bacteria > Bacillati > Bacillota > Bacilli > Caryophanales > Paenibacillaceae > Paenibacillus > Paenibacillus sp. FSL R10-2736. The sequence continues at coordinate 5,211,159 of NZ_JBBOBN010000001.1, forward strand.
AGAATCCCCCCTCTGAAGTACGGGGTTGCCCAATGAGCTGCGCCGCCAGCAGATGAGCCGCTTCAGCGTAACGCGCTTCCCCGGTCTGCGTGTACAGGTAGAAGAGATTCTTGCCCTGGTTGATCTGATCCAGGTTATATTCCTCCAGCGAATAGGTGCGGATCGAGCCGTCCTCCCCGATGAAGCTATTCATATGCCGCTGCATGAAGGAGAGATATTCGGACTCCCCATGCTGCACACCGGCGCGGGCCACTGCCATCAGCAGCATACCGGGCACATAGGCCCAGCGCTCCAGGACATACTCGTGTTCCCCGTGTTCATTGCATTGACTGATGAAGGTATCCGCGATTCTGCGGGACAAACCTGACATTGTTGATTCAGTGATAGACATCATTATTCCTCCTGTCGCTTATGTTCCAAGCCTAAGTCTGAGCTCAGGCACCGGCAAGCTGCTTCCGCAGCCAGGCGTACGCCGGTTCCCCGTGTATTTCATGCCCTCCGGCAAAAAAATCCGCCTCTACCTGTCCGCCATGCCCCGCTGCGTTAAAGATCGCCTCCAGCCGGGCCAAGGCTTGCTTCGCGCCAGCCGGACCAAACAAAGGATCGGCATCTCCCGACTCCAGGAACAGGCCGCGCGGGGCAATTAACCCAAGCAGATCCGGCATTTCCGCTTCGAGCAGAATGCCCGGAATGTAGTTATCCAGACAATGATTTCGGGTAAGGATGCTGTCCGCAAACGTATTGGCATACCCGCTGACGACAGCACAGCTGATCCGCTGATCCAGTGCAGCCGTGAAGCCGGCGACCAGCCCGCCGCCGGAAATACCCATAATGCCTAATCGTTCACCGTTAACCTCTTCCCGCGTCTGCAAATAATCGAGCGCCCGCATGCTTTCATAGATCCGGTAGCCTGCCATCGTCTGCCCCGCCATCAGCAGCGCGGAGGATAGGCGGAAGCAGGAATTACGCCCGGGCTCACCGCTCTCCAGATCCTCTGCCAGCCGTCGGTCGCCGAATCCGAGCACCTCGGGAGCAGCGACCACGAAGCCCTGCTTCACCAGCGAGACGGCAAAATCCTTATGCAGCCCCGGGTCACCCTGCCGCTGCGAGCCGTCCGGATTGAGGCCGGTAATCTCACGGCTGCCGTAGCCATGCCCATGAATAGCCAGAACAGCCGGACAGGGGGAGGATAACGGCTGCCCGGGAATCAGAAGATACATAGCCATTCTAAGTCCTTCATAAGTAGTGATCTCTACACGCTCACGTATATATCCGTTACAGGCTACCCGTTCAAGCCGCACAGGTGCAAGCGCTGCCCGTTCCTCCGGAAATCCGCCAAGCCGCCCGGTAAAGCTTGCAGTTAGCTTTGCCCGCCACTCTCCGTAAGGGATATCCTCACGGAAGGCTGCGTCCTGCACTGCGGAGTCCGTCATTTGCTTCATATATTGTTCCAATGATTCCATCGGGGGTTCCTCCTGGTTCTTAATATCCTTCAGGATGCCAGCCGTCCAGTACGGTCAGAACCCGGTACTCCGCAGCTTCCTCTGCTGTTAACTGGCGCGACCACACAGCACGGCTCTCCGGACAGGCTCCGGCCCCGCTGCTGCCGTATTCTTCGTAACGGCTGGTCTGCTCCCTGTCCGGCTGCCCCCAATTATGCCAGCCTTCGCCGGTCACCGAACCGTCCATAACCGTGCGGATGAAAGCTACATGCGCATAAGGCCGCCAAGGACGCCCGAGATACACCTCACTGACCCCTTCGCCGCCGGTAATCCGGCAATTCAGGAACACATAGCCGAATGTTGCTTCCTCCGGTGTTGAAGCGGCTGTAATGTAACCTCTGGACCGCTTATTGTGCAGATGGCAGCCCTCAAACAAAGCTGTGGCGGCTCCGAAAATATAATCGACATCGCCTTCAATGTAGCAGTCGTTGTAATATTGCTTTCCCTGCCCCGTATAGAGTGTATCCTGGTCACCCAGCAGACGAACGCGCCGGAACACCGCCTGTCCGGCATCAACGAAAGCTGCCACCGCCTGTCCGGTCCCCGGACCGGAAGCGTTCCGGATGGTCAGATTCTCGGCTGTGAAGCCTTCCGCGAACACATTCAGGGTGCCGCTGCGGAAGGTACCGAGCGGTTCACCGTCCGCTCCCAGAGTGTGGGCATTATCATTCCAGGAGATTACGGTGGAATGCGGGTCCTCCCCCAGCAGCAGAATGGGCGGGGCTTCGCGGACGATTGTAATCTTTTCCTCATAAATGCCGGGCTTGATCCGGATGGTTACGGCCTGCTTCTGCTGCGGCGGAATGGAATCCAGCGCCTCCTGCAGACTGCTGTATCCTTCCCCGGGACTCTTCGATACTGTAATTAACATGTGCGGCTCCTTTCATGGCGACCTCTATTTATTCTATAATAACCGTAACGGTTCAGATGAGAAGAGGAGATTTATGACCAGTGTGACTAGCCCTAATCCGAAATATCATATAGAAGAAGGACGGTTCAGCATTCAGCATATGAAGCGCAAAGGCATCACGGCGATGCCGCGCCCCCACAGCCATGAACTCACCGAGCTGTACTATCTGACAGAAGGTGAGCGCGTATACTTTGTGGATGACCGGGTCGTTACGGTTCACAAGGGCGAGCTGATTCTGATTCCCGGCCGGGAGCTGCATGCTACCGCAAGCTCCGAAATGGCCGAATTCGAACGGATTCTGATCAATTACGATCCTGATCTGCTGCCCCTTGTGCTGCAAGGTGAAGCCTTGTGGTTTCAGAATCACCGCTACCGTCTGTTCAGGCTGACCCTGCGCGAACAGAATGAGGCGGAGACGCTGCTAAGCCGTATCCTGGAGGAAGCACGTATCCAGCGGCCTTTGTATGAAGCCTCCATCGTGGCGATATTCACCGAGCTGATGATTCTGCTCCAGCGCTCGGACAGTACGACACAGGCCGGGGGAACGAAGCACCCGCTGCATCATCTGGTAACCGATGTCGCCACGTACATCCGGAGCCATCACCGCGAAGCGCTTACGCTGGAAGAGACTGCCGGACACTTCTTCATCAGTCCTTCTTACCTGAGCCGCGTGTTTCACCGCCTGACCGGGTTTCATTTCCGTGAATACATTGTCCATGTCAGAGTCCGTGAAGCCCAGCGCCTGCTGGCCGGAACCTCCGCCAAGATTCAGGAGATCGCCTCCACTGTCGGCTTCGAGCATCTGTCCCACTTCAATAAGACTTTCAAAAGATCAACCGGGCTGACTCCGCTCCAATACCGCAAGGCATCCAGGTCGCGGGCGTCGTCCAAGTCTGAAGGAATAATTGAAGAATAGCGCGCCTCTCCCGGACATCAGCCTGAGCTCTCTGTGATCAGGAGCTCTCCGGACCGGATGAGCTCTACATGGCTGCATTTATGCATCTTCACGGGCTGTGCTTCCTCTGTCCTCAGCCGGATCCGGTCCAGCTTCAGATTGCTGGCGTACCGCAGAACCATTCCCCGCTTGCTTACGGCGCTGAAATTCTCCACCGTCAGCTCTGCAAGCGGCATCTCGGGCAATCCGTTCACCAGCAGCGCAGTTGCCGCACCATGGCAGGTGATATTCCGGAGTGTGATATTCCGGAACTGCGGAGTCTCCTCCGTAACGGGGAAGGACTGCTCATCGTAGCCTTCAGAGCCCTCAACTCCCGCATAGAACATATGGAAAGAAGCCGCCTCATGGATAATGCCTGTCATCCGGATATTCTCCATCCGGATATCCTCTACTACGCCGCCTCTTCCCCTGGCGCTTTTGAAGCGCAGCCCGATGTCCGTGCCGATGAACAGGCAATCGCTGACTCTGACCGCATGCACTCCGCCCGACATTTCACTGCCGATCACCACTCCGCCATGTCCGTGATATACCGTACAATGCCGGATGGTAATATACTGGCAGGGCATCCCTGCTCTGCGTCCTTCCTCGTCTTTGCCCGACTTCAGGCAGATGGCATCATCCCCTACATCAAACCGGCAATGCTCCACCAGGGCATGTGTGCAGGACTCCAGATCCAGCCCGTCCCCATTCTGTGAGTACCATGGATTACGCACCTGAATGTGCCTGACGGTAACCTGCTCACAGCCCATAGGATGAAGACACCAGGCAGGAGAATTCTGGAAGGTGGCTCCCTCCAGCAGTACCCGCCGGCAGTTCCGCAGGCTTAGCAGTGCAGGACGCAGATAGGCCCGGGCAGACAGATAAGCTTCCATTTCAGTCTGCCCTTCCTCCAGCAGCCGCCGGTAGTAGGCCTCTCCCTCCAATGCTTCTCCAGAAGGCCACCAAATCTCATTCTCCTCATCCACTACTCCCCCGGAGGCAATCAGGCTCTGCCACTGGAGTTCCGTCATCTTGAAGCGTTTCACCGGGCGCCAGGCCTCGCCGCTTCCATCGAATATCCCTTCGCCGGTAATGGCTACATCACTGAGAGCTTCCCCATCCAGCTGAGCTTGACAGCGCCAGCCGGCATTCCCCTCATAATGGGAGAAGAGCAGCGGATACAGCGCGAAGTCCGGCTCGAAACATACGAGTGCCCCGCGCTCGGCATGCAGATTAATCCGGCTGTGCAGCGTCAGCGGTCCCGTACGCCATATTCCCGGCGGGATGATGACCGTTCCGCCTCCTGCAGCAGCGCAGGCATCAAGCGTATCCTGTATGGCAGCAGTGCGCAGCAGCTCTCCGCCTGCTGCGCCATAATCTGTAATCCTGAACGTCCGCTCCGGAATCCGCGGCAGTTCAGGTACAGGATAATGATTGGAATCCTGTAGGCTGTTCATAGGCTTCTTCCTTCCCGTCTATTCAATTTCTTCATAGCTGAACCAGTCGAAATCGGCATAATTGGTGCTTGGCGCCCCCTGAGAACTGGCATACATGCCAATGTACGCCCCTGTGAATCCGCCGGCCAAGTCCGTGCTGAGTACTCTTCCGTCAGCCCGTTCATGTAATGCCGTCCATGAGCCGAATTCGTCAGCTCTATAATAGAAGCTGTAGTCCTGTCCTCTGGCCTCTGCCTTAAGCTGCACCTTGTCCTGCGGATAAGGCGAGGATGCCAGCAGCCGCTCGTCCCCTCTGCTGCGCACAATCAGCTGCAGCACCTGCTTCCCGTCCTCCAGCTTCAATTCATAGCGGAAGTGGTTGTCCGCATTCTGGATCAGGACAAGTCCGGCGGTTTCGCCTGGTGCCCCCGGCTTGAAGACCATTTCAGCTGCCGCTCTGAAGCTTAAGTGCTGCTGGCGTCTTCCAATGAAAGACGGATTGCTGATCTCTGTCAGCTGCTCCGGCTTGAGCCGCAGCCGCAGATGTCCCGGGCGTTCGGTGAGGCTCCAGAATTCCCCGCGCGGTGTCCGCAGGAAGTTCCAGATGAGGCTGAGTCCGGCTGCGTCGAAATCATCACGCGCAGGCAGCTGCGGCCACTTCGTTTCCGGCAGATCAGGCGCTGCCGCTTCCAGCTCCAGCACGCCTTTGCCCGGATTCACTACAGGCCATTCATTCTCCCATTTCACCGGGGTCAGGAACGTTTCACGCCCGAGGTTGCGGTAATAGCCGCCGCAGGTCCGGGAAGCAAGACAGAACATCCACCAGTCTCCATGCTGCGTCTCCACCAGTTCGCCATGGCCGACATTCACGACCTTATATTCTCTGCCGAGATGGCGGTGGGTCAGAATAGGATTCGCTTTATGGCCTTCATAAGGGCCGGTCACGTTCCGGCTTCTGGCAATCGTGATAGCGTGGGTATGGCCGGTGCCGCCTTCGGCAATCAGCACATAATACCAGCCGCCGATTTTGTAGACATGGGGTCCCTCCTGCGCATGCCCCACCTTAAGGGCACCTTGCCAGATGCTGAGCTTCGGACCTATCAGCTTGCCTTGCTCCAGGTCAATCTCCTGCAGCCAAATGTCCATATGCTTCGGATAATCCTGGCCTTCGGGAGGAACACGGTTGCCGGTGTAATATACCTTGCCGTCTTCATCGAAGAACAGGGAGGAATCGATACCCGGTGCATCCTCCAGCCAGACCGGATCTGACCAGTCTCCGGCCGGATCGGCGGAAGTCACATAGAAATTATGCTGATCCTTATTATTGTCCACGTAGGTTGTAATCATATAGAAGAGACCTTGATGATAACGGATGGTAGGGGCCCAAATGCCCATCGACGGAATCGTGTGGTCCAGATTAAGCTGGGACGGACGGTCGAGCACATGGCCAAGCTGGCGCCAGTTCACCAGGTCCTTGCTGTGGAAGATAGGAACACCGGGGAAAAATTCAAAACTGGACGTGACAAGATAATAGTCCTCACCTACGCGGATAGCGGAAGGGTCAGGGTAAAAGCCCGGCAGCACCGGATTGCGGAAAGTTCTCAATACAGAAATCCTCCTTCAAACGAGCAAAATGTAAGCATAACCAATTATAGTTCGTATAAGTTTAACTTTCTTGCTCTTTCTATGCTCTTTTTCCCGTTTTTTATACTTTCATGCTATTTGGGTCTATCTCCCTTCTTGTCAATGAATAGCTTGTCCCACTAGAATAGGTGTAGTAGGATTTACATAAAGGGGCGATCATCTTGGGAAAGAGAAAGAAACTGTATACCCGCTTTTTTATGAGCCTGACCCTGATCTCTGTCTGCTGCATTCTGGTACTGGCTATGGTGATCTTCTACTGGTACCGGAACATATCGATTGATAATGTCGACAAGGCTAACCAGAATGTGCTGCTAAATACTGAAACCGTATTCACGAACTATAAGGAAATTGTTCAGAACTATACGATGGACTTCTATGCCAACCCGAACATCAGTGCCCTGATGCGGAGCGGAGAGACGGACTGGAGTGACCAGCTCTACAGTGTCTTAAGCCAGATTCGCGGTGCGCTGGTCGTTAACCAGTATCTGGAGAACGCCTATATCTTCGGGGAGAAGGAACCTGCTGTCATCTATGAGAACATGCCGCTCAGCCCGGAAGCCAAGCTGGAGCTGGCCCGGAGGATGCGGAGCAGCCGTATTATTGAATCTCCCTTTGTGTGGAAGACCACCCAGAACAACGGTACGCCGGTCACCCTGCTGACTGTCTTCTATAACGACCGGGCCTTTGCAGACAGTGAATATTACGGCGCAGTTGCGCTGACCGTCAATCTCGCCAAGCTCCAGAACAATCTGTTCACTCAAAAAGAAGGCGGAACTACACGTTACGCCGTCATTGACCGGAATGGCGAAATTCTCATGCACAGCACACTCTCCGGCAGCACCTTACACCCGGAGATGCTGAAGCAGGTCGCTGCCTCCACCTCTGAGAGAGGCTCCTTCGTTTATAAGGGCAACGGAGACAAGCAGCTGATTACTTATGTATATTCCGCGCAAGATAAGCTGTGGTTTGTATCCGAGATGTACTATACAGACAGCATCCGTGAGCTTGCGAATGCACGTAACCTGATGATGGGTCTCTGCCTGGCTCTGATACTGGCTGCTGCTGTAACCGCCAACCTGATCTCTCGGCGGATCTATAAGCCGATCGGCAGGCTGTTTGGCAGTATCTCTAATATCTCCGGCAATGAAGAAGCCTTGAAGGCCGGCAGTGACCTGGATACCGTGAATCTGGAGCTGGAATCTATAGGTGTGAAGCTGGCACAGCTCAAGAAGGAGAGCGACGGCAGTGCCCTGATGCGCTGGCTGCTCTCCCCGCGCGGTGCGGCGGACCCTTCCGGCGGCCTCCCGATGATGGGCATCGGCGCAACGGAAGGTGCTTATTGTGTCTGTGTACTGGCCGTGCTGGAACCGGGACAGACCGGGGATGCTCCGGAACCTGTCCAGGAAGTCATTCACCGGATTCAAACTGCATTCTCGGAGCTGGCCGAGGTTCAAATCTTCCGCCCCCATCAAGGGTCGGCCGTCCTTATTCTGAGTGAGCTCTATAGCGGAAGCTTCGGGGATTATGCCCATTACCGCAGTAAATGGGAGGAACTCGCTGCAATGTGCCTTAAGTCCGGCGGCCGCTGCGCGTTCGGTATCAGCGGGCTGGAAAGTGATCTGGGCCTGCTGAAGTCCAAATACGCTGAAGCAGCAGACTGCATGCAATATCTTAAATTTCATGCACAGCAGAATATCATATTCGCCGACGATACCGTCCATCTGAACAGCAGCCCGGTACCAGACAGTGCGCTGGAGCCGGTACTGCAGGCGGTAAAACAGCCGGAGCTGGCCAGCCACATCCCTCAGGCTGTGGAAAGACTGCTGGCGGTAGCCTGCAGCTACCGTGCAGAGTCTGCTACCGTTGCTGTATCAAGGCTTGCCTTTGAGCTGAACCGTACGGCAGATCTCAGCAGCGGGGGCAACCGCCATTCCGGCTTTCTGGATGATTATCAGCAGGTGTGGCAGATTCAGAGCTATGACAAGCTGCGCGAGTGGATTGAACACAGCTGCAGCGCAGCCGTGGGCCGGATTGCCAGCATGAGTGCGGTACAGACCCGAAGCATTGCCGCTGAGGCTGCCGCTTATATTAGGGAGCATTATAACGACCCCGCCCTGTCGCTTAATGCGCTGGCCGAGAAGCTGTCGGTCAGCCCTGCCTACCTCAGCAGGCTGATTGCCGAAGAGGTGGACAGCAGCTTCCCGGATTTCGTCAATCAGCTGCGGCTGGAGCAGGCAGAGCTGCTGCTGGTCACGGATCTTACGCTCGATATCCGCGAGATTGCCGGACGGGTCGGATATAACAGCAGCACTTATTTTACAACCCAGTTCAAAAAGCGTTATGGCGTCACACCGTCCAAATGGCGAATGAATCATATTCTGCAGCAGCAGGAGTAGCGGGGGCTGGAGGGGAACGGACAGGGACGGATAGGGAAAAATGCAACCAGCGGCAGCCAAGGACGGATGAAGTCCTGGGCTGCCGCTGGTTGTTGAGCTAAGTTTTTTACTCCTTGTGAATAAGGTCTACTCTCCCCAAGGGAATTTAAACCCGCCTAATCCATATGTACTATTAATTTGTTTAATATAATCTTGTTTATCAAAGTGAAACGTTTTTGAGTTATTCATTAACTGTTCTCTGCCGTCAATGAAAGTCCAAGTTACAATGTCTTTATTCATTTCAATAAATGAATATACTGCCCCACACCCCAGATCAGCACATGCAGGGCATATATATATTGAATTCTTTCCATTGGGGAAATCTGGCTGACTCAATAATATCAACCTTGAAATGTGTTTTTGCTGAAAATCCTCACTGCCCCACCCTAAACATGATACAAAGTCATAATGCTTAGCATAACTATCATATAAGGATTGTCCGTCAACTATAAAATCCGCAAAACGTATGGGTCCCGGGTAACCATCCCTTAGACGCATTTTAAATTCAATTTCCGATTTTTTAATCATCCTCACCTCTTTATGATAATTGCTCACCGAATCAATCTGATTTTATCAACAGTTCATTGAAAATTTGTGTTACCTCTGCATGTCCGACGATCCTAGTGCCCTCCTGCGTAAGAGTACTCATTAATTATTGCGGACTAGGTCCAGCTTTAAGCCATAACACGTCATACCCCATATCCTCGAGTATTTCTAACCCATCACTGAACTCAATTCTGTTTGATCCCCTCCACCCATTTTCCAGACCATACACTATAAACTGCTTCACTATTCCCGGGTAATTTAAGTTAAAATCTTCAATATCATCCGAGGCCGTCTTCTTTAAGTGAACACCAACTAACAGAGGACTTCCTGAGATTGGGTCATCCTCTTCATATATTCATCACCTATTGGAAATTCTCCGTTTGCAACATAATCTTCTTATCCAAACTCCAAATCATTCTTAGCCAGATCCAAAGCTGCGTTCTTGATCAAATTTTCTATTACAAACACTTCAGTTATGTGAGTCTTCTTCCTACTTCCCTCTTACAGCATCTATAATAGCTCTCTTCACATCATCACGGAGTAAATGTATAGATTTAATAGACACATCCAATTTTTCTAGAGTTGTATCATTGTACAGCTGCTTTTCACCAAGTGAATTAAGCTCGCCAACCAGTTCGTCACCTAAGGATGGGAGCCCGCTCCGAACCTCTATTATGGAGAAATCATGGTCTTCAGTCTCTACAGCAAAAACCCCTAAACGCCGATACTCTGTATGCACACGACCTCTCATTATTTTATCTCCCTTCAATTTAAAACAATTGAAATTATTTATCTTTTTCTATGCGGAAAAGGAATATTTCCCTATGAACGTTGTGGATTTTGCCCAAATCTGTCGGCTTATCCTAACTAACTCTCATACCTTTTACACGGTACAGGTCTGTAAAGACTTAAATGTTGTACATATTACAACTCGGCGACCTATATACCCGGGTGTTGGGGCAGATTGTTGTATGAAATACAACAATTGTCCTGCTAAACCGCCAGGAGGAGGAGAAATGCTGCATTTTATACAGGCGTGTTGATTCCCCATATTATGGAATGAATATAATTCCCAAAATGCTCTTGTTCCTGAGTAGACTCAGTTGAACCTGCCACTCCAGCGGAAGACTAAATATACGCCAATGCTGCATAAATTCCCAAAGGGTCAGTTGAGCAAAGGCAGGCACGTTGGAGTGGATTTCATCATAAACGCGTCTCAGAAGCACATAGACAGCAAGGGCCACAAACAATTGGCTGTATACTGCATTTTCGGTGGTTCCAAATAGACATGGCACGTTCAGATGCTGTTTAATCCAGCGGAAAAAGACTTCAATTTCCCAGCGTGCCTTGTAGATTTCGGCGATTACATGAGCGGACTCTTTTCTCAAATCGGTCACGACCCGTACGACTTCCCCCGGTCATTTTCAAATTCTACGACCCGGTGGCGCTGAGCGGATTGGCACTTCCCTTGACCGATATAACAAGTCATATCACGAACAATTTTCGTTTCTCCCTCTGCGGGTCGCTGGAGGTTTCTCGGCTTCACCAAATGGAGATTGTCTTTGAGTCGAATCACAAACGACTGGCCCTGGAGCACATATTGATCCAATCTGCTAATTTTTCCATACGCCCGATCCTGTACCAAAATGTAGTCCGTATCTGCCAAAACTTCTCCAAACGGAGCGTCATTGCGCTTCGCAATCGATTCCTCCACGTTCACGGGTAAACGCTGACCTTGCGAAAGAGCGACATGCAGCTTAATGCCCCCTCTAAATTTTTTGTACGAGGCCCAAGGCATTCGGGAATTCGCCGCCGTGACCGTCGTCGAGTCAATCAGCAGAAGATCTTTAGGAAGATTCAGATGCCGCCGGGTTTGTCGGTTACATTTCTTGACGAGCAGTTGAAAGATACGTTTGAAGATTTCGTAAGGGACTTCACCGGCCTTGCCGGAAAGGGTGGAGTAATGAATCTCAGGCAAGTCAAAGTTTGGGCCTAAGCGGGCACTTTGCCGGAAGCCGTCCCATTTGTGGTAGCAGGCTTGGACAAAGTAATCGAGTAGCAACCCGACGGTCATTTTGGTTCCACTATCTACGTAGTCCTTGGTTTGTCCAGTCACCATTTGGACTTCTTCCGGTGTTAATACTTGTTTGAAAACGGCTAAAAATGGGGTATATTTATTCATGAGGTCGCCTCATTTCGGTTTGGTTTGGTCGTACTTACCATTACCCGAAATGGCGGCCTTTTTCGTCCCTTTTTTTGGGAAATCAACACGCCTACATTTTATACAACAATTTTGATTTACAGCCGAGATTTTGAGGAAAATGTTGTATTTTATGCAGGATTTTCGCGTCCGCCTCATGCTTTCTTCCTCAAGTCTATCACTTAACTTTTCAATCCACCATTTCATTCTCCACAGCTTCGCCTCTACTATAACGTCAGATATAAATTAATGAAAACCACATTGGCAAATTGCCTAGTGAGGGTTTGCGGTTTGTGGTTTGCAGTTTGTGGTTTGGGTTTGTGGTTTGTGGTTTGCGGTTTGCGGTTTGCGGTTAGTGGTTTGCGGTTTGCGGTTTGCGGTTTGCGGTTTGCGGTTTGCGGTTTGCGGTTTGGGTTTGTGGTTTAAAGTAACCAGCTACCTGTATGCATTAGACTTAACTGCACTTTGTACAACTAAATCGTCTGATTCCCCGCCAAATCTCAGTATAGTTGTATTTCGTACAATTAAAACTGGCACTTGTTGATAGTTTCTCCCGTTTGGGCCGATTTAGTTGTACAGAATACAGTTATACGATGCTAGCCTACCTTTTCGCTGGTTTTAATTGTACAGAATACAACTATCTCTGAATTTTATGTTGGAACTCTGGATACCTAAATTGCTGCATTGAACGAACTTACCTCTTTAGCTCTGATGTTGTATTTATCTCCATACAAGGCACTCCCCCTTTCACATCCCTATTTCCCCGCTTTTATCAGGCATTTAACCATCCCAATTCAGAAAACTTCTGCTTTTTCTGTTTTTTTAAGCCCGCTCATTCCGGATTTTTTAACTTTTTCCCGTTTATTATGATAGCGTTTACATTCTGCGCCGGATTATGATTTGCCTTGTAAAGCGTTCTCCTGAATCACGGGATGAAATGATAACGCTAGCATAAAGGAGTGGACTGTATATGACGCAAGAGGCAACACCCGGCACAATGGAGCCGCTTATTCCGGGAACACGGACTGCCAGCGCCAGGCGCTTCCGCAAATCCCTGAGGAAGGACAGCTCGCTGTATCTGCTGGCCCTGCCGGGCATCATCATTCTGATTTTATTTGCGTACCTGCCGATGAGCGGACTGATTCTCGTCTTCAAGAACTACAACTTTAACGACGGAATTTTCGGCAGCCCGTGGGCGGGCTTTTCCAACTTCGAGTTTTTCTTCTCCAGTATGGAGGATGCCCTGCGGGCGACCCGCAACACAGTTATGCTGAATGCGCTGTACATGCTGACCGGCACTTTTTTCTCGGTGGCTATCGCCATTATATTGAATGAGCTGCGCAGCAAGTGGTTTATCAAAATCACCCAGAGTGTCATGTTCTTCCCGTACTTCATCTCCTGGATCATTATCGGAGCCATCCTGTTCTCCCTGCTCGACTATGACAAAGGGATTCTCAACCAGCTGCTGCAATCGCTTGGCCTGTCGCAAATGGACTGGTATTCGAGCCCGTGGCTGTTCGTAGTGATCCTGGTGCTCGCGAATATCTGGAAAAGTGCCGGCTACGGCGCGATCATCTACTATGCGGTGCTGCAGGGAGTGGACACCTCCTATTATGAAGCGGCCCGGATCGACGGTGCCTCCCGCTGGCAGATTATCACCAAAATCACGATACCCATGCTGATTCCTTCAATCATCCTGATGACGCTGCTCGGAATCGGAGGCATGCTGAAGGGCGATCTGAGTATGATCATGGGCGTAACGTTCCTCAATCCGCTGCTGCTGCCCACTACCGATATTATCGATGTCTATGTGTACCGCACGGCCATCCGTTCCGGTGAGTTCGGCTTCGCTTCCGCCATTACGCTCTATCAATCCGTCTTTGGATTCATTCTGGTGCTGGTAGCCAACAAGCTGGCCGGCTGGTATGACAAAGACAGCAAACTATTCTAGGAGACCGATACGATGCAAACTACTGAAAACAAAGGGCTGGTTATTTTCTTCTATGTCTGTATTGCGGTATTCTCGGTCATTTGTCTGGTGCCGTTCGTGCTGGCGGTATCCGGTTCTCTATCTACAGAGTCGAGAATTGCTGCGGAGGGCTATTCCTTCTGGCCCCGGGGGTTCACGTTCGAAACCTATCAATTCTTGTTTGGCTCCAAAGCAGAGCAGATTCTGCGGGCCTACTCCATGTCGCTGGTCGTAACAGTACTGGGCACGCTGACCGCTGTACTGGTGACTACCGCTTATGCCTACGTCATCTCCGTCCGGAATTTCCGGCTGAAGAACTTTTTTGCCTTCTTTGCCTACTTCACGATGCTGTTCAGCGGCGGCACACTGCCCTGGTATCTGCTGAGCACCAAATACTATCATCTTGGTGATACGCTGCTCGGCCTGTTCATTCCCTATGTGCTGAGTGTGTTCCTTATGTTCCTGATGGCCAATTACTTCCGCAGTATCCCGCATGAGATTGTCGAGTCGGCGCAAATTGACGGTGCCGGTCATCTGCGGATTTTCTTCAGTATTATGATTCCGCTCGGTCGGGTCGGGCTGGTGACGATCTCGCTGTTCTACGCGCTCCAGTTCTGGAATGACTTCTACCTGCCGCTGATGCTGGTTAACAATCAGGATCTCTATACGATCCAATACCTGATGTACAACATGATGGCGAACATTCAGTTCCTGGCCTCCGGCAATGCCGCACAGGTGGGCGGCGCAATTATTGCCCCGCCGCTGGAGACCGCGAAGATGGCGATGACCTGTCTGACCGTTTTGCCGATCGCTATTTTGTATCCTTTTCTCCAGGGATTCTTCGTTAAAGGTATTATCGTGGGGTCGGTGAAAGGCTGATCCGCCAGAAACGCTGACCTAATATTGGTTGCATCAGGTGTGTGCTCCCATGCTCCGACATGTTGTACAATAAGCTTACGGGAGCACCGCCTTGGCAATATAAGCCTCACAGATTAATTCTAATTCAGGAGGGTGTTCATCATGACAAAGAAAAAGGCTGGTTAAGTTTGCTCCTGGCAACTGTATTCCTGGTAAGCGGTTGTTCGCAGGGCAATAATGAAAGCGCTAACCCTGGTAATACGGACAACAGCAATGGAGGCACAACACCGGCAACGGCGGCGGGCAGCGGGACTGAAGGCACGGCTCTGGCGCCGGCCAAGCTGAAGATCGTGCTGTACGGGGACGAGTCGAACCGGATGAAGGAGCTGGCCAAGACGGAGTTCTATGATGTGATCAAAAAAGAAATCAATGCCGAGGTTGAATTTCAGTTCCTGCCCTGGACGGAATACGGCGGCGGCAAAACGGACCTGATGCTGTCGACCGGCGAAGATTTCGCGACCTATACGGATGCCAACTATATGGTGAAATCTGTCGCCAAAGGGCTCTACACCGACCTCACTCCCTATATCTCTGCAGCAGCAGCGGATTTGAGTGCGGCAGTGGACGAGGCATCCTTCCGTGCCTTCCAGCTAGACGGGAAACAATATGCGGTACCTGTAGGCAACAAGCCGAATTCCGCTGAATTTTACAGTGTGCTTGTCCGGCAGGATCTGCTGGAGGAAGCAGGAATGACACAGGTCTCCTCCCTTGCAGAGCTTGAGCAATTCTATGATAAAGTCCATGCGCAACATCCCGAGCTGATCGGATATGCCAACACGGACGCCCGCAGAATGCTGCAATATGACTTCACCGACAAGAATCTGTACTGGCAAAATGATTTCATCGCCCTCGATGAGTCGGCCAAGGATGATCAGATTATCAGCTGGTTCGAATCACCAGAATTCAAGACCTATGCCGGTCTGATGCACGGCTGGTACGAGAAAGGGATCATTCCGAAATACGCCGCAACGAATGTGCCTCAGCTGCAGTCTGACTGGAACTCCGGCAAAGCAATGTTCTGGGCAGGAACCGCAGCACGTCCGTTCGAAGGCGCAGCTACCATCTCGCAGGCAGTGCCTGAAGCCAAGCTGGTCAATTATTTCCTGGGCACCGGCCGTCCAAAAATCAGCAGAGGCACCTACAGCACCGCCTTCTTCGTCTCTGCCGCGGCCAAGGACCCTGAGCGTTATGTCATGTTCTTCAACCTGCTGCAAAAAAACCAGGAGCTGTACGACCTGTTCGCCTATGGTATTGAAGGCACCGATTATACGCTGGATGCTAACGGCCGTCTGACGAAAATTAACACCGATTCACTGATTCCCGATTGGCTGCTGATGAACAAAAACTTCATGCGCTTTGACAACACCGTACCGGATGATTTCATTGCCGATTACAAAGCATGGGATGACGGAGCAATTATCTCCAAGGGTGCGGGCTTCAACTTCGACAATACCCCGGTCAAGAATGAAGAAACCAAGCTGAACGGCGTATTCACCGAATACCTGGCCCCGATCGGCAGCGGCTTCAGTGATTATGATTCTGCTTTCCCTAAGGCACTTGAGCGGTTAAAAGCAGCCGGTATCGACAAGTACATCGCCGAATACCAGAAGCAGTTCTCTGAATGGTATGCGAAGCAGCAATAGAATTCAGCCGCAGCTGCACAGCGGTGTGACGATGACAGCCTTCATATGAACTTACCGGCAGCGCGCCCTCCTTATTAGGAGAGGCGCGTTTGTTTGGTGAATTATTATAGCCGGTGCAGCTTGCGGTATCTGGATGGGGTTAAACCAAGCTTCGCGCTGAACACGCGGCTCAGGTAGAAGCCATTCTCATAACCGCACTGCTGGGCGATGATTTCAATGGACTGTGTGGAATCTTCAAGCAGCAGGCAGGCTTTTTGGAGCCTGATTCCGGTCACAAATTCTGAAGGTGTCGCCTGATAAGCTGCCCGGAACCGCCGTGTTAACTGCACCGGTGTGATACTAAGCGCGGCCGCCAGCTCCTGCATCTTCATAGGGGTGCAGGCATGCTCAAGCAACCATTGCCTTGCCTTCTGCATGTCCTGATCGGAACTCTCCCCTTCGGATTGCTCTTCCTCCGCCGCAAAGCTGCGCTCGATATCAAGGAGTCTCCACAAATCCTCCAGCATATGCTTCATTCGTCCAAAGCCCGGCTCCTCCTGAATGCTTCTTCCGATGTTCCTCATATAACGGTAAGTCGACAGCAGACGCTCCACATCCCTGACCGTCCACCTTCCGCCTAGCGTTGCAGCTGCTTCTTCAAGCCCCGGCTTCTCCTCCCATTCGAACTGGATGAAATGAAAGGTTAAAGTTGTCACCGTTCTCCGGTAAAAGGCCGTACCCGGCGGACATACGATGATATCCCCCCATCCGGCTTCTCCCTCATGATCTCCGAACCGGTAGGCGAATTCCCCTTGTTCCACCGCAAATATCGTCCACACAGGATACGTGTCATACTCCAGCAGGAACTGTTCCTTCTTCTCCCAATACGTATAGGCTACTGGATGAACTGACCAATTAATTCGCATGCACTGCTCTCCCTCCAACCAGTAAACGAAATGAAATAAAGTATATATCAAAGGAAATTATATGCATGTTATTTGATATACAGGTGATTTATTATGAAATTACGGATATATTATCATAACTCAGGGGAGAGATTCAACCATGCGGAAAGAAACGGTCAAAACGGATGTAACCGTTGTAGGCGGCGGTCTGGCAGGAGTATGTGCGGCGATTGCAGCCGCACGTCTGGGGCAGACGGTCGCATTGGTCAACAACCGTCCAGTGCTTGGCGGCAACTCCAGCAGTGAGGTGCGGGTATGGGTGTGCGGCGCCACCTCACACGGCATTCACCGGTATGCCCGGGAGACGGGGATAATGGGGGAGCTGTTTGTAGAGAACCAGTACCGCAACAAGGACGGTAATCCATATTTATGGGATATGGTTGTGCTTGAGGCCGTGCAGGCTGAACCGAATATCCAGCTGTTTCTGAACACGGATGTGCATGAAGCCGAGGCCGATGAGGAAGCGGACGGCGGGCGGCAGATCCGGTCGGTTACCGGATGGATGATGGGATCAGAGCGGAGCATCCGTTTTGAGAGCCCGGTCTATCTGGACTGCACCGGAGACGGGCTGGTCGGCTTCCTGGCTGGTGCAGAATTCCGGATGGGCCGCGAAGCGCGCGATGAATTGGGCGAAGAATGGGCACCGCTGGTTGCAGATGATATCACTCTTGGCAGCACCCTGCTCTTCTATACCAAGGATGCCGGTCATCCGGTCAAATATATAGCTCCGGCTATGGCCATCGATATTACACAAACGTCAATCACCGAGAACCGCATCATCCGCAGCGGCGACAATGGCTGCGCATACTGGTGGATTGAGTTCGGCGGCGAACAGGATACCGTTCATGATAACGAGGCCATCCGCGACGAGCTATGGTCCATCATTTACGGGATTTGGGACTATATTAAGAATTCCGGTAAATTCGATGCCGGGAATATGACGCTGGAATGGGTCGGCTCCCTTCCGGGCAAACGGGAATACCGCCGCTTCGTAGGCGATTATATCTTGAACCAGAACGATATCCTTGCGCAGCGTGAATTCGCAGACCGCATTGGCTTCGGCGGCTGGTCGATCGATCTGCACCCGCCGCAGGGTGTGTATGCTACCGAATCAGGCTCGAAGCATATGTATTCCGACGGCAGCTACCACATTCCGTTCCGTTCACTGTATTCAGTGAATGTGAACAACCTGCTGATGGCCGGCCGCGACATCAGCGCATCGCATGTCGCGTTCGGGACGACACGGGTTATGGCTACCTGCGCGGTCATCGGCGAAGCTGCCGGCACCGGCGCTGCACTCTGCGCGGCCAGGGGAATTACGCCGCGTGAATTGCATGCGAACCACCTGCAAGACCTGCAGCAGACCATGCTGCGCCAGGATGCATCCGTTCTCGGCCTGCGCAATGAAGACGAATCCGATCTGGCGCTCCAGGCAGCCGTCAGTGCCTCCAGCGAACGGAGCCGGTTCGCAGTAGAGCATCCGGCATTCAGTGTCCCTCTTACGACTGACATCGGCATCACCCTTCCGGTTGATCCTCTGATTGACGGAATTGAGCTGCTGATCGATGCGAGCGAAGCAGCAGAGCTGACCGTTCAGCTATGGGAGACCGGCCGGCCCGAGAATTATGTTCCGTATGCGCACCTGCAATCCGCATCGGCTTCTGTCAACTCCGGGACGCAGCAATGGGTGAAGCTTGACCTGCGCTGGCAGCCGGAGACGCCGCGCAATGCTTTTCTGATCATCAAGGCTAATGCGGCAATCTCCCTGCATATGGCAGATCAGCCGACTTCGGGGATACTCGCCTATGGGCATAGCAACACACCGGTAGTATCCTTGGATTTCCAGAATCAGCCCGCTCAGCCAGTAGTCCTCTGGGACAAAAAGAAATTCGACCACACCGCACCGTGTATCCGCCTGTCTGGGCCAACCCAAGCCTTTGCCGCTGACAAAGCAACGGACGGATACCTCCGTCCTTACGGAGGCCCACATCTATGGTCCTCTGATCAAATGAACTCCGGCCGCCCGGAATGGCTTGAGCTTTCTTGGAGCGCACCTGCCTCCATCCGTGAGGTGCATATCACCTTCAATGATGATGTCAATGAGGATCTGATCAACCTGCATCATCACATCACGCCTTACGAAATCCTGCCAACGCTCGTCAAGGATTATCGTATTGAAGCTTACATGGACGGCAACTGGACGGCAGTCGCCGCAGGAAGTGACAATCACAAGCGCAAGCATGTGCACACACTTGCCGAAGCTGTAACAACTGATCGCCTGCGCGTTGTGATCGGGGCGACTAACGGAAGCCAGTATGCGGAGATTATTGAGGTGCGGGTTTACGAGTAACTGAGTAAAGAAGATAAAATAGCCTAATCCTTTGGCGTAAATGCTCAAGGATTAGGCTATTTATGTCCAGGAAGACATGAATAAAATGTGCTTACGCAGTGTTTATTTTAACAAAAAGCTGTCAGAATTCCCCCACTTCTAAAGTGGCGGGATGAATGACAACGGTTTGGACTTGGATTTTAAAGGGATTTCGGTTATGCTATGGAAGCGAATGTACGTTCCTGTAATGGTCTTGGCCGATTTGTTCGTGGATTGCGACCATAGTTGATTTGGCCAGCCGGAACTTTGTTCTATTTTGCGGACTCGCCTTCGGTTTGAACAGCAAATCGAAGGCGCACCACGTACATAGGAGGCCTTATTGTGCTCAAAGCATTCAAATATCGCCTGGAACCCACAACACAGCAGGCGGAACTATTCGCCAAAACATTCGGTTGCGTACGCAAAGTCTACAATCTCATGCTCCATGACCGTATCGAATCGTACCAAAAGAATCAAGAAACCGGTGAGAAAATCAAGTTCCCGACACCAGCGCAATACAAAAATGAATTTCCCTTTCTTAAAGAAGTCGATAGTTTGGCTCTGGCTAATGCGCAACTCCACCTGAATACCGCCTACCGCCACTTTTTCCAGCAGCCCGCCTCTGGTTTCCCCAAGTGGAAATCCCGCAAAAATCCCGTTCAATCCTACACCACGAATAATCAAAAAGGAACGATTGCAATTCAGGCGGGTCGCTATCTGAAGCTGCCCAAAATGAAGCCGGTACGTATCAAACTACATCGACAACCGGAAGGGGTGATCAAGTCAGCGACGATCTCCCGCACCGCATCCGGCAAGTACTTTGTCTCCCTGCTGTGCGAAACGGACATTCCGCCCAAACCCCAAACGGGTTCGGTGATCGGGATTGATCTCGGTCTTGCGCATTTTGCAATTTTCTCGGATGGAACAAAGGTACCGAATCCGAGAGTTCTCGCCCAAACCGCCGCTACCCTAGCGAAAGCGCAGCGCAAACTATCGCGCCGGGCGCAGCAGGCGAAGAAGGACGGACATCTGCTCAGCGAGAGCCGCAACTACCAGAAGCAGCGAATTCTGGTCGCCAAGCTGCATGAAAAAGTGGCCAACCAACGAAATGACTTTCTGAACAAACTCAGCACGGATCTCGTCAACAACCACGATGTGATCAGTGTGGAGTCGCTGAATGTCAAAGGGTTGGTTCGGAATCGCAGACTTGCCCGGTCGCTTCATGACGTCTCGTGGTCAAGCTTTCTATCCAAACTGACCTATAAAGCGGCGTGGTACGGCAAACAAGTCGTACAGGTGGACCGCTGGTTTCCTTCGAGCCAGCTGTGCTCGGCTTGTGGGCATCCAGGCGGGAAGAAGGCGCTCCACATCCGGGAATGGAGCTGCCCCAGCTGCGGTGTCAACCATGACCGTGACGTCAATGCGAGCTTGAACATTCGAACCGAAGGGCTTCGCCTGCTGCAAGGCACAGGAGTGCGTTAACTGGACCCCGAACCGCAGGGACTGCGGGGATCGCTTGGGTAGGGCGCTGAGCAGATGCGAAGGGAGAGGAGAGTCGCTCCCTCCATTTGCTTAAGCGCGCAATAAATCTGACCGCTGCTCACGGATGTACGCCGTTTTGAGCAAGTCCGGGTTGTTTCCAAGAAGCCGCCACCTCTATAGGTGGGGGTAGTTCACAGCTTCATACAAGGCAATAAGCACCAAGGACTGTCCGTATGCCATTGGCATGAGGGTAATGTTCTTGTAGTGATCCTTATCCATTCCCATCCCGGTTCCGGCCGACACATTCAGCACCGTTCCATCTCCGCTAATATTGTGACATACCGACTGAATAGCCTTATCGGCCACAGCCTGATAGGAAGAATCCAGAATACCGGCCTTAATGCCTTTTAGGATACCTGCGGCAATGGCAGCCGAACCGGATACCTCTTCATAGCTGGTGGGGTCCTGCAGGACTGTATGCCACAGGCCGGAAGCTGCCTGAAGGGAGACCAGGGCATTGACCTGAGCTTTATACGTGTCCCCCAGAAAGTTCCGGATACCCGGGCTAATTGTATCCTGGCAAGCTTCCAGGTAATCGACGATACCATAAGTGAACCAGGAATTGCCGCGGCACCAGAAGATACTGCCGAAATTATCATTACGCTCGAAGCTCCAGCCGTGGAAGAACAGGCCGGTATGCTTGTCGAACAAATACTTGATATGGAGCAGAATCTGGTGTTCAGCTTCATGCTGCCACTCCGGCCGGTTGAACTTGCGCCCGGCCTGGTTCAGAAACAGAACCGCCATAAAGAGCGTATCTATCCATAGCTGCCCATTGTGCAAGTGAATTCCATCCCGGTTGCCAATGGCAGTAACCGTATGCTGAAAGCCTCCTTCTTTGGTTTTGGGCAACTCATGAAGGAGCCAATCCGCATGTTCCCGGCATAGCTCCTCCAGCTGGCTGGAAGGCTCAAGCTGATCCAGAAGCAGTACCAGAGCCAGATAAGGAGCTGTCGTATTAATATTTTTGGAAGGCAGTCCGGCCTCCAGATTACGGGAATACCAATGCTGCAAAAATTCCATATAGCGGTCATCACCGTAATAATTCTGCAGCTTGTACAGACCATACAGACCGACGCCCTGCGGCCAGTCCCATTCTTCAATTCCGAAATCCCGTTGCACAATCCCTACTCTTGTATCGGCCTGAACCACGGTTTTATCCTTTTCATAGTCGCTGCCGCCCAGATTCATCAGCTTATCTACTACCAGCCCAATTTTTTGCAGCAATACTTCATTTGTCATGGATGCATAAGCTCCTTGTCATTAAAATATGTTCCGGTTAAATTGTTCGCAGATGCCATTGATTATTAATTTCTTTAATTAACTTCGTATCGCATTTGGGTGTCCGATCATAGGCCAATAGACCGTTAATTTCTTGCTCCACATCGGTCAACTGCGTATAACAATAACCATAAATAATCTTAGAAGCGTATACCGCCTTCATGATTCTTGCATATTCCAGTACAAGATCCTCTGAGGATTGTGCACTGGTATATCCCCAGCCATCGTCAGCGCCAGCCTTATAGCTTATACCACCAAATTCAGTTAACAAGATTGGCTCTCCCCGATGCTCATAACCATCTGCATATACACTGCGGGCGGATGGCTTGGAAGCAAGCATCGTTTCCTTCGTGGACAGAATCCGCTTGAATTCTTCATACTTATCGGTCTCATCTGCTCTTCCATGCTGATAATTGTGTACCGCACAAAGGTCAGTTCGTGTCATTTCCCATCCATCATTCGATATCACTAACCGGGTATCATCCAAGGAATGAATAAGACTATACATGGCTAAGCTGTGATACTGCTGCTGCTTATTCGATTTCACCATCGGAATTCCCCAACTCTCGTTAAGCGGAACCCAGGCAACAATAGACGGATGATTGAAGTCACGGTCAATAATTTCAATCCATTCTTTGGTTAACCGGGCTACAGCATCACTATTGTAAGAGGGGCTGGCCGCGCATTCTCCCCATACAAGGAACCCTATACGATCTGCCCAGTATAAAAACCGCGGGTCCTCTACCTTTTGATGCTTACGGCAACCGTTGAACCCTAATTCTTTGGCTAGTTCAATATCTTGCTTCAGGTGTTCATCACTTGGCGCAGTAAGCAATCCTTCCTGCCAATAACCTTGGTCGAGTACAAGCTTTTGATAATAAGGTTTGTTATTCAGATAGACCATACCATTCTCTGTATGAACTTTCCGCATGCCGAAGTACGATTGTATACAATCCACCTCAACCCCATGATCGTACAGCTTCATTTCAACATCGAACAGATTAGGATTTTCCGGAGTCCAGGTCCAGCCGGCGTTATGAAAGTTTGTCCTGAAGATTTTCAAACCAAACAGATCTACCGTTCTACGTGTTATGGGCTGCAGCAATCGTACTCGATCCTGAATAACAGGGACTCCCTGAAAAGAAATACGAATATCCACATCTAATTCCTCTGATCCATATCCCTCAGATTTAACTTCTATTCCAATGCTCCCTTGATCTACATCGGGCTGGAACTTCACCTGATGAATATGAACAGGGTTTACCGCCTCCAGCCACACGGTCTGCCAAATCCCTGTCGTGCGGGTATACCAGATGCTGTCCGGCTTCTCTAACCAGAACTGTTTGCCCCGGGGTATAGTCTCATCCTGTGAAGGGTCCTCAACGTGAACAGTCACCTGTTCCTCCTGCCCGGTTAATGCATGTGTAATATCAAAAGAAAATGGGGTGTGTCCTCCCTCGTGCATGCCGATATAATGACCATTCACATACACCCAGGCTCTATAATCTACCGCTCCAAAATGTAAGATAACACGCTTCTTATACCAACCTGGCTCAAGTGTGAAATTACGCTTATACCAGACATAGTCATGAAAAGAGGTGTCGTGTATTCCACTTGCAGGGGTTTGAAAAGCAAAAGGAACTTGAATGGTCTGACTGAAATTTTCACTTGGATCAAACCATCGCTGTGCAGCTCCAACGTTCCTGTCATCAAATTCAAATTGCCATGCTCCATTTAAGTTAAGCCATGCGTCTCTAACTAACTGTGGACGCGGATATTCCATCCGGTGTGACATCTAGCTTCATCTCCTATCCTATTAGTCCCGCAACAATAATAGTTAACTTTCTTGCGAGTTCAACAGTAACCCTTCCTCACAAGCAAGCAAATACTATCATGATGAAAGCGTTCTTTCAAGCCTGCATCAACGTTATTCGTGATTTTCAACTTTGTAGTATACAATAATAAATTACCGCCCAACCGGACCTATTATTGTAAACTAAAAAGTTAACAATATGTTATAATGTTAGGCAGCGTCTATATAGACTGTACTTGTATTTTTCTGTTATGGGATTGCCGTGACTCCAAAGAATGTTTGGCCCTCCGGCCGCTGTTGTCCCCAGATTTCTTGATTTTGAACCGCTCCTAGCGGTAGAACTCCGGGGACAAAGGCGGACGCTATCGCTCCTACAGTGCCAAAATTCTCCTCCGTCACTTTTCCCTGTCTGTATTTTTTCAAGTTCTTTATAGAAGCTAGATTGATCCGGGTAAGGAGGTACTTATGTTCTTAGAACTCGATGAGAATGGTATTTCTGTTTTGAAAGCACTGGCATCTGACACAAGAGCTTCCATTCTCAAACTATTGTTACATACACCGCTTACGGTCAGTGAGCTCGCCAAAAAGCTAAATTTAAGCAAAGCTATCGTTTCACGCCATATCCGGTTACTGGAGGACGCCAAGATCATCAAGCTCCAGGACAACTTAGGGGTTACCGATAACAGAAAGAAGAATTTCATTCTTGCTGTTGATCATATTGCCATCAACTTACCGAAGAAACTCCATCTTCCTTTTAATGTAATCACTAATGAAATTAAGCTGGGATACTATTCTAACTTTTCAGTTACCCCTACATGTGGATTAGCCAGCCAAACTAAAGTAATCGGAAAGTTAGATGATCAACGGGCTTACGTATCCAATGACCGGATCGATGCTTCATTACTTTGGTTTGCGGAGGGCTTCGTTGAATATATGATTCCGAATGATTTCAACCAAAATTTCACTGCAGAATTATTAGAGTTATCCTTAGAGCTTTCTTCAGAGTTTCCTGGTTCCAACAATAATTGGCCCAGTGATATCGCTTTTTATATCAACGATGTTTTTTTAGGCACCTGGACGGCTCCGGGTAATTTTTCAGATGTGCGCGGGAAATTAACACCAGCCTGGTGGGATAATGAACTTAGCCAGTACGGCCTTTTGAAGCATTTAAGAGTCACCAAAAAAGATACGGGAATAGACGGTCAGAAAATATCATCGGTTACACTGGCCCATTTAAAGATCGAAGATTCCCCCTTCATCAAGTTGAAGATTGGTATTGATGAGAATTCTACAAACAAAGGCGGACTTACCATATTCGGGGAGCACTTTGGAAATTATTCGCAGAATATTCTGCTTAAAATATTCTACACCGAAGCAGAATAATGAATATTTAGGCTGGGCAAGGCTTACGCAAAAAGGCTCTCCATGAACGATATAGATCGTTTTGGAGAGCCTTTTTTATGGTTTTTATCCTGATACAATAAAAGGACAAAGCAAATTGGAGGTTTCACATACCGCAAACAATGAGTTGAAGGTTGAAATTCGAACACTACGTCTAAGCCATGCATCGAGATAACTTCTGCTGAAGTCCTCCACCCAATGATTGCACAACAAATAATAGATGCCGTTAATGATATAATGAGCGAAAGGAAGGATGAACAGCCTATGTTTACAGATGAACAGAAGAAGAGAATGACTTCAGTTATCTTTAAAGACGAGGCCGTTCTGTCACAGCTTCAACAAGCACAGAAAGATCGCAATGAAGGAATTTCCACATACAGTGACAGCGAAGAGGAATTTGCACAACTATCACAGCGTAATCGCTAATGGATTAGGCTTTTTTTTCTTATAATCGGGCTGGCTTAACAAGCCCCTTCATCCCGCCATCATACTCCCTCCCCTCCGCCCATATACATAAGAAGAACGGTTCACAAGCTGGAAGGAGAGATGGATGCATGCCCGGTGATGAGATTAAAGCGCTGGAACGGGCGATTGCCGAGATTACGGAGATTGCTACCGGCTTCGGCCTCGATTTTTATCCGATGCGTTATGAGATATGTCCTGCGGATATCATTTATACCTTCGGTGCCTACGGGATGCCCACCCGGTTCGGACACTGGAGCTTCGGTAAGACTTTTCATAAAATGAAGTCGCAATACGATTTCGGCCTCAGCAAAATTTACGAGCTCGTCATTAACTCGAACCCCTGCTACGCCTTTCTGCTCGACGGCAACACGCTGGTGCAGAACAAGCTGATTGTTGCCCACGTGCTGGCGCACTGCGACTTCTTCAAGAACAATATGCGCTTCTCGATGTCCAACCGGGATATGGTCGAGAGCATGTCGGCCACCGCCGACCGGATCGCCGATTATTCCGTCACCTATGGAACGGATACGGTGGAGAACTTCATCGATTCTGTGCTGGCAATTCAGGAGCATATCGATCCCAGCCTGATCCAGCCGCGCAAGCTGGGCAAGACCCACCTGCTCGAAGCCAAAATGAAGGAGCGCAAGGATTCCCCTCCCGGCGGTCCCGGTCCTGCAAATGCCTACAGTGAGCTATGGGATCTGGAGAAGAGCGATGTCGCCCCGCCAACGCCGGAAACTGCAGGCAAACGAACCTTCCCTCCGGAGCCGGAAAAGGACATCGTTTGGTTCATCCAGCAATATTCCACCGCCCTCGAGGACTGGCAGCGCGACATCATGACCATGCTGCATGACGAAATGCTCTATTTCTGGCCGCAGATGGAGACCAAGATCATGAACGAAGGCTGGGCTTCCTACTGGCATCAGCGGATCATGCGCGAGCTGGATCTGACGGCCGAGGAAACAGTGGAATACGCCAAGCTCAACTCATCTGTGGTGCAGCCTTCACGCCAGAGCCTGAACCCTTATTACCTGGGCCTGAAGATCTTCGAGGATATCGAACGCCGCTGGGACCGGGACAAAATGTTCGAGGTGCGCGAGCTGGATTCCGACATTTCTTTTATCCGCAGCTACCTGTCGAAGCAATTGGTTAACGACCTTGACCTCTATGTCTTCGAGAAAAAAGGCCCGGAATGGAAGATCACCGACAAAGCCTGGGAAAATGTGCGTGACCAGCTTGTGCTGGCCCGGGTTAACGGCGGCTCACCGTACCTCGTTGTCCAGGATGCCGACTATGAGCGCAACGGCGAATTGCTGATCGCCCACCGCTACGAGAGCATCGAGCTGGATCTCAAGTACCTGGAACACACCCTCCCGCATATCTACTCATTGTGGGGCCGCACCGTGCATCTGCAGACTGTTGTGGAAGACAAAAAAGCCCTTTTTACCTATGACGGCAAAAAGGTGCAGCGGAAGTTTATGTAGCTTGTCCTCTTAGCACAGCTCAACCTGAGCCCGGAGAGCACTCTATGATGGATTACAATACTAGCAATTGTACTTTGTACAGTAGAATAATGCTAATTCCTCTGAAAAACAGCATCTATTGTACTTTGTACAATTGAATTTAGAGAATAGGCTGTTTTTTACTCTAAACGCAGAAATCTAATGCACGAAATACAACAGAATTCGATTCAGTAACAAATATAGGGGTTTCTATTGTACAAAGTACAACCAGCTTGTAAAAGTGGAATCCCAGCGGGGAATTTGCTCGCGTGATGACCTGTGCTAACACATAACTGCTGGCATTCAGTCAGTTCCGGCTAATTTCCCATGATAAAGTGGTTAGTGGTTGGTGTTTTGGTTGTAGTTTTGGTTGTAGTTTTGGTTGTAGTTTTGGTTGTAGTTTTGGTTGTGGCTGTGGTTACACCCGCCCTGTACGAAGTGTCAGCGGGTGTAGCAGCGGTTTACCGGTTTACAAAATCCAGGCCCGCCTGCACATTGGAATGTGCGCTGCGGGCCCTCCTTGCGGCCGCCACCACCAAGCGGCCGGAACAATAGGACTAATAACCAGGCAAAGGCTGGGCGGTGGGAGTAACGGAGGGGATTTTGGAACTGTAGGAGCGATAGCGTTCGCCTGAAAGCTTTCCATAGGAAAGCTCGCTTCGGAAGCATAAGCTAAGATTGGATTTCCACCGCTGCCTAGCGGTTTAAATGAAGAAATCCAATCTTAACAGCGACCGGAAGTCCAAAATCCCCGCAGTTACGCCCTTCACCGCACAGCCTTTGCCTCCGCCGTATTTAGCTACTATTTTCCCCGCCGCTCCACCACCGGAACATAGATCTCCATCACCGTATCTACCCGCGCATGGCACCGCTCGTCGTAGTACTCAAAGTTCAGCTTGCCCTCGTCATGTACATAACCGCTTTCCGGGAACCATTCCTCGAAGATATATTGCCACGTAGACTTCACCACTTGGGCAAAAGTATCCGGGTTCTCCTCATCGCTATTATCCACCGGCGGTGTCGTGAATACCGCATACTGCGCAGCAGGCACAACAGCGGTAACCATATCCTCAGCCACAAGGCTGAAGTCCTCCACTATAACCCCCAGCAGGTAGACGGCGTTGCCGCCATCGTCTGCCGGAATACATAAGCCAACCTCCCCGTGCTTCGGCGGGTTCAGCTTGGCGTACATTTTATCCTCCAGATTGTCTCCGTCATAGTAATACCAGAAGGAAGCGACGTCCTGCGTATAGCTTCCGGCCTCCACGTTCGTTTCGATGCCATAACCAGCCACCTTAAACGCCGGTTTGCTCACCATCACGGGCTCCCAGATATAATCTCCGATTTGGTACACCGATCTGTCCCGGAGATACCCGTCCATCCGTGCCGCATACTGCGAGGGACTGTAGCCGAAGGCCTTGCGGAAGGCTTTGGCGAAGCCGCCGGGGGTCTCAAAACCATACTCCAGCGCAATATCCGTAATCCGCCGCCCGCCAAACAGCTCTACTGCTGCCAGGGACAGCCTCCGGCTGCGCACATATTCCATGACCGGAATCTCTCGGCACTGGCTGAACATCCGGCAAAAATGATACAGCGAATACCCCGCCTGTGCGGCAATCTCCTCTGCCGTCAGATTCTCCCGCAGATGCTCCTCAATATAATCAATACTCCGCTCGATCTCCCTGCTGTAATTCAGGTGATCCACCAGCCTTTCCATAACACATACTAATTCAATTGTAGCAGCCGGCAGCCAGCCGGTCTGTTCCAGATTTGCTGTTTTTTAAGTCTTTTCTCCGTTTTTAGAATCATTTTATTGTCCTTGGCAAATGGCATGTCGGATGCCTCCAATTAAGTTGTATATTTGTATATAAATATCAATACATATATACGAAACTTTGTACATAAACATGCACTACCCGTAACAAACTAGTAATGACTTTCCAGCTTTACTTCTGCCTTTTCAACTTGTATATTTGTATATACCAATATACAAAAGTGTGAAAGGGAAACAGATGAAGCAGCCAAACAAACGAATTCCAATCTACCTGCAAATACGCGAATACATCACTGAACAAATCCACCTCGGAAGCTGGAAGCCGGGAGATACGCTCCCTTCGGAGAATGAGCTGGCCCGGTTGTTCCAGGGGAGCCGGATTACGGTGAAGCAAGCCTTGAAGACACTTGTCGAAGAAGGAGTTGTATACCGGGTTCAAGGAAAAGGAAGCTTTGTGGCAGAGGGCGCGGATAGCATTATGCAGGTGATGGACAGCCCAGTCTCCACAAACTCATTCTCGCTCCGTCCAGTGGCCGGAGCGCCACAGTATGCGGGAGAAAGATTATCAGGCCCCCCGGTCATAGCCTTTATTATTCAAAACACGTTGGACTCTATATGCTCCGAGCTGCTTCTTGGCATTGAAGAAGCCGCAGCCGATGGAGGCTTCCGGGTCCTGTTCATGAACGCCCGGGAATCCAGGGAACGTGAACTCGCTATGCTGAAGGAAGCTGTCCAAAGCGGCGCCAAAGGTATTATTTTGTTCCCGGTTCATGGTGAAACATATAACGAGGAAGTGCTTCGTCTGACCATGGAGCAATATCCTGTCGTTGTATTGGACCGTTATTTGCGCGGCGTGGAGACCAATTGTGTCTGTTCAGACAATGAGAACGGAGCATATCAGGCAGTCTCCTACCTGATCAGCAAGGGACACCGGAGAATTGGCTGCATCTCGTCCCCTGTTCTTGGCACAACCTCGCTGGAGGACCGGCTTCACGGCTATGAGCAGGCTTTGGCCGACAACCTTATTCCGGTGGATCACGCTGCCCGGCTGTTCGAACCTACACCTGAAGGCATTATCAATTTCCTCAGGACTCAGCCCCCCCTTACCGGGCTGGTGGCCTTTGACAACGTACACGGCTCCCTGATTATGAAAGCTGCTGAACATTTGGGCATCCGAATTCCCGAAGATCTTTCCCTGGTCATATTCGACGATTATTCCTACCCGGAACTGTTCAGGGTTCCACCCACTGTTATCGTACAGCCCTTTCGGAAGATGGGGCAGGAAGCCGCTCTGCTCCTGATGGAGTTGATTCACAGCCCCCAAGCAGAACGCAGACGCATCACCCTTCCGGTTCAGCTGATTGAGCGGAAATCAGTGGAGAATCCGCCTTCCAGCCCCCGGTAATAGCCTGATCAGTCCAGCAGATGGAAAGACTCTCTGGCTACCAGCTGCAGCAGAGAGTCTTTTTTTCGTTCATTTTAACCCTCCGGCCTGCGACTTTGCTATTGTTAATATTTAATACGAGTCTGCTCCGCTGGTACATCTATTTGAAATGTTATCGGCGTTTCATCTCATCACACTTTATGATCATGGTATTTACAACTTTTGAGGGGGCGCTGAAATGAAATCCAGTTTCACAGGCAGGGTAATCCTTATTTACGGCGGTCTTCTGCTGGTGGTCATATCCATGACCTTCCTCTTCTCTTACCTGGGAACCGTCAGAGGGCTTCGCAGCCAGCTGAAGGAAACTAATTTTGCGCTATTAAACCAGATAAATCAAAAATTAGAACTTTCCTTCAAGCAGACGGAAAAGGATTTGCTGCAGTTGACCCATGAGCTTGAATTTGTCTATTTCATGAACAACGTCTATAAGGATGATGCTCAGAGATATGCCAATTTTTATGGGTTGGACAGTAAGCTTGGGACGTTCATGAACCGCAATCTGCAATTTTCATCCATTTACGTCTACTCTCATGTAAGCGGTGACATTCTAACCCAGCAAAATTACATCAGTAACGATGGATCAGAGGACCAATGGCTTACCCAATATCTGAATATGGATGGTTACTTCAAATGGCTGCCTACGCACCAGATTTCCGACGGCATGGCCTTGGAGGATGTGGTCACCTTGATCCGCTCTTATCCGGCATTAAGCAAGCCGGGCTTCCGCACCGGGCTGCTGGCTGTAAATATGAAGGAAAGTGTGCTCTACCAGATGATTCAGGATATTTACCAGGATGGAAACAAGGGGCAAACCTTCGTTATTGACCAGCAGGGTCAAGTCGTTACCCATAATGATAAATCCAAGCTGCACAGCTCCTTAAAGGACATGCCATATCTTGAAAACGTACTGACTGGCCCGGATGCCGGTTCCTTCAGCATCAAGCCGGAGCAGGAAAAGCAGATGGTGTTTTATACAACCTCGACTTACACAGGCTGGAAGATTGTCAGCATTGTACCGGAGGACCAGATGTACCGCCCCCTTACAGTGACCCGCAATTTGCTCCTTGCTTTTAGCGTACTGATGTTTGCAATTGCTCTAATCATTCTTTTCTACGTCAGCCGCAGAACTTTCCGTCCTATGGACGCATTGATTGGCAAGCTGTCCGGCAAGTATCGGCCTGTGCAGGCTGGACGGTTTGACGGTACTCCCCATAAGGGATTGTCCTATCTGGACGATGTCATCGACCAAATGTTTTTGGATCGGGAGGGTCTGGAACAGCAGGTGAGAGATGCCAAGCCTATGCTGAAATGGCGAACCGTGATGGATATATTAACCGGTTACCGGACTGTATATTCGACGGTGATCCCTCATCTGGAATTTACAGGAGTACGCTTGTATCCCGAATGGTTTGTCGTGTGCACCGCGGAATTCGGCAAGGAAGGCGGAATTTCCCCACGGGATGAAATTCTCTATGCCTATGCGCTATGCAATGTGGCCGAGGAAATTATCTATAGGGAGAACGCAGGTGTGGCCATTGATCTTGGAGGTTGCCGGGTTGTTATCCTATTGAGTTTCTCGGAGGGAGACGAGGCACAGAACCATCTGCGTGCCGCCACACTGCTGGAGCATATTCTGGATGTAATGAGCAAACAAATCGGGCTGGTGGTCACCGCAGGTGTAGGGAGATGCTACCGGGAGCTGGGCAACGTTCCCCGCTCTTATGAGGAGTCCAAGGTTGCATTACGCTACAAAATGGTAACCGGACCCCAGACCGTCATCTCCATTGAGGATTTGCAGCCCCTGCAAAGCCAGGATTATTATCAATTTCCCCAGCGAATTGACCGCATTCTGGAAGCCCTTAAGCAGGCAGACCGGGAAAAGCTTCAAGTGCTGGTTCAGGATGTCTTTATGTCAGCGGTCAAGAACAATGCTCCGCCGGAGCTTTTCAAGCAATTATCCTTTGAGCTGGTCATGAGAGCCATGCAAACGATAGATTCCATCGGCATTGACGTCAATGAGATCCAGGCAGAAATCGGCACAGCACACGAAGTGATTCAGCAATCTGACAACTGGAGGCAAGCCGAGGAATTAGTAAGCACGTTGCTGCTCCGGCTGGTGGGGACTATCGAAGACAAGCGGATGCAAAGGGGCAAAAATGATACCATTGACCAAATACTGATTTATATCCGGCAACATTATCAGGATAGTGACCTGTCCCTAGACAAGCTGGCTGATGAATTCCATTTGAATCCCTCGTATATTAGCCGGCAGTTCAAGGAGCATGCCGAAGGCAACTTCATCGACTACCTGATCGAAATCCGCATTAATGCTGCCAAAGAGCTTTTGAAGGATAAAACCTTCCGGATTTATGACGTATCCGAGGCAGTCGGCTATACCAACAGCCGGAGCTTCATGCGCAGCTTCAAGAAGTACACAGGTCTTACACCAACGGAATACCGGGAGCGCTTCTTGTAAGAGAGGCCATCGAAGAGTCCTGCCTGACATTACGGCAGGACTCTTTGTATTCGCTAAAAGCCTTGCGGAATAAGGCTTGTGAGGAGCTCACTGCGAAAATTGTTACCATAGTAGAAAAATGCAACCTGCCGTTTGTCAAAAAAAGCGACGTTCGTCATAACGAATCTGTATTCAGCCGATTGTCATGCCAGTAAGATTAAATCTGCGAGGGGGCCCCTCAAACATATAAATGCTGTGGTTTGGAGAGGATGCGAGAGATGAGAAAGCAACAGTCGTTAACCGCTATAGAGGCTTCAGGTTCACCGGAGGCCCTGGCAATGCGTGCTTGCATTACGAGAAATAAATTCGAATGGAAGCGCATTAAATATGATAAATCCCTGTACCTCATGCTGCTGCCCGTTATTGTTTTCTACCTGTTGTTCAAATATTCACCTATGGCCGGTGAAATTATCGCCTTCAAAAACTACCGGTTTGCCGATGGTATTGTAGGAAGCGACTGGGTAGGATTCAAGCATTTTCGGATGCTGTTCGAAAGCACAGACTTCTGGCGCGTATTCCGCAACACCCTGCTGCTCAATGTATACAGTCTAGCAATAGGCTTTCCGGTCCCGATTGTACTGGCTCTCCTATTGAATGAAATTCGGTTGGAAAGCTTCAAACGCCTGATCCAAAATCTGCTGTACATCCCCCACTTCATTTCCTGGGCAGTGCTTGGCGGCATACTGATTACCATGCTGTCCCCCAGCACAGGGGTCATTAACCTGATTCTGCAGCATGTATTCGGCATGGAGCCCATCTACTTCATGGCTAATTCCGGCTGGTGGCCGGTGGCATACACCGCTTCCTCCATCTGGCGGGAAGCAGGCTGGGGAACGATCCTTTATCTGGCTGCCATGTCCGCTATTGATACCCAGTTATATGAAGCAGCCAAGATTGATGGAGCCAATAAGCTGCGTCAAACCTGGCATATTACCTTGCCGGGCATCCGCAGCACCATTGCCATCCTGCTTATTCTACGGATGGGCAGCATGATGGATGTTGGATTAGAGCAGACTCTTTCGCTGCAAAACGACTCTGTTCTGGATGTAGCTGATGTCATCAGTACCTACGTCTTCCGGGTGGGACTGCAAAATATGAACTACAGCTATACGACAGCCTTGGGCTTGTTCCAATCCCTGATCAGTCTGATTCTTGTTGTCGGTGTGAACCGGTCGATCCGCCTGTTCGGGGAAAGGGGGCTATGGTAATCATGAAAAAAATGATGAAAGATGCCTCTCCGCTGGCCCTTGCCGGCAGCCTATTGAATTATTTGCTTCTGGGCCTGCTGTCTCTCCTAACCTTATATCCTTTCTGGTACGAGATATCCGCTTCCTTCAGCAGCAGCAGAGCCATTACTGCCGGAGAAGTATACTTTTGGCCTATAGAGTTCAATGTGCAAGCTTACCGGAGACTGCTCGAGGATGGCCAACTGCTCCACGCCATGGGCAATACGGTCATCGTAACCTTAGTCGGCACCTCCTTAAACATACTCATGACCATTCTGGCAGCTTATCCCTTATCCCGCAAAAGGCTGTATGGCCGGGGACTGATTCTCATGTTCATCACCTTCACTATGATCTTCGTATCTGGAATCATTCCTAATTTTATTCTGATCAAGAACCTGGGAATGATGGATTCCTACCTGGCTTTATGGCTTCCAGGGCTGATCAGTACCTATAACATGTTCGTTATGAAAAGCTTTATGGAAGGGCTGCCGGAGGAGATTGAGGAAGCCGCCTCCATAGACGGCGCGGGAAATTGGCGCATCCTGGTCCAGATCATGATGCCCCTGTGCAAGCCTATTATCGCGGCGTTGTCCCTATTCTATGCTGTGGGATGGTGGAATTCCTATTTTAACGTCATGCTCTATATTAACAGCTCCAAGCTCCAGACCTTGATGCTCAAGCTTTACCAGATGATTAAGCAGGTGGATGAAAGTCTGCTGAACAGCGGAGGCGGCAGTGAAGGCGCAACATCTGTCATACTGACACCGGAAGGAATCAAGGCAGCCTCCGTTGTTATAGCCATCCTGCCGATTCTATGCGTATATCCATTTCTCCAAAAGCATTTTGTCAAAGGGGTTCTAATTGGCTCCGTTAAAGGCTGATATCATTGAGAAAGAGCTGCAACATCCTTCTCTTGATATATAAAAAAACATTTTTTTAAGGGGATGAAGCAATTGGCAACATTCAAGAAAGCCGCCTCAACAGCAGTGATTGCCTGCTTAGCAGTGTCAGCTCTGACAGCCTGTGGTTCAGGCAAGGATTCAACTACTTCGACAGCGGGTGGGACAAGCCCCTCCTCGCAAGCTTCAGCGAAGAAAGAGATCAGCATTTCGATCTTTGACCGTGGCGAAGTGCCTGCTGAGGAGGGAAACTATGAAAGCAATCGTTGGACCGAGTGGATCAATAACAATGCTCCTGTGACTGTCAAGTGGGTGCCGGTTCCCCGGAACGAAGCCCAGACCAAGCTGAATACACTGATTGCTTCCGGCGGCGCTCCAGACCTCATCTGGGAGTACGACCGCAACTACATTGCCCAACTAGTCAATCAGGGTGCTATCCAGCCAGTGGATTCTTATATAGAGAAATACAGCACCTCCTACAAAAAATATTTGGAGGAGCATCCGGAGCTCGACTCCTACCTTACCTTTGACGGCAAAAAATACGCCGTTGCCAGCGTGCGCGGCGTCGAAAGCGTTGCCAATCATGGCATGTGGATCAGACAGGACTGGCTGGATAAGCTGGGACTCAAGACGCCGACAACCGTGGACGAATTGCTCGAGGTAGCCAGGAAATTCAAGGATGACGACCCGGACGGCAACGGCAAGGCGGATACCGTACCGATCGTGTTCAACGGCAATGGCGTGCCGATTATTAGAGAATTATTTATGGCTTCGGAGAGCCAGTGGTATGTAAACGGTGACAAGCTGGAATACGGCAGAGTGACCGAACGCTATATGGACAGTCTGTCCTTCCAAAAGCAGCTTTTCGACGGCGGTCTGATTGACAAGGAGTATATCACAGATAAAAACTTCCAGAGATCCATGCAATTCTGGACGACGGGCAAGGCAGGCATTATGCTGGGATCCTGGAATATGGAAGCCGAGTTCCTTGATTTGAAGAAGAATGTCCCTGATGCCAAGATGACAGCCTTGGAATCCCTTTCCACCCAATATGGCAAAAGCGGCTTGTATCAGGAGGCATCACCGGGAATCTTCGTAACATTTAACGGCAATCTCAAAGAGGACAAGATTGAAGCAGCCTTCAAATTTCTGGATTGGATGATCGACACTGGCTGGAAGCCTCTGAAGTACGGAGAGGAAAATGTGCATTACAAAGATGTAGACGGTGTTCCCCAGATTAGTGATGCTGATAAATTCCGCAAGGAAGTTACTTTTGCCCGCGAGCTGCCTATTGTCAACCAATATGAGCAGAAGCCGGAATGGTTCCCGGTCATGGCGGCCTCCGACGCCTTATCCCAGGAATACGCCAAAGAAAAGGCCAACTCCCTGACTCTGGCTATGAAAAATAAGTATCGCCGGGATATCGCTTACGGTCCGAGCCAACCGGAGGTCAGCCAATTGATTGCCACCTTCTCTCCGATTGCCCAGCAAATTGAGGCCAAGGTAGTGACAGGCGGGACATCCATGACTGCACAAACCGGCATCGATGAAATCCGCAAGGAATGGAAACGCTTGGGAGGGGATGCCGTAGAGAAGACCGTCAACGAGTGGTATCTGGAGAACAAAAGCCAATTAAAATAATTTCATGTTAAGACTGCGGAGCGGGTCAGCTTGAATGGCTTGCTCCGGTTAAATCGGTGTACATCCACCCATGTTTCTGAATTTGCCTTATTAACTATCAGTCTATTATAGGGAAATGGGGTTACGGCATGAAAATTCATTGCGTGAAGCCTATAGATTATCTTTCAAAAAAACTGGCAGCGCTCCTTGCGGCAGTTCTGCTCCTGATGAGTGCCTTGCCGGCCTATGCGGCAATCGACCGGTTATATACCTCACCGGCTGGAGCCACCCCCACGACTCCTGCGGACAATCTGTTCCGTTTGGCAGGCAGCACGCGGGAATTCGTTTTGCTCGACAGTACGGTAACGGCGGGAGTCTACCAGTATTTCGTGCTGTCCAAAAATAATTACGGCACCAGCACCTTTGATCCGGACAATACTGCGAAGTTTGATGTAAGCGATACCAATAATATCGCCTACTGGTTGAATCATGATTTTATTGACCCCAGCTCCACAAGCTCTGTCAAGCTGGAGCCAGCTATCGTCAACCATATTGACTTCCAGCATCAGTGGCTGACTGAAGGCGGTAATGTTAATACGACTTATGCCCAGGACTTCACTACGACGGCCGGCGTCGCCTTACTGTCCCAGACCGAATATGCCCAATATGCCTCAAAATTGGGATATAAGGACAATATGACCGCCTGGGGCTGGTGGCTTCGTTCCGCACGGGGCAAAAATGTGGGCACTAACATTGTACTGTGCGTGCCATCAGGTGGACTAGGAGAAACCTCCGGTGCTGAAGCCAAAACCACTAACATGATCAGACCGGCCTTTTTCCTCAAGGATAGCTTCTTTGGCACCGTAAAACTGGATGTATCTGCCATGGGCAGCAAGGTGAAGCAGGTGCTGCAGGACCACTATTCCATCGAGCAGCTTCGCGACATCGGCTACACCGAACGGGAGCTGGGCCTTATTGGCTTCGATGTACCTGAGATTGTCGAGGTCAAGATGGCCCGGACAGACCGGGTATATAGCCCGGATACCGTATCCTATTCGGTCTATTTCACCAATAATACGGATCATTCGGTAAATTACAGCGTCTATCATCAGATTGCAGGCGGACTGCTGGAGGAACAAACCATCATGGTTCCGGCCTCTCAATCTTTGGTGAAAACCATCATGCTGCCTCCACAATTAAATGGCATCCATTCCCTTCACGTAGAGGTGAAGGATGCTCAGCGCCAGGTGGTCAGCTTCGATTCCGCCACCTTTGCGGTGTTTCCCGATTACGAGCGGCAATTCGGCGATGATCAGTCCTTGTTTGGAGTAGCCACCCACTTTGATCAGAGCAACAAAACGGATGCCGCAGACACACTTTTGATGGAAGGGGCGGGTATCCGCTATATCAGAGATGGTATATCCTGGAACAAGGTGGAGAAGGTAAAGGGTGTTTTTGATTTCACCCAGACCGACAAATGGGTGAATGACGCCGTCTCCAAGGGTATGCAGATTGTTTCCCTGCTTTGCTTTTCCAATTCGCTATATAATGGCGGACAGGATATAAAGGTCGGACCCGCCACCCAGGAGCAACTGGATGCCTATGTCAACTATGTGGAACAGGTGGTAAGCCGCTACAAGGGCAAGATCAACACCTTCGAGCTGTGGAATGAACCAAACATCAGCTTCTGGCAGCCGGAGCCTAATGTCAGCGACTATGCACGTCTTGTGAAAGCCGCTTCGCTGACCATCCGCAGAATCAATCCCGATGCGGTGATCATTGCGGGCAGCGTAGCTAATCAGAACGGTCCCCAATACTTGGATGACATGTTCCTGCAGGAGGTATATCCCTATATTGATGCGGTTTCGTTCCATCCATACGTCTATCCGAACGATCCGGATACAAGCTATGAGGCCAAACTGAAATCATATACCGACATAACCAAGAAATACGGAGCCTGGAAATACCAAAATATTACTGAGGTGGGCTGGCCAACCTCTGCCGATGCCAGAGGCGTCAATGAAGAACTGCAATCCGTCTACCTTACCAAGCAGTTTCTGATTTCTTCTGCCAATGGCATTAGGCAGAGCGCCATCTATGATTTGCGTGATGACGGTACCGACCCTGCGTATACTGAAGACAACTTCGGCATCGTGCGGATTGACCGGATGCCCAAACCAGCCTTGGTTTCCTTTCAGCAGCTCAACAGAGCCTTGGCAGATGCCTACTTTGTCGGTGAAATGAATTCAGGAAGCCAAGTGAAATCTTATTTGTGGAAAAAGGAACAGGAATATGTCATCACTGCCTGGTCCTTGACAGGCGGGAACCAATCCATTGCTTTGACCGGCAATCTGACGCAGACCGACTACATGGGCAATCAGCTTCCATCCCCCGGCTCCGGCAGCAGCTATACCGTCGGCTCCTCTCCGGTTTATTTTACCGGCATTGACCCGGCTTGGGCCAAGGAGCAGTTGAAGGTGTTGGCGGTAAGCCTCCATCAGAATTGGTTAACTGAATGGGGTAGCGCCTTGTCCGCAGCCCCTGCTCTCCAGAGCCAATTGCAAGTTCTGTACGTGAGCGGCTTCGGCAGCGGTGCATACGCCGAGATCAAGGCTTTGGCAGATCAATATGAGCTGCTTGGCCAAGCCATCGTGGAGGAAGCACAGGCGGGAACCTTCACCATGGAGAGTGCGATGAGTATGCTATACGCCTATCACCTGGCCGTGAAGCCATTGGAGGCATTAATGCAGGGCTCACAGAACCAGCCGGCGCTGACCGCCTTGTCCTCCACTGCTGAGCTTGTGAATACGAGCAGCCTGATCCAGGCCAAGCTGCAGAATATTTCTGGAGGCAGTCAGTCATTTGCCCAGGAAATCATGCGACATGCCCGTGAATGGAACGTGAAGGCCAATGCCTATTTGCAGGCTGACCGTCCCGAGATGGCTCTGGCCTGGGATCAGACAGCCGGGCGTTTGGCACGTTGGGCTGCCAAGATTAGCGAATTCGAGGCTGCAGAGCCAACAAACTTGCTGCTGAGCAGCTATCCCTCCAAGGTGTCCTTGTTCGAGGGAGGATCGGCCTCGATCCAGGCTGCCGTAACCAATGCAAGAGCAACAGCGCTGTCCGGCAAGGTTAAATTAGTGGAATCAGGCGCAAACCGAATCATTGCCGAAACAGAAGTATCCGTTGAGCCAGAAACAAATGTGCAGATTCCTTTCACTATTCATTCTTCTGATTTTCAATTAAGCAGCCCCTCTTCTCTTGATCTGATTTTGGAGAATCCAAACGGCGAAGTACTGCGAACCAAAGCTATTCCCGTGAACATTGCCGAAAAGGTGAGTTATAGCCTGAAGCCTAGCGGGCAAACCATGGATCAGCTCGACAGTATCACGGTCAACTTGAACAATCTATTCACTGATGTGCTAAGCGGTACTGTTGAAATTGACCCTCCTCCAGGGTGGATCATGGATGCCAGCAAGCCTTATAGCCTGAGTGCCGGAGAGATTCAAGCGGTGACCTTTTCCGTAAGCTCAACCCGCAACCAACCTTTACACGAATATTCGTTTGCGGTCCGGGTGAAGGACACCGAGGGGAATCTGCTGAAGTCCGCCATACTGCCCTTGAGCTTTGCGGTTATGGTGAAGGCGGAGCAGACTTTGACAACTGCAGGCTTTGACGGCAACCTGGATGCTTGGAAGAAGGCCTATCCCATCTACCTCAATCCGCCTGCCGATCCCCTGTCCGCCGAAGCCTGGCAGGCCAGCAATGTGGCAGCCAGAATGTATACTCAATGGGATGAGGATGCCTTGTACGTGCTAGCCCAGGTGTATGATGATTACCAGTTCAATAATAAATCGGGTATGAATATCTGGGATGGAGATAATGTGCAGATCAGCATCGACCCCTTGAACGACAAGGCCACCAAATACAGCACGGATGATTACGAATATGGCTTTGCTTACACCGGAGCAGGCAATGAGGTGTATTCCTGGCAGGCAGCAACGGCATACGGCCAGAGCTACGGGCAAAAGCCATCGGAATGGGTTCAGGTGCTCCGGGACGAAGCGCTCAAGCTGTCCACATACTTGATCCGGTTGCCCCTGGCTAATATGACGCCTCTTCAATTGCAGGAAGGGACCGTCTTTGGCTTTAACGCAGCAGTCAATGACGCAGATATATTGAACCGGGAGCGCTTGGTCGAATTTACAGGGGGCACTGCCACCAGCAAGAACCCCAGCCTATACGCCAACTGGCACCTGAGGGGGGTGGAGCCGGACTTTCCGGCGTCATCGGTCTTTAGCATTGTTATCGACAGCCTGACCGGAGGCAGCATAACCGCAAGCACTGCCGCAGCAGCCAACTAGTTCACTCTAGGCTTATTTATAATTTGAAGAGACGCACCAGCTGCAAATGCACGGGCATCCGCGAAATCCTGCTCATTGGGATGCCCCTTTTTATCCAGATTGAAGCCCAGCGGGCTGAATTCCCCGGGACAGTTGAAATCACCGATGACGTTACAGCCTTTAGCCGCCAGCTTGGCCTCAACCAGCGCTTTATTCTTGAATTCCCCCGACCCGGATGTGCAAAAAATAAAGACATTCTTGTCCCGGAGCGGCATCCTCTTGATGAATTTGAACATCCTGCGGTGGATTTTGGAGGCGTAAATGCCTGAACCCAAGCCAATCAGGTCATATCCGGACAGCATCTCCGGCTTAATGTCCTCCACTTTGGCCAAATCTGCACCCAGCACTTCCGCCATAGCGGCTGCAATCTTCTGTGTGTTCATGCTGCGGCCTGATCTGTAAATAATGATAGTCTTCATAATGGCGCCTCAATTCGTTATATTATAAACATGAATGAACGTAATTAAATTCATTCATTTCAAACCGGAATAAAATGCCCAGTACATCCACTGAACATTTAATAGTGTATTCTGCCACCGGCCAAACGAAGCCGGAGACCTTTGTCAATGCTGTGTATCCGTCAAGCCTTTCATGATAAACTCGACTAAATAGTCCAGGATTTGCGGAAAATAGCTAACCCCGATCTCTTCCTTGTGAATGTCGATATACGGCACGGAGTTGAACAAGGCAAGAATCATGCCGTCCTCCAGATCCTCTCTGATCTTCCCCTTGGTCTTCCAATGCCGGATTAATTCCAGCGTGCCGCTGTTCATCATTTCATGAATACCCTCTATTCCGCCATGCTCATAGAATTCCTTCTCCAGCTTGCTGAAAAGAGCTTTGTTGTACCATTCCTTCAGGATTGGATTCGTATTGATCCCGCTGTAATTAAGCGCCATGATTTCTTTAAGCACTTTGGCAGGCTCGTCGTCCAGATTGACCGAAGACTGCAGGATGCTCCGCTTCAGCTTCTCGTTCTCCTGCAGATAAATATCGATGAACAGCTTCTCTTTCGAGGCGTAATAATTGTAGAACGTGCCTACAGCGAACCCGCACATTTTGGTGATGTCGGAAATATTGGTGTCCTTGAAGCCCTTGGAGCTGAACAGCTCTTTGCCGCATCTGAAAATCTCAGCCTTCTTATCTTCCATCCGTAAGCCCTCCGTGCCTGAGTGAATAATATTTAATTCATTCATAATGTAGCACAGCGCTGCTGTCATTACAACACACTTTTAACTCCCCTGAATCGTGTCACTTCAATGCTGCGATGAATAGGCTGTTGTAATTAATTGAATAATGGAGGTACCCTCATGACCTTTGATAACGAATATCCGAACAGTCAAGCTTATCCATCCGCCTATCCTTATTCTCCGCGTAACACTTCCTTTCCTTACTCGCATTATTACCATCTGGTCCGCTCAGAACCCGGTCAAACCCTTCCGGCAACAGAAAACCAAAGTGTAAAAAATGAATTCGTAAAAGGGCATATGAACGCAGATGTCGGCAGCGGGCAAGGGATTCATGTAGATGCCGGAGGTGAAGTAGGCGGTAAACACGGCATCGGTGTAAATGCCGGCGGGAATGTAAAATACACCGGCGCTGGTATGCAGGCAGGCGGCCACATCGGCAACACTTCCTATGGAATCCAGGCGCAAGGCAATACCCATCTGGACAGCGGCCAGGGTCTTGGGCTTAATGCAGAAGCCCAGGCCTTCGGCAAGTACGGGCTGGCGGCCCAGGCAGCTACCCAGCTGGGCGGCGGCCAGGGAGCCAATTTTCATACGGGGGCACAAGCCGGAGGTGAACACGGTCTGAGTGCAGAGGCCGGCGGCCATCTGGGCTTAAGTCAAGGTGCAGGGCTCCAGACCCAATTGCAGCTCGGCGGTGACAATGGGCTCGGTGCACAGGCCAAGGCGCAGCTCGGCGGAGGTCAGGGCGCAGGCATAGACGTTACCGGACAGGTAGGCAAATATAACGGACAATTAGGCTTTACCATTGGCGGTAAGGATAAGGAGTCCAAGGAGTAACCGGGCCGGAGGGTTGATCCGCCCCTGACTTTTAGTGCAGGAGGGGGCGGTCAGCCCCTATTCTCCGTGCGCCGGTATACATACGGACAAGCGTGAAGCATATAAATTATATTTCGATTGGAAACAGCTTTATCGCCCTTTTTCAAGACTATACCTCGTCCGCTCAACATCTGTTCAGTAACAGTATCTGTATATGAAAGTTCCGCTGAGCTTTAGCAGAACCGCCGGCGACTTTCAGAAGGATCACTGAGTTGCTGTAGGTCTGGAAACCAGCTGTTCCCACAAGCAAGTGGAAAAAGGTGTCTTAATTATTCGATTTCGGAGGTTTATAGGCCGTTAATTGGAAAAATGACATCTATTGCTCGGGGTTTCAGCGACTTTGAGTGATATGAAACTATTTAAGTGCTCTTTTTCCAACTGCTGTTTTAGCAAGACTCTGTTGTTCATCAGCAAGTGGAGAAAATCCATCTGTTATATTTTAATTCTGGCGCATATTCAAGTGAAAACGGATACCGTCCTTAAGAGGAGGGTATCCGTTTCAGCGAGAAATAG
This sequence comes from Paenibacillus sp. FSL R10-2736, assembly GCF_038000245.1. Classification (NCBI taxonomy): domain Bacteria; kingdom Bacillati; phylum Bacillota; class Bacilli; order Caryophanales; family Paenibacillaceae; genus Paenibacillus; species Paenibacillus sp. FSL R10-2736. The sequence goes on from NZ_JBBOBN010000001.1 coordinate 5,255,072, forward strand.
AAGAATAACTTATAGCAAACTTATATCTTAAAAAAAGGACCGCCAGCAGGCAGTCCATACCCTATTCTCTGATAGCTTCAGCGGTTCAGCAGGCTTCCGACATATTTCAGCAGCTCATTGGCGCAGATCGGGCAGTAGTTGTGCTCATCGATCAGGCGGCGGCTGACTTCGTTGATGCGTTTCAGCTGGCTCTCATCCGGCGTTTTGGAGGAGGTGGTGATTTTGACGATATCCTTCAGGTCGGTGAACAGCTTCTTCTCGATGGCTTCGCGCAACCGGTCGTGGTTGTTGTACTCGAACTTCTTGCCCTTGCGGGAGTAGGCGGAAATGCGGATCAGGATCTCCTCGCGAAAGGCCTTCTTGGCATTCTCGGAAATGCCGATCTGCTCCTCAATGGAGCGCATCAGCCGCTCATCCGGCTCCATCTCCTCGTCCGTGAGCGGGTCACGGATTTTGGACCAGTTGCAGAAGGCTTCAATATTGTCGAGATAGTTCTCGAACAGGGTTTTGGCGGATTCTTCAAAAGAGTACACAAATGCCTTCTGCACTTCGCTCTTGGCGAGAATATCGTATTCCTTGCGGGCAATGGAAATGAAGTTCAGGTAACGCTCGCGTTCCTCCTTCGTAATCGAAGGATGCTGGTCCAGGCCGTCCTTGATCGCCCGCAGCACATCCAGCGCGTTCATGCACTGCAGGTCGCCTTTGATCAAAGCGCTGGAGATGCGGTTGATGACATAACGCGGGTCGATGCCGGACATGCCTTCGTCCAGGTACTCGGTCTGCATTTCCTTGAGATCGGCTTCCTTGTAGCCCTCTACCTCTTCGCCGTCGTACATGCGCAGCTTCTTGATCAGGTCCATGCCCTGCTTCTTGCTCTCCTTGAGCCGGGTCAGGATTGAGAAGATCGCCGCCGCCCGCAGCGCATGCGGGGCAATATGCACATGCTTCATATCACTCTGGCCGATGAGCTTGGCGTAGATTTTCTCCTCTTCCGAGACCCGCAGATTATAAGGCACCGGCATGACGATCATGCGCGACTGGAGAGCCTCATTCTTTTTATTGGAAATGAAGGATTTATACTCGGTCTCATTGGTATGGGCAATGATCATCTCATCCGCCGAGATTAACGCGAAGCGCCCGGCCTTGAAATTACCCTCCTGGGTCAGCGACAGCAGATTCCACAGGAATTTCTCATCGCATTTCAGCATTTCCTGGAACTCCATTACTCCGCGGTTAGCCTTGTTCAGCTCCCCGTCGAAGCGGTAGGCGCGCGGATCGGATTCCGAGCCGAATTCCGTGATGGTCGAGAAGTCGATACTGCCCGTTAGGTCGGCAATATCCTGTGACTTCGGATCGGACGGGCTGAAGGTCCCGATACCTACCCGTTCTTCCTCCGACAACAGCACCCGGACAACTCCAACCTGTTCGATATCACTCTGGTATTCATTCTTCAGCCGCATCTGGCAGGACGGGCAGAGGTTGCCTTCGATGCGTACACCCAGCTCCCGCTCGATCTCCGGACGCAGCTCCAGCGGAATCAGATGCAGTGGATCCTCGTGCATCGGGCAGCCCTCAATGGCATATACCGCACCTGCATCCGTGCGCGAATATTGCTCCAGTCCGCGTTTGAGCAGAGTGACGAGAGTCGACTTGCCTCCACTGACCGGTCCCATCAGCAGCAGGATCCGTTTGCGCACATCCAGCCTCCGGGCGGCGGAATGGAAATATTCCTCCACCAGCTTCTCTACCGCACGGTCCAGCCCAAAGATCTCCTGCTCAAAAAACTTATACCGTTTACGTCCGTTGATGTCCTCGACGCCGTGTGACTTGATCATGTCGTATACGCGGGAATGAGCCGTTTTTGCGGGAGAGGGGTCTAGTCTCAGCAGTTCTATATAGTCCTTGAAAGTGCCGCTCCACGCCAAACGGTCGTTCTCAGCCCGATACGAAGCTATACGCTCAAAAATATCCATGGCTCGCTGCCTCCTCTTGCGCTCCTACTTGCTCCACCAAGCTTAGAAAGTGTATTACATACCTATGCGGCGAGCCCGGAATAGTTGACCTCTTTTTTGCTGTGCTATAATAGAGAATCATGATTTCCCTTAAATAATTATGCTGCATTAAGAGCGCAGGAGTGAGTACAATGGCGATCAAACAGGAAACGGAGCTGTATGCTCCTTTGAAGAGTTTTTTTGAGCGGCAGGGCTATGACATCAAGGGTGAGGTGCGGACCTGCGACCTCGTGGGCATCCGGGAGGACGAGGATCAGCCGCTGATCGTGGAGATGAAAAAATCGTTCAACCTCGCCCTGCTGCTGCAGGGGGTGGAACGGCTGCGCCTCAGCCCGAACGTCTATCTCGCGGTGGAACGCGTGCGGGATAAGAAGGGCGCGGTGAACCAGCGCTGGAGCGAGCTCAGCGGGCTGTGCCGCCGGCTCGGACTCGGGCTGATCACCGTCGTCTTCTACAAGACGAAGGCCCCGCTCGTCGAGGTGCTCGCGGAGCCGGGCGAGGCGCCGCCTCAGGCCCGCAGCGCCGTACGCCGCCGCGAGCGCTTGCTCTACGAGTTCCGCGAGCGCAGCGGGGACTATAACACCGGCGGCAGCACGCGCGTCAAGCTCGTGACGGCCTACCGCGAGAAGGCGCTGCGCGTGGCCGCCGCGCTGCAGGCCCTCGAGGCCGAAGCCGCTGCTGGCGCGGCCGGCCTCGCAGACGGGCGCGCCCCGCTGGGCGGCGCGCCTGAGGCTCCGCGCGGCGTGACCCCCGCCGCGCTGCGCAAGCGAAGCGGCGTGACGGGCGCCGCCTCCTACCTGCAGAAGAACTACTATGCGTGGTTCTTCCGGGTCGGGCGCGGCCGCTACACGCTCACGGCCGACGGCACTGCAGCGCTGATCGAATACGCGGCGATCGCGGAGATCAGTGCGGGCAAGCTGTAGCCACCCAACAAGTGGAATAATAGCACTTAACTTCATGACTTTATCCCGTCAGAACGGTTTAGTTGGATAAAAGGCATCTAATTGATCTGATTTCGAATCGAATGGCGAATTCCGAATCAATAGATGTATTATTTCCATTTAAATTCCTGAAATCTCCAGTTTCAGTGGAATTAAATGCTCTTTTTCCACCTATTCCGTGAGGAAGGACAGAGCAGAATTGGGCAGAGCAAAAAGGCACGCATACGCATACAGATACAAAAGGAGTTATCCCGTACGCAGACCCCCTGCGTGGCGAGACAACTCCTTTTTTTCACCCTAGTTCTTTCACTTGTTCTTGTAATCGTTCTTCCAGTCGTTCTTCCAGTCGTTCTTCCAGTCGTTCTTCCAATCGTTCTTCCAGTCGTTCTTCCAATCGTTCTTCCAATCGTTCTTCCAGTCGTTCTTCCAATCGTTCTTCCAGTCGTTCTTCCAGTCGTTCTTCCAATCGTTCTTCCATTACTTTCGCGCCAGACTTACAAGTCTCAGCCCTACTTCCTCCCACACCTTGCAGTCACACCCGCCTTATGCTTTTGGCTTTTCGGCTATCTAACTTTTCAGCTTTCCAGCTACCGTGCCTAAGCAAGCACCGTATACAGCAGCTCCTTCTCCTTAACAGAGGAGCGGCCGGAAGGCAGGATTGAGTTATACTGCTGGATGTTCGTGATAATGACCGGCGTGATTGTGCTGTAGCCTGCCTTCTCGATCTCAACATGATCGAATTCCATCAGCAGATCGCCGACAGACACCTTGGTTCCAGCGGTAACCTTAGGTGAGAAATGCAGTCCCTTCAGCTTCACGGTGTCGATCCCGATGTGGATCAGCATTTCGGCTCCGCTGTCACTGACCAGACCAATCGCATGGCCGCTCTTCGACAGCGAGAACACCGTTCCGTTGACCGGCGATACCACGCGGCCTTCGGAGGGCTGAATGGCAAAACCCTGACCCATAATTTCTTCCGAGAACGCCGGATCATTCACTTCACTCAGCGGCTTCACTTCACCTGCAATCGGACTGAACACTTCTTCATTAACCATCGTCGGTTCAACCCGCGTTACAGCAGACGCAGCCGTCACGCTTGCTGCTGCCCGAGGTGCTGCTTCCATAACCGGCGCTGCAGCGGCCTCAGGCTCATCTTCAAAGCCCAGAATATAAGTGACGATCGCCGCAACCCCGACACCAATCGCAAAACCAATTACCGAATAGACAAACGTAGCACCCAGAACCATCGGAATACCGGAGAGTCCGGTCAGACCGCCAATAACATAAGCTTTTACTTTGAACAAGCTGAGGAACGCACCGCCGACAGCTCCACCGATCAGTGCAGAGATAAACGGTTTCTTAAGACGCATGTTTACACCATACATTGCCGGTTCTGTAATCCCCATAAAGGCCGTAATACTTGTGGACATCGAAAGAGATTTCAGCTTGCTGTTCTTGGTTCTCAGAGACACGCCAAGGGCACTTCCTGCCTGGGCAAAGTTCGCCACCATCATTATAGGAATCAAATAGTCATAACCAAGCTGTGCAATCGAAGCGATCACAATCGGTACCAGTGCATAGTGCATCCCTGTGATTGTCAGCAGGGACATCGTTCCGCCGAGCAGCAGTCCTGCGAACAGACCGGTATTTTCGAACAGCCAGCTGATGCCTCCGGTAAGACCATCCCCGATAATTACACCGAGCGGGCCGACCGCAATCAGGGTAAGCGGCACAATGACAAGCAGTGTTACCGTTGGAACAATAATCAGCTTCAGGGAAGCGTGGGTGATTTTATCTACGGCTTTTTCCACATAGGAAGCGAGCCAGACCGCAATTGCAATCGGAATCACGGACGAGGAATAGGTTGCGGCCACCACCGGCAGCGAAGCAAACGTGACCGTCTCCCCGGACCCCAGCAGCGTAGTAACCGTTGGATGCAGGATCGCAGCCCCTATTGCTGCAGCAATGTACATATTACTGCCCAGCTTGCGGGCAGCGCTGACCGCCAGGACGATCGGCAGGAAGTAGAAGGCGCCATCGCCGATGGCCGAGAGAATGACATAAGTAGAGTTATCCGTGCCCATCCAGCCCAGCGCCACGAGCAGGGCTACAATCCCCTTGATCATCCCCGCGCCGGTGATGGCCGGCAGGATCGGTGTGAAGATCCCCGAGATGAAATCGAACAGCTTGCTGAGCGGATTCTGCTTCTTCTTGTCTACCTTTTCACCGGTAGCCTTCTTCTCAGTAGAACCCGACATGTTGCCAATCAGTTCATTGTAAACTACCGGCACATCATTGCCGATGATGACCTGGAATTGTCCGCCGTTAATCATAACTCCCATTACGCCGTCCGTCTTCTGCAGCGCCGCTTTGTCGGCACGGTTATTGTCATTCAGATTGAAGCGCAGCCGGGTCATGCAATGGGTAACCTGATCGATATTTTCTTCTCCGCCGACCAGCCGCAATATTTCTTTAGACAGCTCATTTTTATTCATATGGGCTAACTCCTTTAGTCTATTATGTAGTTTATTGTGTATTTTCGGCAAAATAAAAACCTAAACACCGGTCCGTGATGCATACTTACGCTCATCACTGTCCGGGTTTAGGTTTTGCCTCCGGGTAGAGTAGCAATCCTGCCCCACATTATTCAGTTACATCATTTTCATTGCGGTTAATCCGTTCAATATGGATAGTCAGGTAGAGAATTTCTTCCTTGGACAAGACCCGCTTGTAAATCTTGCGTGTGTAGTCGGCAATTTTCATCGTACAGGCATATGCTGCCGGGTACTGCTGCATGACCAGATCATGTAGCACATGATCCTTATCCCGGTCCTCAGCGGCGGTACCCTGAACGACCCGCTGCGCGAAGAATTTCAGATGGGTCAAAAAACGGTAATAGCCGAGCGATTCTTCATCCAGCTCAATCAGAAAAGTCCGCCGGACAATGTTTAGGATGTCCTTCACAATATTCGTAATGCTCACCGTCTCACGCATTTCACCATTCATCTGCGCATTGACCAGATGCATTGCAATGAAAGCGCACTCGTCCTCCGGCAGCAGCACGCCAAGCCGTTCCTCAATGATTTGCAGCGCCTTCCGTCCAATGGAGAACTCTTTACGGTACATCCGCTTAATTTCCCACAGCAGTGCATTCTTGATTTGAAGCCCCTGACGGTGGCGGTCGATGGCGAAATGGATATGGTCCGTGAGCGAGATATAGATGCTGTCATGCAGCTTCTCTCCCAGGACCGTTTCGGCATAACGGATCACTTCATCGGTACATTCCACATACTCCATCGGAATATCGGAGAGCAGCGACATCAGCTTCTGTGATACTTCCTTATTCTCCAGAGAGAATACTTTCTCAACCTTGTCCTCTTCAATGTCATCACCAGCCTGCTTCTTGAAGGCAAGCCCCCGGCCCATTACGACCAGTTCCTTCCCGCTGGCATCGATTACAGTTACAACATTGTTGTTGAGCACCTTAGCAATTTTCATTCCATCACCTTACACCGTCAGAGTAATAAAATCACCCCACAAAGTGGGGATATAACATGGAAACGAACTCAGGTACTTTGCAGGGACCTCCAAATATATACTTCCTAATAGGTTAAAAAAAAGGCAAAACCAAAACGGCATCAACAATGCCCGTTTCTGGTTTTGCCTGAATGAACAGTAACAATCCAGTTATTCACCTGTAGCAGCATCTTAGCATATCATTATGAAATTGACAATACTTTTATGAAAACGGTTTACTTAAGATCTTGGGCTTCTTAAGCTTGCCCCAATGATGTTATAAAATTTCACCATTCGATGAAATAACCTGCTTGTACCATTCAAAAGAATCTTTTTTGCTGCGGTTCAGCGTGCCGCTTCCGGTATCATCCAGGTCTACATAAATGAATCCGTAGCGTTTGGACATTTCCGAGGTAGACATACTGACCAGATCAATCGGCCCCCAGGCTGTGTAGCCCATCAGTTCCACGCCGTCTTTAACCGCTTCCTTCATCTCCTTGATATGCTCTCGCAGATAATCGATCCGGTAATGGTCATGAACCGCCCCGTCTGCTTCCACCTTGTCAAAAGCACCCAGTCCATTCTCCACAATGAACAATGGCTTCTGGTATCGGTCGTAAAGGTTGTTTAGAGTGATACGCAGACCCACCGGGTCAATCTGCCAGCCCCAATCGGAGGCTTTCAGATAAGGGTTCTTGATTCCTCCAAGCAGGTTCCCTGCGGTGGCTTCGCCTTCCGGACCGGCAGATACCGTAAGCGTCATATAATAGCTGAACGAGATGAAGTCCACTGTATTTGCAGCCAGAATCTCATCATCTCCCGGCTCGCGGGTGATCACAATGTTATTTTCGGCAAAATAACGGTCCATGTAACGGGGATACTTGCCGCGTGCATGCACATCGGTGAAGAACAGATTCATCTGGTCCTCTTGCTGTCTTTTGCGCACATCTGCCGGATTGCAGGTATTCGCATAGCTCTCCATTCTAGCCAGCATACAGCCGATCCGGGAGCCGGGAATAATCTCGTGACCCAGCTTGGTTGCCAGAGCACTTGCCACAAACTGGTGGTGCAGTCCCTGGAACACGGTCTGAAGCTTGTTCTCCACCTGATCGGTAAGGATGCCGCCTCCAGTGTATGGACTGAACAGCATCACGTTAATTTCGTTGAAGGTCAGCCAGTATTTCACCTTGCTTCTGTAGCGGGTAAATACTGTTTCGGCATATTTCACATAGAAGCCGATCACTTCACGGCTGGCCCAGCCGTTATACTTCTGCGTAAGTCCCAGCGGCGTCTCATAATGAGACAGGGTCACGAGCGGCTCAATGCCGTATTTAAGCAGTTCATTGAATACATCATCGTAGAATTGCAGGCCCTGCTCATTCGGCATGGCATCATCGCCATTCGGGAAAATACGCGCCCAGTTAATCGACATCCGGAACACCTTGAAGCCCATCTCGGCGAATAAGGCGATGTCCTCTTTGTAACGGTGATAGAAATCAACGCCTTCGCGTTTCGGGAACCAGTCGTCCGTCTCTCCGGCAAGAATCCGGGCGATCCGCTCGGTGGAGATTTCCATCGAATGGTCTCCCTGGCGTTTATCCTTGGGCACAAAGGCGATCATATCTGCGGTCGACAACCCTTTCCCGCCCTGGTCAAAAGCCCCCTCCAGCTGATTGGCAGCGGTTGCGCCGCCCCATAAGAAATTATCAGGAAATCCATTTTGTACTGCAGCCATTGTCATTACCCCTTCTCCTATTTGTTGTTCAGAACAGAAGGCCCGGAAAACAGAAAAACCTAAACCTATGGCAATGTCATTGAAGCCCCGGTAAAAGGGTTCAAATCAGTCACCATCAGTTTAGGTTTTGCCTGGCCCGGCCAGTAACAATCCAGTAAACGATGTGTTTATGGAAGATTTAATTGATTTCAGCCTAACACAGCACCCTGGAAATTTCAAATTAAAATCTGCTGCATCCGCTCTGGCATTCATTTCTCTTGGAGCAGAATCAATGATTCCGCTGCATCCTCAAAACCCTTCCGGTCAAACATTCTGGCTGAGAAGATTTCAAAATGGGTGTTATCTATTTCACCATACAAATATTCCACCGTACTCTCCTCTTCGCTAATCCACTTTCCCTCCCATTGCGGGGACAGCTGCACCTTGGTAACCGTTCTATTTCCGCCCGCAGGCTCCAGCTCCTCCATAGACTCAGTAATCGCCATCCGGATGAAATGAAGGGTCAACCGTTTTCCGTCCACCTTGGCCTCTTCAAAATAATCATCCGGACCGCCGCCAATCTCAGGAATATATACGTTCGCCAGGCCTGCTTTTTGCGCTGCTTCCCGGATCTCCTGCAGCTGATTCCGGCTGTAGTGCAGCTTGTTGACCGGTTCCTCACATACAGGAGTATCTAAAGCCGTAAGGCCCGTTGCCCCTTTGCCAGCGGCAGGTCCTGCGGCTTCAGCGGTTTCGGTGGGTACAGGCGCATCCGGTGGTTCCGGATTACTGCTGCATCCTCCCAGTAGCATTACTGCAATGCAAGCTGCCAACCTATATGTTTTGTTTATTTTCATTCTCTTTCAGCTCCGGTTCCCTGGGTTTGGAATAAATTTGACGCTTAGCCCAAGTATAGTTCCTTCCACCACACGATAAGTTTCATATTTTTCCGATTCTAAAGACATTTTTGTAAATTTAGTCCAAAAAAAGAAGGACAACCGCCCGCCATTCCATGGCAAGCAGTCATCCTTCTTCTATATCATGCTCCGGTTATTCCCGTCACCCTCAGCTCCGCGCCGTAAACTCCGATACCGCTTCACTCATCAGATTCATGCCCAGCAGCAGCTCATCCCGGCCGGGGTGGCTGAAGTTAAGCCGGATCCGGTCCGAGCCTCCGCTTACACTGCAGAGCGGTCCGGGCAGAAAGGCTACGCCTTTAGCCAATGAGGCACGCAGCAGTGCCATGGCATCCAGCCCCTCCGGCAGCGACACCCAGAGGAACATCCCGCCAACCGGCATATCATACACGCTGCTTTTCCAGGCCGGGCGCTTCAAAAGCTCGGCCATCAGCTTCAGGCGGGTGTTGTACTCCCGGTTCAGCAGGGTGATATGCTCCCGCAGATCAAAGGCGCTTACACTAAGCAGATGATGCAGCAGCCGCTGGTTCAGCGAGCTGGACTGCCAGTCCGCCATCTGCTTCGCAGCGGTCATCATCCCGATCAGCTCGCGGCTTCCCGCCGCCCAGCCCGTCCGCAGCGCCGGCGCAACCGTTTTGCTGAATGAACCGATATACAGCACATGCCCGCCCTCGCTGACATTCTCCAGCGCGTAGAGGGAAGGGTATCTCAGTGAAGGATGCTCATCATAACGCTGGAAATGCAGATCACCGTAAGAATCATCCTCTATAATCAGCACGTTATGCGAGGTGCACAGCTCAAGGATTTCCTTACGCCGCGCAAGGCTCCACAGCACACCGCTCGGATTGGTAAAGCTCGGTGTGGCAAACAGCATTTTGGGCCGGTGCTGGCGGATTCCGCTGCGCAGATGATCGGGCAGCAGGCCGTCCTTATCCCCCTGCACCGGAATGATAACGGCACCCTGCATCCGCAGCGCCTGCAGAATGCCCGGGGAGGTCGGATTCTCGACCAGCACCCGGTCACCGGGATCTATATAGACTCTGGCCAGCAAATCGATGGCCTGTTGGCTTCCCGTTGTCAGAAGAACTCCGCCTTCGGCCACATTTACCCCTTTGCCTCCCAGCCAATCTCCGGTAAGCCACTCCCGCAGCGGGCCATAGCCCTCGGGATCGCCGTACTGCAGAGCTCCGGCATCTGCTGAAATCACCGTCGACGCCGCTTCAGACAATAGCGGCAACGGGAATAATTCCTCCGCCGGCAGCTCTTCCGCCAGCGAGATCAGTGTGCCGCGCCGCGTTTGTTTGCGGATGCTCAGCAGTGGTGATGACAACAACGTATGTGCGCGCGCAGAAAATTCATACTTCATACGCTCCCCCCTTTACTCTGGTTTAAGAATATTCCAGCCCGGACGGCATTATGTCGTTATACGGGGATTAGGCGTAGATTTGCTTGTTCTGTCTTGAGAATAGGGCGAACTTCTCGATCGCCTGTGCCCTCGTAGATACTTCCAGCTTAACATAAATCTTGCGCAGATAGTTATCGATCGAGCGGCGGCTGACTTCAATTTCCAGGGCGATCTTATCGTATGTAATTCCTTGCACAATGCGTTCCATAATAAACATCTCTGTCTGTGTAAGCTGCATTACAGCGTCCAGCCCTTTGGAAGAGGTCACCGGACGTACCCCCTTCTCAATCCATTCCAGCGGAATGGAGAGGAAGCCTTCACGGATTCCGCTAATCATCTGCAGCAGCTGATTCGGAGTCGCCCCCTTGGACAGCACTCCGCTGGCCCCAAGCTCAATCAGCGGCTGAAACATTTCTTTATCGTTCTCTTCGGTCATAATTATAAAATGGGATCTCTGTGAGCTCTTCTTCATCTCTGGCAGAACATCCTCTACTGTTCCTTCCGGCATTTGATAATCACTGAGTACCAGGTCCGGCCCGGTATCGCGCACCATGGAAACGCATTCGCTCCAGGTGGAATACATACCTGCAACCTCCAGCTCTCCCCCTTCTTCCAGAATCAATTTTGTTCCCAACATACTTGTGGGATGACATCCCACGATGACCACCCGCCAGACTTTCATCAATGCCCAGACCTCCTGCTATCTATATAATTTACGAGAATGGAAAGCGCGATAAGCGTTTCCGGTTAACACGCAAGCAAGGAACTATGATGTCTTGTCTGTTCTTCCTACTTTTACCTTGAATACGCCCCTCAGATATTCCAATCTATAGAAATTGTATCGCAGTAGTTTAACAGGATGCAATTACTTTTTCTTGTTTTCACAAGCTCTTTCACTTTTGCGAAAATAGTAAAAGTCTGATAGAATGGGGACTTGAAAAAAAATGGCTTGAGGTGATGAAATGCAACCGCTAGCGGAATCGACCCGGGTACACTCGCGCCGGAGCGCAGAGAGAAGCGGACCTTCCGTAAAATGGTTTCTACTGTTCTGGATTTTGATGATTGCACTCGGCGTTTATGCCGTGTACAGCTACACGAACCATCTGAAAGATCAGGTGCTGAGCGAGCTTGGATCACAAAGCCAGCAGCAGCTTACCGTTTTGAAGACCGATTACGAATCCAAGATCGCCGTCCTGACCGAACAGGTGAAGGAACTGCAGAGCACGGTGCAGACCTTTAATGAATTATTGACCTTCACCAAAGATAACGCCAGCAACAAGACCGACAACAGCAACAAACTGTATACGCAATTAAGCGAGGTCAAGAAGCAGCTGGATGCGCTTAAGAAAGAGATGGATCTGCTCAAATGATGACTCCTGTCAAAAGAGTAAACCGCTTCTTCATGCTCCTGACCGCGCCGCTCTTCGGACTGCTGCTCTGCCTGTGGCTGTATCAGCCGCCGCTCGACCTCAAGCTCGATACCGGACCCTTTACTGCTGTCTCCGGCCCTGTTAGTGAGACCGCTAAGCTTAAGCAGGATCTGGCCGTAGCCAAGAGCTATGCGTCTTACACCATCGATTCGATCAGTGCCAGTGCCCTGCTGTACAAGCAGACCACGAATGCCATGAATGCGCTGGTCAGTACGGCCGCAGCCCAGGCCTCCCGCCCGGAGCGGATCTACAATAACCGGATTACCTCCCGGCTGGGCATACCTGCCGATGTAATTACCAGTGACCGGATTACCATTGAATTGTACCGGCTGAACCCCGGAAACTATAAAGCATACGCGTTAAAGATCAGGCTGAAGGATCCTGCCGCCATGAAGATGAGTCTGGCCGGTGACGGCACTGGCGCATCCGAGACCACCATGCAGGCCGTGAACCGCTATGGTGCATCCGCAGGTATCAACGCCGGCGGGTTCGCCGATCAGAACGGCAAGCGTTATCCGCTGTCTACAACCATTGTCGGCGGCCAGTATTTGTATGGCTTCGAACCCAGCTACAAGGATCTCAGCTTCGTCGGCCTCAATAAGTCCGGGCAGCTGATCGGCGGCAAGTTCAGCAGCCGGGCACAGCTGGATCAGCTGGAGCCCGTTTTTGGCGCCACCTTCGTGCCGGTTCTGCTGAAGAATCACACCAAGACTGTGATTCCGCAGAAATGGCAGCTCACTCCGAAGCGTGCACCGCGCACCGTGATCGGCAACTTCAAGGATGATCAGCTGCTCATTCTGGTGGCCGACGGTTATGACGAGAACGGCAATTCCGGGGCTACTCTGGCAGAGCTTCAGGACAAGCTGTATAACCTTGGCGTCATTGATGCCTACAATCTAGATGGAGGCGGATCTTCCTCGCTGATCTTCCGGGGGAAGGTCATCAATAACCCTTCTGACGGCAATTTGCGGCGTGTACCGACGAACTTCCTGTTCTTCAAGTAAGTGACTGGAGTTCGTCAATGCCATAAATCACATTTTCATTTATTTTTGCGGAATGAAAGCGTATAATCAGATTAACGAATAACAGTCACTAACGGAGGTGCACAGCATGTCGTTCTCCCTGACTTTTTGGATCGTGACCCTGGTTTTTCTGCTGTTTCTGGCCGGCATCCTTACTTCTTCCTACAACGACGACAAGACCAAGGGCTTATAAGAGTCCGCTGAGCGTTTACAAAAAAAGGAGCACCGCACTGATGTGCGGCGCTCTTTTTGGTGTGAAGAAAAGCCTTTCCCAATCAGCAGCCTGTTACAGGACGCCGTTCAGCGCTTCTCCTATGTAGATAGTAATGCTGTTTTGCACTTACGCGTGTCTTGGCAATTGAGTCATTTCCGAAAGGCAGCTTGCACAAATATAACGGTCTTTATATTCGCTTACGCCTTCCATACCTCCGCAAAAGACACACTTCGGACGATAACGCTCCAGAATGATATGATCGCCCTGAACCAGAATTTCTACAGGGTCGCCTTCATTCATTGAATACCTTTTACGCAGGGACTTAGGCAGAACAATTCTACCCAGCTGATCTACTTTACGTACAACGCCAGCAGGTTTCATATCTAACTTACACTCTCCTGTTCAACTGATAATTAGTAGCTACTAAGATAAACTTAAGAATGAGAACTCTCATTCTTAAGTTCACTTTCTATACTACTTATTTCGGCACTAATTAACTATTTCGTTACTAAAATGTCGAATCCTGCTGAAAAAAATAAAAATTGATGTCAACTTTTAGAAAAGTTGCGGGAAATCCAACTGCCGGAGTGCTTCATAAACAATAATCGCTGCAGAATTAGATAAATTAAGCGATCTTACTGCTTCGCTCATCGGCATGCGCATTCTGGTTTCCTTGCCGGCTTCCAGAATATCTGCCGGCAGTCCCTTGGTTTCCTTGCCGAACACAAAGAAGTCACCATCCTGAAAGGTGAAATCCGTATAACGCTTCTCCGCCTTTGTGGTGGCGTAGAAGAAACGGCCCTCCTTATACTTCTCAAGTACTTCACTGAAGGAATCATGATACTCAATGGTTACCGCATGCCAATAATCGAGTCCGGCACGTTTCAGTGTTGCATCATCTGTACGGAAACCGAGGGGACGCACGAGATGGAGGTGGGTTCCCGTAGCCGCACAGGTGCGGGCAATGTTGCCTGTATTCGCCGGAATTTCCGGTTCTACGAGCACAATGTGTAATGCCATAATTCGGATGCTTCCTCTCTGTAGGGTCCTAAAGACGTACTTGGCCCTGTAATGAATTCTTGATGATGGCTCCAGGCACAGGCGGAGCCCGGAAATCCTGAGCTGCGGGCAAGAAGAAGACCCTCCACCGCCAGGCGGAAGGTCAGGAGCGTTCTTTCATTAACCTTGAGTTTGCTGGAAATGCTTCATGAAATCGGCAAGTGCCTTAACACTCTCATGAGGAACCGCATTATAGATGGAGGCACGCAAGCCGCCAACGCTGCGGTGGCCTTTGAGGCCAACGAATCCTTCCGCTTCGGAAGCTTTGATGAACTGCTTCTCCAGCTCCTCCGATTGCATCCGGAACGTTACATTCATAATGGAACGGCTGCCTTCTTCCGCAACTCCGCGGTAGAAGCCGTCACTGCCGTCGATATAGTCATAGAGGAGACCTGCTTTATCACGGTTCTTGGCTTCGGTACCGGCAAGCCCGCCCTGTTCCTCAATCCATTTTAACACTTCATTAACCATATATACAGAGAAGGATGGCGGCGTATTGTAGAGAGAGTTGTTCTTATAATGTGTATCATACCGCAGAATCGTCGGAATATTCGCAGGAGAACTGGAAATCAGCTCTTCCTTGGCGATCACTACAGTGACGCCTGAAGGTCCCAGATTCTTTTGCGCACCTGCATAGATCAGACCGAATTTGTTGATGTCGAAGGCACGGCTCAGAATGTCACTGGACATATCTGCGATTAGCGGAATAGAACCGGCATCCGGATACTCTGCGTATTGTGTCCCTTCAATCGTTTCATTCGAGGTAACATGCAGATATGCGGCATTGTCAGCAGCCTTGATGCTGCTAAGCTCCGGAATCGCCAGGAACTTCTTATCCTCTGAGGATGCGGCAACATGCCCGCCGCCTGTCAGCTTGGCTTCCTTCAGGGCCTTGTCAGCCCAGCTTCCTGTCATAACATAGCTGCCGACCTGGCCTGCAGAGATGAAGTTCATCGGAACCATGGCGAACTGTGTGCTTGCTCCGCCTTGAATGAACAATACCTTATAGCCTTGCGGATTGCCGAGGAGCGAAAGCAGGCGTTCCTGAGCTTCATTATGCACGGATTCGTATATAGCCCCGCGGTGCGACATCTCCATAATGGACATTCCGCTCTCCCGGAATTCAACAAACTCCGCTTGTGCACGTTCCAACACTGTAAGCGGCAGTGCCGCCGGACCGGCATTAAAATTGTATGCTCTCTTGCTCAAAATTGCTCCCACCCTTTCTCTCCTATGAATATGGATATCGCTATGATAGCAGATAACATTAAACAGCAGCAAGTATAATTATTCACATAGGAGGTAAGCTAGACAGGCTTCAGGAGGCAAAAAATTGATAGCTGCGCCTCCAACCCTTGCTGTGACGCGGTAAAATGGTGATGTCAACAAAAACCTCGGGGGAAATTACATGTTTCTCCCCCCATAGAATGATCCGTTCCGCCGTGAAATCCCCGCTCTCCCGGATTCCGGCGCCGCTTGGCTTATGGATGAGCTCCCAATAATGATCAGCCGCTGCGTTCTCCCAGCCTTCGAGTCTGCAGTAGAACGGACGGTCCGGCTCAGCCGACCAGGTAAGGCTGTTCCCGGTTACATTCAGCAAATGGTCCGTATAGGAAGATTCCGGTGCCGCAATCCGGAGTGTTCCCGGCAGCCTCAGCTCATATTCCCCGCCGACAGCCGCGCCGTTGATTCCGACAAAGTTATGAATATATTCCTCTATGCGCAACGGCTTGTCCCCTACATTCTCAATCCCGTAGGCAATATCCAGCCGGTCCTCATTCAGCGTAACCGTCTTAGTCAGCCGCATACTGTAGCCCCGGCATTCCATCGGCTGGACGGTGTAAGTGACCGAATGCCTGCTGAGCTCTTGATTTATGGAGAAGGGAATAAGCGGATACTTCCCGAAAAAATCGTATGCTTCATCGCTCTGCTTCTGCAGCAGCCCGACTCCGGGCTTCGGGAACCACTCACCGGCAGCGGCATCCTCATAGCCGATTGCCCGGGAAATGGCGAACTCATTGCACAGGCCTCTACCTCCGCTGCCCTGTCCCGGAACAAGACTCTCCGGCACACAAAAGGTATGCCCCCCCTGCTCCAGAGTCACTCCTGTAATAAAACCGCTCCAATCAAACCGGGTGCCGCTATACGCTCCCGGCTCTGCTATCTCCACTGTAAGTATTCCGTTTGATAGAATATGTGCCACTTAATGCCCTTCCTTTCTACTTTCTATGTTTGGCCTATGATCAATCTATGCTTGACCCATGGATTCTAAGCTTACCCGTTACTGCGGGGAATACACAAGCTTCCGGCTGCAACTTCCTGCGGGTTTCCTTAAGTTACGCTCTTGTCCGCAGCTACTGCACCGTTTATAGGGCATCTCATATGAAAACGCCCGCTCCCGGCGGACCGGCAGAGCAGGCGTCTTAAATTCCTATCGTCCGGCGTTACGCCAGTTCAACCTCCAGCAGATGGACTTGGCCTTCAGGCAGGGCGCTCAGCAGGCTACGCGAGATCACAACCCCTTCTGAGACGCGCTGAAGCGTTACCTCAGCCCCGTTCAGCTTCACAGCATGTATTTGGTACTCTCCGTATTCAGCGCTTCCTGAAGCCGTATAGACGACTTTCAGCTCGCGTCCGGCAAAGATAGTTTTGATAGAAGCACGGCCTTCGGCATCAAACTGTTCTTTAACCAGCTTCGGCTGCAGCAGCAGATCGCCCAGCTTGCCTTTGACACCAAACACCTCTGTGACCATTGTCAGCAGCATCCAGCTTGCCGAACCGGTCAGATACGTATACATCCCTCTGCCCTGCTCATTGATATATTCCGGGATACCGGGGTACATCCGGCTGACTTCAAAGTCCGCGCTCAGGCTGTACAGCGAATCGAGTACTTTACGGCCTTCTTTAACAAATCCGCGTTTATACAGCGCGTTTCCGTACATTACAGTCATGTGGCTGAACATGGCTCCATTCTCTTTATGGCCAAAAGCAAAGCCGAACGCACGGCCCAGATTCTGCTGAATGCCCCCGAAGTTGCTGTTCAGCCGGTAGCCGATTTTGTCATCGAACAGATTGCGCTCCACCGCCGAGACAATGCTTGCAATCTGTTCCGGTGCAGCAGCATGACCCAGCAGCGGGAAGACCTGCCCGGTCAGCGTCATGCGGGTACCTTCAGCGAACTCACCCTCCACACGTTCCCCGTCATTATTATAATAGCCGTTGAACCAGCCGTCGCCATGCCCGCTTGCTACCCATTCATTGCGGCGCAGGTGATCGAAGATCCATTCCGCTTTGCGGGCCAGATCCGCCGCAACCTGCTCCAGTTTCAGCTGGGTACGGATTCCGCTAACCTTATTCGGTGCTGCGGCATAGTAGCGGTCCAGCAGCCCGTGTTTGGCAGGGATAGATTCATAATCAATAGATTCGCCAAGCGAATCCAGCAGCAGCTTCATTTCTTCCGCGAGTTCCAGGGTGTCTCCCCCGGTACGTTCCTTAAGCGTGATCAGCAGCCGGGAGAGATCCAGCAGATTGCTGGCATAGAAGGCGGTGAAGGTTACACTCTCACCCCGCTGGGCGGCCATATCCAGGCCGTCATTCCAGTCTGCGCCTTCAAGCAGAATATTGTTATGCTCACCCACATTGAAGAATGGAACCAGGTTCTGCAGCAGGATATGCTCCAGAATGGTGCCTGTATACACTTCACCTGCTGCAGTCCGCAGGCTGCTGCCGGCTCCGGGCTCCCAGGACGTATCGCGTTCCTTGCAGCGGCTCATGAAGGAATCCCGGAAATAGGTCTGCTCCTGCAGCAGGAAGTCGAGATCACCGCTCTGATCGAGGTACAGCATCGTAGTAAGGAACGGCCATGCGCCGTGATCCATCCAGACGCGGGGAATATTATTACGGTCCGCTATGAATTCACCAGGCTGCTGCCCGATAATCGTTGCATTACTGCCGTCGATTCTGACACCGGCATAATTGTTCAGCAACAGGCTGCGCACATCAGCAGGCTCCATGATCAGCAGAGCGAGACAGTCCTGCCAGAGATCACGCCAGCCGCGGCCGCCTCTTCCATAGTCATGATAAGGCAGGAAGGAGTTGCCGTACAGTCTGCGCAGCACGGGCTGCAGGGTTACCCATTTCATCCACTCATCAGCGGCATGATCCCCTGTATGGAACTCTACCGTATTCACTTTTTCCGCCCAGAAGGTCTTATTCTCCTCCAGTAGCGCATCAAAAGCAGCGGTTGAGCCATACTTGGCCATCAAGGCCGGCACGCCGATTCTGTCATTCTCTATCGCAAGTACAACTACATAGGAATGGCTCTGTCCTGGAGCAAGTGTAATCTCTGCAAAACGCAGTCCGCCAAGCGCTTCATACCCTTCCTTGTGTATTCCGCCCCCTTCACCAATCTCCGGAGCCAGATTGCGTACCACCGCTTCCGGCCAGTCCAGGCTTCCGCCTTCACCGATGAACTCCTCCTGCACCGGGAAGAAGCCAACCGGCTGTGCCCCGCCTTCCGCAGCACCAAATACCCCGTAAGAGGTATGATTTACCCGGTGCCCGCGTTCGTCGAAGGAAAGTGCCGGCTGTACCTCCACTCCGTAAGCGGAAGTATAAGTCCGGTTCAGCAGCGAAGTAACATGACGGTGATCCCGCAGATCATCTGCAGAACGCGCATACAGCGGAATGGCAGCCGTCGGAGTCAGCGTGAGCTCCTTCGTGCCGCTGTTTGTCAGCACAACCTTCATCAGCTCTACTTTGTCATTGCCGCAAGGTACGAAGCTCGTGATTTGTGCTCCTACCCCCAGCTCCTTATTGTCGCGGGTCACTTTATGCCATAACAGTCCGGCTTCCAGCAGAGATTCATCAGCACCCTCGCCATATACCGCGGCATTCTGCCGGGCGGAGTCTCCCGTAGCTGACCATGCGCCTTGTCCTTCGATATATACCCAGAAATTGCGGGAAGCGCGGGAATTGTGCAGATCCTCCACAGAGAGCGGCGGAGTAAGGAATGTATTATGACCTGAAGTCACCTGACCATGCAGCTTCGGGCTGACCGAGGACATCATGCCCCCCTCATTCACCAGGGGAAAATATAAGAAACTGCTCCGGTCCGGCTGCTCCAGTCTGAAATCCCCATTATTGCCGGTGAAGCTCCAGCCTGATTTTATCTTGTGATCGTGATTCACTGTATTCATCCTCTCTATACTACAAAGATCGATTGCATTTTTAATCAAACTTTCCGAAATCGGTTTCGTTTTTCATTATTGCATCGTTATAAATCTTTGTAAAGGTTTTTTTCATGTTCTTTGATGTGCAAAATTTTTACCATAAAAGCTGATATTACAGCCTTTATTTGAATCCCATTATTCACGAAACCACTTTCGTTATCGGTCTTATATTTTATATAAATCTGACTTAAACATAGTACAAACACGCCTGAAATTTTACACATCTAAAATACATACAAAATGTAAGCGCTATATATAATCTAGTTGAGATTTTATAGGATATATTCTATTAAATAACACGAAAAATCACGAAATCACGACCACTCATAAGGCCATGCCGGACTGGGATCTCCATGCTCCCTAAGTTAGTGAGCTGGAATGAAAATTAGTTCATTGATGATCCTCCGCCCCGGCCCGATCAGCAACCCGGCCTTTGCAACCGCCCTGTTTCCGCCAATACCGCTATACTACAATCATTTGCGGCAACACCAGTTACCTCCCCATACAGTACAGATACAAAATAGCTTGGCACAACCGGGAGGCGGGACAGGTACAGCTTGGGTATCCAGAACACAACAGAAAAAGCCCCCGGAATCCAATGATCCCGGAGGCTTCTTCATCAAGCTCTATTCAAGTTAACTTATCTTATACATCAAAGTACAGGGAGTATTCATGCGGATGAACACGAATCGCAACGGCTTGAGCTTCGGAACGCTTCAGAGCGATGTAGTTATCGATGAAGTCCTTAGTGAATACGCCGCCTTCTGTAAGGAATTCGTAGTCAGCTTCCAGAGCGTCAAGTGCTTCGTCCAGTGTACCTGGTACGCTGCGGATCTTCTCTTTGTCAGCATCAGACAATTCGTAGATGTTCTTGTCCAGTGGACCGTAACCCATTTCTTCAGGGTTGATCTTCTTCTTGATTCCGTCCAGACCCGCCATCAGCATTGCGGAGAATGCCAGGTAAGGGTTAGCCGTGGAGTCAGGTGTACGGAATTCGATACGACAGCCCTTAGGTGTTACAGCAGCTACCGGGATACGGACAGCAGCGGAACGGTTACCCTTGGAGTAAACCAGGTTAACTGGTGCTTCATAACCAGGAACCAGACGTTTGAACGAGTTGGTGCTTGGGTTAGTCAGCGCGATCAATGCAGGAGCATGATACAGGATACCGCCGATGTAGTGCAGAGCCAATTCACTCAGGTTAGCATAAGAGCCTTTTTCGTAGAACAATGGCTCGCTGCCGTTGAAGATCGACTGGTGAACGTGCATACCGCTACCGTTATCACCGAACAGCGGTTTTGGCATGAAGGTTGCTACCTTGCCGTATTGGCGTGCAGTGTTCTGCACAATGTATTTGTAAGTCAGGAGATTATCAGCTGTTTTCTTGAGGGTGTCAAAACGGAAGTTGATTTCCGCCTGGCCTGCAGTCGCCACTTCATGGTGATGGCGTTCGATTTCCAGGCCTGCTTCAGCAAGCAAACGGCACATTTCACTGCGGATATCCTGTTGGGAATCCACTGGAGCTACAGGCACGTATCCGCCTTTAACGCCAACTTTGAATGCCAGGTTGCCGCCTTCGTCTTTACGGCCAGTGTTCCAAGCTGCTTCTTCGGAATCAACGAAGTAGGAAGAGCTGTTCATTCCGCTCTCATAACGAACATCGTCGAAGATGAAGAATTCAGACTCAGGTGCGAAGAATGCCGCTGTACCTACACCGCTGGATTGCAGGAATTCTTCAGCCTTCACAGCGATACCGCGCGGGTCACGCTCGTAACGTTCGCCATCCGGTGTGAAAATGTCACACATGATGTTAAGCGTTGGGTGAGCTGTAAAAGGATCGATGTATGTAGTGCTTGGATCAGGCATCATTACCATGTCCGACTCTTCAATACCCCGGAACCCTGTAATGGAAGAACCATCAAATGCTACACCATTCTCAAATGTTTCTTCTTCAACTGCGGATGCTGGCAGTGAGATGTGGTGAGCACGTCCACCCAAATCTACAAACCGGAAATCCACCCATTCGATATTGTTCTCCTTGATCGTCTGCAATACTTTTTCAACCGACATGCTTTATTCCTCCCCAAGTTCCGAACATTAGGCCGCTCACAGTATCAAATGTTCTTGTTTTTATTTTTTTGCTGTCGTCATTATAAATCTCAAACCTAACATCGTCAATGCTTATGTCAGGTATTTCTTACGACAATGTAAGATATTCTGACGCTTTGGTGAAAAAACTCAGTTCATCCGATTCCCATGTCACCTTTGTCCTATATTCAATAAAAATAGCCCCCTTCCTCCGCCCAAAGCGGGAGAAGAGAGCCTGTAAGAAGCTAATTCGCACTCTGAAATTTAAACTACCGGGGCTGCTTCCAGTGAAGGAGAGAACTTGCGTCCAACAAGCGGCGCCAGCTTCTCAAGATCTCTAAGCAGGCTGTCGAACTGTTCCGGGAACAGAGACTGTACTCCGTCACCTGTCATGGAATTATCAGGGTCGGTATGCATCTCGATGATCAGACCATTGGCTCCCGCAGCAACCGAAGCCTTGGCCATAGGCGCAACCAGCTCACGGCGTCCGGTGCCATGGCTTGGATCGGAAATCACCGGCAGATGGCTGAGGTTCTGCAGCACAGGAATAGCTGAGAGATCCAGCGTATTGCGTGTGTAGGTCTCAAAAGTCCGGATTCCGCGCTCACATAACATAACATCACGGTTGCCCCCGGCGAGAATGTATTCCGCTGCGTTCAGCAGCTCATCGTAAGTCGCACTGAAACCGCGTTTCAGCAGGACGGGACGTCCGCAGGTTCCCAGCTTGCGCAGCAGGTCAAAGTTCTGCATGTTACGTGTGCCTACCTGCAGAATATCCGCATGCTCCGCACAGATATCCACATACTCCGGCGTCATCACTTCCGTGATGGTCAGCAGGCCGTGGCGCTTGCCGGCTTCAGCCATCATCGTAAGACCTTCCACGCCTACACCCTGGAAGCTGTAAGGTCCGGTACGCGGCTTGAAAGCACCGCCGCGCAGCACCTGGCCGCCGGAAGCTTTAACCAGCCGTGCGATTTCATCAATCTGCTCCGGGGATTCCACGGCACAAGGGCCGCCCATAATGACGAGATTCTCTCCGCCGATCTTCACCCCGCGGATATCGATAACCGTATCCTCCGGATGGAAATCACGGCTTGCCAGCTTATAAGACTTGGTAATCTTCACGACGTTCTCGACGCCCTTCATCTGGCGCAGATGCTCGGCCAGCTTCGGGGTCACGCCGCCGACAAGACCGATTACGGTATGATCTGCTCCCCTTGAGAGATGTACCTGCAAGCCTTCTTTTTCAATTACGGCAATAATATCATTTACCTGATCCTGCGGTGTTTGGTTGGATGTAATAACGATCATATTATAGCTCCCCTTTTTGGACACTTATTCTTATAAACGGGTATAATCAATCAAATTTGATACTATCTCGCTACGACGCGTGTACGCTTTTAAGCACTAAAGTGATTTTACCGCAAGTTTCCGTTTCAGTCAACCCCAATAGGCTATATATAACAAAACCGCCGGGGGACGAAAAAAACGGCAGCACACCTGGCTACAGGCCGCACCGCCGCTATACCTATTCTATAAGTTCATATTTGCTATCAAGTCAGGTAGCACTCGCACTCTTATTCTTCACAGGCGGCAGAAGCTTCGCCATATTCACGGTGCGTATGATCTCCCAGGTCGCAGGATTTGCTTCGTCATACTGCTCCAGATAATTGATAACTTCCTTGGTAATCGGTGTTGGCGTAGACGCACCTGAGGTTACTCCCACCTTGGTAATCCCCTTCAGCCAATCCCTATTCAGCTCAGATACATCTGAGATCCGGTGAGCCGGTACGCCGGCAATTTCCTCCGACACCTGTGCCAGACGGTTAGAGTTATTACTGCGCGGATCACCGACAACAATTACCAGCTCACACTGGCCTGCCTGCTCCGCTACCGCTTCCTGGCGGACCTGGGTCGCCATACAGATCTCATTATGGACCTCGGCTCCCGGGAAGGTCTCCAGCAGTTTTTTCATAATATGCTTAATATCCCACTGGCTCATGGTGGTCTGATTCGTAATTACAATACGCGAGGAAGGGACCGAGAGACCGGCAATTTCATCTTCCTTCTCAATCAGATGGACATGTTCAGGGGCAATCCCCACCGCACCTTCCGGCTCAGGATGACCTTTCTTGCCGATGTAGATAACCTCGTAGCCCTCTTCAACCTTTTCCTTGATGAGGTCATGAGTCTTTGTTACATCGGGACAAGTGGCATCGACTGTGGTTAACCCTTTGGCCCGTGCTATCTTGCGTACCTCGGGCGACACACCATGAGCAGTGAAAATAACCGTCCCGCTTTCTATTTTATCCAAAATATCCAGACGGTTATGCCCGTCCAGCGTAATGATTCCGTCATCCTCAAAGGAGTTCGTGACATGGCTGTTATGCACAATCATGCCCAATATATAAATCGGCCGTGGCAAATCAAGATTTTGTGCGGCCTGCCGTGCCATTACCATAGCATCGACGACGCCGTAGCAATAGCCCCGGGGAGAAATTTTGATGACTTCCATGATTCACCGCTTTCTGCTGTCAATGACTGCTGTAATAGGAACCGTTTAATTATACCCTATTCCAGCGGCGGGGCAAAGAGAAGCGGCATCCAGATCACAAAAGTCGTCCCTTCACCCTGCCGTGTGACCACCTCTACAGAACCGCCGTGCTCATCAATTATCCATTTGGCGATGGACAGCCCCAGACCGATCCCTTCGGTAATTCCTCTGGATTCATCCGCACGGTAGAAACGGTCAAAGATATGCGGCACTTCGTCCTTATCCATCCCGATTCCGGTATCCGAGATACGGATTCCCACCTGGTTCTGATAAAAGACGGCATCCAGCGTAACCTCACCCGCAGGCGTGTATTTAAAAGCATTATCAATGAAGATGAACAGCATCTGCTGCAGATAGTCCTTGTTGCCAAGAATATATTTGCCGTTCAACTGGCCCATTTCGCCCACAGACCACTCCGCCTGACGCGGCAGGAAGGAAGCACGGCGTGCTACTTCGGTCATCATCGGCTCCAGCGCTACCGGCTCTATATCAAAGGTCCGGCCTGTATCCGCTCTGGCCAGAGAGAGCATATCCGCCACCAGCCGGCTCATACGCTTGGATTCATCAGCAATATCCTTCACCGATTCAATGGAGAGCTGGCGGATTTCCGCCTCGGTCATCCGGCTGTCATCCGGTTCCATCTCCCATATCTTCTCCAGCAGATCAATATTTCCGCGAATCGTTGTAAGCGGTGTCCGCAGCTCATGCGAAGCATCCGAGACGAAGCGGCGCTGCGTGGCATAGGCCTCCTCCAGCCCCGTATAGAAGCCTTCCATCCGCCCGAGCATACTGTTCACCGTCTCAATCAGCCGCCCGATCTCATCCTGCGGACCGTCATATACGATCCGCGAGCTGAGGTCAGTTCCCGTCTGTATCCCGTTCGCAGCTTCAATGACCTTGCCGATCGGACTCATTGCTTTGCGGGCCAGGAATAAGCCGAACGTAAAGGCTGCAAACAATGTGGCAAAGGAGCCTACCAGCAGGATATTCTTCAGTGTCAGCAGCAGCCGGTCCTGTTCTCCCGTATATACAGCAACTTGAAGTACAGCAGGAAGCATTCCATCGGTCGTACTCACATCAGTTGATATCTGATAGATCAGAAAGGGATTGCCCTCATAGCTCGCTTTTATAAACCCTTGCTGATTCTTAACTGCAATCTGGTCGGGGATTTTAAACTTAAGCTCGATATTCTCCATATTGTCATTGGTAAATAATCGTTCCAAGTCGTATATATACATTTGTGCGAACAGATTCTGCCCTTCCGGACCGCCAATCACAAGCTTCAGCTTTCCGTCGCTCCACGCCTGTCCCAGAACAACTTTGTTTGACTGCTCTTTAAGCCGGTCTTTGATGTCACCATAGCTGTAAAAATATACAAACCCGTAAATTGCAGCAGACAAAGCCAGCAGCATAATGGCCAGAATCCCTGAATACCAGGCAGTCAGCCGCAAACGTATAGACATATTAGTCACCTCTTAGGATGTAGCCGGCTCCCCGGATCGTTTGAATCAGCCTTTTGCCGCCATGCTCTTCCGTCTTCTGGCGCAGCATTGCGATGTATACCTCCAGCACGTTGGATTCACCGCTGTAATCGTAACCCCAGATCTTGTCCATGATCAGGTCACGGGACAGCACCCGCTTCGGGTTCTGCATGAACAGATGCAGCAGTTCGAATTCCTTCGCCGTCAGCTCCAGACGTTTGCCTGCACGCGTCACCTCACGCGAATCTACATCCAGTGTGATATCCTCATAGGAAACCGCCTGGTCCGAGCCTCCGCCCTGCTCACTTTTGCGCCGGAGCAGTGCCCGTACCCGGGCAAGCAGCTCCTCCAGAGCAAACGGCTTCACCAGGTAATCGTCCGCACCCAGATCGAGCCCTTTGACCCGGTGTTCAATCTCATCCTTGGCCGTCAGCATAAGTACCGGAACACTGCTTCCGCCCTCACGCAGACGGCGGCAGACCTCGAACCCGTCCACTTGCGGCATCATTACATCCAGGATAACCACATCCGGATCACTGTTCAGAACAGCACGCAGCCCATCTGCCCCGTTAGCGGCTGTTTTGACATCATACCCTTCAAAGGCAAGCCCGCGGCGCAGCATGGATATAATTTTCTCATCGTCATCAATAATTAAAATATTCGGTCGCATCAAGCAGCCCCCATTGTTCAGTTCATATATCTATATTGTATCATGAATCCGTTTATCCGCAGCCTATGCAGCAAAAACGGAAGGGTCTCCCCTTCCGCTGTGCTGCTCACCGTCCGGTGTGTTTATTGCTTCTGAGTTTGAGTCGTGTCAAAATCATTTTTGTTGCCGATTGTTACCGGAAGATCCAGCTTCTTACCGTCACGAACCACATTCAGTGTCACCTGATCGCCAACTTTGAGCGTCTGGATGTAAGTAATCAGATCCTGGCTGGTGGCATAGTTCGTACCGTTCACACCTGTGATGATATCGTAAGGGCGGAGGTCGGCGGTATACGCTGGAGATTTGAAGACAATCTCGGCGACTACGGAGCCTTCTTTAAGGTCAGTGCCCATTTGCTTAGCGACTTCATCGGTAATGGTCATCAGCGAAGCGCCGATGAATGGTACCGGTTCTTTCGGAATTTCCTGATTGGCTTCCAGTTTCTCTACAACTTCTTTAATGGTATTGACCGCGATAGCAAAACCGATACCCTGGGAGTCTGTGCTAACCGCCACATTCATCCCTATGACCTGACCGTTCATGTTAAGCAGCGGCCCGCCCGAGTTCCCGGGATTAATCGAAGCATCCGTCTGCAGCAGGTTCTTGTAATTGCGTGTGCCGCTTCCGTCTTCTTCATTAATATCAATGCTGCGGCCCTTGGCACTCAGTACACCTGCTGTAACGGTGTGATCAAAGCCCTGCGGGTTACCAATCGCTACGACTTCTGAACCTACCTTAATGCTGTCGGAATCACCGAGCGCCACTGTAGGGAAGTCCGTTCCTTCAATTTTGAGCACTGCCAAGTCCAGATCTTTGCTGGAGCCGAGCAATTTCGCTTCATAAGGTTTGGTATTGCCGTCAACCGTAACCTGAATGACATCTGCATTATCCACCACATGCTGGTTGGTCAGAATATAACCGTCTGAATTATAAATGAAGCCTGTGCCGATTCCATAAGGAGTAAGCTGGGATGAATCCGAATTGTTTGATTCCGGCTGGGATTCTGAATTGGAGCCGGAAGATCCGCTGCCGCCGAACTGATCACCGAAGAAGAACTGGGAGAACGGATCGCTCATATTCGGATTACTGCTGCTTCTGCTGCTTGATTTAACCAGCGTCTCAATTTTGACAACTGCCGGTCCCACCCCATCCACTACGCTGGATACATCACCCGATCCGGTAACCAGTGCTGCTGTGGAAGTGGAAGGCGTAATGGTAGCACTTCCGTTCGCTGTCTTAGCTGCTGTATTCGTAACGGCTGCTGTAACTGCCTGATCGCCTGTGAACCAGTTGCCCCGGTCCGCCATGAACATCGAACCCGATAATACAATCATTCCGGCAAGAAAAGAGATAAGTACCGCCTTGACCGGCTTCTTCGGCTTACGGTTATACTGCCAGCCATTACTTCCCTCAGGAGGGTTACCGCCGCGTCCGCCATTTCCGTCATATCCGGTTGTGCGGAGCGAAGTGCTGTATGGTAAAGGCTTGACCGGCTGCGGAGGTGAAATCTCTACACGTTCCGGCTCCCGGCGGTTGTAATGCTGCGGATCTTCACCATTCATCTCATCATTGTTCAAGGATTTGAACGGCCCATAGGAATAGTAGTATGAAGAGCCTGCTTCGGTTGATGAGTTACTGTTGTTATTGTCATTGTTGTTAAAGTTACTGCTATCATTACTGTCCCATTCCCGCTGCGGTCCCGGTTCATTATCACGATTAAAGTTGTTCTCACGATTGTAGTTGTTTTTGTTATCGTCCATGTTTTCTTTCCTCCCGCGCCTTGCCGCATCCGGCAAAGTGTTATTTGTTTTCTTGTTCTTATTTTGTACTTTAAACCTTAAGGTCACATTAAAAACAATTTAAGCGGAGATAAAAGATATGAACAATTAAAAGAGAATATGAGGGAGAACCGCAGGAAATACGGTTGTTGAGGCCGTTGAGGCAATTGGTGAACGTAGAGGACAAATAAATACCCCGGCGCTATAGCGCCGGGGTATTGCAGGTTACCGCTTCAAGCATACGTACAATAGGCATGAATGTTGTACATATTGCAACTTTGCTCCTAGATAACAGGGGTTTTAGGGAGAATTGTTGTACGAAATACAAGAATTGCCCCGTTTAGCCGCTCGAAAGAGGTGGAGTGCTGCCTTTCGTACAACAATTTTCGATTATAGATGATATATAGAGGAAAATGTTGTATTTTGTGCAGGATTCACTGAACTGAAGGAGCTAACTCTGCGCCCAGCCCTTACGGTGGGCGTAGATAGCCAGCTGGGTGCGGTCATCCAGCTCACACTTCATCAGCAGGTTGCTGACATGCGTCTTCACCGTCTTGATGCTGATATGCAGCTCCTCGCCGATATCTTTATTGGTTTTGCCCTCAGCGATCAGCAGCAGCACTTCCTTCTCCCGCTCGGTCAAGCCGGAAGAGTCGCCCTGTACGGTACGCTGGCGGATGCCTCGGGTCAGTGCCTGCGAGACATCGCCGGTCATCACCGGCATGCCGCGGTACGCGCCTTGCAGCGCGTAGATCAGCTCTTCTGCCGAGACGGTTTTGAGCACATAGCTGACTGCCCCCGCCTCGATCGCGTCTACAACAAGATCATCCTCCAGGAAGCTGGTGAGGATGACAATTTTGAGACCCGGGAATTCGGCCAGCACTGCGCGCGTTGTCTCCGCCCCGTTCATGACCGGCATCATCAAATCCATCAGCACCAGATCCGGCAGGTCCTCATGCCCCAGTTCACGCAGCATGCCAAGCGCCTTATGCCCGTTCTCTGCCTCACCTATAACTTCAAACATCGGATCAAGCATCAGATATGTTTTGAGACCCATCCGCACCATATCATGATCATCCACCAGCAGCACTTTAATGAGACTCATTCTGTACTCCCCCTATCAGGCTCAGATTCGGCATCAACCGGCTCCGGGATGCCCTGCACAAACTTTGGTATATGTACGCGGATCGTAGTTCCCGCCCCCTTGCGGCTGATAATCTCTACCTGGCCGCCGAGCTTCTCGGCACGCTCGCGCATGGTGGTAAGTCCATAGGAGCCCTGTTTATGCTGCACCTGCTCGAAGCCCTGACCGTCATCGCTGATGCTCAGCACAACCTGGCGCGGCACCTCGCGCAGCGACAGGCTGACTACCCGTGCTCCGGCATGCTTCACGATGTTCGCCATCGACTCCTGAATAATCAGGAACAGCTGATGTTCAATCGCCTCGGACAGCTCACCCTGCAGTTCAAGCTCCTTTACTCCCTTGAGCCCGTTCTGGCGGCAGTAATCCGGGAACCATTTCTCCAGCGCCTCGAACAGATTGCGCCCCTCCAGCTCCACCGGACGCAGTTGCGCGATCAATGCCCTCATTTGCTTCTGCGCCATCTGGGACATGCTGATCAGCTGGTCCATGACCGTCTGCCCATGCTCTGCGCTCCGTTCAAGCACTTTAGGCAGCGAAGAAGCGGACATGTGAATCGCAAAAAGCTGCTGGCTCACCGTATCATGCAGATCCCGGGCCATACGCCTCCGCTCTTCCAGTACCGCGCTCTCCGCCGCCTTTTCCTTCTCAATGACTTCCTGTTCACCCAGCTGCTGCAGGAGCTTCATCTTCTTCTCTACAGTATCCATCATAATATTGAATTCGTGATATACCCGGGCAAAAGACTGGTCTTCGCTCTCCGGCATCCGTACGGACAGATTGCCTTTGGCTACCTGCAGCATATTCAGGTCCAGATGGTCGATCCGCCGCTGAATCCGCTGTCCGGCAATATAGCCGATAGTCACGGTGAAGAGCACAATGCCCAGACACAGGTACAGCCACATGCTGGTATCCACCACCCGGATATAGCCCAGGCATGTCCCGGCATACATCAGTCCGGCAGTTACTCCGCCGCTAAGCAGGAAATACACCAGCAGCATCCACTTGGTATTGCTGAAGATCGTCCCCATTTAGCCCACCGTTTTGACTTTAATGTCACCGATGAAGCAGCTGACGTTAATGCGGACTTTTTTACCTGCCTCCTTATAATAAGGCGTCTTGCACTGTACATTGCTCATGAATCCGCTGCGCGACTGCTCAAGCACCTGCATATCACCAATGAACGAGCTGCCGTTAACCGATACACCAAGATTCATATCATCCGGAATATAAACCTTAATATCACCGACAAAAGCGGAAATGTTGATCTTGGTCTCACCGTAAGGAATTTGCGCATTGGTCAGATCCAGCACTGTATCCCCGATAAACTGCGAAATGTTGGTTTGTTTTAGCTGGAAATGCTCACGGCCCATATGGACATCGCCGATAAAAGCCGAGCGGTTCGTCGTTTCTTTGTCCTGCCCGGAATCCTGAAACTCCTCATGCCATTCGCCGTGGCGGCGGGCATGGCGTTCCTGGCGCTCCTGGCGTCTGCGTTCATGGCGCTCCTGCTTCTCCTGCCACCGGGCATCCGCCGAAGAGGAGGATACTCCCTGTTCTCCGTCTTCATCCTCAGTGTCTTTGTGCAGATAATCATTCCAGTCCCGCCCGCCGGCACCGGCAGATTTGCCGAACTTCTGCTCAAACTGCTCATCGAGCGTCGATTCCAGCGGTGCAGGAGGCTTCGCATCCAGCGGGCTTTTGCCCGGTCCGGGCGGATAGAAATTCGGTGGTGCCGGCGGTGCCGGAGGAACCGGCGGCGTTGTGCCCCGCGGCTTGAAAATAACGGCTAAACCGCCGCCGATCAGCATAACCGGGATCAGCATTTTGAAGAAATCGCCTGCCGAGAAGTCAAACCATTCTAAATTCCGTCCCAGGAAAAACACGCCGATGGCCAGAAAGAAAAATCCGCCAAGTGTCGCAGAGAATCTTGAATGCTCATCATCCGGGGACAAAAAGCGTTTAACCCCTAATATAATCAGAATAACCGGCCAATACGTAGATATCATTGAACCCAGGCTGAAATCAGTGTAGCCCATCTGTCTTAGCAGGAACAGGCCTCCGAGACCGATAAGGATCAGTCCGCCGAGCACCTGGCTGGTGAACCGTCGTTTCATATGTCATTCCCCCCAGTAGTTAGTGTAACTCTTGCTTCTTCACGCTTATAGTCCTAGTCTACAGGAAGAAAGCTGCGGGGAACAGCGGCGTGAGAAGGAAACAGGCCTCAGTCTCCAGACCGAGGCGGCTGGAATATTCCGTAAATTGTATGATGCCCATAAAAAAGCTGCCCTTCCAGCCCATAATCCGGACTTGAGAGGACAGCCTTGACGCTTCAAATGCTCATACCGGCAACCCCAGCATTACTGCTGCGGTTTTTGTACCGGTTTGGAGAACGTGTTGCTCTTAGTAGTTGCACCGTCGTTCTCAACGGCAAACTCAGCATTGTATTTTTCATTCGGTGTTTTGTAGTTCTCTTGTACCTTTGGTTTCTTGGAATTAGCCACGGAATTGTTCACCTCCCTCATCTCGGAAGAGGCAAGTCACTTGCCCCAGTCGATATTATGGGAAATGTGAAGCCGTATTATGCATGCTTACGTGAAAAATAATTCAAACTCAGTGAGGCCGGCCCAACCCTTAAATAACCTCTTCCAGCAAATATTGCGGCACTGCGTTATAGGTCTGGATTGCATGTCCAAGACTTTTCAGCATACTCTCCGTACATTTTCCGTTGCCTCGTTTGATGAGCTGGACGACAACCGTCTTCTTGCCCCATTCCTTATACACCTGCTTGGTGGTGCTGAAGTACAGGTCAATCTTCCGCCCTTTAATCGCCGAACCGGTGTCGGCCACTATAGCATATCCGTAACCCGGTATATATAAAATACTTCCCAAAGGCAGAACTTTCGGGTCCGCAGCAATGGTGGATACGGCATTCTTGTCCCGGCGTACCTTGACACCCGAATACGTAATTCCGTACTGTGGATGCTTCGCGGTCTTACCTGTGGATTCGTATCCGGCCGTATAGCCGGTCGCTGTTACTTTCATTGAAGTGATGATCTGCTCCGGCGCAGGTGCAGCTACCGGTACCGAATCCGGCTGCTTGGCGGCTGCCTTCGCCTTCGGCTTACTTTCCGGCACCTGTGCTGGCTTAGGAGCCTGAACGGTAACCGGCTGTCTTAACCGCGAAGAGCCTCCCAGACGGGATGCCGAACCTGCCTCTTGACGCTGAACCTGAGAATTCGTGGTGACTGCACTCAGTTGTCCTGCAGTGTCTTCCGTCCCTCTTGCCTGTGCCGATTTGCGCGAATAATCCGGGTAGATCCCGGCTGCTGTCAGCAGAAGCACGATGGTGACGAAAAGACACCAAAACCTCTGGTATAAGCCCATTTTGTTCATTAGTTAAACCTCCCCATATAGCGAAGGTTTCCCGTTTCACAAAATTTTATACCTGAAACCGCATAATAGCGGTCCCACGCAGCTTATAACAGAGGTTATTTATTGGTAATTATACGTACTATTAATAGCTTGTATATGCTTTAGATTACGCGTTCCGCAATTTCCTGTCCAAGCGAATCGATGACTTCCTGCAGCGGTTTGGCACCGATGTCGCCTTCTCCGCGTTTGCGGATCGACACGCTGCCGGCATTCATTTCATTCTCGCCTACAACGAACATATATGGAAGTTTCTCCAGCTGTGCTTCACGGATTTTGTAACCCATTTTCTCATTGCGCAAATCGACTTCGGCGCGGATGCCGCTGCGCAGCAGCTTGGCAGCCACTTCCTTCGCATATTCATCAAAGGCCGAGGATACCGGAATAATCTTTACCTGCTGCGGAGACAGCCACAGCGGCAGTGATCCGGCAAAGTTCTCCAGCAGGAACGCTACGAAACGTTCCATTGTTCCTAGAATCCCGCGGTGCAGGACAACCGGACGGTGCTTCTGTCCGTCATCACCGACATATTCCAGCTCAAAGCGTTCTGGCAGCAGGAAGTCGATCTGTACTGTCGACAGTGTTTCTTCCTTGCCCAATACTGTTTTGATCTGAACATCCAGCTTCGGACCATAGAAGGCTGCTTCGCCTTCGGCTTCGTAGAACGGCAGGCCGGCTTCTTCGACAACCTCACGCAGCATGCGCTGTGCAGTCTCCCACATTTCATCATTGGCATAATACTTCTCTGTATCCTTAGGGTCCCGGTAAGAGAGGCGGAAACGGTAATCTTCAATCCCAAAGTCGCTGTATACCTGCTTGATCAGCTCCAGCACGCGGATGAACTCGCCTTTGATCTGGTCCAGACGGCAGAAGATATGGGAATCATTAAGTGTCATCGAACGGACACGGTGCAGGCCTGTCAGGGCTCCCGACATTTCATAACGGTGCTGGATACCCAGCTCGGCAATACGGATCGGCAGATCGCGGTAGCTGTGCATCGAGCTCTTATAGATCATCATGTGATGCGGGCAGTTCATTGGACGGAGCACGAACTCCTCATTATCGATCGTCATCTTAGGGAACATGTCTTCCTGGTAGTGTTCCCAATGTCCAGAAGTCTTGTACAGCTCTACATTACCCAGTACAGGAGTGTAGACATGCTGGTAACCAAGGCTGGCTTCCAGATCCACAATATAGCGCTCCAGAATGCTGCGCAGCTTGGCGCCCTTAGGCAGCCAGATCGGCAGGCCTTGTCCAACCAGCTGGTTGAAGGTGAAGATTTCCAGTTCCTTGCCCAGCTTACGGTGATCACGTTTCTTCGCTTCCTCCAGCAGGCGCAGATGCTCGTCAAGCTGGGCCTTCTTGATCCAGGCAGTTCCGTATACACGCTGCAGCATCTTGTTCTTGCTGTCTCCGCGCCAGTAGGCACCGGCTACGTTCATCAGCTTGAACACTTTGATCTTCGCAGTGGACGGCAAATGCGGACCCCGGCAGAGGTCGAAGAATTCGCCCTGTTCATAGATTGTAATCACGCTGTCTTCCGGCAGCGCCTGAATCAGCTCCAGCTTGTAAGGATCAGCCAGCTCACCGAATCTGTCCAGTGCTTCCTGACGGCTTACCTCATGGCGGACAATCGGCAGGTTCTCTGAAACGATACGCTCCATTTCCTTCTCAATCTTCAGCAGATCCTCCGGATTAAGCGGATGCTCCAGATCCATATCATAATAGAAGCCGTCTTCAATGACCGGACCTACTCCGAGCTTAACCTCCATAGTCCCGAACAGGCGTCTTACCGCCTGGGCCATAAGGTGAGCTGTACTGTGACGCATCACTTCCAGGCCTTCCGGGGAATCCAGGGTAACGATCTCTACAAGATCGCCTTCCTGCAGCTGAGTGGACAGATCCACGACGATTCCGTTGATTTTACCTGCTGCGGCATTCTTGCGCAGTCCGCTGCTGATCGAGGCTGCTACATCATCAATGCTGCTGCCATCGGCATATTCCCGGACCGAACCGTCCGGAAGTTTGATATTTACTGACATTTTTCTTCCTCCTAAAAGTTAGCTTCTGCACACAAAAAACACCCGTCCCGCAAAGGGACGAGTGATTGCACCCGTGGTTCCACCCAAATTCGATACCATTATGCAAAAGCTGCTGCAGAGCAGCGGCATTGCAGAATAGAATCCTTCGTCAGCATGGAGATAACGGCCATGAACCGGCGGTTCTTACTATCCTGCGTAATGATGTCCGTAAACGGACATCCCAGGAATTCATAACCGCAGCTACAAAGGGGTAAATCAAAAGCCGGTACCGGAGGAAATTGCAGCCTGAGGTTTCCTCTCTCTGAAGCGGTCCTGAACATCGATTCATATCTTTGTCGAAGCTGATAACGTGAATTACGGTAATTATAAATCTCAGCTTATCTTCCGTCAAGTGGAACCGGCATGTCATACAAGTCTGAAGCGCCGCCGCCCCAGGCTGTTCATTCTTCTTCCCGGCGTTTCTTACCCGGCAAGCGGCCTGCGCGCTTCAAAGACTCACGCAGCAAGTATTCGATATGTCCGTTTACGCTGCGAAATTCTTCTCCCGCCCAACGTTCCAGCGCTTCGTGCAGTTCGGGATCGATCCGCAGCGGAAAGCTTTTTTTGGCCGCCATAATATTACCGCCTTAGTACAACGAGCCGGCGTTAATGACCGGGCTCGCTCCGCGCTCCGACACAATCGCCACCATCAGATTGTTGATCATCGCCGCCTTGCGTTCTTCGTCCAGTTCAACTACACCGCTCTCTTTGAGTTGGCGGATCGCCAGATCCACCATGCCGACAGCACCTTCCACGATGATCTGGCGTGCAGACAGAATGGCCGAAGCCTGCTGGCGCTGCAGCATCGTACTGGCAATCTCTGTGGAGTAGGCCAGATGGGTCAGGCGGGCTTCAATCACTTCTACACCGGATAAGGACAGACGCTCCTGCAGCTCCACCGCCAGTTCTTTGGCAATCTCATCGGCATTGGCCCGCAGGGACATGCCGGTCTCATTGAAGTTATCGTAAGGGTATTTGCTTGCCACATGACGCAGCGCCGTTTCACTCTGGATTTCCACAAACGCCATATACTTATCTACATCAAACAGCGCTTTGGCCGAATTAATGACCTTGAATACAATCACGGCAGCAATCTCAATCGGATTACCTTCCACATCATTGACCTTCAGCTTCACGCTGTTGAAGTTGCGGACCCGCAGTGATACGGTCTTGCGGATGCTGAACGGAATGACAGCGAACAACCCGCTGGTTGCAATCGTACCGACATATTGGCCAAAGAAGGTCACGACCACTGACTTGTTCGGCTGAACGACGGTAATACTCGTACATAGAATACCGGCTGCAACAAACAGGATGACAGTCAATGCCACGTATTCCTGAACGGCACCGTAAATTCCGCCCCCGATACAAATAGCAATTAGAGCCACAACCCAGAATCCGCTGACAGGATGCAATGTTTTCTCTTTCATAAAGATGCCTCCATTAGATATGTATTTGATATAATTATGATATCACTTTTGGATACAACTGTAAACTGATATTGTAAAAAAATCACTGCCTCTTTACCGTTATTCTTTTATAATTTGTCTGACATTACGAATGTTACGAAGATAAGAATGGACCAAATCACAATGAACAAAGGAAGTGTAACTCATGAGTGTTAAGGATCAAGTACTGGAAATCATTAAAGCTTCAGCAGCTCCTGTAACTGCAGGTGAAGTTGAAAAGCTGTCGGGACTGGAACGCAAAGCGGTCGACAAGGCCTTCACCGAGCTCAAAAAGGAAAATGCGATCGTCTCCCCTATCCGCTGTAAATGGGAAGCTGCAGTGAAATAACGGGACGTATTATGGTCTGGGCTGGACAAGCCTGAGCATCCTCGCAAACGGAAAGGCCCGCGCACAATGTGCACGGGCCTTTTGCCTTATTCAATTGTATTCATATAGAAATCAGGAAGCTTTGTTCTCCAGCATCCGGTAGATAATGACCGCTGCCTGGGCGCGGTTCGCGATACTCTTAGGCGCAAATTTCTGCGCGTCTACACCGTTGACAATCCCCAGCTGGGTCAGCTGTGCCACAGGCTGCTGTGCGTAAGCTGCAATCTTGGCCTTGTCGGCAAACTTATTCAGAGCAGCTGGATCGACCGGCTGCAGCTGATCCTTGAGGGCATTAGCGATCATAATCGCCATCTCCTCACGGGTGATCTCACGGCCCGGTTCGAATTTACCGTTCCCTGAGCCTCTCACCAAACCGGCGTTTACAGCAGCAGCGATCGTAT
The DNA here is from genome assembly GCF_038000245.1 of Paenibacillus sp. FSL R10-2736. NCBI lineage: Bacteria > Bacillati > Bacillota > Bacilli > Caryophanales > Paenibacillaceae > Paenibacillus > Paenibacillus sp. FSL R10-2736. The sequence continues at coordinate 5,292,034 of NZ_JBBOBN010000001.1, forward strand.
CTGTATACCAGACACCTTGTTTCACATCGCTGAAAGTAGTTGTTGATGCAGTATTGCTCAAGTTAAGTGAACGAACGAGCATAGTTACGAATTCAGCACGGGTTACACTCTTCACGGGTGCGAAGTTCGTGCCGTCGATGCCTTTTACAATACCTTTAGCCGCCAGTGCATTAATAGCTTCTGCAGCCCACGCTACCTTATCCAAATCCTTGAATGCAGTAACAGGAACGGCCGGGCTCTGTGCCGGAGCGGTGGTTGCAGCCGGAGCCGGAGTTGCTGATGCGGCTGGACTAGGAGAAGCTGATGGTGAAGCAGTCGGTTTAGGTGTCGCCGTTGCTACAGGCCCTGTGCCAGTACCAGGATTAGTACCCGGGTTAGTGCCTGGATCTGTTTCTGGAGCAGCATTGTTGGTAATCCGTCCTTCAATTGCAGCAGTAATAGCTCCGCCATTGAATTTCTTCACAATGTAATCATAGAATACATCCAGATCGATTGGTCCGGCCAGCGATTTACTTGCCTGGGTCAATACCTTATAGTTGTCTCCGCCTGCAGCCATGAAGTTATTGACGACAGCTGTGTAGCTCTTGGACATTTCAATCGGTGTTCCATCACTTTTGGTCAGGTTAGCCACACGGCTGGCAACCGGCAGATACATATTGGCCGTATATTTCAGGCCGGAAATTTGCAGCGTCTTGATGTCTGCTGTTCCGTCAGCCTTAACTGCCCATTGCTGCTGCAGCAAGGTTTTGATCTGTTCACCGGTAAGCGTCAGCTTCACCAGCGTATTGCCGAAAGGCTGGATTTTGGCCAGATCACCGAAGAGAACATTCCCCTTAGGAAGATCGGCACGGATACCGCCCGGATTCATAAATGCAAAGTCAGCAGGACCAGCAGCGCCGTCTTTGAAATCAGCCTGACGCATAGCATCCGCAATCAGGTTACCCAGGGGAGCTTCCTTCAGATATACATCTGTACGGGTAACGGTTCCATCTGTAGTTCCTACAGGCTTAGCCAGCTCAGGATGCAGAGCCAGATAATGATCTACCAGTGCTTTGGTTTCAGCATCCGGCGTCACATTCTCCTGGAAGGTAGTAATTACTTCAGCAGATTTGCTCTTAACCTCTCCGGTCTCCGGATCGATAGCCAGGCGGATGTCTTCATAGGCAGTACCGTAAGAGTAGGCCTGAACAACCAGTTTGCCGTTCACCATATCGTTAGCGTAGGCATGATTATCACCAGCCACAATAACATCAACCGGAGAATTAGCCGGGAGGGCATTCGCCAAATCTACAGCCTCACCTGTGGATACATTTTTCTTCGTTGCCGCATCAACCTTCGTAGTTGCCGGATCGTGTGCAAGCACGACGATCGTGTTGACACCTTTACCTTTGAGCTCTGCAGCATACTTTTCGATAGCAGCCACTTCTTCCTCAGCACTCAGGAATTTCACACCGGCTGTACCGGCAGGGGATACCTTACTTGGTGTTGCCTTGGTTACTACGCCGATAAACCCGATTTTTACACCGCCGATTTCTTTAATCGTGTAAGGCTTGATCAGCGGCTCTCCAGTCTTCATGTCAATCGCATTGGCATTAATGTAATCGAAATTCACAGGTGCATGGACAATGCTCGGGTTAACCGGGTCCACACCGCCGAAAATTTGTGCCTTCAATGCTTCAACACCCTGGTCGAATTCGTGGTTACCCAAGGTTCCCACATCGAACTTCATCATGTTCATCCATTCCAGGGTCGGCTTGTCACGCTCCATGGAGGATACCGGAGCAGAGGCACCGACAGAGTCCCCGTTGTGGACTAGCAGGGTGTTATCGTATTTGGCACGGGCATTCTTCAGGTAGGTTGCCAGAATCGCCGCAGTTCCTACAGGCTTGCTCTCCGTACCCACAGTTACAAAGGATGTCGTATCCAATTGTCCGTGAAGGTCATTGATGCCGAGCAGATGGACTTTGACGCTTCCACTCAGGTCGAGATTGTAAATCTCGTCACCCCGGAGATTCTGGGTTCCGGTATCGGTAATATTATCATGTTTAGGAAGTGCATTCTTAGCCTTAGGTGAAGAAGTAAAGGTAACCTTAACATCGCCTTTGACCGGAGCGATCGACCAGTTATTATCGGCCGGCTGGTTAACGTTTCCTGCTTCCTTGATGTAATCCATCAGAATCTGACGATTCTCTTCCAGGGTATCCAGCACCATCGTAAGACCGGCAGCACCTGTTTTGACACCCGGGAAATTCCCGCCGCCGCTTGCCCGGTAATTGTTAGTCACTACGATGAAGTCCTGATTCATATCCAGCGGCTTGTCATCGTAGGTAATGGAGGTAACCCGCTCAGAAGTGAGGTCATTCACCGTGCCGTCAGGCTTGTATCTTGCATTTTTGGTGACATCAATCGTGTATTTAATTCCGTCGATAACATCGAAATTAAATACGGAGAATGCGGAGTTGAGCAGCGGCTGCTCCGTAGTCACCGCAGGATCAATACGGTTATAGGCACCCGCGCTCATTTCAACCCATTCTTTTACAGTCTCACCCTTGACCTTAATGGCCTTGAGCGTGTTGTCATAGAGATACAGGTCGCTTGCGCTGCGGATCGTCAGATCTCCCGCTTCGATTTCTGTATACTCATCCGGGTTATTGCGTCCGGCCTTGAAGGGTGCGCCAACGCTCAGGATGGGCATTCCCTGGTAAGCTGCCAGGTTAGGATCACTGTTGATCAGCTTCTCGACATAGTTTTTCTGGGCATAGGTTACGATCTGAACCGTCGGATCATCCTGCACCATAGCGAAAAAGCTGTTCATCGGTACATCCGTGCGTCCAAGGGGTTGATTGACATAAGCAACCGTAGCCTGGTGATCGGCAGCAATTGCTGCATCCAGCTCAGCATCCGGCTCTACGTTTGCAATATTAACCTTGTTCTCCGTTCTGTAGATCGAACGGGTGGACGAAACCGAAGCGCTCTTATCCACCATAAAGTGTCCGCTCCGCTGTGGGTCTGGAACGATTGCCAGGTCGATCAGACCCAAATTGGCGCCGCCGAATCCCGCCTGAACGGCTGGAACATTGTTGATCTGGCCTTTGGCATTATCGATGCCGGGCAGCACTGCTTTACCAGTAGAATCCTTGAAGGATGCGTCCAGCGCTTCCACAGTCGCAGCCGGGAATACCTTATGGGTATGCGAGAACGTAATCGCATCAATCCCCGGCACGAGGCTTAGTGCTTTGATGTCATTCTCAGATTTGGTTCCGGGTACTGCATTATTATCATATCCGGTATGCGCCATCGCAACGATAATATCCGCACCGTCTTCCTTCATCTGAGGAATGAACTTAGCGGCCGTTTCAGCGATGTCCTTAGTAATGACCTTACCTTCCAGGTTGACTTTGTCCCAATCCATAATCTGCGGAGTAACGAGACCAATCAGGCCGACCTTAACATGTTGGGTAGCTCCGTTGCTGTCGGTAACTGCCTTGTCGATTATTTTATAAGGAGTGAAATAGTTCGGGTTATTGGAATCATCCTCGTCCCCGTCTACGGCATACACATTCGCATTAATAAAAGGAATGTCTGTATACTCATATGTGGCTGAAGTCGCAGATGTAATGCTCTCCAGATAAGGAAGTCCATAATTGAATTCGTGGTTGCCGAGTGTCGCAGCATCATAGTTCATGGTATTCAAAGCTGCAATCATCGGATTAATCTGTGTAGTCCTGCCGTCTGCATCAACCTGCTTCGAAGCGTACGTACCCAGCGGTGTACCCTGAATCAAATCTCCGTTGTCGAGCAAAAGGTTGTTAACACCCTTCTCCTCGGCTCTGGCCTGCTTCACCAGCGTAGCCGTCCGGTCCAGTCCAACCGTCAGAGACGGTTGGTTCTTAAAGTAATCCCAGCCCATCACATTGGTATGCACATCTGTAGTACTCATCAGCCGCAGGTTGATCGCGCCTGACGCAGGTTCAGCTGCTGCCTTCCCGGCTCCCAGTACTGAACCGGCAACGACTCCGCCCAGCACCTGTGCTGTAATCACAGCGGTAGCCAATATTGAAGCAATAGGCTTATTCCAACGTTTTTGTACCATAGAATCTTATACCCTCCCAGTTAATCTCTTTAAATTGACCGTCAAAGCGTAACATATCAACTTATTCCTATCTATCAAACTGGGTTAACTAGAATTGCGAATTGTGTAAAATGTAAAAAAGGATATGTTGCATTCATATTTTTATAAGGAGAGGGTTGACTATGGACGAGGGAAAGAATACACATGAAGAATTATTCTGGATCAAAGACGAGAACCGGAACACAAACCGGAAAGATATCCGCTGGTTTAGGGAAATGCTCACCTTTGATACTTTACGGGAAGCAGAAGAATGGGTTATGAGTGATGCCTATAATAAAATTGGCGGAGACCAGTTTGACGGCTATTGGACTGGTGATTCTAAGCTGGCGTTTGCGCTAGTCTATAACCTGACTCGCCTGAAGACTCTGGGCGACGCTTCCTTTAATGATATCTATGCTGATGAAGATGAGCGGGATGGTCAAACGATATTTAAGGTTTGGGTGAGTTGATGGGGGCTGGTGCCAATACCGGAAAAGCTAAGCGAAGGCTCGCACGTGGCTCAACGAGCAGAATGTATGCGAAATTTCGAATACAATTGGCTCGCCCGTAGCTGATGCTAGCGGTGCCGGTGGAATAGATGGAAAAAAGACATTGATAAACAGCCCTCTTACACATCTAATATGTGCTGAAGGGCTATCTTTCGCTTTTACTAAATCTCAAATACTATCTCGTCGCCTGTCTCGCTCTTCTTGAAAGGGTTGATGTATTGTGTGAACCTCAATTGCAATCCTGAAGCATCGTCAGGTAATGGCGGGGAGACAACGTATTTATAGGCAGCATGATCAGATCTGCTCCCCCCACTAATCATCCGGGAGTCATATTGTTCGCTAATGTATAGCTCATAGTGGCTATGTTGATGAGATTTGGATTCAATCTCCGGCTCATTGTCCCAATCTATACTAAGTGTTAGTACACTTGCATTTGTGTATTGCCGTATAGAAGTTAGAGTATAGAACCGCTCCCCTATCACGACTGACTTCAGGATTGCAATGTGTTGTCTAAATCCCGCTGGTTCAATTAATGGTTTATATTGTTTTTCATTCATCATACTTCCAAATAACGACTTTAAGAAATCCTCATAGAGTCCATAAGTCTCTGACCATTTAGAAATATACTCAAACGGAGGATAACCTGGATTATTACCAGAGATTTCCTTCCTTCGCTTTATCAAAGAACAAATTTCTTTATCGATATCGGTAATTCCTTCATCATAGTGATCTGTTGGGCGTTCAAATGATATCCGTTTCATCTTCAGCCTCCCATGAGCTTATTTAAGTGATTTCACATTAAAATATTAACATATAATTGATTGTATGGATAATCGAACCTTTTCCAGACGACAAAGAACGCATATTCAATTGAACAAATGTTGTAGTTAAAATAATAAAAATAAACGGGTAAAAACTACATAAAGTGTAGTTTTTACCCGTTTTCTCACCTTAGTAGGGTAACAACACATCAGGTGTTGTTCTACCCTCTAGTTTTGCATGATGAAGTCATTGTCAATCTTAGCATTGGCGTCCTCGAACGTCCGCAGGATGTCATAACGCGTGTTGCGCTGCGCCGGGATCTTGCCTGCTTCGCGGATCAGCTGGGTGATCGACTCAATGTTAACCTTGTAGGTTGCGCCCGCCGAGGAAACTACGTTCTCCTCGATCATCGTGCTGCCGAAGTCATTACAGCCGTATTGCAGGGAAAGCTTACCGACCTCAGGGCCCATCGTGACCCAGGAGGACTGGAAGTTCTTGATATTATCCAGCACCAGACGGCTGATTGCCACGGTCTTGAGGTATTCTTCCGGTGTCTGCCGGTCCAGCTTGAGGTTCGTATTATCCGGCTGGAAGGTCCAGGAGATGAAGGCCAGGAATCCTTCGGAGTCATATTTGTTCGCTATGCACTCGTCCTGGGCTTCACGGACACGCAGTAGATGCAGCGCCCGCTCCTCCATACTCTCACCCAGACCGATCACCATCGTGGCTGTCGTGTTCATGCCGATCCGGTGCGCGGTCTGCATGACATCCATCCACTCCCGCCAGGAGCCTTTGAGCCGGCTGATCTTGCGGCGCGTGCGGTCATCGAGAATCTCCGCTCCCCCGCCGGGCAGGGAATCCAGGCCTGCGGCATGAATCTCACGCATGACCTGCTCCAGCGGCAGTCCGGATACTTCGACCATCTTCATGATCTCTGCCGGTGAGAAGGAATGCATGGTGATCTCCGGGAACCGCTGCTTAATTCCGCGCAGGATATCCGTGTAATAGCTGAAAGGCAGATTCGGGTTCGTTCCGCCCTGCATCAAAATTTCAGTCCCGTTCACGCTGATCGTCTCGGCTATCTTTTGATAGATAGTTTCATCGGGAAGCACATAACCTTCCTCCGAACCCGGTCTGCGGTAGAAGGCGCAGAAGCGGCAATAGACATCACATACATTGGTGTAGTTAATATTACGGCCGATTACGAATGTAGCCAGCGGGTCCGGGTGCCAGCGCTTCATAATAATATCCGCAGCCGCGCCCATTTTCTCAATTTCATTGCTTTCGAACAGCGTGATTGTGTCTTCTAATTGAAGACGTTCACCTTTAAGTGTCTTATCCAGAATAAGATCAATTGCACTCAACGTTCGCAGCCTCCTCTTAATCCTATGAAGTATAGTAGATGAATTTAATTTAAAAAATAAACAAACTCGTTCCCCCATCGTATCACAATCGGATGAGCTTGAAAAATCTTTCGCCAAATAAAACAGCAGCACCCCGTTGGCGCTGCTGTTCAATGTATACAGTGATTCTATCTGGCTGCTAAGGTTCCAAGATGCCTATTCCAGCTCGGTGCGCGCGGCCTCCAGTGCCTGCGTAAGATCAGCGATCAGATCGTCCACATGCTCGATGCCGACTGAGAAACGCAGCAGCCGGTCATCTACGCCAACCGCATCCCGGATTTCCGCCGGAATATCGGCGTGAGTCTGTACAGCCGGATAGGTCATGAGCGATTCCACACCGCCAAGACTCTCAGCAAAAGCAATCAGGCGGATATGGCGGAGCAGCGGCTCCACGTATCTGGCATCCTTCACCTTGAAGGAGAAAATCCCGGTGTTGCCGGAGGACTGGCGCTTCTGGATTTCGTATCCCGGATGATCCGGCAGACCCGGATGGAAGACTTCGGCAATGGCCGGATGCTCCAGCAGATAACGGGCGAGAGCCAGCGCATTACTCTCATGCCGCTCCATGCGCAGGGCAAGTGTCTTCATCCCCTTCATCAGCTGGTAGCTGTCGTTTGGTGCAAGGACAGCTCCCAGTGAATTATGCAGAATCGCCATTTCTGCGGACAATTCAGCACCTTTGGTCACAATAAGTCCGGCAAGGACATCGTTATGTCCGCCCAGATATTTGGTCGCGCTGTGAACGATGATATCTGCTCCAAGCTCAATAGGGCGCTGGAAGAACGGGGTCAGCAGCGTATTGTCAACAATCGTAAGCAGCCCGTGGTGGCGGGCCCATGTACATACCGCTTCAATATCCGTAATCATCATCAGCGGATTGGTTGGTGTCTCAATGAATACACCCTTGGTGCCCGGCTGGCGCGCAGCTTCCAGAGCATCCAGATCATTCGTATCCACATAGGAGGCACTGATGCCGTATTTGGACAGAATCCGTTCCAGCAGACGGTACGTTCCGCCATACAGGTCGAGCGAGACAACGAGATGATCACCTTGTCCAAACAAAGCAAACACAGTAGTCAGTGCAGCCATACCCGAGGCACAGGCGAAGCCGGCATCGCCGGATTCCAGTACCGCTGCCGCATCTTCGAGCACAGAACGGGTAGGATTTTTGGTGCGGATATAATCAAAGCCCGTGCTCTGTCCGAGTCTCGGGTGACGGAATGCCGTCGCGTTGTACACCGGATAATTAATCGCCCCTGTCGCGGGGTCCTCCATCGAACCAATCTGTGCCAGTCTGCTCTCAATTTTCAGTTTCTCGTCCATTTCCATTGCCTCCTAAAAGTTTTGTGCGTGTAACCATTGCTTCTATATATAAATAATTTTTTTAAATAAACGCTCCGATATCGTAGGGTGTCTCCTGGTATACATAGTAATTGAGCCAATTAGCGAATAATAAGTTAGCATGGGCGCGCCAGACGGCCGGCGGTGTACGGGTGGGATCATCTTTTGGATAATAGTGCTTCGGAATCTCAATATCCATGCCCTTGGCGATATCGCGGTCATACTCCCATTTCAGGGAGAACGGATCATATTCTGAATGTCCGGTTACAAAAATCTGCTTGCCGTCATGCGCAGAAACCAGGTACACACCGGCTTCCTCTGATTCCGCCAGAATCTGCAGATCCGGATTATTCTCTATATCTTCACGGGAGACGTCGGTGTGACGGGAATGCGGCACATGGAATACTTCGTCGAAGCCCCGCAGCAGTTTCACATTATTATGGCTCAGCGTATGCGGAAACACTCCAAAGCATTTATCCGGCAGACTCACCTTACGCACGCCGAAGTGGTGGTACAGTCCTGCCTGCGCGGCCCAACAGATATGCATGGTCGAGGTTACGTTCTGCTTGCTCCATTCAAAAATCACTTTCAGCTCTTCCCAGTAGTTGACATCCTCGAACTCCATTTGTTCCACCGGAGCCCCGGTGATGATCAAGCCGTCAAAGCGGCGGTCACTGATTTCATCAAAGGTTTTGTAAAAGCTCTTTAAGTGCTCTGCCGAAGTATTCTTCGAGGTATGGGAGCTGGGATGCAGCAGAACAACGTCCACCTGTAGCGGTGAGTTCCCGATAAGGCGCAGCAGCTGCGTTTCCGTGGTTTCTTTGGTCGGCATCAGATTCAGGATGGCGATCCGCAAAGGACGGATATCCTGATGAAAGGCATGGCTTTCATCCATTACAAAAATATTCTCACCGGATAATACTTCTTTGGCCGGAAGACTGTCGGGAATTTTAATAGGCATTGCTGTTTCCACTCCTTAACTGAAATTAGGTTCCGCTTGGCGGTTAAATCTGATGTAAAACAACGAAAAAAGACCTTTCTCGGGCGAGAAAGGTCATATATCTGCAGTCATATGCGCCTCTCTCATCTGCCAGAGAACTTCCGCCGGACGAATAACGTCCTGCAAAGCTTCCGCAAGAATTAGCACCGTGCGTTCACACGCCGGTTGCCGGGTTTCATCGGGCTAGTCCCTCCACCTGCTCTTGATAAGATTTAGCTGTATTCAGTTGGGGTTATTCCAAAGCATCCGCGGATACTTTTCTTAAAATTCACTTTAAATCATGAACCTCCTTTTCGTCAAGTCCATACAATGCTTAAGGGGCCTGGAGAATGAAAAGAATTTCTCTTGAAAGAGCCATACCCCGGCGTTATACTAGACAAGTGTTTCAACCATAAACGGCGAAAAGAAGAGGTGAGAGAAGAATGGAAGGCGACCCGGGCTCGCGAATAAGCGTGCAGAAAGAACAACCACACAGGATTAACATCAGCTTGCCGGCGGCGGGGGCAGTTCTTCTTCATGCTCTCGGACCGTCTTTTGGCCTTCATCCATGATTGTACCACCGGCCAAGCTGATTTTTTCTCTGTGCTTTAATTAGCATATCCCTGGAGAAGACCAGGGACAGAAGGAGTGAATCAGATGAAAATCCGGCTGGTGAACGCAGGGGTTTTTACGACTATTGACAATATTGAGGATACACTTACCGCACCCGCTGAGGGTTTCTATTGGATTGATGCGGATGTTGAGGATCTTGTTGAGCTTCAGCCTTTGTACAATCTGCATGATCTGGCTGTCGAGGACTGTCTCAGTGAAGAGGATCAGCGCCCGAAGCTGGAGATCTATGAGAGCCATTATTTTATCGTAGTCAACAGCATCCGGTTTGATGACGAGGAAATCTTCCTCCGCGCGCTCAACGTATTCCTGGGCAGACATTTCATCATCACCGTTACGAAGCAGAAGATCCATGAGCTGCGCGTCCTGAAGCCCATTCTGTGGGAGCAGGAGGTCAGTGAGCCGGACCGCTTCCTGTACCTGTTAATCGACCTTGTGGTCGACAACTTCTTCTCGGTCGGTGACCGGATTGAAGCGCGGATTGAGAAGCTGGAGGAGGATATCCTCATGCACACCAAGAAATCGCATCTCAGCGAGATTATCGGTCTGCGCAGTGAAATTCTCTGGCTGAAGAAGATGCTGGGCCCGCAGAAGGAAGTTATCAACACGCTCAACAAAAAAGACCTCCGCCTGATCGACGATCAGCTGCAGAAGTATTTCAGCGATATTTATGAAAATGCGGTCAAGATCTCTGAAACCTTTGAAACGTACCGCGATCTCATGGGCAACTTACGTGAAGCTTATCAGTCCAGTATTGCTAACCGCGCCAATGAAATCATGAGAGTATTTACGGCAATTACTACGATATTCATGCCGCTGACCGTTATTACCGGTATCTACGGTATGAACTTTGACAATATTCCCGAGACCCATTCCCAGTACGGCTATTATGGAGTCATCGCCGTCATGGTGACGCTCGGCTGCGGAATGCTGGTGATCTTCCGCAAGAAGGATTGGCTATGAAACTAAACGGACGAATACGCAGGACGAAGGCACCGGATACCTCAGGGTATAGGGAAGCCTTCGTCTTTTTGGTATATGGCGGCCACAAAACTACATGTGTCCGGCTGCGCCGGTATCCATGCCGGCAAACAACCGCTCCGTATCCTCGCGCTTGCAGAGCTGACGCTCCGGATTCATGACCGCCGCAGCTCCGGAGGCGATGCCGAACTGAACGGCTCTGCGCAGCGGCCAGCCCCGTTCCAGACTGTACACGAGTCCCGCAACCAGACTGTCGCCAGCGCCTACTACACTGAGTACAGGAACTTCAGGTGCCAGCACATGCTCGCAGCCGTCTTTGGTAATCAGCAGCGCCCCGTCCCCGCCCAGTGAGACTACCACTACTTCCGTCCGGCCTTCTTCAATCAGCTGCAGTGCGGCTGCCTTCACTTCCTCATCACCGGTTATTGCATGCCCTACCAATTCTTCCAGCTCACGCGCGTTCGGCTTCAGCAGATATACGCCGGCATCAGCCGCAAGCTGCAGCGCTTCGCCGGAAGTATCGATAATAACCCTGGCCTTCCAGGGCTTCGCAGCTTCAATGACACGCGCATAGAAATCAGCGGGACAGCCCGGGGGCAGACTGCCGCTGGCTACAAGATAAGCAGGTTTATCCGGCAGCGCCGTTAATTGCTCAAGACACTCCTTCCAGTCGCCTTCGATGAACCGCGGGCCCGGCATGTCGAACCGGAACTGCCGCCCGGTGGATTCCTCCACGACAATCAGATTCTCCCGGGTCTGCCCGCTGATCGGAATCTCCTGATGCCTTACGCCCTCCTGTTCCAGCATATGGTGCAGCAGCTGGCCATGAAGTCCGCCTGAGGCATACAGTGCCAGCGAATCCCCTCCCAATCTATGGATCGCCCGCGATACATTCACACCGCCGCCTCCCGGTTTGTATGAGGCTTCACGGCAGCGCAGCTTATGATCGGGAACAACCTTACTTATACCCGTACTGGCATCAACGCTAGGATTAACCGTCAACGTTACTATCATATGTCCCACTCCTTTTTAACTGCATACAGGTATAGTACCGCTAATCGCCCCTTTCTCCTAATAATTTGCAGGCACTGCCGGCCGCAGATAAAACCCTAAAGCGCACTTCCTCACGGGAAGGGGGGAAGCGCGCTTCAGGGTAAGCTCCGGGAAGAAGGCTGCTTCCTACAGGTTCGTCGCCAGCCCCAGACCGGCCGGCTGCTCCCGGCGGAAGCGGATACGGATCAGCCGCAGGCGCTCATAGTACATATCGAGGCCTTCTGCGGGGGAGAAATCCTCGCCATAGGCCTTATAGAGGACGGGCTTCAGGAAGGTATCACCGATCAGCTCATAGGCTGTCCATATATTGTTCTGTTCCTGGGGAGTAACTTCACTGAGTTCAAGAGCAATGAGCTTCTCGACGGAATAGCCGTCCTTCTCCAGTTCCTCTACAGCTTCAAGAACTTCACGGCGGGAGACCCCGCTGAGCCCCTTGAGCTGCTCCATTCCCTGCCCTTCTTCAATCCCCTGAAGCAGTACACGCCGCAGTCTCAGCCGCTCCAGCTGCTTCTTGTATTTCAGCTCCTTCTGTTTGTACAGCCAGGAAACAAAGCTCTCTTCGTCGATCGAATCACTTACCCAGCCCAGCGGATATTGATGCTCACGCTGCACACCGGAGGTAATACTGAGCCAGTCGGCGCCATATTGCGAGGCTTTACCTTCACCTACGCCGGGAATCTGCAGCAGCTCTTCCGCCGTATGGGGCAGAAATGCACTGATCATCCGCAGCAGACGGTTGCTGGCCAGGATGTAAGGTGCCTTGCGTTCGCTGGAAGCCTTCCCCCTGCGCCAGGAGCACAGCTCCTCATATACCGTTTCATTGGCGTACTGCTCACTGTAATACTGCAGCTTAAGCTGCTCCTGACCTCGGCTGTTAAGATGCTCATCTTCATGAAATACACCATCAATCAGGGGGCGGTAACCGTCTCCCATCTTCATTGCAAGCTCATGCCGGTACACACACAGCATTTCATTCCATGAACCGCCTTCATACCATAAGCTGTCACCCATTTCCTGTTCTCCTGAGAAGTCGCGCCAGCCCAGGCGCCACACCCCCTCCTCCTCTCCAATCCACAATTGGGCAAATACCTCCTGATCCACACCTGACATTCTGGACAAACGGTTCATAAATACGATCTGCATATGAATCCCTACCTTCATCGTCTTACAGTATGCATGAGCTTTGTGCGGACCGGATTACCTGCCCCCGCCGATACCGTTTCAGCGGGAAAGATAAGGAACATTTATTGCGCGGAGCCTATAAATTCTTATCTTTGCACAAAAAAAAGCACCTCTCCCACGAAAATCCGTGAAAGAGGTGCTTCCTCTTAAATGCTATACTGTTAAAACCTAGGATACCACATATTGCGAAACAGTCAATGCCTTTTTGTAGGATATTCTACTGTCCGTCAAGCGCCAGCTTCGCAAGGCCAAGCGCACCGGAGAGTCCCGCATTATCCCCGAGCTGAGGAGGGACAATATAGCTGCCGATGGCTTCATTCAGCGCCGGATGCTGCACATATCCGCCAAGCAATTCCTGCAGCTTGGTATGGATCAGCGGGAAGAGCTGGCTCTGCTTCATCACGCCGCCGCCCATCACGATTCTCTGCGGCGATAGGATCAGCACATAGTTCATCAGGGCGTGGGCCAGATAGTGGGCCTCCATCGCCCAGGCCGGATGATCCGATGGCAGCTCGCCCGCAGGCTTGCCCCAGCGCTTGCCGATAGCCGGACCTGCCGCCAGGCCTTCCAGGCAATCGCCATGATAAGGGCAGAAGCCTTCATAGTGATCTTCCGGATGGCGGCGGACCAGAATATGTCCCATCTCAGGGTGGGACAGCCCGTGGATCAGCTTCCCGCCGACCACTGCACCGGCGCCGATGCCGGTGCCTACTGTGATATAGAGGCAGCTATCCAGCCCTTGGGCTGCTCCCCAAGTGTACTCGCCCAGGGCGGCTCCGTTCACATCTGTATCGAAACCTACCGGAACATCAAGCTGCTCCGTCACGGCTCCAACGAGATTATATCCACCCCAGTGGGGTTTCGGTGTGGTTGTAATATATCCGTAAGTAGGGCTGCCGATCACCGGGTCAATCGGTCCGAATGAACCAATGCCAATGGACTCCACATCTTTAGCGGAGAAATAATCTAATACCAGCCCCATCGTTTCTTGAGGAGTTGTGGTCGGAAAGCTCACCCGGTCGATAATCGTCCCGTCCTCATTCCCGATTCCGCATACAAACTTTGTTCCTCCTGCTTCAATCGCTCCCAACAATTTCACTGCAGCGTGCTCCCTTCTCCATTACCATCATTTAGTGATTGCTTCCAGACTTTGAAATTCAGCAGCATATAATCCAATCTTTCCCCTGATAAAAAATAAGCCGGTAACCTGCCAGCAGGGTAATAAAGCGCTCTCTTGATCCTATTATACGAGGCTTACAGATGTATGACAAGCGGTTGACATATATGAAACGGCTATAAAATATTCTGGAATCCCACTCTCCAGCGGGGAGTGAAAAACCAGTCAATGGCGGTTCAGGCAAGGCGTTAGTATTACGAGCTGGCTGATGCAGGAATTACCCGAACGATTATGATCAGCAGGCAAACAGCCCAGAATATACAAGATAAGGACTTTAGAAGGCTGTCTAACCGATGGCCGAAATCCCTGCGGGCCATAAATTTAGGGCATACAATTTGTTCATCCGAAAAGTAAGAGATTTAAGCTCTCTTGGTATAGACCACTTGTATGAACCACTTATATAGACTATATATTAGACAATCCGGCCGAGGGTTAAGCTATGAGCCTAGAGTCTCACCCGGCAGCGAAGTGATTGTTAGGCTCCCTCAGTATGGACAGGCTCAAAAGTTGTAAGTATTACAACTTGGGTTCACTGATATTAAGGTTTTCATGAAGATTGTTGCAGAAAATACAAGAATTCATTCCGCTAACCGAACTGATGGAGGCGAAATCCTGCCTTTTATACAACAATGTCCGATTATCATCGATAGCTTGAGGGGAATGTTGTATTTCGTGCAGGATTTCATGCAGGATTAGGTGCAGGATTTATACGGAGTCCAGTTTCTGCCTTGGCCTCCAGTCTGGAACACTTAGAGCCGCTGCTCCGCATGCTTCTTCTGTTCCCGATAAGTGCGGCAGGCCTCCACCAGACGTCCTGCTGCCGGGAAATGGGAAGCCAAATGAATATGCGCATAAGCAGCCATAATGTTGCCGCTGATATACCCTTCCGGCTGACTCCCCCCTCTGCCTTTGCTCTCATAGGCATAAATTCTGGCTTCCCCGGGAATGTAGCTCATGCCGGAATAATGGAATTCATGGCCGCGCAGTCGTCCGCCCTGCTTCAGCAGCAGGCAATCGTGAAGGGCTGTCACCTCACGGTACCCGAGCGCGGCGCGGCGCTCCTGCATTACGGTATGTGCCGGAATGATTCCGGCCATCTCATGCACGGCGCCGGAGCGGTCGGTCAGGCTGCGGGCCAGCACCATGTAGCCGCCGCATTCCGCATACAACGGCATTCCGTCTGCAGCTGCAGCTCTTACGCCGTCCAGGAAGAGCGAATTCGCTGCAATCACAGCAGCGAATTCTTCGGGAAACCCGCCGCCGATATAGATTCCGTCGGCCTCCGGCGGGATTCCCTCTCCGCTCAGCGGGCTGAACATAACCAGCCGCGCACCTGCGCGCTCGAGCAGCTCCAGATTGTCGGCATAATAGAAATTGAATGCCGCATCCCGGGCTATGGCAATAACCGGCTGGACAGGACGGTGTGCCGGCCTGTTCGTATCCGCCGGCATTATCCGTGCTGCCGGTGAAGACAAGGGTGGCCCCGCTGACACAGGCCGCTCCTGTGATGCAGGCTCCATTGCCGGCTGGCTGCCCAAACCCGGAGTCTCAGTCGCCGTAAACCCCGGCATTCCCGGCTCCAGTATACCCGGGCAGCCCTGCGAGGGTCCTTGCGCCTGCAGCACCGCTTCCAACAGCGGTGGATACTGCAATGCAGGCGCAGCAGCGGCAAGCTCCAGCAGCCGCTCCAGATCGGTGCCTTCCGCCAGCAGATCGGCGGCATGCTCGAACAAAGGCTCCAGCTCTCCGCGCTCCACAGCGGGAAGCAGGCCAAGATGCCGCTCCGGGATATCGAGGCCGCTGTCGCGCGGCAGCCAGCCGATGACCGGAATGCCACAGGCCGCTTCAATCGCTGCCCGGACCATCCGGTAGTGGCCCTCACTGCCGCAGCGGTTCACTATGACCGCAGCAATCCGCAGCTCCGGCTCCAGCTGCTGAAAGCCCAGGACAATGGCCGCAGCACTGCGTCCCATACTGCGGACATCGACTACAAGCAGCACCGGACTGTCTGTCAGGATGGCGATTTCTGCCGTTGATCCGGTGAGTGCTGTGTCCTCTTTGCCGTCATACAGCCCCATCACACCCTCGATGACTGACAGATCCACATCCTCCGATACCCGCAGGAAATATTCCTGCAGATAGCTGCTTGAAGTCATCCAGGAGTCCAGGTTGCGGGAAGAACGGCCAGTGACTGCAGTATGATACGCAGGATCGATATAGTCTGGCCCGCATTTGAAGCCCTGAACCTTCAGGCCGCGCCGGGCAAACGCCCGCATCAGTCCCAGCGTGACCGTTGTTTTGCCGGAGCCGCTGCCCGTGCCTGCTACTACAAAGCGCGGGCGTGTCTGCAAGAACGGCTCCCGGTCCTTCATTTCATTCCATGTCTCTCTCACCGCTTCTCCCCCGCTCTAACCGGCATAGACAACCCGCGCTACGGCGATTGTCACATTTCCGCTTTTATGTTTGCGCTGCAGGAGCGCCTGCGCACCTGAAGATAACAGTGCGGCAGGCTCACAGACTCCGTACGCTCCGGTCGCTCTGAACACTACCTCCGAAGGATTGTCCAGGGTGACCGTGTTCAACTGGTCCGGTGAATACAACGCCAGCTCCCAGCCGTATTTGGCACAGAGAGCCAGCAATCCGGCCTCATCGCCCTTAATCCCGGCAGTAGCCACATTCCGCACACTGTAGAGCGATAGCCTGAGCTCTGCCAGCGTATGCAGCACTACAGCTTCAAGCTCCTCCGCAGAGGTTCCGCGGTTACAGCCCAAACCGAGCACCAGGCTGCGCGGACGATAGACTACAGCGCATTCAGCAAGCACAGCCTCCTCCGGCTCATCTTCATCCGGCAGCCGGTCACTCACCACGATCGCTGCGCTGAAGCGGAAGCCGCTGCTTCGCAGCTCATCCCTGCTGGCAAATACGCGTACATGCTCCGGCAGCACTGCCCCCGGCGGCAGCCAGCCCGGCTCTCCGCTCTCCTGGACAAAAGCTACCGCTTCCCCGTTGACAAGCGCAGCACTGACACTTTTCATACCGGTAAAGCTGTCTGCGCGCCAGCCGTATTCCCGGCCAAGCAGATCCACAGCGAAGGTGCCCTGCACATCGGAAGCCGTTGTAATTACCGGATGACTGCCGAGCAGCCCGGCGATCTGCAGCGTCAGTCTGTTGGCCCCCCCGAGGTGGCCGGACAGCATGCTGATGACATGCTCCCCGCGCTCATCAATGACGATGACGGCAGGATCGGTTCTTTTGTCCTGCAGCAGCGGAGCAATCAGCCGGACCGCGGCGCCCAGTGAGAAGAACAGAATAACCCCCTCATAATCCCGGAAGAGCCGGGGGAGTAAATCCTTTACCGGCCCCTCAAAAAGCGAAATCTCCCCAGCCCGCATCTCCAGCCCGCCGCTATACTTGGCATAACAAAAGACCTCCGTCTCCCCGAGCATCGCTCCCAGCTTCAGCGCCAGCCCGATGCCGTTTCGCGTGATCGCGACCGCTGCATACCGCCGCTTACTCACCAGAGCCAATTCCTTCCCGGCAGCCATGGGTAAATGCCTTGTCATAGAGCTTGGAGCGGTGCTGATCGCGGTCTGTCAGCCCGGGGTCCAGCGCCCAGCCGGCCAGGATCATGGCATGCATGGTGATGCCCGCTCCACGCAGATCTGCCTCCAGATTCTGCACCGTTGTCCGCAGAATCTGCTGATCCGGCCAAGTCGCCCGCTTCACTACAGCTACCGGTGTATCCGGGCTCCAGCCGGCAGCCAGGAATTCCCCGGCCGCATGCCCGGCCAGGGAGGCACTAAGAAACAGCGCCACTGTACAGTGATGCTCGGCCAGCTTGCGCAGCTGCTCGCGCTCCGGCACCGGTGTGCGTCCTTCCGCACGGGTCAGAATTACCGTCTGTGTCAGATCAGGCACGGTCAGCTCTGCACCAAGCGCCGCAGCGGATGCAAAGACCGAGCTTACACCCGGCACGATTTCATAGCGGACGCCGCATAGCTTCAGCAGCGACATCTGCTCCAGAATCGCGCCGTACATGGACGGGTCGCCCGTGTGGACGCGGGCTACGCTTTTACCAGACTGTACTGCTGCCGCCATCAGCTCTACCTGCTGCTCCAGATCCAGCCCCGAGCTTCGCAGTACCTCTGCACCGGGCTTCGCACTGTGGATCAGCTCCTCACTGACCAGAGAGTCGGCATAGAGCACCACGTCCGCTGAGCGCAGGATCCGGCTGCCTTTTACTGTAATCAGCTCCGGATCGCCGGGTCCGGCACCCACAATGTATACTTTAGGTTCGAGCACGATATCTGTCATTTGCTCACCACCATCAGACTTAAGTATTCCAGCTCTTTGCCCCGCAGATCCCGCGCATCGCGCCATACCGTTTCGTAAGGCGAGGTTACCTTGGTAACGACGGATGCTTTGCCGGACAGTCCCAGTTCATCCAGCACATCCAGCACCAGATCCAGCACCTTGGCCACCTTGAGGAATACCACCGTCTCGTGATGCAGCAGCGCCTCCTTCAGTGCCTCGCGGTCATCTGTCGCCGGGATGATTCCCACCCGCTGATCTCCGTCCGCCAAGGGCTGCTCCAGGGCAGCCGCCGCGCCCAGCACCGAGGAAATCCCCGGAATGGAGACGATCGGTACACCAGGATGCAGCTCCTGCATTAAGCGGGCCAGGTGAATAAAGGTGCTGAACAGATTAGGGTCACCCTCCGTCACAAAAGCCACATCTCGGCCCTGCTTCAGCTCACTCCAGCACAGCTCCACAGTGCGGTTCCAGCCGCCTGCCAGCTGCACCGGATCCTTCGTCATCGGGAAGATCAGTCCGAGCATGATTTTCTCATCCGGCTTCACATGCATCTCGATGATTTCGTGGGCGTAGGATTTGCCGCCTTTTTTGGTTGCCGGGTAGGCAATCACCGGACATTCCCGCAGCAGCCGGCAGGCCTTGAGCGTAATCAGCTCCGGATCACCGGGGCCGACACCGACACCGTACAACGTCCCGATCGCCCGGGGAGTCAGCCTTTCCTCCAGCTTCAGCTCTTCCTCATCCATAGCATCATAGAGCGCACTTGCGGCCTGCATCGCCGCTTCTGCCAGCTGCGTTTCAGCGGCATTTCCTTGTCCCTCAGATGCTTCCTGCCCGTCCACAGCCTGCACTGCCTGCTGACTCGCCGCCGTTACATGGGTCTTCATCGCATGTTCCTCCTTTGTTTCTGATGCTTCTTGCTTCCTTATATCTGAATATCTGATCTGATCTAAATCTGTTCTGTTCTGTTCTGATCAGCCTCAGCTCTTCCGTCCACTAACCACATACACGGGATTCATACCCTCGAACCGGGTCATGTCGAGAATCGGCTTACCGCGTGATGCCTGAAGCATAGTTACCCCGCAATCCAGGCCTGCCTGCTTCAGCGCCTCCATGCTTCTATATAGCGTCTCAATAGTGATCGCTCCAACGACAATCCGCCCTTCCGGCCGGAGTCTCGCGGCACAGAGCGCGATAATATCCGCCAGCTCCCCGCCGCTGCCGCCGATGAACACTCCATCCGGATCCGGGAGACTCTCCAGCCCCTGCGGCGCTTTTTGATGTATGATCTGGAAATCGGCGCGGAACCTCCGGCGGTTCGCTTCCATGTTCGGCAGATTCTCCGCTCCCTTTTCCAGGGCATAGACCTTGCCGAGCCTGGCAATCCGCGCACATTCCGCCGCAACCGCACCGGAGCCGGAGCCGATATCCCATACCACCGCATCCTCGGACAGATTGAGCTCGGACAGGACCAGAGCCCGGACTTCACGTTTCGTAATGAGGCCTTTCTCCGGCTTCCGCTGCTGGAACTGCTCATCCGGATAAGCGAAGCCGCGCCGCAATGATGAGCTGGTTCCCGGCCTTCTGCGCAGGATAACTACATTCAGCGCCGCAAATTCACTGGTCTCCATCTCATCCAGCGTCCAGAAGCGGCAGACTTCCTCCGCTCCCCCCAACCGTTCGCACACAAACGCTTCGTATTCCATCATCCCGAACTCACGCAAATAAGCGGCAATCACCGCAGGCGTATTACTCTCGTCCGTTAGCAGAGCCACCTTGTGCTTGCCGTCTATGCGCTGGGCCAGTCCCTGGATGGGGCGCCCGTGCAGACTGATCAGCTCGGCATCCTGCCAGCTGTCCCCCAGCCGGGCAAACGCGAGCTGCACACTGCTATAGTGCGGAATAACCTCAACATGCTCCGGCCCGAACTTGCGGACAAGATACCCCGCGATGCCAAAAAAGAGCGGGTCCCCCGAGGCCAGAACCACGGTCCGCCGCTCCCTCCACAATCCCTCCAGCGTATCTGTAAAGGGCTTCAGCCCGCCTTGCAGAATGATTTTCTCACCGGTATATCCGCCAAAAAAATTCAATTGCCGTTCTCCGCCGAGCAGCACCTCACTGTTATTCACTTTGCTTAAGCTATCCGGTGTCAGGCCGCCGGCGCCATCCTCACCGATACCGATAACATAGATCAGGTTACCCACAGATCTCCGCCCTTCCCAGCACTCGGCCCTTCATCGTCATCAATACCATTTCCACAACCATGCCCCCGTTCATATGCTTCAGACTTTGTTCACAGGCATGCCGGCACAGGCTCTCAAAAAAAGCGGAATTCCCAGCCTCGGTCATCATATCCACCACCTGCGAGGCAGTATTGGCGGCGGCAATCTCCTTCACCTGCTTGTCATCTGCCCCGGCCTCCGCCGCCACGGCTGCCAGAAATCCGAAGTCAACAGGTGCGTTCTTCGAGTGGATCAGCATGGCACCTTGAGCGACCTTGGAGAATTTACCGGCCATGCCCACAAAGGTAACTTTCTTGATCCCATAGGCCTTGGCATGCTCCAAAGAGAAGCCTACATACTCCCCCATTTGGATAAAAGCTTCCTCCGGAAGCCCGGCAAACATCGCCATCGCATATTTCTCACTGCTGCCGCCGGTGGTCAGAATAATCTGCCCGTTCCCCGTCGCGGCCGCAACCGAGATCGCCTGAACCACACTAGCCTTGTAGGCTTCGGTGGAGAACGGCGTAACCACGCCCCGCGTGCCGAGGATAGAAATGCCGCCGATGATGCCGAGCCGCGGGTTCAGCGTTCTTAGGGCAATCGCTTCGCCTTCCGGCACGCTGATGACCACCCGCATCCCCCGCGCCGCGCCATGCTCCTCCAGTACACCGGACACCGCCTCCAGTATCATCCGCCGCGGCACCGGATTAATCGCCGCTGCTCCGACGGGCACCGGCAGCCCAGGCTTCGTCACCCGGCCGACGCCACGGCCGCCGTCGATCTCCACACCGGGGTGATCCAGCCAACTCACCGCTGCTTCAATCCAGGCCTGATGCGTGGCATCCGGATCATCTCCGGCATCCTTGACCGTGGCACAGATTGCCGAGTCCGCTCCTTCGCGCTGCCAGCCTGTAAGTTCAAAGGAGTGCCGGAAGCCCGCCGGGAGATCAATATCCACAGCGGCAAGCCTGTCGCCTGTAATCAGCAGCAGTGCCGCACCCTTGGCAGCGGCGGCGGCACAAGCACCTGTGGTGTAGCCCCTGCGCAGCGGGGCGGCAGGAGTTGAGGAGGCAGGAGCAGCGGAAGGTGACGCTGACAGACCGCCTGGTTCCGCAGCTCCTGAGTCACCGCCGGACTCCGCAGCTGTGTCTGTCCCTGCCAGCCGGGATAGGGCAGGAGATGTTGGCTGTGCTTGCGGATGAGGTTGCGATTGCAGCTGAGGTTGCGATTGCAGCTGAGGTTGCGATTGCGGTTGCGGTTCATCTCCTGCAAGGGTACGGCAGTATTCTTCAATATTTTCCGATTCTCGGTTTGCTGCGTACTCTGCATCATGCTCATGCCCGCGATTCGCTGCGGACTCCACATCATGCTCAGACACCCGCTTTGCAGTGTACTCTGCCGCGGACTCATTATCATGCTTCACCTCCGTTTCCTCCTATTCTGATCTACCCGGTTGTCTGGTGTTTCCTCGCTCATGGCAATCCCTCTTTGTGATGATATGCAACCTATTTGGAGCATCGTAGATATATTTAGACACGCTAACAATTAAATAAGTGAGTTCAATCAACAATGCAGCGATTGATGTATTCAGTTCCAAGTGAAAATTCCATAATAGTTGTATACTGTGCAATTAAAATCAGCGAAAAGGTAGGCTAGCATCTTATAACTGTACTCTGTACAACTAAATCTGCCCAAATGGGTGAGAACAAGCAAAAAACAGTAGTTTAATTGTACAAAATACAGCTAAACGGATAATTTGTTGTAAATCAGACGTTTTAGTTGTACAAAGTGCAGTTAAGTAAACATACCTCATAAGCCTGGCATATAGATTAGAACTTGTTCATATCCTGTTCAAAACCCGCTCTGACCCAACCCTTATAGAGTTTTGGCCCAGCGCTAGCACAGGTCCCGCTTATTCCTGACGCAGACCTAATTTAATTCGCCCGCAGCCCGGCGGACCGCCAGCAGACTCAGTGCGTTGACCGCTGCAACGACGATTGTGCTTCCGCCCTTGCGGCCGATATTCGTGATGTAAGGAATGTCGAGCTTGCGCAGCTCATCCTTGGATTCTGCTGCCGAGACGAATCCGACCGGCATACCTATTACAAGACCCGGCTGCGCTGTGCCTTCTTTTACCAGACGAATCAGTTCCAGCAGGGCAGTGGGCGCGTTGCCGATCACATAGATCCCTCCCGGAGCCTGTGCACAAGCTTTGCGCGTAGCCATAATGGCCCGTGTAGTCCCCAGCGCCTTCGCTTCTTCCATCACATCCGGATCGGAAATATGAACCCTGACTTCCCCGCCGTACCTCTGAATCCGCTCCTTGGCAATGCCCGCCTCCACCATCCGCACATCGGCAATAATCGGCTTGCCCTGCAGAATGGCGCTGATCCCGGCCTCAATCGCCCGCGGGTGAAAAACAAGACTGCGCCCCAGCTCAAAATCGGCAGAAGCATGAATGATCCGCTGCACTATTTTGTACTCCAGCTCGCTAAAGGAATGTTCACCCATCTCTTCTGTAATCATCTGAAAACTCAGACCCTCTATTTC
Organism: Paenibacillus sp. FSL R10-2736; assembly: GCF_038000245.1. Lineage (NCBI taxonomy): Bacteria > Bacillati > Bacillota > Bacilli > Caryophanales > Paenibacillaceae > Paenibacillus > Paenibacillus sp. FSL R10-2736. Next base: position 5,315,248 of record NZ_JBBOBN010000001.1, read on the forward strand.
CTGCGGCTGTACCGTCACCGGCTTGAAATCCGTACCAAAATCCACAGTTATCCCTCCTTGTTCATTTGCAGCGCAGTTCTCACGGCCTCCGTAATCTCGTCAAAAGAGTCAAACACCTTCCCGTTCTCACCAAAGGTCAGCTCCGGCCGCATAATCAAAATGACGTAAAGCCCCATATCCAGCGCGGCATACAGCTTCTCATCCACCGAGCCTTCCGCCCCGCTCTCTTTGGTAATCATCACCTGTGTGCCATATTGCCGGTAAAGTGCCTCGTTCATCTCTCTGCTAAAAGGGCCCTGAAGCGCAATAATATTCCGCTGCTCAATGCCAAGGGACAGACATTTCTCCATATTCTCCAGGCAGGGCAACAGTCTGACCGTCAGCCGGATATCCGGATCTCCCAGCAGCGCCTCCGCAAACACCTCAAGTGTCTTGCCGCCGGTTGTCAGCATTACAGAACCCTTAAGATCCCTGGCCTTGCGCGCAGCCTCTTCATAGGAATGCACAACGATCAGCCGGGGGTGGCTGTCATAGATAAGACTTTGCCGCTCGTAGCGAAAATAGGGCAGGCCCAGCGCTGCAGCCGCGCCCATAGCATTGGCGTGTGCCTCCAGCGCAAAAGGATGGCTGCCGTCCACGACTGCACGATAGCTGCCCTCCTGCAGCAGCGAGATCATGGCTGGCTTATCCAGACGGCCGACCCGGGTGCGGATTGCTGCGGCTTCCAGCCGTTCAGCCGCACTGGGAGTTACGACAGAGGCCTGCAGCGGCAGGCCTTGACGCGACAGATTCAGGGCCAGCTCCCGGGCATCGCTGGTGCCGCACAGCATGAAGATCATCGCGGCTGGCGCAGATCCCGGTTGTCTGCCGGAGCCGCTGTTCCGGTTACATCATGCCGCCGCTCTTGATGCCCATGCTCATGATCCCCGCGACCGTGATGCCCATGCCTATGATGCCCATGACCATGATGCCCGTGCCGATGGTGCTCATGACTGTGGCCTCCGTGCGCGTGTTCCCTGTGACCGTGTTCCTGATGATCGTGGTGTCCATGCTCGTGTTTCCCGTGCTCGAGTTCCCCATGACCGTGTTCCTTATGATCGTGGTGTCCATGATCGTGTTCCCTGTGACCATGTTCCTGATGATCGTGGTGTACATGCTCGTGTTTCCCGTGCTCGAGTTCCCCATGACCGTGCTCCTGATGATCGTGGTGTCCATGCTCGTGTTCTTCGTGCCCGTGATGCTCGTGCCCATGATGCCCGTGCCCATGCTCCCCATGTCCATGCCCCTCCTCACCATGGTGATGATGATGGTGGTGGTGCAATGCCGCTTCATCACGGTACTTGCAGTTATCGCAATTGCTGAAAGACTGTCCCTCCATCGTCTCCTCAATGCGCTCTGTCAGCATATCCACAAGCAGCGGGTGCGTGCCGAGCTGGCGGCCGAGCTGCACTTCAATTTCCGGATGCTCTGCGGCGAAATGAGAAACCATTTCTGCGAACTGCTTCATCAGCACTCCGGTGAACAGCAGGTACGGCACAACTATAATCTTACGCACACCCAGTGCCAGGCAGCGTTCAAGCCCATCCGGAAGCGACGGCTTCGTGATGGCGATGAAGCAGCTTTCAACGCTTTGGTAAGACGTTCTTTCCCATAGCAGCCGGCCCAGCTTATAGAAATCACTGTTGGCATCCGGATCACTGCCCCCGCGCCCCATGAGCAGCACGATGGTATCCTTATCCTCTGCTGCAGATGTTGTACAGGCTTGGGCTTCCTGCAAACTCAAGTCTGCAGCTCCGGCTTCATTACTGTGATCCACAGAAACGGCAAGCGATTCAGCTTCACTACTGTGTTTCACAGAAGCAAAAAGCGATTCAGCTTCCCGTATCCGGTCCAGCACAATATCGACAGCCCGCTCCTGAACACCCAGCGGACGCCCGTATACAAACTCCACACCCGGATATTTCAGCTTGGCTTCATCGATCGCCAGCGGAATATCCAGCTTGGAATGGCCCGCCGCGAACAATATAATCGGCACAATATAAATTTGCGTCGCGCCGTCCTCCACGCATTTGGCAATTCCGCCCGCGATTGAAGGTGAGGCTAGCTCTATGAAGCAGGTCTCAAACTTAAGCTCCGGCTTGCGGGCGGCAAGCTGGCTGGTGAATTGCAGCAGCTCATCATTTCCTGCTTGAACCCGGCTACCATGTCCAACCAGTAATACGGTTCTCATCATGTGTGCTCCCTCTATGCTGTCATTATTATCTATACTACCTGCAGTGCTGTTCACCTGTTCTTCAATACTGCCCACCCGTTCATAAAAAGCATGAAACCGCTCCTTCTCCCGGCCTTGCGCAGTATAATGCTCCACTGCCGCTGCTACAGCAGCCACGGCTTCATCTTCATCCATACCTTCGCGGACGAGTGTGCCGGCATGCGCTCCCCGGCCCGACTTCTTGCCGCCCAGATAGAGCTCATAGCTGCCCCGCGAAAGGACCAGCCCGATGTCATCCAGAACAGCCGAGCTGCAGGCCATGCCGCAGCCCGCCACGCTGATATTCAGCTCTTTGGGTACAGCAAGTCCGTGCAGAAGGGTATGCAGGCGGACCGCTGCGCTTAAAGCGCCGCTTCTCCGCAATTCACAGAACCCGCAGGTTTTTACTTTCACATAATCACCGGGTATACTAACGCTCAGTCCTGCCTCTGTAAGCTTCGCCGCCACCTCAGCACGGTCGCCCGGATGGCTGCGCAGCAGAAAATGTCCGTCCTTCGTATAGATCAGCTGCCCCTCATCGCCTGCCAGTTCCGCCAGCAGCTTCATCTGGATACCTCTGAATCTGCGGCTGCCGATAACAGGAGAAACCTCCAGCTCGAAGGTTTCATCAGCGTGTTCCGCCAGCTGAACGGCAGGACGGCGTAGCTGCTCCACACGCGCAGACGCTGCCAGGCTTAGCGCCGCAGCCTCCTCCGTCCGAGCCCCGTCAGTTGGAGCCATACTCTCTGACCCCAATCGCTCTCCCCTTCCGGTTTCACCGGCAGCTGCACTTGGTATTACTGCCCCACCTATACGTCCCGCCTCAGCTGCTGCCACACTCTCCACCGCTATCTCTTCTGTCCGCTCCGCCTCAGCAGCCACACTCTCCACCGCTGTCCCTTCAGACCGTCCCGCCTCAGCCGCCACACTCTCCGCCGCAGCCAGCGACCAAGGTTCGGCCGCAGTGCGCAGCCGCTCATGCGGTTTCAGCGCCTGCGTCTGCGCGCCAAGATTGTACTTGCGCTCGTATCCGCGCGGCGTAACCATTAGTCCCTCGTAGACCACCGTCGCCGAGTTGCCGACGACAACCGTAGAGAGCATGCCGATCTCATGCTCCAGCATCTCCTGCAGCGTAGTGACGATCGTCTGCTGACGGTCACGGTAGGCGCTTTTGACAATGCCGACCGGCGTGGAAGGATCACGATAACGCAGCAGGATATTGCGTGCTTCTTCAATCTGGCGCGTCCGCTTGCCGCTGCGAGGGTTATAGAAGGCGATCACGAAATCCGCAGCGCCCGCCGCTTCTACACGCGCGGCAATGCTCTCCCACGGGGTAAGATGATCGCTGAGGCTGATTGTGCAGGAATCATGCATGATCGGCGCTCCCAGCAGGGAAGAACAGGACTGGATCGCCGATATTCCGGGGATCACCTCGACCTCTACTCCGTCAGCCCGGTTCCAGCCCCGTTCAATCAGCACCTCGTAGACCAGACCCGCCATGCCGTATACACCGGCATCGCCGCTGGATATTACGGCAATGGTCTGGCCGTCCTCGGCTCGGCGGACGGCCTCCTGCGCCCGGCTGACCTCTTCGGTCATGCCGGTGCCGACAATCTCCTGATGCCGCAGCAGCGGTTTGATCAGATCCACATAAGTGTTATAGCCGATTACAGCCTCACTCTCTTCGAGAGCAGCCAGCGCCCGGCCGGTAATATGCTCCAGCGCTCCGGGACCGAAGCCGATAATCAGCAGCTTACCTTGTTTCTTCATCCTTCTTCCCCCGTTCATGAATACCTGTATTAACTATTCAGCAGCCTGTTTAGTACAGCTTTGAAATCTCCCGCCGTGCGGGGGGCTGGCTGGCCGGCGGTGTGCCGTGCAGGCAGGCTGTACCACAAGTCGGCCAGCAGCGGCAGACCGAGGCCGATGGCCTGCAATTCTTCCGCCCCGGCAAAAATCTCCTCCGGCGTCCCCTCAGCCCGGCACCTCCCCTGATCCAGTACGATAATCCAGTCGGCCCAGCGGTACGCCAAGTTCATATCATGCGTAGCCATAACTACGGTTGTGCCTTTTTCATGTATAAGATCAAGACCCTGCAGCATCTGTGTCTCGGATAACGGGTCCAGATACGAGGTCGGCTCATCCAGCAGGATCAGCTCCGGCTCCATCGCCATTACTCCGGCGAGTGCGGTGCGTTTTTTCTGCCCCAGGCTAAGCTGGTGAACCGGTTTGTCACTCAGCTCCGTCAGGTTCAGCAGTTCCATGACACTGCGGCAGCGCTCAGCTATTGCGGCTTCGTCCATCCCCGTTCCCCGCAGCCCGAAGGACACATCCTCCAGAGGTGTGCTCAATATGAGCTGCTGCTCCGGGTCCTGAAAAACAAGGCCCACACTGCGCCGCAGCGCAGCCAGCTCTTTTTTGGCATAGGACAATGTCCTGCCTCCCTGCTGAACCATACCACGCTGCGGACGCAGAATGCCGACAGCATGCAGGAACAGGGTCGATTTGCCCGAACCATTGTGGCCAAGCACCGCCGTTTTGCGGCCTTTGGGAATGGAGACGGTTAGTTCACGCAGCGCGGCTTCCTTCGTATCCGGGTAATGAAACACCACCCCGTCAAAAGCCAGACTATATTCCATGTCCATGGCGTACTCCTCTAATGAGATTTGGCAAAGCGGAATCGGATAAATGTTGCACGTTTTACAGCTTTGAATCCTGGATACTCCGGCCTTCTGGGGGATTGTTGTATGGAATACAACAATCTTCCCTCAGAGCCAACTAAATGAAGTGAAATGCTGCCTTTTGTACAACAATTGTGGAATACATCCGATATTTCGGGGAAATTGTTGTACTTTGGGCATGATTTCAACAAAGCCAGCAGATTTCTTGCACTAAAATCTTAAATTCAACCCCGCAGCCACAGCCAAAGCTGCGCCAGCGCCAGCACAGCGATCCCGGCATACGCCCGGACCGCATAACGCCGCGGCACAGGCTGCGCGGTATACGGCGGCAGAATGATCTCCCCCGTGAACCCGCGGGTCAGCAGCCCCTGCGACAATCCGTAATAACGGTGCATCGTATTTCCGAAGAGGGCCCCGGCCATGGCCGCAGTCTCCCGCAGCCTGGCCTTGTAACCTCTTCTGCCGCCGCGCAGCCTCCGGGCCAGCATCAGCCCGTGCGCTGCATCATTCAGCAGGAACAGGAAGCGGTACATAATCAGCATCAGCTCCAGCACAATCTGCGGCATACGCAGCCTGCGCAGCACCTGCAGAAGCTCGCTGAACGGGGTGGTGAACATCAGGAAGAAGAAGCAGCTCATGCAGGCCGAGACTCTGGCCAGCAGTTCACCGGCCCGCTCCAGCCCTGCTGCCGTGATATACGCCGGAAGAGGCTGCCCGGAAATCCGGAATACGCCAGCTTCCCCGGCAGCGGGGTGGCCGAAATCCACGAGCAGCGCCGGTACACTAAGGCAATAGAACAGCAGCGCCGTACCAAACAGCAGCCCATAGGCGCGATAGGGAATTTTGGCATGCAGGATGCACCAGGACATCATCCACAGCGTAATCACAAGCTGCAGCACCGGATGCACGGTATAGGAGAGCAGGAACATCAGTGCCGCGAACGAGCTTTTCCACATAGGAGACAGCTGCCTCAAGGCATTATTATAAGAAAGGACATCAATTCGTCTGATCACTTGCTGATGCTGTTCTGCTTCGCCTGGCCTTGTTTCCCTTTCAGCAGCCCCAGTGAATATCCGATTACCCCGGCACCAATCGCCGCCTGCAATGCGAACAGCATACTCTCCGTCTCACCCGGAAGCTCGGTCAGCGGCTTGAACCAGGGTTCATATTCAGGGTTAATCTCTGTGATTACACCCTCGGCAGCATCATCGGCCCCGCCGAAATCACCACTCACGAACAGCAGCGGCAAGACACACAACAGGACAACGGCCAGCAGCATCAATCCATTTTTCCATTTATTGCTCATTATGCATTTCCCCCTTTGACCTTGCGTTTCAGGAGCGACATTTCATTCGGACTGTACGATTTCAGCCAGTTCCACAATAATACGGTCAGCAGCCCTTCGCTGATGGCCAGTGGAATCTGCGTCACGGCAAAGATCCCCCCGAATTTGAGAAAAGACGCCAGGACTCCGCCATCCGCAGCCGGAAAAGCCACCGCAAGCTGGAAGGAAGTCACTACATATGTCATTAGATCGGCAACCGCCGCCGCACAGAATAAGGCCAGCTTCTCACGGTCCGGCAGCTTCATCATCAGCTTATAGACTGCATATCCGGCAAAAGGCCCCGCGACCGCCATCGAGAACGCATTCGCCCCCAGCGTAGTGATCCCCCCGTGCGCCAGAAGCAGCGCCTGAAACAACAGCACGATCGAGCCGATCACGCCCATCGGCAGCGGTCCCAGCATAACTGCGCCAAGTCCGGTACCTGTAGGATGCGAGCTGCTTCCGGTAACGGAAGGCATTTTGAGCGCCGATAAGACGAAGGTGAAAGCCCCTGCCAGACCCAGCAGCAGCTTCAGTTCCGGATTCTCCCTGGTCATCGATCTAAGCCTGATAATCCCGAGTACGAAGAACGGTAAAAACGCCACCCACCAGAACACAGCCCAGCCTACCGGCAGAAAACCTTCCATAATGTGCATAGCCTGGGCTGTTCCCGGTTCATTCAGCATAAAGTACACTGTAAATCCGGCAATCAGCGCCGCAAAACCCCAAAATCCGCGTTTCTTCATTTGTCAGCCTCCAAGTTTCTTAAATATAGCAAACCCAAAAAACTCCCGCCCTTCAGGGTGGGAGTGTATGTACGCAGGTATGATTCGATAGAGAGCACTGCCGTGCGCCAACAAGGGGTTCTGCACCCGGTCGCTCCGCATGGGCCGCTCAACGCTGTGTCTGCATAACATTGAACCGGCTCTGATCTTGATCTTCAAGATTCCCTCCGGTCCTGCAGGCACATCGCTTCATCTCATTAACCTATCCGTACACCGCTCCTATCCGCGTAGAGTCGTGGTGTGCGTAATCAAGGTAGGTCTCCTGGCTTGGAATACGGGCGCTATACCCTTCGTCTTCCCCGGGGTTCTCCCCGAGTGACATCATGAAGTTCAGCTCTTCCTTACAGTGGCGGGACCGCTCGGGACTTGCACCCGATTCCCTGTTATCCCTTGCCTGATCCGGCAAGAGCACCTTGTTACATCGCTAATCCATCCTACATCATAGCGGAACAGGCTCTGCATGTCTGTGATAAAATTGGAGCGGCTGCGAGGACGCAGTATTCATTTGCTTGCAGGGCAGCGTTCATTTGCTTGTAAGAATATCATTTGAGTAATATAATTATTAACTATATAACCTGAACGTGGAGGCAGCGCATGAAACTTGATCTAACCGAACAATCTTTACCCGTGTACGAAGCGTTATCCAGCGCTGTGCGCCTGCAGATGCTGCGGCTCCTGTCCGAACAGCCGATGAACGTCAAGGAACTGGCCGGGGCGCTGAAGCTCAGCAGTGCCATTATGACGATGCATGTGCGCAAGCTGGAAGCTGCCGGGCTGATCCGCAGCCACATGGCTCCCGGACGCAGCGGACTGCAGAAGATTTGTACACTGGCCGCCGAGAGTGCTGAGATTATTTTCCCCGGACAAGCCAGAACACAGCGCAGAGGCTACCGTAAGGAAATTCCCGTGGGCCACTACTCTGATTTCCGGATTGAACCGACCTGCGGCTTATCTACAACCGAGCGGGTGATCGGCAACTTCGACGATCCGCGGTATTTCTGGGATCAGGAGCGGGTGAATGCGGGCATTCTGTGGTTCGGCAAAGGATTCGTAGAATATAAAATCCCGAACTTCCTGCTGTCCAGCCAGAAGCCTGAGGAGCTGGTCATCACGATGGAGATTGCCTCCGAAGCCCCGTCCATTAATAATAACTGGCCTTCCGACATCACCTTCACATTGAACGGTCAGCGGCTCGGCTTCTGGACCAGCCCCGGCGACTACGGGGACAGCCCGGGCAAATACACTCCTGCCTGGTGGCCTGCGCTCACCAACCAATATGGACTGCTTAAGCAGCTGAGGATTACTCCGGCGGGCACGTTCATGGACGGTCAGAAGCTGTCAGAGGTTACACTGGAGCAGGTCGGTATCCGTGATAAGCAGTGGACGTTCAAGGTCTCTGTGGAAGAGGATGCGGAGCATATCGGCGGCCTTACCTTATTCGGCAAGGGGTTCGGCAACTATAACGAGGATCTTGTGTTTGAGCTCTTTTATACAGATGCAGTTGAAGCATCGGCAAGTGCCAGCCGGACGGAATGACCAGGACTGGACAGCAAACAGCGGCAGCAGGAGACCTTAAGCTCAGGTCTCCCGCTGCCACTGTTGTGGTTACGGGTGTATTGCAGGGCAGCTTTGCAGTTTAATCAGTCACCGGCTGCCACAGGCCGCCGCCCGGCAGCGGACAGCCGCGCGCCTTCAGCCGGGCCACGACCGGTATAATGCAGCCGCAGGCAATGCAGGTTACGCCATCCTGCAGCTTGGGACAAGCTCCGCATAGGGCAACCCGCTCGGCGTAGACTTCGTCCGGGGCTGTATTCTCCGGATTGAACATGGAGGAGGCGAGAATCCGGGCAATCTGCGCTTCCGTCACCTTGTACTCTTCCCGGCATCCCTTGCATGCTGAGGTTGTAGTCATGCTGCGCTCCTTCCCGTTAAGCTCCCGGAGTAATTGCCAGTACTGTCACCGACATTGGCGGCAGTTCAACCGTAAGGGTGTTGGCTTCAAGCTGGAAGGCGGTGAACGGCTGCGGTACTACCGCTTCCGGCTGCCCGAAGGTATTGTGGGCATCGATGGAAGACCCGGCAAGTGTAGTGCCGCTTACGGCTGCTGACTGTCCAGCCAGTCCGCGCAGCTCCAGCGGCAATACTGCCGGTGCAGCGTGATTCAGGTTGCACAGGCTGACATGAATGACACCCTCTGCTGTTACGGAAGCTGAAGCAGATACTTCAGGAATCTCCACGCCCTCATAGCTGTATACCGGACTATCCACCGTCAGATCCAGCAGCTCCGCATCCTGATGTACTTTATACATATTGAATACATGATAGGTTGGAGTCAGCAGCATTTTCTCGCCTTCGGTCAGGATTACAGCCTGCAGCACGTTAACGGTCTGGGCAATGTTCGCCATCCGCACACGGTCGCTGTGCTTGTGGAAGATATTCAGGGTCAGACCGGCAACCAGCGCATCGCGGATCGTGTTCTGCTGGTAGAGGAATCCAGGGTTCGTACCGGGTTCCACATCATACCAGGTGCCCCATTCATCGACGATCAGGCCCACTCTTTTGTCCGGATCGTATTTGTCCATAATGACACTGTGCCGGGTAACCAGCTCATCCATGAACAGCGCCTTCTTCAATGTGTTGAAATATTCATCCGTTCCATAGCCGGTAGCCGCACCTTTATTAGTCCAATCCGAAGTCGGCAGGGTGTAGTAGTGCAGGGTAAGCGAATCCATGAAGCGGGTGGCTTCGCGCATCAGCACTTCGGTCCAGTTATAGTCATCCGAGTTCGCGCCGCAGGCGATCCGGTGAATCTTGTTATCCCCATAGTTGCGCACATAAGTCTGATATTGGCGGTACAGGTCAGCATAATATTCAGGACGCATATTGCCGCCGCAGCCCCAGTTCTCATTGCCCACGCCGAAGTAAGCTACACTCCAGGCCTCTTCCTGGCCGTTCTTCTGGCGCAGCTCAGCCATTGGAGATACGCCGTTAAAGGTCAAATACTCAACCCACTCGGACATCTCCTGTACCGTTCCGCTCCCTACATTGCCGTTGATGTACGGCTCACATTCCAGCATGGCGCAGAGCCGCATGAATTCATGTGTACCAAAATGATTGTTCTCAACCGCACCGCCCCAATGGGTATTGATCATCCGCTTGCGTTCTTCACTCGGGCCAATGCCGTCCTTCCAGTGGTATTCATCGGCGAAGCAGCCGCCCGGCCAGCGCAATACGGGAATCTTCATTTCCTTAAGCGCTTCCACTACATCGTTGCGGATACCCTTCGTGTTCGGAATCGGCGAATCTTCCCCTACCCAGATGCCTTCATAGATACAGCGTCCCAGATGCTCAGCGAAATGTCCATAGATGTTACGGTTAATTGTACCTTTGCGGATATCAGTGTTCAGTACGATGCGTTCTGCCATTTCAGTTAACGCTCCTCTTTAAGTTAATATATTTGTTAATCATTTAACACTTATATTAATATTATAGTCAGGCTTCCGCCGGTTCGTCAATCTTTAAATTAAGTATCTCGTGCTACCGTTTCTTAAGAATTTTTCCATCCTTCGCTGCGGTGGCGCATAGAATGTAGTACTTCTTTGGGTGGTCAGGCCCGTTTTCCCTCCAAAAAAAATCCTTTGACACCGAGATGTCAAAGGATAAAGGTAAGCCGAAAGATTTTCATGTTGTGGGGGAACGGACTTCAGCAATCAGGTCTGCGATGAGAATATAACGGTCGGGAGCCGCGCCGATAAAGTGAAAGGGGTAGCAGGTACTTACGGTTAGGACAGCGTGGTCTGTAGGTACAATAATCGTTTTATCGTCTTTATCAACAATCCGTATAGCACTTATCTTATAGGTGAAAGAACCGGCTGATGTATCAACGATTAGCTTGTTTCCTATTTCCAGCTCGCCTAATTTGGAAAAGACAGTATCCCGGTGTCCGGATAGAACCGAATTGTTATTCTCACCCGGCAGTACGCTTTCCGGGAAATGTCCAATTCCCTCCTCCAGCTCATCCTCGTCTGTCCCGTGTATAATCGGAAGAATTTGCTGTAATGCCGGAATTATCAGCTGTCCGATAACATCGCCTTCCAGCGGCCTTATGGGATAGAGGATATCATCCTGCGGCGGTATGCTGCTGGAATCGCCTGCTTCTACAGGAACGGCGATGCTGCTCTTTACACTATTGCGCAGATCAGCCTGAATTGGGATAAGATGAGTATTTTCGCTATAAGCAACGGGTACCGCTTGCGCCTGGATATGAATCAGAGCCCAAGAGATAGACAAGATCCCCATAATCATTGATACCAGGGAGATAACGTATATCTGTTTTCCGGCTTGTACTTTGTGCTCAGTGTGCCGCTTATTCACGAAGCTTTCTCCTCCATAAGATTACTCCTCCCATTATGGTTAATAGAGATCCTGAGAGAAGCAAGTTGTACCACGGCGTTGCAGTGGCCGGAAGCTGGCCTCCGGTGACTGTAGGTACAGATACGGGAACCGCCTCAAACTTGAACACAGTTCCGTTATGGGAAGTGAATCTTACCAGAATATTATAAGTCCCTACCGGTGCTTTAGCGATCCTATACTTAACACTTTCAGTTCCTTCTATATTGTATAACTTTCCCCCCAGATCGAAATTCCACACTCCTGTGTCTTCTTGATTATCAGGGAGCTTTGCATCAATAACCATATCCCCGTCCGGAAGTAAGCCTACTTTAATCCATTCCGTTTCTACAATCCAAACAGGCACTGCCGGCAGCTCCGCAGGAGATGAAGCAGCAGGAGTGTTGACAGGTGAAGCAACGGAGCCTGGCGTTGCTTCAGCCGGGATTGGTGTGGCCGTGGCTATTGGCGTTGCTGTAGACGGTATTGGTGTTGTCATAGCTGGTATTGGCGTTGCCGTGGCTGGCACTGGTGTTGCCGTGGCCGGTATTGGTATTGCCGTAGCTGGTACTGGCGTTGCCGTTGCCGGTACTGGCATTACCGTAGCTGGTACTGGCGTTGCCGTAGCCGGTACTGGCGTTGCCGTAGCTGGTACTGGCGTTGCCGTAGCTGGTACTGGCGTTGCCGTAGCTGGTACTGGCGTTGCCGTAGCTGGTATTGGCGTTGCCGTAGCTGGTACTGGCGGTTGTACCGGTGGTTCCACAGGCGGCTCCTGTACACAAGCCGGAACAGTAATGTTAGACGGGCCCGGGCCAGTGAATGTAACTGCATCTTGTGACAGAATTCTGCCATTTATAATAGTATTAATACCAACCGTTGTTGCTGAAGATTGACTCAATAAACTGCCATTGAACTCCGTATTTGCCGCGAGTGTCGCGGCCCCGTTTACCACCCAATAGATATTACAGGCTTGTGCCCCGTCTGTTAATAGAATCTTCGTACCGGCCGTTGTATCCAATGTCCCAGCAATTTGGAAGATAAAAATATCATCACCGCTAAGCGTTACATCAGCACTGATATTAACTGCACCCGGATAATTATATATACCGGGCAGCAGGATTTCGCCTCCCAGATCTGCTCCAGCCGTTCCATTAACAGTAGGCACCTGTGAATTCGCATACACAATGGCATTACCCAAATCAATGTCAGCAGCATGATAAACACTATCATCTAAATAATTATTCCCATTTGTTATATGTGGAATTACGGTCTGAGTAATAGCTCCCGTATTTCCGGAAACGGAAGTCTCAACCGTTGTCATCGTCTTTGCAAGTAGTCCGAAAGTGGCTGCTGAACCCAAATTCATGTCTATTACCGCAGCTGAAGCGGGCAGCACAATCCTTGAAAAAGACAGCGTGAAAACCAGCACAATTGCGGTGAGTCCTAGATATTTTAGTTTCATACGCATGCTCCCTCTTTTTTTGTTTCCAATTTTTACCATTATATCTTATTAATTCTACAGTAGTCTTGTCAAATAAGCAAAGTAAATCTGTAATTCCGCACCATACACGATATACCGGCACTGCAAAAAACCACTACACACCCGGAGGTGTCTGACGGCTTTACATTATTGTTCTAGCAAGATTCATTTCACTGTCCATACAAAAGATGATATCATGGCAGTGGCAACCAAATAAAAAAATGGAGATTACTATGATCAGACCCATATGTAAAGATATGACGATTCTAAGCCAGAAGTCCACTCCGGCTACCCCAGAGGATCTGCCGGTGTTAACGGATCTCCTGGATACGCTGCGCGCCAATGCGGACCGCTGTGTCGGCATGGCGGCTGACATGATCGGTGTCAACAAGCGCATCATAGTGTTCAGTATCGGACCGGTAAATGTCCCTATGATCAATCCGGTCATCAGCAAGCGTAATAATCCCTATGAAACCGAGGAGAGCTGTCTGTCACATGATGGCGTACGCAGAACTGTGCGTTATGATTCCATTGAGGTAGAGTTCCTCGACCGTAATTTTAAGCCGCAGAACCAGACCTTCACCGGCTTTACTGCGCAGATCATTCAGCATGAGATTGACCACTGCGACGGAATTATTATCTGAGCCCGGCATATGGTATTCATTTGTTAGGGACAACACAAAAAGACCCCTACGCGAGATTTTCGCAAGGGGTCTTCTGCTTATTCAGGAGGCTCTGGCCTGCCTAAGCCTATAACTAAGCTCTTCTCAGCCCAAATCTCCGAGTTCAATCTGTACGATTCCCCGGTCATCCCGGACCTCGGCGATCCCGCCGATCAGATGCATCAGGCTGCCGAACTCCAGCTCATTGAACTTGCGTGCCGCAGTATCCCGCTGCAGTGCCCACAGACAGTCCGCCAGTTCGCAGACCACCGGCACATCGCAGCGGATTTCCGCCAGCTCCCGCGAGAGATGCAGCATATCGAGGTCAGCCTCGATTTTGGCCCGCACGCCTTTGGGCAGCAGATGCAGGTTCTCAATGACACCTTCCACGGTGCCGTATTCGGTCAGCAGCTTGGTGGCTGTTTTCTCACCGATGCCCTTAACGCCGGGATAATTGTCGCTGGTGTCGCCCATGAAGCCCTTCAGGTCAATCACCTGTGCAGGGGTGAGGCCACGTTCAGCAAGGAGCTCCGCCGGATCATACACTTTATAGTTGGAGCGGCCTTTTTTCATAATCACGACCTTGACACTGTCATTCACCAGTTGCAGCATATCGTGGTCGCCTGTGAGAATATAGACCTCCGACTCCCCGCTGTAGCACGAAGCCAGTGTACCGATGCAGTCATCTGCCTCATAACCAACCAGACCGATATTCGGCACGCCCAGCTCGGCCACTACCTCTTTCACGAGGTCAAACTGCGGGATCAGCTCCAGCGGCGCATCAATGCGGTTCGATTTGTAGCCGTCATACTTCTCCGTACGGAAGGTACCCTTGCCCATATCCCAGCAGCAGACCACATGTGAAGGCTCAAACGTACTCACCGCGTCGAAAAAATACTGCAAAAATCCATACACCGCATTCGTCGGAAGCCCGGCGCTGGTCTTGCGGATATATCCTCCATAAGAGGTAGCATAAAAAGCCCGGAACAGCAGAGCCATTCCATCCACGATCATTACCCGGCCCTTAGTTTCTGTTACTGTGCTCATGTGTAACCTCTCCTTGTGCATACAATTTGCATTGCGCCTCTAGGAGTATTCTATCAGAAAACTAGTAATCTTATAAGAGTGCATCCAGATTCCCACAGCTCCAATCATTGGGAGGCCCGGCCGGAATTAACTACTGTAGCACCAAATCATAGTTAAAAATCCCTTCGGACGCCAGTAAATCTTCAAAGTCTCTCACCGCTAAGGGCTTACTGTACAGGAATCCTTGAATCTCATCGCATTTATAATCAGACAGAAGCTCTAGTTCTTCCATTCGTTCCACCCCTTCAGCTATGACCTTCATACCCAGATTGTGTGCCAGGAAGATTAAAGATGATACAATCGCCTGATCACAATTGCTGCTTATCATTTCACGAATGAAGATCCGGTCAACTTTGAGTGTATCTATTGGAAAATACTTAAAATAACTTAAAGAAGATTGTCCGCTTCCAAAATCATCTATCGCGATATTCACACCGGTTGCTTTGATACTTTCTACGGTTGCTATCATGCTCTCCGTATGTGTCAGAAATCCGCTTTCTGTAATTTCAAGTTCCAGCCTGCGAGGATCTACGTTGGTTTCACGTATAATTCCAGAGAGGATACTTGGAATATCATCCATCATCAGTTGCCTGACGGACAGGTTTACTGAAATACGAATTGCTGACGTTAAATGCTCCTCCCATTTGTTCAACTGTCTGCAGGCAGAGAGGAGCACCCATTCACCAATCGGACAAATGAGCCCCGTCTCTTCAAGGATAGGAATGAAAATCTCGGGGGAGATCATTCCGAATGTGGGATGCTCCCAACGGAGCAATGCTTCAGCGCCCACAATTTTCTGTCTGGGAACATCGACCTGTGGTTGATATACGAGAAAAAATTCTTCATTTTCGAGCGCATGGTGTAGATCTTTCTCAAGCTGCTGCCGATAAAGAGGCTCCTCTGCTTTTGGGACATTGCTGATAAGTTTCCGAGATGTTACTCGTAAAAAAAGATAAATACAAATACCGGCGGATACAATGAATTTCAGAATTATTATCAGCATATTCTTTACCTTAATTCCTATAAATCTTGAAACCGTTTAAATTGTCGTACAAATCCTCGGCCATTTGGGCTAAGGAAGCTGAGGATGCTGATATTTCTTCCATTGATGCTAGCTGTTCTTCTGTTGCTGCTGCAATATTCTGCGTGCCGGAGGCAGAAGTTTTGGCAGAAGTATTGATCTCTTCCACCGAACGAAACACTATTTCTGTTCCTGCAGCCAGATCCTGAACTTCATTTGTGACTTCCCTGATCTGGGCGGCGACGTTATCCACAGACTCTTCAATCTGTGCAAATGCTTGCCCTGCCGAATTCACAATCTCGATCCCGCTCTCAACCTCTTTAGACGTGCGTTCCATGGATCGGACAGCTTTGCCTGTTTCCGACTGAATCGTACTGATCAGGACAGATATTTTTTGGGCCGATCCTGCTGATTGCTCAGCCAGCTTGCGGACCTCATTCGCGACAACCGCAAATCCCCGGCCATGTTCTCCAGCCCTGGCCGCTTCGATTGTTGCGTTCAGCGCGAGCAAATTGGTTTGTGCTGAAATCCCTGATATAGTGTCTACAATCTGACCTATCTCTTCTGACTGCTGTTCTAAACCATGAATAATGCTGTTCAGCTCTTCAATCGCCGCATAGATTGAACTCATTTGACTCACAGCTGTATGGACCGCTTCATTTCCCTCCAATGATAGATCTGAAGTCTGTGAGGCTGTTTCAGACATGTTCTGAGCATTCCGTTCAATAAGCTGAATACTGTCCTTCATATGTTCCATTGTTCTGGCCGTTACTTCAACCGCATGAACCTGTTGATCTGCACCTCCCGCTACTTCTTGAACATTTGCCGCAATATTTTCACTGGCTGTGCTGGTCTGTTCCGCATTTGCCGTAAGCTGCACAGAGAACGCCGCAACCTGCTGCGAAGTCTCTGTAATCTGCCCGAACAGGTTTCTTAATACCTCGAGCATAGTATTGAGAGAATGCGTAAGTTGTCCGAGTTCATCTCTGGAACGATAACTTGCTTCTCCGGTGAAATCTCTGTTCTCCGCTTCTTTCATAAGCTTCTGTACAGCCTGTACCGGCTTTACAATCATCCTTATGATGATAATTCCGACAACAGTGCAGAGCAGACAAAAAGCGATGGACAGGATGTTTGATAACAGAATGCTTTGCTCCCCTTGTTCGCGGACCAAAGTGTTAATGGCAGCGGCACTATCCTTAAGTTTGTTTTCCAATGTGTCACCTAAAGTAAGCATTACATTCATTGTGGGTACAACATTATTTTTGTAATATTCATAGGCTTCCACATTGCGATTAACAGCCCCCAAAGCAAAGGCTTCCTGCATGGAACGGATGTATACAATAAATTCAGTTTTAATATCTTTTACAAGCTTTTTCTCCTCTTCGGTGATCCCATTCACAAGCATTCTATCCAGAATATTTGAATTCGCATTCACTAGGCTATCGAATTTTATTTTTAATTCCTTCGCCTCTTGATTTGTACTAGTCTGCATGGATTGGAACAGAATGCTTTCCATCGCCCGGTTGCCGGTACGGTAATTTAGAAAATCTGCTTCCGGCACCATCTGATCGAAATACATCGCGTTAGAATTATCAACCATTTTCGTCAACGATACATATCCAAGAGCAGATTGTGCAACCATGGCTACAATAAAGACTCCGATCAACAGAAACAGTTTTGTTGCTACTTTTAGATTACGCACAGTTCTATCCCCTTCCTATCACTTACATCTCCCTTTCATGATAGAGCAGAGGTATTAAAACATTTCTTGTAAAAGTATTAGGAATCTATGTCTTTTCTTCATATTCATTGAATTTATTCAGCGAAAATTTATAGCCTATTCCCCAAACTGTTTTAATATATTTCGGATTTTTTGGATCTAGTTCAATTTTATTTCTGAGCTTCATAACATGCACATCAATTGAGCGTTCATTCACTAATGTATGGATTCCACGCAGATAAATGATCAGTTCCTCCCGCGAGAACACCCGCTCCGGATGGTTATAAAGGAGTTTCATAATTTCAAATTCGGTAAAGGTTGTCTCTACTATTTTCCCTTGAACTTTAATGGACCGGTATTCATGTTCAATAACAATGCTTTTATCTTCCGGTCTAGAAATTGAATGACTTCCATCAGCCTCTTTATAATTTGATCTCTGATACGCTCTCCGTAAAATGGCATTCATTCTGGCTAACAGCTCCTTCATGCTGAAGGGCTTGCATAAATAATCATCCGCCCCGGCGTTTAAGGCTTCGACACGGCTCATGACTTCGGTATTCATAGAAATAATTACGATGGGCACCACAGATTCTTTACGAATCTCTCTGCAAACCTCAATGCCGTTTAAGTCAGGCAGCACTAAATCAATGATCACAAGATCGGGTTGCTTTTCCTCAATAAGAGCAAGTCCTCCGGTTCCTGTATCTACTCTGTAAACAATATTGCCTTCTTCTGCAAGATACATCTTTATCATGTCACCGATAATCATGTCATCCTCAATAAGTATTACTTTCATAATAAAACCCTCTCATGATCAAGTACATCCTTGCTGTCACCAGGATATTCATTATCTAAATAGTGCTGTATAGAGGAGATGATCCCCAGAAGCTCATCCTCCAAATTGTCCAATCCATTCTGGAGATCAGCATCCTGCTCTAGTTCTAATTCAAGCCTCATTGCAGCTGTCAGCAGCCGGTCGGCACACAGATTCCCTGCCACACCCTTAAAGGTATGAAGCATCCGATGATATCCAGTTAAATCGTCATTGTTCAGGGCATCCCGCAGTTGTTCAACAAAAAGCTTATAGTCACGAATAAACACAGTGAACATATAACGTACAATATATTCTTTTCCGCTAACTCTTTGCAAAAGCAATTGATAATCTATTCCTTTGACACGTCTGTTCAGTAACGCAATTAGTGCATCGACCTGAAGCGGCTTGGTCAATACACCGTTCATCCCAATGCGGTAATACATTTCATGCTCTTCCTTTACAGTATTTGCGGTCAGGGCTATGACGGGCAGGTGGTCATACTCGCGGTTCTGCCGTATCTTCTTCGTCACCTCAATTCCACTAAGTTCAGGCATATGAATGTCCAGTAAAAGCAAGTCCCATCCCCCATGTTCCAGTAAAGCCAGAGCCTCCTTACCATCATTTGCTGCGGTTACCTCAAAGCCGTATGAAGTCAGAAGCTCTGTGACAACAAGCTGATTAATTTCGTTATCTTCTGCTAACAGAATTTTCCGCTGAATCCCGGGTAAGGAAAGCTTCCCGCTACCCTTAATCTCATGCGGTGAATCCGGTTCATTCTTGAACAAGGTGTACATGGCCTGGTACAGGCCGTTACGGCTAACGGGCATTAGAATTAGAGCATCCGGCTGCAGACTCGCAGGCAATTTCGAAATCCCATCACGTACCTCTGCCGTTGAAATTGCAACATAGCGAACGGGATGTGTATGATGTATTTTCTGAAGCTGCAGCCAGTCGTTCAACCCTTCCCGCTCATTCATACTTAAATCAACCACAATCACTTCAACAGGCAGATGAGAATAAACAAGATCCGATTGTTCACATGCCGCAACATCAAAGTTCATTGATTCCAGCATAGAGCATAACCCGTTTCTAACCGCAGCATTGTTCTCAATGACAAGAACTCTGGTTTGTGAAAATTCCATCCGCTCCTCCAGCTGAAGCAATTCATCCGGTCGTGCATATTCAAAGGGAATGGTAAAGGAAAACTTACTGCCCTGTCCCGGCTCGCTGCTGATTTCAATATCTCCTCCCATCAGTTCAACAAAGTATTTGCAGATCGGAAGTCCCAGGCCGGTTCCTCCACCCATCTGTCTGGAATAATGTCTGACCTGCATGAAGGGTTCAAACAGATGATCGATCTGATCGCTCGTGAGCCCGATGCCCGTATCTTCTACCGAAAATTCCAAATGAATAATATCTTCTTCATATCTTACGGGTTCAACTTTGACGTATATATGACCCCTATCCGTAAATTTAATGGCATTGTTTATCATATTGATAAGAATTTGTTCAACGCGCAGAGAATCACCATAGAGCATCTCCGGAATATCCGCCGATGTATCAATAATGAACTTTAGCTGTTTCGATCCGAGAAGCACGGCAAGAATATCCGATAATTCCTGCATCAGCTGATGCAGATTAAAATTAACCTTTTGCAGTTCAATTTTACCGGCCTCAATCTTCGAGAGATCAAGAACATCATTAATAATACCAAGCAAGGTATGGGACGAGGAGAGAATTTTGTTCAAATAATCTTTTTGCACCGGAGACATTTCCTGTCTAGTCAAAAGCTCCGTGAGACCTATGATTCCGCTAAGCGGGGTACGTATTTCATGGCTCATGCGGGCAAGAAACTCGCTTTTTGCCTTATTAGCTTCGTCTGCCGCCCTGCTTTTCTTCACATGGGTAATATCATGCCCAGTGGTTATAACCCCTATTACTTCCTGTTTCATGTTAAAGAACGGAGACAAAGTGACATCATATTGATGTTCTCTCCTGGCTGATCTAAAGCTGTATTCAAATCTCTCCATCGTTCCATTTGAGATGACCTGTCTGAAGTAATAGAGCCATTGCTCAACATGCTCACCCGCTGGCATCTGTTCTGTTATCATTGTCCCAATCAGGCTCCCAGGCGATATTCGAAGCGTCTCGGCCACTTTATTATTTACAGATGTAATTCGTCCCTGCACATCAAACCACACTATGAAATCCTGGGTGCTCTCCACAAGCGAACGGTATAACTCCTCACTCTCTTTAAGCTTCTTCTCTGATTCCATGCGCTGGGAAATATCTATAACAGAGCCGATGATAGCGCCAACGATGTTGTCATAGAAAACTGGATTCAGATTGATAAGCAGCGTATGCTCCTTAAATAATATTTCAAATGTCTGCGGTTCTCCGGCCCAGGCCTTTTCCTTTTGAATCTTCATAAAAACACTTAGATCCTCAGGGAATAAATCCAGTCTATCAAGTGTCTTGCCGACGAGTTCACTGGAGGAAATCCCCAGTTCAACACACAAGGCACCTCCGGCGATTTTATATTTGAATTCTTCATTTTCTCTGGTCAATTTATAGATAAATCCAGGTTGCAGATGAAGAATCTCTAACAGATCGCTTTGCATCTCATCGAACCGTTGCTTCAGCCTCTGGGCATTGCACATATAGAATAACTTTGCCGCGATAAATAACCCGGATGCCTCATACACGGCCAAAAATTGCAGACTGGCGGATAAAGAATGTGAGTTGTCAATATAATTATAAAATAATATCAACAGAAGATTGGTCACGGTGACTAAGATGATCCACTGCTTCCAGAAGGAGTGAATATAGCGGATGGTTATATTGCAAACAATAAAAATGATGGACACATCAATAATCCCCACTATCATCATCTTTATGGATGGCTCATAAATAAGACGGGGAAGGATAATTAACAAAGCCGCCAATGCTGATGCGAATGGGCCGCCAATGGAAGCAGCAATGAGTATGGGGATGGTACTCAGGTCCGCAATCAGGCAATTATTAAAGGGATGACTAACAGCATATATTAGAATGACGCCCACAAGGCCCTGGTATATCCCCACTTTCCAAGTGTAGCCTGTTAAAACCCTCAGATTAATGTTTACCCTCATCATAAAGTGCTCGAAAAAAAACGTAAAAATCGTCAACAGGCAAAAACTGAGAATCAAATCACGAATCAACTCACTACCACCTTATAAATACATTATTGGTTTGTATTTGGCAATTTTAAGATCAACATGATTATATACAAAAAATGTCGAACAATATACACCGTTCGACAAAATGCCACACATTTCAACATTTGTTTGATATTTTACAAACACTTAGTCAGCAGATATAGTCTCTATCACTTTTTCAAAGTCCAGAAGAACAAGCAGCTTCCCCTCGACTTGCACAATCCTCTGACTAAACCCGCGCTGCACTTGTAAGGCCTCAAGAGTCTGATTCATCTTCGCCGGATTAAACTGATTGATTCTCAATGCCTCATGGACATGAAACGCGGCAGCCTTATTATTCTTCATCTCAGCAATAATATATTTGCCCTGTATCTGTCCAGTTCTCCTTGCAGAAGGATACCCGAAACATTTAGCCAGGTCTATGACTGCAATGGCTTCTCCACGGAACTGAATCAGCCCCTCCATGTAAGGATGTGCTAATGGAACTGGAGTAACCGGAATAGTATTAATAACCTCCCTTACTTGCTGCACATACGTACAATACAGATCATTGCCTAGCAGAAACTCAACAATTCCGACTTCTTCTGTATCCGTTACTGGTAATAATCGCCGTACTGTCATTTCCTCGCCCCATTCATTCAATATCATTGACACTATGTATAGATTGAACTTGGAAACTTGAGGAGGAGGAAGGAGTGACGAAGGGGGATTTTGGAACTGAAGGAGCGATAGCAATCGCCTTAGTCTGCGGATTTCCACCGCGAACAGCAGTATAATCATGAAATCTGCAGACAACAGCGGCCGGAAGTCCAAATATTCACCGCAGTGGCGACTGATTCTTCACTCTAAAATCTCAAGTACAATCTATATTGTTTTAACTATAAATCCAAATTGTTATATAACATGTTTATATGCTATTTAATTTCTGTTTGATAAATTAATACAAAATACATATTACCCTTGCAATAATTCAGGATTGCTCATATGCAGACAAACAATTTGCATCAAAATTTAATCCATAAACAAGGAATGGGATTTCTTTGGGCTGGAGGAAGATATCCAATATAAGCGCGGCAAAGTGTGGAAAGAATTTCAAAAATGTATATGGCTTCGAACAGGGGGACCGGAGACTATTACAATAGCAAATAAATTTATGTTTCCGTTCACTTTTCTGATTATACTTTTAATTTTTCTCCTGAAACTTTCCGAATGGAATTAGGACTGGTTCTAAGGGATATTCTGGAGGTTTCGTACGTATGCCGTTATCTTCCCCTTGCTGCTTTTTGATGCTCCGGTGATCATACGAAGCAAGGGGACAAGAAAGGGCAGCCAAACATAAACATGATATGGGATCCAGTATTGCTGCAATGCTTAAACAAGAAATAAAAAAGGAAATCTTATGGAACGCTGCATTAATCGCCTGGATCGCACCGAATTTTAGGTGTTGCTCCAGGCTTCAGCGTACTGCTCATCTTTGTAGCCGACTGTAACCTTCTTGCCGTCAGTGACAACCGGACGCTTGATCAGCATCCCGTGGCTGGCGAGCAGCTCAAGCTGCTTATCTTCACTGAGACCGGCCAGCTTGTCCTTCAGATTAAGTTCCTTGTAGACCTCACCGCTCGTATTAAAAAACTTCTTCAGCGGCAGTCCGCTGTTCTTCAGCAGGACACGCAGCTCCTCCACTGTGGGCGGCTGCTCGGCAATATGCTGCAAGTCCAGCTCATGCCCCTGCTCCTTCAGCCATTTCACTGCGGCGCGGCAGGTACTGCATTTCGGATATTGATACACCTTCAATTGACTCATATGGTTCTCCTTTTATTATAAGCGCAGCGGCAATGTTGCAGTGCGCTGATTATTAGGGATGCCGGCGCAGCCACGTTCACGGGCCGGATGGCCGGAAGTCAAGCATTCTCTGCAGCCACGGCTAATCCCCACAGTGGAATTTTCCCGGTTCAATCTAAATAGATGGAAATTGTACATTTATTTAGCGTGAATTAGCAGCTTAATAGGAATTAGTTGGATTTTCAACACTTAATTTGAGCGCATTCGATACTTTTCGGCCAAACCTCTTAGATTAGTTGTACTTTTTCCACTTGTTGGATTTAGAGTGGAGAAACAGCTAAGAATAAGTGCAGCCTCGCACTTATTTCACAATCTCACGCTGGCGCCTGGCTGTACCCGCCAGCGAAATCTTCAGCATCCCCTTATATCACGGCCAGGCTGCTGAGACAGTTATTGCCCTGCACCAGTCTCACGCAGCTTCGCCTGCAGCTGCGCCATATCCGGCGGCAGCGGAGCCTCGAAGACCAGATCGGCATGCGTGACCGGATGCCGGAAGGACAGGCGCACCGCGTGCAGCGCCTGGCGCGGAATGGACGCGTCCAGCTCCGCGATCTCTGCCAGCTGCGCCGCTTCCACGGGCGACAGCTCCGCCTCTTTGCTCTCTCCGCCCGGCAGCGTCAGCCTGGCTTCTTGCGTCTCGCCGCCGGGCAGCACCAGCCCGGCCTCCCGCTCTCCGCTGCCCGGCGGAACGAGCCCGCCTGCCGCCTGCCCGCGGGCATACAAAGGGTGACGGTATATGCCGTCACCGATCAGCGGGCAGCCGATCGAGCTCATATGCACCCGGATTTGATGGGTGCGCCCGCTCTCCAGCTTCAGCTCCACGCGCGAAGCCGCGCGTGGATAGACCTCCTTGACCTCGTACCGGGTCAAGGAAGGATAACCATCCGGCGTCACAATCCGCCGGTGCGGCTCCAGCGGGTCGCGGTCGATCGGACCGTCGATGTCGCCGCTCTGCACAGCGGGAACACCGTGCACAAAAGCAGCATACCGCTTGTCCACCGTCCCGGCGATCATCTGCTCGGAGATATGCTGATGGCTGTACGGGTTCTTGGCAATGACCAGTACACCGGAGGTCTCCTGGTCCAGCCGGTGGACAGGGCGGAAGCGGACCCGCTCCCCCTTCTCCGCCCAGTAATGCACCACTCCGTTCGCGAGCGTCTCCGTGTAATGGCCATGGGTCGGATGGACAATGATCCCCGCGGCTTTGTTCACGACTAGCAGATGGCCGTCTTCATATAGAATCTCAAAAGGAATCGGCTGCGGCAGGATATCCTCTGACGTTTCTTCCTCCATCCGGATCTCTACCCGGTCACCGCTGCTTACCTTGACGCTGATATAGACACGCTCTCCGTTCAGCGTAATCCCGAGGTCTGTCATCTTCAGACGGGACAACAACTTACGGGAGACATCCATCCGCTTCTGCAGGATGGTTTTGAGCAGCCAGCCGTCTTCATCCGGCGGCACTCTATAAGTAATCGGCGGATAGTAGCTGGTCATTTGTTCCGGAACACCTTTTTGCTGCGTAAATATTCCACCTCAGCAACCTCCAGCCGTGTATTGGCGGCACGGGCCAGCGCGAAGAAATAATCAGAGAGTCTGTTCAGATAGACAACAGCCTCCGGGTTAATATCAGCACTGCGTCCCAGGGTCACAGCCCGGCGCTCCGCACGGCGGCAGACCGTCCGGCAGACATGCAGGACCGAGGACAGCTGGCTTCCGCCGGGCAGAATGAAGCGCTCCAGTACCGGATTCTCCGCCTGCAGCACATCGATCCAGCCTTCCAGACGCGCGGCCATCTCGCTTTTCACCTTATATTTGTTCTCGCTCAGCCTCACGAACGCCAGGTCCGAACCGCAGTCAAACAGCTCATGCTGAATCTCCAGCAGCTGCTCCCTAACATCAGCGAACCGTTCATCCTCCATCAGACTCCGTGCCTGGCCGACAAAACAGTTCAGCTCGTCTATGGTGCCATAAGCCTCGACGCGGACATCGTCCTTGCCCACACGGCCGCCGATGACTGAGGTTTCCCCTTTATCCCCCGTACGCGTATAGATCGCCATAGTATTTCCCTCCTAAGTTGCAAATCACATAGTAATAGTGTAATCGTTCTTATGTATGTAGGCAAACAAAGATCAGCATTTCTGACATGTAAATAACTCCCTAATGAGCTAGTATTCCCACCCCGCCTACGGCTTCCGGAAAGTAATACAGTACATCAGGCCTTTGCATACTTCCTTATACTCGATCTCCAGCATATCCTGCGGAATGAGTCCAAGCACCCCTGGCAACTCCTCCCCCTGCTGAAAATACCCCTTAACCACCGGCACCTTCCCGTACGTTCCCTTTACCAGCTTCTCTGTCTCATCGGCAATCATCAGTCTGGTGCCCGGCTTCGCCACCCGGATCATCTCCAGTACCGCAGCTCCCGGATCACTAAAATAATTAATTCCGCCGACATGATAGACACAATCGAAGACGTTGTCCTTAAAAGGCAGCTTCTCAGCCTGTCCCTGGAACAGATGTCCCTGAAGCTTCCAGCGACGCAGATTGCGCACCGCCTGCTTCAGCATTCCGCTGGAGATATCCAGTCCGTACAGCTCTGCCTGTACACCCAGATAGGGGAAATTATCGCCGCTGCCCACCGAAGTTTCCAGTACCCGGTCACCGTCCCGCAGTTCAAGCGAAGACAGGAACTGCCCTCTGTAGCTGCGTTCCCCGCCGAATTTCAGGGCGAAATAAGCTTTGTTGGACAGCCGGTAGAAACGGGCTATCCGGTTATATAGCTCAAGGTACTTTTTGTTGCTGCCCTCGGCATCCGCTTCTCCCAAAAAGGCGAGAAAACCCTGCTTCAACGGATACTGACGCCCGCTCTCCGGATTAACTGCTCCCGTTCCTTCGAGCTTCAGCTCATCATGGGTATATGGGTCCTGCAGCACTTCTGCCTGTAACATAAATATCATCCTCTTTTTCCGGTACGCTGCAGAAGAGCCCGTACCTTTAGAATCATCGTGAGTATTCATTATATCCCTGCCGCAGGAGTCCTCCATCGGGCCCCGGGTCCGCCTCCTCCTCCGCCCCGGGACGTACAAGCATTACAGCAGCCTCATATCCCCTGTCTCAGCAGGAATCCTATCAACTCCCGGTTGACCCGCTCCGGCTGTTCCATATTGATGCCATGGCCTGAGCCCCCGATCACCTTATAGCGGAAATCCCCGTCCTGAAGTATGCCGATAAAATCCTTCTTATGCTGCAGCTTGTAATCCCCGATCAGGAAATACAGCTTATCCCTGACTATAGCCGCACGGGCCTTGTCATAGAGCTCAATTCTCTGGACAAACATCGCCTGCTGGTTATGATTCTTCATGAGCAGCACCACATGCTCGGCCAATTTAGGATGTTTTTCCGCAAGTCGTGATTCCGGCGAGCTGAGCTTATTAAATACCTTAAGCAGATTTTTGTGGGTAGGTATCATTATTTCCGGGAACATCATCAGCAGCGTCTGGATCATGCTTTTTAAAGGAGCCGTGACAATCCCGCCTTCCATACAGACTGCCCTAAGGACTCTTCCAGGCTCGTTAACCGTATAATTGTAGACCATGTACGCTCCATTCGATACACCTGCTGCATAGAACTGTTCCAGCTTCAGTCCATCCGCGACGCTGTTGATCCAATCTACCTGATTAAAATTCTGCTTATTGAACCTGGCACCCGGCAGGCTCTTCCCCGGCCCTCCCAGCGTATCCACCGCAATGCAGTAGAAATGCCGGGACAGCTCCCGTATATTCAGCAGCCACATCACCGCCGAATTATCGCCTACCCCATGAAACAGGAACAGGGGCGGCAAACCGGCCTCACCCGCCGTTATACAATGTGTTGTCCCGTACGGGGTCTCGATATCCAGCTCCCGAACCTCCGTCCCCCAGTCCCCGAGCAGCTCATTATAGGAACGGAGAACCTGTTCTTTGCCGGCATCACTTTTAAATACCTTGACCATGGCTAATTCCACCTTTTCGGATATGGGATGGGCTAATGATCTCTTTTCATGAAGCGCAGAACCAGTTCTGTTGAGGGAAAAGGGGCAGCAGCTGTGGCCTGTACCCTCGCTATGCCAAGCCCCTGGATGAATGAGAAATAGGCGACAGCGATTTCCACCGGATCACCCGGAATAATCTCCCCTGCCTCCTGCCCGGCGATGATCAGGGGAACGAGATGCTCGAACGGCTTCATAATCTTCTCCTGCGCAACAAGCTTAGCCTCCTCCGGAATAGCTTCCGAGGTTGCCGTCTGCAGCAGAATGAGCCGGAAGTGCTGCAAAGCAATACTGCCTTGGGACAGGAAGGCCTCGGTCAGCCAGGTAATCCGCTCCATCGGGGTTCCGTCCAGCTCTGCTGCATATTGCACCGACATTCCGGCTCCGTCCGAAGCCAGCTCAACAATCCTGGTGAAGATATCGTCTTTGGATTTGAAATACATATAGACATACCCCTGGCTGAAGCCTGCACTGGCGGCGATATCCTTGATTTTGGTCCCGGCATAGCCTTTCCTTGAGAAGACCTCAACAGCATGATAAATGATCTGACGGATCGCCTTGTCCGGAGCCAATTGCTCAAAGCCCTCAATGAATTTACGTTCCAGCAATTTTCCGTTGTCGCTCTTGCTGTTATCACTCACGATTCCCATCTCCCTCAAAATGAATGACTGTTCATTCATTATACTGTGAAAGGATATTTATGTAAATTAAAAGAGGAGACCTGCTTTGCCGCAGAAAAGTTATAGCATCCAGCAAATAAGTTCATTCATATATTCAGTACAAACTCACCCTAACGGGTGAATCAATCTGAAGCTTATGCGGCCTATGTAGCCAGTGCAGCTTATGTAGATATTAAGGCCACATCGCGATGCTTCACTCAGACTATTTACTGGGCAGTCTTCGGCGAAATCACACGCCAGAGCTTCTCATTTCCTCCTTTTGCGTGCAAACTGTGAAGTGCTCCTCATTTACGCATGCCGCCCACTTTCGGCGGGTTCAGGGGCACTTCTGCCCCTCATTTACGCATGCCGCCCGCTTTCGGCGGATTCAAAGGGATTTATCCCTTTAATTTCCCCGTGCCGCCCACTTTCGCCGGATTCAGAGGGATTTATCCCTTTAATTTCCCCATCCCGCCCACTTTCGGCGGAATCAAAGGGATTTATCCCTTTAATTTCCCCATCCCGCCCACTTTCGGCGGATTCAAAGGGATTTATCCCTTTAATTTCCCCGTGCCGCCCACTTTCGCCGGATTCAGAGGGATTTATCCCTTTAATTTCCTCGTCCCGCCCACTTTCGGCGGAATCAAAGGGATTTATCCCTTTAATTTCCCCGTCCCGCCCACTTTCGGCGGATTCAGAGGGATTTATCCCTTTAATTTCCCCATCCCGCCTACTTTCGGCGGATTCAAAGGGATTTTTCCCTTTATTTTCCCACATCCCGCCCACTTTCGGCGGATTCCGGTGCGACCCCCTTATCCCGGAGTCCTCCGTATAAAATCAGTACTTGTTGTAGATATGCTCTTTATTTCGCTTTTTCTCTCGGCCAGAAGAAGCGGGAGCGGT
Organism: Paenibacillus sp. FSL R10-2736; assembly: GCF_038000245.1. NCBI lineage: Bacteria > Bacillati > Bacillota > Bacilli > Caryophanales > Paenibacillaceae > Paenibacillus > Paenibacillus sp. FSL R10-2736. The sequence continues at coordinate 5,344,095 of NZ_JBBOBN010000001.1, forward strand.
CTTCTAGGGTCAGCACCCACTCTGCAAAGGTAGCTGGCGGCAGGTTACGAAGGCTCGTATGCATTCTGCGATTGTTGTAAAAGTCCATGTACCGGTCCACCGCTTCATAGGCCTCTTCGAACGTTTCGAATGCCTCTTTGCGGAACAAATCCCGATCGATATTACTGTGGAATGATTCAATAAAAGCATTTAAATCCGGCGTTCGAGGCGGAATACGTTCATGGGTCATTTCCCAGCTTTCACACATGTCGCCAAACAGGTGGCTGACGAACTGTGGGCCGTTGTCGGTGCGGATCACAGGGCGTGCGCTGTCAGGGGCGCAGTGATGCTCCATGGCGCGCGCCAGCGTCTGGCAGGCGTGCTTGGCCTCACACGACGATCCCCGGTGGTAGCCGACGATGACGCGGGTAAACACATCGATAATGCTCAGGACAAAGAAATGCCGGTCACGTCCCTCCACATACCCGTATTTAATGTCCATCTGCCAGAGCTGGCCCGCTCCTGTAATGACTCGGTTCTCCGGCAGCTTCCGGGGATGCTTAAAGCGCTTCTGACGCTGGGGCTGCAGGATATCCAGCGCCTGACACAGCCGGTAGCTTTTCTTGTGATTGAGCTTCAACCGGTGCTGGTTCCACAAGCACTTGGCCAGGAGTTTGTACCCGTACACGTGCTCTTCTCCAGCGATTAATTCCAGCAGCCATTCCTGGATCTCCTCGTCACTAATCTTTTCCCCAGACTCGTTAAAGGAGTAGCCTGGCTGGGGTCTTCCACGCCCCCCTTGAACGGCCTTTGGGGACAGTGACCTGCGTTTCTTACGGTCGTAGTACGTGGACTCTGCTAGCCCCATGAGACGCAGTACCAAAGCTGCTGTATTCCCCTGCTTAATGAACATGTCGGCTACCTCGATTTTTTCGGATAAGCAGGGGTTGGCTTTTTTAGCAGTTCACGCAGAATCTCAATCTCTAACTCCTTTTCGCCGAGTATCTTGACGGCCTTCTCGTATTTCTGCTCCACTTCCAGGAGGCGCTTCAGTTCCTCCACCTGCTCCTGGGGATACGGATGATCTTGTTCCCCATGGGCCTCTCGGTAATCTCTCACCCACTGATTCACCGTCGCTGGGGTCACCCCATATTTTCGGGCAACCACCGCTGCCTTAATGCCAGACAACACCTCTTGCGCTGCCTTCTCTCTTGTTCCTGTTAAGTTTCCCATTGTGTTCATCCTCCTCCTGTATTCAGTCTACATTTTTATGGGGGAGGACTCCAACTTCATTAGGGGGCTGTGGAGATTCAAAGGGATTTTTCCCTTTAATTTCCCCATACCGCCCACTTTCGGCGGATTCAAAGGGATTTATCCCTTTAATTCCTGCCTACCGCCCACTTTCAGCGGATTCAGCGGGATTCCTGATACAAGAATAGCTCCGTCCTAAGGATGGATAGCTTCCACTTACGAAAATCATAATCACCTACACGGTGAGACTCTGAGGCGCAATAAAAAACGGACACCTCCCGCAAAGGGAAATGTCCGCTTCAATATAAATCAGCCGGTTAATCGTTCTTACGGTGGCGGCCTCTCATATACTCATTGATCTTCAGGTCCAGCAAGCTGCTGATGGCAATCACATTATCTGAGGTAAAGGAATTCTCCTGTACAAAGAGCTGTTCCATTCTGCTGCGGAGGACCTGTATTTCATTTTCCAGCGAGAGCCTGCGTGCATTTGCATCACCCCTGGGAGGATGTATCCCGCTTCCGGAACTACATTCCCCGCCATAGGAAGGTAAGTAATAATCTGCGCTCAGCACAATCATCCCTCCTAATGTATTATTGCGTGATATCCGGATACCTGATACTGAATTCTTCCTATCCGGACTCTGCGCCCTATTCTAGAATAAGACCTCCATGTAAGTGTATTACAGGTGTTTCTTGTCCTTAGAGTAAAATAATACCATATAGAAGAGTGATCGGCTATAGTTCAATTTACTTCATTCTGTTTGCATTACTCTGCCCGCTCGCGGGCCAGCTGTGAGACAAATGCCCCAATCCGTTCAACCGCTTCGTTCAGCTGGGATACCGAGGTTGCATAGGAGCAGCGCAGGTAACCTTCACCGCCAAGTCCGAATACACTGCCCGGAACTGCAGCCACCTTATATTCCAGAAGCAGACGCTGGGCGAATTGATCGGAGGTCAGTCCGGTGCGCTGAATACTCGGAAAAGCATAGAACGCGCCTTGCGGCTCATGACAGTCCAGCCCGGCATCGCGCAGCCCTTTGACGATCAGCCGGCGCCGCTGATTATAGGAATCCGCCATCCGGTCCTTCTCTTCCATTCCGTTGGTCAACGCTTCCAGCGCAGCCACCTGGCCCATCGAAGGCGCGCACATGACTGTGTACTGGTGAATCTTCAGCATCGCGGAGATCAGGTCCGGGTGACCGCAGGCATATCCCATCCGCCAGCCGGTCATGGCGAAGGCTTTGGAGAAGCCGCTGACCAGAATGGTCCGGTCAATCATGCCCGGAAGGGAGGCAAAGCTTACATGATTGCTTCCATAGGTCAATTCAGCATAAATTTCATCGGAAATTACTATGAGATCATGTTTCTCTACCACTTTGGCAATCGGTTCCCAATCCTCACGGCTCATAATCGCACCCGTCGGATTGCTCGGATAGCAGAGAATGAGAATCTTGGAGCGCGGGGTGATCTTGGCTTCCAGATCAGCCGCCGTAAGCTTGAAGTTATTCTCTCCGAAGGTCTCAATGCCGACCGGAATCCCGCCGCCGATTGCTGTTATTGGTGAATAAGAGATATAGCATGGCTCGGGAATCAGAATCTCGTCTCCCGGTGAGATCAAGGCCCGGAGCGCCAGATCTATCGCTTCACTGCCGCCGACGGTGGCAATAATCTGGTTCGCAGGATCATATTGCACCGCGAAGCGGGTCTGCAGATATTCGGCAATGCCTTCTCGAAGCTCCGGCATGCCGGCATTGGAGGTATAACCGGTGAAGCCGCGCTCCAGCGAGTAGACGCAGGCTTCCCTGACATGCCAGGGAGTCTTGAAATCCGGTTCCCCGACACCCAGTGAAATAATATCCTTGCTGCCTGCCGCCAGATCAAAAAACTTGCGGATGCCCGAGGGCTGTATCTGCTGGACCAGCGGGGCCAAATAGGAATTCATCGACTTCGTAATCATGGCATTACATCCTTCACGGAGATATCATCAGACGGTTGTCTTCTTCATGCTCTTCAAAGATGATACCGTCCTGTTTGTATTTTTTGAGCGTAAAGTTAGTTTTGGTAGAGAGTACCGCATCAATCGGCGACAGCTTCTCGGAGACGAAATTGGCGACCTCCCGCAGATTGCGGCCTTCCACTTCGACCAGCAAATCGTATGCGCCGGACATCAGATAGACCGATTTGACCTGCGGATACAGATAGATCCGCTCGGCAATGCCTTCAAAGCCGCGGCCGCGTTCGGGTGTAATCTGGACTTCGATCAGCGCAGTCACCCGTTCATCGTCCACCTTATCCCAATTGACCACAGTAGCATATTTCACAATGACATGATCCTGTTCCATTTGTGCAATCACGGTTTTGACATCTTCTTCTTCCGCACCAAGCAGGGTTGCCATTAAAGCTGTTGAGCTTCGCGCGTCCTCCTTGAGCAGTTCCAGCACTTTCCTCTTCAAATCATTCATTTCCTTCATGCCTTCCCTCCGGATAGTTCGCCAGTCCGGTACCCCTGCTTCAGGGCAGAGCGCCTGCGAAAAGAGTTTAGTATTAATATGACACGAAAATGACAGTTCTGCAAACAAAATAACCCCGCCTGGGCGGGGTTACAATGGATCTTTTTATTTGTGTTTCTCCGCACCAGCGGACATGCAGTCCTATGCTTCATCCGCCCCGCGTGAGGGTTACATATAGTAAGAACCGTTATTGTGCTGGACATTGGCCTGATGCAGCGGAACATTGGACGCCTGATTGTAGGCACCGGCTCCGCCTGTTTTCTCACGCACGAACTGCTGGCATTTCTGCTGGGTCTGCTGGGCAGTCTGAATCTGCTTGTCTACATCCTGACGCAGCGCTTTCCCCGGAGCAGTATACATGTTCATTTGTGACATTTGGTTATACAGCTCTCCCTGAAGTCTGAGCGTATCCATCGTCAAATCATTGAATACCCGGCGTACTGTAGGACAATTCGATTCTGTAGCTGCTGTTGTATATTCACGGACTGTCCGCTTCAAATCAGCCAAAACCGTGTTCAGTAAATCCTCATCTGCCATGAATGGCGTTCCGTTTTGTGCGTACACAGTAAAACCTCCTTAAAGTTTGTGGGATATGCTTCCCGGCATCAAATTTGTGTGCGGCCAGTAATAATTATTGCGGCTGGGTTGGTGCATATTGCTGATGCTGATGCAGCAGCTGTACAAGCATATCCATATGGTGGGTATGACTTTGAATTTGCTGTACACAGATTCCCTGCACCGTGGAGTTTTGAGTGGTTCCGGCTGTAGCGGCCAGCTGCTTAATCAGCAAATCTTCGTTGGAAATGGAATCTGCGATATATTCCAGTTCTTTTCCGCTAAGCGCCTGCATTTGGTTAGATTGCATGTTCAGTATTCCCTCCTTCTGGATGTTCAAGCGTTCCTTAGTATGCCGCAGAGCAGAACACTTTATGTGCCAAAAAGCGCAAAGCTGCTTCTGAAAAAATCGGATTAACACCTTATAAACCGCGCATGAGCGGCTGCCAAACTGCAAACAATACCTTACCTTGATTATATAAAGGAGCGACCATACCATGAAACTCATCAGCGGGCAGCTGCCCTGGGAGAATACACTGCTTCAACCGCCGGTATATCCGGTACTAAATGAAGATATTACCTGTGACTGTCTTATTGTAGGCGGCGGCATGGGCGGGGCGACGATGTCCTACCGTATGTCCCTTAGCGGAGCGGATACCGTTCTCATCGATAAAAGAGCAGTGGGCAGCGGAAGCTCCCACGCCAACACGGGACTGCTGCAGATCGCGAACGACAAGTCGCTGACCGCCTGCATGAATACCTTCGGGGAAGAGAACGGCGTGCTGTTCTATAAGCTGTGCCAGCAGGGCGTCCGCGCGATTCTCGACCTGCCGGGCAAGCTGGATATTGATCCGCAGATCATAGAACGCAGCAGTCTGCTGTATGCCAGTGTCCCTGAAGATGTACCCGCCCTGAAGCTGGAGAATGAAAACCTGATCCGGCATGGATTTGATTCAGAATTCTGGGATGAGGATAAAGTACGTTCGCATTATTCCTTCTCCAAACCTGCCGCACTCTTCTCCCGGGGCGATGCCGAGACCAATCCGTTCCGGACCGTGCACAGCCTGATTGATAAAGCCCACTCCGGCGGAGTCCGGGTCTATGAGCATACCGAAGCCCTTAATTACGAATATAGTGCTGACGGCGTGGTCTGCCATACAGCGAATGGCCGGATTTTTGCGAAAAATGTTGTGTTTGCCATGGGGTATGAAACGCAGGATATGAAAAAGGACCGGGGCGCGGAGCTGATCAATACATATGCCATCATGACGAGGCCTCTTACGGACTTCCCCAAATGGCATGAGCAAAGTCTGCTCTGGGAAACGGCACGGCCTTATCTGTACTTCCGGACCACACCGGACGGACGGATCATTGCCGGAGGCAAGGATGAACAGCTCACCAGTCCCGAGCGCCGCGATGTCCGTGTGCTCTCCCAATGCCAGCGGCTGCTGGAGGAGCTTGTGGCCCTGTTCCCGGAGCTTCAGGGAATAGAGGCTGAATACTCCTGGGGAGCGGTCTTCGGCTCTACCCGTGACGGCTTGCCTTATATGGGGCCGCATCCGGAGTACCCGCACTGCTATTTCATTGAAGGCTACGGGGGCAACGGAACCGTCTACAGCATGATCGCGGCCGAACTGCTCGCAGATACCCTTGCCGGCAAGGTGCGCCCCGAGCTGGAGCTGTTCTCGCTGACCCGTACAACGAAGCCTGCGCCGTCTCCGGCAATTCAGGCGTAAGCAGCTGAGCCTGCGGGAGCCTTGCTGCATCCGGCAGGAGCAGCAGCAAGGACACGCAGGAAAGGGATGCTCCGCAAGCCTGATGGCTGCGGAGCATCCCTTTTATAATAAAGCTGACAATATGGAATAATAGCTTATTGTGCTTTTACAAACTCAGCAGATTTAATCCCTGCCTGCCGTCCAAAGATAATAATCTCGGCTACAGAATTCCCGCCGATCCGGTTCTGGCCGTGTAATCCGCCGACTACCTCACCTGCTGCAAAAAGTCCTGTGATCGCTTTGCCGTCTTTGTTCAAGACCTCTGTATTGGTGTTAATCACCACACCGCCCATGGTGTAGTGAATTCCCGGGCCGATTTGGATCGCGTAATACGGTGCGCCGGACAGATCATTATCCATGCCTGTTGTTCTGCCGAATTCCGCATCCGACTTATTCTTCACTGCGCTGTTCCAGGTATCTACGGTCGTCTTCAGCTGATCTGCCGGAACGTTCATTTGTTCTGCCAGCAATTCGATGGTATCCGCTGTTTTGACTACACCCATCTTGATGTACTGGTCCACCGCTTTGACGCGGGATTTCACGCCGGAATCAAACACCAGATACGCTGATTTCTCCGGAAGTGTATTGATGGAAGCTGTCACTTTATCACGAGTATCCATTTCGTTGCCGAAACGTTTGCCCTCGCTGGACACCAGAATTGCACCTTCGCCCCGGACCGCTTCACCGATCAGGTAGGATTTCTCCTGCTGTACAGTCGGGTGTACCTGAATCTGATCCAGATCTACCGTTGTGCCGCCAGCCTGTTCAATCATCCGGATGCCGTCGCCTGTGCTGCCGATCTGGTTCGTGGTCACATAACCCTCGAGGTCAGGTCTGACTTCGGTAATCATCTCCATATTAGCGCCGAATCCGCCGGTTGTTACGATCACTGCTGATCCGGTAATTGTTTTCTCATCGGCCTGGTTGAACAACACCTTGACGCCGTTCACCTTGCCATCCTGCACTGTAAGTTCCTTCACGTCCGCATTAACGAACAAGGGAATCCCTTGCTCTTGTACATTTCTTACGAGTCCGGCAACCAGATATTGACCGACTGCTGAGCCGTCTTCCGGACGGTGGGTGCGCTTCTCTTTCATTCCGCCGGTAATCGTAATATTGTTCAAACGGATTCCGATCGAATCCAGCCAGTCAATGGCACTTGCGGAATTGTCCACGAAAAAGCGGAGCAGCTCCTTGTTGTTCGTATCATGGCCGCCTGCCAGTGTCTCTTCATAGAACAGATCATTGGTATCCTCGATGCCCTGCTCCTTCTGGAACTTCGTCTGCGAAGCGTTCATACCCGAGGAGGATTTGGTAGTATTACCGCCGGCAACCGGCATTTTCTCGAGAATAACCGGGTTCATGCCGTTAGCCTTGGCTTCCAGCGCCGCCGACATTCCGGCACCGCCTGCGCCCACAATGATGATATCATATTTATCTTTTAACTGATCGTACGGTGTATAGCTCGCTTCGGATGCTCCCGATACGGCTTCGGCTGTCTCTTTAGGTGCAGTGGTTGCTGCAGGCTCTGTGGTTGCGCTGTTCTTACCCTTGCTCTCATTGACACTGCCGTTAGCATTGTTGTTACCGCAGCCTGCGATAACCAGCATAACGGAAAGAACGAGTATAAGAGTCGCTGCATATCTCTTTTTCATAGTAACGCTTGCCCCCTTGTGCATATTTTCACAATTATCATATCCGCAAAAGGGCTGTCCTTGGAAGCTTACGTAATTAAAGAAATCATTAAGTAACTAAAGTAAGTGAATTTGCGTGCGGATGTTTATAGTTTTATAATTGGGACTTACACAATCGTATGACTAGGAGGAACTGAACCATGGACAAAAGCAAAAAATATATGCTTGCCGGCGCCATCCTGACCGCAGCTGGTGTTTCTCTAATGACCTATACAGCAAACCGTTACACTTCCTTCAAAAAAGTGGTGGCCAGAACCATCCGGCTGGAGGATATCGCCTCCCTTGAAATCACCCGTCTGTCCTCTGTTCCCGGTGAACAGAAGGATATTGTGGTTACGGAGCCGGAGGCCATCAAACAAATATGTGATGATTTCGCCGACGTCCGGTTAATGAAATCAGCGCGGAATGTAAGCACAGACAACAAATACAGCTATTATATTACCATCGTACAGGCTGACCGGAAGCAGCGGTTTGATATCATTCTCAAGGGCAGGCAGCATATGATTATTTACGATAATGATATGAACAATCCGCATTTAAAAGCTTATAAAATTATGGGTTCCTTCCATCCGCAGGCATTGAAGCTGGCTTTTGCCTGATCGCAGGGCTGCATAAATCACCTTTGCTAACATATAGAATCAGAATTAAACATGGAGTCATAGCTGGCAGTGTTGGGGCGGCCATGACTCCATATTAGTAGAATTAGTAGAAGTTGTAATCTTATTCATTAATTCCTTGATGTAGAGGACTGAAATTCCGTTATTTGGGCAGATCAGGCGGATTCGTTGACTAATCGGACTCAGAATCGCTTATTTGACCAGACATAGCTCATTTCCGGCCCGAATGAACAGGATAAGGGAATCTCAGTCCGTTTCATCCTCATAAAACGGTTATTTGGAAATATAGCGGCTTCTCAGTCCGCTTCACTTACAGGCTTGAAATATCAACAATTTCCCCGATCACAATCTCCCAGGCAACAAAAAAGGACCCGAAGGCCCTCCATTAACCACTAACCACCCGCTGTCCAATTTACCAGCCGCTCATCTATATTTACTTATAAGTTCATGCCCCTCCGGCTTCACCTTGTACATATATACCGGTCTGCCTACCCCGCCGTAGCTGAGCTCCATCTCCAGAATGCCTGCCTCGGTCAGAAAAGCCAGATATTTGCGGACAGAAATCCGCGAAATCGGCGCCTGGCTGCTGATATCTTCAGTGGAGAATACCGGATTCTGCAGCTGCTTAATCGTATCCCAGATGCTCTCCAGTGTGCCTTCGGTAAGACCTTTGGGCAGGCTCTGCGCCCCAGTCTTGTCTTCTTCAGCCTCCGGAGCGGAATGGCGCAGCAGCTTATCCAGCTGTTCCTGGCTCAGATGCTCCTTGTGCATTAACCGAAAGTCTTCGCGGTATGCCGACAAAGCCGCCTGAAAACGGGCAAACTCAAATGGCTTGATCAGGTAATCCACAGCCCCGTTCTGCAGCGCCTTGCGGATGCTTGCATTATCGCTGGCGGCGGAGATCACAATGATATCCGCCTTGCTTCCCTGCTCCCGGAGCGTGGACAACAGCTGAAGCCCGCTGGTACCGGGCATATAGATATCCAGCAGCAGGAGATCGATCTCCTGTTCCGCCAGCATCTTCAAGGCCTCATCTCCTGAAGCCGCCCAGCCCGCGAACTCGAAGCCCTGGACCTGTTCGAGATAATGGCGGTTGAATTTCGCTACCATCGGGTCATCTTCTACAATCAGCACTTTAATGTTCATTGGCTCTCCTCACCCTTTGCAGCATATGGCACATCAACGATGAACGTGGTTCCCTGCCCGCCGCCGCAGGCGGCAATCTGAAGATGTCCCTGCAGTTTATCTACACTCTTCCTGACTAAGTACAGTCCGATTCCCCGGTGTTCCCCCTTGGATGAGAAGCCCTGGACGAAGATCTGCTCCCGGAGTGCCTCCGGAATCCCCGGGCCGTTGTCGCTAACCTCACACAGCAGCCTTCCCTCTTCATAGTGAAAAGCAAGTCCGATCCGCTTATTACTGTGTACATCTCTGCCGTGTACATCTCTGCTGTATACATCGCTGCTGTGTTCATCAGGTCCCGGGCCGCCCAGCGCTTCCATCGCATTGTCCAGCAAATTCCCGGCAATCGTAATCAGCTCATGAATAACCTGCGAATCTGCCGATTCCGGCAGATAACTGTCCGCAGTCAGCAGCAGTTCAATTCCCGTCTCGCGCGCCCGGCTCAGCTTACCCAGCAGAAAACCTGCCATAGCCGGGTCCTTAATCTGTCTCGTGATGGCCCCGATCTCCTGCTGGTAGTTATTTGCCGTTCCCAGAATATACTGCTGCAGCTCGTCATATAAGCCCATATGCGTCATGCCCATAATCACATGCAGCTTGTTCATGAATTCATGGGCACCTGCCCGCAGGGCGTCTGCATAGACAGAAATACCCGACAGCCGTTCGGCCAGAACTGCCAGCTCAGTCTTGTCACGAAATGTAGCGATGGCTCCGGCAATCTCGCCGGCTACGCGGACCGGCAGGCTGCTTACGAGCAGGGAGACACCGCCCAGCTCCAGCTCCTGGTCCTGCCTGCCTTCCCCGCTGGCCAGCACATGCTCCAGACGCAGCTCTGGCCAATAATCGGCAATCTGCCGGTTTACAACAGCGCCGTTGATCCCTGCCGCCTTGAGAAGCCGGTGCGCCTCCATATTGATAAGCGTAATGCGCGCTTCCTGGTCAATCGCAATAATCCCCTCGCGAATGGATTCCAGCATGGCGCTGCGTTCCTGCAGGAGTCTGGAAATATCGGCAGGCTCCATGCCGAACATCATTTGCTTGATCCTCCTCGCCAGAACAAAAGCGCCTCCGGCCCCAAACAGCGCGCCTGAGACCAGAATGGCAATAATCGTCCATTCATTCTGCCTGACCAGACGCTGCACCCTGTCCATCGACAGTCCAGCTACTACGACCCCGAGCTGATGCCCTCTGCCGTCATAGACCGGCACGAATGCCCGCAACGAATTCCCGAGCGTCCCTGTTCCTTCGGAGATGCTCTCTTGTCCGCGCAGCGCAGCCTCCTGCCCGCCTCCCACGAAGGGCAGTCCTACCTTGGAGGCATCCGGATGCGAATACCGAATGCTGTTCATATCCATCACCACTACAAACAATATATCATTACGGCGTGTAATCTTGGAGGTGTAGGCTTGAATCCCCTTGCTGTTCCCTTCGCTTAAGCCCTCTGAGAGCAGCGGCATCAGGGCAATCGTGCGGGCAATCGTAATGGCCTTATCCTCCAGCGCATGCCGGGTCTGGGGAATAATCTGATTGCGGAATATAATATATAAGACCAGCAGCACCAGGACTACAACAGCAGATACCATTACCGCTACCGTTGTCCTTAGGCTGTAGCTTTTTTTCTTGGCCAAGGATGCCCATGCCTCCTCATAAATAACATTTGTACAGGTTATCCCGGCTAGATCCAAGCCGGTTCAGCACCTGCACCCGGATCTGTTCAGCTCAAGTTATCTTGGTATGCTTAAGCCCGGCTCCTTGCTTCAGCAACCGCCGCAGCACCAGCCAGCCCCACAGCGGAGCCGTTCCCAGCAGCAGCATAAGCCAAGTGACAGCCTGCGGGGACTGATTGACCGACAGCACAGCAATGAATATAAGCAGGCCTATCAGCCGCCCGGTCATCAGACTCAGCTCTCTAAGCACAACCAGCTCCACCCGTTTGCCGGCACTCTCTTCAGAGACACCCATCAGATCGAAGCTGGTAGACGTCATCGGCAGCATGTAGAGCGGGATGCACAGCGAGGTTCCAATTCCCATAATTAACAGCGTGGCGTAATTCACCTTCCACAGAAGCGGCAGAATGAAAACGGCCAGCAGCAGACTGCCTGCCAGCATCCCCCTGAAGCGGGTTCCAGGCTTGAACCATTTACCGGCCGCATAGTAGCTGATCAAAGAAACTGCCGAGGTAATCAGCGCGAACTGCCCAAGCTTACTCTCCTCACGGGCCGCAATATAGACCAGCAGTCCGATCAGGAACGAGAATACGCCCTCCCTTACTCCCTGGAACAGCAGCGCCGCCGCAGCGGGCCGCCAGGGACTCTCCTTGCGGCTAAGCTCGCGCCAGGGCTCCAGCCACAGGTAAGTTCCGCCGCGCGGCCGCTTCTCCAGCCCAAAGCTGAGTACAGCAGCCACTCCATAGATGCACAGTGACAGGATAAACACAATACGGTAGCCCTTGTCCCCATGCCACAAGGAGATCAGACTACCGGATACCCACGGACCGACAATGCCCGTCAGCGAACCCAGCAGTCCCATCCAGCCGTTGAAGAAATCGCGGTTGCCCGCCTCGGTAATCTCAAAGAAAACAATATTAAAAGCCAGCCAGTAGAACCCGATTGAAAGACCGAGAATGAGTCCCAGCGGCCAGATATAATACACCGCTTCTCCGCGCAGCCAGAGCACCAGCAAATAAAAAAAGCCCGAAACGGCAATTCCCAGCCGCAGGGCATTCATTTTGTTATGCTCCTTCACCCATTTGCCGCCCAGCCAGAAGCTTAGTCCGACTGCGAGCTGCTGGGCAACCGTAAACCAGCCGATCATGGCGAAGTTCTGCCGGCTTTTCCACAAATATACGTTCAAAAAAGTACCTGCCAGCACTGTAGCCAGCAGGTAGAGCCCGCCCACGGCGAGCAGCAGCGCCGCCTGGTTACGTAATAACCTCCTCATGCTATACCTCCCTGCTATTCTGGACATCTCATGTAAACATAACATGTCCAAATTACAGGTAAAGCATGAATCCGAAGCTTACTCCGATGCAGTGCTGAGATTGCGCACAAGCTGAATGCGGTCTTCCTGTGCCAGACTGTGCTGCACATGGAAGCAGGAAGGACATACGAACAGATTCAGCGAGAACGGCGGCTTCAGCACGGCTCCGCCGCCCAGCGCTTCCGGCGTTGCCGGGGTAAATCCGCTTACCTGCTGTGTGCCGGAGTGAAGCATCAGCTCATGGCATTGCGGACATTCCGGCGCTTCCAGCTGCGCGGCCAGCAAGCTGGCGACACTCTGCTCATAACGCGTCAGATCATAATCATCACCGAACTGGACCAGGGTATTAAATATGGGAACCACACTATCCTTGTCACCGTCGTCATCCCACAGATCCTCGTCACTGACCTCTTCCTGATCGGAAGCGTCCTCTGTGTCCAGCTCTTCATCTTCGAGATCGTCAGCGCCTATTGTAATCGTGCGGTAACCGCTAAGCTCATTATTGCAATGAGGACAAGTGTCCTCCGGGCCAAACTCCTCATCCCATACAATCTCGGTATGGCACCAAGGACATACTGTCGTTTCCATCTGTATAATCTCCTTCGTTCCTCACATTAGGTTCACTTTCAATGCAACATTAAATAAATAATCCCGGCCGCTATAAACACCAGAGCGGAAATGAACAGAACCCGAACCAGAATCTTCATAATTTCCTGCTCCCTAAATCAAAATATAGCGGCGCCGATGACATAGGACAATGAAACGGAGATCAGCAGTGCTGTCAGTCCCACGGCCCGGTTATCCGCAGCAATCTCGTCATCAATCGAAAAGACGGGGGTTAGAAATTCAAACAGGAAGTACGCCAGCAGCAGTAGGAGGAAACCCACAACCGACCATTTCATCGTCTCATAGATCGAGGCTCCCGCTTCAATGCTGAAGCGCAGAATATTGCAGATGCCGAAGATCTTGCCTCCGGTTGCCATCGCTACGGCCACATTCCCCTTGCGGATTTCTTCCCAGCAGTTGTATTTAGTCACCATTTCAAAGAAGGACAGGAATACCACCAGACCCAATATGGCCACAGTGAAGTAGCCGAGCAGCGCTCCCAGCGGATGATCCAGCAAAAGATCAATATTATCTTGCATACTTCTCCCTCTTTCTGCCGGACGCTACTGCAGTTCAGCCACGGTTACGCCCGCGCCGCCTTCGTTGTAATTCCCGAGCCGGTAGCTTTTGATATTCTTATGCTTGCGCAGATATTCCTGTATCCCCGTCCGCAATACCCCCGTGCCTTTGCCGTGGATAATCGAAATCTGCCCAAGATTGCCGAGGAACGCCTCGTCGATGAAGCGGTCGGTCTCCATGATGGCTTCTTCCAGATTGGCCCCGCGCAGATCGAGCTCGGTGCGGACATTCTCATCCCGCGTACGCTTGACTGTCGTAGCCCGGCGCAGAGCCGGCGGAGGCGCATCCGGTGCAGAGGCCAGGAACTCCAGATCAGCAAGGTTGACCTTCATCTTCATAATGCCGAACTGCACCACGGCTTCCTTGGCACCGCTAAGCTCTACAACAAGGCCCTTCTGATTCACATTAGCCACCTTGACTTCATCCCCGGGCTGAATCTTCCGCGGCGCCTTGGTGCTGCTGCGGGCAATAACCTTCTTGCGCGGTGCAGGCTCCGCTTCATCCAGTCTCCGGCGCGCTTCGATCAGCTTGTGCTCCTTGACGGACGCCCCTTCCTCCATTGCCAGGCGGCGGAGGTCACTGATGATCTCCTCGGCTTCCTTACGCGCCTTGGCGAGGATATCGCTGGCATCCTTCTCCGCCTTCTCCAGGCGTTTGTCGCGCTGGCCTTCCAGCTTCTCCAGCTCCAGCTGCTGCCGTTTGCGGAATTCTTCCGCTTCGCGGCGCAGGCCCTCGGCCCGTTCACGCTCATTCTCTGCGGTGAGGCGGTTCTCTTCCAGGGAAGCGATCATGTGCTCGACGCGCATGTCTTCTTCCTTGACTTCGCCGCGCGCATGCTCAAGAATGGCATTCGGCAGGCCGAGGCGCTCGGCAATAGCGAACGCATTGCTTCGTCCCGGCACACCGATCAGCAGCCGGTAGGTAGGACTCAGACTGGCCACATCAAACTCCATACTGGCATTGATGACGCCTTTGCGCTCATACGCATAAGCCTTCAGCTCACTGTAATGCGTAGTTGCCACCATCCGGCATTCTGTACGGTGGATATTCTCCAGAATGGCAATCGCCAGGGCCGATCCCTCCGCCGGATCCGTTCCTGCTCCAACTTCATCGAGCAGAATCAGACTCTTCGGCGTCATTCTCTTCAGAATGGAGATGATATTGGTCATATGGCTGGAGAACGTACTTAGGCTCTGCTCAATACTCTGCTCATCGCCAATGTCGGCATAGATCGCATCGAAGACGCACATCTGGCTGCCTTCCTCTGCCGGAATGAACAGTCCCGACATCGACATCAGGCTGAGCAGACCGATGGTCTTCAGGGTAACTGTCTTACCGCCGGTGTTCGGGCCGGTCACGATAATCGAGGTGTACTGGTTGCCCAGCTCCACATCCAGCGGCACAACCTGCTCTGCGGGAATGAGCGGATGGCGCCCTTTGCGCAGACGCAGGTAGCCGCGGTCATTCATACGCGGCTGGGTAGCCTTCATGTCGCGTGCCAGGCGCGCTTTGGCGAAGATGAAATCGAGTTCGCCGAGAATATCGATATCATAAGCCATCTCTTCGGCAATATCGCCGACAAGTGCCGTCAGGCGGTGCAGGATAATCTCGATCTCCCGCTCCTCGCGCAGCCGTGTCTCGCGCAGCTTGTTGTTCATCGCCACAATCGATTCCGGCTCAATGAACAGCGTCGCCCCGGAGCCGGACTGATCATGAACAATGCCGCCGAAATGGGCACGGTACTCCGCTTTGACCGGAATGACAAACCGGTCACCACGGATCGTCACAAGCTGATCCTGCAGCATCTTCGATACCGAAGACGAGCGGATCATGGAATCCAGCTTCTCGCGGATGCGGGTCTCGCCGCCGCGCAGCTCCCGGCGGATGGAGGCCAGCTCTGTACTGGCCGAATCCATGACATCCGCATTCTCGTCGATACACAGGCGGATGGCATCCTCCACATGCTTCTGCTCCGAGAGCAGATCACTCTGGGCGAAGAGGGTAGGGATCTTCTCATCCTCGTGCATCGCCCCGAGGAACCGCTTCACTCTGCGGGCTCCGCCGATCGTGTTGCCGACAGAGAGCAGTTCAGTAGTGCCCAGCATTCCCCCGATCGAAGCGCGTTTCAGGGCGGGCTTGATGTCAGTCACACCGCGGAAGGAAGGAATTCCCTTCAGCCGGTCAACATTAGCAGCCTCATCCGTAGCCTGCAGAAGCAGCTTCACTCCTTCGAAATCCCCGGAGGGCTTCAGCGATTCAGCAGTCAGCCGTCCCATCGGTGTCTGCGTATACTGCATCAATTTATTTAAAATCTTGCGATATTCAAGCGTATGCAAAATTTTGTCGTCCAATTACTGTCACAGCTCCCTTCATAGATGGTTACATTATACCTAATTTAGCCCATTTTCGCTATTTGGGTATGATTTCTGGGCATAGAAAAGCGGCTGCGGGCCACAATAACAACGCACATATCCTTACGCGAACGCCAAAGGAGGTTAGTTAGGTGAGATTCTTAGGTCATGTGGTACGTTTCGTGGTCGCGGCAATCGTTCTGATGGTGGTCGGCTGGATTGTCCCGCAATTCACGGTCGGGGGGTTCTGGAGCGCGCTTGTGCTTGCGCTGGTTATCGCTCTGCTCGGCTGGGTGGTTGAGGGCATTTTCGGCAAAAAAACAACACCCTTCGGCCGCGGTATCGTCGGCTTCCTGGTCAGCGCCCTGGTGATCTGGATTGCCCAGTTCATTGTGAGCGGAGTCAGTGTCACCATTCTCGGAGCGCTGCTCGCAGCCCTGGTCATTGGTATTATCGACCTCTTCCTGCCGGTATCCACTCCGTTTGAAGCGGCCAAGTAGAAACGGCTGAACCATCCTTAGGGGACGGGTATCCGTTTCAGCACACAACGAAACCCCCAATCCCCGGATTATACCGGATACTGGGGGTTTTTTGTAATTAAAAAATTTTTATAACTAAAAATTACGCATAGGACACAACCGGATCATCGCCATGGGTGACAGCAGCCGTGACGACAGCATTTTTACCGCCCCGCTTGGCGCTGTACAGCGCTTCGTCCGTCTTGCGGAACAGCATTTCCTTGCCGTCCCCCAGCTGATAATCGCAGAATCCGATACTGACCGTAATCGGCTTGCCTCCGGCATACGGATGCTCCATAGCGGCTATACCTACCCGCATCTCCTCGACGGCAGCATAGGCTTCCTGAAAGCTTTTATCCGTAAAAATCACCGCGAACTCTTCCCCGCCGTATCTCGCCGCGAAATCATTCAGCCCGATCAGACCATTCACCTTCGCTGCCACCTCCTTAAGCACGAGATCGCCGACCCAGTGTCCGTACGTATCATTAACACGCTTGAAGTTGTCGATATCAAACAGCGCCAGCTGCAGCCTCAGCCCGTTGCTCTCGCACTGCTCCAGCAGGGAGTCCAGATATTCATGAAAGGTTTTGTGATTGTACAGGCCGGTAAGCGCATCGATCTTCAGCAGCTTGTCGGAAATCGCCCGTTCCACCATCAGCCCCTGCTCCGACTTGGTCAATTGCTCCAGATATTCGCGGGTCTCACGGGCCCTGACAATGACAGCCTGCGCCATCACGGCGAACACAATAAACACACATTCCACCATCAGAAACTCCAGCAGCGGTTTGTCCAGCAGCGGCCGCTCCAGCCCGAAATAAATCCCGCTATAGAATAGCGTGCTGAATACCCCGAGATAGTATAGCAGCCGCTGGTCGAAATAGATCAGGGCAATCATAATCGGCATCATAAGTGTCATCTGGGCACCATCTACAAAAGGCTCCAGCACAAAATACATCAGATAAGAAACGATGAATCCGCAGATCACAACGGCCTGCTTATGATAATGCTGCATCTTACGCAGCCAAATCTCGGCGGAAGCCATAGTTATAATGATCATCAGATTACAGGCGATGAACAAGTGGCCCTTACTGGGGATGAGGATGGTCTTAGTCTCAGTGGAATGGGAGGACAGCATAAAAATAAATTGGGCTGCCAGCATACAGAGCACAATAATCCAGTATCCGGTTAATATTCTGCGGTGCCATTTCTCCGAACTTTGCGATTCGTGGGCTAAAATAATGTGGATCCCCTACTTCTAACCAAATAATATAAAAGGTAAAATTATAATAGCTTTAATTATAATAAATTTTAATTGTTTTTGCATCATATTTTTGCAATTTTCGACAAAGTTTGGAGTCAGCTTCCGGTCAAACAATTTCTCACAGATTATCCAAGACAACTATCAGGATTTGAGCTATGCTAATGTCATCTGCTATCACAATTCATCACGAACCTTTTAGGAGGATGCTTATGATCAGGAAGGCGGCTATTCTTTGTTCTATTGTATTTGCACTACTGCTTACGTCTTGCGGAACCGGCGGG
Organism: Paenibacillus sp. FSL R10-2736; assembly: GCF_038000245.1. Classification (NCBI taxonomy): domain Bacteria; kingdom Bacillati; phylum Bacillota; class Bacilli; order Caryophanales; family Paenibacillaceae; genus Paenibacillus; species Paenibacillus sp. FSL R10-2736. The sequence continues at coordinate 5,362,233 of NZ_JBBOBN010000001.1, forward strand.
GGCAGCAGCAATTCTGACAGCGCTAACAGCCCGGCTGCTGATACCAATCTTACGGCGGAAGAAGAAATCGTCATTACAGCAACCAACTACAGCTTTGACCAGAAAGAATACCACTTGAAGAAGGGCGTACCTGTCAAAATCATCTTCAAAAACGAGAGCGGCAACCACGGCATTCTTGTGCCTGAGATGAAGCTGCGGCTGGATGCCAAAGATTCCTCCAAGGTGATTCTCCCCGAGGAGGCAGGAACCTTCGAGGTCACCTGCGCGATCATGTGCGGCTCCGGCCACAGCGGAATGAGCGCCAAGATTATCGTCGAATAAGCGGCTCTATAGGCACAGCAAACAGCCGGTCAAGGTCAACATGGGACTCAGTCCCCTTGTCCTTAACCGGCTGTTTTAGCTGTTCTGCTGAAATTGTTTACCCTGCTTGAGCTGCGGTTATCTTACACCCTTGCTGCGATTGGAAATATCCAGCCAGACGGCAATGACCAGGATTGAGCCTTTGACGACATACTGCCAGAAGGATTCCAGTCCCATCAGCGACATTCCGTTATCAAGCGAGGTCATCACCAGCGCTCCGATAATGGCACCGATAACTGTGCCGGCTCCGCCCATCAGTGAAGTGCCGCCAATGACGCAAGCGGCGATAGCATCCATCTCAGCCATATTACCGGCGGTGATGGTGGCCGAGGCCAGGCGTGAGGTCAGCACGATGGCGGCGATCGAGCCCAGCAGTCCGCTCAGCACGAAGATCAGCATGGATTTGCGTTTGATGTTAATACCGGAGAGGCGTGCCGCCTCAATGTTGCCCCCTATTGCATAGATATGACGGCCGAAGGTCGTCTTGGTTGACAGGAAATAGAAGATGACCGCCAGGACAATTACGAAAATAATCGGGAACGGAATGCCCTTGTAATTGTTCATCACGGCTACAAAAGCCACCACCAGCAAGGCAAGTCCGGCCACCTTGGCGACGTCCAGGCCCAGCGGGGCGATTTCGAAGCCGTATTTCCTGCGGGAACGGCGTTTATTGAACGCACTCCAGAACAGCAGTCCTACTGCGATCACACCAAGGATGATCCCGAAGCCCGGGGCAAAATAAGCATTGCCGAGCAAGGCCAGCACCGGGTCGGATACCGGAATGGTCATCGACTCGGTCACGCCCATCAGCACCCCGCGGAACACCATCATTCCCCCGAGGGTGACAATGAAGGCGGGGATCATTTTATACGCCACCAGCCAGCCCTGAATCAGGCCCAGCACTGCACCTGCGGCCAGTGTGCCAAGGATGACTACAATAGCCGGCAGCTCCAGCCAGTTGCTGAGAATTGCTGCCATGCCGCCGGTCAGTCCAACGATGGAGCCGACAGACAGATCGATATGCCCTGCCACAATGACCAGCACCATGCCGATGGCCAGAATGGAGGTCACGGACATCTGCGTGAACAGATTGGACAGATTCCGCGAAGTCAGGAAGGTCGGATTCAGTACTCCGAACAGCACCCAGATCAGTATTAATGCACCCACCATCGTATAGGCACGCATATCCATTTTGCCGAACAAGCCGCGTAAGCGCGATCCTCCGGCTGCCGGAACCGCTTCAGGTTCCCTAAGCTCTTTTTGCAGCTGCATCTCTATCTACCTCCCGTAGCGGCCAGCATAATATTCTCCTGCGTCGCTTCCCGCCAATCATATTCCCGTACGAACTGCCCTTCACACATCACCAGAATCCGGTCGCTCATGCCCAGTACCTCCGGAAGCTCCGAGGAGATCATAATAATGGCCACTCCCTGCTCTACCAGCTGATTCATCAAATTATATATTTCGTACTTCGCCCCGACGTCGATGCCCCGGGTAGGTTCGTCCATAATCAGGATTTTGGGGCCACTCATCAGCCACTTGCCGATAACCACCTTCTGCTGGTTCCCCCCGGACAGTGTGCCTACCAGCGTCTCCAGCGAAGCTGTTTTCGTCTTCAGATCGTGCACATACCGGTCTGCCCACTTAATTTCCTCATTCTCATTGATGACCCCCAGCCTTGCGACTTTGCCCAGTGTGGCTAAAGTGGTGTTACGCTTGACATCCATCCCCATGACCAGCCCCTGGCGCTTACGGTCTTCCGTGACCAGGGCAATGCCCGCCTTGATCGCCTCGGCTATGGAACGGATCTTAATGGCCTTGCCTTCAATCAGCACCGTTCCTTCGGCCCGGCCCCCATAGGCACCGAAGAGGCTGCTTACAAGCTCCGTACGTCCGGCGCCCATCAGCCCGGCAATACCCAGTATCTCACCTTGACGAAGGCTGAATTCAATATCGCGGAGCACCTTCTGCTGGCGCTTCTCCGGGTGCCATACATTATAATCTCTGACCTCAAGCACCTTCTCCCCAGGCGAATGCTCCACGCGCGGATAACGCTCCGTGAGCTCACGTCCAACCATGAGGGATACAATCTGGTCGTCATCTGTCTCACTGCGGTCAAGTGTAGCTACCGTCCGCCCGTCCCGCAGCACGGTGATGGAATCAGCCAGTGCGAACACTTCAGGCATTTTGTGTGAAATATAGACACAGGTTACCCCTTCGCGCCGCAGCTGGTTCAGAATGCCCATCAGGATAGACACCTCGCTCTCGGTCAGAGCTGCCGTCGGTTCATCCAGAATGAGAATCTTGGTATGCTTGGAGAGTGCCTTGGCGATCTCGACCAGCTGCTGCTGGCCGATGCCGAGATTGCCGATCTTCGTGTCCGGAGACAGATTCAGCCCGACCTTCTTCAGCCATAGCGAAGCCTGATGGTACAGCTCATTCCACTGGATCGCCCCCCGCTTCACCGGCTCTGCCCCCAGAAAGATATTCTCGCCGACCGTCATTTCCTTCACGAGTGCCAGCTCCTGGTGAATAATCGCGATACCGGCCTTCTCCGCATCCGTTATTCTATGAAAAGACTTTTTCTCCCCATTGATCAGGATTTCCCCGCCGTATGTCCCTGCAGGGTATAGTCCGCTCAATACCTTCATCAGCGTGGATTTACCAGCGCCGTTCTCGCCGCATAAGGCGTGAATCTCCCCTTGCCTGACCTTGAAGTTCACATGGTCCAGCGCCTTAACACCGGGGAATGTCTTGCTGATCTCTACCATTTCAAGTACATTCATGCCTTCCGCTCCTCCTTCCGGCCCTTAAACCTGCAAGCAGATGCGGTAGCGCCACAGGCACCGCATCTGCTTGCCGTACAGGCCGCCCTTATTGTTTCGGCCACTGGTCCTTCGGAACGTTCTTATAGACATCCTCAAGCTTGTGGAAGCCGTCCTTGATCAGTACGTCCAGGTTATCCTTATTGACCGCAAGCGGATCAAGCAATACAGAAGGAACATCAATTTTACCGTTGTTAACTGATTTTTCAGTCGAAATACTTTCGCCTTTGGCAGCTGCTATTGCCATTTCTGCAGCTTTGGTTGCAATCGCGTTAATCGGCTTGTAGACCGTCATCAGCTGCGTGCCTTCAGCGATGCGCTGTACCGCAGCAAGGTCAGCATCCTGGCCGGATACCGGTATTTTACCGGCCATGCCCTGAGCCGTGAGCGCCTGGATCGAACCGCCTGCAGTCCCGTCATTGGCTGCTACCACACCTTGAACATCATTATTGTTCGCGGTCAGCGCATTCTCCATATTTTTCAGCGCTTCTTCCGGCTTCCAGTCCTTGGAGAACTGGTCGTAGACAATCTTAATGTCGCCTTTCTCTTCAAGCGGCTTCAGAATATTCATCGCCCCTTCTTTGAACATATGGGCGTTGTTATCCGTATCGGCACCGCCGATATAGACGATATTGCCTTTAGGAGCCTTATCAATGACCGCCTGCGCCTGGAACTCTCCGACACGCACGTTATCAAACGAAATATAATAGTCTACTTCGGCATTATTGATCAGGCGGTCATAGGCAATGACCTTGATGCCTTCCTTGTGAGCCTTCTCTACGATCGGAGCCGTTGCTTCCGCGTTATGGGCAATAACCACAAGCACATCCACACCCTGGGAGATCAGCTGTTCCGCCTGGCTTAACTGGGTAGCATCATCGCCGTTTGCAGCCAGCACCTTCACTTCACCGCCAAGCTCCTCCACTTTTGCCGTAAAGATATCCCGGTCCTTCTGCCAACGCTCCTCCTTCAAGGTATCCATCGACATGCCGATGACAATTTTGTCCCCGTCCTTCGCTGCGCCCGATGTCTCCTTCTTCTGATTATCACCGTTTGAGACCACCCCACAGCCCGCCATTGACGCTGCCAGCACTAACGCTGCCATCCCCAGTGAAATTGCTCTTCCGTATTTTCTCACTCTGCCCTTCGCCCCTTTTCATTAGCCGCATATTTGATTGCGCTTACAAAAAAAGTGTAGCATGGATCATCCGCCGCAGGAGCCGCTATTCCCAGCACTTTCTTGCTCTCCGCCTGCATTCCGTCCTCCTCTCCTGTAATGTAATTCTTCCCGGCCGCTTTCATAGGATTATCCGGGGCCGGAGCACAAAAAAGTCCTTGCTCTGTCAGCAAGGACCCTGCTTCTCATGCTGCTGCCGGAATTCGCTTGGCGTCATGCCGGCCGCTTTTTTGAAGACCCTGCTGAAGTAATTCGGGTCCTTGTAGCCTACCTCGTAACAAATCTCCTTGAGGTTCAGCTGATCTCCGGTGATCAGGCGCTTCGCTTCGTTGATTCTTAGCCGTGTGACGTAATCAATGAAGGTTTCGCCCGCATGCTGCCGGAACAATTTGCTGAAATAATGCGGGCTTAAGTTCACATATTCAGCCGTCTGCTCCATTGATATATCTTCTTTATATTTCTGGCTGATGTAGAGCAGCGCCCGCTGATGGACATGGGAACGGTTATGCTCCTGTTCCTGCTCCAGACTGTGGATCAGCCGCTCCAGCCAGGATTCTGCGCTCAGCCTTAGCGATATGGGATCCTCTGCTGTATGCAAGGAGGCCAGGATCTCCGCTCCGGCTGCGGAGTGAACGCCTCTGGCGAGGAACAGCAGGAGCCCGGTCACCTCTCCCCGCACTTCGGGCAGCGGCCGCCCGCCGCCTTGCTCGAAAGCAGCATACAGAATTCCGAAGCGTTCTATGGCTTCCTGCTTGCTCCGCTGCAACAGGGCATCCAGCAGCCGCTTCTCCTCATCCAGGGATACGGCCGTCTGCCCGGAGCTATGGATGATATCATCATAGTGGTGCACGCTGAAGGAATCATGGTGATCCGCACAGACACGGACCGCTTCCCGGTAGGATCGGCTAAGCCCGTCCCAGCCCTCGCGGATCGAGCCGATGCCTATGCTGACCGGCAGACCGAACCGCTGCTCTATCAGACTGCGGAGCCGCTCCCCCCAATCCATGGAGCTGACGCGCTGTGAGTAACCGGTCCGCCCCGGCGGCAAGGGAATAAACAACGCCAGCTGATGCCCGATCAGCGGTCCGGACAGGCAGCCGAGACCTGCTCTGGCAACCTGCTTGACCGCCTCATAGATCTCCCGCTTGCCCTGCTGGAATTCTTCCCAAGCTGCGCTAGAATGCCTCGGGAATGACAGCACCATCGCATAGCCTTTGGCCCACTGCAGCTCCAGCAGACCGGCCACTTGTTCCAGCTCCAGGTCCTGCACATGCTCCAGCATGAGCATCATTGTCAGCTCATTCTCGGCCAGCGGAAGCAGGTGGGCCAGCTTCTCCTGCAGCTCCAGCTGCTCATTCCTGCGCCGCTTCTCCTCCTGGATCACCTCCATCAGCTGCTTCAGTACATCCGCCACTTCGTCCCGTCTGGCCGGCTTCAGCAGATAATCCCGCACTCCCAGCAGCAGCCCCTCCTTGGCGTAGGAGAAGTAATCATGAGCGGTAATCATCACGATCTGCGCGGAAGGGAGCTTGGTGAGAATCTGCCGTACGGCCTCCAGTCCCTGAATGCCCGGCATCTTAATGTCCATGAAGATAATATCAGGCCGGTGCTCCTCCGCGAGCTGAATGGCCTTCCGTCCGTTCTCGGCATGCAGAAATTCAAATTCATCCGGGAAAATATGGCGGATCATCAGCTCCAGCCCTTCCCGTTCCAGCGCCTCATCATCGGCGATCAGCAGTCTGTACATCGTAATCCATCTCCTTTCTCAGCTGTGGCTCAGGCAGACGGGCGGAAGGGTACTTTGAACAGCACCGCCGTCCCCTGCCCTTCACTGCTGTCAATCTCGATCAGCTGCTGTCCGTCAAAGAACAGATGCAGCCGTTTGAACACATTATGTGTCCCCAGTCCGGTGGACTGGCCTTTGCCGCTGAACTGCGGAGCTTCCTCCTGAATCGATCCCATTAGCCTGGCTACGGTCTCACGGTTCATGCCCACACCGTTATCACTGATCTCAATCTCTACAAGTCCGCTCCGGTAGCGGATCGACAGTGACAGCACCGCCCCTTCCTCCATTTGCTCCAGCCCGTGGACAAAAGCATTCTCGAAGATCGGCTGAAGGGTCAGGCAGGGAATCATTCCGCCGAGCGCCTGCTCATCAATATCCATCTCAAAAGCGATCCGGTCACGGAAACGCGCCCGTTGAATGTTAATATACTCGTTCACATGCTCTACTTCCTCGCGCAGCGGTACAGCCTGGTCAAGCTTCTGCAGGTTATACCGGAGCAGGCGGGATACCGATACCGTCAGATCGCTGGTCCTTGCCGCTCCTTCCAGATACGCCAGCTTGGCGATGGAGTTCAGTGTGTTGAACAGAAAATGGGGATTGATCTGGCTCTGCAGCATTTTCAGCTCCAGCTCCTTGACCAGCCGGTCCTTCTCCACGCTCTTGATATTCTCCTTCATCAGCTCCTGGATATTATCGATCATTCCGTTAAAAGCCCGGCACAGGATGCTGATCTCATCGTTGTTAACACTCTCCGGCGCTTTCGTATCCATCCTCCCCTTGGAGATCTGCTTGGCGGTGGCCACAAGGCGGCGGATAGGTCCTGTGATGCTCCCGGACAGCCAGATCGCCATACAGATACTAAGCAGCGCAGCGGTAATTACCAGCAGGCTCCCCAGCCGGTTCAACTTGGCCGTCGTGGACATGATCTCCGCATAGATCGGCTTATACTGGTCCAGTTCCAGGTCAACCAGCTCCTGTGCCTCCTCGCGGATGAACCGCTGTGTCTGCTCCGCCTCAATATAGGCACCGGCCAGCGTGTTGGAGTCCTGCCCGTCGATCTCTGTAATCATCTGCCCGGCCTGCTCCAGAAACGTATCAATGATATGGCTGTAGTTCATCAGCGGAAGACCGCTTCCCCCGATGGTCGCCATTCCGTCCAGCTTCGCCCGCAGCTCCTGCACAGCGCTCAGATGCTTCTGCACCTCCGGGAAGCTGTCCGCGTCCACCTGCATAATGAAACGGTTCAGGGAGCGCATATTCTCTCCTACCTCATAGGATACTTCCTTGTACAGCATGATCCGGTTCATCATCAGATGGTAGCTCTCCTGCACATTCTTTCCGCTCTCAAAAAGCACAAAAGAGACCGAGCTCATCAGCAGCACAAGCAGCGGAATGCAGATGAGCAGCTTATGGCGGATACTCATAGGCTCTCTCCCTCCTGCACATTAGACTTGTCCAGCACCTTCACGCCGGTGAAGTATTTGGACTCCAGCTGCATTCCCTGAAAATGCTCATGGAGCAGCCGCACAGCCGTAGCCCCCATAAGATAAGGCTGCTGTGCCACTGTGGCCGTGATATCCCCGCGGCTGATGGCAGCAAGGGTCTCTGCCTGGTTATCGAAGCCAATAATCGTCATCGGAACACGCTTCAGGCTCTTGGAGGCCTGCAGTACTCCCAGCGCATCCGTTGAGCTGGTACCGACCATCACATCAATCTCCGGATGAAGCCGCAGCATATCGGCTGCCTGCTGGATTGCCTCCATATGCGAGATGTTGGAGCTGCGGACATCCACAATTGCAAGGCCGCTGTAATTTTTCACAATATTACTAAGGCCGTTCAGACGCTGAACCTGATTCTTGGCCAGCTCGCTGCCGATGATCACGCCGATCTTCCCTTTACCGCCGGTCGTCTGCACCACCATACGGCCCAGCGCCTCACCCGCTGCAACATTGTCGGTCCCTACATAAGCCAGCCGCCTGCTCGCCGGAGCGTCGGTATCAATGGTGATCACCGGAATCCCCCGGTTCACGGCTTTATCAATTACGGGGGTGAACTTCTCGTCGTTCAGCCCCTGCACGATGATCGCATCCGCCTGTGCGGCAATCGCTTTTTCCAGCAGGCTGATCTGCTCCTCCATGTTATTGCGCACCGGGCCGGTGAACTCGATATCAATTCCGTATTTCGCAGCAGCCTCTTTGGCACCCTTCTCGACCATTTCCCAGTACGGATGGTACCGCTCCTGCTCGATCAGCACAATATGATAGCCGGAATTATCTCCGCCGGGATGCCCGCTTAATTCATTGACAATATTGCCCATCAGGCCTGAATGATTGGCAAAGTCTATAAACAGATATGCCAGCAGCAGAAAAAGCACAATAACCCCCGCGCCGCTGACCCATTTTTTATCCATCATGCTCACCTCAATCAACATCCTACCCCGAGTTGTAAACGGTTGCAATATTTAATTTATGAATAACTTATTATGTGAAACCTAGAAATTCAGAATCATTAATTGTGGGAGTTGCCTATTCGCAGCCAAATCCGCCCGATGACGGAATACGCGGCACACCAGTGCTTGCCTTATCTCCATTTGCCCATTACGAGAGTCAAAAGGGCTTTATGATTTCCTCAGTCCCCTCCACCGTCCACCTCCGGCGGATTCAGGGGCACTAATGCCCCTCATTCACGCCTGCTGCCCACTTTCGGCAGATTCAGGGGCACTGATGCCCCTCATTCACGCCTGCTGCCCACTTTCGGCAGATTCAGGGGCACTTCTGCTCCTCATTTACTCCTACTACCCACTTTCGGCGCATTCAGGGGCACTAGTGCTCCTCATTTACTCCTACTACCCACTTTCGGCGCATTCAGGGGCACTAGTGCTCCTCATTTACTCCTACTGCCCACTTTGGGCGGGTTCAGGGGCACTAGTGCCCCTCATTTACTCCTACTGCCCACTTTGGGCGGGTTCAGAGGGATTTTTCCCTTTAATTTCCCCATGCCGCTCACTTTCGGCGGATTCAAAGGGATTTATCCCTTTAATTTCACCATGTCGCCCACTTTTGGCGGAGTTAGAGGGATTTTTCCCTTTAATTTCCTCATGTCGCCCACTTTCGGCGGATTCAGAGGGATTTATCCCTTTAATTGTACTCGGTTTTTCGCATACATTCGGCTCGTCTACTCGCTCGGAGGCCCATTGTACTCGGTTTTTCGTATACATTCGGCTTATCTACTCTCTCAGACGCACATTGTATTCGATTTTTCGCATACATTCGGCTCATCTACTCGCTCGGAGGAGCATTGTATTCGGTTTTTCGCATACATTCCCGCTCAGCCTGCCACCTACTATTTGCGGATTCAGGTGCACTTTGGCTCTTCATTCCCGCCCTTTGGTCCGCTTCTGAAGAAATCAAGGTTGCTTTGATGCTCCTTACCATTCACTTCAGGTGGACTCAGTGGGACTCCCCCTAAACAGCAAAAGAGCCGTTCCAAGCAGTCTCCTGCTTAAAACAGCTCTTTCGTTAATGCATCCGCCATTCAACTGTCCTGTTCGATCAGTTGAATCCATTCATTATATTCACTCTGCAGCTTGGCATATTCCGCCTGCAGGCTGCGGTGCTCCTGGGAGAGCTTGTCCAGCTCACCCTGCTGCAGCTCGAACTGGGCCTGAACCAGACGCAGTTGGCCCTGGACGAGCTCGTAGCTCTCGCCGATCTCCCCAAGCTGCTGCGCAGTCTCGCTGCGCGAGCGGCTCACGGATTCCGCCTGGGCTTCAGCGTCCCCGGCTTCCTGCTGCCAGATCTCAATCTCCTCACGCAGCTTCGCCTCCTGCTCGCTCCACTGCTGCTCGCGCTGCTGCAGCTCTTCGTACTTCTGCTTCCATGAAGCTTCGTACTCCCTGGTCTCGCGGAGCGCCTCCTGCTGCTCCGCCGCCGCTGCGGCAGCTTCGCGGCCCGCCTCGTACAGCTCTTCCAGACGCCGCGCAGCTTCCTCGCCTTCAGCTTCCAGGAGCTCATAACGTTCCTTCAGCTGTTCGCCATCCTGCAAAATTTCATCATACTGGGCGATCAGCTCTTCGTAGCGGCCGCGCAGCGCCGCCAGTTCCTTACGGGCTGCCTCTGCCGCTTCCTGATGAAGGGCAGCTTCCTGCTCTGCCTCAGCACGAAGCTGGGCTTCCAGGTCAAGCTGCTGCACCATTCCATCCGCCTGTCCGCGGAGGGTCTCGACTTCACGCTGCAGCGCTGCCGATTTCTCCCCGGCTTCCAGAAGGTTCATCTCCAGCTCGCCGATATCCTCCATATGCTTGTTCGCCAGCTCCTGCCAGGAGCTTGCTTCAAGCGCGGTACGGTCAAATTCCGCCTGTGTCCGGCTCAGATTATCCGTCGTCTCCCGCAGAGATTTGCGGAGAGACGACGCTTCTTCCTGCGTCAGCTCATAACGCTGGCGCAGCCCCTCCAGCTCATCATTCAGCAGACCGCTGAGCTCATTGGCAGTCTGCAGTTCTTCCAGTGCTGCACTTAGCTTGTCCGCTGTTTCCTGCAGCGCACTGTTAAGTCCCGCTGCTTCATCCTGCGCCTGCACGTAACGCTGGCGCACTTCCTCCAGCTCTGCGCTATGCTGCTGCCCTTGCTCTGCCGCAAGGCGCAGCTCTTCGCCAAGCTGCTCCTCCCGCTTCAGCACAGCTTCGTACTGCGCGAGCAGCGTCAGGCGCGCATCGCGCTCGCCCTTGAGCCCGGCTTCCGCCGCGCGCAGCCGGGACTGTAGCTGCCCGGTTCCGCCGCGCAACTCACCAAGCTGCTTCTCCAGCTCCTGAAGCTGCTGCTTGTGCCTGTGCTCCTGCGTCCCCTGGGATTGCCGTAGCTCCTTATTCTTGGCCAGCTCCTTCTCAAACGCTTCCCGCTCTCCGCTGAGCTCACTGGTGAGCGCTGCCTTGGTATCGGCGAGCTCCTTGCTCAAGGTAGTACGGATCTCAACAATCTCACTGCCCATAGACTCCCGGGTCTGAATCAGCTCCTGCTCCAGACCTGCCAACGTCTCCGCTTTCTCACGGGTTAGTGTCTCCTGGAGCTGCTCCAGCTCCTGCAGATGAGCAGCCTTCAGCTCTTCAAGCTGCTGCAGCCGTAACGCTTCAGCCGCTTCCAGCTCCTGTCTTGCAGCTTCGCGGCTTGCAGCCTGCTCTGCTTCATAAGTCTCCCGCAGCGCTTTCAGCTCTGCTTCGCGCGCCTGCAGTTCATCTGTCAGCTGCCCGCGGCTGGAAGCAGCAGCCTGCTTCTCTTCCTCCAGCAGCTGTACGTGCATCTGGCGCTCCTGCTCCTGCAGCTCCAGATGCCTTGCGCGTTCTTCTTCCACGGCGGCAATCAGCCGCGCCGCTTCTTCCTTGGCAGCCGCTTCAAGCTTCTCGTATTCTTCCTGCCGTTCGCGCTGCGCCTCTTGAAGGCGTGATACCTCCACGCGCAACTCGGTACGTTCACCGGTCAGCATATTCAATTCATTCTTGAAATCCTGAACCTGGATAGCCTGCTCTGCCATATGTACAGCTGCAAGCACCGCGATCCGCGGGGTATCCAGTCTGGAATGTGATTTGGATATTGCACGCATATGCTCATCGACATAACGGGCAACCTGCTTCATATATTCAGTGCTGCTTCCGACAAGTTTATAGGAAGTTCCGTATATCTCCACGGCGACACGAGTCCGGTCCATAGCCACAGTTGTGCCCTCCTTTGTATGTGTGCGGATTCTAAGCTGATTTCCTTACTGCTATTGTAGCGTTATTCCTTAACCTTTGGCAAAAAAAACGTGTTCATTTCATAGATTTAAACCGGACTCCGTACTTCACAAGGGTACAGCAAAGCCGCAGCGAATCGGTTTCTAAATGGATTCGCTGCGGCTTTGCACAATTCCTGCTATTTTCTTAATTCTGCGCCAAAAGTTTGCTCCAGGGCAGAAACGACTCTGTCATGCACTTCCACAACCTCTTCATCGGTAAGTGTACGGTCCGTATGACGGTACAGCAGCGAGAGGGCTACGCTCTTCTTTCCTGCTTCCATTTTGCCGCCGGTGTACACATCGAACACTTGCACATTCTGCAGCAGTGTTCCGCCATGTTCACGGATGGAAGCTATCAGGTGCCCTGCAGGAACTTCTGCGTCTACAACTACCGCAATATCCCGTTCCATGCCAGGGAAGCGGTGAAGCTCACTGTACTGTAATTGGGCACGCGCCGCATCATATAGCGGCTGTAGCAGCACTTCAGCTACATAAGTATCCTCCAGATCCATCTGGCGCTGAAGTTCCGGATGCAGCTGTCCGATGGTACCGATCTTATCGCGGCCTTCAGCCTGCAGCAGGTAGACCGAAGCAGAGCGTCCCGGATGGTAGCCTTCAGGAGCATCCCCTTCATAGATTATGCGGTCCGTAAGGCCAAGGTGGGCAAATACAGTTTCAAGCGCCCCCTTAAGATCGAAGAAATCTACAGGCTCGGCCGCTACATTCCACTGCTTGGCAGCACGTGTACCGCTCAGCAGCAGTCCAAGTACCGGCAGTTCACCGGGCTGGCGGGTAAGCACTTCTTCATCAGTGAAGAAAACATTGCCGATTTCGAACAGCGCCAGATCGCCTTGACGGCGGTTGGTGTTATAGAGGGCAATGTCCAGAAGCTGCGGCAGAAGGCTGGTACGCAGCACGCTGCGTTCCTCACTCATCGGCATCGCCAGCTTCACGGAGAGCTTGCCGTCCGCAAGTGCCGGGAAGAGCTTGCTCTGTTCCGGCTGGATGAAGGAATAGCCCATAACCTCCTGATACCCGCCAAGAGCCAGCAGGCGGCGGAGCTCACGGCGCAGGAACTGCTCTCTGGTGAGTGCCCCCGGTGTAGTAGTCCCTTCAATTAGGGTTGTCGGGATGTTGTCATATCCGTACAGGCGGGCAATCTCTTCTATGAGATCCACATCATAGCTGATGTCGCCTCGCCGCGTGGGAACCTGAACTTCAACGATTCCCTGGGCAGCATCACCGCACTTGAAGTGCAGACGGCCAAACAGGGTCTTCACTTCCAGCAAAGACAGCTCGGTACCCAGATATTGATTCAGCTTCTCCAGCGACAGGGTCAGTACTTTCTCCTCGGCAGAGGCACTGCCTGCCTGAACAATACCTTCATGCACAGAGCCGCCGGCATAGCGGGCGATTAGAGCAGCTGCACGGTTAAGTGCAGGAATGACGGCATTCGGATCGACTTCCTTCTCGAAGCGCTGGGAAGCTTCAGAACGCAGACCCAGCTGACGCGAGGTCTTGCGTACAGTCCCGCCGTCGAATTTGGCGGATTCCAATACGATATTGACGGTATTTGCTGTAACCTCAGTCGATAATCCGCCCATAACGCCAGCCAGGCCGATAGCTCCTGACCCGTCAGCGATGACAAGCATCTGCGGCTCCAGCTTGCGCTCCTGGCCGTCAAGTGTTGTCAGCAGCTCGCCTTCATGAGCGAACCGCACACCAATCGTTCCGCCTGCCAGCTGATCACCGTCAAACGCATGCAGCGGCTGTCCGTATTCCAGCATCACATAGTTGGTAATATCGACGATGTTGTTGATCGGGCGTACCCCGGCCGCCATCAGGCGGTTCTGAATCCACAGCGGGGATGGAGCTGTCTTCACACCGGCAATATAACGCACTGCATAATGGCTGCAGTATTCTTCATTTTCAATATTGACAGTGATGGAATCCGCTGCCCGTCCGCCTGCTTCCACAAGCTCTGCCGCCGGATCTGCCAGCTGCAGGTCACGGCCCAGAATTGCGCTCACTTCATAAGCAGCACCGATCATGCTCAGACAGTCGGAGCGGTTAGGCGTCAGGTCGAAATCCAGGATCTCATCGTTCAGGCCAAGCACCTTCAGAATATCCTGGCCGACTTCCGTATTCTCAGGCAATACGAGAATACCTTCCTGAAGCTCTTTGGGCAGCAGCTTGTCGTTCAGCCCCAGCTCTTTGGCCGAGCAGATCATCCCCTGCGACAGCACGCCGCGCAGCTTAGCTTTCTTGATTTCCAGTCCGGGCAGCTTAGCGCCAACCAGTGCGACCGGAACCTTCTGTCCCGCTGCGACATTCTTGGCACCGCAGACAATCTGCAGATCCTCGCCCTGTCCGGCATCCACGATGCAGATGTTCAGCTTGTCGGCGTCCGGATGCTTCTCTTTGGATTTCACATAGCCGGTTACGATTCCGGAAATCCCTTTGTTACGGCGTTCAACTCCGTCAATCTCAATGCCGGCGGTAGTGATTTTGTCCGCGAGTTCATCAGCGGTCACCCCGTCCAGCGATATATAATCAGCCAGCCAGGCGGTTGATACTTTCATTTTCGCACACTTCCTTTTGTTTCAGATGTATTTATCTCCATGCCGCCCTATGCTTGACGCGCTTGCCAGTAAGCCGCTGCACGATCTTTCCTTCCTGCTTCAAAACTCTCTGTTAATAGTGCCCCTGCAAGGAATATTTGGACTTCCGGCCGCTGTTGTGTTTGGATTTCCTGATTCAAACCGCTATTCGCGGTAGAAATCCAAACACAAAGGCGGACGCTACCGCTCCTACAGTTCCAAAATTCCCCCTCCGGTTCATTTTTAACAGGTATAGAAACAGCAACTCAAAATCTACTGCAACCCTTCCAATCCCACGCACCCCGCACACCCGCCAAATCTCTAAATCCCCTTGAACTGCTTCACAAAGCCCATGTCGTTCGTGTAGAAGTAGCGGATGTCATCGATGCCGTACTTCAGCATCGCGATCCGTTCCGCGCCTACGCCGAAAGCGAAGCCGCTGTAGATCTCAGGGTCGTAGCCGCCCATCCGCAGCACATTCGGATGTACCATGCCGGCACCGAGAATTTCCAGCCAGCCGCTCTGCTTGCAGAGGCGGCAGCCTTCGCCGCCGCATTTGAAGCAGCTCACGTCTACCTCAACACTCGGTTCGGTGAACGGGAAGAAGCTCGGACGCAGGCGGATGCCTGCTGTAGGACCGAACATTTCCTTCATGAACTGCAGCAGGGTGCCCTTCAGGTCGCTCATACGGATATTGCGGCCGATAACCAGGCCTTCAATCTGATGGAACTGGAAGGAGTGGGTCGCATCGTCGTCATCGCGGCGGAATACTTTGCCCGGACAGATGATTTTGACCGGAGTTTCGCCCTTCATAGCCTGCATCGTGCGGACCTGCACCGGAGATGTCTGTGTGC
The DNA here is from genome assembly GCF_038000245.1 of Paenibacillus sp. FSL R10-2736. Lineage (NCBI taxonomy): Bacteria > Bacillati > Bacillota > Bacilli > Caryophanales > Paenibacillaceae > Paenibacillus > Paenibacillus sp. FSL R10-2736. Next base: position 5,377,601 of record NZ_JBBOBN010000001.1, read on the forward strand.
GCATCAGAAGATCTTCTGTTAAATAGAAGGAATCCTGCATATCGCGGGCCGGATGGTTCTTCGGCAGATTCAGAGCCTCGAAGTTATAGTAGTCTGTCTCTACTTCCGGACCTTCTTCAATCCGGTAGCCCATGCCGATGAAAATATCCTCAATCTCCTGAATTACGCGGTTCAGCGGATGAATTCCGCCTTGCGGCAGGCCGCGGCCCGGCAGCGACACATCGACCTTCTCCGCATTCAGGCGGTTCTGTGTCTCCTGCTGCTGGAAGATTTCCTGCTTCGTGCCGATTACCTCTTCAATGGCACTGCGCACCAGATTGGCCACCTGGCCGATCACCGGGCGTTCTTCCGCGCTGAGTCCGCCCATACCGCGCAGAACCTCCGTAAGCTCACCTTTTTTGCCAAGGTATTTGACGCGCAAATCATTCAGAATCTGCGGATCGGTTACCTCCTGCAGCTTAGCCAATGCCTCGGCCTTCAATGCTTCCAATTTCTCTTTCATGCCTTGTACTGCCCCCTTAAATCTCGTATTGTCAACAAAAAAAGGCCTTTCCTCCCGGTAAAGGGACGAAAAGACCGTGGTACCACCCTTGTTAGACGGCTGCGACGCTTCCCTTAAGAGCAATATTCCCTCTTTCGGACCGGCGGAGACATGTCTCACTTTAACAGAAATAACGGTCTGCGGCCGGTATCCCCTACTGTGTCCCTCAAGGAAGCCTTGAATGGAATTCAGGGAACTGCTCCGGAGTGAACTTCGGCAGCTCTGCTCTCTTAGAAACGCTCTCAATCTGCGGCGCTTCCTCCCTGTAAGCCAGGCACTGCGTACTCTTCTCCATCAATGCATTTATGCGGATTGTGTCAAATATACTCGATCTTCCAGTTCGGAAGATATGTCTATTTATTATATGCAATAACGGCGCTTTTGACAAGTTGCACAATTTTAGGTTAATTTTTATCTTCCTTTAAGCTTCCTTTAAGCTTCAGCGCGGTTTTGGGGGCTTTTTTTCAGCGAACGTTCAGCCAATTTTGATATTTTCCCTTTTGAGATAAGCCTGGCTGTCCTCATTAGAACAGGGCGGCTTTTGGATAGTATCGGCTTTTATACAGGGAGGGAATTTCATGCTTAAACGAAGAAAGGCATTTGTTCTGCTGTTACTCAGTACATTTGCTGCAAGTCAACTCGCGGGGATCGCGGGAACCACGGCGTTTGCTGCCACGGCCAGTACAACCACTGCCAAAACAGCTGCCACAGTAACGGAAGTCTCCAGTCTTACAGGCCTCAGCGCAATCAAGCTCGGCACCACGCTTAGTGTGAAGCTGGGCAATGTAGGCATTCAGAGCCAAACCGGCGGAAATATTCTTACTTATACACTCACCTATACTAACAATGCAAGCAGCAGCATCAATTTGGTCAATTATTTCTCCAAAATCGTGACTGCCGGCGGCAGCATCATTAAGGGAATCCCGGTCAGCGCAGACAGTGCTGTCAAAAAGATCGCTGCTAAGCAGAGCACCAGCATTACATATTATGCGAATATCGGAACAGCCGCCTCGGCCAAAGGGCTCAAAATCAACATGTACGGCTGGAATTTCAGTGCCGCCAATTATGAACAGCGCATCGGCACGTTCACCATTCCTTCTAATTATTCGCTGTCCTCCCTTACCGGTGAGACCCGTAAAGTTGAACTCGGCAGCATTCCGGTCAACACCAAGGCTGAGTCTGCACAAATCTACAAATATAACGGCAAGGTCTATGCCAAGGTTGGACTCAGTATAACGAATCTGGGCACCAAAGTGCTCACCGACCCGGGCTACAGCCTATACCTGAAATCCTCGGGCGGCTCTACCTTCACACTCACGCTGGATGACAGCAGCTCCGAATACAAGGTTCAGCCTCAGGAGAAGAAGACGCTCTACTATATGACTGAGATTCCATCCTACATGAACGTCACCAAGATGACGCTGCAGATCGCCAAGCTGGATGAAGGGCTGAAGCTCTATCTTCCAGTCTCCTCCTATTCCCTTCCTGCTGCGGGTACAGCTGATTTCACCGTGGCGGCCGGCTATACCAAGAAGATCTCCATCGACAGCAATATTGTTGACATGAAGCTCGCGGACGCAAGTGTGCATGCAGACAATGGCAATGCCGTATGGAGTTATCAGCTCACCCTTAGAAATGCCGGCACCAAAGCAGTGACTTTGCCTGCGTATGAGCTTGCTGTCAAATCCGCTGAAGGTTATACCTTCCCGGTAACAACGACTGCGTTCAGCTCCCTTACCTTAAAGCCGCTGGAAGAAAAGCTGATTGAACTAACCGCCAGCGTTCCGCTTGAGCTGGCTCAGGATACGCTCGAACTGCAAATGGTTGCCCCTGCGGGCAGCAGCACCAGTAGCAACGGCAGCAACAGCAGTAATGGCAGCAGTGAGACCAGCACCAGTTCAAGTAAAGTAATACTGCCTGTAGCCTATTTCAAAATCCCTTATTCCCTGGCGGGCAACACTCATATCACTACAGAGAACAGCATTACCAACAGCTACGGCACCTTCGGCGTCACACTGAATTCCCTGCAGCGTCTGCCATGGGGCAGCGAAGATATCGTACAGGCTAAGGTCACCATCAGCAATCATTCCTCCAAAACGATTACTCTGCCTGCACTTACCGGTGTTCTGAAAGTGGACCTGACGGATTTGAGCTCGTCCTCACAGCTATATACGGAGAGTACCAGCACGGTTCTTGCGCCTGGAGCCAGCACGCAAGTCTCGGTTCTTGCCCGCGTGCCTTATACGCTCGATTTCAGCCAGGCCCAGATCATTCTTCAAGAAACTTCCGGCACCAGCACTACCCAGTTCCTCTCTCTTGGCACAACGGACGGGCTTAGCAGCGGTATTACGCCTCTGGCTGTGGGTGAATCGTTCAAGATTACGTCGACCGGTAAAAAAGCCAGCGTGAAGGAACGTTCAACCCTTGTATACAGCGGAACCAGCAATAACCTCATATACAGTGAAGTAGAAATGAACAGTGAAGAAACCCGGCAGACTGACCTCTCCCGGCTGTATGGACAATTCAAAACCGCAGACGGACAGTATTTCGAGGCAACTGCGGTCCAGTCGGAGAGTTCCACAAGTCCGGCAGGCAAGACCCTGGTTAACTTCTGGGCTAATATACCAGCTGCCGTGGACACAAACGGCCTCCAGCTGTATGTCAGCCAGGAGATTGCAGACGGTAAGCTGACTTCAGCCGGAACCGCGGCTACAGCTTATGTGAATACATCAGCACTGACTCTGGCTCCTGTGGTGCCTACGCCTGCTGCCAACCTGACTTCTGTGTCCCTGTATCCTTACACGCTGGCCATATCAAATTCCACTGGCACCATTACATCAGGCACCACCAGTCTTGCATTGGCATTTAACTACAATCTCTCGCGGGATACAACTTACCAGATGGGAGCATTCGACCATAAGCTGATTCTGCACATTACTGACCCGTATGGACAATATTTCGAGAAAACGCTGTCCCTTGGAACAGATTTAGCAGTAGGAACTTATGGCTCCTACACAACGACCATTACCAGCTCACTGTTCAAGAACTTAAGCGGAGGCACTTACAAGCTCACTCTGTACGACGAATTCCAAGGCCAGCGGACAGAGCTTGGCGGACAGGTCTACTCCGTCGATGTTGTGACCAAAGCAGCTTCAACTACGGATACCGGCACTACAGCGGCCGCAGGCAATGGCAGCACCGAAGCAAGCGGTTCTTAAGATTCTCAGGTACAACTGGCCCCTTATATTATTTGAGTAAGATGGAGGATCTGAATGAAAAAGAAGAAGAAAATGATTATTGCCTCAGCCGTTGTTGTTATTGCTATTGCAGGTATTCTGGGCTATGTATTATGGCCGGATCAGAACCCGCAGGTCAATGCCGCTCCCATGAATACCTCAATGGTGACCAAGGGAAATATCCTCGTCGGTGTCTCCGGCTCCGGTTCCGTTTCGGCAATTAACAGTGAGAGCATCCGCACCAAAGAAGCCGGTGAAGTGGATACAGTCATGGTTAAAAAAGGCGATGTCGTCAAAAAAGGCGATGTGCTGATTACCTTTGTGGCGGGCGATTTCGATGACAAGCTGAAGGAAGCCAACAAATCGCTGGAGAACCTCAAAACCGAGCTTACGAACAAGCAGGAAAACTACAAAACAATCGCGATGAATAATGCTACAGATGAAGAGCTGGAATCGGCAAAAACAGCCATTGATAAAGCCAAAAGCGATATTGCCGATCAGCAGGATTCCATTGCTGCCATCTATGAGGATATGGTTCCGCCAGATCCGTTAACGGCTCCTATCGACGGAACGATTACAGCTGTAAATATTACGGACGGCGAACAGGCTCAGAATGGTACAGAGCTGTTCACCATGACTGACTACGTTAATTTGAGCGTAACTGTACAGGTGGATGAACTGGATATTCCTCAGATCAAGCTGGATCAGGTGTCAACGATTACGCTGGATGCGCTTGAGGATAAAGAGTTTGCCGGCAAGGTTATTGATATCGCCAAGGAAGGAACCTCCTCAAACGGCGTCTCCCTGTTCAATGTCACTGTAGGCTTGAATGACTCTGAGGGAGTACTGGTTGGCATGTCCGCAGAAGTGGCGATTACCATTGAAGAGAAAAATGATATTCTGACCGTGCCGATCGAGGCGGTATCCGAAGTGAACGGCAAATATTACGTGAATGTGCCTGTGACCGAAGGCGGGGAATCTGCGGCAACGGACAACGGTGCGGCGGGCGGCCAGATTCCGGGCGGTGATGCGGCGGGCGGGCAAGCTCCGGGCGGTGATGCGGCGGGCGGCCAGGCTTCGAGCGGTGATGCGGCAGGCGGCCCTCCAAGCGGGAAATGGCAAGGCGGAGAAGGCCAGAGCGGCGGCCGGGGCATGCGCAGCGGCGGTGGCGGAGGCTACGGCGGAGGCGAGTTCCCGGGCGGCGCATCCGGCGGCAGAACTGCAGCAAGCTCAGCATCCGGCCAGAAACGGGTTGCCGTAGAGGTAGGCATCCACAATGAGAGCAGCATCGAAATCGTGAGCGGTTTAAATGAAGGTGATGAAGTGATCATTCCAACTGTGATCTCAACAGGCAACACATCCACCCAGCAGACACAGATGCAAGGCGGTATGGGCGGCAGCTTCGGCGGCGGCGGAATGACCGGCGGCTTCACTGGCGGCGGTGCTGGCGGCGGAATGACGGGCGGCGGCGGAGGCTTCTCCGGAGGCGGTGGCGGACGATGAGCACCTCCGAACCGTTAATCCGGGTTCAGAACATGCAGCACAGCTATACCATGGCCGGAGAATCAATGGCGATCCTCAAGGGCCTGACCTTCAACATCGATTACGGTGAGTTTGTTGCGATCATCGGACCCTCAGGCTCGGGCAAGTCGACCCTGATGAACATGCTGGGGTGCCTGGATGTTGCGAATGAAGGTGATTATTTCCTGGACGGCCAGGAAATCCGCAAGCTGTCAGACAACAAGCTGGCCCAGATCCGCAATGAGAAAATCGGCTTTATCTTTCAAAACTTCAATCTGCTGCCGAAATTATCGGCAGTAGAGAATGTGGAGCTGCCCCTTATCTACCGGGGAATGTCTCACCGGGAACGCCGAGAGGTTGCCCGCAATGCTCTGGTCAGGGTAGGCCTGGAGAGCAGAATTGATCATCGTCCGTCCGAGCTGTCGGGAGGCCAGCAGCAGCGTGTGGCCATCGCCCGCGCCCTTGCCGGCACCCCTCCTATCCTGCTTGCCGATGAACCGACTGGTGCGCTTGATTCCAAGACAGGCAAGGAAGTTCTGGAGATGATCAAGGCGCTTAATGAACAGGGACATACTATTATTCTAATCACGCATGACCTCGAAATCGCCGAGCAGGCCAAACGGATTATCCGGATTCAGGACGGGGATCTCGTTGAGGATCGGAAGGTGTCCCACTCATGATGCTGTATCAGAGCATGAAAATGGCTTTTAAAAGTATTCTCAGCAGTAAAATCAGAGCCTTCCTCACGATGCTGGGCATCATTATCGGTGTATCCTCCGTAATCGCCCTCGTCTCGGTAGGACAGGGTACGACTTCGCAGATTACGGAATCCTTAAGCTCTCTTGGAACCAACCAGCTGACGGTTAACATTATGGGACGCGGGGCAACGACTTCCTTAACTTACGAGGAAGCTCTGGCACTTGGAGAGATTGAAGGGGTGGAGAATGTATCTCCCGTAATTACGGGGAATGTTACCGCCAAGAATGGGACCGAGAACGTTTCAGTATCCGTTGAAGGGATAACACCTGCCTATGAGGAAGTCCAGGATTTCCATGTGCAATCCGGACGGTTTCTGCTGGAGATTGATACAGATTACCGTCAAAAGGTAGCCTTGATCGGAACAGATACGGCTGAGGATCTGTTCGGCACGGATGATCCTGTGGGCCAAAAGGTACAGCTCAACGGAAGCAGCTTCAAGATCGTCGGTCTGCTGGAGAGCAAAGGCTCAACCAGCGGCGGCTCCAGCGACGAGAAGATTCTGATTCCTATTTCAACCGCTGAACGGTTCCTGCAGAGTAAGGGGGTCCGCTCGATTACCATCACAACTACTTCCAACGATAATGTGGAGGAGGTAAAAACCGAGCTGGAGTCTACGCTCGATGCCAAATTCAGCGGTGCGGAGAACTCCTACTCTGTCTTCGATTCTCAGGAAATGCTGGAAACGGTAAACGAGACCAGTGATACGCTCTCTATGGCACTTGGCGGCATTGCCGGCATTTCCCTGTTCGTCGGCGGCATAGGAATCATGAATATCATGATTGTCTCCGTTAACGAGCGGACGCGGGAGATCGGAATCCGCAAAGCGATCGGGGCCAAAAAAATCAACATCATGATGCAGTTCATGATTGAGTCTGTAGTCTTAAGCGGAACAGGGGGCCTGATCGGAGTCGGGCTGGGGCTTGGTGCCAGCTGGGCCGTGGGGAAATATACAACCATGAATGTGGCGACATCCTGGAACATGGTCCTGATCTCCTTCACATTCTCCTTGATCATCGGGGTTGTCTTCGGAATGATCCCGGCTAACAAGGCAGCCAGAATGCGGCCTATCTACGCGCTGCGAAATGATTAGCATTCCTGTAATAACGAGCCTTATATCTTATTTACTCCATCCGTCCGTCTCGCATTTGGTTGAGGCTGGCGGATTTTCCTGTTCCATCCAACCCTTCCGGGTAAACTGCAGCCGTTTCAGCAAAATTAACTTTTAATTGATCCCGGGAGGGTATCGTTTGCAATAAATGTGGGTAATAGGTCTCAAGGGTAGAATACTTATAGTAGTAAGTTATACATAAATCTTCGTAATAAGTAGCACGTGATATGTCTCAAGCAATTTCCTTCCCGGTTTCCCGGTTCGCTTGACGACCCGTAAATCCGGCAGCAGGAGATGATGAGGCTTATTATTTTTTCAGCAATTGCTCTGCATGAAGGTAGTCCTATATACTGGTGAAAAGAAACCGCGGTTAAACCGGGATTTTTTCTTTCATTTCCCTCCTTCTTCCCCTGCTTATAGGACTCGCTAACATAAACTCTCTTTATCATGCCAGCAAACAGCCATTTGCCGCATAAGGATAAGTTCCGCATGCACCCAAGGTACACCAATGAGATTCGCAAAGTTCTATGCGGGGAGAGGATGACAGTGGCAGTTTTTTCCGAAATCACAAGTACACGCAGATTAATCCTATTATTCACCTCCATCTCCGTTCTTCTGGTTGGCGTCAGCGTTGCCTCCCTGTTATATCTGAATTATACAATGAATAAACTATCGGATTCCTTATACAGTGATGTATACCAGAACTCCGAGCTCTTGCTGAATGCCGACCGCGATCTGCATCAGTCTGCCATCGCGCTTCAGACTTCGCACAGCGGCAATATAACCGATGCGCAGCGCAGTGTGCTCTCGCAGGAGTTCGAGGACAATAATGCCCAGGCGCAGCAGCGGGTCAGTACTGCCCGTTATAATCTGGATTCTGTAGAGAGTCCATACAATGGAATGAAGCAGAGTGAGCTGCTGCTGGGTGAGCTGAGAAGCGAGCTGGAGCAGTTCGAGACCTCACTTGAGCTCTGGAAGGATAACGGAAGGGAACTGATCTCGCAGCGGGTTCAAAGTGATTGGAACCCCGCGGCCTACTCCCCGCTGGCCGTTCATACCCAGCTCACCCAGGTAAGGGGGACGCTGGATACTGCCGAGGGTCTGATTGACAGCTATGCCCGGCAGGTTATTCTCGAGTTCAAGAATCTGAAAAGCTCGCTGTTTGCCGTCTATTCAGTATTCCTGTTCTTGCTGGTCCTGGTTATTATTTATCTCTGCCGCAGACTCATCTCATTGCAGAATGAAATGCTGGAAGAGAAATCACTATACCAGCTGATCGGCGAAACCATGTCCGATTTCATTATTTTGACCGATCACAATGGCCTGATCCTGTACGCATCCCCATCACATTCAAGTGTACTTGGGTATGTTCCAAGCAAGGGCGCCCCTCTCTCCAATTATATCCGCGAAGCCGAGATCTCCTGGGCCAAGCTGAAGAGTGTCGTTCAGGCTTCACCGCGGATTTCCGAGCTGCGTATGCGTTCGGCAGAAGGGCACTGGGTATGGCTGGAGACCAAAGTCACACCTATTCCGGGAAGCCGGGCTTTCCCTGCACAATTCATGCTGGTATCGCGTGAGATTACCCAGCGCAAGCAATATGAGGAACGGCTGCACAAGCTGGCCTTCTATGATCATTTGACTGCCATTCCCAACCGGGCCCATTTCAAAATGTACATGGAGAACCTGATTAACCAGCCGGAGGAGCGCCGGCAGGAGATTGCCGTAGCCCTGCTGGATTGCGACCGGTTCAAGCAGCTGAATGATACGCTGGGCCATCTGGCAGGCGATGAATTCCTGCAGTTGCTCTCACGGGAGCTGCAGCAGACCGTTAAGGGCTCAGGCCAGGCGTTCCGCATCGGCGGTGATGAATTCGCGGTGGTGCTGCACCGGTTCACAAGTCCGGAAATGCTAGATGAAATGCTGGCGCGTCTGCTCCAGCTGTTCAATAAATCCTGGTCGGTCAACAAAGGCTCCAGCTTCCATACCTCTGCCAGCATTGGTGTAGCCCTCTATCCACAGCATGGCAGCAGCATCAATGATCTGCTCCGCGCCGCCGATCTGGCCATGTACCGCTCCAAGAATCATGGCGGCAATGAGGCCAATCTGTACAGCGAGAATGTGGATGAAAAATACACCCGCCAGCCGAAATAGCCTAAGCCCTTAGATAGAGGGGGCGCATTCCATAGCGAATGCGCCCCCTCTATCTGTTATGCTGAAGAAATCAGCTGTTTATTTGTATAAGGCATGCTTCAGAGCCGTGTAATATTCTTGCACAACTCTCTGGCTGATCTCCGCAGAAGGAAAGTATTCTTCGAACCCATGAAAACATCCGGGGTACAAATGAAATTCAGTCGGCACACCCGCCTGCGTGAGCCTTAACACATACTGAATCGTTTCATCGCGAAACGGATCTAAGTCACCGACGCAGGTGTATGTGGGCGGAAGTCCTGACAAATCGTCTGCCCGTGCCGGAGCGGCATACAGGGATTCTTGGCCTTGTTCTCCTAAGTACATTTCCCAGGCCAATTGGCTTTTGGCTCTGTTCCATACTCTGTCATCTGTTATTTCGTTACTGGACCTTGTAAGGAGCTGATCGTCAAGCATCGGATAGAGGGGCATTTGAAACATAATCGGAGGGCCGTTTCTATCTCTTGCCAGCAGGGAGAGAGCAGCCGTCAATCCGCCGCCGGCGCTTGGGCCGAATACTGCGATTCTGGATGAATCGCTTCCCAGTGATTCTGCGTTTTCGGAGAACCAGGTGAGTGCAGCATAGCAATCTTCGAGAGGAGCCGGAAACGGATGCTCCGGAGCCAGCCGGTAATCCACAGAAACAATGACACAGTCGAGCTCTGATACCAGCTGCTGCAGGGTAAAGTCCATCATATCGGCGGACCCCAGAATATATCCTCCGCCGTGAATATATAAGACACCCGGGAGAGTTTGATTTTTCACTCTGGGCTCGTATATTTTAATGCGGACCTCCGGCTCCCCTTCTGCACCCGGAACCTTTCTTTCTGAGATCAGGACTTCATCATTAAAAGGCAGCGATGCCGCCATTCCGGCAGTAAACTCCTGCATCTCTTTCCTCTGCGCTGCCAAATTCTCTCGCGTATATACAACCTTTGGTAAACCGGAAAACATATTTTGAAGTTCCGGATGTACTTTTTCCTCTATTCTCCAACCATCCTTTGTGAAGCAGAATTAGTATTCTTTATTGAATGCCGGCTTGTCCATTTCGCCACGCCGTTTGCCCCAACAGCTCCCGCATGGTCTTCATGTACTTCTCTTCTGACTGGGACCATCTCAATCTTGCTGTTTCTTCTGCGTCCGGACCTGCCAGATAGCGCAGCCGGTCAGACGGATCACATGCAGCGGCATACACCTGATCTGCAGCCTGATTCTCATCTGAACTCTCAAACGGATAGTCCAGCATACAGTTCATCATATGTTCGTAATAAGGCTGGTACGCTTGCGGAACGGACAGGTTTTGAGTTGCGGCCATGGTGTTCGACGAGAAATTCGTAGTAATCATGGCTCCTGGTTCCACAAGCTTGACGGAAATATTCTGCGATTCCAGTTCGTACGAGAGTGATTCGGACAGTCCCTCAATGGCATGCTTGGTTGAGACATATACGGCCAGGAGCGGGTTGGAGGCAAAGCCTACGTTTGAAGTGATATTGATGATTGTGCCGCCGCCTTCTTCACGGAAATAAGGGGTGATTGCCTGAATGACGTTCATGACACCGAAGACATTCGTCTCGAAAATTCCGCGGGTAATGTCCATGGGTGTTGCCTCAAATATCGAGAGAATACTGACTCCGGCGTTGTTCACAACAGCGTCGATCCGGCCGAACCTGTTGATCCCTGCCGCAATGGCCGCCTCGATGGAAGCGGGCTTAGTGACATCAAGCCCGGTGACGAAAATCCGTTCGGGATTCTCCTCAATCAAGCGCTGGTCCGGTTTGCGCATCGTCGCAATCACATTCCATCCTTCCTTCGCAAACTTCTTCGCTGTTGTATTTCCCAGTCCGGTCGAACTCCCGGTGATCAACACTGTTTTGGGCATTGAACATCCTCCTCTTTAGTTTGTTGCTGCTCTCTCAGCTTAGCGGATTGAAGCGGCTCTAAGTCAAATCTATCAATTCAAGCCTTTTATATAGGGATAATATGGACTGGAGGCAAGTCCGGATTGTAGAATATACTAGAGTCACTCTAACATTCAATAGGCGGTGAAACATCTTATGGCTTATACGATTAGGGATATCGTTGAGAAAACGGGCATTACTGCATATACATTGCGTTATTATGAGAAGGAAGGCGTATTGCCGGCTGTTGACCGGGATACAAACGGGGTCCGCCAATTCAACGATCACTACATCGAGTGCGTTGAGACGGTTCAGGCTCTTCGTTCGACAGGGCTGCCGCTGTCAGAAATAAAACAATACGTTGAGCTGTACAAGCGCGGAGATCGTACACTGCACCTAAGAAAAACGATGCTGTTCACCCAAAAGAGCAAAGTGGAGGAACAATTAACACGGATGATAAAAATGCTGGAAAAGATCAATTACAAGCTCGCCTTAATCGATGCCCAAGAAAATAAATTTGACAGACTTCCCTAATGAAAAGAGCTGATCTGCCCGTCCCCCCGGGGGACGGAACAGATCAGCTCTTATTCTATCTAACTGGTTCGCTGCAGCGGATCAGCCGCCTCACCTTCGTGCTCCGGCTTACGTTCCCGGATAGATTGTAGACCACATCCATAATGACCGAGATGCCGCGGCTGTGCAACGCCTGCACCAGGATGAAGAATACACCCGCCAGCCGAAATAGTACTGCGTTGTATTCGCTTGACCAAAATAATGAAAGAACGAAAAATGTTCAAAAGAAATTCATATATTGAATAAGAATAGCAGTTAAGGATAATCTACAAACTACAAAAAGCCCGCACTGGTATGACCAAATTGGATCATCCACAAATGCGGGCTTTTTATAGTTACGATTGTAGATACGGTTATTGTATATTCAAGGAACCACCATTAGCAGTATTAAGAAACTCTCCTCCTGCATTAACGAATATACTCTCATCTTCATTTATAGGGATGTAACGTTCATCATTAAGTTTTTTTAAGAATAATGTCACCTCTTGATCCTTTAATAACTTGGTAGAACCTTCAGAAACGACATTAACACTTCCGTCAGAACCTCCCATTTGGGATACTCTAATGACTTTTTGATTCTCTGCTGGATCACCCTTGATTACCTTGATGACTTCCAAGCTAACATCTGTGTAATAAGAATAGTATGCTCCCTTATTGTCAATGTTACTTCCCAAATCCTCCTTAACGATCCCTTGGATCACTAGATCTGCAGCATCAGCCAACTCGTTGTCATCCTTATAGTAAACCGCCCAGTTAGGATGCAAATGTACTGTTTTTTCGCCTGAAGAAATTACTGAATTAGGTTCCGCAGTTTTACTTTTCAGGGCTAAAGCTGGGTAAAGACTATTAACAACACTAATGTCAGTAGAAGATGGATTTAAAACCTTTACAAATTGGCCTGAGCTGTTAAATGAATATGGCCACATAATAGATGAACTTTCTACATTTGAAGCTTCATTCAAACCAAAAGAATGACCTATTTCATGGGCAGCGACAGCCGCCTTCTGTGCCGCAGAATAAACACGTTGTGTAAATGCCCAAGTGTTCAAATAAGATTCTGAATTTATGATAGTGCCGCTTGGATCTAGAATGGTCGAATACGTAACTCCGTCCCATTGGGCATTTTCAACATAAGTATCTGTAGCAAAATAGTTAGAAACAGAACCCAAAGTTGATGAAAGCTTAAAATTAGTATTGTTATACCATTTGGCAGCGCCTGAAGTCCAAGCAGTAGTATTAGCTGAGCTTAAAGAAACAGTTAAAGTATTATAGCGACTTGCCCACTTTCCATCAGTAGTAACAGCTGCAAAAGCACTAGAACCACCAACAACTAATGATAATGCGGCAATAGTAAAAACTTTGGATAGCTTATTTCTTTTCATTTTTCCTCCCTGTTACTTATTATGATTTTTTGTTTGAATAAAAAGTTCTCTTGCTACAAGAATGCTTGTACACCTTTTTTATATTCGGCAAATCCAGATGCGAAAAACACATCCAATATTTTACTTTTTTCGAATCTAATACAATAATATCACATTGAAGTTCCAATAGTAAAATCAATCATTAAAAGAAAACCAGAGCTCTTCCGTCTATATAATTCCATGTATATCCATTTTATACCGTCTCTTCACGAGCCGGAATATAAAAAACTGTCCTGCGTCCCACTAAGGGGAGATATGCAGGACAGCTCTTGGTTTATTGCTTAACTACTCCGTTGAAGTGGTCCTTCTGTATCTTCCTCATGCTCGTGCCGGCGGTCACTGACCCTTACCTTAACCGGATCCTCGCTTCCGGAGCAGTCGATGAAGCGGTCTCCGGTACCGTCCTTCTCCTCCCAATCATTCAGCCGGAGGATGTACCCGATAGACGCTGTGCCTGGCAGCACCTCGATCCGCGCTACTGCGTGACCGTCCTCCATGTGCTGGAAGTCCCGTTGTCCATCCTGAATGCCTGTACCCCATACCCAGAGATTCCAGCCCCGGTAATCGCCGTCCGGCCGTTCATAATGAACTTCGACTACCTTGGATCTCGGTTCAGGCTCGCCGTATTTATCGTAGAGCACCATCATAGACAGCCCGGCCACTTCAATACTGCCGTTCTCCGTCTGCCGGAAGGCCTCCGCTCCTGCATGGGTATGATCGACAACGATATTCCAGCAGCCGGAGGATTCAGGCAGACACTGGGTTACCGGTCCCATATTTGCATTGTAAATCACGACAATATTATTCCAACCATCGCCGCCGGCATGATTCTTCAGCACATAGGCAATGACTCCGCTGTCACAGCGCAGGAACTCAAGGCTGCGCTCTATCTCCTGACGTCCATGCAGACGGAAAGCCGGATGTCCCCGCCGCAGCTCAATCAGACCTTTGTAATATTGAAAGACGGGAATGAACTTCTTCTTGTTCTCCCAGCGGATGGCATTGATGCAGTCAGGACTGCGGTAGCTGTTATGGTCCCCGTATTTGCTGCGCAGAAGCTCATCACCGGCGTGCAGGAATGGTATTCCCTGCGAGGTCAGAATGATTCCGTTAGCCAGCAGAGAACGCCGTACAGTCTCATTCTCCAGCACATCAAGAGTATCAATCGCGAAATACGGGTCAGCCTGCTCCACAGCGGTTTCCAGATCCCCGCCGCTCCGCAGCCTGCCATTCTCAAGCTCCAATAAACGCGCTTCCTGGCGTAATCCCTGGGTAGCCAGAATTTTGTCCCACAGATTGAGATTATCATGTGCTGTTACATAGTTCACTGTCTCTACAGGCGAATCGGTGAACTCATGTATGGCCCCCTTGATCCCGGAAGCAACCGCACCTTCTTTACCGTATTCTCCGGTAGCGAAGCCCTTGCCCCAGCCGTCACTGTCTCCCTTGATAGCAGAGCGGAAGTTATCATTGAAGACGGCATAACCTTTGCCGCGCTGCACACCCTTCAGAGTCTTGGTGGCAAGCGGAGAGTCTCCGCCTGTCCAGGGCTCACCGTAGAGCAGCAGATTCGGATTAATCTCCAGCCGCAGCTCTTCCGTGATCTCACGCATGGTCACACTGTCCATCAATCCCATCAGATCGAAGCGGAAACCGTCGATATGATACTCTGATGCCCAGTAGGACAAGGAGTCTTTAATATATTTGCGGACCATCGGCTGCTCGGTAGCCAGCTCATTGCCGACACCCGAGCCGTTGGAGAGCCGGCCGCTATAGTCATGGCGGTAGTAATAATCCGGCACAAGCGGCTGGAAGGGTCCTTTTTCTATAGAATACGTATGGTTGTAGACCACATCCATAATGACAGAGATACCACGGCTGTGCAGGGCCTGCACCATCTCCTTGAACTCACGGATACGGGTAGGCGGATTGGCTGGGTCTGTGCTGTATGAGCCTTCAGGCACATTATAGTGCTGGGGGTCATAGCCCCAATTGTAGTCTGTGAATAGCGGAGACCGCGGTGCTTCACCGGGAGCCTTCAGCTCATCCACCGTCTGGAAGTCGAATACCGGCAGCAGATGCACATGCGTAATCCCCAGCTCAGCCAGATGGTCTATGCCCAGTGCATGACCCGCAGCATCCCTCAGTCCCATCTCAGTGAACGCCTTGAATTTCCCCTTATGGGTAAGACCCGAGCTCTCATGAGCCGAGAAATCACGTACATGCAGCTCATAGATTACAGCATCAGCCGGATGCGGCAGAGCAGGAGAAGTGTCCTGATCCCAGCCAGCCGGATTCGTATCCTGCAAATCGATGACCGCCGTCCGCACACCATTAGCCGATACAGCCGTTGCATAAGGGTCTGCAGCTTCGTTGATGCTTCCGTCCGCAAATACAGCCCGGTACATATAATACCTGCCCTTAAGATCACCGGAAACCCTGACTTCCCAGATTCCGCCGTCTGAGCGCTGCATATTGATAATCCGGCCGCTGTCCTTGTAATCTCCGGTATGACCGGCTGATATGCCATTCCCGCCGGTAGCATACAGCACCAGCGATACTGCAAACGCGGTCGGCGCCCAGACTTTAAACATACTGTACTCCGCAGAATACGTTAAGCCAAGGTCTTTGCCTTCATAGGTCTCCATTACTGATTCTGCATTTATATAATTGCTGCTCATTCATATTCACCATCCTAATGCTCTCTGCCATCCGGCCGAAAACTGATCACTCTATTACAACCAAGCTATTTCCACATATCACCAATCTAATACTTGCACAGCTCTGCAAGCGGGTATTGCTGAGAATTCTTACTCACGGTTCATCTTATAATATGTAACATTATGTTCACAGGTTTGGGTTACGGGGTAGAATTGCATCTGCTTGCTATATCCTATATCGGCATGAAGTCCCGGGTATTTAAGCTCATGGGGTGACAGCTGCGAATCTACCCGGAAGTATACTTGTCCTGCAGCCAAATAACAACTGTTAAATGTTGTTTTGCTTCCTTTAGCGCTTACGCATGACCTTTCCGAACAGCGCCAGAATTGGAAGCAGCAGGAAGCCGGCAGCCAGAATGGAGGCCCTGATCGAGAAACGGCTGCCTATATAACCAACAACCGGACCGCCTGCGGACTGGCCGAGTGCATCCGATTGGCTAATCATCGACAGGACTGTGGCCCGGTTCCGGCTTGGAAGCTTCGAGTTCAGCCAGGTAGTGTAGATAGGATCGCTCACGGAGCCGGCCACCCCCAGGAGAAGCACCGCAAAGATTGCGGCCGTGAAATTCGGCGCAAGCGCAAGCAGCAGGATGCAGCCCATGCGGATACAGGTAAGTATGAACAATGCGGCAGAGACCTTTCGTTCCAGGAGCAGGTCCATTCTTTTCCCGGCAAAACGCACGGCCAGCATCCCCAACATTGTAGCCGCTGCACTGATCAGGCCGAACCATACCGCCATTGACACGGGGGCATCCGGGAAGCCGATTTCATCGATGAGGTGGATTTGCCACAGACGGTCATATCCTTCAGACGCAGCCCCGTTAAATAATGTTACAACGGTCAGCAGCAGAAGCAGCGGGTGATGTCTGAGTACGGATACGCCGCTTACCCAGGTCTTGCCCAGTTCACGGATTGGTGAGGTGTGCGGCTCCCGCTCACGCCGGATAAAGCCCGTTTCCTTCATATAACGGATCAATACCAGCCCAAGTATGAAATAGACAGCCCCCCCTGCCAGAAACGGCATATTGGGCGCAAGCAGTGATAATCCTACACTGACAGCAATGCCCAGCAGAGATGCACTTAGCGCAAATACTTTGGAACGCATAAAAATTGCCCCCGTCTGCTCCTCATCCAGCTCGTCTACAATCCAGGCCGTGTCCGCCCCGCTGACAAACGTCCAGCCGATGCCATACAGCATCTGGGACATAAGCAGCCAGGCAAATGCAGGCAGCATGGAGGCCGGATGCATCATCCAGACAATACATCCTTCCAGTACAAAAGCACTTCCCAGCACGAACATTCCGATAATAACCGACAGCTTACGGCTGTATGTATCTGCTACAACACCTGTAATGCCTTCGAACACTAACACTGTTATCTCCAGAACCGTTCCAACCAGCACCAGCTGAAACGGATTTAACCCTAGCTCAATAACATAATAAATGCTGTAGGTTGTAAATATGGTGCTGCCCGCTAATGACATCATAAAAACCATGAACATGTACAGCTGCGAGGCATTAAATTTCTGCAAAAATGGTTCCACCCTTCGGAAGTAATGGACTCATTATATATAATGCTGCCGGAAAGGGCGGTTCCGTTCTTGCTGAAGTGGATGCATGCTCACAATTCAAAAAAAACCGGCCTCCTGTAACGGAGACCGGCTAAAGTAGTTGGAAAAGTGGAATTGCCTCAAACAGAAAACCAAAAACGAATTAATTCACACGGCTTTGCACAAGTGCTGCTACTTCCTCGGCAGTGCCGAGCTGCAGCGCCTGGGCAGCCATTTCCTTCATGTCTGCAGCAGACAGCTTGGCAATCTGGCTGCGGGCCGGCAAAATTGAGGTTGCACTCATACTGAATTCATCCAGGCCAAGGCCGAGCAGCAGCGGAATCGCTGTAGCGTCGCCGGCCATTTCACCGCACATGCCGGTCCATTTGCCTTCGGCGTGTGCTGCATCAATGACGATTTTGACCAGACGGAGAATTGCCGGGTTGTATGGCTGATACAGGTAGGATACCCGTTCATTCATACGGTCCGCAGCCATTGTATATTGAATAAGGTCATTGGTACCAATACTGAAGAAATCCACTTCTTTGGCGAACTGGTCAGCCAGTACAGCTGTCGAAGGAATCTCAACCATGATGCCCAGCTGGATGTTATCGGATACTTCCTTGCCTTCTTCACGCAGCTTGGCCTTCTCTTCCAGCAGCAGATCACGGGCTGCACGGAATTCGCCAAGAGTCGCGATCATCGGGAACATAATCCGCAGGTCGCCGTGGGCACTGGCTCTGAGCAGGGCACGCAGCTGGGTGCGGAAGATATCCTGACGGTCCAGACACAGACGGATAGCACGGAAGCCGAGGAACGGATTCATTTCCTTCGGCAGATCCAGATAAGGCAGCTCCTTGTCGCCGCCGATATCCAGCGTGCGCACAACTACCGGCTTGCCTTGCATGTTCTCAAGCACGCTGCGGTAGGCATTGTATTGAATCTCTTCGGAAGGCAGCTTGTCGCGGCCCATGTACAGGAACTCTGTACGGTACAAGCCTACGCCTTCGCCGCCGTTCTCGATTACACCCGTTACATCATTCGGTGTACCGATATTGGCAGCCAGCTCTACATGCTTGCCGTCAGCCGACACGGTTGGTTCGTCGCGGAGCTTTTTCCACTCGGCAATCTGCAGATTGTAAGCTTCCTGCTTGGCGGTATATTCAGCGACTTCCGCTTCCGTAGGGTTGATTAGCACGTCCCCGTTCAGACCGTCGACAATAATCAGATCGCCGGCTTTGACGAGAGACAATACGTTCTTAGTTCCTACAACAGCCGGAATTTCCAGGGAACGGGCCATAATTGCGGAGTGGGAAGTACGTCCGCCGATATTGGTCGTGAAGCCCTTTACGAAATTACGGTTAAGCTGTGCTGTATCCGAAGGCGTCAGATCGAGTGCAATAACGATAACCTCTTCACTGATTTCAGCCGGGCTCACATAGTGAATGCCAAGCAGATGGTTCAGTACGCGTTTGGTTACGTCACGCATATCGGCTGCACGCTCCTGCAGGTACGCGCTCTTCATGTTCTGGAACATTTCCACGAATTGATTAGCTACTTCATTCAAGGCATAGTCCGCATTAACCGATTCCTCGCGGATTTTATCCATTACAGGCGTGATCAGCTCGGGATCATCAAGAATCAGCAGATGGGATTCGAAGATCTCTGCTTTTTTCTCGCCGAGCTCTGCCAGTGTCCGCTCTTTGATGCTCTGCAGTTCGCCTCTGGATTTGTCCAAGGCGTCAGTCAGCTTCGCAAGCTCAGCTTCCACATCAGTGACCGCTGTTTTGGTAATGGTATAGTCCGGATGTTCCAGGATAAAGGCACGGGCTACTGCAATACCTGCGGAAGCCGCGATTCCTGAAATTTTACTCATGAACTTCTCCCAGCCCTTCTTTAACCATGATCTCCTGCAGTGCGCTGAGGGCTTCAGCTTCTTCACTGCCTTCAGTAATAAGGGTCAGGGTATCTCCTGCTTCAAGGCCCAGGGACAGAACGCCCAAGATGGATTTAAGGGTTACTTTTTTGCCTTTGGCTTCCGCAAAAGCCTCAGTGCCTTTGAATTTTGTAGCTGTATTTACCAGCGCTGTTGCCGGGCGTGCGTGAATTCCATCTTCGTCAATGATTCTGAAAGTTGTTTGCATAATAATATCCAACTCGCTTTCTATTAATTAGGATAGTTGCTTATGGTGAAGGCCGCGCTCCCTTTAATTATAATGGAAGCGCTTCGCCTTTGCACATTTTACTGAATGGTGATGATATCCTTATCACCGATGGATACTTTGCCCGGTTTCTTCAGGGTGACAGAAGAGCCTTCAGGCAGGTTGGAGAAGATGACCGGAGAAATGACGGAAGGTGCATTGGCCTTCACATACTCCAGATCCACTTCCATAATCGGCTGTCCGGCAGCTACCAGATCGCCTTCTTCTACAAGAACCGTGAAGCCCTGGCCCTTAAGCTTAACGGTATTGACACCGATATGCACGAGCACTTCCTTGCCGCCGTCGGACATAATGCCGATTGCATGCTTGCTCGGGAAGACATTGAACACCTTGCCGTATACCGGCGAGGCAATCTTGCCGTCATCGGACAGGAAGGCGAAGCCGTCACCGGTCATTTTTTGCGAGAAGACCGCATCAGGAACAAGTGTAATATCCATCAGCTCGCCGTTTACAGGGGATACGATATCCTCAGCGATAATAGCCTCACCCTGCTCGCCGGCCTGTTGCTCAAGCTCCGGCTTCGGCGCTACAGGAGCAGCAGCCGGTGTTCTTCCGTTCATGACATCCTGAATCTGCGATTTGATGGTGTCCGAACGGGTTCCGAAGATCGCCTGTACGTTGTTACCCACTTCCAGAACTCCAGAAGCACCCAGCTTCTTCAGCCGGTTCTTATCAACGCCCGCTTTATCCTTGACTTCAACACGAAGACGGGTGATGCAGGCATCCAGATGCGTAATATTCTCTTTGCCGCCCAGAGCGGACAGAATGTTGCGCGGCAGATCGTCGCCCGACTTCGATACACTCTCTGTGCTTATTTCTTCCTCGTCGTCAGATGCATCTTCGCGGCCCGGAGTCTTGAGGTTGAACTTGCGGATCACGAAGCGGAATCCGAAGTAGTAAATCACCGCGAGCACCAGACCTACCGGAATAACCAGCCACCAGGCTGTACGGTTCGGAATGACGCCGAACAGCACATAGTCGATGAAACCGCCGGAGAAGGTCATACCGATTTTGACATTAAGGATGTGCATGGTCATGAAGGAAAGACCTGCAAATACCGCATGTACAGCGAACAGCAGCGGAGCCACGAACAGGAATGAGAATTCCAGCGGCTCGGTAATACCTGTCAGGAACGAAGTCAGCGCTGCGGAAATCATCAAGCTTCCGACAACCCGTCTGTTCTCAGGTTTGGACTCATGATAGATCGCAAGGGCGGCTGCCGGAAGTCCGAACATCATGAACGGATATTTACCAGTGGTAAATGTACCGGCTGTGAAATCCACACCGTCACGAAGCTGCTGCATGAAGATCCGCTGGTCACCGCGGACCAGATCTCCTGCCTTGTCCACATAACTTCCGAATTCATACCAGAACGGCGAATAGAAGATATGGTGCAGGCCGAAAGGAATCAGGGAACGCTCGATGACCCCGAAGATAAAGGCCGACAGCGTCAGGTTGGTGTTAATCATACTCTGCGATACATAGTTCAGGCCGTGTTGGATCGGCGGCCATACCAATGTGAGCGCAAGACCGAGAATCAGGGAAGTTACCGCAGTCATGATCGGTACGAAACGTTTACCCGCGAAGAAGCCGAGATAAGACGGCAGCTCTATACGGAAGAACCTTTTGTACATGGATGCGGCCAATATCCCCACCAGGATACCACCGAACACCCCTGTCTGCAACGTAGGAATCCCCAGCACGCTGGAGTAGGCGAAATCTTTCCAGGTCAGGACGTAGGCGTTGACGCCAACAACCGTACCCATGGTTACGTTCATAACCAGGAATCCGATGATAGCTGCCAGACCCGCTACACCTTCACCTCCGGCCAGCCCGATGGCTACGCCGACTGCGAACAGCAAGGAGAGATTATCAAATACAATTTGCCCCGAGTTCATCAATACGGTAGCAATAGCTTGAACTACATGATTTTCCAGTGCCGGCACATACTGCAGGAAATCCGGATTAACGAGCATGTTCCCGATCCCGAGCAGCAGCCCTGCTGCAGGCAGAATGGCAACGGGCAGCATAAGCGCTTTACCAACTCTCTGCAAAACGCCGAATAACTTTTTGAACATTGAGGTCACTTCCTAATCCTAAATTTCATTCAAAACAGAAGCCAAAAAAGGCATGAGCAATACAGCACACAGATTGTCGTCTAACGCTAACGTTAGAGTACCCCGAGTTGGGGCAAGACAACCATAATACTGTAAATCACTCATGCCTGATCGTATCAGTTACACGTTTGTATTCTGTTTTGTTAATAACAGGGATCATTGTAGCACTGATAATTTGAAGTTGCAAGCATTAATTAACAGGCTAAATGCTGTCCTGCTGTTCCATACCGGATTCATCTTCCTTCTTCTGGGCAAGACGCTGCAGATGAATCGTCAGATAACTCACCTCGGCAGGATATACCGGGATATG
Source organism: Paenibacillus sp. FSL R10-2736 (assembly GCF_038000245.1). Taxonomy (NCBI): domain Bacteria; kingdom Bacillati; phylum Bacillota; class Bacilli; order Caryophanales; family Paenibacillaceae; genus Paenibacillus; species Paenibacillus sp. FSL R10-2736. Next base: position 5,399,763 of record NZ_JBBOBN010000001.1, read on the forward strand.
CACGCGCTGTTCGATAACCTTGGTCAGCTTCCAGGCAAGCATATACATCTCGGGATATTCACGTTTCATCAGCCCGTCAAGGGAGGAAGTCTCACGTACAGTCTCCCCCCGGCGCAGCCTCTCCAGCACAAAACGCAAATGAGTCACCAGACGTGAATAGTCCAGGGAGTCACGCGGAATGCGGTATTCGAGGTTATCCTCCACCAGTCCCACCATGTCCCCGATCAGCTGCGAATGCTGCTTAACCTCCGAGATATGCCGGTTGCTGAGTGCACTGACAATGTGAAGCGCCACAAATCCGATCTCATCCGGCGGCAGTGAAACCTTCATGGCTTCGTTAATCCGGTCCACTGCATATTCGGCCAGCCTGTATTCCTCCGGATAGATCTCCCGGGTCTCGTACAGAAAAGGATTATGTATGGCTATATGCTGTTCACTCCTGCGGATGGCAAAGGAAATATGGTCAGTGAGCGCGATATGGATATGCTCGTTAAGTGCCTGCCGGCTGCTCTGCATAATATGCAGGACGATCTCCTGGACCACCTCAATCAGCTTCTCGTCCACCTGGGGCACAAGCTGCTTATACTGCTCCTGCTCCTCCTGGCTCCGCAGGATGAACATTTTTTCCACAGAAGAGAGGTTGATCCGGTCCCGTGTCTTACGGTTGAAGCCGATACCCTTGCCAATGACCACTACCTCGGCATACTGGGGATGCTCGGCAATGATAACGTTGTTATTCAGTACCTTGGCCACTGTTATGCTGCTGCTCACTTGCGACACCTCTTTTAATTCTGAATACCCGATCTATTAAGGCAGCACGATACACGTATCAGCATGTGAAAATTAACCTTGAGCTACTATCATAACATCAAGAATCTCAAATTAGAAGTGTGCGGCAAAGAGCCGGGAGGCTCATTTCACCCGAAACGTCCGGCCTGAGAATTTGTAGACCAATATCAGGGCCGCCAGCATATAGACAACAGCAGAGAGTACTACGATAAAAGCAAAAATCCCGGGCTCGCTCTTGAACTGTATGGCTATAAAACCGGCGGCCAGCACGATACTGTTCACAATCGTAAAGAACGGATTCTTCACATTCAGCTCGGTACTGTACGGCTGGAAGATGTAATACATGAACAGATGATGCACCGAGAAGAACAGGGACAGTGCCACAATCGTCACGCAAAAGATAACCGCATCCGCCGCGCCCCAGCTCTCACCCGACAGCAGGATCAGCAGATTCACCCCCAGGCAGATCGCTGCCGCCGGAATCAGATTAAGCAGGCTGATGCGCAGCAGCCGGATCCGGAAGTTGCTCAGGATCGCCGACTGTTCACGGTAGAACCCGTAACGCAGCAGACTGAGATCACAGTTGTAGAACATAGCCTTGCAGACACGTTCACCGATGGAGGTATAATTCATAAGGATCAGAAAGGTTGGCAAAGCACTGATCAGATAATGGGCCATTCTGTTAAAAGCTGCTTGCGAGAACAGCAGCGTCAGCAAAGCAGCTGCGAAGAGTGCGCCAATAATTACCAGACGCCGCTGCACCGGATGAATGAGTAACCGCCGGTGGCGCGAGAAAAAAATCGCATTAAGATAAGCATACCCGCTTTTACCTGCGAATTGTCCGGGGTTCAGCTGCTCCGCCGTGTACTGCTGCTCCCGGGTTGCGACATCCTTCACCCGCGCCTCCTTCATCATGCGTCCCATATCCAGCAGCGGATCATCAATTTTGGTAACGGCATCCACTGCATTGCGGTAATCCGGATAACGGGCGATGTAGACCGCACATAAGGCTCCCAGCACAGTCACACCAAGCACCAGAGGCAGACTGAACAACATGGAACTGTCCACCACCGCAAAGCCCGGGAGCAGAGGCACATAAGCCAGCAGGTAACCAGCACCAATGGCGGTCCAGACCCAGCTTGTTTTTTTGACTACGACAATGCCGTATTTATCAAAAATCCACAAATGCAGGGCCTCGCAGGCAATACGCCAGAAGGTCAGCAGCAGAGCAAGAACACCTCCCTGCCACAGCGGAGCCCCCAGAAGATTCCCGAAGACCATCATCGCCGGGATAAAGGTTACCGCAAAACTGATCCCGCGCAGCGTCAGCGTAACACGCATATATCTCTCCGCGGGGAGCCTCATCAGCTTCACGAAGATATACTTGTCCCGTTTGGGCTCCAGAATAACCGCGCTGGAAACTGCAGAGACCAGAAAGCTTAAACAGAGCAGGACCTGAAGGTACAGCTGATATTGTGCTGAAAGCGTTAAGGTTAATTCACTGCCTGCAAGCTTGACGGGCAAATAGACCATAAGCCCCAAATAGGCAAACTTGGACAAGAAAGCCCAGATGGCTTTGAGGATATAGACAATTACCGATAAAGTCCGCTTAAGCGACGTCTCGGCATAGGCCGAGGCCGGTAACAGCTTGCCGATTACGGGGATTTTTCTGAAATAGAACATCAGCCGGTTAGCGCCGGACATCCCGCGAATCTCCATGATCGCCTTCAGCGTGCTAATCATGGTCTCCATCCTTCAGCAGCGCGATAATCTGCTCCTCGAATTCCGGACTGTGCAGCGTTTCCGCGGGAATCTCACGGAGTGAGCCATTATTCAGAATCACCAGCTCATCACAGAGATCGGCAGCCAGCTGCAGAATATGGGTGGAGAAAATAATAATATGCTTCTGCTTCATCTCACGCAGCAGCTTCTTGATCTCCAGCGCCACCACTACATCGAAGGAGGTCAGCGGCTCATCCAGCAGAATCAGCGGCGGCCGGGAAATGATGAAGCAGAGCATCTGGATTTTGTTCTTCATCCCGTGGGAGTAGCCTTTGATCAGACGGTGGCGGTCCTCCTCCTCAAAACGGATGATATCAAAATACTCTTCGATACTTCTGCCCGGTTCAATTTTATCCTTGTTGATATCCATGTAGAACTTCACGAACTCATAACCCGTTAAGAAATCCGGCAGAATCGGCAGGGAAAAGACGTAGCCGATCTCCTCTTCGCGAAGCGGAAGACTCACTTCCTCCCGCCGCAGGAAAGCCCCGCCGCTGTCCATGCGTATCTCACCGCTGAGGCAGTTGAACAGTGAGGTTTTGCCGGCACCGTTGCGTCCCAGGAGCCCGTAAATCTTGCCTTGCTCGAAGGTGAAGTCAATTCCCTTCAGCACTTCCTTACCGTCAAAGCTCTTGCGTATATTATCCAAAATGAGCTCCATGCCTGCACCTCCGTTTCCTATTGCCGTAATTCTATAAAAAAGGTATGACAGGCGGTTAAACCTGCCGGCCATACCTCGGTGATACTCTATTATTCCTCTGGTTGTTCAACCGGGGCGGCAGGTGGTATTACGGCCGGTTTCGGTTTACCCGGGAGGGCGGTTACTGGCGCTCCGGTATACTCGGCAGCTGCTGCCAGCTCCGGCTTGCCTTTGGTTTTGGTCAACCCTTTGATCAGCGCTTCGACATCAATGCCAGACACGCTTTTCAGCATCTCAGGCGCTGTCGCCATCAGCTGGGTCACATAATTGCTTACCCGGGCCGCGCCTTCCCCGTTGCCGGTATCCACAACCGTCAGCTTGTCAATGGAAGCCAGCGGCTCGGCAATCTTCCCGGCCAGCTCCGGCAGCATTTTGACGATAATATCGAGTACCGCCGCTTCGCCGAACTTCTGGAAGGCTTCCGCCAGCTTCTCTTTGGCTTCCGCTTCGGCCAGACCGCGCAGACGGATAACTTCTGCTTCCGCTTTACCTTTGGCCAGCTCGGCATCGGCGACCGCCTGCCCTTCCAGACGTTTCTGCTCGGAGGTCGCTTTAGCCTGAGTCTCAATACTGTACTGCAGCGCATCGGCTTCACGCATCCGCTTGGCCTTGTCGGCTTCCGCCGCCTGCTCCACCGCGTAACGGTCCGCTTCCGCTTTCTTCTTCACTTCCGCATCATACTGCTTCTCGCGAACCTGGATTTCCTTGGTCTGCAGATCAATTTCGCGTTCCTTGCGGACCAGCTCGACCTTCATCTGCTCTTCAACCACCGTCTGCTTGGCCCGCGCCTCCTGAATATGGTACGCCTGGTCCGCTTCCGCTTTGGCGGTATCCTGATCACGTTTGAACGCCGCTACTTTCAGCTGGTTCTCCTTCGAGGCTTCGGCGATGTTGGTATCACGCAGCAGTTCTGCCTTCTGCCCCTGCTCTTCGGCATTGGCCTTCTGAATCCGCGCGTCACGCACTGCTTCGGCTTCGGCAATCTCTGCATCCCGCTTCACTGCGGCAATCCGGGGTTTACCCAGCGCTTCCAGATAGCCGTGCTTGTCACGCACATCCTTAATGGTAAACGAGACGATCTGCAGCCCCATTTTCTTCAAATCACGAGCCGCAACGCCTTGAACCTCCTGGGCGAAACGGTCCCGGTTGCGGTAGACCTCTTCAACGGTCATCGAGCCGAGAATCGCCCGCAGATGGCCTTCGAGCACTTCCTGGGCTTCGCTCTTCAGCGCCTCAATCGGCTTGCCCATGAACTGCTCGGCTGCCGTCGCCACATCCTCGGTCGAGCTGCCCACCTTGATGATCGCCACTCCATCGGCAATGACCGGAACGCCCTGCTCCGTGTAGACCTCAGGGGTCGTCACGTCTAGCTTGTGGGAGAGCAGTGACATGAACTCGGCCTTCTGGAAGACCGGCAGGATGAACGCGCCGCCGCCGCGGACGATTTTGATTTTGCGGCCGGAGCCGTCATCTGAGATATGATTGCTGCCCAGGAAGGAACCGGTGACGATCATACCTTCATCAGGTCCTACCGTTTTGTAACGGGCCCAGAATGCAATCCCCAGTACAAATAATACAGCCACAACGACTGCGGGAATAAACAAAAAATCAGGAATACCGAACATTAAGAATCCACTCCTCTTCTGTCTTCGAATTCTGACACAAGGGCTACGCCCTCCCGGACCTCTACCACCACAACCTTAATACCGGCCGGCAGCGGATGCTGTTCGAAGCTGGCTGCGGTATGCAGACTGTTGCCTGCACCGAATTTCACCATAATCTCACCATAGCCTGATGCAGGAACCGGAACCATAACCTCACCGATTCTTCCCGGCAGATCGTTCATGGAGAATCCGTTCGACATTTCGCTGTTCCTCATTGGCTTCACTACAACAAGATGCAGCACCACTCCCATAAAAGCCGCAATCAGCAGGGACAAGGCAAGAATTGCGCCATCTTCCAGTCCGCTGTAGCGGCTAAGCAGCACCCCCGCTCCGCCGAACACCGTTACTCCGCCTGCCAAGATGGCAGGATTGACGAAATCAAAGGATACGAAGTCAAAAACCCCGTGCAGAGCGCCTCCGATCAGGTCGCCTACAAGTACACTGACTACGGCAAAAATAATGCCCAGCGCCAAACAGCCCAAATACAGCGTTTGCATATTGGTCTCCTCCCGTCTTTACTTCCGGACTGTCATACTAGATTAAACGCAGAAACCATGTCCTTGGTTTCACAAAGTTGGGTATTAATCTCATTATTGTATCTCCGGAGAGAGAACATTAAGGGATTTCCATGTTAAAAAGCCGCTCCCGGCGAACGGGAACGGCTATCTTTGGGTGCAGCATATAGGGTTAACCACTGCAGGCATGTCTATCCAGCTGCCTTACAGGGCTAGCTTACATGGTCAACTGCTTGTAAATGTGCAACTTACAGAGCCAGCTTGTAAATCTCTACAACATCCTCACGCTGCAGCTTGCGGAAGTTGCCGAACGGGCCGAAACGGACAGCCTTGTCCGCCATATTGCCGATTTCGCTGTCATCGATGTCATAATCACCAAGTGTCTTCGGAGCTCCGATGGAATCCCAGAAGCTGCGAAGCGCCTCGATGCCTTCAAGACCGACTTCTTCATCGCTTCTGCCAGCCGGATCAATCCCGAATACGTTCACCGCCAATTGGCGGAAACGGGCAGGATTCGTGCTGAGGTTGTATCTCATCCATTGCGGGAACAGAATCGCCAATCCTCCGCCATGCGGAATATCGTAAACGGCGGATACGGCATGCTCAATATTGTGCGTAGCCCAGTCTCCGGCAAAGCCCATGCTGACCATCCCGTTCAGTGCCATGGTGCCGCAGTACATGATGGTCTCACGCAGTTCATAGTTGTTCAGATCTTCGATCAGCTTCGGTGCAGTCTCGATTACTGTACGAAGCAGGGTTTCACAGAAGCCGTCCTGTACCGGCGTGTTGCCGTCTGTGTGGAAATAATGCTCCAGTGTATGGGACATGATGTCCACCATACCGTAGACCGTCTGGTCACGCGGCAGGGAGAAGGTGTTCTCAGGATCAAGAATCGAGAATGCCGGATAGGCATGCACGCTGCCCCAGCCCATTTTCTCCTTGGTCACTTCATTCGTAATTACCGAGCCGTTGTTCATTTCCGAACCGGTAGCCGCCATAGTCAGCACAGTTCCCAGCGGAAGAGCTCCCTGAGGCGCCGCTTTGCGCTCCACGAAGTCCCACATATCCCCTTCGTACTTCGCACCGACAGCTACAGCCTTGGCACAATCCAGCACACTGCCGCCGCCGACGGCGAGGATCAGTTCGATCCCGTTCTCGCGGCATAAATCCACGCCTTTATGTACGGTGGACAGGCGCGGGTTAGGCTCCACTCCGGCCAATTCCGTAACTACAGCTCCAGTGGCATTCAGCTCAGCAATTACATTGTCGTACAGGCCGCTGCGCTTGATGCTGCCGCCGCCGTACATCAGCAGTACATTCTTGCCGTATTTCGGCACTTCGGTGCGGAGTGCCTGCAATGTCCCTTGTCCAAAAATCAGCTTGGTAGGGTTATAGAACTCAAACTTACGCATATGGGTAAACCTCCATGAGTATATGAATGTGACGCACTTGTATATTATAGACCTCCGGCTTGCCGCATTCAAATGACTGCAGAGGAGCGGCAAAAGGTCGGTATCGTGTTTAAAAGACACGGCGTTCCCTTAACGCCTGCCTAGCACGAATTCAAAGGAATTTATCCCTTTAATTTCCCCATGCCGTCCACTTTCGGCGGAATCAGAGGGATTTATCCCTTTAATTTCCCCATGCCGCCCGCTTTCGGCGAACTCAGAGGGATTTATCCCTTTAATTTCCCCATGCCGCCCGCTTTCGGCGAACTCAGAGGGATTTATCCCTTTAATTTCCCCATGCCGCCCACTTTCAGCGGAATCAGGGGCACTTCTGCCCTTCATTTCCTCCTGCCGCCCACTTCCGGCGGACACATCATTGCATTGTATAGTTTCCCGCGCAACAAAAAATGCCCCCGCCGACACTCCGGCAGGGACATCTCATTTACAAGACACAGGGGTCTTAGTTAAACCCGCTGCTGTTCACGAACCGGCGGAATGCCGCCTGGCCTTCCGGTGTGCGTTTGTATACTCCCGCATGCTCCAAAATATGCGTGAACTTGGTGCCTACCTCGTTCTGCACCGTCTTCACCGCTTCCTCGCGGCTCAGGGAGGTGCCGAAACGGCCGGCCAGCTCCGCGATCCAGGAGGCATGCAGCGCAAGCGGATGATCAGCACCTTGGCTCTGGACCGCTTGCAGCAGTGCGGTGTCTCCGGCCAAAACGCCAGCGACAGCATCGAGCTCTTCCTTGAGGCGTCCCGGCAGAATCGCCAGGCCCATAACCTCGATCAGGCCGATGTTCTCCTTCTTGATGTGGTGCATTTCCCGGTGCGGGTGGAAAATCCCTTCGGGATATTCTTCGCTGGTCCGGTTGTTACGCAGCACCAGATCCATCTCATAGCCGCCGTCTTCTGCCCGGCGGACGATAGGTGTAACCGTGTTATGCGGCACGCTCTCCCCGGCCTCTTCACTGAAGGCCAGGACATCAGCTGCCGGATCGCTGTAAGTCTTCCAGGCCTCATAGATACTGTTGCCGGCTTCCAGCAGCACGGCAGGATCTGCCCCGTGCATCCGCAGCACAGACATCGGCCATTTCACAATGCTTAGGCTAACGCCTGGATATGCAGCATGGGTGAAGCTATCCTCTTTGGGCGCCTTCTGGATGGGGAAGGTGTGGCGTCCGCCCTGGAAGTGATCATGGGTCAGAATGGAGCCGCCGACAATCGGCAGATCGGCATTCGAGCCGATGAAATAATGCGGGAAGGATTCAACAAAGCTAAGCAGACGCTTCAGCGTATCCTTCGTCAGCTTCATCGGCACATGATCATGGTGGAACACGATACAATGCTCGTTATAGTACACATACGGCGAGTATTGGAAGAACCATTTCTCATTGTTCATCGCGAGCGGAATCACGCGCAGATTCTGGCGCGGCGGGTGATTGACCCGTCCGGCATAGCCGACATTCTCGCGGCAGAGCTGGCATTTCGGATAGACCGGCGGCGGGAGCAGCCGGGCCATGGCGATTTCCTTCGGGCTTTTCTCCGGTTTGGAGAGATTGATCGTCATCTCGATATCCCCGTAAGGCGAATCCTGAAGCCAATATACATTCTTGGCCACCCGGTCCATACGGATATAGTTGGAATCAATGCTCAGCTTATAAAAGCGGTCAGTGGCCGCCTGAATGCCCTGCTCCGCCTGGATCGCGGCAAACTCCGCATTTACCTCAGACGGCCGGGCCATCAGAAGGCCCATGATCTTGGCGTCCAGCAGATCGCGGTATGTGTCCGAATTTTCCGGAATCAGCCCGGTCTCAAACCCGTAGTCGATCAATTGATCCAGCGGGGCCTGCGGACTCTCAAGCGGACCTTCAGTGAATTCACCGGCATACGGCTCACTGAAGCCGAACTGGTCCAGCAGTTCATTGCGGCTGTAATCAACGTCAGCCGGCTGAATCAGCTCCTTGTGCTGCGCAAACAGGACCAGCTGTTCAATCGCATACAATGCCTTCTCAGAGGCTGCAGCCGTAATATTATCGTTCTGCATTTCAATTCTCCTTATTTGCTGCAACCTGTATAGCTGAACTTAAGATATTAACTTAAGCCATAGACGTCACTACGGTGAATATTTGGACTTCCGGCCGCTGTTGTCCCCAGATTTCTTGATTGACCCGCTGATTGCGGTGGAAATCCGGTGACTGCTGATGCTTCCGAAGCGAGCTTTCCTGCGGAAAGCTTTCAGGCGGTCGCTAACGCTCCTACAGTTCCAAAATCCCCCTTCGATCCTTCCGGCTTTTTATTTTTCTTTTGTTCATCTTAGGATTGCTTATTCTTCAAGCCAGGCTTCCGTACTATTCACAACAAAGTACATTGGCAGGCTTAGCCGCCGTACCCTTCCGGATTCGAGGAGTGCCAGTTCCAGGCGCTTTGGATGATGCCTTCCAGATCGGCATGCTGCGGGTCCCAGCCCAGGATCGTCCGGGCTTTGGCCGAAGAAGCGACAAGTACCGCCGGATCACCGGCGCGGCGCTCCTGGATTACAACCGGGATGTCCAGGCCGGTTACCTTCTTCGCTGTTTCAATCACCTGCTTCACCGAGAAGCCCAGGCCGTTGCCCAAGTTGAAGATATTGCTTGCACTGCCGCTGCGCAGGTAGGTTACCGCACGGACATGCGCATCCGCCAGATCGCTGACATGAATATAGTCGCGTACGCAGGTTCCGTCTTCTGTCGGGTAGTCTTCGCCGAAGACCGCGATGTTCTCCCGCTGCTTAAGTGCAGCCTGGAGCACCAGCGGAATCAGGTGGCTCTCCGGACGGTGGTCTTCGCCGATTTTGCCGCTGGCATGTGCACCTGCAGCATTGAAGTAGCGCAGCGCTACGTATTTGATGCCGAGTACCTTGTCGAACCAGGCCATCATGCGTTCCATGGTCAGCTTGGTCTCCCCGTACACATTCGCAGGTTCAGTGCGGTCCGTTTCTTCAATCGGCACCTTTTCCGGTTCGCCGTAGGTCGCGGCTGTGGAGGAGAAGACGATTTTATCCACTCCGGCATGCTGCATCGCTTCGAGAAGACATTGTGTACCATACACGTTGTTGTCGTAATATTTTACCGGATCCTTCATGCTCTCGCCCACCAGGGAACTCGCTGCGAAATGGATGACCGCTTCAATCTTGTTCTCGGAGAAAAGCTTGGCCAGCAGTGCCTTGTCGCGCAGGTCTCCCTCATACAGCTTGCCGCCCAGCAGCGCCTCGCGGTGCCCTGTCAGCAGATTGTCGATAACTACAACCTCTTCCCCGCGGTCCAGCAGCTCTGCTACTGTGTGGGAACCGATATAACCTACTCCGCCCGTTACCAGAATCGCCATCTTATTTCACTCCTTTCAGTTCTTCAACGCCGTTGCCGATCGTGCATACATAGAACTCGCCCGTCAGACCGGATCTCTTCTTGTAAGCTTCGCCGACTTCGGCAATGAAACGTTCCACATCATCCTCATGCACCAGAGATACTGTACATCCGCCGAATCCGGCACCTGTCATACGCGAGCCGAGTGTTCCCGGAATACGCTGTGCTTCTTCAACCATGATGTCCAGCTCTTCGCAGCTGACTTCATACAAGTCACGCAGGGAGACATGGGAGTCGTTCATATAGAGTCCGAATTGCTTCAGGTCATTGTTCTTGAGCACTTCAACCGAATCGAGCACACGCTGGTTCTCTTCCACCACATGGCGGGCGCGGCGTCTGACGGTTTCGTCGGTGATTTTATCCTGATGAAGCTCGAATTGTTCAGGTTTAAGCTCGGCCAGGTAAGACAGGGTTGGCACCTCTTGCTTCAAAATAGCCAGAGCCTCCTCGCATTGGCTGCGGCGCTCATTGTACTTGGAGTCCACAAGGCCGCGCTTCTTGTTCGTATTGCCGATAACCAGCTTATAAGAGCCGGTCACAAAAGGTACCAGGCTGTACTCCAGTGTGTCACACATCAGAAGGATGGCCTGGTCGCGTTTGCCGTTGGCGACAGCGAACTGGTCCATGATGCCGGAGTTTACGCCGACATACTGGTTCTCCGCACGCTGGGACAGCAGGGCGATCTCTACAGTATCCGTGTCTCCGCCAAGCAGCGTCAGGAAGGCATAACCTGTTACTACCTCGATGGAAGCGGAAGAGGACAAGCCTGAGCCGTTCGGAATCTCTCCGTGGAACAAGAGGTCATACCCTCCGGATACCGGAAGATCCTTCTTGGCCAGCTCGACCATAACACCCACCGGATAGTCAACCCACTCGCCGGTTTTGGCTTTGCCGATTTCGCTGTAGTCGATAGAGGCTTCATAAGGGAAATTCGTTGATGCGAATTGAATCTTACCGTCCGAACGCGGACGTACGATAAGGGTAGTTCCGAAGTCCAGTGCTGCCGGGAACACATAACCGCCGTTGTAGTCCAGATGCTCTCCGATGAGATTCACACGGCCTGGTGCATAGAATACCCGCGCCTCTTCGCTGCTCTCCCCGTATTTCTCGATAAATTTACTGTTAAGTTCCTGTACGCTCATTATTGCCACTCCATCCTTTCGCTGCTTGTGCTTGGGCTTTCAGCTTGCTTTTAAACTTGCTTCCTTCATGCTTACATTATAATAAAATCAGACTTGCCCTGATAATGCAATCATGTGTGCAATACATGGACAAATGTGACTTCCAGCCGCCGGGAGGATATACTGGAGATAAAGATTCATTTCTGCGCTTCCCCTCATGCTAAGCTATGATAGCGTTATATTCAAGAAAGGCGGATGGCCGTTGGAACATACCTATTCCGTAGGATCAAATCCCGTGTATTTCGATCAGCAGCCTCTGCATGTGCTGTTCGCCGGGGAGAGCCAGACGCTTCCGCTGCATCAGGCCGGCCCCAAGATCTACGATTATTATCTGCTTCACTACATTGAGGCCGGCTCCGGTGTGTTCCGGACCGAGCAGCGTAAATATGAACTGGGAACGGGAGACTGCTTCCTGATCCACCCGGCCCAGCTGGTCAGCTACATCTCCGATCAGCAGCAGCCCTGGCGGTACCGCTGGGCCGCCTTCACCGGAGCGGACGCGGAGCAGCTCGCCTTGCAGGCCGGCTTCTCCCCGGAGAAGCCGGTCCTGACCTCGGCTGAAGGCAGTGTGATCCCGGGCGCACTCGCCGGGATGATGTCCGCCTTCTATGCGGGCAAGGAGAGCGCGCATCTGACCTCGCTCGGCTATCTTTACCTGATCATCGGCGAAGCATCCGGTCTGCTGATCTCCTCGTCACGGTTGCCCGGGGCAGAATCGCAGGTCAAACGCACGGTGAAGCAAATGATCAACTATATGGCTTCCCAATATGCCCATCCGGTTTCCATTGAACAGATGTGCGGCAGCCTGGGCTATAACCGCGCTTATCTGTCGCGCATCTTCAAGCAGGAGACCGGCCTCTCGCCGGTGACCTATCTGCTGAAGCTGCGCATTGAGAAGTCCCGCCAGCTGCTGCGCGAACGCCCTGAGCTGTCAGTAGAGCAGGTCGCAGCCTCCGTCGGCCTGACCGATGCCCTGTACTTCTCCCGGCAGTTCAAACGCTTTTGTGCCCAGTCTCCCAGCACTTACCGGCAGGCAACTGCCAATCCCGGGGAGAAATAGGCTCAGGAGAACATCCGGCGTTCTACCAGAACTCCGCTTAAGCCAACAGCCCGTTTCCTGTTCCGGAAGCGGGCTGTTGCTTGTCAATTCTATATATTACTCAGGCTTCATCCTCTGTTCCAAGGATCGTCTCAATCCGTTCCAGCTCTTCCTGCGAGAAATCACCATACGCCAGAGCGGCAATATTCTCCTCGATCTGGCTTACCCGGCTGGCGCCAATCAGCGCCGAGGTCACCTTGCCGCCGCGCAGCGTCCAGAGGAGCGCGAACTGGGCCAGGCTCTGGCCGCGCGCTACCGCCATCTGGTTGAGCGCGTGAATCTTGCGCAGCACCTCCGGCGTAATCCGGCTCTCGTTCAGGAAGGCGGATGGCCCGGCAGCCCGGGAATCGCCGGGAATGCCGTTCAGGTATTTGCTGGTCAGCAGGCCCTGAGCCAGCGGGGTAAAGGCGATACTGCCGACGCCATGCTCCTCCAGCACATCCTGCAGCCCACCTTCGATCCAGCGGTCGAGCATGGAATACCGCGGCTGATGAATCAGAAGCGGTGTTCCGAGCTTCTTCAGGATGCCAATTGCCTGCTCCGTTTGCTCAGCCGTGTAGTTGGACAGGCCGATGTAGAGCGCTTTGCCTGAACGTACGGCATGATCCAGTGCTCCCATCGTTTCTTCCATTGGTGTTTCCGGGTCCGGACGGTGGGAATAGAAAATATCCACATAGTCCAGTCCCAGCCGTTTCAGGCTCTGGTCCAGGCTGGATAGTATATATTTGCGTGAACCCCAGTCACCGTAAGGGCCGGGCCACATATAATATCCCGCCTTGGTGGAGATTACCAGTTCGTCACGGTACGGAGCGAGATCACGGGCAAGAACTTTGCCGAACAGTTCCTCTGCCGAGCCTGCCGGAGGGCCATAATTGTTAGCCAGATCGAAATGGGTAATTCCGAGATCGAAAGAGCGGGTGATCATCTCACGGCCATTCTCATAAGTGTCGATGCCGCCGAAATTATGCCACAGGCCCAGTGAAATTGCCGAAAGCTTGAGGCCCGACCTGCCGGTGCGGTTATAACGCATGACTTCATACCGTTCATCGCTAGCCACATATATCATTGATTATCCCTGCCTCTCGTTTCCTCAGTTATTGCAATACCCTATTTTAAACTCCGTACAGACTTTGTAATCTTCACCCCGGCGAAAAGCTTGAAATCCTCATCCGAGCAGCCCTTGTATTCTGCCCATAACATCGCCGATCCGGTCCGTAATGATCAGATCTGCCTGATGATCGTACGGTGTTGGATCACCGTTGAGCAGCACCGTATGCCTTCCCCGGAAGTAGGTGATCAGACTTGCCGCCGGCTGGACGGTGAGCGAGGTGCCGCCAATCAGCAGCAGATCCGCTGCCGCAATCGCCGCCACTGCTTCGACCAGCACATCATGATCAAGCGCTTCCTCATAGAGCACCACATCCGGCTTAATGATGCCGCCGCACTCCGGGCACAGCGGCACAGCAGCCGTCTGCTCCAGAATCTGTTCCAGACCGTAATAGGTATTGCAGTCCATGCAGTGATTGCGGTGAATCGATCCGTGCAGCTCCAGCACCCGGCGGCTTCCCGCCAGCTGGTGCAGACCGTCGATATTCTGTGTAATGACTGCCTTCAGCTTGCCTTTGGCTTCAAGTTCAGCCAGCAGCCGATGGGCTCCGTTCGGCTTCGCCTCGGGATGAATCATCTTGCTGCGGTAGAAATCAAAAAAAATGTCCGGCGAGGACATGAAAAAGCTGCGGCTCAGCATGACTTCAGGCGGATAAGGAGAGTTGTGCTGAGTCTGGTATAGACCAGCCGCCGAACGGAAATCCGGTATGCCGCTCTCCGTTGATGTTCCGGCGCCGCCGAAAAAAACAATATTCCCGCTGTCTTTGATCCAGGAAGCCAGTAGCTGCAATTGATCCATAGAGTCCACACGTTTCCTCTCTGTACAGAAATGAAATCAGAATGTTAACCGGAGCTGCGGATAGCCGGAAACAACAATATCCGCATCCAGCAGGTGGGTTGCGGCTCCGTCTGGAGACAGACCCACAGCAAGACGCAGGCCTGCGCCTTTGCCAAGCTGCATATCCGCATTACTGTCACCGATAATGACCGTCTCGCCGGGCAGCAGGCCCAGCTCCCGGCAGGCCGTCTCGGCCATCTCCGGTGCAGGCTTGCCGTGCTTCACTCTGTCTCTGGTGACGACAGAATGAAAATAACCGGAAATCCCAAGCCACTCCAGCTGCTCACGTGTAGTGGCCATATTGTCTGAGGTCACTACACCGAGTTTCAGGGAAGCGGCCGCACACTGCTCCAGAAAATCCGTCAGCCCCGGCATTGCCACCGCCGCCCTCCGCCGGCGCAGCTCGTTCATAGCTTCCTTGGAGATCGCATTCACCCGCGTTACCGCTTCATTCCAGGGAACGCCGGCAGCATACAGCTGCCAGGCCAGAATCCCGGTCGTTTCTTCGGCGGTCGCCATGGAGAGCGGTCCGGCGGGATCATAGCCGGTCACCTTGCCGGTGGCATCATGAACCGTACCCAGCACAGAAGCAAGATCCGGCCCGGCTCGCGGCAGGCCGCCGATCAATGCCAGCTGGCTGCCCAGCCCCTCCAGAATCAGATCAGCCCAGCTTCCCCAGGTACCAAGCAGATCCAGCAGCGTTCCATCCTTGTCGAACAAGATGCCCCTGCACGGAACGGATATCTCATTAATATGCAATTCAGGCATTCAGACTGACACTCCTCTCCCAGTCGGAGTTAATTCCGTCCATTCGGTGCTCACTTACTCTGACGCAGATTCCCTATCCAATCCAGCAAGGCCCGCGCAGTGCGTGTCTGCTGCTCTTCCTCTGTGATCGTGGCTATGCCGTCCCCCTTCTGGGGGCCGTAGCTGCCGAACTGGGCATGATTGCCGCCGTTGACCGGCGTGTATACAGTGTTGCCCGGAAGATAAGCCCGGCCTTCGTTATAGCTCTCCTGATCAACCACCTTGTCCTCCGTACCCAGCACCGACAATACGGACAGCGTAGTATCCTTCAGACTGCCTTTCTCATCCGGGTAGGAAGCCAGAAAAAAAACGCCTTCCAGCTGGTCGGCATGATCTGCAGCGAAGCGCGAGGCCATTACCCCGCCAAGCGAGTGTCCGCCAAGCACAAAGGACTGCTTCGGATGCACGCGGATAATCTCTTCGGCAGCATTCCCCTTGATCACGGCCAGATTGAGCGGCATTCTTGCGATATAGAACGGGTGGCCGGCTGCTGCGATTTTCCTGGCAAGCGGAGCATAAGCTTCCGCCTCGACCAATGCGCCGGGATAAAAGATCACGGCGGTACCGAGTGCAACCGATGGCTCGAATGAGATCCAGTTGTCATTCTGCTCTACTGTAACTCCCCCGGCAGAGACAAGTGCGGATTCAGCTCTTTCAGCAGGCTGATACGGAGTCAGGTACTTCCATATAAACACCCCTGCCACCAGCAGAATCAATACAATTCCTATAAGCACATTGCGTTTGGTACTGCTTTTTCTCAATAGAATTCACTCCCGGATACTGCATACAGAAAATTATAGTGTAATCAATGAAATCAAACAACCTTCAAGACTTCGCCACATCTAGCGGCCATGAGAGCGCTTACTATTGTGATATATTTCACAATTTATTTACCGGAAATCATGTATTTTAAAATTAAAGTATTAAGCATCGTGCAAACCGTATTTATTGGAGGTAACGTCATGACCCGGGAAAGCTCGCTCGACACGCGTGGAGAAACGTTTTTTCTTAATTTACGCTTCATGCTTATTGTAACTGTCTTTGTGGCCAATGCGATCGAACCCCTGATTCTTGAAATGAGCGGACTCCACACCCTGTACCAATGGATCTTCAGCTTTCACATGCCGCTGTTTGTGCTCGTGACCGGATACTTTGCCCGTAAAAGCTTAAATGGCGCGGCCGGCCGTAAGGTGCTGCTGCAGATCGGACTGCAATATATTATTTTTCAGAGCCTATACTCCGCACTCGACATTTCCTTATTCCATGTAAATAACATACAGCATTCCTTCTTCGCCCCTTACCTGCTGCTGTGGTTCCTGGCCAGCCATGCCTTCTGGCGTCTGCTCATGCTGGGAATGAGCCGCTGGAGCAAAATCGCCCAGTTTGCCTTTGCCATCGCCGCAGGTGTGGCTGTAGGTTATCTGCAGCTGGATGGTATCTGGTTCAGCATCAGCCGCACCTTTGTCTATCTGCCCTTTTTCGTCATCGGATTTCATTTCTCATTCGGAGCTTTCGTTAAGCTGTATCAGCAATATGTCAAAACCGCTGCCGCTGCCGCTTCCCTCCTGCTGCTTGTAGTGATGGGCTTAGCGGGACGCGATCTCCCGATGGGCTGGCTGTTCGGCAGTATGACCTATATGCAGCTCGGTGCCCATGAATGGTATGCGGGGGTGTTCCGGCTCGCTGTGTATGGTTTGCAATTTGCCGCTTCCCTGGCATTTCTGGGCCTGGTCCCTTACGGGTTAAGCCGCATGACAGACTTGGGACGCCGCACCCTCTACGTCTTCCTGCTTCACGGATTCATTGTCCGGGCGGCTGCCGTTTCCGGCCTGTATGCCTATATCGGAAATGCTGCCGGAGCCGCTCTTCTGATTGCAGGCGCAGTATCCTGCACGGTGCTGCTGGCCCAGCCCGCTGTCAGACGTATGCTGAACCCGCTGGTTGAGCCGTCTGTAGACTGGATGATCTCGCTCCAGCGCGCCGCCATCAGACGCTCACTTTAGTAATTATTCACAGAAACCTCTTCCCTTATTAATATGTAGAAGCCTGTCCCGCCGCGGATAGGCTTTTTGTGTATGAATTCCTGTGGAGGACAGTGTAGCCGTTTCCATTGGCCTGCCGGGAGATGACCGCGACAAACTTCACATTGCCCGGTAGAAAAATGAGGTTTTTTGTGATAGACTCTCTATTAACGTTCGTATCCAATCCGCTTGTTTTATAGAAACGGCTCCGCCCTACTTCTGTTTACTGCAGGAAGCTGGACCTTGTACCTTCTATAAACCGCAGATACGCAGCTTTTGGGATTGCAATGCGTTAATGCGGCACTATATTTGTTCTCACCGTTCCAAGAGGTTAGGCTCACATTACTTTTAGGGGGAAATTTCATCATGGCAAACAAGAAAATGCGTTCAGACATGATCAAAAAGGGCTTTGACCGTGCTCCGCACCGCAGCCTTCTGCGTGCTGCAGGCGTTAAGGAAGAGGATTTCGGCAAGCCGTTCATCGCAGTCTGCAATTCCTATCTCGACATTGTACCGGGTCATGTGCATCTGCAGGAATTCGGCAAAATCGTTAAGGAAGCTATCCGTGAAGCCGGCGGGGTTCCGTTCGAATTCAATACCATCGGCGTAGATGACGGTATTGCCATGGGACATATCGGAATGCGCTATTCGCTCCCAAGCCGCGAGATTATTGCCGATTCTGTGGAAACGATGGTTTCCGCTCACTGGTTCGATGGAATGGTGTGCATTCCCAACTGTGATAAAATCACCCCGGGCATGATGATGGGCGCACTGCGCGTCAACATCCCGACGATCTTCGTCAGCGGCGGACCGATGAAGGCCGGCGTAGACAGCAAAGGCAAGAAGCTATCCCTGACATCCGTGTTCGAAGGCGTTGGCGCCCATCAGGTCGGCAAGATCAATGACGCTGAACTGCTTGAACTGGAACAATTCGGCTGTCCAACCTGCGGATCATGTTCGGGTATGTTCACAGCCAATTCCATGAACTGTCTGGCAGAAGCTATGGGCCTTGCTCTCCCGGGCAACGGCACCATTCTGGCTGTTGCCGAAGAACGCAGAGATTTCGTCCGCAAATCAGCTACCCAGCTAATGGAGCTGATCAAGCTGGATCTGAAGCCGCGTGATATCGTAACCCATGAATCATTGGACAATGCCTTTGCGCTGGATATGGCTATGGGTGGTTCCACCAACACTGTGTTGCATACCCTGGCACTGGCTCAGGAAGCTGAAATTGACTATCCGCTGGAGCGCATCAATGAAGTAGCCAACCGCGTGCCTTACCTGGCCAAGCTGGCTCCGGCATCCGATATCTTCATCGAGGATGTGGACCGGGCGGGCGGCGTCAGCGCTGTGCTGAACGAGCTGCTGAAGAAGCCGGGCGCCATCTTCGGCGACTGCATGACCGTAACCGGCAAGACTCTGGCCGAGAATGTCACGGGTCATGAGATTCAGGATACGTCAGTTATTCATACAATAGACAACCCTTATTCCCCGGTAGGCGGATTGGCTGTACTCTACGGCAACCTGGCTCCGGAAGGCTCCATCATCAAGGTTGGTGCCGTAGATGCTTCCGTTGGCGGCTACCACAAAGGACCTGCCATCTGCTTCGACTCCCAGGAGCAGGCGCTGGAAGGAATCGCGAACGGCAAGGTCAAAGAAGGCCATGTCGTTGTTATCCGGTATGAAGGTCCGAAGGGCGGACCGGGCATGCCGGAAATGCTGGCACCGACTTCGCAGATCGTCGGTATGGGTCTTGGCGCCAAGGTCGGCCTGATCACCGACGGCCGGTTCTCCGGAGCGTCCCGCGGCATCAGTATCGGCCACATCTCGCCGGAAGCGGCTGAGGGCGGACCGATTGCTTTTGTCGAGGATGGTGACATCATCGAGCTGGACCTGATCAACCGCAAGATTGAGCTGCTGGTTGAAGAAGAAGTGCTGGCTGTCCGCCGCAGCGGCTGGAAAGACTTCGAACCGAAGGTGAAGACCGGTTACCTGGCCCGTTACTCCAAGCTGGTTACCAATGCAAGCAAAGGCGGCGTGCTGAAGATCTAATCGGCCGCAGCCTGAGATAGGAAGAACGAACTGAAAGAGCAGTCTCCTCCGTTAATGCGGCGGGACTGCTCTTTTTTGACATGTAAGGGTCCTTTAATACACGTGGCGCACTTAGCAGGAATCACCCAAAGGGTCCCTATCGCTGTTCGCTAGGGAAATGTTGTACACTCTGCAACTTTGATTCATCGATAACGGGTTGTTCCGGAAGAGGATCTCCGTCCGACACAGGCAGCAAACATATCGGCAATAGCTCCAGATATATAAAAAACCCCGCCAGCCCAGTCAGGCCAGCGGAGCATAAGGAGCAGCTTCAGTTGCGGTATAGATAAATATCAAAATTTATAAGTGCTGTCTGCCTGCTGCATTCAATGAACAACCGTTGCTCCGGGCAGTTCAAGTTCAGCCTCAAGGGAGTGTTCCTCTTCCCGTACCCGTTCCCGCTGCTTCACCGGCTTCTGCGGCCGCTGCTGGTTCATCTGGTCGAGCAGCTGCGACACGGGCATCAGCATCATTTTGGGTACCAGCAGCTCACTGCGGACTTTAAGTCTCGCTCCGCCTGACGGGTGAATGACGCTGAGCAGAATACTGAGATAGAACTTGGTGGAACTTGCGAACAGGCCGCTTGGCAGATCCAGAACCATGAATCCGAACTTCTCCGGCCCGCGGTTCAGCATGCTCACACCGTAGAGTGCCTTGGCTTCCGCCAGATCCACATCACCGGCAATCCGCTCCGCAAGCACCGGGAGATCCTTCTCCATGCGGCGGATCATGCGGATGGCAAGCTGTGCCGAGGAACGCGAATGCACCCCCAGCTCGAACAGCTGCCTGTTGTCGATATGCAGCTCGATCACCTTGTCGCCTTTGCTTAAGGTCTCGCCGTTATCCATCTGCACGGGATTCCCCTGATACTTACGCAGCCGGTAATGCAGGAACGGATCTGCCGGAGAGATCGTCTTAATCTGGAACAACAGCTGGAATACCTGTTCCCAGGCCAGCCATAAGCCGACAACCAGCCGTTTGCCGAAAGACAGCCTTGTGATAGGTGATTCCTGCACCGCCTTGATCATCTTGTCAATCCGGATACTTCGCAGCCCCCGCCTATCCGCTTCTTGAAGCATCCGCTCCAGGGCAATAAGCATATGCTCCGGTGCATGCGGATCGGCACCGAGTGTAGTACCGCAGTCATGAAGCAGCATGACCTCACCCGGACCCAGCTTGGAGATCAGCTTGTCGGTCAGCCGTTCCGCCCCCAGCTTCTCCTTCCAGTCGCCGAACATGGCCGACCAGAGTACAATCTGCACCTGCCGCCGCTTCGAGAAGTCAAACAGGTTCACAATTCCCCACGGCGGACGGTAATAGGTGCTGCGCTCGCCGGTTATTTTGAAGATAATATCATCGGTCCGCTGAATTTGCTTCCTCACCGTTGCCGGACGCATCAGCCAGTTCGTCTTGTGCACATAATTGTGAATCCCGATGAGATGCCCTTCGTCATGCATACGCTTAATAATCTCCGGATGCGCTTCAGCATGAGCACCTACCACGAAGAAAGTCGCCTTAGCTCCATAGCGCTTAAGCAAATCCAGCAATAACGGTGTATAATGCGGGTCAGGTCCGTCATCAAAGGTCAGGCCATAATCCGTGCGCCCGATTCCCTTGCGAAAGACACGATAACCAAATATACGGCTGATCATTCCAGGAATGAAAGCATAAAAGGTAGAAATGTAAAATAGCCAGAGCAGCAAAGTCTGCATGTAAATTCCCCGCTTTTCCAGAGTTGACTTTGGCTCGTCTTACGTGTGATACGGCCAAGTAGAGTAAGTAGAAGCGTCTGCTGTCCTGCAAGAGGACAATACCGTTGTGGCGACAAGTAGTACATTCAAAAAAAACGTTACCCCCTATTTTAACACAGCTGCCAAAGAAATAGACGCTTTTTTATTAAAATCGTGTACAATGAATTGAAGTGATTATTGTAAATTTATCTAGAAAAGGAGTCGTTTATCTCTATGCTGCCGCTGTACAAAAAATATTGGCGCACTTTTTTCGACATCGGATTGGTTATTCTGACGCTATATCTCGTGATGCTGGGATTCAGTAAGCTGTATCAGCTGGCCGCTCCTGTGTTCCTGTCCTTTTTTGTCTTCCTGCTGATTGAGCCGCTGGCCCGGTTCCTGAACCGCAAGGGAATGGCTAAGCCTTTCGCCTCCGCTATCTCCGTGGTACTCTTCTTAGTGATCCTGCTTGGCGCATTATTTGCTGCCGGACTGCTGATTACGACTCAGGTCATTCAATTCCAGGACAATCTGCCCAGATATACATACATAGTCCAGCAGCATTTTACTGAGGCTACCACCTATCTCCAGCAAAAAATTGATGCGCTCCCGCCCGATCTCACAGACAAACTGAACGGTTATTTCACCGATGCGACCAATGTCCTCTCGACGTGGATGGTCACCTTCTTTAAATATATGATCGGTGTGCTTGGCTCCTTCTCTTCCTTTATGGCTAATTTCGGCATTGCGATTATTCTGGCCTTTTTCCTCAGTATGGAGATTAAGGACTGGCGCCGGATCGCCCATGACAAGCTGCCCAAGACCTTTAAGACGGCTTACGCTTTCCTGCAGGGGAATGTGTTCAAGGCTATCGGTTCTTATCTAAAAGCCCAGCTGATTCTGATCAGCATCACCTTCGTGATCGTTCTCGCCGGACTGCTGATTCTGCAGACTGGAAATGTTCTTACTCTGGCTCTGATCTGCGCCTTGTTCGACCTGCTGCCACTACTCGGAGTACCGGCGATTCTGATCCCCTGGATTATCTATTTGTTCATTGTCGGCAATACCTCACTTGCCATTGGTCTGATCATTCTGCTGGCAGTGGTGATGGTTATACGGCAGCTGCTGGAGCCCAAAATCACCGGAAATTCGATCGGCGTCTCCTCGGCGTTCCTGATGTTATCCTTCGTAATTCTGTCTTCCTCTGTATTTGGCATCGCCGGCCTTATTCTGTCGCCGATCCTGCTGATCCTGCTCAAGGAGCTGATTCAGCAGGGATATCTGCAGCGCTGGATCTATCTGCCGCAGGAGGAATTCATCGTGTCTCCGTTCGCCGCTTCTGAACCCTCCACAGCCGGCGGCCCTGTATCGGGTAATACGGCAGGTACAGCTTCGGAAGGTACAGCAGGCACAGTCGGTACTCAGGCCCCCGTTGACCCGGACAGCAGCTCAAATACTTGACCGAATAATTTGGCAGCTGCCTGCGGACTGCTTGGAGCCACGTTCTCGACAGCAACGGATACAGCATATCTCGGATGGTCTACCGGGCCATAGCCGATGAACCATTGATTATTGCGGGCCACGCCTTTGACCAGAGTCTGCGCTGTGCCTGATTTGCCGGCGACCGGCCATTCAAGGCCCTGCAGCGTCCGGCCTGTTCCTTCTGTCACCACTTTACGC
Organism: Paenibacillus sp. FSL R10-2736; assembly: GCF_038000245.1. Lineage (NCBI taxonomy): Bacteria > Bacillati > Bacillota > Bacilli > Caryophanales > Paenibacillaceae > Paenibacillus > Paenibacillus sp. FSL R10-2736. The sequence goes on from NZ_JBBOBN010000001.1 coordinate 5,422,616, forward strand.
ATCATGGACAGCAGCACGCGGGCGGTTGCCCCGGATATTCTGCCCTGCGGCGCAGGGGCCAGATGTCCCGGAAGCTCCTTCAGCGTCTGGCCGTTGGCAAAAGCAACCCGCTGCAGAATACGCGGCGCTCTAACCTCCCCGCCATGCAGCAGCGTGACTACGAGATTCGCCGCCTGCAGCGGTGTAATCCGCACATCGCGCTGTCCGATCGCGGTCTGCACCCTGGCCCCGCCGTCATCCGGCAGCAGCGTGGTGAAGATCGTCCCCGCCTGCTCCCCGGAGAGCGGCCGGAGCAGCGGCAGGCCCAGCGTATTCTCCGCCTGCCAGCCGATGTCCCGGCCAAGGCCCAGTGCCAGAGCAGCAGCATTAAGCTGTGCTCCACTAAGCCGCTCGGCAAGCGTGGCGAACACGGTATTACAGGACACGGCGAACCCCTGCGCCATCGTAAGGGCGCCGTGTCCTTTGCCGTTCAGGCAGGTTAATCCGTATTTCCCGTATTCTCCTTTACAATAGAACGGTTCCTCCGGTGAAGTTAATCCGGCCTCCAGGGCAGCAGCGGCAGTGACTATCTTGAAGATGGACCCGGGTACCGCTGCCTGCAGCGCCCGGTTGTTCCATTCGCCCCCTTGCGGCGAGATCTGCTCCGGGTTATAGAACGGCAAGGAGACCATCGCGGCAATATCGCCGTTCTGGCTATCCAGGACTACAACGGCTCCCTCCTTCACGCCCGCTTCTGCGGCCAGCTGCTCAATACTCTCCTGTAGTTTCTTATCAATCGTGGTATATAAAGACAGCGGGTAATAAGGATTCCCCGGTGCTTTGACTACAATCGGACTGCCTGGAACACGGTTGCCCCGGGCATCCACCTGGGCAACCGCCTCTGTATGCCCCACTCCCTGCAGCAGCGGCTCCAGTGTTTTCTCCAGCCCGTCCGTACCTGTACGCGGAATCCGCAGACCTGTCGGTGATTGCCGGAGGGCTTCACCCGAAGCTTCAGACAAATAACCAAGCCATTGCCGCCCTGAAGCGGCTCCATCATATCTGCGGGCAAAGGGCAGCGCCTTAACCCCCTCAATTCCCAGCTCTTCCACTTCGCGGGCCTCTGACAACGACAATGCCAGCGGAGTGTCCCCCTTGCCGGAGGGCCAGAGCAGCGGCTCCTTAAGTCCTGTGCGTCTGGATTGCAGCTGGCTGTAGCTGACTCCAAGAATTTCTGCCAGGCGGTGCAATTGGTTATCCCCGGCAGGCTCCCCGGTAACCGTATGCAGCTGAAGTGACTCTTCCTGCGGAAACAGCGCCGCTGTCCACACAGTCTCTCCGGCCAGCGGTTCTCCGTTCCTGTCATAGAGCCGGCCCCGTCCGCTGTCCAGCACTGTCTCCCGCTCGCTCTGAATTTCAGCCATCTGTGCCATCGTGTACCCGCTGCTGCTTACCTGCTGATTCTTCAGCAGCAGCTGGACCCAGGCCAGTCTGATGATCAAGCCTGCCACGAGCACAGACAGGATCAGCAGACTCCAAAATATACGTTTGTGAACCAGCTTCTGCAAGTGTTATTCCTCCATCAAGTGGGCTGCGGAACTATGGGTTCTATTATGCCCACCCCAAACTGCAAAAAAACCGCTTCCCCCGAAGGAAAAGCGGTTAATGTACTTGCAGCTTACACGCTAAATTTAGACAATCGTTCTTTAAGCTTGGACGAGGCATTCTCCAGTTTGGCGGAGAGATTGACCAGATATTCGCTTACGCTCTCCTGCTCACCTGTGAGGGATGCAACCTCCTCAGAGGCGGCAGAGGATTCTTCCGCAAACGAGCTGACATTGCCAATCGTCTCGGACAGCACTCTCTGCGAGTGGTTCAGTCCGTCAATGGATGTTGACACGGAATCCAGCCGGGTAATCAGATGATTCATTTGCCCCTGTACACTGACGAAGATCTCGCTGGTGTTCTGAACATACGTCATCTGTTCTCCAAACAAAGGTGCCACCTCGGATAATGCGGCTACAGTCTCATGCATGTCATTCATGATTCTGTCGGTAATCTCAGCAACTACTGCAATGGAACGCTTGGATTGTTCAGCCAGCTGACGGATTTCGTCAGCGACCACGGTGAAGCCTTTGCCTGCTTCGCCTGCCCGGGCTGCTTCAATAGTAGCATTAAGCGACAAAATATTAGTCTGCTGGGTAATGTTCTGCATGACCTCAAGCACCCGGATGACTGACGAGGTGGTATCCTTCAGTTCATTGACCTTAATGACGAGCTTCCCTGTCCTATCGCCGGTCTCATGCGTTCTGCCCAGCAGCTCCTGCAGCTTGACGACCCCTTCCCTGCTGGACGCCTGTACGTTATGTGCGGTCCCGCCAATCTCCTGGGCCGCAGCAATCACCGCATCCATCCGCTCGGAGATCTGGGCGGTCATCTCATTTCCGCGGTCTGCTTCCAGCGCCAGGTTTCCTGCACCGCCGGCAATCTGTTCAGTTCCTGCGGCAATATCCTGTGCGGCCACTGCGGTCTCACGGGATGCATTGCCCAGGGCATCTGCGGTCTCCAGTACTTCACGTGCAGTCTCATTGGTGTGCACGACCAGCTCTGTGATCCGTTCCATCATCATATTGAAGGAGCCTGACAGCTGGCCGATTTCATCATGCGAGACTACCTTTGTACGCACACGCAGGTCACCTTCTGCCCCTTGGAACATGAGGTCCCGCAGACGCGACAGCGGCCGTGAGACCATCCTTACCATCCAGAGGCCAATGAGAATGGCGATGACGGCAGCGGCAGCCACTGCTATGTAAGTGGTGTTAAGGATACGGCCCGCATCTTTAATCAGATTCTCGGAAGGGACAACGCCAAGCAGTCTCCAGCCCGAGCTCTGCAGTGTACCATACACGGCAAGAATGGATTTGCCCTTCTCATCCTTGGTCGGCAGGGAGCCTGAGCTCTCGCTGAGTCCCTTGAACAGGGTCCCTCCCAGACGCAAGTAAGTGTCTGTCTCCTGATGCTGGGAAGAGGCAATCATCTCATCTTTGGTAGTCAGCAGCTGGATATAAGAATCCATCCCCAGATCGACTTTGCTGAGGTGGCTGGCCAGCTCCGTAGTCTTGATGTCACAGACCGCTATGTATCCTAAGCTTCCCGCTTCCCCCGCTACGGACTTGGCGAAATGGACCACGCCTTCTGCTTCCCCTTGCTTCAGGGCCTCGGTAATCCACAAGCCCTGCGGCTTATCCTGCAGCTGCTTGTACCACGAAGCTTCGCGGACACCCGCCAGAAATTCATTGTCCACAGCCCCCGCTGACGCGGCAGGCAGCGCTTCATTAAGAGGAATCAGATAAACCGCTTGCACATTAGTAACTGCAGAGAGCCAATGGTTCAATTCGCCGCTGATCACAGCGGCCTGTTCCGTCCCCCCGCCTGCAGCAGCAGTACTTTCTTCCGAGACTGCCTGCCGGATATCCTTATTGTAGAACAGCTGGCCCAGATTATCTTCAAAGCGCAGCAGAGTTACATCAAGCTTCTCTGCCGTTTGCTCGACTGTCTGCTGATTAGCGGACAGTGCATTGTTCTCGATTGTTTGTTTGGCAACAGAGTAGGATGTATAGCCCAAAGACAGGACGATTCCCATCGTCGCAACGAAAAACACGAGAAAGAGCCGCACCCCCAGCGACTTGGAGGGATGCAGCCGAGTAAGAATACTTTTACCGCGAACTGTTGACTTGCTCAAAAAATCACCGCCGGATCTGCTGTATTCTTGTAGGGAATGATTCCGCACAAGGCCAGTATTAATAATATACCATCAGATCTTTTATCGCTGTGATTTTGTTGTATGAGATGAGTAGCATAGAATGCAGACCAACGGTGTCAGGTGAAAAGGCCTCTGCTGCCTTATCCAATCTAGATTTTGCCTAAATCCGCATCATCGCCAACCTCTTCATGGGTGTCGATCACGTAGTTGACGATTTCCTGCACTGTCGTATATGCAACACCTACATAAGTGTCAGCCGCCCCGTAGTAGATGGCAATGCGGCCCGTTTCGGCATCATTCAAGGTCGCGCACGGGAAGAGCACATTGTTCACGAAGCCTCTCTCCTCATACCATTCTTCCGGTGTAAGCACGAAGTTCCTGGAGCGGTATTTGACTCTCGACGGCTCGTCTTTATCCAGAATAACCGCACCCATGCTATACACCAGCCCGTTGCAGGTTCCAGTTACACCATGGTAGAACATGAGCCAGCCTTCGGAGGTTTCAATCGGGGCGGGACCGCCGCCAATCTTGGTGCTCTGCCACCAGCCCTGTCCGCCTCTGCTCATCACATGACGGTGTTTGCCCCAGTAGACGAAGTCAGGACTCTCACTCAGGAAGACATCGCCAAACGGGGTATGGCCGCTGTCGCTTGGACGGGAGAGCATCACGAAGTTGCCGTTAAGTTTCTTGGGGAACAGCACGCCGTTGCGGTTGAACGGCAGGAATGGATTTTCCAGGCTGATGAAGGTCTTGAAGTCCTGCGTTCTGGCTACACCGATGGCGGCGCCGTAGAAATCCGTACACCAGATAATATAGTACGTATCTTCAACTTTAACCAGACGCGGATCGTAGGCATATCTCGGCATGTAGGGGTTGCCTTGTTCATCAATGAACGGAATGGGAGCGTCTTCAATTTTCCAGTCCAGTCCGTCATGGCTATGGCCCATACGCAGATGAGGGCGGGTTGTATTATCCTCTACCCGGAATACGCCGAGGAAGCTTCCTTCATAGGCAATTACCGCACTATTGAAAATACGTGCAACCCCTTTGGCCGGATTGCGTTTGATGACCGGGTTGTCACTATGTCTCCATACCGGATTCTCATTTCCTTCCGGTCTGTCCTGCCAAGGCATATTCGGAATGTTACTTCCGGTCAGTTGAACTTCTCTCATAGTAATAGTCTCCCTTCAGATTGGCGCAGCCACGGCTGCAGTTGACTGATGATTCCGTCCACTCCGCAGAATGGACATACATAGAGGCCGGTTTCAGGCTTCCCGCACAATTCCCCCTTGAAAACATTCATAAAAAGCGTTATAACTTAATTGTATTCTTGTTATCGTTAAATAACAATAACATAATAACAAAATACAAATAAATTATTATTTTTGTTTTATACACTATATTTTTTTGTTCATTCTACAGCAAAGCGAGGTTACCACATGTCACTGCTTAGCGAGTATATCGGAGGCGTAACCTGGGGGTTCATGGGCAGACGGGGAACCTGGGCCAATGATGCAGCGGAGTCTTCCATGGAACTGATGAAAAGGGCTACCGGTGCGAACTGGACCGCCATCGCATTCAGCGCACTTCAAGCTACCCCGCAATCTACAGAAATCCCCTATTGGTCAGAACCCACGGTCAGTGATGAAGAGGTACGCTGGGCCATCCGCCAGGCAAAATCACTTGAACTGAAGGTCTGCCTGAAGCCCATTGTGAATTGTGCAGACGGCACATGGCGGGCTCATATCAACTTCTTCGACAAGGATGTTCCCTGCGAGCCGAAATGGTCAGAGTGGTTCCGTTCCTATACAGCCTTTATCCTTCATTATGCTGTGCTTGCCGAAGAGAGCGGCTGCGAGATGTTCTGTGTCGGCTGTGAGCTGGTCCAGACGGACCGGCGGGCCGCAGAATGGCGTGCCCTGATTGCCGAAGTCCGCAAGGTGTACAGCGGTGTAATCACCTACAACTGCGATAAGTATCAGGAGGATAACGTGAGCTGGTGGGATGCGCTTGATGTAATCTCTTCGAGCGGCTATTATCCCGAGCAGGACTGGGAAGTACAGCTTGACCGGATTGAGGCGGAGGTCACGAAACACGGCAAGCCCTTCTTCTTCATGGAAGCGGGATGCCCCAGCCGGACCGGCAGTGCCGCCATCCCGAATGACTGGAGTCTCGAGGGCGGACCGGATCTTGAAGAGCAGAGCCGGTTCTACCTTGCCATGTTCGGCGCCTGCGGGAAGCGGGACTGGGTACAGGGCTTCATGCTGTGGGATTGGCCGGCACAGCTCTATCCGCTGGACGAAGCAGCAGGCAACGATGATTACTGCATGTACGGCAAGCCGGCGGCAGGCATTATTGAAGAGTATTACAGTTCCAAGACGAAATCCCCGCCTACCTTATAGCCTTGATTTCAATATCTACCATTACTGTTTAGGAGTGAACAACCATATGACGAAATCGCCACAGATTTGGCGGAATGAAATGGAAGCAGAGCTGAAAGATAATATCCTCAGCTTTTGGATGAAGCATACCCTGGATGACAAGCATGGCGGATTCGTAGGTGAAATAGATAACCAGATGAATATCAATCCGGAGGCCGGAAAAAGCCTGGTGCTGAACGCGCGGATTCTGTGGACCTTTGCGAGCGCTTACCGCATGTATGGCAACGCTGAATACCTGACTATGGCTGAACGGGCCCACGCCTATTTGCTTCAATATTTCACCGACGCCGAATACGGCGGCTATTACTGGATGGTAGATGCGCTGGGCGCCCCTTCCGAACGCAAAAAACAAATTTACGGCCAGGCCTTCGCCATCTACGCCCTGGCTGAGTTCCATCATGCTACCGGACGCCAGGATGCACTCGATCAGGCTGTGGCACTGTTCCGTCTGGTCGAGCAATACGGCTATGATCCGCTTAATAAAGGTTATATCGAAGCCCTCTCTGAGCAGTGGCAGATGACAGAGAATTTGAGTCTCAGCAGCAAGGACATGAATGAGAAGAAATCGATGAACACCCATCTGCATGTGCTGGAAGGCTACACCGGCCTGTACCGTGTGTGGAAATCCGAAGAGCTGCGGACCCGGCTGGCTGAGCTGATTGAGGTCATGCTCCTCCACATCATTGATAAGGAGGGCAAGCATTTCCATCTGTTCCTGGATGAAGAGTGGAATATCAAGTCCGACCATATCTCCTACGGTCATGATATCGAAGGCAGCTGGCTCCTGGTCGAAGCGGCTGAAGTGCTTGGGGATGAGGAGCTGCTGCACCGGGTGCGCAGTGTGGCTTTGTCCATGGCCGAAGCAACATTGGCTGAAGGCATTGACGCTGACGGCGGAATCTGGAATGAGGCGGATTCGAACGGGCTGCTGGATAAGAATAAAGACTGGTGGCCGCAGGCCGAAGCGATCGTCGGCTTCTATAATGCCTACCAGCTATCCGGAGATCCGAGGTTCCGCGATGCTGCTGAGGCAGCCTGGACGTTCACTAACAGCTACATGGTCGATCATACATTAGGCGAGTGGTTCTGGGCCGTTGATGAATCCCTGCAGCCGCTGGCGCATGCATCCAAGGTCAGTGCCTGGAAATGCCCTTATCATAACAGCAGAGCCTGCTTTGAAATGATCGGAAGACTGACAACAACCTCAAAGGAGACTAAATAATGAGCACATTATTCACAGAACGCAAGGCGCAGTTAACAGAACGATATGAATCACTGATTGGCCGCAAAAATGAGAAGGTTCCCTTTGGCAACGGTACCTATGACCGTTATCAATACCCGCTGCTCACAGCGGAACATGCGCCGCTGATCTGGCGTTATGACTTTAACCCGGCAACCAATCCTTATTTCGCTGAACGGATCGGCGTGAACGGCATCTTCAACCCGGGAGCCATTGAGCTGGACGGCAAGTTCTACATTGTGGCCCGTGTCGAGGGGAATGACCGCAAATCCTTCTTCGCTGTAGCCGAGAGCGACAGCGGTGTAGACGGCTTCCGCTTCTGGGATCATCCGGTTGTCCTGCCGGAAACTGAAGAACCGGATATCAACGTCTACGATATGCGTCTGGTGAAACATGCCGACGGCTGGATCTACGGCCTGTTCTGCACCGAGCGCAAAGATCCCGCTGCCCCGCACGGCGATCTGTCCAGTGCAGTTGCCCAGTGCGGAATCACCCGCACTAAGGACCTGAAGACCTGGGAACGTCTGGCTGACCTCAAGACCGGCTCTGCCCAGCAGCGTAATGTAGTGCTGCATCCTGAATTCGTAGACGGCAAATATGCCTTCTACACCCGCCCGCAGGATGGGTTCATTGATGCAGGCTCCGGCGGCGGCATCGGCTGGGGACTGTCCGATACCATTGAGAATGCTGTAATTACCAGCGAATCCATTATGGATCAGCGTTATTATCATACGATCAAGGAAGTGAAAAACGGCCAGGGCCCGGCGCCGGTCAAAACCCCTCAAGGCTGGCTGCACATCGCCCACGGTGTCCGCAACACTGCTGCGGGACTGCGTTATGTACTGTACGCATTCCTGTCCGATCTGGATGAGCCGAACAAGGTTACCCATGCTCCCGGCGGACATTTCATCGCTCCGGACGGTGAAGAACGCGTCGGCGATGTATCCAACGTTGTATTCTGCAACGGCGTAATCGCCCGGGACAACGGGGACATCTACATCTACTACGCTTCCTCCGACACCCGGATTCATGTAGCTACCACTACGGTAGATCAAATGCTTGATTATGTGCTCAATACTCCTGAAGATCCGCTCCGTTCTTATGCCTGTGTCCAGCAGCGCATTGCCCTAATTGACCGGAATCTCCAGCTGTAATTGCAGCTGTAATATCCGTCTGAGGGCAGATTGCACGAAGCACTTATACCAGTAAAAAGGCAGTACCGGCAGAATGCTCTGCCGGTACTGCCTTTTATTCGTTTGAGCCGCTGGCTATAAGGTATTCAATAATTCGGTGACGTATTTAACGACAGTCTCCGGTCTGTGAATGGGAATGGAATGCCGGGGATCTTCTTCGGTAATATGCTGTACATTTGGGGTCAGCCTGGCTAAGCGCTGCTGGCCTTGCTTCCATTCTTCATCCGGACTGCCTGCGCTAAGCACCGTAATGGGCAGCTTGCTGCTTAGCGGCTCTGCCGCCTTCAGCTGCAGGGCACTCTCTTCCGCGCAGAGCAGTTCTGCATATGCGGCCCGGTAAGCACTCTTGCGGTATCCAAGACTTGAGGCGTTTTTTTGGATAGCTGCCGGGAGTCTCCGCCCTCCTACAGGCCTTCTAAGCAAGCGGGGAATCCCCGCAGGCGCCAACAGATAACCCAGCTTATATTGCCGTCTGTTCGCCTCCCGCTGCTGTTTCCGGCGGTTGCTCATTTCATCCGTAAGATAACGGCTCTCATGTACAGCATCAACCAGCAGCAGCCCCTCCACTTCATCCGGATATTCCCCCGCAAAACATCTCACAATCATGCCTCCATAGGAATGGCCCACCAGAATATAGGGAGGCTTGCAGTCCATTGCCTTCAGCAGTTCCCTGAGCTCCCGGACGTATTTCCTGCAGGTTGCACTTTCCGGCTGGCTGCCGCTCCCGCTCCAGCCCAGGCCTGCCCGGTCATACGAGACCACCTTGGCATACAGCGACAGCTCCGGCTGCACCATTGACCAGTCCAGGGATGATCCGCCCATACCCGCTTCCAGAATTACGGTGTGGTCTCCCTTCCCCATAACATGGGCATGAAGGCAGGCATCCTGCACAGGAACCATTTCTCCAGGAGGCTTGTAGGTTAGAGCATCACGCTTCGTAAGGACATATTGAACGATGGACAGCGGTGAACAGATTATTGAAATGAACCGGTGCAGAGCCTGCTCGTTCTGCGGAATCGCGGCCATGTGTAACGTCACACCCTTCTCTTAACTGATGTCCAAATTATATAGGCGTGTGCTCAGGCCAAAAAGAGAAACTATAACCGGGACATTTCCTATTTTACCTTCGATTATCCTGCACGAAATACAATATAATTCCAACTATGCTCTTGGTCCAGTCACCGAATCCCGGTGGACAATGTCGGCAGCAATCAGGATCTTCTCCAGCGGTGCGGCAGGGTTATGGATACGGTTCAGCAGCTTCTCTACAGCCGCCCGGCCCATTGCCTCTTTCGGAACATGAACAGTAGTGAGCGGGGGAACCCCCCGTGTGGCGTCCTCAATATTGTCAAAGCCGGTTACCGAAACTTCACCCGGGATGACAAAGCCTTCTGCTTTGAGCACATCACTAATGGTGAGCGCAATGAAATCATTGGCACACACTAGTGCGGTTGGCAGACTTTTGGTTTTCTTGCGTCTCTGCAGCCATTGCTTAAAGCTCTCATCAAAAGTTCCATCATCCATTCCCTCCAGCTGCAGCATTTCATCATCCCCGGCAGGCGTCTTCATTCCATTCTCTTCCAGGGCGCTGCGGAAGCCGATCCAGCGGTCACGAAAGCTGCGGGAATAGCGGATATTTCCGATAAAATGCAGCTCTGTATGTCCCGTGCCCATCAGGTGATTGCTGAGCCGGGTCATGGAATCCGTATTATTGGCGAATACGGTATCGCTTGGAATAAGCGGATCTTCATGGTCAATCAGCACCATCGGCAGGCCGATGCGGTGCACCTCCAGCAGCAGTGAGGTCGAGATCTGGCCCACGCCAATCAGCCCGAGCAGTCCGTTAGGGTTGAGAATATTGACGAAGTTATCCGTCCGGTGCTCAGAGACTATGACCATGCCCAGACCTTCCTGGTCCAGCGCCAGTGCAATGCCGTCTACAATCTTCCCCCAATACAGGGAATCCTGGGTTTGCGAACGGATATTAGGCATCAGCACCAGCACAGATTGTTTGTTCCGGTCACTGTCCGCAGACTGCGGAGGACGTTTGATGCTTTGAACATAGGCATTCTTTTGAGTGAAATAGCCTAATTGCGAAGCCGCCTGAATGACCCGCTCCCGGGTAGTTTCGTTGACGCCGCCTTTGCCGGACAGGGATTTGGACACGACAAACTTGGAAACGCCGAGATGGTCGGCGATTTTTTGCATAGTGACTTTCTTAGCCATATATAAGACCTCCAGATACTATTCACGGTTTCACATAACGAGTCTTTATTCATTGTTGCTAACTTTTTCGGAAATCATAACATTTAGCTAACAAAATAATTATACGGGGTCGCGAACCGATGCACAAGCATAAAGAAACCGCTCCTTCCCGGATGGAAAGAAGCGGCGGAATGCAGTAATTTATATGCCCGGATATATGCCCGGAACGATTTAATTTGTTATTGTACGTTGCCGCCTGACTATATCTTAAACAGTGACAGCTTGCTCTCCAGCTGTGTCGATGCACTCTGCAGCTTACCGGACAGCGATACGAGCTGATCACTAACATTCTGCTGCTCATTGCTGAGGGAAGCAACTTCTTCAGAAGTTGCAGAAGACTGCTGTGCAACCGCACTTACATTGCTCATGGCATCGGACAATACGCCTTGGGAATGATTCAGGCTGTCAATTGCACCGGTGACCGATTCCAGGCTGGTAATGAAGTCTTCCATTTGACCCTTCACCGATACGAAGATATCACTGGTACTCTTGACTGAACTCATCTGTTCCTTGAACAGCGGGGCCACTTCTGACAGTACGGCTACTGTCTCATCCATTTCAGCCATAATCTTGTCTGTAATGCCGGCAACCAGGGCGATAGACTGCTTGGATTGGTCAGCGAGCTGCCGGACTTCACCAGCTACGACCATGAAGCCTCTGCCTGCTTCACCCGCTCTTGCCGCTTCAATCGTTGCATTTAGAGACAGGATATTCGTCTGCTGGGTAATATTCTTCATGACATCCAGTACCTTAATCACCGAATATACCGTGTCCTTCAGGTTGTTGACCCGGTCCACCAGTGCGCTGGTCATCTCACCGGTGCGGCCCGTCTGTTCCAGCAGCTCTTCGAGCTGGCTGGCACCGTGTCCGCTGGCTTCCCCTACTCCGCGGGCGGCCTGGTCCATCTCGGCATTAGCAGCAATAACACTCTGCATCTGCGTAGCAATCAGATCCGTCAGCTCATTGCCGCGTTCCGCTTCCTGCGCCAGGCTTCCGGCACCGCCGGCAATCTCTTCCGTAGCAGCAGCAATCTCCTTGGCAGAAATCGCCGTCTTGCGGGAAGCGTCGCCCAGATCATTGGCTGTTTCAAGCACCTCACGCGCAGTTTCCGTTGTCTGGGCAACCAGCTCGGTGATCCGCCCCATCATCAGATTGAAGGAGGCGGACAGATCTCCAATCTCATCCTTCGAGACATACTCTGTACGGACGCTAAGGTCACCCTGAGCCCCCTGAACCATAAGATCCTTCAGACGTGCCAACGGCTTGGCAATCATCTGTACCATCCAGAAGCCGACCAGAATGGCAAGCAGAGCTGCAGCTCCAGCCGCTATGAATGTTGTGAACAGAATCGGAGTGGCAGCCTTAACCAGCTGGCCGGTAGGAACAACTCCTGCAAGCTTCCAGTCCGCCTTCTCCATCGGGTTGTAGACAGCCAGGACATCTTTGCCATTCGCATCCTTAGCTTCCTGACTCTCGCTGTTCTTCTTGCTCTCCATAATAAAGTTAAGCTCTGAGACCTTGCCGTCCTCTGCCGGTACGGAAGAAGCAACTACCATTCCTTCCGGTGATACCAGCTGAATCCGCGAACCGTCCCCAAGCTTCACGCTCTCGAAGGCTTCTTCAAGCAGAGTGCTCTTAAGCTCAAGCAAAACAACATAACCTGCATTAGAGCCCAGGTTCTTGAGCGATCTGACCATTGCGATATTCTTGCCGCCATCGCCTTCAACGGAAGTCGGGAACCAGTAGTTCTGTGCGGACTTCGCTTCCGAGGTATAATATGGCTCATATGAGGTTGAATTTTTGACTGCAGTCTTGTACCATTCCTGATCTCTTAAGCCGTCGACGGTAAGACCGGAGCTCCCGCTCGATATGATCGTCATCGCAGGATCCTCTGGAATCAGTGAGATCGCTACGATATTGGAATCTGTTGTAGTCTGGCTGGAGAGCTTTTTGCTGATGGCATCTGTAGCCACAAATTTATCATAACTGCTCGCAGCAGCGGCAAGCTCAGTCAGATTCGATTGCATTTGCGTATCGAAATACAGCTGGAGTGCCAAATTTTCATACTGCTTCAAGGTAATATCAAGCTTCTCGGAAGTCTGGATAATCGTCTGCCGGTTGGCTTCGGAAACATTATCCTTAATGGTATTCTTGGCTTTGTTGTAAGACAGAATCCCCAGGAACAGTACAACAATCACAATAGAAGATAAGAATATCAGGAAAAGCTTAACACCAACTGATTTCAGCGGGTTAACTCTCTTAACCTGGCGTACTGAACCATTCAGTACGTTCTTTAAAGTTAGTTTTTGAACTGCCGCTTTACTTGTTGACTGGGTATCACCTGCTTGGCCTGTCTCAGCCTTTTGTATAACCTTAGGCTTTTTACTGTTCTTTCCCACTTTAATCCTTCTCTCTTTCGGTTTGTCTCTGTCGCTCTCCGGATTTGGAGCCCCCATTACAATCACCTGCCAATTAGATTAGAAGACGTATGTAAGCGTTACCTGTGATATATATCGGCACAAAGGCTCATTTTTCTTAGTATTTTATAGAAATTGCTTCAGAATTTTTATGTTTTTGTCGAACTGCATAAGTATTTTGGTCTAGAACTAAAATCCCCCTACGGGTTAATCGAACCGGAGCGTATGAAGCTCCCCGGCTGCATGATTTTCCAGCCGGAACTTGGCAGACGCTCCATGGACGTATCGGCTTGTGAGGAGGACTGAGATTCCTTTATTGGGCCAAATCTGGCGAAACCTCGCGACAACCGGACTAAGATTCCGTTAATTGCTCTGAATCAGCTCATTTGAAGCTTAGAAGAACAAGATAAAGGATTCTCAGTCCGCTTCATCCAGATTAGGCAGGCTTTCAGCAAAATAACGGCATCTCAGTCCGGGTTCAGGAAGAGGAAGCATTCTACTCCCGGGAGAGCACCGGAAAAGTTCATTCCACATTCATCCTTATTCAGAACCAGCCTGCTTTCCGGCGGATTCCAAGGAATATACGCAAAAAGGGACGCCCTTCCAGAAGAAGGGCATCCCTTTAAATCATTCTTATGACTTTATTTTCTTTTACGCATCATGTCAAAGTAAGCTACCGGCTGGTCAACCTTCATGCGCACCCGCTGCAGCGGATGACGGGCAACGTCCAGCGGATTCCCCGCCTCGTCCCACAGCTCGCCGACGGTCTGCTTGAAGAAGGTGTCATCCGGTCCGAAGAATTCCACTTCCTGGCCCGGCTTGAAGTTATTGCGCTGCTGAACGAGTGCCATGCCGCTCTCCGCATCATATTCCAGCACCAGGCCGGCGAAATCATAAGGTGCCGCTTTTTCCTCCGGCTCATAAATATGATCCTCATGATCCGGAGTATCGTAGAAGAAGCCTGTATTGAGCGGTCGGTTAGCGGCCTTCTGCAGCTCCTCCAGCCATTCCGGCTTCAGCACATAACCTTCCGGGTCCGCCATATAGGCATCAATCGCTTTGCGGTAGGCATTGACCACCGTTGCCACGTAATGGATCGACTTCATCCGGCCTTCGATCTTAAAGCTGTCAATCCCGGCTTCGATCAGCTCAGGAATACTCTCCAGCATGCACAAATCCTTCGAACCCATCGAGAACGGATTATCCTCCGGCTGATGCAGCGGCAGCTGGGTTACGCCAGGCTGCAATGCCTGAGGCGCCACTGCCTGGTCCTCTTCCGATACCCAGGTTCCTTCCGGACGGCCATCTTCGAACAGGTCGTATTTCCAGCGGCAGGACTGGCAGCAGCCCCCGCGGTTGGAATCGCGGTCTGTAAAGTGATTGGACAATACACAACGTCCGGAGTACGAGGAGCACATCGCACCGTGGATGAAGCTCTCGATCTCAATGTCCACATGCTGCTTGATCTCGGCAATCTCCTCCAGGCTGGTCTCCCGGCCAAGCACGACCCGCGGCAGTCCTTCCTGCTTCCAGAAAGATACTGCCTGCCAGTTGAGCGTGGACTGCTGGGTGCTGAGATGCACCTCAAGACCCGGTACCAGGCGGAGTGCGGTGTCCACAATCACCGGATCGGCTACAATAATGGCAGCAATGCCGGCTTCATATAAGTTACGCAGGTATTCTTCAATCCCGGCGATGTCTTCATTGTGAGCATAGATATTCGTCGCTACGAATACTTTGGCGCCATATTTCTTGGCAAATTCAACGCCCTCGCGCATTTCCTCAAAAGTGAAATTATCCGCTCCCGAGCGCAGGCCGTATTTCTGTCCTCCGATATATACTGCATCCGCACCATAATGCACGGCGAATTTCAATTTCTCTAAGTTTCCTGCCGGAGCCAGGAGCTCCGGTTTGTCCAGACGGTAACGTTTGCCCTTGAATTGGGGCTTGGTCATTGTTCCCATTCCTGTTCTCCTCCTAATTGTCTCAGCTGCTGCAAGATTGAACGGCCGGCATTTGGTGTGAGGGCGCAACTGCGGGGAATGTTTGGACTTCCGGTCGCTGTTGTCTGCAGATTTCTTCATTTATACCGCTTAGCGGTTGAAATCCGCAGACAAAGGCGAACGCTGGCGCTCCTCCAGTTCAAACTTCCCCTCCGCTGCTTACACCATAATGTAGCCTAGACAATCCATTGCAAAAGCTGAGACAATGCTTTTTATATATTTTAATATACCTGTTCTTTGTAGAAGAAGCCGAACGACAGTTCACGCTCAGGGTCCTGCAGCGCCCGGATCTCATCCATCCAGGCCTCATCGTAAGCATATTCAGCCGGATCAGCGGAATACAAGTCAATGGCATGGCGGTAAGCCTTAACCACAGCTACATTATAAGCCACCGGCTTCAGCAGCCCTTCAATCTTCAGGCTGTGCACACCAGCCTTCAGCAGGAAATGCAGATCCTCAAGAATACAAATATCGTCCGAGCTCATAATATGCGTTCCGTTCTCATCCTCATATATCGGGAACTTCTCATTCGGCCGTTCCGCTTCAATCAGGAAAAGCCCGCGCTCCTTGCCAAGGCTGCCGCCATCACCCGGACGCCCCTGATGAGACATATAGCTGGCTACCAGCTTACGCTTGGAATGATAAATATTCGTCATGCCATGTACCTGGACCTGAGCCTCGACTTGCAGATGGGGTACCATTTCGGTCATTTCATCCATATTCAGCTCACGTGCCAAGACGACCCGCGAAGCTCCCTTGCTGCCCCAATAGTTGGCTGTGGCGTAATTGGTGGAGGTCATTTCTGCATTCCAGTGCAGCTTCAGCCCTGGCGCTTCCGCCTTTACGGCTGCCAGGACAGCAGGGTCTCCGAATTCGACCCCGTCTACACCCAATTCGCCGATTGCTTTGATGTAAGCCGGCAGCTCTTCCAGCATTTTATTGGAGATCAGCCCGTTTATGCTTACGTACACCTTACCGCCTGTATCATGTGCAAGCTTTACAGCTGCTGCAGTATCTTCCAGCGAGAAATGCCCGGCGAGCCGCATGCCGAAACGGTCATCTCCGATCAGCAGCGCAGTTGCGCCTGCCGCAAGCAAAGCCGCCGCTTCTTCCAGCGAGGCTGCTGTCACCAGCAGCTCCGGTTTGTTATTCATTGTGTTACCTCCTGTGCCTATCGCATCAATACTATTGTAGCTCTTTTCCTACTGATTTTGTTTGCTTTTCTCGATATTGGCTAAATGTTCCTTGTAGGTCTTGGCGAATAAATGCGCCTGGGAACCATCCTTCTTGGTGACATAGAAGAAATATTCCGATACCTCCGGAGTCAATGCGGCTTCAATAGAAGCAAGCCCCGGGCTGCTGATCGGTCCAGGCGGCAATCCTTCCTGCTTGTACGTATTATAAGGGCTGTCCACCTTCAGGTCCTTCTCGTAGAGCCGTTCCTTCTGCTTATCCAGCAAATACTGGACCGTAGCATCAATCTCCAGCTTCTGACCCTTGTCCAGTCTGTTATAAATAATACCGGCGACCAGCGGACGTTCCTCGTTCACTACCACCTCACGCTCTACGAGCGAAGCAACCGTCATCAGCTCATGCAAGGTAAGTCCACGGTTCGCCAGCTTCGCCTTCCACTCAGGGATCGTGTCCAGCTTCTTCACCAGTTGCTCCAGCATGGCTTCAATGACCTCCTGCGGAGTACTGTCCTTGGCCAGCTCATAGGTTTCCGGGAACAGATACCCCTCAAGACGGTGCCGCAGCTCCTTATTCTCCGGGATTCCTAAAGTCCCTACTGCCTCAAGGCCCGCACCTGAGTCAATCAACTGCAGGAAAACCTCTGCCTTCTGGTTCCACGCTTCAGCCAGCTTATCTGCAACCTGAGTCGCCGTATACCCTTCGGGTATCGTGAATACAACGGTATCTTCCTTCACGACATCCCCTGCATTCATCCGGCTGATCAAGGTATCATAAGTGTCGCCCGGACTCACGTTATAGGTTCCTGCCTTGAAGCTGGAGCCTTCCTGGACCCATTTTAAATACCCTTTAAAAAATAATCCGTTCTTGATAATTCCCTTCTCTTCGAGCAGGTCGGCAATTTGCGAGCTTCCCATACCCTTCTCTATCGTAACCGTCACGGCTGGCTCTGCGGGCTCCACCGGCTGCATTCCATTCCAGATATACCATGCTCCTCCCCCTGCTGCAGCTGCCAGGACAAGGATTATAATAAGCACAGTGCGGATCACGGCTTTCAAATGTTACGCCTCACTTTCCGACTATAAAGTATAAAATTGTATTGTCTTAAATTCAACACTTTTTTATTTTTCTGCATTCCAAGCAAAAAGAGCGCGGAAAAAAATCCGCCCTCTTCCGTGCTAATGCTATGACTTTATTCGGTGTCTTCAGCCGGGAAGGTAAGCTCATCGTACAGCTCGGAAACATCCTCCCACTCTTCATCGTCCATAATGCTCTCCAGCTCAGGAAGCCCGTCAGGGGAAACCACGATCCGCAGAATTTCCTGCTCCGCAGCTCTTCCTGAACCGGCCAAAACAGCATAAGCACGGTCACCGACAGCAAATTCAGCAATAATATCGTAAACGGAAGACTTGCCCTGCTCATCTTCCAGTTCTACTGTTTCTCCGTATACTTCTTTAAGCTTCGAAGTCCATACCGCTTGATCAGCGGAAAAATCAGTCATTCTCCGCTCCTCCATCCAGCTCGTCTACCAGAGTATTGAAGGTTTCTTCTACAATAGCCCATTCCTCGTCATTCTCAATCATGAACAGCTGCAAGTCGTCGCCGTCTTCTTCGTAACGGAACGCATAGACTTCATCAGTCTCTTCATCCTCAGAATCCAGTGGAACCACCATCATATACTTCGCGTCCGATCCGTCGACTTCAAACTTCATGATGACCTCAAATTCCTCTTCATTACCTTCCTCATCAGGAATATAGATAATTTCCGGTTCTTCTTCTTGGCCGATCTGCTCGTTTGTCATATCCGCACACCCCTCACCTTTTACTGTTAGCATCCAAAAAATTTTGCAATATCAGGGCTGCGGCCATTTTGTCCACAATCCCCTTGCGTTTCTTCCGACTGACGTCCCCTTCAATCAGCACCCGCTCAGCAGATACCGTCGTCAGACGCTCATCCCAAAGGTGTACGGGTAAATCAAGTTGCTCCCGCAGCTTGCCTGCGAATTCGATGCAAATTTCACCACGGGGTCCTACTGAGCCGTTCATATTCTTTGGCAGCCCAACGACAATCTCACCGATTTCGTACTCCTTGACCAGTTCACGGATACGGTCATATTCGTTGCCGTTTCCGCGCCGTTCAATAGTCTCCAAAGCCTGCGCTGTCCACCCGAAAATATCGCTTGTGGCGACACCAATTCTGCGGTCGCCGTAATCCAGTCCCAGCTTCTTCATCATTTCGGCTGGTCCACCCGATGATTGGCCAGATAGAACCGGACCAGTTCCTCAATCAGCTCATCACGTTCTTTTCTCCGGACCAAACTTCTCGCATTGTTGTGGCGAGGAATGTAAGCCGGATCTCCGGAAAGTAGATACCCTACGATCTGGTTGATCGGATGATATTCCTTCTCCACCAGCGCGTCGTACACGGCGAGTAAAATTTCCTGGGGAGAAGCTTCCTTTTCGTCGCCCTTCACATTGAATTTGACCGTTTTGTCCATGGAGTCCATTTGTGACACCTTCCTTCTGCAAAATCACCCCTATTCGGGCGGCTTCGCAAAGTTGCTGCTGTACAGCTTACTTGCTGCCTTCATCATAACATATTCATGGCCCAACGAGGAAATCCTGCCACTGTAAAAGCGCTTTTTTTGGTATTTTATCTACAAAAATAGATGTTTTTTTGGGTTTTAAGCTATTGCAAGCCCCGGGTCAATAATGAATAACCCCAAAAATTATACATTTTGTGAATAAAGCAGCGGTACTGATATGTTGCCCTCAGTACCGCTGTATCTTTATCCGGGGAATTTCTCAGCTATTTCAGGCAATCCGTTAAGCCAATGCAGCTACAAGCTCTTCGGCCTTCTTCAGGGCTTCGCCCAGCTTGGAGGCATCCTTGCCGCCAGCCTGTGCCATGTCCGGACGTCCGCCGCCGCCACCGCCGCAGACCGCAGCGATTTCTTTGACCAGCTTGCCGGCGTGGAAGCCTTTCTTCACCAGGTCCTGCGGCACAGCAACCACAAAGTTCACCTTGTCATCCATTACTGCACCGAGCACCAGTACGGCATCCGGAAGCTTGGATTTCAGTTCATCGGCAGTCGAGCGCAGAGCATCAATATTGCCGGCTTGCACGGATACCGCCAACAGCTGCGTGCCGCCGCCAACTGTAATTACACTGCTGGTCAGCTCAGCTGCAAAGGTTGCGCTCAGCTTGGACTGCAGCGATTCGTTCTCGCGGCCCAGCTCACGAACCTGGGCATGCAGGGCTTCGATCCGCTTAGGCACATCCGTCAGCGAGGACTTCAGCAGTGCTGCCGATTGCTTCAGCAGATCCAGCTGGCTCTCCGTGAACTGGTAGGCGTAGCGGCCGGTCACCGCTTCAATCCGGCGCACACCGGAACCGATGCCGCTCTCACTGAGCAGCTTGAAGATTCCGATCTGCGATGTATTGGCTACGTGGCATCCGCCGCAAAGCTCCAGGCTGTAGTCGCCAACCTGCACGACACGGACGATATTGCCGTATTTCTCTCCGAAGAGGGCCATCGCTCCCATAGCTTTGGCTTCATCAATCGGCTTATTCTCAATGACAACATCGAGGCCGCGCCAGATCTGGGCGTTCACGCGTTGTTCGATATCGCTGAGCTCCTCCGGAGTGATGGCTCCGAAATGCGAGAAGTCAAAGCGCAGGCGTGAGCCTTCTACTAAAGAACCTGCCTGGTTGACATGGCCGCCAAGCACTTCCTTCAGCGCTTTGTGCAGCAGGTGGGTTGCCGTATGGTTCTTCACGATATCCTCACGCTCGGCACGGTTCACTTCCGCACGGACCGTATCTCCAACCTTCAGGTCTCCGGCTTCGACAGTAACCAGATGCACATGCTGGCCATGCGGAGCTTTGAAGAGTCCGGTAACCTTGGCAGTCACAGAGCCGCCGGTCAAAAGTCCGGTGTCGCTGACCTGGCCGCCGCTTTCCGCATAGAACGGAGTCGTTTCAAGGATAACCTGGCACTGGGCGCCTTCACTGACGACATCAGCAAGTGCGCCGTCAACTACAATCGCCAGCACTTTTGACTCGGTTACCGTGTCATTATATCCAACAAATTCACTTTTAACCGTCAGTTCGGCAAGTGCTCCGCCCTGAATCTTCATGCTGGCGCTGTCCTGGCGGGCTGCTCTGGCGCGGTCACGCTGCTCCTGCATCGCAGCATCGAAGCCTTCACGGTCGACCGTAAGCCCCTGCTCGGAAGCGAAGTCCTCTGTCAGGTCAAACGGGAATCCGTAAGTGTCATAGAGCTTGAAAGCATCAGCGCCGGCAATGGTACTCAGTCCGTCAGCTTTGGCTTTGGCGCTGATCTCGCCCAGGATAGCCAGACCGTCGGACAGTGTCTCGTGGAAGCGTTCCTCTTCCAGACGGATGATTTTGGCAATATATTCCCGGTTCTCCACTACGGAAGGATAATACACTCCCATAATGTCGCCCACTGTCTCTGTCAGCTCATGCAGGAACGGGCGGTCCAGTCCCAGGGTCTTGCCGTAACGCACGGCACGGCGGAGCAGACGGCGGATAATGTAGCCGCGTCCTTCATTAGAAGGAAGCACTCCGTCACCTACTGCAAAAGTAACGGTACGCACATGGTCGGCAATGACTTTGAGCGCGATATCCTGTTCAACATTATCCTTGTAGGTTACACCGGCAAGACCGGCAGTCTTCTGGATAATCGGCTGGAACAGGTCGGTATCGAAGTTGGAGTCCACATCCTGCAGAATGGAAGCGAAGCGTTCCAGACCTGCTCCGGTATCAATATTCTTGTTAGGAAGCGGTGTGTAGCTGCCGTCCTTGTTATGGTTGAACTGCGAGAACACGAGGTTCCACACTTCCAGCCAGCGTTCATTCTCGCCGCCCGGATACATCTCAGGATCACTCATATCACTGCCGTAAGCCTCGCCGCGGTCATAGAAAATCTCCGAGCAAGGGCCGCAAGGTCCTTCACCAATGTCCCAGAAGTTCTCATCGCCCAGCTTGATGATGCGTTCTGCAGGCAGACCGACTTTTTCATTCCACAGCTTGAATGCTTCTTCGTCCTCTGCATACACGGTAACGGAAATCCGGTCGCCGTCAAAGCCGATCCATTCCTTGCCGGTAAGGAATTCCCAGGCCCAGGTAATCGCTTCTTCCTTGAAGTAATCGCCGATGGAGAAGTTACCCAGCATCTCGAAGAACGTGTGGTGACGGCGCGTCTTGCCTACGTTCTCAATATCATTGGTACGGATACATTTCTGCGAGTTGGTCAGGCGGGGATTCTCAGGAATCTCCCGGCCGTCGAAGTAGGCCTTCAGCGGCGCCATGCCTGCGTTAATCCACAGCAGCGATGGGTCATTGTGCGGCACGAGCGAGGCGCTCGGCTCAATGCGGTGACCTTTACTCTCAAAAAACTGCAGCCATTTGGAACGGATTTCACTTGCTTTCATCATGTACAGCTCCCGTCTCATCATTTAATGCGGCACTTTGGCCGGAAATCTCATTGTTGCCCCAAAAGTTACCCGAAAAATCAAAAACAAAAAACGCCCCTGAATTAGATTCAGGGACGATGATTATCGCGGTACCACCCTGGTTATCGCCTTGTTCCGTGAGAAAACGGACTATTGCAGACGATCGCCTTGTGCGGCTGTTAACGGGTGCCCCCGGCGGGATTGTCCCCGCACTCCGAAACTAGCTTTCTGCCGGCCTGTCTTCAAGGTTCTCACAGCCAATTGCGGGGAATCCGCAAAGGAACCTGTTCTCTGATGGAGCCATTCTCCGGCGTACTTGTTTTCATCAACGTTTTGTCCGATTTGCATTTTAACATTTCAAGTATAGCCAGCGGCCTGATATCTGTCAATCTCGGGCAGGAAAATCGCCTGATCGGGGCCGGTAAGCTGTGCTAAAAAGAATATTTACAGCGCTTACATACAGGCGTATAATTCGAATTGTTCCACACGTCGAGACGTAGCTCAGCTTGGTAGAGCGCTTGCTTCGGGAGTAAGAGGCCGCAGGTTCGAATCCTGTCGTCTCGATAACAAAAAAGCCTAGAGCGGCAAGGGTTTTCGACCTTGAAGCTCCAGGCTTTTAAGCGTTTTTTCGGAAAACACACCAATAAATACACCAATTAATACACCAATTAATACACCAATTAATACACCAATTAATAATAGGCTGTGAATTTTTAAAGTTAAACCTTTTTGTTAGAGAAGAAAGCATCACTTAGAGAGCAATACTCGAAAGACTGTCAAACATAGCTTTTCTTTTCACAGCAGCCGTTAGTTGCATTTCATTAGTAACATGACCATATCGATTCAATGTAGTTGATATATCATTGTGCCCTAAATCCGCTTGTAAGGTTTTAATGTCTATCCCTTGCTCTAAGCTAATGGTGGTAGCAAAAGTATGTCTAAGATCATGAAAACGAATGGATAAGGGAAGTTCTGCCGCCTTTAAAATCGCTTTGAATATGCGAACAAAATTCCTTGGTTTGATGTAACCACCTAAAGAGTTGGAGAATATATACTGCTCTTCTAAACCATGCAGTTCATTTTCTACCCCCAGACTCTTAAACTGATCTATCCTTGAGTGCTTAATTAGAATAAGTATATTTAAAATTTCCGTAGGAATAACTATTTTACGACTTTGTCCTGCTGTGGTCTTAATTTCTCGAACGACATTCTTACCACCAACTTTAACTACTTGTTGCACAATTTTTATAGCAGATTGATTTACTAGGATATCCTTAAATCGAAGAGCTAGCAGTTCCCCTCTTCGCAGCCCCGAGTACAATTCTAGAAGAAACATCGGGTAGTACTTTTGATAATCCTTATGCGCTTTTAAAGTTTCAAGAAATTGTCGAATTTGATCTTTGTTTAAAATCTGCATCTCTTTATGCAATAACTTTGGTTGCTTCACAGCGCTCATAATATTTTCTGATAAGAACTTCTCAGCAACTGCTTGATCAAGTGCAGAATTGAGCACTTTATGAAAATGTCTTATCGTCTGAGCAGAAAGTCCCCCTTCTTTTCCATCTTTTCTACCTTGAGTCAATTTTTCATTATAGAATTTTTGAACATTAGCAGCTTTAAGCTTGCTAAGTTGAATTTTACCCAGAACTTCTTTGATGTGATTTCGCACCAAACTTTCATATAGCAACCATGTTGTGTCTCTTAACGATAATTTAACTGTTACATTTAGCCAATTATCAAGCCACTCACCTAATGTCACCTTATCTGGATGAACATATACCCCATTTCTTGAATCCTTTCTAAGAGCATTCAGTTTATTCAGAACTTCACCTTGTGTCTTCCCATAGACATATTTGTAATCGGGGGTTCCATTACTTTTGACTCCGATCTGGAGCTTGCCTCCCCATCCGCCGGTTCTTTTAACCTTATAAACACTACCTTCACCGTTTGCCCTTTTTTTGGCCATGCTTACACCTCCTTAGAAATTTCAAATTAGATGAAGTTGGAATTTCAAAACCCCTTTCTCCATGATCTTTATAGATTCTTTGTCTCAACTAAATAGGTTTCAATTTTTGCTATTGGGATTAGTATCTTCCTTCCTATTTTCACTTTTGGGAAATCCTCTCTGGCTACAAGTTTGTACAATGAATTCATTCCAAGTGGTAAAAACTCAGCAAGTTCTGCTACGGTACAAAATATCCGATCATTTTGCACACCTGTAGTAGATTCCACCATTAATTCTCGGTTTACAAAACTTTTTGCCTCGTCTCTCTTAATACTCATTCAGAGCACCTCCAAATTTTTTTCTTTAGAATTTATAGACCTTTGAGCCTATATATTTGGAAGTGCACCTCTTGAAAATTGAACTAAAGTTTTTACTGTTCAACCAAATAACAAAAAGCACCTATCTGTGTGGCAAACAAACTACTTAACCAGTCTGCTTACAAACAAAGTGCATTTCGTCCCAACATATGTTGTATAAACACTATGGTTGGCATTAACTATTCTAACTAGATGATTCGGAAGATAAGAATACTCGATAAGTTGCTCTACGTTACCGTACTTCCAAAAATAATGCAATGGTGTTCTTTTAAGCACTAAATATGCTTAGAAAGTTAGAAAGATAAATAACAAGAAGATGTTTAGTATATTTTGATGCGACAATTTATTTCCTATACTCAAGCTGTCTGAATTCTCTATCTCGCCTAAACCCAAATAAGACTCAAACTTTTAGAGAAGTCCGAGTCTTATTTGGGGTTAAGTATATTATGAAATTATTTTGCTTCAATGTATCCGAATTTCTCCCTATACTCTGGGAATATTGTGGTGACGCCATTTATTTGGTCAGAGATATCAACACGTTTCTGCTCGTATATTTCAACATTTACAATAGGAATGGGTAACTGCTTTAAACCTTTCAAGTATTTATTTACATTGAATTTTAAAGGAATCATTTTACCTTTTCCCTTCACCTCACAGTAGCCAATATATTCATCTCGTAGCAAGAGATACATAAATTCAATCACAGTAAGGTAGAACTCTTCCTTTGCATGAACCAAAACATGAGTTAAATCTTTTTCCGGATTAATTCCAGTATCCTGATCTTTTGATACGTCTATATTAGGTATTTGTATTTCGATGTCGGAAATAAGTTTCACACCGACAGTAATATCACTATAGTGACCCTTATAATTTAATACTTCTAAAAGATAAAGGGAGTTGCTATGACTACCCAAGTTTTTTTTCTGCTTTTCAGGCATCTCTTTTAGAATACTCTTGCCTAGTTCAGTAAGATCTTCATCATTATTAATATTTGGAAATTTAGAATCGCGAGTAAACAATAACTTCTGAAGTGCCAATATACTGGAAGAATATACTTTTGCTTCTGATTCTTTTGAACTGCTCTTTAGCTTTCTTCTAGGTTTAGTTAGTAGTGCTTCAAATTTCTCATAACCAGGTGAGATAAATCCTTCTAGGTCAATAATTAGCGAAGATCCTTTTGTTGTGTATCCGTCTTTATTCTTACTAAAATTTATTGTAGGCGTAGGCAACTTAACTTTTACCGTTCCATCATCAGCTTTAAAGGTTACATTATTAAGCCTCCCTTCTTCTTTAAATATATCTCTCGACAAAACTGAAAGATAAACTCCATACGGATCATCATTAAGAGAGAGATACCCTGAATATTCCGGTCTTATAAGAAGAAACATAAATTCATAATGTGTAAGCATAAATGGCTCTTTTGCTTTTATATCTATGTAAGTAATATCCTTCTCAAGATCAAGAAAGACATTTTTGTTACTTCTGGATTTTTTAGTTTTTACCGCTTCTATCTGTGGAACACTGATATCCACATCTGAAAGTAAGCTTACACCAACCGGCTTCGCTTCAGCAGTGTACACTCTCTCTCCGTCCACTTTTGAAGTGCGTGTACTTTTCAAAGTCTCCAAACATAGAAGATGTTGAAAATGCAAAGTTCCAGACATACTTCTGAGATTTAAGTATTCTTTATCTGACATTTCCTCGACATGTTCAAGTCCTTTGTTTCTCAACAACCGACTCCAATCTGACATTGCATAATATGCTTTGTCGCCTTTTTTCTTAGAATAATGCTTAGAACCTACCCTATTCATTGATTCGATTTTACTATTTTCTTGCATTCTTAAGCTCCCTTCATGCTCATAGGAAATATGTTGCAATTATAATAACTTCGACAAATGATTACAAATCATCAGTCTACACTCCAAAAAAAAAACACCTTTCAGTTCAGTGATCATAAAACGATCATCGTAAAAGAAAAAGGTGCCGCTTTTGTTTTAGTATCCGATTTTAGTATTACTCATATCACTCATCTTCACTTAACAACCTCTCCTATCTAAGTACTCTTCTCAATTCTGCGCAAAACATAAGATGCTAAAGTAAATAAGTCTATAGCATCCTCTTCTGACATGTTCCATTCTATTTTAGCAGAGTGCGCTGTAGGATTTCTAAAGGTTCCAAATAAGCCCTTGGTCAGACTAACAAATCCCTTCTGTTCACTGATCTCAGATTCAGATTTATATCCATTTATTTTAATTAGAGGATCATTTCCCGTAAAAGCTTCATCAACAAGTTTTGCTCCATCACTTACTAAACCAGTTTTATTCCTAATCATAGAAGCAATACTTTTCGTAGCTTCTAAGACTGCATGAAAGTAGTTATTTTGAAGCAATTCTGGTTTACAATACCTAAGGAGGTACGGGTGCAGTTTTCGAGAAGCTATTTTTTCTGATAGTCTTGATACTCTAATTTCTGCTTCGCTAAGAGTGTGTGCTACCTTCACCTTCTGAAACTTCCCATCTTCCTTATACTCTAGTCCACGAAAAATTAATATTTTATTCATCCGCTCCAGTAAATCAAGGTATACATCTAATTGACCCACGTATCGGCTTGGGGCTAGAGCTTTCGTAATGAAGGATAACACACAGTTTCCTGATTGGGTCTCATTCTGCCTGTTCACGAGAGAATTATATAATCTCTTCCACTTCGTCATAAGTGGATCTGTATCCTTATATTTCAATGCCTCCAAGTAGTGCTCAATTTGAGATCCAGTAATGCCGTTGTTGGTATCGGCAATTATACGACATAACGCTTCCTGTTCTACATCTTTAAATGATCTCAAGTTTATACTTACCATAACTTCCACCTCATGCCTTCATTCTATTCAACCAAATAGATACTAATCTTAGGCCTACCCATTCTAGTGGTAAAGGTAAATTACTTATTCATGATTAGTACTCTCTCAAAATGTATATAGCTTTGCTTGGTAACATCGAACAAATAAACATTCGTAGGATAATGAAGATTTTCATTATCTTCTGAAAGAACAAGTTGAGTAG
The DNA here is from genome assembly GCF_038000245.1 of Paenibacillus sp. FSL R10-2736. Lineage (NCBI taxonomy): Bacteria > Bacillati > Bacillota > Bacilli > Caryophanales > Paenibacillaceae > Paenibacillus > Paenibacillus sp. FSL R10-2736. Next base: position 5,449,967 of record NZ_JBBOBN010000001.1, read on the forward strand.
GTGATAATGAATACAGGACATGCAGGTACCTTTTATCTACATCCTCTGGAGTTGGTGAAACCACATACCCCCAATTTCTTTTCATATATCCCAATAAATATGTCATCGCCTTTACAAGAACACATGTTAATACAAAAAACTGAACTATACAGTATAGAATGTCTCCTACGAATTCTACTTCAGTCTTTCCTGAAGTGAAAAATGTGTCGCTAAGAACCATTGAGTATATTACAATGTTTAGAAATACAACAACGAAAATCAACCGAAGAACTTTCTTCTCAGAAATATTGTAAGGTAAACCGCTCTTCTTCTCCTTGAAATATTTCATTAAGCAAACAATACTTACTATGATAAGTCCAATCAAATAAAAAACTGCCAGAATCCCAGAAACTGCTTCGGTATACTTATAACTTTTCACCTGAAAATAAAGCGCACCTAAAATCATCCCATATACTATAAAAAGTACAATCAGCAGGATGAAGATGCAAAGAGTTTGCAAAGCCTTCTGGTGTTTAGGAACAAAAAGCTTATCAAACTTACTTGAGGTTAAAGTCTTAAAAACGAAGTTTATTGCAAAGATAAGAGTACTGCTCAGTATTAGCTTCAGAAAAAAGTCCATGTCGATCTCCTTTTTAACTCTATAATTTATTTGTTACTTTTCCTTGCGAATACCTTTAAACTTCCCACCAGAAGTTTTCTGATCCATGATACGTCCAGTGTCTGGATCACGTTTTGCCCAGTTCCCGTTAGGAGTTTGAAATTGGGTACGTTGTTTAACTGCACCCTTACGAAATCCGCTACCTGTATTTTTAGCCATGTTATTTCCACCCTTCACATATAAATTCTTATGATTTGTCTGCTACGAAACAGTGGTTCTCATTGTTCTCCTACTTACTCTCCTTCTCCGCTTTCTTTTTTTCAAGATATGCTTGATGCTGCTCTTCCGAAACTTCAAAACAAATTGCTTTAAGACCCAACTGTGCTGCTGTTACAATGGTTCCGTCTTTTCGGCGAATAGACTTTCGACAAATTAACATTTCTCTTCTCTCCCTTTAGTTTTATATTTTGTAATATCCACACTTGAGCATTTTTCTGAAAAAAGTTTATTCCAGGTATACACTCCAAATTTTTAATGGGGATTACGATACTTCTATTTAGTCTAGTTCTCCACCGTTTTCAAAATTAAATTTGAAAACGAAATAATAAAAAAGAGTTTGACATAGATTTCAATTTTGATTTTGAAACCCCTCTTTGTTTAAAGGGGATTTCTCCCCTTAGAACAAGCTGCTATATACAAATTGTCTGCCGCCCTCTTCGAGCTGGTCTTCTTGCCGCTGCAACAACCTTTGATCATGAAGCTTAATAAGTTGTGTACTAACTGAGTTGTTTTTCTTACCAAGCACATCGGCAGCTGTTCTAGCTGTAATTTTCTTATGCTGATAAGCCAATTCCAAAAGTTCTCTTGAAGCATCACCGAGATCACCAATGATCTCTACTGATGTTTCAGTCTGAGCGACCAAAACCACTTCTTCGCCCTGCAAGCTCTTTCGTAAATTGTATAAATGATCTTCTTCTTCATTGAGATTAATTAAATACAAATACTTATTATGGGTTTTGGACTCTTGTAGAATCCATTTCAAAGGCTTGATGATCACTTCATCAATTCCAGACCCATTCATACCTTCCACTTGCTCCATATCATAAACCAAAATTGATCCATATGGGGCTTCTTCGATCTGCTTCATGACCTTCTGGTTCAGCGGAATCATTGATCTTCTTCCGATTAAGCTTACCTTCGTGTCAACAGCAGGAAGTAAGTTAACCTTTAGCATAATGATCCACCATTCTTATTAGATTTGAAGATCCGATTTCAATTCCGGATTTGAAATCGTCCTTTCCTCTAATTTATACCACCTCTAGAAAGATGTCAACCCATCACACATTAATTATTATGTAATAAAATGTTCCTGGAAAATATCTCCCCTTATCTAAAAGTTCTAACCGATTTTCGTAAATACGATACATACTATCGTGAGTTCTAACATAAAACTCTGCATCTGAAGACCAACCAAATGCAGTTCTACGCACATTATTAAAGCCTTTACCCCGATCCTGTTCAGGCAAACGACTGGCTCTGGTGAAAATAGCCTTTTCAACAATCATATCATTTGAAGATCCAAAATCAACATGATCTCTAAGAGAGTCAACGATACCCCGACCAGTATCAGAAATTGCAATCTCAACTCTGCCTGGTTGAGTGCCCGTTTCTTTGTAATATTGTACACATGAATAACATTCAGCATCACTTACTTCATCTGCATGTTCCACGGCATTCTGAGCCAATTCAGTTACAATTTCTGCAATATCTGAGATTCTATTGATATGAAGTCCCTTCCCCTTCATTATCCGTTTTATTGACCGCTCCAAATCTTCAATGTCTCTATCACACCGAGAAATACGTAGCTCGTCAAGTTCTTTTTCCTTACGTTTACGATTTCGGTTATAGTAGTAATCCATGTTAATCATTTTCTCAAACGACAGTTTTACATCTTCAGGGCAAGATGTAAGAAAATTCATCCGTTCCATATAACCAACAATGTCGAACTTGTCAGATCTAGAGTCATATCTTGGTGGAATAGTTTCTAAAAAGTAAAACCGATCTAAATAGTTTAATGTTGACAGGAGAACAGTAAACCCTGCAGGCGTAAGCCACTTCAATTGACCCAAATCAACCTTTAATGGGCCATATTCCATTACTTCATCAAATATATAAGCACAACTGTCCAGCCATGATTGAATATGATAGATGTTTTTAAATTTCTCTGCGGTTTCTAACAATAGTCGCTTCTCCCAGCCTTTTGGTCTGTAATCATTTCCATTTTACTCCCATTTAAAGGTGGGGTCAAAGACTTATTGCCTAATTGTTAGTTCTCTACATGTGTGGAGTAAGCAGAGTCAACACATACATTATTTAAAAATTCGGGATGCCTAAACCGAGTTGTCATGTGTAGACAGTATTGGGAAGCAAGTAAACTCATAACTTACTTCTGTTGATTTCTTGCTCCTGGAGCAAATTCATCCCGACACCATTTGATAAAATTACCTGAGTGAAGGAGATAGGTCTTAGCAGTATTTTTGGCAATTAAGCCACTGCTCAATTTGTCGGACACTTCCTTCTCATATTCTTCAAATAATAGTTCCAGTCGCTTTATAACATCTGCTGGCGCTTTCATAAATCTCCCTCCATAGGCATCGCTTTCTCGATTCTCCGTAATACATATCAAACCACTTAAAATAAATCAATGGCATCCTATTCTGACATGTTCCATTCAACGTTTGCCACATGAGCAGTGAGATTTCTAAATGTTCCAAACAATCCTTTGGTAAAGCTAACGAAACCTTTTTTCTCACTTATTTCTGAGTCACTCCGATATTGATTAATCTTAAGCAGCGGAAAAGTTATAGATCCTAAAAAAGACTGCTCCCATTAAAATATCCAGCATAATGAGCAGTTAAACATCTATTTCACGGAAACTCATGATATCCTTTATCGGAACGCTGAATGTGTCCAATAAACGTATTATCGGGTTATCGTAATCACTCAACTGACCGAATAACTGTTTACTGAAGTAGTTGATTATATATCTGTAAATACGAAATATCTTCTGTTTGTTGTTCAGTCGGTCATTATAATCAAATATTACCTTTGATATATCTGCTTTAAAATTGACACTGAATATTTTACGCTGTTGTCGCCATTCAGAAAGAATGTCTGTCCTGCAGAGTACTCTGCACATATCTTGCATTATTTCTGGTCCGTATAATATATGCTTAACATCCGAATGCTCATGTATCCCTTCACTAAAGAGAAATCCATTAACACACTTATCTTGAGAGACATTTTTTGAGCCAGCAAATCTCCGCTTAATCATACCGACAGAATGCTTGTTATCATCATTACAATAATCATCCCAATTTACGAGTACTTTATTATAGTAAGTTTGCAATTCCCCTTGATTCTCTTTAAACTCTAGGTTGTTGCTTTGTAAGAACTCTTTCAAACATGTCTCATTTACCAGCGCATCAACAAGATTGTAAAGTGGCTCTCCATCTGGATTATTAACACCGATTCTAGTTGTCAAGTGATTAATAGAGACTTGTTCAAAGATGACTTCATTAAAGCTGAGCTTTAATTGCCCTCTTTTCCCAGCCACATATCCAAAAAAATGATTAATATCCACATTTGAAACTTCTGAGACATCCCTCAAGATTCGCATGTTTGATGTAAAGTATTTCCTCACATCAACTGCAGGAATACTCAAAATATCCGCTAATGAAAAAATAAGCTTAGCATCATCCGTTGTATCTAAAAGCTTTGTCATAAAACTTCACCTTAAGTTTATATTTAAATTTGTTATTATCGTTAATTTTAGATATCTCGTCAGTACAAAAGCAAGAGGTGGACCCTAAAAGGAATAGGTTCCACTCCGTAAGATTACTCGACATCATCCGAAGTATAGACATGACCGCATTTTGTGCATGTGAATACTTGATCTCCAATGCCTTGAGTTGTTACTTTCTTATCGACTTCGTGACACTTCGGACACGAAATATGAGTGTAATGGCTAGGGCAGTTAGGGTTCTCACAATTATATTCTGCTTGTGACCCTACACCACCGATATTCGTCTTAGTTCTTCCGCAACTGGTACATTTCATTCAAACGACCTCCCTTAGAAGAGCATCATGTTTCCACCTGTAAATATTCACCAAAGGCGTTTATTATTCCTGCTTAAAAATCAAGAATCGACAATAATTTGAAGTCGCAAGGCCCCCCCCTTAAACTTCATGCCAATAGCCAGAATGCATTACTTGTTGATCTTCCTTATACCTGGCTCAAAATCGTTATTAGACCATTGAATAAACGTGGATACATGCCGGAGGAACGTTTTGGCGGTCTTTTCTTCAAGTTTACCGTCATTCATCTTCTTTGTTACCTCTTGCTCATATAACCTTTCCCCCTATAAGTATTAAGACCATTATATTAGAAAAGGAAATTTCTTGTAAGTAATTGGTGATTATGACTGGAGTATTGTGAGTCGGAGATTGTGATCAAGAATATCATCGTAACAAATAATCAGTTTGTCGGAACTCATTAAGCATCTGATTTAAAGCTTTCCCAATGTTGAGACGAGTCACAATTTGTTTCCGCTCAAGGTTATTACTGGCTTCAATCCAAGAATACCCGCCTTCCAGTGATTTCAACTTATCCAGAAAAACTTCCTTATTAATTTGAACATACCCCATAAAAGTGTCCTTCTCTAAAGTGTCCTCGAATAGCAGTACGACCTCAAAGAATCTCCGCCGCGCATACCCCTCTTCAAAGCTATCCTCGTCATATATGAACTCATTCAATTTATAGTGTGGACTATCCTTTGTAAAATACTTCATGGCGAATTCAGGATTAGACTTGTATTCACTAAAAGTGAAAAATCCCCATTCAGGAACAGGAGTACTATACTGAGCGCTGTCAAGAACTACAACTTGTCTACCATAGAGTTGAGTACCAAAATATTTGACACTTAACATTTGATACATAGTTGATGAATTGGTCATCGCATAAGCATAAAACTCCGACCGAGCTTCTCGACTGTCCTCTCCAAATTCCAACGTGATTGTTAATTCTGGATTAAAGATATTGTAGTAAGTATCTTCATCTTTCGTCCATTCGTCTTTATTCTCAAGCCGTTTAATGATCTGCTCGAACGGGGAACGGGTTAGCAAGAAGCGCTTCTTCCATAGGTACTCAATATTGTTTATATCTGCGCTCTTATCGATGTCCGTGTTGGTATCTCCAACGCGGGTGTATATATGGTTGGCGCGGACTTTTCTGCCTTTGTCAAGGAAGTCCTCTGTCAGATAGTAGGGGGTGTCGGTGCTGTTCTTTATAATCAGGACATCTACCTCATGACCGGCAAGAAGTAATGTCAGCAACTCGACTCGTGGTCGGATGCCGGAGACAAATTTCTTAGCCTTCAGGAAGTCGATCATTTGCTGCTGATTCCTACGATGCTCGTCATTCTCGACCCCGATCACTTCGAAGGTCTTGTCCGCAATTCCGAAGATGATGTAGGCATCCCTGTCAACTCGGTTGTTCGCCATACAGATAATATCATGGAGCAGGTTGGCATCATTGGAATGGTGCTGCTGTTTGAAATCCCAATAATCATCTTCACGTTCTGATTTGATCAGTGCTTTAACTTCATCTTTTAAGTCGATACCCCACAAGGATTATCACCTGCCACTTTGAATAATTAATCACCTAAATTATAACAAAAATTCGACACATGTGCCGGTTAATTAAATACTCTTTAAAAGAGTTGCTGAACTTCATTACCAGATAAATTGAATAATCCGATTAAACCTAAATGACGGGAATGTATAAGTGGCTTGCAAGACCTTCAAAAATTTCTTTCCCGATACCCCTTTGGCATGATAATTCAACCACGACTCAAATTACGCATTGCGACCAACCTTAACCATCGGGATAAAAAGATACACATCATTCATGGTGAGAGTGGCAACTCGGATACTGTTCTGCGGGTTCGAGCCGAAGCTGTCGCGCGTACCTTCATCAGTCTTGATGAAAGGAGCAGGCCTCCAATTGATTCCTCCATCTTGTCGATACCAAGTCCAGCGCGCTGATCCGGCTGGAACATGCTCAAATAAGTTGATAATGTTACTGCCGTGTGTTACCTGAATCTTTACTATTGTCATTGCTTCCTGAACGATAATTTATGAATCTACTCTAATTAGTTGAACAACTTAAAACTTTTCAACTCCGTCAAAGACAATTGATGCAACCCATAAATACAAAAATCACATTTACCGGAGTGTGAGAGGGGAAAAGCATCATTATTGTTGAGCCCCCGTCCTCTCACACCACCGTACATGCGAGTCCGCATACGGCGGTTCCAAAAGGTTAACAAAGCTCCAGATAACGTGAAAGCAAACTTTTCAGCCCTTTCGCTTCCCAGTAGGAAGTCGGAAGGGTACTATTTGTGTTCCGGGACATTTTCCATGCTCCGTGCCGCGAGTTAGCCATCGCCAAACCTGCCCACTCGGTACCTCAAGTGCCCGGAGTTCACGGATTCGTGTACGCACTCGTTTCCATTGCTTCCACAAACACATTCGGAGTCTTCTCCGAATCCACTGATCCAGTTTCTGGAGGTGTGTCTTCGCCGTGGCGAGACGGAAGTAGCCAAGCCAGCCCATCAGATATTGATCTAATCGGCTGATTCGTTCTTCCATTGAGATGGGAACAGGTCCGGTTCGTTAACTCTCGAATTCTCTCTTTACATGCTTGGAGACTCTTCGGTGCGATTAGGATCCCCGCCTGTTTCTGGCTCAGGAAGCTGAATCCTAAGAACTTCCGGTGCCAAGGCCTTGCTACTGCACTTTTCTCCCGGTTCACTTTCAGTTTTAGCTTTCCTTCTAAATATCGACTAACCGATTCCATGACTCGTTCTCCCGCTCGTTTACTCGCCACAAAGACAAAGATATTACAATCGTCCGCATAGCGGACGAATCGCATGCCGCGTCCGGTCAATTCCTTATCCAGATCATCCAGTAAAATGTTTGCTAAAAGCGGACTGAGGGGACCGCCTTGTGGCGTTCCATCTTGGCTGCACTCCAACTTTCCATCTACCATGGCTCCGGCGTTTAAGTAGGCTCGAATGAGTGTCAACACACGTTTGTCCGTCACTTTCCGCGCCGCTCTTGCCATGTCGTGATTTACCTGGTCAAAGAAATTCTCCAGATCCAAGTCCACGACCCATCTCAGGCCACTTTGGATAGATCTTTGGGCTTGTTTCACTGCGTCATGCGCACTCTTTCCCAGCCGGGGAACCGTAGCTATACCACGAGAATTGTGCTTCAAAGATCTGGTTCATCACTTGTAGAAGGGCTTGCTGGAGAAAGCGATCCATGACGGTCGGAATGCCTAGCAGCGTTACACCGCCTCCAGGTTTGGGAATTTTCACCCGTTTGACTGGCGCAGGTCTGTAGGTTCCTGCTAGTAGTTCGGCTTTCACCGATTCCCAATGTGTCTTTAAGTACACTTGTAGATTCGCTACCGTTACATGGTCCACACCGGGAGCTCCTCCGTTTTGGACCACCCGTTTGTAGGCGAGTCGAAGGTTACTTCCTTCGAGCATTCGACCCAGCAAGTTATTAGGAAGGGGCGACTTGTGCCGACGAAGAACTCTGCGCTCCAGCATACCCTGACGGCTTCACCGCTTCTCTTTGCTGGTAGCTCTCTTGTGAGATATTCGGCTGTCTTTGCTCTTCATACGAACGCATCGGTTTCCTCCCTCCTTTCGGTTCAGCCCTTCCGTAAGCTGTTGCAACAGCTTACGTACTATGGCCTCTGCTGATTCCTGCCAGTTCAGCGTAGCCTCTCGACTACGGTTACAAGTTTTTTTCCTTGCTTGTCTAGCAGGTCTCCCCAGATAAGAACGTCATCTTTCCGCCCGCGACCACTGGAGTTTACCGCGTCAGCCCTTAGCGGCTTTGGATTTCGTCATGTATGGGTGACTCATCCGACTGACACAGCCTCAAATCCAGTTCGTGTACCTTGGCCAGTGCTTTTGCCTCTGGCTTCCTTCAGATTCCACCTCACCGTGGACACCCTTGCCCTTGGCTAACGGTAGGCGCTCGCCAGCCCCCGTTCGGGACATTCACTCTAAAGATAACGCCCATGCTGGGCGCACATGAAAAAGGCAGAGTCATATTGACCCTGCCTTGAGGTACTCATAATTTCATGTCGATGGAAGATACTAAATGAAAGCATAAATAAGTTTTATAACAATCTCTTTACCTTACTGATAGGTTTCTTCTTTTACTAATTTTGAGATGTCCACCCGCTCACCCATATTTCCACAAATTCACTTCCACCAATAAACTCCTGTTGGCATGTAATTATGTCATCAACAACGTCGATACTTGGATGTCCATAAGTATTCGAAAAGCCTGAAGAAGAGATGAAAGTTTCTGCATTAACACAGTCCTTAAGCAATGCTCTATTCCAATTATGTTTAGACCCGTGATGTGGAAGTAGGATAAAGAGAATCTCTTGCAACTCATATTGAAAATGTCTTGTGAATTGTGAATAATTAGTTTCACTTAGTTTAATATCCCCGAGTAAGAGTTGCCCTATTGCATCATTAATAGTCCTATCCCTATGATCAATTCTCTGTATATTAAGCAGCCTAAAGTCTCTTACTACACTCATTATACCTGTCTTATTATATTGTTTTAATGGAGCATGGAATAATACAAGTGATGTATCGTTAAAATCACCTCTTCTTTTATTAAGAGATTCTTCATAACATGTAGCTATTATTTTTCTAACTCTAGGTTCTTTCAACTGTCTTTTTAGCAAAGTCTTATCCGAAAAATCTAATATTAGCTTCAACTCTCTTTGAAACTTTTTTAGTGCATCAGAGCTAACTTTAATATTAAAGAATTTGAATATCCATATAGATGATAGTATTAGTGGTTTATTATGCTTAAATACTGCTAACTTATCACGCTCAAAACATTCATCATAAAACAGATCCTGTTTTAAAGTTGCTTTTACTTCCTTGTCCTCTTCCATTTGATTGGTATCAATTGAAGGATTATTGTCATTTGGAACTACTACTTCAATGTCATCTGGACCGTTTGCCCGACCAGGAGCAATAAATATAACACGTCTAGCTTTAGGCTTTTTGCCTCCTAAAAAATAACGAACTGGATCGAATAACAAATCAAACGTAGACGTAGTATCGCCATACCCTCCTCTGGCTAACAAATATACCTTTTCAACATCCCCTATGTATGGAAGAACCACTGTATCCACAGTTACTTGGTCAAGTAATTGTTTTAACCCGCTCACGTGATCCTCATGAAAATGAGAAATAATCAACAAGTCTATACAATTGACAGCACCATTAATTTCACCATAATTACTAATACACTTTTCCAACTGAAATTTATTATTCGATCCACAGTCATATACAAAATTCTTGTCTCCAACTCTTCCGGTGTAGAACAACCCTTGTCCGACAGGCTGGAACGTAAAATTATAGTTAATATCCATTCATGTTTCCTCCAGCAGCACAATCATATTAATTTAATTTTCAAACAACACCCGTTCAAAAAACTAGGTACACAACAACGGACTAAATGAGCACTGAACCTTTTGACCTTTATATATTCAAAACCTCTCCAATTCCTTTCCCACAACTCGTCCATGGAGTTCACGGAGTTCTCTTTGACGATCTTGATTAATCGGTTTACCTTCTGTATAGTGCTTTAATACTTGATTAGTGGTGCGATCAATGATAAGTTCTTCCGATGCATCACGAAGTCTTCTTCCAGCTTCGATCTCAATTACAATGCGATCTTTGTCTTTGTCCAGATAAGCATCAACAATCCGCTTCTCATGACTTACACCTGCAAATTCCTTTAGCTCTTTAAAGTCAATAAATATGGCTCGTTTTGTGTTATACATTCTTCACCCTCCATGGTTTTTCTTTATCACTATTTCTCCATCCATATTCTGGTCCTTAAGAACCAATACCTGCCATTAAATAAGAACATTCTGTAGACAAAAGTCAATTTTTGCTGAAAATAAGTTTTGTAAAGAAAATATAGCCAACAAGATATTCAAGGAATATTCTCTTAAAAGGGAATACTCTATCTTAGATATTTTTATCCTGAGATTAAAAGTCCGCTCTCAAAAACATCTAAATATCTAAACATAGTGTCTCCATAATTGATGACAGAATATATCTTCAGATTAGGTACAACCGAATATCTAGCAATCACTTAGTACATTGTGGTTCTGCCACCACACCAACATAATAAGACTGTATAGTACAAGCATGATATACTTGGAGTATATTCCCAAATTTTTCTCATAGGAGGAACATACATGAGTCAGGTTTTTAGAGACGTTGAGCAGTGGTTAGGACAGCGTCCACTCTGGTTACAAGATGCTGCTTATCGTCATCTTAATAACGATTCACTAACCGCTGAAGACTATCAAGACCTTACAGAATTATGCAAAAAAGAAGCACAAATATCAATATCTGAAAAAAACTACTCTCGAATTTCATCAGGTAGTTTATCAGTTAAAGATGAGCCAGCTAATTTAAGACTTGAAAGTATTAATAGCATCAAGGGTATTAGTGCTCTCTCTCCAAAAAACCCATTAAAATTAAATAAGCATTTAACCATAATATACGGCCAAAATGGTTCTGGAAAATCAAGTTATGTGCGTTTATTAAAACATATCTCTGGATCAAAAAAACCTGGTGTACTAATGGGCAATGTATACAGTAAAGAACAACACTCTCAAGAATGTAGCATCACTATATCTAGAAACGAAGAAAAGAGTGAACTACTTTGGAATCCTGCTATGGGAGTTATAGATGAACTTAGGAATTTGCAATTGTATGATACTAATTGTGCCAATATATACGTTAATGATGAGAATGAAGTGGCTTACGAACCCTGGCTTCTTCAGTTTTTTAGCAAATTAACAAATACATGTCAGGAAGTGAGCAAGCTTCTTAAAGAAGAGTTAGAAAAAATATCTCTTTTGGAATTCAAGTACCCGATTGATTATTCAAATACAAACTCTATATTGTGGCTAAGAGGAATCAGTAAATCAACTTTGGCTCAAGAAGTTGAAACCAGTTGTGAATGGGCAATTGAAGATGAAGAAAAATTGAATCAAAAAAGAAGGCAATTAAATGAACCTGTCCCATTAGCAAAAGCACAACAATTCAAACAAGTTTCTAGCAGGATTAAAAGTTTACATAATTTGTTGGATGGTGTTAAAAAATCTCTTGATGTTGAGGCCTGCTTAGATATCATTAATGCAAAAGTAGATTGTGAACGGAAAAAGCATGCAGCAGAAAAAGATGCTAATGCTATTTTTGAAAATCTCCCCTTACAAGGAGTACACTCCGAAAGCTGGAAATTACTTTGGGAACAAGCAAGAATATTTTCTGAGAAGCATGCTTATCCAAATGAGAGTTTTCCAAATGTTTCAGAAGATGCTCACTGTGTTTTATGTCAGCAACCCTTAACATCACCAGCTAGAGAAAGAATAACTTCATTTGAGAATTATGTTAAGGCTGCCTTGAATACTCAAGCAAAAGAAGCAGAAGATCATCTTGCAACATTATTGAAAAAAGTAATGGATATACCAACTCTCGAGACGTTAGAATTGTATTTCAATTCTATTGGAGCAATGTCTGAACTTGATAAACAAGGGGTGATAGATTTCTGCACTGTTCTACAATTACGAAAAAAGAGTTTGTTTAGCGCTAACTCAATTGATGAAGTCACATGCCTACCATCCGAAGATATCATATTCAGTCTAAATGAATCCGTTTTAGCAAATGATGAACAAGCTGTTACTTACAGTGAATTATCGAAGGCTGACAACAAAGACGTTATAAAAAACTATGTAACTTCTCTCGAAGCTCGCAAATGGCTGCATCTAAATAAAGCTAGTATCGCTGATAACATCGAGAAACTAAAAAAGATAAATAAATATGAACAAGCTATCACCTTAACAAAAACTCAGGCATTATCTTCAAAAAAGTCCTCGTTGACAGACCAACTGATTACAACTGAATACGTTAAGAGATTTCAAAATGAATTAAAAGAACTTGGTGGCATAAGAATAAATGTTGAACTGATAAAAACCAGAGCACAAAAAGGGCAAATTTATCACCAAATTAGACTAAAAGAATGTCCACCATCCGTAAGAGCTGCTGATGTACTAAGTGAAGGTGAATTTCGAATAGTGTCTTTAGCTGGGTTTCTTGCGGATGTAGAAGGAGGCTTAGATAGCGCTCCTTTTATCTTTGATGATCCTATCTCTTCTCTAGATCAAGTGTTTGAGGAAGCAACTGTTAAAAGAATAGCTAAGCTCAGTACTACTAGACAAGTCATTGTATTTACACATAGACTCTCTTTTCTGACACTATTGGAACAAGCCGCCAAAGAGTCAGATGTTGAGTATGATGTTACATGGCTTAGATCTGAAAGTTGGGGAAGTGGGGAACCTGGTGAAACACCAATCTTTGCCAAAAGGCCGGATAGAGCTCTTAATCAACTCCTAACAGAAAGACTTCCTAAAGCAAGTAGAATTCTCCAGGAACAAGGACGCACTGAATATGATTTGATTGCTAAAGGTTTATGTAGTGACTTTAGGGTATTAATAGAGCGTATTGTAGAAAATGACCTATTAAGTGACGTTGTTCAGCGATTCAGAAGATCTGTCAATACTCTAGGAAAAATACATAAGTTAGCACATATTTCTGCCGAAGATTGTCAAATGATCGAGGATTACATGACAAAATATTCAACATATGAGCACTCTCAAGCTAATGAAACTCCTATTATGCTTCCCGAACCCGATGAGTTAAAGGCAGATATGGAGAAGTTAAAGTCATGGCTAGATGTATTTAAGAAACGTGTCGGTGCTTAATTTGTAGATGTGATAAAGAAACCTTTTCTTGTAGAAGAGGTTTTCTTTAGCACTCAATTCAATTCGATAGTTTTGCAACGTTATTAAGGAGGACAAACTTGAACATAGAACTGGAAAGTATGTTACTTTATTTCGGGAGTAATCTCACTCCCCACGAAAAACATCAATATTTACCCAAACTTCGAGACTATTTGCTCCCCTACATACTCACTCAAAAGAAACATGCTCTCAATATTGAGGCTTTATTTAAGCATGAGTTCACACGTAACGATGTTATCAAGAGTTGCGAGTATTATGTCTTAAATAACAATAATGTGAGAAGTAAAAGCGCAATTGATGATTTTCTTATAGCTCTTAACCGATTGTTTGAGGAAACACTCAACGAAAAATATCCAAATCAAAATTTAAAAAATATTCAGCCTTTCTCTAAGCTAAGTCATGAAATCGAAAAAAGTCTTGAGATACAGGGCCGATTTTTGCAGGATAGAGAAACAAACCCTCCTATTGAAGAGGACCAATTTGAACATTTATGCAATATCCTTGAGTCTACTTCAGAAAAAAATTCTTCTTTACAACCAAAGTTAATAATTAAACTAATCCTATTGTACGGCTTTAAGTTTAACAGAGTGTCTCAATTTTTGATTGATGATTTTGACATTGAAAAGCGTATTCTTAAGGTAAAACGTAATAATTCTACACAAGGTGAAATAAAATTAGAACTCCCATATTCCTTGTTTCTGGATTTTAAGAAGTACTATAATCATAGAATTAAAAACGTTACCAAGAATAGAAATTTATTTTTAACAGTAAACTCCACTCCAGTAGCATCATCTTTGATTACAGGTTTGCTTGATAAAGCGCGAGACTCATACTATTCAAAATCCCAATTAGAAGGATTAGAAGGACAAAGCAAAAATCCATTTACTGCAACAGGTCTTTCGAAGTTTGCAATAATTAACATGATACTTCAAGGAATGAGTCAAGCAGTTATTCTGGATGTAACAGGGGTAAATGAAGTAATATACAATAGTTGTCAATATAATGCAAGCAATAAACTGAGCGAAGATTATAATAGACATATTAATTATAAATTAAGAGCTATAAAGACTTTTGATAGAGTTTGACTTAACAAGTTCTAGATGCGAACACGTAATTCTCAATTTTAATAACTGTCCCCCCCTTTTTTTTTGGCTCGTCGTAGGAATATTTTAAGGATAAAATTTAGCCGTTTTTACTCATGTGAATTTTTCCTACGCCGAAGTTCTCTCTTTAATGTACTTTCACTAATCCTAGTTATATCAACAACTTCTTTCATTGTGCGAGTTTGTAACATCTCAATAGCATGATCTATTTGTCTCTTAGTGAATTTTGGGGGCCTTCCTTCACGGAACCCCTCCTTTTGCCTAGCTATCGCTTTACCAGCCTGTGTTCTCTCAATAATCATCGACCTTTCGAATTCTGCAAATGCGAAAAGATTGGTTAATAGCATTTTCCCGACTGGTGTGTCCTCAACAAGACCCATGTTCAAAATGTGGATTATTACCCCTCTGCTATGCAATTCCTCAACATACCGCAATCCCTCTCTTACAGTTCTACAGAATCGATCAAGCTTGGTGACCACTAAAATATCCCCGGCATTTAATCCAGTAATTACGAGGTTAAATTTAGGCCTATCATCTTTTGCCCCGCTATACTGCTCCTCGATGATAAATGCGTTATTGTACCTGCTCCTAATCTCCAGGCTCTGTTGCTCCAAGCTATTACCATCCAGTTGTGTTCTTGTAGAGACCCTGCAGTATCCGATAATTTTGCCCATTTACCCCCACCGCCTAATTTGATTTATGACCCCCAGTTATGACACCCGCTAAACCCGCATTATACCGTCTGCTTTTCGCTATCTAAGGAGGGGGCCAAAACTCAAGAGTTTTGACCTATACGCAAGGCCCAAATACAATCCATTAGTCCGATTTATCGGATAGTGTTCCTTTAAAGCGACACCCTAACTCCGGGGGCTACCTAATAGAAAAGTTGGTACATAACGTACTCACGTTCAATAAGGTCTTTTGAGCATCTTACTAACTTGATATTTTAGAACATTTGACTTAAAGTGCGCCAATGCTTCAGATACATCCTTTTCATTCCTAGCCAACTCAATGTTGTTAATTGTTTTAGCACCCAGGAATGCTTCCATTTCCATCTCAACCTCAGAAAGAATTGTTTTAAGTTCAATTACATCCAACCTGAGGAAGGCTGCAGTTGTAATAAGGCATTTGCCGTTTGAACAGTAATGCTTAATACATTGCTGAGCAGAATCAGGAAGTGTTTGCAAAAAGTCTTCAAACATAAAAAACTCAATAGTTCGAAGTGCGTTATATTTCTGCGAAATCAACATCCTCACTTGATTGTTCACTTGATCGGAAAAGACCAGCTCAAAATACCGTGCGTAGTGCCTTTGCAGATCATTGAGAATCTTCAACAAAACTACCCCTTTCTGAATTTGTACTAAATTACATAATAATGTCTAACTTAAAACCCCATAACATTTGAAATTAAAGGTGTCCATCTATGTTGTTGATCCCGAATCTACTGTGTAAATTAAATAAATGTTCGTGAAGACTAAAAGAATTTATACACTTATAAAAAGAAAAACAGTATAGACTCAGCGGGGAGTGCTATACTGTCTTTTTTAAGTTGATGTCTTGTTTTCAGTGCCTAGCGAATTTTTAGATAAATGCTATAGCACAAAGTCCCTAAAAACATTGAACTATGAGCAAGAAAGAAAATCCACTTAGCCGTTTGGCCACTTGCAAACTAGCAGCTTCTTTAAGCATGCAGACGAAACAACAGCTGTAAGAAATACCGGAAAGTATGATTACAATACTTAAACACCAGCACTCTGATAGAAATAAAACACACTCTCCACCTCTATGCTACATATTACAAGTTGGTGTTCATTAGACCATTAACCCATCATCACTGACATTCATAACTCCAGAAATTTAGTAACTTTGCAATCATAGTTCATTAATCATCTTCACAAATTAATATCTCAAGGTAAAAGCCAAAATACCACCTATACTTCGTGTATTATAGTACGCCAATTATAATTTGTTATCAAAAGTTCACGTATTGTCTACGATTAGGGAAAAGGGCAAGGAGTGTTTCCCATTGAAGCTCAGCGATGCCAGAACTGATAAAAACTATACTCAAGAGAAATTAAGCCGATTACTAAACGTTTCTTTGAAGCATTATCAAAATATTGAATATGGGATTACAACGCCAGCGGTTAACATTGCTTTACATATCTGCGAGATACTCGAAGTTGATCCTCGGGAAATTGACGAATGGAAAGACAGAAGACCCCCAGTATAAGTAGATAAATTAAATATACACCTGACCAGTTGCGAGCCTCTAAGAGACCAGCGCAATTGAGCAGGTGTATTTTGGTTTTCTCTCTAGAAGCTTACAGCTTCAACAAGTCCGATAAACGTAATAATGTAGTAAGGCTTTCAGCACGTGTGGTTTTGTTTAAGGGATGAAAGGCCCCATCAGGCATGCCTTGCATTATTCCTAAATTAGTTACCTTAGAGACCCCTTCACTAGCCCAAGCACTTATCGCAGTGTTATCAGTAAAGGCATTCTGCCCCTCTACATTATGGCTAGCACTTATCTTCTCATATGCTCTTGTTAACATAAGAGCAGCTTCTTGTCTGGTTACAGCATCCTTAGGTCTGAACGCTCCAGCATTCCCCTCAATAATACCGGCTGTTGCTGCTGCACTTACCTCCCCCGCATACCACGCGCTGCTAGATACATCATTGAAGGTGGCGTTGCTTGCATCTAATTTCAGCACACGTACAAGCAGTGCAGCAAACTCAGCACGGGTTATCGGCTGATTAGGTGCGAATTGTTCCTCACTTACCCCTGTGGCAATTTGCCTTGCAGCTAAAATTTCCACAGTACGTTGTGACCAATGGCCAGCTATATCAGCAAAAGTCTTAGTAGACTCAACAACCAAATATTCTCCGAATGCATCTGTTTTAAATGTGAGTGATCCTGAAGCAATGCGTCCTCCAGCATATGACCAGTTCCCATCCAAACCGTGCTTATAGACAGCCAATTTTTCTGCATCCTTCACATCGGCTGGTACTGGTAACTTAATTGTCGCCGTGGCTCCAATAACCGTAAACTCTTTTCCCTCGGAACTAGCATTAAAACTATACAGTACTTTACCAACAGTTTGTGTCGGAGCATTAATACTTGCCTTTTGACCTATCGTTAAAGTAAGATCAGCAATGGCCTGAAGTCCACTCAGTGGAATGCTCCATTCCACACCTTCACTTTTAAGTGTGATAGATTTCCCAGCAGCTTTTATAAGTTTAATGGCTTCTACCGAAAGAACGACCGATTTCTTATGATCTGCATCTGCCTTAAGTGTGTCTAAGTCAATGGTTAATGTGGACTTAGTGGAATCTTTAAGTTCATTGGTTACCCAATCCGCTGCAATATTTAGCGAAGAACTACTGCTAATTGGAACTGGAGTTGAAGTAGATGCCGGTGTGGCTACAGGCACGCTTCCTCCACCTCCGCCACCTGAACCTCCATCATTCCCTGTGTTGCCTGTTGATGTCTTGAAATCCGATGCTTTGATTTGGACCTGAGCGAACCCTTCTACTTTCCCTTCTGAGTTCACTTCATAGATGCCAACATAATTCCCGGCGGATAAACCTTGTATGTCTTTTCCAGAGATATACGGACTAATTACCCCTACGCCTCTAGGAGCTATGCTCCCTTTATAAGGTGTAGGTATGGAAACAGTTGATACTCTCAAAGACAAATAATTTAATTCGTTATAAGTACTAACTGACACTGCAACTGAACCCGTAGCTGTACCTGGTGCAGCAGTTAGACTTAGAGATGGAGCAGGTACTCCTGCCTTAATATCAGTAGTCACAAGTAAGTGTGAACTGAAACGATAAATCTTACCAGTATTGTCTGTCTCATATACACCCACAGTTTGTCCTGCAGAAACTGCGTTTAATTCACCTGCCCTGCTTCCTGCTACCCCGTTACTTTCCAAAGTAATAGCATTTGAAGGAACTTTGTCTGTTTCCAAATATGGAATTGCAATTGGCGCATCCGTTACAATTAATTGAAGAAGGTGCTCTGGATATTCATATACTGCGGTTATAACCGTAGAATTTTCTTGAGTTCCCGGTTCTGCAGATATAGGTGCCAAGAGAGCAGGTGCACCGATTGCTGGAGCAGAGGGATAGCTAATATAACCCCATTTACCATTTAAAGAAGCTGCAGCAAACCCTGAATTAAATGCATTCACTTGATCATATTGCAGTTTCACTACTTCTGTACCAGTAGTATCAATAAATCCCCATTTACCATTACGTTCAACAGCAGCAACATTATTGAAAAAGTAACCGTTAGAGGAACCATCTATAAGATTGGAAATATATAGAGCCTGGTCATATTGAGGAGCTACGATCTCTTCACCAGTCTTATTAATAAAACCATACTTTTCGCCACTTTTAACTAAGGCAATACCTTCATGGAATTCAGAAACTTGATCATAGAGAGCGGCTACTACAAAATCTCCAGACTTATCAATAAAGCCGTATTTGTTATTCTGCCGAACTGCGGCTAACCCTTCAGAGAAGTTGCCTCCATATTGGGTAAATTGCGGAGGGATAACAACTTCACCATTAACATTGATATAACCAGACTTCCATGATTCCCAGTCTTCGTCTCCATCCAGAAGTATGAAATTCGCCATTCCTTCATAAAAGTCCGAAATATATAAATCCTTTATACCGTTAAATTGCTCTAAACTCGCAACAACTTCTCCTGTCAGATTAATTATGACCCTTTCTTGATTTTGTCCAACGATAGCGTATCCATCTTGAAAGTTGTAGGCTCTGTTATCATGCTCTATATCTAATTCTTGCGTAGGCTCGTCATATTTAAACTCTACAACTACATTTCCGGCACGGTCGATGGCACCATACTTATCTTGGCCATATGGATAATTATCCGAACCATCCGGAATGAACTCAAATGCCCATAACAACCCTTCATCGAACAAATTATCATTTGGTTCGATATCATAATTATAATTATAGTCCGTTGCTGCAATGATCTTCCCTGTTGTATCAATGAGAATAAGTCCCGAAGAACCCCCATCCTCTAATCTTTCAGTGACAACAGCTACTCCATCGTTAAACGCAGAAGCTTGTGAATATTGTAGGGGAACTACAACTTGTCCAGCTTTATTTATATATCCCCAGCCTTCATCACCCAGTACTGCTACGAGGCCATCATTAAAGGTAGTCCCAGCATCATTGTACTTGGGTTCAATAACCTCTTTTCCAGTACTATCAATAAATCCCCACTTCTCATTCAAGTAAACTCTAGCCATTCCATTTTGGAAAAAATAAGGATCGGCAGCGATACCCCATTCATCGTCATGTGGAGGAGTATCGTACTTAGGCAGAACCACTTCATTACCATGGGTATCTATGACTCCCCATTTGCTTCCTTTTTCAACAAATGCTAATCCGTTATCACTAAAGACCTGCGCTCCATCATATTCAGGTTGAATCGCAAAAGCAGGCACTTCCTCAGCATGAACCATTGGTACAACACCAATTAAAAGTGCAATAGATAATAATAAACTGAAGTACTTTCTCATTCTATTCTCTCCTCTAATTTAGTTAATTAAGCTGTTTCTTTCACCCCTTATTTCCCGTGAAAAACACAGGTCAAGTATTATCAAGACCTTAGTGTTCATTGCACGCTATTGATTACGTACTATAATACGTGTATTATAATTGGGTAATTATACTACTCGAACATAGCATACTCTAGCCCAATGATTATTTCTATAGACTATGAGTCACATCTACTAAATACCGACAAAACATTTAAGCTGCTATCACTGGGGGGATCGTGTTGGATATTCAAGTTGAGTTTGGTAAAAGAGTGAAAGAGCTTCGGGCGCGGAGTGGCATGTCACAAGATGCACTGAGCTTTCGTTCTGGTTTAGATCGTACTTATATAAGTGGCGTAGAGCGGGGAAAACGTAATGTTACATTAGATAGTATGCAACGAATAGCTAAAGCTCTTAATGTTTCGTTGCGTTACATATTTTCAGATGAACGATTCTCTGCAGGGGCTACATATTTAAAGAAGGATTTCACTATTCCGTTTCTTAAGCGTTTCAAGTATCAACTTGACCCCGAAAAGAAAGTATTAGCCTTTCAAGTGACTGGTCTACTAACGGGGCCAGATGTGGATTATATGTGCACAAAGTTAATGGGAATATGCTCAGCTTACGGGAAAGATGAGTTAAACATTATTGTAGATCACCGGGATATGATGGCTTCTGATGGTGAGCCGGTGGTTTATTCACCTGAGGTTTCAGACAGAGCAGTGGTATTTCAACAGGAGCTGACAAAATACAGTAAACAAGTAGCTGTTTTGTGCAACTCTCAATTCATGCAGGAACAAATGGATCATGTGACTAGAATAAGTGGAATACATGACAAAACAAAACCACTGTTTGGTTCAGACAAAGACATGGTTGGAACCGCTTTTCAAATGTTTGATATTAATGGTAATGGACTCATTAAGTCCATTGTCTAAACTTTAAGTACGTAACACTCTAAATAGAAAGACACCCCAGAAATGCAGAGGTGTCTTTGAAGGACTGAATTTTTATGTAGAAGTACAAGCGAATATGTTACAGTACCAGCCTTAAACCATCACACTATGTTCTTCTCCGGCCACTATAGCTTTCCACATCATGATTACGTATCTTCAACTGATCTAAAACCTTGAAGTCAATTATCGGATTATACCCAAGATATAGCTTGTATACTCCTACCATATAAACCAAGGGGGAGATATCCTTAATGTTGTTATGACGTAAGTTCAAATAAGAAATACTTGGACAATCTTTTGTAATAAAAGACAAGTCAGATAAACTGTTATACCTTAGAGTAAGACTATAGAGATGTTGTAACCCCAATAACGAACTGAAATCACTGATATTATTATTCGACAGATCTAGTTCCGTTAACCACCTACAAGACGCTAAAGGAGAAACATCTTCTATATTGCAGTACGCTAAGCGAAGACATGTCAATCCCGAGCGTCTAAAAATCGTCTTTTTACTTGTGGAAATTTCTTCATCCTGGGACTCTGCCAGTCTCCGTAGCATTTCAAGGTCTTTTAATGAAACCTCTTGGAGTAACAAATAAGTCAATTGCTTTGTTTCCTCTAAAAATGACCAATCTAAGGTAGTGCTTCCTTTAGCTACATAGAAATCTCGTAATTCAGTAAAATGCCTAAGATAACCGAGATCTCCTACTCTAACAAATAAATAAAGCGATGAGATATGTTTGAACAGTTTTAGATCTTCTTCCCATAAGCAATTTTCCGAGTCGGCTACATTAAAATACAGATTAGGCTTACGCATTCCAAATGATGACCCCTCCAGTAACCAAGGAATAGGAAGTGCTTGTTCCGAAGAAGTACTCACAACTATTCCCGAAATTTTAGAAATGTCTTGTTGGGTTAAGCTGTTCTCTGCCACCTTCAAGGCATTCATCACTGCTCGTTTAAATCCATTATCCTTAAAATCAAGATAAATCATTTGTAGAGTCACTTCCTTTGTACAGATAATGGTTCTATACTTACTTAGCTCCATGAAATAATACTTTTGGGTTGGTTGACTGGGTTGACTCAATGAGCGGGTTGACTGGATGACTGGGTTGGCCAGCTACATAATTCTCAAGAAAAGCCTCTCTGTCTAGCAGGTATTACCATTGCTGTTGTTATTTCCTCTGCTTCCTGTTCTTATTTCCCTTTAATTATCATTGTCCACATACCTCTCCCTACTATATATGATCGCGCTGTAGAACATGGTGGAAAAAGTATTTTTGTTTCGCTAAGTGATTAGAATATTTCTTGAGTATCATTGCTTTATAACACTACCAGATTTTTTGACCGTATAGGTTCGTGTTCCCCGCCTCAAATAGTTTCAGATATAATGTGATTTATTACAGGTGGAGTACGCCATGCAGCATTACCATTCAAATGCCCTATTAAATAGTGCCGCATAGACTTAAACTCAACTCCAATTCCCCCAAGTTTTAACAACCAGACTCGCAGAGCATACTTATCATTACCTGTTTCTTGAGTAGAGATCCGGCTAGTGGCTTTCTTTTGATTTAACGCCTGTGCTGTAATTAATAGAGAAAGCTGAATATAGGATTTGATAGCAATAGGGTCAAGGCTTCCATTAAAAAGACGATATTCAATTGTTTTTTGGCTTCCCCCAAGAAGGGGATGTAAATTGAGAATCCTGTACCGAGTTACGTGATACCGTTTCCCCCTGTTATAAATCCATGCGCCTTCCCCCCTATACCATATATCAGCAAATTGCTCGAATGTTTTTGGTTTATGCTTATTGAGAAGAATTATGAAATTCTCTGGCAGGTTTCTGCAATACTTTTTTCGAAACTTAGTTATTTGCACTGACTTATTCAGTAATAACTGCTTGGCATACAATATGTTGCATAGAACTCTCAAACTGTTTGGAGTGAATCGCTCCGCTCCAATATGAATATGTAAACCTGTGCTTTCGTTTGTACCTGCACCGTTTTCCACTAAACACACAATCAATTCTTGTAGTAATGTTATATCTCTATATTGGAGAATTGGAGATATCAGTTCACATTTAAAATCATCTTCCCCCTCCTTTAGTACCCCGGCTCCTAGCATTTCTGGCCTTATAGATGCATCACGCTTAATTCTCCATATACGATTCATTGTGTCACTTATTTCGTAGCTGTCACAATATTCTTGTATTAACACCATAGTAGTGCTAAAAAACTTAGCTACTACATCCGCTGCCTCTTTTCGAGACAATCGAGTAAATTCAATCTCCACTCCAATGGTCAAATCACTATACATTACAGGTAACATTCTTTCCTCCTTCTATTGCTTTTATTTAGATTCTCTTTCCCAAAGGAAATTAGTATTCTAAAATAAAAAGTGTACTACCCCGAGAGGTAATACACTTTATGGATTTTTAAGTTTGTTCCTCCACTGCTACAAAAAGAATGCATAAGTTTTTTAGTGCTCATAAGAAGTACATTGAGAGGTATGTAGCTCATGAAAAAATATTTTTTTCCTCTAAGCCACCCTATTATCGTTTGTTTTCTCTGGCAATCTTGTGTTTTCTCAAATTTTGAGGTAAATAGAATCCTACGTTAAGTCTATGATTGCTAAGGCTAGTGCGCTTTAATGCACTGAAAACAGGACTATTAAATAATTCCACATTTTAACTTTTAGACATTTTTTACAATAACTTGAACCGACACTGAAAAGCAAGTTTTACAAAAAAAAATCCAATATAATCCCATAACATAAAGAGATTTACTACCAATTATATTAATCCCCCCTGTAAGCCCCCTAAACAGCCCTGTAAGCCCCTGAAAGACAAACGTAATATAAAGGAGAGAGCACACTACAAGAACACATGTTTGGCGAAAACAAAAGGCACATAACGCAAACGTCAAAATGCCACTAGAGAAACCATAACAAACCAAAAAGGTGCAACAAGACATAGGAAAATCAGTTTTGAGGGAGTGTTCCTTTAAGCAGGAATTTAGCAAGTAATTTTTTAAAAATACGAGGTTAGTAAACTGTAGGATACTTAGCCGTTAAGTTGCTTTGTTATTGAACTGATTGAAGCCTCAGGAAACAAAATGTCTCATGAGGCTTCAATTCACTGTAGTCTTATCATTTTCCAGATGACCAATAGAACAACATCACAGGATGCGCTGCTACAAATAAGAATGTTGCTTGGGTAGTAGATAATAAGGAATTGAAAAATCTGTCCAAATATATTCAGTTTGTTTCTCACCTTTTTTGGGGCTGCTATGCTTAGATATATCACCAAGACAGTACTTATACCATCCTCTTTCTGCCGTTAAGTGCTTGTCGTAGATGTCATTATCAGTTCCGCAGAGTAAAACCTTCATTTTCGTATTCGTAATAATATTTCCAACCATCACCTCATGATCTTTTCTTGTGAATCCGTCAAGATAAATATCAGAGTCAACATATGGAGGGTCGAGTAAAACCATCATGTCACTTCTGTCCGTGTAATTTTCAAAATAATACTCGTAACTTTTGTTGGCAACAGTGACCTCACGCATAATAGGAACTAGAGGCAAATATTTCTCCAGACTTTTTCGAGTAATGCCATTGTCGGCATTACTCGAAAAAAATGTTTTTCTATCCCCAGCACGACTATATTCAGCAACTATAATTGTAAGTGCCGCTGACTCCAACTTTGAGGTTTCGGGTAGACGCCTCTTAATATTAGCCATATTGAATGTCTTCTGAGAATTTATGCTTCCCTGTATTTTACAAGTTAAATTAATTACCTCCATTATGGCGGCGTAGTCTTTGGTACATTCCCATAGATTCGCAATTCCAAGATCTAATTCATTGTATACACGTTCCGGTGTTAGATACTGATTTAGTTGTGGTATGAACTTATTGCCGCCTCCAAATAAGTCCATAAAACCGGCAATACCAGAGGTGCGCAGTTCATGTGTAATTATTTTTATTAGAGGCTCAAGTATTCGGACCTTACCCCCTATGGTTTTTAGGGATTTAATATTCTTCTTAGACATTGCTATCGCCCGATTCAACTGGAGGCTCAAAATCAATTTTGAAAACATAACATTTTTGAACCTTTCCACCCAACGTTACCTGTTTTCTGGTTTCATCGGTGTTAGTAAATACAAGACCTTTACTCTCAAGTTTTAACAGAAGAGCGTTCATAACCTTTGTATTTCTAAATCTATATATATCATTGAGGTGCGCAGCTACAATTGCAACCGTCTGGCATTTATACTTTCTAAGCGACTTTTCATCATCTAAAATTTGACCTTTACTGTAGCCCTCGCAGTAGTTATTACTAGTTTTAGTTGGGAACACAGTCTTGTTATCCATTACGTGTTCAACCACTCTCTCATACATTTTCATGCTTTCTTCCCCCCCTACTGTCTCAGCCTGCCCTAAGAAGTAACGTTTATAACTTCCATCGTCTTCTGAAGTCTCGCCAAGTATTTTTTTAAATTTAACGAATTCTTTAAGTGGTTCAAACATGTCGCTCCCAAAACCTCCTCTATTAGCAAGCTCCTCAATTATTCTTTTTTCTTGCTTGGAGTTTTCAAGTTCACCCGCTGGAAAGAATAATGGATCTGTTTGTCCGCATTTGCTTTGCATTTTAACCACGTATGTTTTTCCGTCAAGTCCATGATGCTCCTTAAGCAAAAGAGAAATATCCCAATACTCTTCCGCCAATTCCTTAAGGCCTTTAGGCATTTGAGCCTTAGCACCTCCTGACTCATTAACATCTGCTCTCTGAAATTTGGTTTTCATCATTTTTCCATCGCCCTTCACACTAACTGAAGATCCGGATAGGCCAAACTGATGTAAGGCTTTCCTTCAGCTCCGTGTATGTATTGAGCAACCTCTTGAAAAATGTATTACGTGATAATTTTCAATTTTCTAAGATAACCATCAACCACCAAGCACATAAGAAACTTAACACTCCCCCTAAAAAAATTGCAGAAACTCAGGTTTTAGAGCCGAAAAACCCGAAAAATCAAAGTTAAAATCAAAAGTTAAGTTTGCATTGGCCCGTAACTTTGCATTTTAAAGATCGCCGACCACACTATTTAAAATTCAAAATAATTTATATTCTACTTCTCCAAAAAGGCTTAAAAAGAAGTCAAGATTTTGAATATAGACCTCTTATGCATTTAATTAACTTGAAGGGTCTATTCAACTCTGATATGTGCAGATATCCCTCCAAGGCTTTAAGAGCAAAGCCTTCTTATTAAACTGTATTTTATAGATCAACTGAAGTTTGTTTTCCTGTATACAAATTAAAACATGTGACTCTAAGTAACCTTCGCCTTTAATCTCTGCATAAAATCAGTTTAACTTCTGACAGACTATTAAACTCCGGAAGAGAAATAGCTCTTCCAGGTTGTAAATACCCTCTCTTAATGAGTAACGCCAAATCCAAAGTAAGTAACTTGTAGAAAGCTATACCGAAATGTGCAGAATGGTAAAATTATATATTCTCTGGTATGGTAAACATCACAGAAATCCATTTAAAATTGCTTTGCACATTTATAAAAATAAAGGTCTGTTTATAAATTATTGTGCCTCGCCCTTATAACACAGTCTGAAGTCGTTATAATTCGAATAATATATTTATAAAATGCTGTCCTGTATTTTTATAAAACAAGTCCTTTCTGATAAGCTGACTCTCCTGGCTTGTAATACATATTCAGTTTTTTTATAAAATCGTCTATCCAAGTTATAACGTAGTCTTTAAGCCTTATAATATAAAAACGGGCTTTTATAAATTACTCTCAAGAGTTTTATAAAACGACCTCTTATCCTGACAAGCTGTATTTTCAAACTATAATTTAAGCTCGTAATTATTTATAAATTGGTCCATTCAAGTTATAAAAAAGTCCTCAACCGTTATAAAATGGTCGAGGACTTTTTTAATGAGAATCCATTATTTTATAAATAGAAGTTAGTAGAATCCGTTAGGGTCAGAAATGAAATTTATAGTTTATAACTGTCTTTGCCAATTCTACAGTGGTAATTCAGGAAAATATGCAAAAGGATCAAGCCTGAATTCAGAATCTCGGATTCAGGAATAAGTGAAAAGTAATATCAGTTAGAGATGGTTGGAGTTTTGAAGGAGGAATTTAGCTCTTTGTTCATTACACTGATAAAGAGATAGCCTATAAAAAAGAAGATGCCGGTTTCCTCAGCACCTTCGACTAGAGAATACAAGAGTTTAACTTTTGGAAGGAATTCATTCCAACCATCTTGTACTACGTTTACTCAAACCTTCCTGCTATTCGCCACACTGTAGATTCATGATCTTCAAATCTCCCGGATATGTCCAACCCCGCATTGGTCGCAGCTTGTTTTAGACTCGTGTTTACCCCTAAATCATCTTCATAGCGTACAGATAAAGAGAAATCCTTAAGTCCATATTTTAATCGTCCATCCGCAATTTGCTGCCAAGTTGGTTCATGGTGATACCACACAAGATTCTCCGGTAGTGCCGCTTCAAGTTTTGGGTCAAGATTAGCAGTAAATAACAATTGAGAGTCCTTCTTTGTATTAGAAGAAACTTCACTTTCTAGATTCGTCATTGCCGCAGGAATGGAAATACCTAATCTTGTAGAAAACTCTTTTGACCAACCAGTTACATGCTCCACCTCTATGTATGATGCACCTAAAGACATTAACAAGGTTATTGCTTCAGAAAACTTGTGTTCAAAGGTAAATCTATGAAACTGAGCAAAAGGATAATAGACATCAGATTTCGCAGGATGAGCGACATAAAGCACTTTAAATCTAGGATGACCTATTGGGAATTTAAGATTATTAGAGAGTGTTTGAGACACCGGAACAGTATTTACACCTTTTTCCCGCAGTTCCTTAATACTTTTGTACAGAGCTTCAACTAATTCAACATAAGGTACTCCTACACTAACAGTGAACGTAGATAAACCAAATTTCAATATACTATTAATAGGAGTATTTCTTCGCTTTTGCTCTTTCTCTTTTTTCTTAATCTGTTCGTCACTAAGCACAACTATCAGTTGACGTTCAGCGTAAGGTTTTAATAAAAACCCCTTAATATCATCATAGTTATTCAAATCAGTCGCTACCTCCATGAATAAAGAGTCCTTTCAGAACACACTATAGTATAATTCAACAATATCTACTAGAAATAACTACAGTTATATTGATTCAAACAAAAGGGAGCATATGCTAAAAACCAACTTAAAATTTGATATTTATACGCTACTTTCGCAATCTACTTAGAGCCACTCTACTATAACATAATAATGGATATTTTTAGTATGAGAAAAAACCCTCTTGTGTTACAAGAGGGCCTAGTCCTATCCAGCGATATTAAAGTAACTCTTAAAATTATTAATTGTTCATTAAAATTTTCACTGCAGACTATTTAAGTGTTCTAGTAATAACTTATTAACCCTATTGATAACCGATCCAAAAAGTACACCAATTTTACACCAATGAGAATAATTCCGCCTAATTCTAAGCAAAAGCTAATAATACATAAAGACGGAAAACCCGCACCAGATAAGGTTCCTGAAGACAATACAATGTATAGTAATGTATATGACGCCTAATTCGGGAGTAAGAGGCCGCAGGTTCGAATCCTGTCGTCTCGACCATATTGTTAGTGCCGGAACCCTTGATTTATAAGGGTTTTTTTGTTTGAGTTTTTTAGACTAAGCTTCCACCATTCCAAGCAAGGGCTGTTTCCAAAATGGAAGTTTGCGTTTGACGCTGAGCGAGAGGTGTACGTCTGCCCGGCCGGCCAAGAACTGAACTACCGGACAACGGGCCGCACAGGCTTCCAGCAGTATGCCTCAGATCCAGAGCAGTGTAAAAGTTGTCCGTTTTTAAACGAGTGTAAGCAATCCAAGAACCACCGAAGAGTGGTGACAAGGCATATCTGGGAGGACAGCAAGGATGGGGTCCGGAACAATCGGCTCAACCAAGGTCTTTGGATGACCTGGGTTTCTCGACAATCTGAGCCGCCACCCTTGGCTGCAATTAGCTGGCCGTCCACAGCACCTGCCGCATTCTGGTAGAACAGGGCGTGATCCCTTGTCGCATAGTTAGAGCTAAGACCGCCTGCTTCGAGTCCTGTACAGACGCATCCTTGGTCAGCTTGTTAGATCATGGTGGCGATCCTTTCTAAATGAACAAATTCCGTACCGGATACTGCAGCTTCTTTTCGTATATCCACATGCCGGACTTCTCCATTCCCAAGGACATTAGGAATAAGCACGCCCAAAGTTCTGCAGCGGACCATACAGCTCCTGGAACTGGTTAGCCAGCCGGGTAATTCCGGCAGAACCGTGCACCCCCTTTATTCAGCATAATCTTATCCGGCTCAAGCCGGTTCATCCAGATCCGATACGTGAAATTGTTCGATACACCGGTGCGCTTGTTCGACTGCCTCCAGCAAAGCTGCCGCATAAACTTTACCTTGGTAATGTAATTTTATTTTTTTGTTATATGAATTATAATAAAACGAAAGGAGTGGAAAGAAAATGAGCAACCGGGGTGCAACCAAAGAAGCTATTTTATCGACAAGCATGCATCTATTCAACCAACATGGCTTTGATCAGGTCACTATCAATCAGATCTGCAATGAAATCAATGTGACCAAGACCGCGTTTTACTACCATTTCAAATCCAAGGATGCGTTAGTTTCCGAATTCTTCTCGTTTGACAATATGGTATCCAGTGATGATTTACTGGACATTCTTTCCGTTACTGATTTTGCCGCCCAGGCGTTGAAAGCTATGGAGATTTTTGTGAAGCACATTGTTCGGCTTGGCGTCGAGATGACCAAGGAGAATTATAGAATCCACCTTCAAAACCAGCTGCTTCCGCTTGATAAGAGCAAATCCGCCTTGCTCAGCAATATTATTCCAGCCTTGCTTCAGAGAGCCAAGGATGCAGGCCAATTCAAGAACCCGGCGAGCGCTGAAGACCTGCTTGATTCAATGTGCTATACAGCCAACGGAGTCATATTGAATTGGGCTGTCACGGGCGGCAGCTTCGATGTTCTGAACGAAACCAGGAAAAGGTTTGAAATTTTGCTGATTCTTAATGAAGCATAGTTGTTATCAGAGGTAACGCCCCGCTTTTGAGGGGCGTTTTTGTTTTGTCCGGTGTTCCGGTTTCTAGCTGGAATACGATTTATGTTTACCTAGGTATTGACTTAACTTTACCCAAGTAATATAATTCGATTATTCCTTAATTGAGATTGGAGTGATTCACTATGGAAGCTCATCATACAACAACGATATTGGTTGTAGGCGGTACAGGTACGCAAGGCGGTAACGTGGCCCGCGAGTTGTTGAACCACGGTCACAGTGTGCGGATTCTGACCCGAAACCCGGAATCTGCGGCAGCCCGGGCGATGGCCGCCAAAGGCGCGGAACTGATTCAAGGAGACTTGGCCGATCCGGTCTCGCTTGAGCCTGCCATGGCGAACGTATCGGCGATTTTTTCGGTACAGTATGCCGATCCCTATGATCAAACGATTGAGCCGCGAAATGCCGCAAATATGGTCCAGGCTGCAAAGAATGCGGGAGTCGGACAAATCGTACACACCTCGGTCGCCGGCAGCAATTTGTTCCCACGGTGGGATAAATACAAGTATTTGGTTCAGACCTGGGAGAATAAATACGATATTGAAGAGCTTATCCGCAATGGCGGATTCCAATATTGGACGATTCTCCACCCTTGCTGGTTTATGGAGAACTTTGTAGAACCGAATTCAGTAATGATGGCGCCGGAACTGACAAATGGAGTTTTGTTTGGCACGATGCAAGCCGATACCCCCTTAAAATTGAATTCCGGGGAAGATACAGCCAAATTTGCGCGTGCTGCCTTTGAGCATCCGCAAAAGTTTCACGAAAAGGATATTAATGTCGCAAGCGATGAGTTGTCCATGACAGAGATCGCCCAGACTCTGAGCCGCGTTCTTGACACGAATGTGATCTTCGAAACAGTCGGCAGCGTAGCAGCCCGGAAGCGCGGCATGTTGGAGGGGACGGTTAATTTCATGGAGTGGATGGAGGAAATACCCGGCTACGGATTCGATATTCAAGAAACAAGGCAGTATGGTGTAGAGCTTAAGCCTTTTGCGGAGTGGGTCGAAGAGAACAAGCATCGATTTAATATTGTACGTTGAAAACCCTTGTATAAATCTCCAATTATCGGCAGAGCAAACTTTTCAGTCCCTTCGCTTCCCCTCAGGAAGTGGAAAGGGCTTACCCCAGGGCTTACAAATAGGCAAGTGTCAATACACTTGCCCTGCTGACATTTAGTGTTTTGTTGCTTCCTGCTTTCTGACAACTGTTGCAGCCGGAAAGTGCTTAACGAAGAATTCGTCGTTTGCCTGCTTGCAGCCACCCTAGGGTCCATCCCTTTTCCATCGCGTCCAGAGTTACTCCAGCCTGGACAATAGAATCAATCGCATCCAGAACATCTTTACTTAACCGGATGCCGCTCCCCTTTAAGGTTTCACGAAGCTGCCCGATGGTCCTAGCCCCAACAATTGCTGAGGTAATGGAAGAATGAGCCTGGGTAAACGCCATGGCCAGATGCGGCAGAGTCAGTCCCGCCTCATCTGCCTATGGCTAAACGATGCGGCAATTTATAAAGATTACTTTAATGGAAAAGCAATTCGAGAACGATCATACTAGAAAATACAAAGGGAATGATACAATAATACTTGCCAGTTGGATCTCCATGATTGTTCAGATAAGAGCTTACTCTGTCCATCGGCTATATATTGCAATCTTTCTTTGCGTATGGATATTATTTCCACAACCTTTATTCCTGCATCCCAACGCTCAATATAACATATTGAGAACGATCGGTAAAAGTTTACCGTTTAACATCAAAACCACCCGTCACACGGGTGGTTTGAAGTCGTGGCATACTCTGAAAGCAAGGAATTCCCCGCCAGTTCAGCATCCCGTTCCCGGGGGAGCCAACTGGCTTGTACAGCTATATCAAAATATATCCGAACTCAAATAGCGCTCTCCATTATCAGGAGCGATGCATAAGACCCGTTTCCCTTTACCGAGCCGTTTCGCCTCTTGGAGCGCCGTCCAGACAGAAGCCCCAGAGGAGGGACCTACCAGTATACCTTGCCGCTGGGCCAGTAGTCTAACCGTTTGCAAGGCATCCTCGTCACTTACCTGAACAATCTTGTCAAAGATGGATTGATTCAGAATCGGTGGAATAAAACCAGGGCTCGTGCCTACAAGCTTATGCGGGCCGGGAGCACCACCCGATAGGACCGGTGATCCCTTCGGCTCCACCACCAGTATGCGAAGATCGGGCAGTGACTTGCGCAGTTCCTCGCCTGTACCGGTAATGGTTCCTCCCGTCCCGGACGTGGCAATGAATGTGTCCAGACGCCCTTCTAGCTGCTCCAGAATTTCCCGGGCCGTTGTTGTTCGGTGAATGTCCGGATTGGCCGGATTTTCGAATTGCTGGGGGAGGTAGCTGCCCGGCATCCCGGCATGCAATTCAAGCGCCTTGCGGATCGCACCGGGTATGCGCTCCTCGGCGGGAGTCAGAACGACCTCGGCGCCATACGCCTTCAAAATTTGGATGCGTTCCTTATTCATGTTCGAAGGCATCGTTATAATTAAACGATATCCTTTGGCTGCAGCATTCATCGCCAGGCCAATGCCGGTGTTCCCGCTTGTCGGCTCAATAATGGTCGCGCCTGGCTTCAGCCGCCCGTCGAGCTCCGCCTGTAGAATCAGATTGTATGCCGCCCGATCCTTAACGCTGCCGCTCGGATTGAAGTATTCCAGCTTGACGAACACGTCGGCGTCCTCAGGAGCTGTCATTTTCGTAATCCGGACGGCGGGAGTACAGCCTATGAGATCGGTAATACTGTCTACAACAATAGATGCCATTGATATACACTCCTTTTTTGTTCATGCTTGACATCGAAGAGAATCAAAATTTAAAAAAGTCTGAACTTAAATAACGTTCCCCGCTATCAGGTGCGACGCAAACAATTCGTTTGCCGGCTCCCAGCTCTTTGGCTACCCGCAGCGCGGTCCATACTGCGGCTCCTGAGGAAGGACCTACAAGAATACCTTCCTGGGCAGCCATTTTACCTGCGGTAGCAATGGCTGCTTTATCCGATACTCTTACGATTTCGTCGTATACGCTTTGATTCAATACGGACGGCACAAAACCGGGGCCTGCTCCTATCAGCTTGTGCATACCCGGCTTGCCGCCTGATAACATTGGCGAGCCTTCCGGCTCGATCACCACAATCCGGATGCCGGGCAACGCCTGTCGCAGAAACTCGCCTGCACCGGTTATGGTGCCTCCCGTTCCCGCCGTCGATATAAATGCGTCGAGCCTGCCCTCCATTTGCTGCAATATTTCCGGACCCGTTGTCGCCCTGTGAATGTCGGGATTGGCTTGATTCTCAAACTGCTGTGGGACAAAGCTGTTGGGGATTTGCCGTTGCAGCTCTAGTGCCTTGCGAATGGCCCCGGACATCCGTTCGGAGGCTGGCGTCAGCACCACCTCTACACCATAGGCCTTCAGTACATTGATGCGCTCCTTGGACATATTAGATGGCATCGTAATAATCAGCTTGTAGCCTCTTGAGGCGGCGGTCATCGCAAGACCTATACCCGTATTTCCGCTGGTCGGCTCAATGATCGTCGATCCCGGCTTAAGCCGGCCGCTCAGCTCGGCCTGAACGATCATATTATACGCCGCCCGATCCTTGAGGCTCCCCCCGGGGTTGAAGTATTCCAGCTTGACGTAAACCTCGGCGTCGCCTTCACCGGTGAGCCGGTTCAAGCGTACAACGGGAGTTTCTCCTATCAGATCGGTTATGTGGTTTACTTTTCTGGCTGTCATCGCTATTCCTCCCTTCACTACCAGACGGCCAGACTGCCGTCAGCACGCGAATCCGTCCCGCCCAGCAGAACTCCGCTCCCGTTGTCCCGCCAAATGATTTGGCCTCTGCCGAAGGATCCCGACTCCAGTGCGATCCGGATGTCGTGGCCGCGGCGGCTAAGCGCCTGAGCACAGGCAGCCGGGAACTGCGGCTCGACCAGCACGGTTTTGCCTCCTGTCCACTGCCAGCGCGGCGCATCGAGTGCTGCCTGCGGATGAAAGCCGAAGTCGATGGCGTTCATCAGAGTCTGCACATGTCCCTGAGGCTGCATGACACCGCCCATAACGCCGAACGGGCCCACCGGCTGGCCGCCCTTCGTCAGAAAGCCTGGAATAATCGTATGATACGTTTTCTTTCCGGGCTCCAGCGCATTGGGATGCGTCTCATCCAGCGAAAAATCCTTGCCACGGTTTTGCAGCGCAATACCCGTGCCGGGAACGACCATTCCCGAACCAAACTGCATGTAATTGCTCTGGATGAAGGACACCATATTGCCTTCGCCGTCGGCTGCGGCCAGATAAACTGTGCCACCACTGCGGGGGTCTCCCGGTGCTGGCTGAAGCGCCTGATCTCCGATCAGTTTCCTGCGCACCGCCGCATAAGCCGGATCGAGCAGATCAGCCGGGGTCGCGGTCAGCCTTGACGCATCCGAAATATAACGATAGCCATCGGCGAAAGCGAGCTTAATCGCTTCGATCTGCCTGTGATAGGTCTCTACATCTCCTGCCGCATGACGTTCGTAGCCATCCAGAATACTTAATGCAATAAGCGCTACTAGTCCCTGTCCGTTCGGCGGCAGCTCCCACACTTCATAACCCCGGTAGGCGGTACTGATCGGCTGAACCCATTCGGGCTTGTATCTTCGTAAGTCGTCTTCCGTCAAGTATCCGCCGGCATCCCCGACAAAGCGGCTAATCCGCTTGGCCAATTCTCCTTCATAGAAGTCACGGGCACCACTGTTGCCGATGCTGCGAAGCGTCAGCGCATGATCCGGCGATCGCCATAGCTCTCCAGCCTGCGGAGCTCGTCCGGCTGGTGCGAAGGTATCGAACCAGTGAGAGAAATACGGATTTCTTAGCTCTTGCTTGTATACATGAAAGGCTTTGTTCCAGTGATGGGCAGTCACGGGAGATACCGGGTATCCGTACTCGGCATATTGAATAGCGGGCTCCAATGTTTCCTCCAACGACAGTTTACCGAATTTCTCCGATAATTCCGCCCAGGCCGCCGGAATGCCTGGTACCGTAACCGGAATCGGTCCGTATTGCGGCATCACAGTATAACCAGCTTCACACAATGCCCCGATCGAGATGGCGGCGGGCGCCGGACCGCTGCTGTTCAAGCCGTGCAACTGGCCGCCATGCCATATAATTGCAAACGCATCGCCTCCAATCCCGTTCGAGCAAGGCTCTACGACGGTCAGAGCCGCTGCTGCGGCAATGGCGGCATCGACTGCATTGCCGCCCCGCTTCAGCATATCCAGTCCCGCTTGGGCAGCAAGCGGCTGGGATGTCGCCACCATCCCCCGGCCGGCGTATACCGGCGGCCGATAAGCCGGGTACGGATGGTACAACGGATCGTTTGCTATCATAATTGACTCCCCCTTCTTTGCTGTCCGCCTCAGATGCCAGCTCCTGCTTCTCCAAACGAAAGCTCCTCAATTTTTTCAAATTCGCTTAGCACCTGGTAACGAAGCTCCTGAAACGAAGTGCTCGCTTTCTTCCGCGGGAACGGCAGGTCGATCTTGACGATCCGACGAACCTCGCCGGGGCGCGGTCTCAGAATCACAATCCGGTTAGCCAGTACGACCGCTTCGTCTAGATCATGAGTTACAAAAATCATCGTTGTTTTGTTTGTCTCCCATATATCAAGCAGTGCCTCCTGCATATGAGACCTGGTAAAGGCGTCCAACGCGCCAAACGGCTCGTCAAGCAACAGGATCTTGGGGTTGCGCAGCAGCGCTCTTGCGATCGATACCCGCTGCGCCATCCCTCCGGACAATTGCTTCGGATACGATTTTTCGAAGCCTTGCAGCTTCACCAGTTCAATTAATTCGTCAACCTTCTCGCGGATTTCCGGCTTGCGCAGCGATAAATCGGCTGCGATATTCTGCTCAACCGTAAGCCAGGGGAACAGCCTCGGCTCCTGAAAAACAAATCCTTTCTCAATTCCCGGACCTGCAATGTTCTCCCCGGAAAGTTTTACGGTTCCTTCAAAATCTGTATCCAGCCCCGCAACGATGCGAAGCAGCGTGCTTTTACCGCAGCCGCTTGGGCCGATAACCGTAACTAACTCACCAGCATTGACTTTCAAGTTGATATTATGAAGTGCTTGAACCACTTTGTTGCCGGAGATGAATTTCTTGTCCAGCTGTTGTATATCTAGAATCGGTACACTCATTGTTGAACACAGCTCCCTTCATCTCAAATATGACTTATTCCGGTTGCCTTCCGATACTGTGAGCGATCATCCATGCGACCAGTAAGGTCATAGCGGCTACACCAGCACATAGTAGCGCCATGACATGAAGTCCTTGCGTGGACACATTGCTGCCGAACACCAAACCCAGCACGCAGGAGGACGTAATCGTTCCGATAAATCTGAAGGCCTGCAGCAACCCGGAGTATACGCCGATCCCGCGGCTGTCAACCATCCGGTACAAGGCGTTCTGTACGCTGAAACTCTGAGCCGAATTCGACAGGCCGAACAGCGTCAGCAGCAAACAGATGATGACGCTTCCCGTATCGGCTTTCACACCGGTAAACAGGATTAGGGTAATCACCGAGCCGATCGCTCCGGCTAACATCGCATAAGCGGGCCCGCTCCGCTCCACCCACCTCGCCATAACGGGCAGCGATACCAGATTGGGAGCCGACATGGCCAGCATGACAAGCCCGGCTTCTCCTGTTCCAAGACCCGCGCTCGTTATCAGAAAGGCTGGCAACCCGAACAAAATGCAATACAGTATGATGTTGACCAGCATATATTGAACGTAAATCAAGCCTAATGCACGGTTGGACCGGAGAATCCGGATATCGATAAACGGCATTGTCGAAGTGCTCTCATGCCGGTAAAACCAAACGCTTGACAGCACGTTAAGCGGCAGCAGCCAGTAAAGCGGATCCGCCAGGTTTTGAAAAAAAGCAAACCACCCCACCATGCTTGCCGCAAACAGCAGAATGCCGGTGTAGTCCAGTTCCGCCGCCATCTTTCTTTCAAATAGAACGGAGTCCTTCGGGATGGCCCAAAAAACGAGAGCTATGGTAAGCGCGACGATCGGAAAATTGACCAGAAAAATGGCTTTCCAGTCACTGTAATGAAT
Source organism: Paenibacillus sp. FSL R10-2736 (assembly GCF_038000245.1). Lineage (NCBI taxonomy): Bacteria > Bacillati > Bacillota > Bacilli > Caryophanales > Paenibacillaceae > Paenibacillus > Paenibacillus sp. FSL R10-2736. The sequence goes on from NZ_JBBOBN010000001.1 coordinate 5,487,480, forward strand.
AAGGATACCGCCGACGGATGGTCCAACGGCCGCAGAGAATGTCGAGAACACGCCAACGATTCCAAGCGCTTTCGCCTGCTTGTCCGATACGTAATATTTCAGCAGGCTCATGCCTGCCGGATGTAGGGCCGATGTCCCGAAGGCCTGAATGGTCCGGTAAGCCATTAACTCACCCATACTGGCAGACAGCGGAGCGAGCATAGATGAGAGGCATACCAGGAGCAGCCCCCAGATATATATGCGCTTGGCCCCGACCATGTCGCTCACCTTGCCCATTAGCGGCTGCGCGATGGCGCTCACTATATAATAGGAAGCAATCAGCCAGGATACATCTCTGAAATTCGCTCCGAAGCTTTCCTGTATGCGGGAAAAGGCTACGGTTATCATCGTTGTGTTGATCGGGTTCATCATAACGCCCAGCGCGACCGTGATCGTTATCCAGTATTGTCGTCTGGCACTCATGCGGGCCCTACCGCTATCCTGCTGCCAGTCGCCGTGCGCCCATAGTCAGATAGCATCGCGCCGCGCCGCTTACCGAAACAACTCAGGGTGCTCGCGGACAATACTTTCATAATAGGGCTGAAAGTTAAGCCAGCCCATATCCGGCGTAAAACGCTGGGAGACCTGCGCGGCCCGTTCCGGAGGAATCAGCTCCGGCTTGCTTACCGCTTCGGCCATCAGTTGGGCCTGGCAGGACCGTTCCATTGAAATGAACCAATAAGCGGCTTCATCAACCGTCTTGCCAAAGGTGACCAGGCCGTGATTTTTGAGCAGCAGCCCTTTGTTGCTGCCCACCGCATTCGCAAGCGCCTCTCCTTCTCCATGCCTGAAGCTGTCGAATACATCATGCGCCTGATAGAAGACTGCGGATTCTGTGGTAATGGGGTCCAGCTTCCGCCCGAGTGCGCACCATGTTTTTCCGTAGATAGAATGCGTATGGGCAATCGCATTAATATCCGGTCTCAATTTCTGAACCGGCAGATGGAGCTGGAGCGCTCCTCCATGCACATGACCATGTCCATGCACGATTTCACCGTTATGATTTTGCAATACCAGATCATCTGCCGTAATCAGATTGAAGCTGAGGGCGAGCGGATTTGTCCAATAATGATCCGTCTTGATCGGATCGCGAACAGAGATATGCCCCATGACCCCCTCATCGTATCCGAATTTTGCAAAAATCCGAAAAGCCGCTACCAGCCGTTGCTTGCGGTGCTCCCGCTCGTCCTCTAAATTATCGAATTGAGGCGGTTGCAATCTTGTCGCTTTAGGATTGGTTGTCATCTTTTGTTCCTCCATTTATATTTTATGCTGTTAACCCTGATAGCTGTCTCTCCAACTGAGCCACCGCTTGTCCAGATACTTGACCAATGAATCGATAAACTTGCCTGCAAGCGCAAATATAATAATGCCAACGAACACCAGATCCGTTCTGCCGTTCTGAGCCGATGTCAGGATCAAACTTCCAACGCCCTCACTCGCTCCGATCAGTTCCGCAACCACAAGGCTCAGCCACGATATCGCTAGAGACAGCCGGATGCCCAGCAGCAAATGTGGCAACGAGGAGGGCACAACCAGACGGACGATTTGCTGGAACCGGTTGAATTGCAATACGCGAGACACCTCGTACAGCTTGCCTTCCACGCTTCTGATGCCTATAAACGTATTAATATATATAGGGAAGAAAGAGCCCTCCGCAATAATAACGATTTTGGACATTTCACTAAAACCAAACCAGAGCGTAATTAGCGGCGCTAACGCCAACCCGGGAATCATCCGGACCAGCTGGATCGAAGGATCGATAAAGTCCTCCGACCGTCTGGAGAATCCTGTCCATATGCCAAGTAAAAAGCCGACAGTCCCACCTGCCAGAAAGCCCAGCAATGCCCTCCGGGCGCTTACGCCGAGATGATGGAACAACTCTCCGCTGCCAATCAGGGCTTCAAACCCCTTCAATATCTCCAAAGGTGTCGGGAGGAAGAAGGTATCGATAATGTTCAGGGTACCTAGCGTTTGCCAGCCCGCCACCAGCAATAACGGAAAGGCTGCCGCTATGGCGACATTCTTCCAGACCACTTTTCGGCGATTCACTTTTTTGTTGTGAACGCGCGGCGAAGTCGACAGTTGCGTGCTCATTCCATCCCTCCTTAATTTCCTTGAAAATGATCCCGCCATTTCAGACATCTTCGTTCTATACCCACAACGAACATATCGGATATTTTTCCGCACACTGCAAACAGCAATATGCCTACAAATACAACGGACGTCATACCCATCGATCTTGCGTCCATCATCAGGTAGCCAATTCCGGAGGTGGAGCCCATTATTTCCGCCACGACCAGTCCGAGCCAGGTAACGGCAACCGACAAACGGATACCCAGGAATATGTTGGGCAAGCTTGCCGGGATGACCAGCCGGACAATCTGCTTCAATCTGCTAAAGCCAAGCACCTTCGCCACCTCAAAATATTTACGGTCCACATTTCGAATACCTAAATACGTATTAATATACAACGGAAAAAAAGCCCCTTTTGCAATCAGCAGTATTTTTGACGTCTCTCCGATTCCAAACCATAATACAAACAAAGTCGTAACTGCAAGATGGGGAATCATGCGAATCATTTGAATGGTCGGGTCCAGAGACCGCTCGGCGAAACGAAAGAATCCAACCAGCAATCCGAACATAAAGCCGAGCCCTCCCCCGAGTGCGAAACCATACAACGCGCGCTGCAGGCTGATAGACAGATTGTCCCCAAGCTCCCCGGTCTGGTACAGCCTCGTCAAAGCATTGAAGATCGTTGAAGGGGTCGGGAACAGGAGCGTAGAGATGCGCCCCTGATCGCCAAGCACTTGCCACAACACCAGCAAAAGAACGGGTAATGTGCTTCCTGCCACTGCCTTATACAAATACCGATTGTACGGTCGCAAGCTACCCATACGTATTCCTCCCTCAGCCCTGATCGACTTGTGCCGCCTCTCTCTCTTTCGTATACCGATTGACCGGGTACGGCAAATTCAGATGCCCGCGCAATGTGTTGCCGGTATATTCCTTCCTGAACAAGCCGCGCTCCTGCAGAATAGGCACGACCTGCTCCGCAAAATCATTCAGTCCCTCCGGTTGTACATACCCGTAAATAATGAAGCCATCCACCGCTTCCGCTTCAAACAGCCGTTGCATCCGGTCTGCGACTTGCTCAGCCGTTCCCACGAAATCCCCTTTGGGCGTAGCCGCCCGCAGCGCCAGCTGCCGCAACGTCAGCCCTTCTTCCTTGGCCATTCTTTTCAGGCTCTCAGCCGTGGATCTGAAGCTGTTGCTGCCGATATCGCCGAGATCCGGGAGTGGTTCATCCAGCGGAAACTGCGAAAAGTCGAAAAAGCTGAAAAACCGGCTTAAATATTTGACGGCGAGTTGAATATCCACATACGCGCTCGTCTGTTCATATTTGCGAAGCGCCTCTTCCTCCGTCGCCCCGATAATTGGCGTAATCGCCGGGAAGATGAGGATTTCCTCCGGCTTGCGTCCGAACGCAGCCGCGCGCTGCTTCACATCCTTGTAAAATTCACGCGCCTCTTCCAATTGGCTCGACGGCGCAAAAATGCCGTCTGCTTGGCGCGCGGCGAGTTCTCTGCCCACCTCGGACGCCCCCGCCTGAAATACGAGAGGACGGCCTTGCGGAGAGGGTTCCATGTTCAAGGGACCCTTCACCGAAAAATATTTGCCCTTATGATCGAGCGTGTGCAGCTTGTCCAGATCCACATATTGGCCGGTCTCCTTATCCCTCACAAATGCATCGTCTTCCCATGAATCCCATAGCCCCTTGGCAATCGTAATGTATTCGTCCGCGATAGCGTAACGTTCCGCGTGATCGTACAGCTTGTCCTTGCTATGGTTTTTCGCGACGTCTTCAAGTGCCGAAGTAACGGCGTTCCATCCCGCTCTGCCGCCGCTCAGCTTGTCCAGCGAGGCAAGCTGGCGGGCCGTAGTAAACGGTTCGCTGAACGAGGTCGTGAACGTGCCGATCAGTCCAAGTTTGCTCGTTACCGCCGCTAATGCCGACAAGATCGTCAGCGGCTCGAAGCGGCTCAAAAAGTACGGCGTTGAATCCTTCGTAATATAGGCCGAATCTGCAATAAACGCGAAATCGAATTTCGCCTTTTCAGCAATTTGCGCCAGTCTGATATTGTGCTGCAAATTAACCGGACCATCGGATGGGCTATTTCCATGTCTCCATGCAGCTACATTGTTTCCCGATCCGGTGAAAAACGCTCCCAGATGCATTTGTTTTTTACTCATTTTCTATTCCTCCTATCAGATTATTAGTTGTGGATCCATTGCTCCAGATCGAAGTCGCCAGCAGCTAATTTCTCCTCCTGCAGAAAATCCTTGGCCAATCGCAGCCGCTCGATGCCTTGCTCGCTAATCTCCGTGTCGGCAATCAGCTCGATAGGATATAAGATAGGCGCTACATCAATCGGTGTTCCGGTAATTTCTGAAATATAGGCGTAGTACTCGTCCGGCTTGGACTTCAAGTCCTCCAGGGCGGCTGTTCTAGCTGCGTTCCACGCTTCCAGAAAATCGGGATACTGGTTCAGGAACTCTTCACGGGCAACCGTAACCGACGTCCCCAGCAACGGAGGATGGTCGATGCCGCGATCCAGCACCGGGTATCCTTCTTCTTCCGCCATACGGTACGAGGTATAATCGTAGGCGGCCGGAGCAAAGGCGTCAATATCGCCGCGGGCCAGTGCGGCATAGGAATCCGGCCAGCCCATATTGATGATGTTTGCTTTAATGTTGTTCTCTTTCAACAGTCCCACTACATAGCGGTGCATAATAGAGCCTTTAACAACGGCGATCGTTTTGTCCTCCAGCTCCTTGACCGTGGAAACGCCGTTCTTTTTGCCGAGCAGGTAGCTTTCGTTCTGCGTAACCGTAAACCCGATTAATTTGGTTTTGTTGCCGGCAGCACGGGTTAGCAATTGCGGTGTATCGCCTGTCGTGGCCACGTCGGCGCGGCCTGCCAGCAGAGCCTCGTTAATGTCCGGGCCAGTGCCTCCACCCAAAGCAACAGCCTCCTTGATGCCATATTGGGCAAGCACTTCAGGTATGATTCCGGTATGGAAGCCCCAGCCTTCCGCTCCGCTTTGCTTGCCTGTTGCCCCGACAAACAAATACGTAAATTTCTCCGGCACCTTTTTTGCTGCCGGAACCGGTTCATTATCCGCTCCGCTCGGCTGTTCCGGTGCGGCTGGCGACGGCGCGGAGGCATTCGCCCCATTGTTCCCGCCTGTTCCTCCGCATGCTTGTATCACCATGATGGCCATAAGCAGCACCATAGTCAGGGCCAGCCTTAATCCCCTATTCTGTTTTGTCGTTTGTTTGCTGTGTCTCATATTTTTTCTCCACTCCTTATGCATTATCAAATGTCGTACCGCTCTCATGCTTCCTTTCCAGCCTCGGATCTTCACGAAATTAACAGCGAATGCGTCACCCCCTCATGCTCTGCGCAGAAAATGGTATAAAAACCGTTTGTACGGTATCTTATCGATAGAACCAGACTTAAAAATCAAAATTCGATATTATTCGACATAATACCAAGTATATCGGTATGAATTATGAACTTTGATTTAGAGTAATCTATCACCGATTTTCTAGCATGTCAAGATGAAAATAAAGTCCATTGTAGCCCGCGCCCGAAACTAATTTTATTGATATAGCCAGAACGAGAAACGGTAAAGGAACAGCTTATGAGCGGCCGGCAAAAATAGTTCAATCTAAAATAGCAATGTTCTCCGGCGGTAATCAAAAAAGCCAACATCCTCATTGAAAGCAGGAGTTGGCATATTCAAAATGTGACAACATGATTGACTTTAACGACTTTAATACTCTTTCATGTAAGGACGGAGCGGACGCAAGTATCACTCTTCATCCAGCGGATGGCGGATATCATCCTTGTAGAAATCGAAAATGAGCTGCTGCTGCGTTCCTTTCACTGCATAGAACACATCGGAGATTCGTTTCCCTTGGCGTCTTAGCTCGTTCTCCAGCCATTGTGCCGTAAGACCGTAATTCTTCAGGTTATCCTCCATTACGATGCCATCCATAATTAATTCCACCGGGAAGGCTTGCGGATGGGACGGCAGCTTCATATCCTTCTTCTGTACTCCCTGAAAGGCCTCCTTTTTCAGTACGGACAACCTTCCGTTATCTTCAAGAATGGCATACTCCACCTCTTCTATATCGAAAATATCTTTCTCCCGCAGCGACTGATCCAGTGAATCCATCGTATATTTAAGCTTGCGCATGTTGCCCTCCAAGATCTTTCCTCCTTCAATCAGTACCGTGGGCGAACCGGAGATCCAAGCTCTCCACTTATGGCTTTTCAGTGCGATCAGCGACAGCAGAAAAGAAAGGGCGGCAACAGCGACAAGGGCCAGAATCAAATAGACCGATTTCAGGCTCTCATTGAACGCCAGGTTGGCGGCTATCGACCCCAGCATGATGCTGGTGACGAAGTTATGAGAAGTCATGTTCGATATCATCTGCTTGCCCAGCAGCTTAGGGATAAACAAAAGCAGAATGACGGAAATTATCGTGCGGACCAGAATATCCATATAAGCATGCATAGCGCAATCCCTCCTCCCTCCATTATTTCCAATACGAACCGAAACAAACGATTTGTACGGGAGGAGACAATGAATTGACCGTAATTATATTGTGACTTAGCCCGGATTTATCTTTTTATTCTCGGCAGAAATGCCGCCGGAATCAGCGCCAGTGTAGCGAAGGCAATCGACCAGATAAACGTATGATCGAACGCAACAGCCATAGCTGCCGGGTCATGGGACAGGACTGAATTAAGCTCGTTCTGCAAAATAATAGCGATAACCGATACGCCAAAGGCGCCGCCGATCTGCTGCATAATACGAGTGGTGCTGCTGGCATGCGGAATTTGTTTCGAAGACAGGCCAATATAGGCCGAAGCCATGACCGGCAGAAAAACAGCCCCTAATCCTGCCCCCCGCACGATCAATGCTGCGCTCAAATAGTAATAGCTCGTATCTCCGCTAAGCTGCGTAAGCGGCCATGTTCAAGTATGGTAAGGAGGGTTCCGGTAAGAACGACGGGTCTCGAACCGATCTGATCCGTTAGTTTGCCGGCAGATCTGGCCCGCCATGAGCTAATGCTGTATAACAAACCAATGTCCGAGGAGACCATTGCCAATATTGTGGACGAAGTGTTCCTGCCGCTTGTATTAAAGCGTTGATTACCCTATCCAAATAGAAAAACGAGAGGAGATACGCCGCCATTAATTCGCCGTAAATCTCACTCTCGCCTGATTTTTAAAATACAATTTGATGTCTCCGCCGCTCAATCAGATGAGCCCGCCTGCCAGCTCTTCATCATCTCTTGAGCCTGCTGCGAATCTGTCATGAGCAGCGTCCGGCATTCCAGCATCCAGTTCAGTGTATTCAGCATTTGGTCGTATTCTTCCTTCTTGCTTTCGATCTCCTTTTTCTTGCCGCGAATCCAATCTATAATCTGCAGATTGGTGCTCATATTGGTGTCGCATTCCTGCAAAGCTTCCTTCAGTTCGGCCAGCGAACAGCCGATGGACTGGAAATTCTTGACGAGCTTGAGCCGCTCGACAGCCTCTTCCGAATAGTTGCGGTAATTGTTGCTTTCCCGCCGGACATGCCGATCATCCAGCAAGCCTTCCTTTTCATAAAAGCGGATCGTATGGATCGTGAGTCCCATCTTGTCCGCCAGTTCCTGAATTTTCATCATCATTTCTCCTTTGGGCCGCTTGCCCTAGAGTTCACTTCATAGTTTATGCTTAACATGATCAAGCAGTCAACCTATGAAGGAGGATATCATTATGCATGTTTTTGTTACAGGAGCAACGGGGTATATCGGTTCTGCGGTCATCCAGGAACTGATCGGCGCGGGACATACTGTGTCGGGTCTTTGCCGTTCTGAAGAGAAAGCCGCGGGATTAAAGGCGGCGGGGGCCGAAGTGCTGTACGGCACACTGGACGATCTCGATACTCTGCGCAGCGCCTCTGCTGCTGCGGACGGCGTGATTCATCTAGCGTTCACTAGCGATTTTTCCGACTTGACGGATGCGCTGGCTCTGGATTTGCGGGCCGTTGAAGTCATGGGAGCTGCGCTCGAAGGTTCCGGAAAGCCGTTCATTACCACGGGTCACACGGCTCACGCAGATGGACAAACCGTGGATCATGCAGTGCTCGCAATGGCAGAGCGGGGTATTCGGGCATCCATCGTCACGCTTTCACCGTCCGTGCACGGCGAAGGCGATAGGGCCTTTGTGCCGAAGCTGATCAACATCGCCCGGGCGAAGGGCTTCGCCGCCTACATCGGCGACGGAACGAACCGCTGGCCGGCGGTTCACCTCCTGGATGCGGCGGTGCTGTACCGACTGGCGCTGGAATCCGCCCCGGCCGGCTCACGGCTGTTTGGCGTCGGCGATGTAGGCATTCCGTTCCGCGAGATCGCCGCGGTCATCGGGCGGCAATTGAACGTGCCGACGGTCAGCATCACACCTGAAGAAGCTGCCGCCCATTTCGGCTTTCTTGGCCCCATTGCGGCATTCGACATCACAGGCTTGTCTAACACTGCGCAAGCGAGTCTGGCAACACGGGAGCTTCTGGGCTGGAAACCGATACAGCCCGGATTGATCGCCGATCTGGAAGAAGGGCATTATTTCGCCTAGTTCCGCAAGCCGGATTCAAAGATACCAGGGTGTTCCGGAGGATTATTGCAGGAACTGCAAGATTCCTCCCCCTAAGCCGCTTGGAGGCGCGGAATTGCTGTCTTTCTTACAACATTCAGGGCAAAGGGTTGATATAATGAGGAGAATGTTGTAAGCAGGACTTGATCCGGAGGAGGATACTGAGTTGAGCAAAATCATTCACTGGGGCATTATCGGCTGCGGGGATGTAACCGAGGTTAAGAGCGGTCCGGCCTTGCAAAAGGCCGGGGGATCACAGCTCGCGGCCGTTATGAGGCGCAGCGGAGAACTTGCAGCGGACTATGCGCGGCGGCATGGGGTACCCCGCTGGTACGACGGGGCAGCCAGTCTGATAGCCGATCCCGGCGTGGACGCCGTGTATGTCGCTACACCGCCGTCCACCCATATGGAGTACACCTTAGCGGCAGCGCAGGCCGGAAAGCCTGTCTATGTGGAGAAGCCCATGGGTCTTAATACGGCGGAATGCGAAGCCATGATTGCTGCCTGCGGGCAGGCGGGGGTTCCGCTGTACGTAGCTTATTACCGCAGAGGGCTTCCACGCTTCCGCAAGGTTAAGGAGTGGCTGGACACGGGAGCGATCGGCGAACCCAGGTTTGTGCGCACTCTGCATATGACTAAGCCGCTCGCGGCGGTAAGTGAGGAGAACTGGCGGGTGGACCCGGCAATTTCCGGCGGCGGTTTATTGCTGGATGTGGGCAGCCATACGCTGGATCTGCTCGATTTCCTGCTCGGCCCGATTAAGGATGTCAACGGACATGCGTCCAACTTTGGAAGCCCCTACAAACCTGAGGATACCGTCTCCGGCAGATACCGCTTTGAGACAGGCGTGCATGGGACGGGCATCTGGTGCTTCAATGCCTTTTCTAACGAAGACGTTACTGAAATCATCGGCAGCCGTGGCAGTATCACCTTCTCCACCTTTGCGGAGCAGCCGGTTATTCTCCGGACCGAAGACGGGGAGTACCCTGAATTCATTGCCCACCCGCCCCATATCCAGCAGCCGCTGATCCAGTCCATTGTAGATGAGCTTCTGGGATGCGGCACCGCTCTCAGCACCGGCGATACCGCTATCCGTACCAGCCGCGTGATGGATGAACTTGTGCGGAATTACAATGGACGCTGATTGCCGGCATACTTAAAAACAAAAATAAACCTGCAACATGAACAGCCAGCCTCCGGGAATCCGCCCGGCGGCTGGCTGTTGCTGCGCTCAATCAGAAAGAAAACTCTAAGTCCTAATTACAGCTTCCAGATCCGGTACAGAATGACCGCTGCTTCCGCCCGGGTAAGAGTATCATCCGGGGCAAGCCTGCCGTTCTTACCGTTCACAACTCCATATTTCAGCAGAGCTTCCAGACTGTCCTTGGCGTAAGCAGAGATCCGCTCTGCATCCGCGTAAGCATCCAGAGTTCCGCTGCCGTGTGCCGCTATCCCGGCTGACTTCAGCGCGCGGGCGGCGATCACCATCATCTCCTGACGTGAAATCGTGCTGCCTGGCTTAAAGGTGTTATCTGCATAGCCGGTGACGATGCCGAGCTGCTTCGCGGCGGCAAGCTCCTTGAAATGCTCAGCATTATTCCCGACATCGCTGAATCCAGCACCTGCTTCAGCAGAAGCTTTGAGTTCAAGCACCTTCAGAAGGGATGCGGTGAAATCTGCTCTGCTTACTGGAACAGCCGGGGAGAAATTGCCGCTGGAGGTTCCCAGGACAAGATCACGCGCCGCCATGGCAGCGACAGCCTGCTTAGCCCAAGACAGATTCCCCAGATCCGTGAATGTCAATGGAGCATACGCCGCTGCAAAAGTGCCGAACTCTGATGTCTGGAACACAAGTGATCCGTTCGCCGCATCATAACGGCTGTTCACGACAGCAGTCATATGGCCATCCTCACTGAGATGCCTTACCAGCAGTGAATCTGGGTAACCCAGCTCTTCCACTGCCGGCTTGTAAGGAATAGAAACTGTTATTGGCATATCCGGGTTGCTCCAGGCCATCTCCCGGCCTCCGGCCGACAACTTCAGCTCCACCACCGGACGACTGCCGGTCAGACTGCGGGCTGCCGCATCCGGACTGGCCGCCGGGGACGCTTTTACATGAATGGAGATGTATTCACTGTTTGCTGTAATGCCAGCCAGCTGCCCGCCTGGGATTGCGAGCGTTGCAGGGCCTGTCTTGATCACAAGCACGAAGTTCGCCTGCCCCTTCAGGCTTTGCAGCGGCAGTTCAACTTCGTATGAGGCTGCACCCGTCTGCTTCGGCAGGTCGATCACGATTTGTTTCATGCCGTCTGCTGCCGGGACTGCCTGCTCCAGCGCTTTGCGCAGAATATCGCCCGTAACCGTGGCCTTTGCCTCTCCTCCCTGATTCTTGATTTCCGGTCTGATCGTAACCACGCCGTCCTTACTCTCAAGATTCACAGGCTTCGGTGTAGGTGTGCTATTGACATAGTTTGTTCCGCCAGATACCGGTGCCGGGGTTGGTGTAGCTGTTGGTGTTGGTTCTGCTGTTGGTTCCGCAGTTGGTTGTGTCGTTGCTGCCGGTGTCGGCGTTGGTGCCGTTGTCGGTTCCGGCTCTTCATCCCTGCTCTTGAGAGTCAATATGCCGTACACAGACGTGTCCTGATAACCGTTCCCGGTGGTATCATTCCAGGCGGCAACACTTTGCCGGACGCCGCTCTTGGCATCGTTAATCTGAGTGTCGAAGCCGACCTTGGTGCCGCCGGCCGGGGTGATTTTTTTGAACGGAATCTTCATTTCAAGGGTATAGCTTGTTCCGGCTACCTTGGTTGCCGACTCGAAGCCTGCACCGATGGCTGCCGGACTGAAGGAGGCTTCATTGTCATAATTGACCCGGAACTGTCCGTCATCGTCCTGATAGAAGGTGGTACGGCCCAGATTCTCATCCAGGAAGACCTCAACCGAGTCTTGCTCCCACGCATTCGCGTTACTCTTGTCCAGTTGGGCATCGCTGACCTGGACCAGTACATATAGATTCTGTTCATCCCACAAAGTACGCGCGGTTCCGCTTGCACCCTGCCAGGCCAGCTGATACCGGTTCACTGCCATCTCAGGCGCTGAGGACCAGATTGCATCCGCTGTTCCGTCAATGACCGGTGTGCCGTAAACGGCCTCAGACACATTAGCCTCTGTCGTGTTCGGTTGATGCTCTGTCATATATTTTGCCGGATCGATGACGCCGTAATATGCCGGTTTGGCCTGCAAATCCCTGTCGAACAACAGCGGACTTGAGACAGCTCTCCAACTGGTACGGTCATCCATTCCCCAGAAGGTAACGCGCGCGATATTGGCGGCATGTGCCTTGTAGAGATCCATCAATTTCGCATACAAATAGCCCTGGTCGACCAATTCCTTCTCCGTTTGCTTATTGTCGCTTCCGGCTTGAATATCGAGCTCGGTAATGCTCACCTCTACCCCAAGCGAGATGAATTTCTCCAGCGACAGCTTGACGTTATCGGGATTCGTGTTGATATTGTAATGTGCCTGCATCCCCACACCGTCAATCAGCAGCTTCCCGGGGTGGTCAAGCGCGTACCTGTCGTTGATTTCCTTGACCATACTGTAGATGGCCTGGGCTTTGTTCTGGTTATCATCGTTGTAATCATTGTAATACAGCTTGATATCCCACTCTGGATGATCGTCCAGCACCTCTCTGGCCGCCAGGAAAGCCTGCTCTACATAGTCCGCACCGATGGCATCATACCAGTGGGATTGACGCAGAGCCCCTTGCCAGTTGGACGGGTTGGACGGGTTATCATTCATTGCTTCATTAACTACATCCCAGGAGATCACCCTGCCCTCAAAATGCTCCATAACCTCCCGGATATGAGTTCTAAGATTGGTGAGTGCTTCGGCACGTCCCAGAGGAACGGTATTGCCTGCCGCATCCGTGGTCAGGTTCATCCAGTCAGGCGACTGCTGGTACCATACCAGCACATGCCCGTGCATCTTCATCCCTTCCGCCAGCACCTTGTTCACCATCGCATCTGCCGCTGTAAAAGTGAAATTCCCCTTAGTCGGCTGCAGCGCATCCGGCTTCATGGCATTGCCTGCGGTAGCAACGTTGTGATGCAGCTTCAGCAGATCCAGCCGGACACCTTCCAGATCCTCGGCTGAAATCGCGTTACCGATCAGGAAGTCATTCTGATAGGCTGCTTTTAGAGGAACCAGATCCCTTTGAATATCCACCGGGCCGGTGCCTGTATGCTCAAAAGTGATATCGTCGATATAAAAGGAGGCTGCTGTGTTGTTGGAGCTTTCAATATAAAGGGTCAGATATTCGCCGCCCACACTGTTATAGCGGTAGCTGCCCTCAAATTTCACCCAGCCGTCAGCAGTGCTGATCGTCTTGGGGGACAGGGCCACATAACTCGCACCACTGTCATTGCCCACCTGCGTAGACAACTGGAGCTGCGAGCTGGCAGGATCGATCAGCTTGACCCAGGCAGAGATGTTGTATTCGCTGCCCTTATCCACGTATTTCTCCACACGCAGGGAAGGCCCGTGCCAGGTAGAGGTTCTGCCTTCCACCTTCAGCGCGTAGGAACCATCAGCCGTATGATTCTCTTCACCGGTTACAGTAAGCAGCTCGGTTCCCGCTCTGCCGGTGAAGCCGCCTGCCGTCTGGTCTTCAAAGGTGATCGTATTGAATGGTAAAGCCGGGTCCCGGACAGGTTCTTCCCCGCCGCCTGGAGTGCCCTCTTCAGTGAACAGAATATCTCCAAGATAAAATGGCACTGCGGCCCCGGCCTCGTTAGAATTGATGCGCAAGCCATAATCCTTCTTGTCGGGGTCCACGGCACTGGTATCCACAGTGAATGTTTTCTTCAGTGTGACTGATTGGCCTGCCACATAGGGTACTGCCGTATAATTCCCATAGCTTTTCACCGTCTGGAGCGCCGCCGCCGCATCGTCCGGGACCGCTACATTAGCGTCAACGTAGACGACAGCAGTGACGGTGTATGTGTGCCCGTTCTTGAGGCCGACATCCGAGAATTTGAAATCAACCGCATCCCAGTTATTTACCCGGTTGTTTACGTATAACGCTGCTCCATCGGCATTTCCGTCAAAAGGAACTCCCGTGACTGCACTGAGGCTGGCGCCTCCGGATTGGACTGCCTTGCCTGTGCCGCCCGCAAAGCTTTCGTGGTATACCTTGGCCGGGGCCTCTGCTGCCTGAGCAGCCGGAATATACCCGCCTGCCGGAAGAAGCAGGACGGCTGCAAGTAATACGAGAGAGACTTGCTTGATTATTCGCTTCATGCATTGCACTCCTCTGTATGAATTTGGGTTTCTTTTGAGTTAAGCGCTTACAGTTATGTGAAAGCTGCCCCCCTTCTCAACCCAAATCGTAGCATAATGCAAAAAAAGCGTCTTACCCGAAACTAAAGATTGTACCGTGCTTTTTATAGTTCATTTCACTGGAGTGTCAGAACTAAGAAGCACCTGTCTGCCACTTTATAAGCCGGATGCTATAGAGGCCGGATTAATAGCAGTTGGATTTACTACACTTGCTGATGAGCGAATGTCCCCCTGCTTAATCAGCAGTTGAATAAACAGCACTTAAATCACTCCATTTCATCCAAAGTAGTGAAAACTACCCCTATTAGATGTTGTTTTTCCACTTGCTTCCGCACATCGCTCAGAAATTGACGAATTAAGATACGTTTTTCCACTTGCTGGCCTGAAGAAGCCACTCCTCACTCCTACCGGAGAACACTTGGACAGCCCGACGCGGCTCGACATCATATCGCGCCAGCCTTCACTTCATTACACCACGTGCAGGGAATCTGCACGCGATACAAAAAACGCAGAGCAGCGCCACTTAATAACGGGCAACGCTGCTCTGTTGTCTTACATTTATGGGAAAACTACTTACGGGACAGCCTTTAGATCAGCAGCCACAGCGTTCATATCAGCTTATGCGCAAACCATTTGTCGCCTCTGAAGCGCCATAGAAACACAAATCCCCGGACGGCCCACTCGCAGTTCATCGCCAGCCAGACCCCCAGCACACCGTAGCCTAGGACGATCCCGAGAATGTAACCGAATACGACCCGGAACAGCCACATCGACAGCATGGAGGTGATAGAGGTGAAGCGGGAATCCCCCGCTGCCCGCAGCGCGGACGGCAGAATGAAGCTGACCGCCCACAGCGGAATCTGGGCAATAGCATTCACCAGCAGGACTACAAACAAGTCGTCAATGATCTCAGGAGGCGGAGAGAAGATTGACACCAGCGGATGGAACAGCGGCATCAGGAGCAGGGCGACCAAGGCATACGAGGCTGAACCGATCCAGAGGAAGGACTTGATGAATTTTCTGGCATCCGCCACATCCCCCCGCCCGATGCATTGGCCGACCACCGTTACGATCGTCAGCGACAATGCACTGGCCGGAATCTGAAACACCATCGCCAGCGAGCCGGCAATAGCATTGGTCGCAATCGCATAGGTGCCCATACTAACAATAAAAATCTGGGTCAGCAGCTTGCCGCCATTGAAGAACATCTGCTCAGCTGCAAATGGAATGCCGATGAACATAATTCTGCGCAGCATGGAGACCGGAACATGGAACAGGTCGCGGACCCGCACACGCAGTACCGTGTCAATCTTGAACAGGTACACCAGGGCAAAGATCATGCCCGCATACCGCGCGATATTGACCGCCAGCGTCATCCCCAGCACACCCATGTGCAGCAGGTTAATGAAGACTACGTTCAGTAGTACGTATAACAGATTCATGATCAGCGACAGCATCAGCGAAGCCCGCGTCCTGCCGACGCCGCGCAGCGCACCGCACACCGCCTGAACCACGGCGATCCCCAGATAAGAAATACTGCTGCCGATCATGTAGATCCGGGCATTATCCAGCACATCGGCGGAAGCTGTTCCGAACAGCAGGTTCAGTATCGGCGTGTGGAAGCCCATGAGCAGAAGTCCGATTCCCACGGCGATCAGCGATACCGAGGTAACCGAACCCGCCGTAGCCTGGGATACCATCCGGTCGTTGCCGCTGCCTTTGTACTGCGCAACGACCACTGTCCCGCCGGTAGCAATGGCAACGAATACGTTGATCAGGAATATATTCAGTGAATCTACCATATTCACCGCACTGACCGCCGCCATGCCGGATGAGCTGATCATCGCAGTGTTTACCAGATTAAGCCCGATGATGAAAGCCTGGTCAATCAGGATCGGAATAAATAAAGCTACAATTTGCCGGTAATCCATCCCTTCCCCGGAAAGGTACTTCTCCAGCCATTTTTTGGCCGGCAGTCGAGCCTGAAGCTGCATAAATATATCACATTCTTTTCTGTAGAATAATTGCGAGCAGACAGTACATTCCTTCCAGTTTACTACAAATCCAGCTTCACGTCTGTGACCAGTGAGAAAAACCGGCACACAAAAAAGCAATAAATCCGCAATTCTCCATTAACGAAAGAACGGCGGCTTTATTGCTGCTGTATATGAATTACTGCTCTTTATCCCGGCCAAGCAGTCCGCTGAGCGCTTCGGTCACATTCATACCGGTAAGCGTCTGGGTCAACTCAGGAACCTGGGCCATTATTTTGGCGATATCACCGGTAATTTTGTTCACGCCTGAGGTAGCTCCATCCTGGGAAATCACTGTAATCTTATCCACCTTGGCGAGCGGGGAAGCAATTTTCTCAGCCAGCTCCGGCAGTATTTTCAGGAATTCCACGGTAAGCGCAGCTTGTGTGAACTGTTTGTACGCTTCGGCTTTCTTCTCCAGGGCTCCCGCTTCCGCCGCTCCGGCCAGCTGGACAATCTCCGCATTCGCTCTCCCTTTCGCCAGCTCAGCTTCCGCCGTGGCCAGTCCGCGCTTGGTCGTTGTCGCTGCCTCGGCTTCCGCCTCAAGAATCTGCCGCTGCTTGGCGGCTTCCGCTCTCATGACCGTAGCCTGGTTCTCCGCCTGGGCAGGCTTGATCACCGTTGCCTCCAGCTCCCGCTGTCTCAGCTCGACTTCAATTTCCCGGACTGTGCGGTTGGCCTCCGCTTCCATCTGCGTGATTTTGACCTGTTCGGTAACGAGCGATTGCTTAATTTTGTTCTGCTGCAATTCATACGCAAGATCCGCCTGTGCCTTCTTCACTTCTGTCTCCAGCTTGAAATCCGCCTGCTTGATGTTCAGTTCCTTCTCAAACAGGGATTCCTTCGCGCGGGCGGCGGTTCCCGCTTCAATGGTGGCCTGATGCGCATTGGCTTTGGCAATGGAGGATTCCTTCTCCGCCTCGGCCTGCTTGATCTGAATGTCGCGTTCCGCTTCCGCCTTGGCAATGCTGGCATCGCGGCGGATGCGCTCAATTTCCGGAACCCCCATATTGTCGATATACCCTTTGTCATCCGTAATTTTCTTGATGGTGAAGCTGACGACCTCAAGCCCCATCTTGTCGAGGTCCTCCGAGCAGGTCTCCCTCATCTTGCTGTTGATTTCATCAGGCGTCTTGAGGATGGATTCCACCGTCAATTGCCCGATCAAGCCGCGCAGGTGGCCCTCCACCGAATGCAGGATAATCGTCTCGCGGTCTTCTTCCGGCCGGTCGATGAACTGCTCACTGGCCGTCAGAATAGCGGTGGGATCGCTTTTGATTTTTATCTGGGCGACCGCCTCCAGGTTGAGCTTGATGCCCTGCCGGGAGAACATCGCCTGCGCCGGAATGACATCGAAGCTCATCAGCATCATCGAGATGGTCTTATTGTTCTGGAAGCCGGGGATGACGAACGTACCGCCGCCCTGCACCACTCTTTTACCGCCGAGACCGTATACAATCATCGCCTGATTGGGCGGGACTTTTTTATAAGCGGTCACGATACTGAACAAAGCCAGCAGAATAACAACAACAATGCCCGAGATTAAATAAAGAATAACCATTTGGTCCGACACTCCCCGTCATTTATAATTCTCCGAATTCCCTCTCGAAGAGGGTTACTTCCGCCATTCCCTTATCCACCTTCAAAATAATCACCCTGTCGCCCCTCACAAGCTGCTGGCCGCTTGCTGCCCTCACTCCAATGGAGCGCATCGTTCCGTGCAGCACATATTTCATTTCCCCGGCTGTCCCATCCGCTGCAGGCACACTGATGTATCCAAGCTGCCCTGCCTGCTCATAATCCAATTCATTCATGCTGCTGTCATACCGGGTCATCACCCGGGCCAGCACTGCATACATCAGACACCCTGTCAGCAAGGCAATCATGGTACAGATCAGCACTACTGCAAGCACGCTCATTCCGCTGAAGCGGATAAGCACATAACCAGAGCCGCCCCAGACTGTGACAAACACCATCAGCGGGAGTATAGGCACAAAGCCCGGACCCCCGGCGTCACCGCCCCCCGCATGCAGATGACCCGCCAGGCCATGCCCGTGAAGTCCGCCGCTTAGGAGTAGGAGCAGTCCGACCCAGAAGCACACGATAAATATAGTTAAGATAACGATCACCTCCTTAGGCAGTTCAGATCACATTATAAAGATACTTTTTACGTTGTTATATGAATTGTTATTCTTGATTCAGACCGTCTTCCCCCACTGCCTGCACAGCAAAAAGACCACAGCAGCAGCAGGGCTCTCCGTGGTCGGTTAATCGATCATGGCGCTCATCCTCTCTCTTCGAGGCTTACGGGGTTAGCTGACGGATTCGGGCAGCGAGATTGCCCTACCTTGCCGGAGCACCGTTACAGCATGCAGCAAGGATTCACCCCAGGTGAGCGGCCGCTATCTGAGCAAAAGCCGTAATCACCGTTGGTTCCCCCGTTCCCATTACTGGAATTCAGCCATTTGAGAACAGTTAAATTTCATTCGGTTGTTGATTTGAATCTTACGCCTGCAGCCATTTAATGTAAAACGCTGCGGTTGACAAAAGAAGCCAAAAATGCCGTCCCTGCATGAATGAAGGCGTATTCTTTGCTTTCGTTCTTAAGCGGCCGATGATTTACTCCTTCTTGCTCCGTTTCTCTGGAGCAGTGCTGTTACATAGCAAAGAGGCTGTCTAGTAAGCAGTGAATCTGCTTACTAGACAGCCCCGGCCGGCAAATATTATCAATACAGTATAATTTCTTTATCGTTTCTGTGCTTCCAGCTCCCGCGTAAGCTCCAGCGCTTCAATACCGGCCAGCAGTACTATGCCAATTCCGTGAGTATCGTTGAGCTGCCAGGTGAGCTGCTCCTTGTAATAGAGCTTATTGAAGGAGTAGCCTGATCCCCGGCAGACGCCGTAGACATTCCCCTGCTTGTCGATGCAGTATTCGGCAAGGGCGTGCCAGCCGCGTATTGCTGCAGCGGCGTAGGGGTGCGGCTTGAGCAGCCAGCCTCTGCGCGCCCCTCTAGCGAATGCATACACGAACATTGAAGAGCAGGATGCCTCCGCATAGGATTCGGCATCCGTCAGAACTTGATGCCATAACCCTGCTGCATCCTGTAGCCGCAGATACCCTTCACACAGCTCCCGGAAATAATCCAGCAGCTCCGGCTGCTGCGGGTGCTGCTCCGGCAGAATCTCCAGCAGCTCGGTCAGTGAGAACAGCACCCAGCCGTTGCCTCTGCCCCAATGCACACCGTTCGGCTTGCCGAATTTATAGTCATAGACATGGTGCATAATGCCAAGCTCCGGCTGGAACAGCCGCGCGCGGTAATGCAGAAACTGGGCCACTGCGTCATCCAGATATTCAGCATTGCCGGTTAGCTGATAGTACCGGACCAGAAAAGGGGTGCTCATATACAAATCATCACACCACATCGTTCCCTGCATGAAGTCGGTCGTGCCCCGGGTGCGGTAAAGCGCACCCGCCTCGTCACGGGACTGTGTCCCGTGAATGTAACGGGCAATATATTCTGCCGCCCCGGCTGCTCCAGGCAGCGGCTGCACGCTGTGCGCTGCCAGCATCGCCGCACCGAATGAGCCGCAATCATCCAGGGAGTCGATTAGCGCCAGCTGCTGATTAATTCCCGGAGCGCCGTAACGGCCCGTGTCCCAGAGTGCATATTCATGAAGCCGTGTGCACTGCTCAATATGGCCTCTGGAATAAGCGGTGTAATGGGAATCATCCAGCACAATCCCTGTGCACAGCAGCCCGTATAACGTCACGCCCAGCGGATAATTCCAGCGTCCGTACAGCGTGCTCTCCAGATACGGCCTGACCGCTCCGCCGGGGCGGTCTACCCGCCAAAAGCAGCTCTCCGCCCCTTCCCCAAAGGGAGTATCCATCACAGCAGCCGCCGCAGCCTCCGGTGCAGCCGATGCAAGGAAGGTCCCCAGATACAGCCAGGGTCCTGCCTGCCCTTCCACAGGATGCGGCAAGACCAGGTTCACGGTGTCCGCTTCCGCTTCTCCCCCTGCGTCCGCCGCTTCCAGCCGGAAGCCCCAGTCCGGGCCGCAGCAGACGGCCTCGACCAGCAGATCATGGCTGCCGAAGCCCAGCGGCAGCACACATTCAAGCCCGGCACTCCCCCCGGGCTGGATGGCGGCAAGCCTGCCATCCACATAGACCCGGAGTGCCGCCACGTCCCGGCTGCGGAGGCTCAGCCGGGTGTCAGTGAAGCCCGGCGCTGTCACCGCCAGCCGGCTCCAGGCCAGCGCCTTCGCGCCGGGAACCTCGCCGAAGATACGCGCGAGATTCCCGGCGCAGGCCACGGTATCCGGCCATCCGGCCTGCGGATACCAGGCACAGCGGGACGCGAGCGCCGCTTCGGCCGCGCCGCTGCGGAATGCGCTTTGCAGCGGCTCCGCCTGGAGTGCTGCTGTTCCTCCTTGAGGAACGCCGGCGCGCTCGCTCTCCGGCTGCAGCATCCATCTGCTCTGCTGCGGCGCGCTGTAAATCCAGCCCTCACAGCCGCTGCGCCCGGCTGTCGGGGCCAGGAAATGCAGCGGCGCGCCTTTCACGCTGCCCGTGCCGAAGATGCCGCCGCAGCCCGTGCCGACTGCGGTGAATTCCAGCAGCACATGGTTCCAGCCCTGGCTTAGCCCGGTCCGGAAGTAGGCCCTGCGGTCCGGAAATACATCATCGTTCAGATTGGACTGGAACACGGCGGAGCCATTGACATAGACTGTTACCGGACCGAAGCAGCTGACAGCCAGCGGGATATCGCTCTCTGCATCGCTCCACAGCTTGCCCCAGACATAGACAAATTCCCCGTCCTGCAGCTCCGGCAGCCGTTCCTTCAGATTCATCTCATACCGGCAGTCGGATGGCCGCGGAAAGCTGTCCTCCAGATGCACCCGGTACACCGGAGGCTGCGGCGGATTGGCACCGATATAGCGATTGGCTACGATCGCAAGCACGGATTCGGTATGCTCTCCAGCCGTACGCACGATAGAATTCTGCGGATCAAAATATGCCGGAACACCAGCCTCCACAGTCTTGCTGTTCTTCACAGTCCCGCCAGCCTCCACAGTATTCCCGCTCTTCGCTGCCTCACCACTCTTCACCGTCACCCTTCCATTGCCTGCCCCACCGCCTATCACAACGCCACCTCACCGCCGGGATAGAGGGTGGAGCTGTACAGCCGCTTGGGCTGCGGCAGCTGCCGCCCGGGATGCACCGCCTGCAGCGGGAGCGGTTCGCCGGCATAGACGGCCGCAAGCTCATCCGTATAAATAATGACTTGCTCGGTCCCGCTGCCCAGCAGGTCCCCATGCACGGCGTATCCCTGCTCGGCAAACCGGGCAACGATATTCATATAGCCGTCATAGAGCGCGGGAAGCACAGCTTCGCCCCGGCGGTAAGCAAGAATATAATCCGGCGCATCCTTCCAGAAATGACTTACGGCTTCAACGATCGTCAGCCAGCCGTCCGTGGTGCGCTCTTCCTTCCACAGCTCCTGACCGGACTGGTCCAGCAGAAACATCGCATCTTTACCGCGCAGGCCCTTGCCGTCATCTTCACGGACCATACGGTCGAGACCGGCAATCTGCAGACCCGGCAGGTCGGGACGGAACCGTCCGAGCGCCAGATGCTGCGATTCAATGGAGCCTTCATACCGCCACAGCTCATGCCCGTCACGGTCATACATCACCGTCACACTGCCGCCGATCACCAGCTCCGGCACTCCGTCTCCATTCACATCGCCGACCCACAGGCAATCCGCATGATCCTCCAGATCATGGCAGCTCCACAGCCGGTTTCCGTCCGCATCCAGCAGATCATATCCGGCCATGATCTCATCACGCCCGTCTCCGTCAAGATCGAACACCCACGGATAATGCCCCACATTGCCCTGATGGGTCCAGAGCAATTCGAAGCTGGAGTTCAGTGCCCACAGCTGATGATAGCGGTCTTTGAGGATAATGTCGGAAGGATGTCCGCTGCCCTTCAGGTCGGCAATAATGATACAGTCATGGGCTTCCTTGGCCGGCAGCGGATGGACCGACTTGACCTTGCCCGTCGCCCCCTCCAGAATCTGCAGCCGGTCATCCATCACACACAGCACCTCAAGCGCGCCGTCTCCGTCAATATCGAAGATTTGGGCCGGATAATCCGACCCTGAGCTGCCTGCACCATTATCCGGCTTCCCGGTCTGCCACAACAGACGGCCCTCCAGATCATAGGCAGTCAGGCACTGCACCTGATGCGGAATATAACGGACATCCTGGCGGTTATCCGGCTGAACCAGCAGCAGCTCTGCCCTGCCGTCCCCGTCCAGATCACCGAGCAGCATTTTACATCTTGGACCGGCGGCTGAAATATCTATTGCGGCCAGCCGGTGCAGCGATTGATTTGTTTTTTCCACAGTAATTCCTCCTTATCTCTATCCCAGTCCTGTAATCAGCCTAACTCCACAGTCTGTCCTCCAGGCACCCCGACCACAGTTCCGGCAACCTCCAGCCAGACCGCAGCAGCTCCCGGATTGTATACAAAATCCCGTGCGGCAGAAAAAACCAGCCCCCGGCAGGCCTTCATATAATGAACCAGCTCCAGGTTGGTCACATACCAGATGTCGTCCCGGCCGCCGGCCATGGCACAGAAGCGCTCCATCAGCTCCCAGTTGTTATCATTGTCGAATTCGTAGCTATGGCCCCACACATACATCAGATAGAGATACTGGCGCTTATGCAGTCCTATAAAAGTCTCGCCGTGGGCAAGTAAATCCCGGTTATGGTGACAGGTGGCCTGCCACTCCAGCCAGTCCTCCGGGAGGGCGAAACCGCCGCTGCTCTGGACAGTACGGGCATATTCGATGCCCAGATGCGGCAGCAGCCCCTTGATCTCCGCCGTATAGGACCCGTTCGGATAAGACATTCCGCGGACCGGCTGGCGGATTAGCCCTTCCAATACTTTGCGGTCCTCCATAATCTCCTCAACGATATACTCCTGCGGGCAGCGTGCCATGGTCGGATGGCTCCGCGTATGCGCGCTGACTTCATGACCGCGGTACAAGGCGGCGACTTCCTCTGCCCGAATGCGGTCCCCTTCTCCAAGCAGTCCCGAATTCAGGTGAAAGCTACCCTTGATTCCGTGCATGTTGAACAGGCCGACCAGCCGTTCATCTGCCCGTCTGCCGTCGTCATAGCTCATCGTCAGCGCCTTATGCCGGCCTTGCGGATAGCAGTAATACACTCCGGACATTACGGTTAAGCCTCCTTTGCATATGAGAATGAATGATCTATATAAGACACACTTAGGATCTGAACTATATGGCTTGAACTTGTAAAAGACTTCCTCTGCAGAACCTTGCGCTAGCAGGTCTGTTGAGTGTAATAATGAGGAGCAGATAGCAGTTATAGAATGATGGCCAGTTGATGGACGGCCCCCCCTTTTTGCGGAGCAAGGATTTCGTCCATGCAGCAAGTCAGATTCTTAAGCTCACTCTATATAGTTGTATTTCCTGCACTTAAAAGACGGCAAAACACGGGTTTTGCCGGGTTAACTGTATTCTGTACAATTAAAAATGGCGAAACGTCTTCTTTTCCAAATATGTGTACTTTTAACTGCATGAAATACAATTAAAGCTCTCGCAGTGCAATAATCGATCGCTTTAGTTGCACAAAATACAGTTAAAGCTTAGGCCCTAAGGGAGCGTCACAGAAAGCCAGCATTTCAAGCAAGGAACCCGGTGCTAATACGAAAGGTTACCGGTTCAATCCTCCTGCAGTGCGAAATTTCCCCTATCGCCTCTTTTTTTCTTTTCGTTCCTCCGGGCAATCAAGGAGCATAGACAACCAGATCACTATACTCTGCAATCAGCGGTGCCATTTGCCGGAAGCCTATTCTGCCGCCTGCCAGCAGCGGGCCGGAGGACGAACCGTCATCCACCCAGTGCAGCAGCGGCAATCCGTCCACGGCAAAGGTCACCGCAGGACCCTGCTTCACGGCCAGCATGCGGTAGGCTCCGGTCATATCGGCAACATCAGGCAACGGATCAGCGCCTTGCGCGACAAGGTGGAAGCCGTAGCTTTTGCGCAGATTACAGGTGTGAAAGGACCGCTCCTCTTCCCACATCCGGCGGAAATAGGAGATATGGAAAGCATTCATCTGCCCATGATGGTACTGGTCATACTCCCCCGTGCGGACCGGCAGGGACGGATCAAACAGATCCTTGCCCCCGGCGCCGGCAGCAGCGAAGAACAGAATAGCCAGTCCGGGTTCCCGCAGCGGGCGGAACTTCCACGATACCGCAAGCTCCGCCGGACAAACCTCCGGGCACCAGAAGACCACATTCGCCTGCTGCCCTTCTTTTGCATCCCGTTTACTCTCCAGCCTTAAACGTCCCTGCGGAAAGGTGGCTATGCCGTCGCCTTCCATCCGGAAACCTTCCACATGCCCGGGTCCTTCCAGAGTATTGCGGTAGATCTCCCGCCAGCCTTCCGGAATCAGCGTCAAGTCCTGCTGCGCAGTCACTCAGACGCCACCGCCTTTCCGGCATCCGCCTCTGCTCCTGCTCCTGCTCCTGCTCCCCGCTCCGGAAGAGCTTCAGCAATCAGCTCCAGGGCAATGATCGTGTTCAGCGACCACTGCGAAGCTTCATTCGTATTCATCCAGCCGATCTCATTGATCGGTTCCAGATAAGTAACCTGCGTCTGCTCTGCCTGAAGGTCAACGGCTCCGAACGGATTCTCCAGCAGGATGTTCCAGCAGCGTTCAGCAGTAGCCCGGTCATCCTTATACCATGCGCCATAGGCGGCAATAGCCACACTCAGCACCGGATGCTCAAACCGCAGCCTGCCTGTAATCGCTCCTCCGGTAATGACATCCTTCTCTTCCTGAGGCAGGTTGTAGAACACGCCGAATTCCGCGAGCATATCCTCCCACTCCGGGTCCTCCAGCATCATCGCCAGCTCGAACCATACCTGCGGCCCGCCCATGCTGATCGCCAGATGCCGTCCCCAGTTGTCATCACCCATAGCGCTCAGAATTCCCGTCTTAGGGTCATAGCCATAGGTTGGACCGGAGATCAGCCGCAGATTGGCCGCTTTGATGCAGTTGATTCCCGTTATGATTTTGTCGCGGTACGCCGTATCTTCATACCGTTCCCAGCAGGTCATCCAGTTGGAGCTGAACGCCGCCCAATCCGGGCCTACCCGCACATGGGTCGGAAATTCATCCTTCGGAAAATAAGCCCGCATCGGGTCCAGCGTCACCGTGGAATAATCCGCATCCTTCACACTGTCCATGATGTCGCCGGTCCGCTCATCGCCGGTCAGATAATAGTAGTAGCGGTGCAGTCCGGCCATAGCTATCCGTGCTTCCTTGCAGCCGCAGCCCCAGTGGACGACATTATGCCGTGAGCCAAGGCCCGCATATTCCCCGAAATGATAAACATCCACCTCGCTGGTATGCCGGGTCATCGCTTCCGCCATGCGGAATAGATCTGCATGCCCGGTCCGCAGGAAGCTGAGCCACAGCCACATATTCGGCACCAGCTCGGCATTCTGCCAGGCGCAGCCGCCCAGATCGTAATTCCAGACATGGCGGACCGGATCATAGCTGTGCATGAAGTCGCCATAATCCCAGAAGCCGTACCATTTCCGCTGCCCGATCTCCGACTGGTAAAAGGAGAGGATGCCGTCCAGCCGGTCCTCCAGGCAGGCCTTGGCCGGTGTGCTCCGGTCCGGCAGGCTCCACAGGCCGAACGCCCGGCTGCGGTGATAATACTCCGGAGCGCAGACCAGCAGCGCCGGTTCATCCGCTTCCTGCTGCATCTGCAGCAGCTGTGCAGTTCCCGGCGTTTCCGCGGTGCACCACAAGGTCAGCTCGTTGGTGCCCGCAATACCGTACGGTGTAGCACGCAGTTCATCTGCGCCTTCGTAGGAGGACTCCACATGCGTCTTCGTATCGTAGTGGCGCAGGTCCATGGCCGGAACCTCCGGCGACCAGAACCAGACCGTTAACGCTGCTTCACTGCCGGAGGTTCCGGTAATCTCCAGCCCGGACGGGTGCTTTCGCCAGAAGTTCTTCACTCCGGCGGCCAGACCGCCGCATTCCGAGCCGACATAGCTTAGCCCTCCTGCCCGCCGGCCTTCTGCCCCCTTAATCCAGGTGCAGCCCGCCCCTGTCCGCTTATGGATTACATAATGCTCGGACGAATCCTGAACGAGCTTGAAGCTGTCCCATACTGCAGAATCCTGAAGCAGTCCCGTGAAATAAGCATCCTCCCCCGGGTCAAACTGCTGGAGCTTTCCTTCCAGCTGCCCGGCGAACATGCCGGCGTATTTGCCTTTGGTCCTGCGGGTATGAAGCGTCTTGGGCGACTCGCTGAAGATTCCTTCACTGCCACCCAGCCGGACATGGCGATTGTACAACGGACCGCTTAGCGGCACCTTGAACACGATGCCCAGCCCCTTAATGAAATCCTGCTGCGGATTGCCGTCATAATGAAAGGTATGCACCAGCCGGATGGAATCCAGCCCGGCATAGAAGTATAGCCGCAAAGTATAAGGAAGCCATTCTCTGGCTCCCCTCACACTTCTATGCCTGCCTTCCAGCCGAACCACAGCACGCAGCGGTCCGGCTTCTTCCAGGCTTGCCCTGCGGGTCACGCCTGTAAAGCGTTCCTGCCGCAGTGTTAGCTCACCGCTGAGCGTATCGCGCTGCTCGCGGAGGCAGACCAGCTCACTTCCGCTGCACAGGAGCTGCTCTGCGCCAGCCTCCGCAGCTCCGGAATATCCATGATCGCTGCCGGAACCTCCGGATTCCTCTGGAGCCCGGCGGATAATCCGGGAGACTGGTCCCGCCCCCCGCTTGCCCACGGTACACAGGATGGTGCCGGTATCGATAAAATAGGCTTCTTCTGTTTCTTGAACGGACACCTGCAGTGCCGGCATATCCCCCGGCACTGCAGACCGTTCCAGCGTATAACCCTCCGTACTCCCGTCAGGGCATACGGCCGAATGAAACGACCACTTGATGCTGCCGTCCGGCCAATAAGCGGCAGGGCGGCTCTGCAGCGGCAGACTGCAACCTTCCCCCGTCCCGTTAAGACATAGGGCGGACAGGTCCCCGCGCTTCAGTTCTCCCTTGGACCAGGGTACGCCCCAGGTAACCCCCGCAGCAGCAGCTGGCTGATTCAACCAGCGTAATTGTATTGGCATGGCTGAGGACAAAACGGTCATCTCCTTATGTGACATCACCGATCACAGAGACTAATGATCCGAGCCGGAGAAAGCTGCTTATTCGTGTACGGCAAATGAGAAGCCCTTTGGTACCTGTCTCACCTGATTCCGTTCTCCTTCTCCCCTTCATGCCGGCTCAGTTCACGGTAGCGTGTCGGAGTGATGTCCTCCTGTTTTTTGAATATCCGGTTAAAATAGCTCTGCTGATAGCCGACCTGCTGGGCGACATCGTTCATTTTCAGATCCGTATCGCGCAGCAGCTCCTTGGCTTTGTCCAGCCGCAGCTCTGTTAAATAATCAATAAAATTAATTCCGGTTACCCGTTTAAAGGACTTGCTGAGCAGAAAAGGGCTGGTTCCCGTATAATCCGCACAGCTGTCCAGCGAAATATTGTCCATATAATGCTGCTGAATGTACAGCATGGCCTGTTCAACCGTCCGCCGGATGCCGGCGTCAGAACGTTCGCACAGCTCCTTCAGGAAGGGGGCCACCACATGCCCGCGGAACCACGAGAGGATCAGGCCCGGCTCATGAATCTGTGACAGGCTTGCATACAGGTTCTTGCCCTTGAACAGCTGATTCGGGGCAATCCCTGCCTCAAGCACCGCATGCAGGATCGCGCCGAGCAGATGCAGCATTCCCTGCTGCACGTCAATGACCTTCGCGCCGCCCTCGGACAGCGTCTTCAGGAACTCCTCCAGCAGCCGGTCCGCCTCTTCCGCTTCGCCGGTACGCAGCGCCTGAATCAGGCCGCGCTCCAGCGCGAACGAATACTGCGGCAGCTGCGTGCCTTGCCCTTCCCGTTCCAGCTGCTCCAGGCTGATCACCTGGTTCCCGCCTCCATATCTGCGGTGACTGGCTGCCTGCTTCGCCGCTTCGAACGAGCGCGGAATGCCGGAGATGCTGTTCACCTCTGCACTGTACGCTACAGTTGCCTGCAGCTTAAGCATCCGGTTGATCGTGGCTGCCAGTTCTTCACCGAAAGCCTGAACCCGCTCCGGCTCCGGGCCGCTTCCCTGCTCAATCAGCAGAATGCCCGACGTAAGGTCATGCAGATTAACGGTCTCGGCCCGCCCGAAATGCTCAGCAGCCAGTTCGCCGATAATGTTCACCGCCGCGAAGGACACCAGGCTCTCGTCACCGCTGCGGAACTTGGCCTCCAGGCTGGAGATTCCTGTAAGCTGAATATACAGCACCACAAAAACGCAATTGTCCACTTCCCACTTGTACTGCTTCATCCGGCTCAGCAGATCCTGTTCGGAATAAGCATACAGATAACCCTGGAACAATTGATGCAGAAAGCTCTGCTGCACATGCGGAAGCTGCTCCGAAAGCGTGTATTGGAGGGCATGCCGCTGCCCGTGAAGATTCTGCCAGTGCCGCTCAATCAGCGTCATCTCGTCCACCCGGCCCCCGGAGGCCGCATGCTCGGGAAGCAGCGTCTGCAGCAGGCGGCGGACAGGCGAGTAGATTTTGCGGGAAGCAATCCAGGAGAGGACTGCCGCAAGCAGCAGCGCGCACAAGCTGACCAGGATGATCATCCGGGATAACCCCACCACCGGTGAAGTCACACTGGATATCGGAGAAGCCGACACATACATCCATTCATTCGCAATCCGGGAGAAATCGCCGTAGGTCACCGCGAAAGTAACTCCGTCCCAGTCATACAGGAACGATGTGCTGTCTTTACTGCCTCTGTCTGCTATCGCCTTCTGCAGCGCAGTAACAAACGGTGTGGCTGCATCGATCCCGTTCCCGGAGATGAACAGGCCCCCGGACTTTTGCTGCATGAATACTTCCCCCGTGTTGTACGGGGTCATGGTCCGCAGCATCGCGGATACCTTCTCTGTGTCCATCCGCAGCAGCAGTGCCCCGAAGGGCTCCAGGCTTCCGCCGGGAATATGATGCACCAGTGTCAGCTCCTTCTGCTCCGGCTTGGCCGGATCAAACGCCCATTCCGTCCAGTAGGTACTGCGCTCCTGCTCCAGCAGCTTCCCGTACACTGCATCTTCTTCGGGCGCCAGTGTCCCGTATTCCGTGCCGAACAGCACCGGCTGATCGCCCGCCAGGTACAGCTCCACCTGCCGCGCCATCGAATTCGAGCCCTGCATGACCACCAGGGTTTTGGTAATATCCCAGGCCCGTTCATGATTCAGGGTGAAATCCATGTTGCTCAGGCTGTAGTCGAACTTCGGCTCGAACGCCCAGTGGGCCAGCATCAGCTCCAGATTGGACAGCTGGTCATTAATGTTGTCCGCACGCTGCTCGATCTGGCGGTTATGCATACCCAGCAGCTCCTTCTCCAGATTGCCCCCTGCCATAAAGTACACCAGAGACCCGATGATCAGGCCGGGGATAGACGAAACGATCAGCACAATAATGAGATTATTGCGGTAATACCGGCCCTTCCGGCCGGTACGCCCCCCTGTATATCCCTTTCGTTCCCCTGCCGTTCCATTCTCCATATCATTCACCAGCCGAATCCATAGTTTAGAGTTGCAGCCTTACGGCTATAACGGGTATAAACCGGCTGGTGCCTGGAGCAGTGCCGGACTTACTTGCCCGTCTTCGAGTACAGTTCGTTCATTTCATTCACAAGCTCGTCCCCGCCTGTCTTCCGCCATACCTCAAAAGCCGACTTCAAGCCTGCTTCGTCAATCTGGCCGACAATGAACTTGATGCGCGCATCATTGATTACATTATCCAGCTGCGAGCCTTTTTGCGTATATACTGCAGAGATCAGCGCTTCGGCAGGATTGGTCACAATCGTCGCTTCATTAGCCTTCTGTACCTCTGTCTGCTTCAGCCGCAGGGCAGTCTGCTTCACCAGCTTCGCCTTGTCCTCCGGAATGAACGGCAGCATCTGGTTGAGACCTTCCACTTCCGATTCCAGCAGAACCGTATCGCCTGAGCGTTCAATATATCCGCCCACCAGATTATAATGGACACCTTCAATTCCGTAGTTCAGCATCGTCTGCAGATCCTCTTCGTTGAGCCGGTCCAGGAAGGTCAGCACCTGTTTCAGCTCTGCTTCAGTCTTGACCGACGACTTCGGTATAGCCAGCATGCCGGAGAAACCGGAAGTCGGAAGGGTATGCAGTGCTCCGTCCGTTCCTGTCACACCGCCGATGACATCCATATAATGACGGTCAGGCTCATCCGTGCCTTCCTTCTGGAGTGCAGCATGAATCTTGTCATCGAGCCGTGCCCCGTTGTCCACCACATCGACAATGACACCGGCCTTGTTGTTGACCACCGGATCATTCCACTTGGAGCTGTCCATCACCGCGAAGTCGGAGTTGATCAGCTGCTCATCATACAGCTTTTTCATAAACTTAAGCGCTTCCAAGTACTGCGGATATTCATGCTCAGGAACCAGCTTGCCATCCTGTACGCCCCATTTGTTCGGGGAACCGAACCACAGCTTGATTGTATCGAAGCCGCTGGCCCATCCGCCGGTCCACTTCACCAGCACCATGCCGTAGGTATCCGCCTGACCGTTGCCGTCAGGGTCCTGTTCTTTGAACGCTTTTAGCATATTGTAGAAATCATCCACGGTCTGCGGAGCTTCAAGCCCCAGCTTCTCCAGCCAGTCCTTGCGGAAAACCACGCCGTTGCGGCCCAGCGCCCGTCCTCTGTAGATTCCATAGTTCTTGCCGTCGATGGCTGAGTTGCTCAGAATAACTTCCTTCGCTCCGCTCAGATTCGGATAATCCTTCAGGTACGGACCTACCTCCCAGAAAGCGCCCGATCTTGCCGCATTCACGAAACTTGAGGCTTTGACATCGCCCACATAGATAATGTCAGGCAGCTTGCCGGAAGCCAGCGTGATATTAAATTTGTCGGTATAGGAAGCGTTCGGCACCCATTCGAAATGGATCTTGGTGTTCGTCAGCTCCTCGAGCTTAGCGGCAACCGGACTGCCGTCCTTCGGATAATTCGTTTTGAAAATCGGCAGCATCAGCGTCAGATCCAGCGGTTCTGCAGCTTCAGCTCCGCCAGGCGCATTTCCTTCACTTGAGGCAGATTCCTTCTGCCCTGCAGCATTATTCTCCTTATTGCCGGCACAGCCGGTGAATACACTTAAAATCATAATAGCAGCTAGTAACATAAACAACCATCGTTTCAAATGTATGGAACCTTCTTTGCGCGCAATCTTCATTACTTAGCCTCCCTTTGTATGTTGGCATACCCTTTTACCCTTTAACCGAACCGAGCATCACCCCTTTGGCAAAGTGTTTTTGCAGAAACGGATAGACGCACATAATCGGCAGTGTGCCGACCACGATAACTGCCATTTTGATCGACTGCTCAGGCGGCTGTACGAAATTCGGGTCCATCGAGCTGAGATCACCAGCTGCCGACTGGGACAGCATAACGATCTGGCGCAGCATCACCTGCAGCGGCCACTTGGACGGATCATTAATGTAGAGCAGCGCCGAGAAGAAGTTATTCCAATGCCCGACCGCATAAAAGAGAGTGAACGTCGCCAGCACGGGCTTGGAGAGCGGCAGTACGATTTTCCACAGCAGCCCCAGCTCGGTACAGCCGTCGATGCGGGCCGCCTCCTCAATCTCGACCGGAAGCTCCTGGAAGAAGTTTTTGACGATAATCAGATTGAAGGCGCTGATCGCACCCGGAAGAATTAACGCATTCAGCGTATCCAGCAGCTGCAGCTCGCGGATCACCAGATAGGTGGGAATCATCCCGCCCCCGAACAGCATGGTGAAAATAACCAGATTGAGGATTACATTGCGGCCCATCAGATAACGTTTGGCCATCGGATACGCCATGGTTACTGTGAAAAACAGATTGACCGCCGTACCGATCACCGTCACATACAGCGATACCCCGATACTTCTTACAATGGTATCCGTGGAGAAAATGAACCGGTAGGCATCAAACGAGATCGTAGTCGGAATCAGAAAGACAGCGCGTTTCGTAATTTCCGCCTCGGTTGCGAATGAACCGGAGACCACGAACAGAAACGGCAGGATTGCGGCAATTCCGATAACTCCCAATACAAAATAATTAAATACGTCAAACGTAATCTCTCCGGGGCTCTTATAATGTTTAGCCACGCACACAGCCTCCCTCTCAATAAAGTCCCGATTCGCCCGATTTCTTGGCGAGCCAGTTGGTGCCGAGCACCAGTACAACCCCTATCACCGATTTGAACAGTCCGACTGCGGTGCTGTAGCTGAACGCCCCCTGTGTGATCCCTAGTGCATATACGTAGGTATCAAACACCTCGGCCACCTCACGGTTCAGCGCATTCATCATCAGATAAATCTGCTCAAACCCATTATCCAGAATGGTTCCCATCCGCAGAATCAGCAGAATGACAATGGTGCTGCGGATCGCCGGCAGCGTAATATGCCAGGTCTGGCGCCAGCGGCTGGCCCCGTCTACTACGGCTGCTTCATATTGCTCAACATCAACACCGGCCAGCGCCGCCAGGAAGATAATCGTCCCCCAGCCGCATTCCTTCCAGATGGTCTGCAGGATGATCAGCGGGCGGAACCAGTCGGGGCTGGCCAGGAAATCGATCTTGCTCCCGGTCACGGAGTACAGGAATTCGTTGACAGCACCGCCCTGTGTAGTCAGGAATACATACGATATACTGGCGACGATGACCATGGATATGAAATGCGGTACATAAATCATCGTCTGAATCGTCCTTTTATAGAAGGACAGCCGGACTTCATTCAGCAGCAGGGCAAGTATGATCGGGGCCGGAAAAAAGAACACCAGATTATACAGCGACAACACGAGTGTATTGCGCAGCAGCATGAAGAAGTCAGGATTCTGGAAAAACGTGCGGAAATGCTCAAGACCGACCCAATCGCTTTTCCAGAAGCCCAGAAAGGGCTGATAATCTTTAAACGCGAGCAGCACTCCCCACATGGGTACATATTTAAATACGAGAAAATACAGGAGTCCCGGGGTCAGCAGGATGTAGAGCCATTTGTCCCGCTTCAGACGTCTGAAGCGCAGCTCCCGCCTGCTGCGGTAGGTTGCAGCAGCATGTATATCTGCTGTCCCTATTGCCGCTCCTTGCTTCATTACATTCACCTCCACATAGATAAGCAGCCTTGCGTTGCCGTGCCTTGGCTGCGCTTCCTATTATGGTTTCAGCAGATTTTTCCGGCAATCGGACTTTTTGGACAGGGGCCTGTCCTGCCCTGATCCGCTCCGCTACAATAAAGTGCAAAGCCGGCAAAACTTTACTATTGCCTGCTGCACGGGGGGCAACTATGATGCCGGGAGACCAAAACGCTCATAATGGGCTCCCCGGGAGGTAAAGCAAGTGAATCATAAGCTATATTACGGCGCTGCATGGTACCCCGAGCTCTGGGGGGAAGCTGAACGGAAGCATGACCTTCAGCTTATGAAGGAAACCGGCATCAATCTCGTCCGGATGGGTGAGTTCATCTGGTCGGAGCTGGAGCCGGAGGAAGGCTCCATTGATATCCGGCCCTTCGCTGAGCATATCCGGCAGCTGCATGCCTACGGCATCGACACCATAATGTGCACCCCGACGGCCACTCCGCCGGTCTGGCTGACACACGGGCACCCGGAACGCCTGGTCATCAGGGCGGACGGGGCGGTTATGGGCCATGGGTCCAGGCAGCATGTCTGCACGAATCACCCTTATTTCCGGCAGCGGGCTGCGATAATCACCGAACAGCTGGCAAAAGAGCTGGGGCAGCTGCCGGGTCTGGTCGCCTGGCAGCTCGATAATGAACTCAAGGCACATGTGTCAGAATGCATGTGCGGGACCTGCAAGTCACTATGGCATGAGTGGCTGAAGAGCCGCTACGGCAATATCGGGAAGCTGAATGAAGCCTGGGGAACGGGAGTCTGGAGCCAGACCTATCAGCAATTTGATCAGGTGCCGCAGCCGGTGGCTACTCCCTTCCTGCATAACTCATCTCTTGTAACCCTGTACCGCCTGTTTCAGATGGAGACAACCGCCGGATTCGCGGCTGAGCAGGCAGCGATTCTCCGCCGCTATTCGCCAGCTCCCATAACCCATAACAGCAGCGTCGCTTTCCACGTGGACAATGAACAGCTGTTCCGGGAGCTCGATTTCGCCTCGTACGACACCTATGCCTCCCAGACCAATAAGCACGCCTATCTGCTGAACTGTGATCTCTGGCGTAATATCAAGCCCGGACGGGATTTCTGGCTGCTGGAGACCAGCCCGGCCTATGCCGGTTCGCTCATGAGCTACGGCGAACCCCATCCGGACGGCTATCTCACCGCTGAGGCTGTGTCTGCCTATGCGTTGGGGGCAGGAGCCTTCTGCTATTGGCTGTGGCGGCAGCAGCGCACCGGCAGCGAGCAGACGCACAGCTCCATCATCAGCGCCTGGGGGCAGCCTGCGCTCGGCTATGACAATGTGCGGGAAGCCTCCGCAGCGCGTCTGCTGATCGAGCCGCACCTGCTGGCTACCCGGCCGGTGCAGGCCGAGGTCGCAATTACCTACTCGGACCGGACCAAGGCGTACCTGGCGACGGAGCCGCACCGGAAGCTAAGCTACCGCTCCCTGCTGGGGGACTACTACAAGCGGGTACTCGATATGGGCATACACCGTGACCTGCTGCCCGAAGGCGGAGAGCTTAGCGGCTACAAGCTGCTGTTCACCCCTTTTGTGCATTATCTGTCACCGGAATATATGCAGAAGGCTCTCAGCTTTGCAGAGGCTGGCGGCATCTGGATCGCCGGTCCGCTGAGCGGAGGCCGCACAGCCGACCATACCCTGCATACCGATGCTGCACTGGGCGGGTTGGAGCGCATCGCCGGGGTAATCACCAGATATGTCTACCCGATGGAGGGAACGGGCAGCATTGGCGAGGCCTTCGGCATCTCCGCGCCGCTGTCCCTGTGGAGTGCGGTATTCGAGCCGTTGCCGGGCGGTGCAACCGTGACCGGCAGGATCACGGCAGGCCGGACGCCGGGCCTGGCCTTCCTGACCGAGCAGCCCTATGGCCGCGGAGCCATCGTAATGCTCGGCTCCCTGCCCTCCGGAGAAGCGGGGGACAAGCTGCTGTGCGCGCTGATCGATCATTATGCAGCCCGGGCCGGTGTGACTCTGCGGAGCGATGTCACCGCGGGGACGGTCGTCTGTCCAAGACACGGAGCGTCCGGTGAACTATGGACGATCGTGAACATGGACGGACTCGGAGGCAGTGTAACCCTGCCGCGGGGCGGACAGGATGTGCTGAGCGATGAGCACGTGCCAGCCGGTCCGCTGATGGTCGGTGCTTACGGCTACAGACTTATTGCGTTGTAGGCAAGGGCGCCAAGCGGGCGGGGGAGAATTCATCCGGGCTGGAGCTGCTCCTATCTGAGACCGGCAGTAAGCAACAGAGTTTACTGCCACTCCTCAGCCTCCTCAGCCTCCTCAGGCCCAGGCCCTAATCGCACATCAGCTGCTCTGGCGGACTCACAATCCGCTAATCGGGCCCATCAGGCTGAATTGCGGGATAAGCGGACTCAGATTCCGTTAATGGGCCAGCTGGCCATCATTTTGGGCACGAATGAACAGGATAGGTGATTCTCAGTCCGCTTCGGCCTCAATATTAGGGTTTTCCGGGAAATAAGCGCTTTTCAGTCCACTTCACTCTGCTGACGACCACTTGCTCCAGCACACTGTACCTTATCTTCGCAATCCTCTGCCTGATAACCAAAAAGGCCAGCCAGAAGGTTCTGGCTGACCTAATCATACGAAAGACTACACCACAGCATTCCCTCTGCAGGTTGTAGTCTTTTTTATCGGATACCTGCTTCTGCTTATACGCCCATCTTCTGTGCTTCATCAAGCTGCTGCAGCTGCTCTATCTGGTGCAGATGATTAAGCAGCTGCTGATAGTGATCGGCTTTTTTCTGGACGGTAAGCACCATCTTCTGGAACTGCCCTGCATCCTGTCCCGATTTCTCCAGAATGCGCAGGAGATCGCCATTGATCTGCTCCACATCCTCCATGCTGCTCTCCTGCGACTCCTGAATCTTCTCCAGATGCTGGAACACCTCTTCCTCCGCCTCCACGATCTCGTTCATATATACCGTGGACTGGCTGATCTTCGCATTCGTCTCTGTCATCGCTGTTGTCCCGTCACCGGACTTGCTGTGTAGCTGCTCCATCACCTGGGTCATCCCCGAAAGGGAGCCCATGATCTCCTTCACATGACTGCGCGTGCTGTCGGCCAGCTTGCGGATTTCTGTGGCAACCACCGAGAAGCCCCGTCCGTGCTCTCCGGCCCGCGCCGCCTCGATCGCTGCATTCAGCGACAACAGATTCGTCTGCTCAGCAATATCCGTAATGATCTTCGCCAGCTGCTCGATGCTCCGGAAATGCCCCCGCAGGTCCTCATTCAAGGTGACAAATTCAGTAAATACCGCCGAAGCCTTCTGCATTTCAGCCGAGATCTGGATATTGGACTCTTTGGCGAATTCAATTTTATTGGAGGAAAAAGAGAGGCTGCCATACATTTCATTGATGAGATCTTCGGTCTGCCCGCTGTTGGTCTTCAGATGCTCCAGCAGCTGCTGGGTCCCGCCGATCTGGCTGATCAGCTCACCGCTGCCCGCCCGTAAAGCCGCAAACTCCTCTACCAGCTGTGCCTCTTCCTTGAGAATCTCGTCAGTTTCGCGGCGGATCTGTCCGGCCAGGGTATAGGCGTGCATCCCATAGGATTCAGTGGCCGAAGCGGGGGCATCGTCAGCTGTCCCGCCAGTATTCTCTGGAGGCTCAGGAGCATTTGCCGCTGTTCCAGCTGTCTTTAGCGTCCCGGCTGATGGTCCGGAGCTGTCCGTTTTTTCAAGAACGGCTAGTGTATTATGACTTTGAACACCTCCGGCAGAGGTGCTTTTGCCCCATGAAGTGCGTAATCTGGTTATCCACTGCATAATCAATCTACTCTCCCTTATTCAACCAGCAGCAGAATCATGGTCTGGTTGGCATGCTTTTTATAATATTGCTCTCCGTAGCTGATGAAACCTGTAGTGTTGCCGCAGAATCCGAGCATCGTCCTGTCAAAATCCGCCCACAGACCGTCCCGGATGAAGAGCTGATCCCGCAGCGTACAGTTAATGTTGAGCACAAAGGATGGCTTGTACGGGCTCCCGCCCAGCGTCTCCTCCAGCACAGCAAGCGGATCTGCCGCGCTCAGCACCTCCACATAAGTACTAGACATAACCTGGCTGTAAAATGTGACAGAGCCATCCGGGTTAATTGTCATCGGTGACGCGATGATCAGATCGTCTTCGTATCTTTTGCCCAGCGGGCTGCTCAGGAAATGCTCTGCCAGGTCCGCCTCCGGGACACCAAGCACGCGCGCGTATTCTTCCGCAGCAGGACGTCCGTTGAAGGAATACACCGTTCTGCCGAACACATCGGCTTCTGTCACCAGCAGCGTTGTCCCGGTGGGAACATAAATATTTTCTTTAACCAGTGCGGTACGGCCCGGCATATTGAAGAAAATCCCCAGATTCCGCACCCGGCGGCTTCCTATGTAAATATAAGTCTCTCCATGCTCATCATCCGCTGCACTTCCACCAATGATTTTGAATTCCGGGGCAATGAAAAACAGCGAGGAGAGGAGCGTCTCCTCCATCGCGCCTGTACCGTCACATAGCAGCAGCAGAAAGGCATTAACGTTGCATTGGACTTTGTGATATGAGGCACTTAGTATATTGCCGCTAAGCACGGGCGGATGCAGGATCTCCACAATATCGGCTATCCCTGATTCGTATTCGAACCCTGTGACTGCGCCGCTGCGGTAGCCCTGCGGGGTATATTCGCCTTTGGTCGAGCACAATACCGCCCGGGAGGGTGCATACCGGGACAATTCGCTTACTGCCGCAGCGGAAGCGAACAGCACCAAGCCTCTGCTGCTATCCAGTTGTTCGAGATGCCGCCTGGCTTCGCCCGGTGTGTTAAAAGATAAAGCTTTCATTATGTATATCAACCTTCCTTCGCGGGATCTCCCCCTGCAAACGTTACTGAAAAATTAAGCTTTAATTTTCAATACTTCTTATGGTAAAACCAGAACCGGGCCTACTGTCTGTGAATAATGTCGCAATTCCCTCGCCAAAGCCTTATTTCCGGCGCAAAAATACGGCTGTCACGGGTGACAAAGGTTGAGCCGCTCACGGAAAGGCTGTATCATGAACATACTGTAGATACGATTGAACGATGGATACAATGCCCAGAGCCAGGCATTACATTAATAATAGAAAGGAAGTGTGAGGCCATGACTTATTCACAGCGTTCGAGCCACCCTGCCGCCGCATCGGACTACACCTATCTGGTATACCAGATCGAATTAGCTGCAGAAGAATTGGCGGTGGCATTAAAAGCGCAAGACGAAGCCCGGGCAGAGGCCCTCCGCGAGAAAATTGCCAAACTCGAAGACGAGCTGGCGCTGCTAGAGGATTAAACCTGATTACATCTGATTACATCTGATTACATCTGACTAAGCCTGATTATACCTGATTACACCTGACTAAGCCGATTATTGTAGTACCGTCACTTCTCGATTCGATTCTATCTCTAACAATAGATCATGTGATAATGATTATCAATGACAAAAAGATGTAGATTCCAGCAGCGCCGCAGTAGGCACCTGTATTCTCGAGCGAACCGATAGTCATTCGGTGCCGGGCTTCTGGCTGCTGCGGGGAATATGGGGTTGTTCTGGGTGTGCTGGAGTGTGCTGAGTGGATGCTGGGTATGCCAGGTGAGTGCTGGGTATGCTGGGTGAGTGCTGGGTAGGTGCTGGGTAGGTGCTGGGTAGGTGCTGGGTAGGTGCTGGGTGTGTGCTGAGCATTGTGTGTGTTGGGCGTTTTGTCTGTGCTGAGTGCTGGGTGCGTGCTGGGTGCGTGCTGAGCGTTATTCCGAGCGTTCTGCCCGGCATCGATTGAGTTTTTGAGCAAAGATTACACTTTACAGCCTTGTCCAGGCAGAAATGTTGTACGTATTACAACTCTGCCCCCTAGTTTCCAAGGAGTTTGAGGGGATTGTTGTATGAAATACAACAATTGTCAGGCTAAGCCGCCGGAAAGAAAGGAAATGTTGCATTTCATACAACAATTCTCAATTTGAGGCGGATATAGGAAGAAAATGTTGTATTTTGTGCAGGATTCTCGTCCAGGAAACTGGGTCCGCACGACGAATCCAACCAATTAGCCCCACAAGAGCGGGGCGTATGCTCGTTGACTACCACGCTGACTACTGATTACCTCGCTCACTACCACGCTAACTACTGTTCACTTCGCTCACTACCACGCTGACTACTGATCACCTCGCTTACTACCACACTGACTACTGGTTACCATGCTCCCTACCACACTGACTACTGTTTACTTCGCACCGCTGACTACTGATTACTTCGCTGACCACACATCAACTCACTCACTACCACACTGCTGGTTACCTCATCCCTACCTCGCTGACCACTAATAACTTGGCCACTACCGCACTGACTACTAGTTACCCCCTCCCTGCCATGCTGACTACCCTTTGACTACTGATTACCTCCTCGCTACCTCGCTGACCACTGATTACTTGCCCATTACCACACTGACTACTAGTTACCTCCTCGCTACCACGCTGACTACTGGTTACTTCGCTCACTACCACACTCACTACTGATCACCTCCTCATTACCTCACTCACTACCACGCTGACAACTGATCACCTCGCTCACAGCCACGCTGACTACTCAGGTACTTTGCAGGCACCCTAAAACAAATTAATCACCTTATAAAAAAGAGGCTATCCCCGTCATTGCTGACACAGCGGGATAGCCTCTTATGGTTTACCTGTTTACCTATTTGCCGATTTACTATTTACCTGTTTGCATATTTACTTGTTTACTTGTCTACCTGTTTGCGTGTTTACCTATGGACTTCTCAGCCAGCAGCAAGGACTTAGCCCAATTTCACCAGGCTGTAGTTTTTCTTGCCTTTGCGGACGATGATGAATCTGCCGCCGATGGCAAGCTCAGCGGTAATCTCTGTCTCCAGCTCGTTGACACGTTCGCCGTTAATGGAGATTGCACCTTTAGTAATATCCTCACGCGCCTGGCGTTTGGATGGCTCGATGCCCAGGTCGACCAGCCAGTCGACAATGTTCTTCGACTCCTTAGTGGCGGTGAAGGTCGGCATTTCCTTGAAGCCTTCTTCGATTTCATCGGCAGTCAGAGAGCTGATATCGCCGCTGAACAGCGCTGCGCTGATGCGTTTAGCCTGCTCCAGCAGCTCTTCACTGTGCACGAAGCGGGTCATCTCTTCGGCAAGTGTTTTTTGCGCCTCGCGTTTATGCGGCTCCGTCGCCACCTTCTCGGCAAGCGCCTCAATTTCCTCCTTGCTCAGGAAGGTGAAGTATTTCAGGTATTTCACCACATCGCGGTCATCGGTGTTCGCCCAGAACTGGTAGAACTCGTAAGGTGTGGTCTGCTTCGGATCCAGCCAGATGGCACCGCCGGCGGATTTGCCAAACTTGGTACCGTCTGCCTTGAGCATCAGCGGGATGGTCAGGCCGAAGGCTTTGGCTTCGTTGCCTTCTTTTTTACGGATCAGATCCAGGCCGCTGGTGATGTTGCCCCACTGGTCCGAACCGCCGATCTGCAGCTGCACATCCTCATGCTGGTACAGATGCAGGTAATCCATGGACTGCAGGATCTGGTAGGAGAACTCGGTGAACGAGATTCCGCTGTCCAGGCGGCTGGAGACTACGTCCTTAGCCAGCATCGTATTGATGCTGAAGTTCTTGCCGATGTCGCGCAGGAATTCGATGACGTTCATGTCCTTGGTCCAGTCGTAGTTGTTAACCATCCGCACCTGATTGTCGCCTTCCGTAATGAACAGCTTCTTCATCTGGGCCGTCAGCGCATCCACATTCTCCTGTACCTGCTCCAGCGTCTGCAGGGAGCGCTCGCTCTGGCGTCCGCTCGGATCACCAATCGTTCCGGTAGCCCCGCCGATCAGAATGACCGGACGGTGTCCGGCAAGCTGGAAGCGTCTAAGCATCATAAAAGGAATCAGGTGGCCGATATGCATAGTGTTGCCTGTAGGGTCCACGCCGCAGTACAGCGATACAGCCTTACTCTCTGTTAATTCGCGCAGTCCGTCCGCATCTGTCTGCTGGTTGATGGCGTCGCGCCACAGCAACTCGTCGATAATGTTCAACATGTACAGCCCCTTTGGTTTGTTTTGTGTGTAATTGGTATGCATTGAAAAACAGCCAGCTTAACGGGTGACTCCGCAATTTCCGAATTTGGGCAACAAAAAATCGCCCCTTGTCTATTCAGACACAGGGACGATTATCATTAACCGTGTTACCACCCAAATTGCACAGACATCATCATTCAAACATGTCCGTACCACTCTTCCGCGAGTTATCGTTCGCTTAGCTCCGCTTGGCATTACCCAAGATACTCCCGAGGTGTAATTCGCAGTCCATTGTATATACCGGGTTCCATCAACCCCCGGCTTTCTGGGAACAGGGACAAGTCTGCTACTGGCTCGTTCAACGTATACCAACTATAAGATTACAGAAAGTATAGCCGCTTCTAAAATCGTTGTCAATGCGCTGGCAGCGCCAGCCATGAGCTGCCTACTCCAAA
The DNA here is from genome assembly GCF_038000245.1 of Paenibacillus sp. FSL R10-2736. Classification (NCBI taxonomy): domain Bacteria; kingdom Bacillati; phylum Bacillota; class Bacilli; order Caryophanales; family Paenibacillaceae; genus Paenibacillus; species Paenibacillus sp. FSL R10-2736. The sequence continues at coordinate 5,529,473 of NZ_JBBOBN010000001.1, forward strand.
TCTGCTCCGTTGCTGGCAATTGCCTTCTGGTACCAGTAAAAGCTCTTCTTCTTCTTCCGGTCAAGCGTTCCGTTTCCGTCATCGTCCTGGTCCACATAGATCACGCCGTAACGCTTGGACATCTCCGAAGTCGACGCGCTGATAATATCAATCGCCCCCCAGGCGGTGTAGCCCATGACTTCGACTCCGTCCAGAACCGCTTCCTTGACCTGGGTAATATGCTTGCGCAAATAATCGATCCGGTAATCATCCTGGATGGAACCATCCTCTTCGACCTTATCCTTCGCACCCAGCCCGTTCTCCACCACAAACAGCGGAAGCTGGTAACGGTCGTACAGCTCTTTGAGCACAATCCGCAGGCCAATCGGGTCCAGCTGCCAGCCCCATTCGGTAATCTTCAGGTTCGGATTCTTCACGGTGCTGAACAGATTGCCTCCGGTAACACCATATTTCTCAGGAGTAACTGTGGAAATAAGCGACGTATAGTAGCTGAAGGAGATGAAGTCCACCGTGTTCTCACGCAGCAACTGCTCATCGCCAGGCTCAGTCACAAGCTGAATATGATTGTCAGCAAAATAACGCTTCATGAACGGAGGATAGCTTCCCCGCGCCTGCACATCGGTATGCATCAGGTTGAGCTGATTATCGATCTGGGCCTGCAGCACATCCTCCGGATCACTGGTCGCCGGATAATGGATCATACGCGCGAGCATGCAGCCGATGCGGAATTCCGGATTAATCTCCCGCCCTTTGCGGGTCGCGAGGCTGCTGGCGACGAATTGATGATGCAGCGCCTGATAGGACGCTTCGCGGATGTTATCCACCGTATCCTCTACTACCCCGCCGCCGGTAAACGGCTCGATGATGGTAGTATTGATCTCATTGAACGTCAGCCAATATTTCACTTTATCGCGGTATCTGGTCATGACAGTCTCAGCATATTTCTCATAAAAAGCAATCACCGCGCGGTTCCTCCAGCCCCCGTAATTCAGCACCAGCGACATCGGCATCTCATAGTGGGAGAGGGTAACCAGCGGCTCAATGCCATATTTACGCATCTCGTCGAACATATCATCGTAGAACTGCAAGCCCTTCTCGTTAGGCGCGGCATCATCCCCATTCGGGAAAATACGTGACCAGTTGATCGACATGCGGAACACTTTGAAGCCCAGCTCGCCGAACAAGGCGATATCCTCTTTGAACCGGTGATAGAAATCAATCCCATAACGTTTCGGGTAGCCCTCCGCTGAGGCATGCTGCATTCCGCGCTCAATCGTTTCACTGGTGACATGCATCAGCTCTTTGAGGTTGGTGTAATCTTTTTTCTTATAGTATGGCACCATATCTGCCGTGGACAATCCTTTACCGTCTGCGTCAAAAGCGCCCTCTGCCTGGTTGGCGGCGATTGCTCCGCCCCATAGGAAGCCATGTGGAAAAGTGGTCATTTTGTCATCTCCTCATTTTTTGAAAATCGAATGCTAAAAGGCGGGCCGTAACTGCGGGAAAGTTTGGACTTTCGGCCGCTGTTGTCTCCAGATGTTCTGAATTGTACCGCTATTAGCGGATAACATCCGGAGACAAAGGCGGACGCTATCGCTCCTACAGTTCCAAACTTCCCTCCGTTACTAATAGCCTTTTGTTTGGATGAAGCGGATTCGGAGGTGACAAAATTCTAAGCCAACCCGATCGCTTCGTTCCGAAATCACTAAGCTCAAACTCAGGCTAAAACCGGAGCTGGCGCCTGGAAATAACTCAGGCTAAGCTCAACATTGAAGACCAAAAACTAAGACCAAAAACTAAAACCGAAAACTAAAACCGAAAACTAAAACCAAAAACTAAAACCAAAATCGAAAGTCCAAATCGAAGATCCAAGCTAAACACCCAAGATACGATCAAAGCTAAACCGGCAACCTTACAGCTCAGCCTTCAGCACCGGCTCACCAAAAGAAACTTCGCCCAGCTTAAGCGGCAGAATCTGCTTGTAATCGGCCGTATTGGTAACGACCATAGCGGTCGTAATATCATAATTCTGGGCAATTTGCGCCAGATCGAAGGTGAGCAGCTTGTCTCCGGCCTGAATCGGATCACCGGCCTGCACATGAGCCTCGAAGAACTGGCCGCGCAGCTTCACGGTGTTGATTCCGACGTGGATCAGGAGTTCCATGCCGTCAGTGTTGCGGATAACCATAGCATGCTTGGTTTTGAAGACATTCATTACGGTACCGCTAACTGGAGATACGAGCTCGCCGACCGTAGGGACGAAGGCTATGCCTTTACCCATCAGCTCATCGCCGAAGGTAGGGTCATTGACCTCTTTTAACGGAATCGCCTTACCGGTCATTGGTGCATAAGCTGTGCTGTCTGCGGTAGCGGATGCCGGTTCTACCTCAACCTCTACCGGTGCGGGAGCTGCCGGGGTCACATCTGCCGGTTTAGCGGCGATACTGCCGGAAATCTGCTCCGCATCATCAGCCTCTTCCTGGAAGCCAAGTAACACTGTAACAACCGCTGCAACTACAAAGGCAATGACCATCCCGCCGAAAGCGTACCAGAAGGTCTGTCCAACCAATCCCGGCAGACCCGGGATACCGCCGTTACCAGCCAGCGCATATGCCTTGGCACCGAACGCCAGCGCGAAGCCGCCGCCTGCCGCGCTACCGATCATCGCCGCGATGAACGGCTTTTTGTATTTCATATTCACACCGTACATGGCCGGCTCAGTAACACCCATGAGTGCAGTGAAGCTGGTGGACAAGGCGACGGATTTCAGTTTCTTGTCTTTGGCCCGGAAGAATACGCCCAGAGTAGCGCCCGCCTGACCCATATTGGAGATGAAGGTCAGCGGGAGGAACTTATCGAAGCCGAGTGTAGCCAGGTTGCTGATAATAACCGGGACCAGTGCGTAGTGCATACCCGTCATAACAATCAGGGACATCGCCCCGCCAAGCACGATCCCGGAGATCAGGCCGCCTTCATTCAGCAGCCAGTTAATGCCGCCGGACAATCCGTCTCCGACGAAGGTTCCCAGAGGTCCAATCGCAATCAGCGTGACCGGAACCATCACCAGGAGGGAGATCAGCGGAACGAGCAGCAGCTTGAGTGACGGTATGATGAAGCGGTCCACTGTTTTTTCCACGTAAGAAAGAATCCAGATTGCAAGCAGAATCGGAATTACGGAAGATCCGTAGGAGACCGCTGTTACCGGAATACTGAGGAAGGATACGGGGTTACCGCTGGACAATAGTGCGCCCATATCCGGATACATCAGAGCCGCGCCGACACCAACTGCTATATACGGGTTACTCCCGAATTTACGCGCTGCGCTGAAGGAGATCAGCATCGGCAGGAAGTAGAATACGCCATCGCCAATCGCAGACAGGATACGGTACGTGTCTGTTCCCGCTGACAGCCATTCCAGGGTCACGAATAGAGCGAGCAGCCCCTTAAGGATACCGGCAGCCGTGATTGCGGGCAGCATCGGTGCGAATACACCGGCGATTGTCTCAAAAATCTTCAGAATCACATTCTGCTTCTTCCCGTCAGCCTGCTTATTTCCTTCCGCTGTCTGCTTGAGCGCCGGGTACTCTTTAACCATTTCGTCGTATACTTTAGGCACATCATTGCCGATAATGACCTGGAATTGCTCGCCCGAGATGTTGGTGCCCATCACCATATCCAGCTTTTTGAGCGCGGCCTGATCCGCTTTATGGTTGTCCTTCAGTTCGAAGCGCAGACGCGTTACACAGTGGTACACCGACTTCACATTGGATACTCCGCCCACCGACTTGACGATTTGCTGCGCTGTTTCCTGGTGTTTCATTCGTCTTCCTCCTAATTATTGGAATAAAAAAACCCGAATGAACACGTGCATACGCGAAAGAAACGCATGCCGGTTTTCATTCGGGTTTTGCCTGATTGAACAGTAACAAGCCCCTTGTTATTTGTTTTTCATCAGCCTCTCCAGATGCAGGGTCAGATAGAGCTGCTCGGAATGGGTCATGACGTACTCGTAGTTCTTCAGGATAAAAGATTCAATCTTGCGGATACATTTGAAGGTGTCCGGATAATTCTTCTTAACCACCTTGTACAAATACTCCTCGGTATCGTCATGGCTGGTATGGGTGATGACCCGCTGGCAGAAATATTTGAGATGCGTAATGAATCTGAAATAATTGACGCTGTCCTCGTCCAAATCCACGCCAAAATGATATTTGATAATGTTCATAATCTCCTGCAGCAGCTGCATCAGATGCGTCACATCGTTCATCGAATCATTGACTTCGGCATTGATGAAATGCAGCGCGATATTGCAGATCTCATCCTTGGGAAAATCAATCCCCAGCCGCTCCCGCAGAATCGTCAGCGCTTCCTTCGCCACATCGTACTCGGCTTTGTAGAAATGCTGTACCTCCCAGGATAACGGGTTGCGGACAATCTGCTCCCGCTCCATCCGCTGCACAGCGAAATGGATATGATCCGACAGCGATACATAAATCCCGTCACTGATCTGCTTATTCAGCTGCATGCGCGCCAGACTTACAATATCATCTGTCACCTGCAGGATTTCAACCGGCATTTCTGTAACAATCGCCTTAAAGCGCTCATAGATGGAGGAATCCTGAAGGCGGAAGACCTTCTCAATCCGCGCCTCGTCAATGGGGTCCCCTGCCCGGAACTGGAAACCGATACCCCGGCCGAGGATAAGCAGCTCCTGATCCTTGTCATCTACGGTGCTGACGATATTATTGTTGAAAATCTGTTTGATTATCACTTTCAGTCCACCTGCTTTTGAGGAATAAAAAAGGGCAAAACAACAACGGAAACGAATCAATCATTCCCATTGTGGTTTTGCCCGCATTACCGGTAACAAGCCTCGGAAACAATTTAACATAAGCTGAAAACGGTGTCAACCGTCAGTATCAGAAATCAGCTTTGCTAATTATGCCCATAGCAGTGCTCTTTTTATGAGTGGCAGGATTGTAGCAGTGCAGCGGTGTGACCTCAATGACTTCTGTGACTGTTGTGACTTCTGTGACAGTGAATCCATTGCATAGCCAATATAGTAATAGAGAGGGATTTACTGGTAAATATTTCTTCATCCAAAGGAGTGTTACTTTAATGCAGCTTGAGACAGGGGAACATGCAGGGATTTTTACAGGAAAACGTATTTCAGCCTGGTTTATCGTTGGCCTTATTATTCTGGAGATTATTTTCGCGATGACAGTGAACCTCCTTTTCTTTGAAAAGGGGACCTTCGATGACATTAACCGGCTGACCCACGGGTGGATAAATGCCACGTTATGCGCGGGGCTGCTCGGTCTCATGGTAATTGTCATTATTTATTTATGGGCAATGGGCCGGATTCCGCTGCGGGATCTGGGACTGAGACGGGAGAAGCTGCTGGCCGGATGCCTATGGACATTTGTGTTCTGGCTGGCTGTCAATGTAATGAGTGCCTGCATCAATCTCATTGCCGGTACAGCACTTACATGGAATCATGACCTTGCCGACTTTCCAAATCTGTTTCTGGGCGCTTTGCTCGGGCAATTGTTCGGCAATGCCTTGCTGGAAGAGATCATCTTCCGCGGCTTCCTTTTTGTGCAGATCCATCATTGGTTGTCTGGAACGGGTAAGCCTTCTTCCCGCATAGTTAAGGCGCTGCTCATCTCGCAAACGGTCTTCGCCCTCATGCATATCCCGAACCGGATTTACGGCGGACTTAGCGGAATGGAATTTGTGTATGATTTTATCCAGCTGGTTATTCTCGGGATGCTGTTTGCACTCCTCTATGTCCTGACCCGGAATCTGTTCATCGTAGTGGGCGTCCACTCGCTGCTGAATGTGAATCTGGTGATCTGGACTAACAGCTACGCCACAACGGCTTCGCTTACCTGTATGGGCTTTGCTATCGGAATTCTTCTGCTGCTGCGGAGAAAGAAGGTACATAACCGGAAATCCGTGATACATTATTGACGGTTTAACTGTAAAAAAAGCAAGACCCTGTTTGCGGACTGAAGCCGCAGGGTCTTGCTTAATGGGTTCTAATCACCCGGGCGAACAGGCTCTAGTGCATTTATCTGGGATACCGCGTAAGTCAGCTCCGTTAACGCAGAACTTAAATCAGCAATGATAAGCTGCATCTCTTCATAAGGAGGGACAAAGGTGGTACCAAATTCAAAAGTGTAGCTGTAAATCTTAGGCTTGGAAGGGTCTCTTAAATGACGGCTGTAGGCATAATCCTGTGTCGTCCCGCTGGTATAATACAACTGGGCTGACTCTTCAACCTTGTAGGATTTGCCCCGTACGGCTTGTAAAGCTCCGTTCATCCGGTTTCCTAGTTCACGCTCCAGCTTCTCATCCTGCGGCGCAATGTATTCTTTGTAGCGGTCCCTCATAAACTCAGTAGTTCCACGCATTCCGTCATACTGATGATTCAAGAAATTCTGGCCGGGGTCAGTGGTTTGGTTATTATCATCCCCCCAGTTGTACATAATTTTCTCTCCAAAGCTGTGAATATCCACATAAAAACGGATTTGATTGTACGTATCCAAAAGATACTTGATATTTTGTGATTCCGGCTCGGAGAATGGGGCTGGACCAAGGTAAATCAGACTGTTTTTATCTTCTGAGGTACCGATTGTACTCCCCCACAAGAAATCAAAATTCCGGTTCAAATCAACGCCCATCGGTCTCCCGTTCTCATCAGGCCGGCGGTTCTTCCGCCACCAGAAGCCATTACCCGCCAGCTGATCATTCAATGAATCCTGCTCATGGTTTTCCTGACAATACACCTTGCCATCCGGATTAACCTCCGGAAAGATAATCAGGTCTACAGATTCCAGCGCCTGCTTAATTTGTTCATAAGTAAAGCTTTTGTTCCCATACTGGATGGGCTGTCTGCTTGTATAGGCTTGGGTGAGCTTGGTTAACAAGTTAATGCAAATGTCCGAACCACCCCACTCGCGCGCATGCACATTGCCAGTAATCAGAATGGCCGGTTTCATTCTGGCTTGTTGTGGAGCGGCACTGAGCTTAACCGCACGGCATGTCCGGCCCTCCCAGGTCCGGTTAGGTAGAGTGATCAGCGAGACCAGCCCGGGGTTTTGCCGGCTAAGCTGCAGCAATGTATTATCGATTTCGTCCACAGTCATATAACCGCCCCGCACCGACTCAGCTGTGAAATTGGCGGCTTGGGATTCGGACTCTAACCGGTTTCCATGGTAAACCTCCTGTAGTCGCTGAGCAGGAATATCTGTAGCATCCAGCTCGATCTCCAGAGTGTAGCCCTCTTTCTTCAACAGCTCCGCCTGTTCTGCAGACAGAATCCCGGAGACGGAATAATCGTCCTCTGTGATTTGCTTGGCACTGCTTCTAGCCAGATCCAGATTGTAATTCTCCAGCTCATGCAATTTTTCCAGCGATGAAGCATGAATAACCGCTTGTACTACTTTCACTTTTATCATCCTTCCTTCAGCTTCGGGTTCAATAATGAGGTGAAGGACCAGCAAATTGCTGGTCCTTCATACAGTTATCTCGACACTTCGGCAATCTTAACGGTTTTATGACTGCACTTGCTAACCGGACGCTCCATATGGCCCTGGTCGTCTGTACACCAGGATTGCGACTGGAAGGCGAGGAACAGGCCGAGCCATTTGTCCTCCTGCTCGAAATGAATCACAATTCCGCCATCCTGCCAGATGCCGTCGTCTGCTCTGTATTTTTTAACGTTCCCTTGATTCATATGAATGTTGTGAATACCGCCCGGGAAAGGCTCACCGTATACATAAATTTTAGCTGTTTCATCCTTGATGGCACGTTGCAGATAAGCATCCACTTTCTCATTCAAGTCATTATCCGGACCGTCTTCATTAAATAGAAGTGCGATCATCTTGGAGGGGTCAAACAGTCCGCCACGGATGTAGTCCAAGGCTATTTCATCACGGTTGGATTTACTAATTTTAGTAAAACCGTCTTTTAAACTCTGCAGATGGGTAATCTGCTCAGAATTAAATTTATCTCCGACCAGGTATAACAGCTCTGAAGGCTGCTCTCTGGATTGAACGTTGATGGCTAATTTATATTCTCTGCCGTCAGCCTTGACTACAGCATGATAATGCGGGGTGCTGTCACCTGTGGGTGGTGCAGGTATTCCTCTGATGATCTTTCCTTTTAACACTCCGTATGGATTCAGCGGCATAATAATCGCTCCTTTTTAGTGTGTAGTTTGTGTTGTATGTGCTTGCTACAATCGCTCAAGTGCCCATTTGGTTTTGGACATATCCTGCTCAAGCAGCAGATTAGCCTCTTTGAACAGAGTAATGAATTGTTGATGCTTGTCCGCTGCTTCGGCTTCGGTGGCGTTCTTTATTTTCATTGTTGCTTCAGCCATGCGTTCTGCCCCGAGGGTCCAGACTTCCAGGTGAACTTTCTCCTGTTCCCATTTACTTTTATATTTCTCGGACCGGATAGGACCCATCACCCATGTTTGGGCTACAGACTGAAAGATGCTGCTGTCTTTAAAAGGCTGCGGGGCCTTGTCCAGGATCAGCTGCCTCCATTGTCCCTCAGGCTTGGCTTCCAGAGCAATGTCAAAGTCTTTTGCAAGAGATAACGCTTGCTTCTTGTACCCCCACTCGACTTCAAGTTCGTATTCTGCAAGTGTAAATCCTTCCTGCACCGCTTGTTCCATAGCGCTACGCATATCCGGATAATCCCTGATCCGTCTCTTGTAGGTAAGCTCCCATTTCTCTTCCTTGAAACGGCTACGGACAATCCACCCCGTCTCATAAAGCTTCAACTCAGGCGTATCGAGCAGGTGAATTTGCATTTTGTCCTTGAGTTCAAAGGATAGCCCCGCTATCTTGGGAAGCAGCTGTCCATCTTCCGCCAGCACCTGCTTAGGGTCAAGGAAAAGCTTGAATTCAAAGGACATTCCTTCGGGCATGATCGGAGACATCTCCTTATCGGTTAAAAATTAAATGCATCGGCGATCTCATAGCCCTGCCCCTTGCCCTTAGGCTTGAGCAGAATAAGTCCCAGGTAAGGTCTGGCTTCGATCTGATTATTAAAAGAAAAGCTATGAGCCACCAGTACCGTGTTGGTTTCTTCTGAGGGGATGGATTCCAACAGGCTCACAAGCCTTGCCTTCATCACCCGTTCTGCACCGGACGGATTCTCCATAAACAAGACATCCATATAAGCCAGTGCTTCTTCAACACGAATACTCTGAAAAGCTGCCTTTCCAGTCTCCTGTGTCCGTTGTGTAGGACTGGATAACACAGGCAGATTAATCTTAATCTTCTGCTCCCGTAGCCAGTTGCCGAGTAATACCGCCTTCTCTTGCCCCTCCGCACTTAAGCCTGGATCACCTGAAGTCTCAGCCGGCTGGGCATGGCGGAAATATAGCACGTATCCGCCTTGCTGAAGCTGGTTTACCATTTCTGCGGATGGTTGATTAATTCCGGTAACAGTCATGTTCATTATGCTGCCGCCTCCTTATTTCTCTTGGTTAGAACTCTATTTGATCTGCAATTTCAGGCAGATCTATGAAGGGATTGCGGTTACCCTGCAATTCAAAGATCAGCTGATTGCGGTGCTTCTCATGCAGGCTTATCGGATGCTCTTTGTGCCAGCCCAGCAGCAGCTTAATGTCAACCCGCTCGTTCTGCCGCTCTATTTTACCTGGATACCGCACCATGAAATACAACACCGCTCTCGCTGCCTCACCCTTGCCGCTCTCCGGCTCAAAGCGGATCGTCCCGCCGCGTTTCCCGCAGGCATTCCGGACAGTCTCACGGTACGCTTCCGGGTTGTAGTCAGCAAAATCATAGTATGGAATGTTGCTTCTATAGCTGTTGCATTCCTTCTCACAGATGAATAAATGGTGCAGATCCCCCCGCATGGGCGAGCTTTTGCTGAACCAGGACTGGGGAACAACATGCTCAACATTGAACCCGAATTTCTCATCGATCAGCTCCTGGAACCCTTCTTCTTCCTCCTGGCCGTGTAGGGCAAGACTCTCCATGAATTCCTTCCGCAGCCGTTCGGTACGGTGATCCTCCCGGATCAGCTCTTCTGCATCAAGCTTCTCTCCTGAATACAGGCTGTGCAGGCTGCCATCCTCATGGATATCGACTCCGGCATACAGCTGCGTCCGGCTTGCCGGGTAAGAGAATATGCTGTTATGGGTTTCCAGCAGCAGCTGATGCAAATGGCGGAACACCTGGCTTCCCCCGGACTGGAGATCCACGCTGCGATAGTAGTTCACGATATCGAATTTATCCTTCTCGGCATCGTAATATCCCCGTTCCTCTTCGAGTCTGAAGCGGTTCAGCTGAAGCTTGAGCAGCGCATGCTCCATCGTGTTTCCCTGCGCCCAAACCACACTCGGCACTGAAGGAATCCTCAGGTTATCCTGCTCGGTGCTGCTGTCTTTATAGATGATTCTTAGCACGACTGGAACATGATCTGAGATTCTCAAAGCATAATCAGGCATGCTTTTATCAAATCTGACGATTCCTGCATCATCCTGCTTCCCGTCGAAGGTGATAACTCCTGCCCTGGTATCCTTGGTAATAATGATGTGATCGATCAGCGACTTATGATCACCAATGTAAGAGATATGACCTGCCTGCGCATCGTCAAGGGTTAGCGTAAGCACTGAGGGCATGTTCATCACCGGACTCAGTGACACACTTCCTGCATCATCATTTAAGTCTCCACCCAGTATAATAGGCAGCTCCTTGAACTCTTCCGTACGCTCCAGATCCTCAATGATGACTGACAATGTCTGGGCGGCGAGCGTTCGTCTTTCGGTACTTAACGCGTCCCGCATGGCTTTCAAATGCACCATAATCATCAGGAACTGAACATCCTTGCCCTCTTCCCTGACTGTACACTTGGCGAATAAGGGCTCTCTGGGAAAAGCAGTTTTTCCATTGATTTCGGAACACAGCAGCCGGCCGTACTTCAGGTTAATGTCATTTCTGAGCTCAACACCAGTCGTTGTCGTATCGTACAGGATGGCAAGATCCTGCGCGCCATTAGCATCGAGGTACACATAGTCCATAGCGGCGCCGCGGTTCTTCAGCTCTTGTCTCAGCCGCTCGAGCGCTCCGCTCTCCACTTCAACCAGACCAAGCGCATCCATGGACATATCTGCCACCAGATGGGCAACATCCTTAATCCGCTGCTCACTGACGCCGTTGTTAAAGTGTTCAATATTCCAGAATCCGATATCCGCGAACCGTTTATCGCCTTTGAAGGAGGGGATTTCGATTTCAGCAAGCTCTCTGCGGTTATCCACCAGCCCCTCAACATCGTAAAAGCCCAGATACGGCGAAGTGCCTTCAATCATCTGTGTCAGCTGCAATGCAGCGGAATCACCGGTTTGAGCAAGAGCTACGAGTTTCGCAACGATTGCCGAAATCCTTATGCCTTCATTCACTGCCTGCTGGTTATCATTGTCTGTATACCAGCCTGCATGATGCAAAGCGACGAGCTGCCACTGATTGTTAAACACGGCTGCACCGGAGGAGCCCGGCTCCGTATCGGTCGTATAATGAATCACTTTTTCATAGACATAGCTGACGGTGTTGTCCTGCAGAGCAATTTCTTTCTGTCTGCCCTTGGGGTGCTGAATAATGTTCGCATACTCTCCGCGGGTAATCGTTGTCGGACTCCGTAACAGCTTGACCGGAATCACATCCTCAATCCCGGCAGTCTCACAGCCCACGATTGTAAAGTCCAATTCCTCAAAGGGTGAGGTGATGAAAAATTCGTCAGGCTTTAAATTAAGCCTTATGACCTCCCCATTCTCTTCGTATCCGAATTCAGCCTGGCTGCTGCCTGCTTCCTCCGCACTTGCCAGCACATGATGATTGGTCATTACCAGCCCGAGTCCGATCAAAAACCCGGTTCCAAGTCCGCCGCCAGGCGTTACAATCCTGCAGACAGCCTTGGCGCGTTCTACCCCCTTGCTCAAGAAATCAATGGGCAGCAGATTGCTGTCACGATGAATTTTCTCCATGATTAGCTGTTCGGTTTCTCTTCGAAGCTCTTCGTTTCCCTGCCACTCCTGTTCATCAGGCGTAATGTGCAGAATAGAAATCGCTCGGCGTTTCACCAGATCACGGTAATCATCCGGTGACAAAGGGATATTGCCCGCAGCTGCATAACGTTTCCCGACCAGTGAATACGTCTTGCTTCCTGATTCGTTGGATATGAACATACGTTGCTCACCCCTTACTGTTTATATTTTCTCTGGTACCTCCAAAAAGGAACGGAGCTATTATGTGAAAACGTTCACTCGATGATACTTACTTTTATTTACATATTTGTTTATTTATCATTATCTACTTATGTATTTAATCAGAATGACCGCGTATAAAAGACCATAATTTTCATGCTGTACTCTTCACACCCCTTGTGACGTCTCTGCTTGAATATAATGGATTTTATAAAAATTCAAATTAGTGAAAGTATATGGACGTTGTATTTTCCAGCACACTAGCCAGCTAAAGGAGACATGACATGAAACTCAAAGAAACAACGAATGAGATCCCCGCTAACCTTGATCCAAGACTGCAGCGGGTCATCGCTTTCAATCAAAGTGAACACAAAGAGGCTCATCCGCATTTGTTCAACGCAGAATCAGCGGAGACAGCGGATGCCCGTGAAATCGCGGTTATCGCCAAGGTAAAGGATATTGAGGCGTGGAAAAACCTGTCCGGAGTCCGGCAAATTGCCGACCTGGGCAGCGTGCCTGAGGAGCAGGAGAATGTACGGCTCGTCACCGCCCGGATTGCCGCAGACCAAATTGAGCAGATCCGCAAATCACCGGCGGTAATGAGCTTGAAGGCATCACAATTGTTAAAACCCCAGCTCTTTAAGACCATTGAAGAAACTAAAGCCCGGGCGGATTTGCTGAATCAAAATACTAAAAGCAACGGCGGAAAAGGCGTCGTCATCGGGATTGTAGATTATGGATGTGACTTTACCCATAAGAACTTCATCCATTCAGATGGGACAAGCCGTATTCTTAGCTACTGGGATCAGACGCTTCTTAATTCCAGTAATAGCGAGTTTGGATACGGCAAAGTCTTTTCTCAAGCGCAATTAAGCCGTGCTCTGCAAACAGATGCTCCGTTCGCGGCAGTACACCTTCCTGATCCTAAAAACGAAGAATCCTGGCACGGAACCCACGTAATGGATACTGCTGCGGGCAACGGTAACGGAACCAAAACGCCGGGCCCTGCTCCTCAGGCAGATATCGTATTTGTGCAATTGAATGCCAATGATGTTCCATGGTCGGGACCTGACGCGGTCAAAGGGGATTTCGGGAGTTCTGTGCATCTGCTGGAGGCTCTGCAATACATCTATAAGCTCGCCGGAAACCGGCCGTGTGTCACCAATATAAGCTTGGGCACCAATGGCGGACCGCATGACGGCACTTCTCTGGTTGAGGTTGGATTCGATACACTCCTAAGTGCTGCTAACAATCGGGCCATCGTATTGGCCGCCAGCAACTCTTATACTGACGGCATACACGCCAGTGGCACAATCCGCCAGAATGAGGTGAAGGATCTCAGCTGGATCGTGGAACAATCAGACCGTACCTCTAACGAAATCGAGCTTTGGTACAATGCAGCAGATGAATTCTCCTGCCAGTTGATCACTCCGGATGGGGAGAACCTCGGTGAGGTTAAGCTTGGCACGACTCACCAGGCGGTCGGGAACCGGAATGAAATCCTGATCTTCATCTCCCACCGGAAACAAGATCCGAACAACGGTGACAATGTCATCAATATCTTCATGGAGAGCGGTTTACCGGCCGGTGCATGGACACTTAAACTGCGGGGAGTGAATATCCGGTCGGGGAAATATCATGCCTGGATTGAGCGGGATGATTTTGGCCAATCCCATTTCGAGGAACCGCTGGATAATACCCACACCCTCGGTTCAATCTGCTGCGGCAAAAAAACAATCGTGGTCGGTTCATACAGCGCCAAAGAAGCAGGCACACCACTTTCCTTCTTCTCCAGCGCCGGTCCGACACGGGACGGAAGACAAAAGCCGGAGATTAGTGCGCCCGGAGGAAATGCTACGCGGAATGAACGAGAACAGTTCATGGTTATGGCCGCTAAATCAGGATCAATAGATAAGGTTACTCCGATGATGGGCACCAGCATGGCGGCCCCGGCAGTAACCGGTATTATTGCCCTGATGCTCGCAGAAGCGTTGGCACACGGCATTTCCTTATCCAGTGAAGACATTCACGAGATTCTCCGCAAATCCGCAAGACCTATGTCGGGCAGCTGGCATGACCGTTATGGCTTTGGACGCATTGATGCTGCTAAAGCCGTACAATTAGTCGGCGAATTAACGCCTGTCCATTAAGCTCATCCGCAAAGGAGCCAACAACATTTGTTGGCTCCTGTTGTACATAGGGCTCTTATGTAAAATGAATGTAATACAGAGTTAAACATTGAGCATATCCTTCTACCGCACGACATCGTGTGGTATCTTTGAAGTAGATACAGTTGCAACATCATACATGAAGCTATTTTCAGATACTTAGGCAAAGGAGAATCAGCATTATATGAAGAGTATCGCTGTTTTCTGCGGTTCGAATGACGGAGCTTCGCCCGTATACAAGGAGTATGCTGTTGCTCTGGGCAAGGAGCTGGCTGCACGGGGCATCACACTGGTCTATGGCGGAGCCACTGTCGGCCTGATGGGCGCGATTGCTGATGCCGTAATGCAGGCGGGGGGACGCGTGATCGGGGTTCTGCCCCATTTTCTCAAAAAAAGAGAAATCGAGCACACCCGCCTGACCGAACTGATTATGGTGGACTCCATGCACGAACGGAAGCTGAAGATGTCTGAGCTTGCCGACGGATTCATCGCCATGCCGGGCGGGCCGGGCACGATGGAGGAGTATTTCGAGATCTTCACGTGGGCGCAGCTCGGTCTGCACCAGAAGCCCTGCGGGCTGCTGAACGTCAACGGTTATTACGATCCGCTGATTGCCCTGTTCGGCAACATGGTCCAGGAGAAGTTCATGCAGGAGAAACAGCATTCGATCATGCTGAACGATACGACTGCGGAGGGAATTCTGCAGCAACTGGCTGATTATACCCCGCCTCCGGTGAAGAAATATCTTACGGATGAGCGGACTTGAAATGAGTACGACAACAGCCAACGTCCGAATCAGATTCTTGGAAGTCTAATATTCACTGCAGTGACTACTATAGCAAAAATACGCAGGGCCCCGATTGCAGCATAGGCTGCGGGGGTCTTGCTTGCAGTTGGGAAGTCTGGCGCTCCCGAAGTATACTATAGATGCTGGTCCCAACTATTACTATCCGCAGACGCATCTATAGCGATTATAGCCTGCACACCTGCCAGAAAGAGGTTGTTCACATGTCGTTGTCTTCTTATTCCGCTCATGATGCTCTGGGGCTTGCCGCCCTTGTTAAGGCACGTGAAGTCTCACCACGCGAGCTCGTGGAAACCGCCTTCGCCCGGCTCGATGAAATGAATCCGCTGCTGAATGCAGTGGTCCGTACCCGGCGTGAGGCAGCGCTGAAGGAAGCGGATGAGATGCCGGTTCTTGATGGTGACACTTCCCGGCCGTTTGCCGGCGTGCCCTTCCTGCTGAAGGATATCTCGCAGGCGATTGGCGGAGAACCGCTAACTTCCGGTGCCATGCTCATGAAGGACAATATCGCCAAACGCGACTCTAATTACGTCGCCCGTATCCGCCGCGGCGGCTTCATACCGCTAGGACACACGAATACCCCGGAATTCGGCCTCAAAAATATTACCGAGCCCCTGCTCCACGGCCCGGCGCGTAATCCGTGGAACCCCGCCTATTCCCCCGGCGGTTCCAGCGGTGGTGCTGCTGCGGCCGTAGCCGCAGGGATTGTTCCGGCCGCCGGAGCCAGTGACGGCGGCGGCTCCATCCGCATACCGGCCTCGTTCACAGGCCTGTTCGGACTGAAGCCGACGCGCGGGCGCACGCCGGTCGGCCCTGGCGTCGGCCGCCAGTGGCAGGGCGCGTCGATCGACTTCGCCCTGACGCGGACTGTGCGCGACAGTGCCGCGATGCTTGATCTGCTTCAGGTGGTGCAGCCGGAAGCTGCTTTTCAGACCCCGCTGTATCCGGGGGTCTATCTGGATGATCTGCTGAAGCCTGCGCAGCGGAAGCTGCGGATTGCGTACACTACAGCTTCGCCGGTGGGTACACCGGTATCGGAAGAAGCTGTACAAGCTGTGATGAACACTGTAAAGTGGCTGGAATCGGAAGGCTATGCGGTTGAGGAAAAGCTGAGTCCGGTTAACGGGGTCAGACTGATGGATAACTACTATACGATGAATGCCGGAGAGGTATCGGCAATGTTCCTGTCGCTTGAGAGCGGTATGGGCCGCACGATTGCGGCAAGCGAAGTGGATATTGTTACCTGGGTGCTGGCCGAAGCCGGTAAACAGGTCTCAGCTGCAGAATTCGTACACAGTCTGCATGAATGGGATGTGGCCGCCGCGCAGATGGCGGCGCTGATGGACCGTTTCGACCTGTACATCACGCCTGCGAATGCGGATTCCGCACCGAAGGTCGGGGAGCTGACCCAGACGCCTGAGGAGATTCAGCAACTGCTGGAAGTCAGCAGTCTGTCCAAAGACGCTCAGCGGCGGATGATCTACGAGATGTTCGAGCCCAGCCTAACCTATACGCCTTTCACCCAGCTAGCGAATCTGACCGGTCAGCCAGCGATGAGCGTACCAGTGCATCTCACGGCGGAAGGCCTGCCGATCGGGGTTCAGGTCATGGCCTCCAAAGGCCGTGAGGACCTGCTGCTCCAGCTGGCCGCTTGCTTGGAACAATCACCGCTGTGGGTAGGTATGCAGGGCAATCCGCTGTTTGCCTGATATGTATTTGCTGAGGCTGAGTGTGTGTAAAGCTGGACGAGATGCAGACTGACTGCGGCTGCGTGCGATGTACGCTGGCGGAACGAGGGCTATACGACTAATAAGTGGAATAACAACACTTAATTCCCTCGAAATTTTCGAATATGAGATTTTAGTTGGATAAACGACACTTAATTCCATGCATATTGGCTGATATGAGCATATTGGGCACAATTAAGTGTCATAAATCCATCTAATTCCGATTCAGCAGATGGCGCGAAAAATTAAGTGTCATAAATCCACTTATTACAGCTTCCGTCTGTAATTTCTCATAGTTCTGTCTATGAACGGATTAGCTGAGTATTATGAATATGCAGATTAGCCTAGACGCAGCTTCAGGTTGCTCACTGTGCATATGAATTGAAAGGTTACTCTTAATAGCAAAGGTTGTCACGGCAGGAATACTCTACATTTCATAACTCACACGCATCATGTAGGCTTGCCTGCCGGAACAACCCTATAATTGAATCACTTAGCGGGCCGCAGCCTGCGCAGGGGTTACGGCAAAAAGCACAGAAGAATGGCAAGGAGCCCCGCGGGCCAACCCGCTGATCCGGGACCGTGAAATATGCTTTTTAACATCTGCTTCATTACATATATTTCCTCGCACGCTCATTGTCTTGGTGCCAGCAACGCTCATTCAAAAGAATGACCGGGCAGGCTCCCCTGCTCTCCATCACTTAACCGCCAGCCGCAGACATCTCATATTAGAGTACTCATAGCCCGCAGCTTCATAAAAATGCAGCGCCCGCGCATTCTCCGCATCGGCCAGCAGGGTGATCCGCAGAAATCCGTGTTCTTTGGCGTAAGCCACTATGCCGTCCATGAAGAAGCGGCCGCTGCCCTGCCTCCGCTCTTCAGTTGCTACAATTAAATCTTCCAGCATGATTACCGGCCCGCCTTCGAACGTGCTGAACGCAAACACCAGATTCACCATACCAGCCACCTTATCTCCCCGTTTGAGCAGCAGTAATTGACCGCGTTCCGGATGCGCCAGAATCAGCCGCAGTCCCGCCCTCTGCTTATCCAGGTTAGCCGCCGCACTGGCGAAATCCTGCTCCATTCCAAACAGCTCCTGCAGCAGCAGGCACATTTCTTCCAGATGCTCTGTCCCGGCTTTGGCTATCGTCAGCATAGTCCCGTTTCATCTCCGTTTCCATTTTATTTGGAATGGCTTAAGGCTCTGATGATGCTGAAAATAGCGTGATGATTAATCTCTTGCCCCTATCATAAATGATTCCTGCCGTGATCAACTGTGACTTTTCCCCTGTGAAAAAGAAGGCCGCTAAACGATACTGTATGTGAGATTCTTGCAAGAAGCAGCCTACTACGAATAAAAGGACTGAGATCATGACCAGAAGTATTATTGTTACAGGCGGAGCCATTATTAAAGATAAATACGGCCGGATATTATTACAACAACGGTCTGATTACGGGGATTGGGGATTGCCCGGCGGGGGAATGGAGGCCGGAGAAACGATTGAAGAGACCATGATCAGAGAAGTTAAAGAAGAAACCGGACTTGAGGTCAATCACTATAATCTACTCTCCATTTATACAGGAGCAAGAATGATGTACACCTATCCTGATGGAAATGAAGTTGTGTTTGTCATGATCTGAAAGAAAAGGCCATAGGAATTCTAAGAACCTGATCATGTTCTATAAAATAACAGCAGGCGCCACGGACTTTGTTGTGTCCATGGCGCCTGCTGTTCCTACGGTGAATCCATCCGCGACACCAGATACTCGCGCAGGCTGCTGTACTCCCCGCCGCTGCGGATGTCAGTGAAGGAGCGGCTGATGCTGCCTTCCGTCAGCGGATTGGCGAAGTCCTTGACAATTCTGCCCGGTCCGGGATGCATGACAACCAGGCGGCTGGACAGCAGCAGGGCCTCATCCACATCATGGGTGATGAAGAACATGCACTTCCCGGTCTTGCGCCAGATCTCCCGCAGGTGGCTCTGCATATTCTCGCGGGTCAGAGCGTCCAGCGCGCTGAACGGCTCGTCGAGCAGAACGATCTCCGGCTCTGCAGCCAGGGTGCGGGCGATGGCCGCCCGCTGCTTCATGCCTCCAGAGAGCTGGTGGGGATACAGTCCGGCCGAGGCCGTAAGGCCCATCAGCTCCAGGAAATAAGCGACACGCTCCCTGCGTTCAGCCTTGGGCTGGTTCTTCATCCGCAGCCCGAACTCAATGTTACGGGCTAGCGTCAGCCAGGGAAAAAGGTTCGCCTGCTGGAACACCACGCCGACCTCGGAATCCGGCCGGGTATGGCGTTTGCCGTTAATGGCGATGCTACCCTGCGAAGGCTTCAGGTACCCGGCGATAATGTTCAGCAAGGAGGTTTTGCCGCAGCCCGAAGGTCCAAGGACTACAACGAATTCGCCCGGTGTCAGCTGCAGATTAACCTCCTGCAGCACCTGCCTTGCTGTGGCCCCTCTGCCATAGGTGAGGCCGATGCTCTCCAGCAGGATACCCTGTCCGCTGCCGTTGGAGGTTACCGGTACTGCAGCAGCTCCGGCCATACCGGAAGCCGCCCCCCTGCGTCCGCTCTCCCCGTAATTCCCGGCACTCAGTACACCTGTACCACCGGGACCGTCCAGTTTTTCTTCCAAGATCATCGCGCCATCGCCTCCTTGTCATTGCTGGTCTAATTACCGGTATACAAATCGCTCCGCAAAGCCTGCTGGTAGACCGAGAGGTCCGGTGAATCGGTGATCGACTTCTGCTCTACAAGGAAATCACCCGTGTCCTTCAGCAGCTGTCCGAATGCGCCCGGCTGATCCGGCGTGCCCATATATTCAGGGGCTGATTGCTGCGAGGCATCCAGCACGATAATTTCATTCATCGCCTTAAGGGTGGCTTCGGCGCTAAGTCCAAGCTCAGCAGACATCGCTTCCGCCGACTCCTGCGGGTGATCCCGGTAATATTTCACCGCTTCATCCAGCACAGCGATATAGCCCTTAACGGCATTCGGATACTTCCCGATGAAATCCTTGTGCACCACGCCGAACTCTCCGGTAATGCCGCCTTTGGCCGCCACATCGGCTGAGGTGATGATGACCTTGCCGCCATCCTCCACCAGCTTCGACTGGCTCGGCTGCCAGGTATAAGCGCCGTCGATATCGCCTCTCTGCCAGGCGGCAACGATGTCGGGAGCCTGCATATCAAGTATGGTAATGGATGCAGGATCAATGTTCTCCTGCTTCAGTGCCGACAGCAGGCTGAAATGCGAGGTGGAGCCGAAGGTGGTAGCGATCTTGTGGCCTTTGAGCTCGGCGAGGGAGCTGATTCCGGCAGCACTCTTGACTACCAGTGCCTCACTCTCGCCGATGACATCATGAATATAATAGATTTGATCCGGCAGACCCTGGGCCACACCGGACGCTCCCGGAGGGGTACCCAGCAGGCCGAAGTCGATTCCGCCGCTGGCAATCGCCACGTTCACGTCGCGGCCGGAATCGAACTTGAGCCAGGATATTTTGATATCGGGATATTTCTTCTCCAGCAGGCCGAGGGACTTGGCCAGCAGCTCTCCGTTTGGTGAGACCTGATAGCCGATGCGGATTTCCTTCGGCAGCTCTTCCGCCGCGGCAGGTGCTGGCGTAGCTTCCTCAGCCACCGCCGCAGCTGCCTCCGTAGCGTTGGCGTTCTCTGTGGCAGCCGCCGCTTTCGCTGTATTGCCGCTGTTCCCGCTATTGCTGGCAGAATTGCCGCAGCCTGATACCACCACCAGCAAAGCGAATATTGCCAGAAGGGTCCCTAAGCGAAACTTTGAATGAAGCTGTTTCATATATTTTCTACTCTCCTTTTATGAAAACCATAGTTATTCATTGCTCCGTCCAAGGCGATACACGCCGGATTAAGCTGCGGATAATCAGATCAATCACGATGGCGATCAGTGCCATGATGATAATGCCCAGATACATAATATCGCTGCGCAGGAACTTGCTCGCATCCAGCACCAGCCAGCCGACTCCAGATACGGCAGCCACCATCTCCGCAGCAACCAGCGTGGAATAGCTTACCCCGACTGCGGTCCGCAATCCGGTTAACAGCTCCGGCAGCACCGAGGGAAAGATCACGAAGGCATACAGCTTCCAACCCCGTGCGCCCAGCGATCTGGCCCCGTTGATCCGGTCCGGACTCAGCCGCTGCACACTGAACACGGCCGTAATGAAGAGCGGAGCGAAAGCCCCGAGAAACAGCAGCAGCACCTTCGACACATCTGTAATGCCAAACCAGAGAATGAGCAAAGTGTAGTAGGCAAGCGGCGGCAGCGGCCGGTAGAATTCGATAAAAGGATCAATAACCGCACGCAGCACCCGGTAACGGCCGCATAGAATCCCCAGCGGCACAGCCGTAACAAAGGCTGCGGCCAGCGCGAGAAACAGCCTGCGCATGCTGGTGCCGATATGGTTCAGCAGCGTTTGGCCTTTGTACCCTTCATGCAGAACATCGGTGAAGGCTGCCCATACGGTCTGCGGCTCCGGCAGGAACAGCGGATTCACCCACTCTCTGGCACTGACCAGCCACCACAGCAGCAGTGCGGCCAGCAGGGAAGCCACCGAAATTCCCCGGTACAGCCATTCTTTGGACCAGCCTGCTGCTGCAGGCGGTAACGCGGATGCCGTTGATTCAGCCGGATTCCGGCCGTTGCCCTTTGGTTCGCTAACGCTGATACTCTGCCCTTCCTCAGGACGCGCTGCCTTCGGTGTATTACTCTGCATGTTGCGGGTCTCCTCTCTCTTGCCGGCATACAAAAAGGCCTGACTCCAGCAAGCAGGGCAGTTTCCGCCCTTGCTCCGGCTAATCAGGCCTCCGGCTGTACGGTAGGCTTGTACCTGAATTCATGAATTTATTATTCTGAACCCGTTACGATGTCAGCCTTAAGCCGATCATGCCGATAATGATGATGGCCAGGCATATCAGTTTGGACGGTCTAAGCGATTCTCTATACACCATGGCCCCCAGCACGACCGCTCCGCAGGAGCCGATGCCCGTCCACACGGCATAGGCCGTCCCGACAGGTATCGTCATTACCGAGCGCGACAGGCAATAGAAGCTAAGTGCAAGGGCGGCAACTGCGGCAACAGAGGGCCAGAGATGCCGGAATCCCCGGGAATATTTTAATAGAGGAACACTGGCGACCTCCGACAATCCGGCAATGATCAGCAGCAGCCAGCCCACTAGCGCAGGCCTCCTTGTTCACGGTCTGCCGGGGACGTCGTTGACAATGGCATGAAGTGCCCTTTCTTCAGTGCCCGGCCAGGCTCACCGCCCCGGAGCGCTGCATCTGCTTCACCGCCGCCTTCCTGCGCCACACTCTCATCCCCAGCCGTCAGCTTCAGGCAGATCATGCCACAGAGCAGCAGCAGAATGAAGAAGATCCGCCAGAAGCCGGCGGGTTCGTTCAGCAGCAGCATTCCGGCGGCGGCAGTGCCTGCCGCCCCGATGCCGGTAAATACGGTATATGCGGTTCCAACCGGCAGCCGCATTATGGCTTTTACATATAAGGTATAGCTTATTCCAATGCAGCACAGGACGAGCAGGCTCGGCCAGAACATGCGGAAGCTTTGACTATATTTCAGCCCGGTGGCCCAGAAGACATCTACCAGCCCTCCGGCAGCAACATAGAGCCAGGCTGAAAAGCTGCGGTCCTGCAATGCAGAAGTCTGTTTCAGTGCATTCATATCCCTGCTTCTCCTTATCCGTCTAGCCGATGAACTGAAGCATGGAGCTGAAGGATTTGATCGTTTCCATCATTTCTTTCTCCATTAAGGAGAGATGGTGCCGCTTCGTCCAGGCCAGGACAATCAACACATCCAGCTCCGTATCAGCAATATCGAGCGGCACAATGCTGCCCTTGTTCAGGAAATAATCACTCATGAATTTCGGGGCAAAAGCGGCGCACAGGTTCTGGCCGATCACATTCTCCAGCATCGGAAAGCTGTCCAGCCGGTAGGCTACGTTGTAGTCTCCGTGCTTCTGCAGCAATTCGGACACCCAGCAGTCGGTGGCGAACTCTGTATTATACAGCACCAGCGGCTGGGCCAGCGCTTCCTGCAGGGGAACTGCCCCCCGGCCTGCCAATTCTGAGTCCTTGCTGACAAGCAGCACCAGCCGGTCGCGGAACAGCTCTTTGATGCAGAGATCCTTCTCCTCCGGTTGTCCGCAGGTCTTCATAACGACACCGAAGTCCGCCTTGCCGGCCGCAATGTCGCGCAGATTATTGTTCGATTCCCCGACCTTCATCAGCACATTGACACCCGGATGCCTATATTTGAACGTAGTTAGCGCATTGACCATGATCGTGTTGCTGATGAACGGCTCCACCGCAAGATGGATACTCCCGGTCATGGCCTGCGTATTCTCCTCAGCCAGTGCCTTGATGTCTTCCAGCAGGTCGATAGCTTCCATCGCCTTCTGAATCACAGCCCGACCGACATCGGTCGGCTGAACCCCCTGGTTAGTCCGCTTAAACAGCAGAATGCCGAGTTCAACCTCAAGCTTGGACACCGATGAGCTCAGCGCAGGCTGGGAAATGTAGGAGCGCTCGGCAGCCGTCGATATGGAGCCCGTTTGGGCTATCGCCACAATATGATAGAGCTGTTCCAGACGCATGGCTTCTCCCTCTTGATTCTTAATAGCCTCATTATATAACTATAAAACCAATGTGACTACTAGGAAAAAAGTCTGCTTCATCTCCTGATGCGTCCTGCTGCGCCGATGTTCAAGGCACCCATTGCTTTAACTGCTCCACCAGTACCGGATGCGGGTGAAACCCGCCAAGCCGCACCTTGACCTCGCCGTTCAGGAACAGCACCAGCTGCGGGATGCCCCGCAGGCGCAGACTCTGAAACAGCAGCCGGTATTTGCCGGCATCTACGCCATACACATTCATCCGGCCCTGGAAATCATGGGCTATGGCCTCGGCTACCGGGAACAGCTGCCTGCAGATTTTGCAGCGCCGGGAGCCGAAGAAGACAAGTACAGGACCTTCACTGCCGAAAGCGAGCGCTTCGAATTCACTGTCCGTAATATGGGAGACCGGCCTGCGCGGAATTTCCGGGCGCATGCTTACGCTCCGCCCCCCGTACCTGCTGTCACTGGCTCTCCCGCCTCTGCGGGTTGTCCTGCCGCCGGGATATCCTCCTCCGCAGAACCGGCCAGAATCTGATAGATGATCCCGCCCTCAGCATTCTCCGGCACCGGGGACCCGGTAAGATGGCAGATGGTCGGCACGATATCAACGACTTTGACTTTGCGGTCGATGACTTCCCCGCTCTTCACCCCGGCTCCCAGGGCAATAAACAAAGCTCTCATGGAGTACCCCAGCAGAGTATGGTTGCTGAGGCCGTTCCCGTGGCAGCGGGTGAAGTCAGGCTCAAGGATGTAGAAAATATCGCCGGAGTTCTCTCCGCCAAGACCCACGACTTCCATGTCATTGCGGTTCAGCGCGAAGCTGATGACTCTTCTGCCTGTCTTGGGATCACGGTAGCTGTACAGATCATCGATGATTTTCGCTACAGTCTTGCCATAGTCCGCCGGATCTACAATCCCCTGCGGATCACGGCCTTTTACATTGAGATAAATGAAGGTAGCGCGCTGGGCAACAGCTGTCGTCCGGCTCCAGTCAATCTCATAGCTGCCTCCGTTTTCCTTAAGCTGCGTGTACCCGAGGTCACCGAGAATGCCGACGTTGATGCCCCACATGTCGCCGATCAGCGGGTGATCAGTCTCCGGATTCTTCGCGACTCCTGCATGGTCCGAGACAATAAAGGCCGCCGTCTCGCCGTCCAGCCGGTCCAAAAGAGTGCTGATGAAGCGGTCGCTGATCTCATAGATTTTATAGATAATCTCCTGATAACGTTCATACTCCGCAGACGCAGCGGGCAGCGTATGGTCCAGGTAGAAATGATTGAACATATCAATACCATGCATGTGAGTGTAGAACAAATCCCACTCATTATTATCCAGCAGATGATTGATCGCATCCACATGCCAGCTGTACATTTCCTCAATCGATTCCAGCAGCACCTGATCCGCCTGCGGATTCAGACGGCTGTAATTGGAAGGCTGTAGCATCGGCCCGACTTTGCTGTATAGCTCCTCCCCGATATTTTGCGGATAAAAGTATTTGCCCGTCTTCAAATCGAGCACATATGAGGCGTAGAACTTAAAGCTGTTACCGGAGGGGTCCAGCTCCAGCACACGGATTTTGTAGGCGACTGGAATGTCCGCGCCCTCAATGCTGTAGGTGTCATAGATCCAGCCGCTCCATTCTCCGGGTCCGGCTTCACCGAGAGGCACCGCTGCCGTTTTGGAGGCATAAATCTGAACCCGGCTGTAATCCCCTTGATCATCGGCAACCAGCAGACCGTACCGTCTGGCCTGGCCGTTATTTACCGGAACCGCGAACTCACGCGCTCCTGCCGGAGCAGAAGTCCAGCCTTCAGCCGCTCTCAGCGGCGTATAGATCTGATCCGCAGTCGGCACATCTGCAGACAACTCTCCATCCTGGGTCGTTGTGACCAGCCCGGGCTGGGTATAGCCATAGCCTTCGTAGGTATCCTTGCTGATCTCCGCCTTCTGCGACGTTTCTTCCCCTTCAAACCGGCAGTTGGCCCCGGTATTATCCACGACATGGGGGATTTCGATTAGCTCGGCATATTCCGAGCGGCCTTCATATACTTTCTCATAGTCAATGTAACCGCGCAGATTGGTGTAGATGCTTGTTCCGTCTACATAGATTGCATCCTCCACCTGCGGCGGCCAGGACGTTGGATAGTTGAAAATAATACTCTTTTTGCCCGCCCGTGCATAAGCCTGCCAGATCGTCTCCGCCTTCAGAAGCCCCGAGTCAAAGCCATAATCCAGCACATCCAGCTCATTGCCGAGCGTATGGTTCCAGAAGCAGGTAATGCCGTGGGTCGCCGGATACGCGCCCGTAGCAATGGATGCCCAGTTCGGCGGCGTTATCGCCGGAAGCACGCTCTGCATACCCAGATCGCTGGTGGTTACACCGGCATCGAGCGCTCTTTTGAAGCCCGGAAGCTTGCCTTCTGCCACATATTTGCGGATGACTACCGGATCTGCACCGTCCAGACCCAGCAGCATTACCTTCTTCGCTTTGCTGTTATTGTTGTTGCTGTTATTGTTGTTGCTGTTGTTGCTGCTGCCGTGAGCACCGTCTTTGCCGTTTGCCATAACCTCACTCCGTCCAGGGATTTTTAGATATTCCTATGAGATAACTAGGAATTAATCTCTGTGGTCATTATAGACGGCAGCCCGTGCGTTTGTTAAATAGACGTTGCTTATACGGGTATAAGCGGCGCTTATCCCCGCAGAACAAGTGGAAACGGCTTTGCAGTCCTTATAAAGGGCGGGATCGTTTCAGCGGGATCGTTTCAAAGCGAAATATCCCGCCCCATTACAGGGGCAGGATATCCTCTGGACTCGCTATTCCGCTTCAGTCCGGAAGCTTAGCTCAGCGCGTGCGGAACTCCCGTGGAGTCTGGCCGGTCTGGCGGTGGAAGAGGCGGGAGAAGTAATGGAGTGAGCTGAAGTGGTATTTCTCGGCAATCTCAGTAATACTCAGCGGGCTATGCAGCAGGTCTTCCTTGGCCCGGTTGACCCGGAAGCGGTTCATATACTCCACAGGTGAGGCCCCGGTAGATTTGCGGAACAGCTCGAAGAAATGCCCCCGGCTCAGCTGAAGACTGCTGTAATATGCCTCCAGCGGCTTCGGTACATCATGCAGCAGATCCTGCTCCATCTGCTCGAGCAGTGAGCTGATCCTCCGGTCCGGAATGGGCTGGCCGCTCAGCAGCAGATGCAGCAGATCATCAATAAACTCCTGGAAATGGCGCTGAATCGTCAGATTGCGGATGAAGGTCTGCTCATTATCGAACTCCCCTGTCTTGTAGAACCTCTGAAACCGCTCTGTCCACCCGCGCAGCAGCCCCACATCCATGGACAGCGGAAGCGGATACGGGAAAAGAGGGCCCAGTAGCTCCTCCTTCAGCTGCTCCGGCTTATAGCAGATCGGGCAGGCCCAGTCGAAGACGCCCTCCCGGTCCACATGATGCCAATCGAAATAGCAGCACTGATGAACCATGGGTTCGGCAGCGTCTGCACGCCATTCATGAAGCTGCCCGGGCGGGAGATGGATCAGCATTCCCGGACTGACCCGGTGGGCATGTCCCCCTGTTAACAGTGTCCCGTAACCTTCGCTGATCAGGTAAACCGAGCTCATATAGCAAATTCTCGGAGAGCTGGATTGCCCTTTGGCAAAGGGATAGCGGGTAGCCAGATAGACGTAAGGATGCATTGCGGAAAAGTTCATATGCTCCTCCTCCTCTCCCTTCCTTCCTTTCGTTGGTGCGGTTACTCTGTAACGTTCGAAGCCTGCGCGGCTTCAATGGCAGCTGCCAGCTCTTCGTAAGATGAACCCGGCAGCAATTGGCCGTTCACCATAAACTTCGGTGTCCCGTTCACCCCGTAATTTCCTGCGGTTTTGAAATCCTCCTTGACCGGAAGCATGTAAGTACGCGCCTGCAAATCCTTCGCGAAGCGTTCATAATCAATACCGCTGATGTTGTCCTTCACGAAATTAAGCATAAACTGCGGGGTAGCCCAAATCTTCGTCTCATCCCCCTGATGGTCGTACAGCTTGCTCATGAATTCCCAGAATTTATCGTTGTCCTGGGCAAATACCGCTTCACCCGCGCTGGCTGCCATAATCGAATCCCGGTCGATGAAGGCGAAGTTAATGAAGAACAGCTCTGCCTTGCCGGTATCTATGAATTCCTGTTTGAACTGTTCAAAATAGGTCTCCTTCCACTTCTTGCAGGCAGGACACTTGAAATCGGCGAATTCAATCACCTTGGCTTTGGCTGTGGTGCTGCCGAGATGCGGCTGCTTCTCATATTTCAGGCCCTCTGCATTGAAGTCTCCGCGGATTTCCGTATAATTGGGCAGTCCGTCCAGTTCGCCCGCCGCCTTGGTCCGGGTAAGGAACACCACGGATACGGCCAGTACCATCACACAGATTACGATGACCGGAACTGCGAAACCGGAACTTTTCTTTGTTTGTTTTACCTTCGATTTAGCCATTGCTGTTTATCCCCCTAGATAAAATAGATGCCGCTTATTGATAGCGCTTTCTATGCTGAATATAAGCTGGAGGATATTTCAGCGTAAAGGTACACTTGCGGCAGCAGGGTACCTTTCCCCCGTTCAGACTGGGCGTGACAGTCCAGCGTTAATTCACCCGCCGATCGTGCAACAACCGGACCCTCTGCTAAATACTTTCCTGCGGGATTCGCCTACGATTTATGTCAGGTAAACCCTATAGACGGTTTAGTACATTTATAAAAACAGGTCAATACAGCTTGGAGGAGGCATAACTAAGATGAAAAAAACTAAGGTATCATCGGTGACGGAGGGTGCGGAGGCGGCGAAGGCAGAGGTGGTGGAGCTTGGGATGGCTGGAGCGGTGGCGGCGGCAGAGGATAAGGAGGAGTTTGGGGCGGAGGCTGGGGCGGCAGATTCTATGGCGGTCACTTCGGTAGAGGCTAGGACGGAGGCTGGGGCAGCAGATTCTATGGTGGTCACTTCGGTAGAGGCTAAGGCGGTAGCTGCGGAGGTAGATTCTATGGCGGTCACTGCGTTAGAGGCTAAGGCGGAGGCTGGGGCAGCGGCGGATTGTACAGCGGCGGGCGGTCTGCTTCATGCCCAGGAACAAGCGGGGCGGCATAATATTACCTTCAGCGGTCCGGCGGCGGATTTCTTCGAAGGGGCGCTGCTGGGCAACGGCGGGCTTGGTGTGGTGGTGACCACCCGGCCGGATGCGGTTATGCTGCACTTCGGGCACAATAATGTCTGGGATATCCGCATTGCCGAGCATCATGCAGAAGAGATTATGACCTTTCAGGAGGTGTTCGACCGCTTCGCTACGCTTCCTGCTGATCTCCGCCAGCTTACGGACAACCCGTGGTACCGCGAATACTGCGAAATGGCCGGAGACAACTACAGCAAGCCCTACCCGCGCCCGATGCCCTGCGGCTCGCTGCTGCTCCGGTATGACCGGCGCCGCGCGGAGGTACTCGGCCACACGGTGCATATTGGCGACGGACGCTGCACGGTTGATTTCCTGATCAACGGCAAACCGGCGGTGTTCGAGCTGTTTGTGGAGGCGGAGCAGGACCGGGTGTGGATGTCGGTAACAGATACGGCGACCGGTTCGCAGGTTCCGCTGTTCCATGAGGCCAGGCTCATCCCCGATCCCAACACACCGCAGGAATTCCCCCCGGCGCAATGGGATAATGACGCTGCGGCTGGCTTGCTGGCTTTTACACAAATTCTGCCACACATGGAGTTCCCCGCTTCGCCGTACATTCCGCATGAGCGGGACAAGGCGTTCCGGCTTGCATTCCGGCTTCCGGGGGCAGAATTCACCGGCAGCGGCAGCATTGCCCGGCTGGATATCTCCGGGAAATCCAGCGGCTTCCTGGCCTGCGCAGAATTGCGGGAGGGACCGGCAACGGAGATAGCGACTGGCGGAGTTAGGTGTGGAGCCGGATATAAGTCCAGACCTGGAGTCGGAGCGAAATCTGGGGTTGTGCCACAAACCGGAACCGGAAACGGGTCCGGAGCCGAACACGGGTCTGAAGCCGATGCTGGAGCTATAGCTGACACCGGAACTGTAATGTGTGCTCAGCCTGGACCTAGCGCATCTGCTGGGATGAACGCGCCGACACGCGCCGGTTACGACCATGCGCTGGCGCAGACCCGGGAAGCATGGCGGGAATACTGGGGGCATTCGTTTGTCGCCTTGGAGGACGAATTCCTGGAGCAGATCTGGTACCGCAATCTCTACTTCCTGAACTGCTCCGTCAAAGCGGGAATAACCTGCCCCGGCCTGTTCGCCAACTGGAGCTACGGCTCCATCGGAGCGGAATGGCACGGAGACTATCATATGAACTACAACACCCAGCAGCCATTCTGGGTGACGTTCTCCAGCAACCATCTGGAGAAGCATCTGCCCTACTCAGACATGGTGGATCATGTACTGCCGGTCAGCCGCAAGTGGGCGCGTAACTATTACGGTCTGCCCGGCGCCTATTTCCCGCATTCAGCCTATCCGGTAGCAATGAACATGATGCCTTACCCTGTTCCGCATTGGGGCTGGGAAATATGCGAGACCCCATGGACTGTACAGAGTTTATGGTGGCATTATCTATATTCCATGGATAAGGAATTCCTGCGCAGCCGCGCCTTCATGCCTATGAAGGAAGCCGTCCTGTTCATGACGGCTTATATGAAACGTCCCGAAGCTTATGGTCAGCCTTGGGAGGACGGCTGCTATCATATTTTCCCGACAGTGGTGCCTGAGTTGTATGAGATCACGCCGGGATTCGCCCGCAACAGCGATTGCCTGATCGATCTGACGCTGACCAAATTTATCTTCCGGGCATTCATCAGTGCCTGTGCCGTTCTGGGAGAGGATGAAGCAGAAGGAGCCCTGTTAACAGAAGTACAGGACATCCTGAATCACTTCCCGGAGTATCCAGCAGCCGAATCCGCTTCGGGCCGTGTATTTGTATCCGTAGCTGGCGAAGATCCGGACACCGTCTACAATGTCCCGGTTCCGCTGACCACCGTCTTCCCGGGGGAGGAGCACGGTTTGCATTCTCCTCCGGCAGAGTATCAGACGGCGGTGAATACTTACCGCAATCATCTCAATGAAGGCGGCAATGAGCTGGTGTTCCAGCCTCTGGCCGGGGCACGGCTCGGTATCCTTGATCTGGAGCGGTTCAAGCGGCAGATCCGGTACTGCCTGCTGCCTAACGGCACCTGCACAGATAAAGTGCTGATGAGCGGCGGGCGTTACTCCGATACGGACGACTTCAGCTTCATGGCGCGCATGGGTATCTGGTTCGAGAATTTCGCCCTGCCCACCGTTATCAACGAATGCCTGCTCCAGAGTTATAACGGCGTGCTGCGCTTTTTCCCCAACTGGCCGGAGCATGACAGCGCAGAATTCCGCACCCTGCGCGCGGTAGGCGGCTTCCTGGTCAGTGCGTCCATCCGGGCAGGTGAAGTGCAGCAAATCGAGGTGTTCAGTGAAGCAGGAGCTCCGTTATCCTTCTATATTCCTTGGGAGCAAGGGGCCGAATGTACCCGTTCCTCCGGGGAGATGCAGACCTTCGCAGGTATGGCCGCGGATATGCAGACTTCTGCCGGGGAGACGGTCATCGTCGTTAAGCGGGGGAATACACCTAGTGTATCGTCAGAATCAAACTAGGAAAAGCCACTTTGGCAGCTTGCTTGCTGAGGATTTGCAATGACTGGATTACGGTATATGCGGCAGGCTTAATCTTAGTTGCACTTTGTACAACTATATTAACTGATTTAGAACGGATTATCCGTTTAGTTGTATTCCGTACAATTAAACTGCCGTACTTAGATGGTTTTTACCGATTCGGACAAATTTAGTTGTACAGACTACAGTTATAAGAGGCGAGCAGCCCTTTTCGCCTTTTTTAGTTGTACATTATACAACTATCACGAAATTCCCCGTTGGAACTGAATACTCAAATTGCTGCATGTATGAAATGTTTGAATGAACTCACTACTCTAGCTCTGATGTAGTACGATTCAGTCGACAGTTCCATAGCGCCATAGTCCCCTAAGGCTTCATTCCCGCCAAGAACACACGGTTATCGTACAAAAGCAGCAAATAAGCGGGGGCGAATTTCACCCCCGCTTTTCTTACGCCAATAGCTCCAGCCGGCTGCCCAATTTGTAGCTTCCGCCTGCTTCCGCCTGGAAGTCTGTTCGTACATCACCCCATCGCACCGTCACCGTTCCCGGAGAAAAGGTACGGACCTCGGCTGCAGTCAGCCGGCCGTTATCCCAGGCAACATCCACTTCCGCATTACCCTTGGCCCGCAGGCCGGATACCGCTCCAGTGCTCCATGCCGCAGGAAGGGCAGGCAGCAGATGAATCTCTCCCGCGTGGCTCTGCAGCAGCATCTCTGCAATCAGCGCTGTACCGCCGAAATTCCCGTCGATGACGAAAATATTGCTCTCCGCTCCGGCAATGCCCGATTTGGAGTAGGTGAACAGATTATCAAAGCACAGACCGCCGATCAGGTGAGAAATATGCTTATAGGCATTCTCCCCGTCATGCAGCCGGGCAAACCCGAGTCCGAACAAAGCCGCCGTAAACTCCACATCCTCCAGCTCGTTCTGTTGCATTCGGTTCTCCAGCGTAACTCTGGCTGCCCTGCTGAGTTCCGGTGTCCGGCCGGGAGTAATCTGATTGCCGGGGTACAGCGCGAACAGATGAGACAGATGCCGGTGTTCCGGCTGGGCTTCCTCATAATCCTCCAGCCACTCCTGCAGCTGCCCCTTCTTGCCGATCTGGAGCGGTGGAAGCTTAGCTGCAGCCGCCTGAAGCGTCTGCCGAAACGCTTCATCCTGGTCCAGAAGCGCTGCCGCCATCAGGCAGAATCCAAACAGCTCCCGGACCAGAATCTGGTCCATCGCCGGCCCCATGGACAGCTGCTGTGCTCCTTCCCCGGCATGACCGGGATAGAAGCTGTTCTCCGGTGAATTCGCCGGGCCGGTAACCAGCCAGCCATACTTGGGGTGGATACACATGTAATCGAGGAAGAAGATTGCCGCCTCTTTGAGCACCGGATAGGCCTGGCGCGCCAGGAACTCACGGTCAAGACTATATTCATAATGCTGTATCAGATGTGTGGCAAGCCATAGTCCGCCTGTAACATTAAGTCCCCATGAAGTCTCCCAGCCGGGAAGCGTAAATCCCCAGACGTTCGAAAATACATGCGCAACCCAGCCCTTGCTGCCGTACAGATTGCCAGCCGTTGATTTTCCCGCCTGTGCCAGCTCTTCAACATAGCGCATCAGCGGAAGATGGCTGTCCCCCAGATTCGTAATCTCCGTAGGGTAATAATTCATCTGGGTGTTGACGTCCAGATGATAATCACAGCTCCAGCCCATCCGGCAGGCTTCCCCGTCATTCCAGATCCCCTGCAGATGCATAGGCAGCGGCGAATCCGCCCGTGAACCGGCGATCGTCAGGTAACGCCCGTACTGCAGGAACAGCGCGAACAGCTGCGGATCATCCCCGCCGCCCCGGGCCAGGGATTGAATACGCTGACCGGTAGGGAGATCCGCCTTATCTGAGCGCCCCAGGTGAATATTCACCTTGTCATACTGGCTGCGGTAATCGGCAATATGCTCTTCTCGCAGCAGTTCATAGCCCTTGCCTGCCGCCTGATCAATGGTGCTGCGGCTTTCTGATTCCCAGTCCGCATCTGTACGGCGGTAATTCGTGCTGACGGCGAAGTAAATCCAGGCTTCATCCGCTCCGCTGACAGTCAATAGGCCGTCACCGCTATGAATCGAACCGCCGGATATCACCACCTTTACCCATCCTTTGGCATAGACTCCGCATGTGCCGTTGCTGTGTATATTTTCTATTGCCTGGCTCTTGAATTCCAGCATATCGCCTTCCACGGCTGCCGCTCTAAACGGCCTCGTCCCGTTCACCAGACTGAGCGAAAAGGACACTGTACCCGGCAGTCCGCCCCAGATTCTTGACGCTACCAGATTACCCGCATGCGAGGCAAAAACCTCACGGTGCAGCGTTGAACTCTTCCCCTGATGCACCGCTCCGGCCACCGCATTCGTCAGATCGAGCTCCCGCCGGAATTGTCCGGCATCTCCTGATTCCTGCTCCCGGTTCTGCATCTGCTCCGCAAAATCAATCACCACCTCGCATAGTCCGAGGTTCGTGCCGAAATTCTGCTTCTTAGGCTGCAGATGCCGCTTAGCCAGACGGTCGCCCCCTTCGTAATCCCCGCTGAAGAAATACTGGCGCATTTCCTCCAGCGCAGCCTTACCCCCTCCGGAGGAAGGTACCGGGTCGCTCTGCCCCGACCAGTAGGTGACCTCGCTCATACTCCATACTTCGCGGTGTGGAGCAGCCATCACGACTGCCCCTAATCTGCCGTTACCCAGAGGCAATCCCTGGGCCCAGCTCACTGCCGGCTCAGAATACCATAATTTAAAATCATTCATACCGCATTCTCCTGTCTGTCATAATCTGCCCGCCTCCAGCAGCTTCAAGGCATGCTTACACTCACTGTTCCTCTATGCAAAAAGAATTCTCTCTCAAGTCTACTTCGCTACAGGCCGTAAGCCGGATAGCCTTCTCAAGACTTGAGAACCTGTCCCTGTCCATGCTCTTGTCTTTGTCCTTGTCCTTGTCTTTGTTTTTGTCTTTGTAAATGCCCATTTTCCTGTTTCGATCTCCCGCATCTGCCGCCGCAACAACCACACGGTTATGCCTGAACGTTAGTCCCTGCGTGCTTCTGGCACTGAGAACCGGGGCATCTCCCGTCTCAAAGAGGTTGTGCTCAATGCGTATATTCCGGTGCACAGGCGCCCTGCTGTCCGCTTCCTTATTCTCCGGGGCTATGTGGATGACCGGAGCTTCACTGCTGCCGCAGGCAATGAAGGTGTTCCCGGTAATGATCATATCTCTGACAGCACCAGATTCATACCAGGACTCCGCATCGGCAGCAACCAGAATGGCGCTCATCTGCATCCGCTCGAATACGTTATCCCGGATTACTGTTCTGCGCCGCGTAGTCACCAGAATTCCCCTGGTCGGAATCCGCCGGAAAACATTCCCCCTGATCTCCACCTCAGGAGTCCAGGTGACATTCTCAATGACATCAGTTCCGCCGATGCCCGGCGGAACCGGCCCTTCCAGCGTTAACTCCAGTTCACGCGGATTCAGCTGCCGGACACCGGCAACCCGGCTGGCTGCATAAGCAGTCAGGGATTCCGCACGGACGAACTCAATCTCATCGCCCGGGTGAAAGGCCATGAACCCATACGACTGCGGATGCATAAAGCGGACCTTCAACGTATTTCCGGCAGGCTGCCCGGCAATCCGCAGATAGGTGCCGTGCACATTGATTGCATCATCATGTGCCCCACTAAAGCGGCTGTCTTCGATCAGAAGCTGTCCCCTGCAGCCGGACAGATGAATGAAATCGGCGAATCCGGCCACAGTCCGCCCGGTTTCAGGGCGCGGCGACAGTTCCAGCTGCCGGAAGACAAGATCCCGGCTGAACTGGCCCACGATCCCCAGCCCATGCATGAAATGCACACCTGCGTTCTGAAACGTCACGCCGGAGCACTCCGTGATGAAGATTCCGGCCTGATCCCGGATGCCGTCCCGTACCTGCAGGACATTCCCCGGGGTAGCCTCCGGCCGGAAACCGAAACAGAATCGCAGCCTGTGCGGGCCGATCTCTTCGACCTGCCGGGCCTCTGCCAGCCAGTTCTCCGTCCGCCAGGTTATGTTCTGCACGGGATCATAAACCTGCATCGGGCCTTCACGGAACCGCCAACCCTCGCCTGTCCAGTCCAGCCTGCCGCCGATCAGCTCATACCGAGAATCCGGGTGCACGGTGACTTCGCAGAAGTCCCCACCGCATTGCTCCACGGTCATCTCGGCTACTGTAGGCTGGACATAATCCAGATGCAGGTTGCGGATCTCCATGTCCGTGCAGCCGTCCAGAATCAGCATCGTCTGCTTTCCGTGGAAGAGGAACAGCGAGCCGTTCCCGTCCAGTGTCAGCTGACGCTGCCCTTTCAGCAGTAGCCCGGCGGTCTTGGTCACATCGGGAAGCTCTTCCTCGCTGGCCGTGTTGGTAATGTAATAAGGAACCCGGAGCGCATGGTCCGGGTAGAAATGATAGCTGCCCTGCGGACAATCCAGCAGCACCGGACCCTCCAGCCTGCCTGCGGCTTCTATTGCCCGCCGCATCGCAGGCTGGGTATCCCTGTCCGAATCCGGAACGGCGCCGAAGTCGGTCAGCCGGAGCACAGTCCGGTGAGCCGGTTGTTCATCGTCTGCGGGATGAATTTCGTGATGAATATCAAACACCTCCCGGATGAATGGTTATGAAGCAGACGGCTCATGAGTTGCCGGACTGCTCAGTTGCGGTGCTGCATCAGTTGTGCAGTAGCTTAAGCACCCGCAGGCCGGTCCCGGTACTCCGGCTGTCCTTGTGCACTGTATTGCGAATTGTAACCTGCAATACGCCGCGCTTCTCTTGAAGCGGGAATAGTGCCAGGATTGGACGGTAAGCATTCAGGCACCAGTCATCGAACAGATTGACTTCAGCGTAAGGCCCGCCGTTCAGCGAATATTCCACAATACCCGAGTCCGGCCCGTACAGCAGCACCAGTCCGGCACCTTGTCCCGTCACCGTGAAGCTGAATTCTGCCTGCGGATCATCTGTATGGGCATGTTCTGTAGAGAATCGCCAATTCATCAGCGGCTCCCCGGGCTCCAGCTCCTGGGTGCGGAAGCCTGCGGAATAGGCGGCGGCACTGTAATCCAGCAATCCGCCGTACTCATAATTCCGGATATCCAGCGGAATGGGCAGCAGCGCTTCCTCTCCTGCTTCCTGTATCAGCTGCACCGTCTCTTGCGCTTCGACTTCCTCTCCAGGTACTGCTGCTTCCTGTATCAGCAGCACCGTCTCTTGCGTTCCTGCTTCCTCTCCAGCTACTGCAGCTTCCCGCCCCGCTTCCTTATTCAGCACCGCCGTCTCTTGCACTTCTGCTCCCTCTCCAGGCACCGCCACTACCGGCCCCGCTTCCGGCCCTGCCTCCTCCAGCCACCCCGGCTGATTGCCGCCTTTCCCAATCTCCTGCTGCAAGTACTCCTGCACCAAGCCGGCATACAGCGCATGCCCCGCATCGAGCGGATGGTATCCGTCCGGAGCGAACCTCTTCCAACTCAGCTCACCTGTGTGGATCATGGTGTACACCTTTGCCGCACAGTCAATCGACGGAATGCCATAATGATCTGCCACCTCCTCATGCACGGCGATATTGAACGGCTTGTAGCCGGTCAGATTCTTGTCGGCTGCCGTGTACACGAAGATCAGCTCCGTCTCCGGTGACAGCCGCCGGCACTGGCGGACAATTCCTTCCATGCCGCGGATCGTCTCCCCGCGGTCTTCCCCGTCATTGACGCTGAATTCAACAAACAGCAGGTCTACGGGACCTTCCCGCAGTACATGCTCCTGCAGCCGGTGCGCACCGAAGGTGGAGGTAGTCCCGCCGACCCCGGCATTGATGCAGTTCACGGGATGGCCGGCGTAGAGCCTTTGCAGATATGCTCCGGTCAGTGCACGCCAGCTGGTGGCCTCCGCATCCGAAGCGCCAGCCCCTTCCGTAATCGAGCCACCCAGAAAAGCGGCTGTAAGCGGGGCAGCCCCCGCAAGCTTGCTTCTCATCCCGGGCAGTCCCCGGCGCGGTTCAATACCCGGAATGCCTCCGCTGTTCTGGTATTGCATAATTCCACCTCTTTACCAAATGAATAGGCCTTAGCCTTACTTGCGGTGAATACTTGAACGTGTTTGAACGTCCCTGCAAACAGCAATGCCGGCCAAGGAGGCCGGCATCCGTTTTGCAGCGTTCAGGCCGCCCGCGTTTCCGCGCTTATACAGCTTTATTTCGCTGAC
Organism: Paenibacillus sp. FSL R10-2736; assembly: GCF_038000245.1. NCBI lineage: Bacteria > Bacillati > Bacillota > Bacilli > Caryophanales > Paenibacillaceae > Paenibacillus > Paenibacillus sp. FSL R10-2736. The sequence goes on from NZ_JBBOBN010000001.1 coordinate 5,567,032, forward strand.
ACATCATAAGCCTTCTGCAGAATCTCCAGATAGCGGTCCAGCTTCAGGTCCTTGAGACCTTTCACATATGCATCCCAGTCCTTGTTCAGATCCTTGTTGCCTGTAATGAACTGCAGCTCGTTCTGCTCAATGTAGTTTCTGAGGTTCGTCTGCAGCATGCTGGCTTCGTCGATGTCACTCGGGTCAATCCAGATCGACCAGAGCGGGAACAGGTCCTTCGGTTCATGGCCCTCATACAGCAGCGTAGCATCATAGAGTCTGCGTTCATATCCGTTGGAAGCATAGATATCTGTTCCCTGGACAAAAGTATCGCGGTACTCCTTCGGCATATAGAAGTGGCCCATTCCGCTCCAGCCCGCATTGCGCGGCGCTTCGCCTTCTGCCATCGGAATCTGCTTGATCACCGGCTTCGAATCCTTGCCGAGTGCCACATCGCCTTCACCCGGATCGGTCCAGTCAATGCCTTTCATGCCGCTGGCCGAATTGGTCTGGCCTTCCGGTGTGAACATGTAGTCCACCATTTTGATTAAAGCAATCTGTGCTTCTTCACTCGCTTTGTTGGTAATGACAAACTTGGCTCCCGGCGATACACCGCCTGCATCATGGGTTGCAAACGAGACTCCGGAAGGACCGGTAAGCGGAGCAAGCGGGTTGTAATGCGCTGAACGTGTGTTGCCAGGATCAATATTGATGAAGATGGCAGGGTGCATGCCCGCACCGGCGCCAAGAATTTCCGCATCGGCGTTCTCGCCGATTTTTTTGAACGCTTCAGCATTCTGGGTAAAAGCCCCCGGATCAATCAGCCCGGCATCGAACAGGGATTTGATATAGGTCAGGCCCTCTTTCCATTCCGGCTTGATGGCTGCCGATTCGACCTTGCCGTCCGGTGTCAGGTTGAGGTAATTGCGGTCATCGTCATAGACGAAGCTGTTCATCAGATAAGGAATAATCCGTACACCGAAATCTTCAGTGGAACCGCTCAGTGGCACTTCATCGGCCTTGCCGTTACCGTTCGGGTCCTGTGTCTTGAAGGCTTCCAGCATCTGCTTGAACTCTTCAGTAGTTTTCGGTTCTTCCAGATTCAGCTTTTTGAGCCATTCGGTGTTGATCCACATTTTGTTCGGATAAGAGCAGTGGAAGCATTCCGTGTAAGCACCCAGCCCGTAAATATTGCCGTCCGGCGCTGTGTTCAGCGTCTTCAGTGCAGGTGTCTTTTCCATCGCTGCCTTAATGTTCGGTGCATACTTGTCAATCAGATCATTCAGCGGCACAAGAACGCCCTGCTGGCCGTATTTCAGCACATCGCCCTGCGAGAATTCATCAATATAAGCGGTGAGCAGATAAGCATCAGGATAATCCCCGCTGGCCAGCGAGATCTGGCGTTTCTCTTTGGCTCCGTCAGACGGATTAATCTGCCAGTCGAACTTCATGTTGAATTTGTCCTGAAGGAAGGTGGTGAATTTATTGGTTGGAATATCAATGCCCGATTCCTGGACGGCAAAGACGCTCACCTCAACAGGTGCCGTTGCCGCAGCTGTATTTCCGTCCGCATTCCCGGTTGTGGCCTGGGCGCCCGAAGGGCTGTCTGTATTTTTGCCCGAGCATCCGCTGATCACAACTGTAAGTACCGTTACCAGCATTAACAGACTAATAAGGCTTTTCTTCAAAATCAATCACTCCCTTTTTTTGAGTTGAACAGGGTGGATATTTCTTGCTGCCGGCTGATGAACTCACCCCCTTTGCAGGTGTACATGCCAGGCCTCAGCCCTTAACGGACCCGACCAGCATCCCTTGAACGAAATAACGCTGCACAAAAGGATAAATCACCAGCACAGGCAGCGTAGCCACAACAATCAGCGCATATTTCAGAAGCTCCGCCATCTGCTGCCGTTCCACCATCGCCATTGCATCCATCGCTCCGGAGCTGTTGTTCTGGATAATAATACTGCGCAGCACCAGCTGAAGCGGGAACAGATCCGCCGTCTTCAGATAGATTAGTGCGTCGAAATAGGAGTTCCACTGCCCTACGGCATACATCAGCACCAGCACCGCAAGGATCGGCTTGGATAACGGAAGCACTACACTGCGGATGAACCGCATGTCACTGCAGCCGTCAATCTCGCTGGCTTCAAGGAGCTCCTCTGGAATTGAGGCCTGGAAGAAAGAACGGGCGATGATCACCTGCCACACCCAGATGGCATTCGGAATCAGGAGCGCCCAGCGGGTATCGATCAGGTGCATCTGCCGGACCACCATGTAGGTGGGGATCAGCCCGCCGCTGAAGATCATCGTGAACGTAATTACCATCATTAACGCATTCCGTCCAAAAAACGCTTTGCGCGACAAAGGGTAAGCAATCATTACCGTCAGCGTTACGCTGATCAGTGTGCCGGCCGCCGTATAAAAAATTGAATTGGCATATCCGGAAACAATCTCATGCGTGCTGAACAGCACCTTGAACGCCTTGAAGGAAATATCGACGGGCCAGAGCCACACACGGCCGGAGGTTACAGCCGCCGGGCTGCTGATGGAGCTGCTGATAATGAAGATAAGCGGGTACAGGACGGCTATCACCACAAGGATGAGCACCGTATAGACCACAGTGAGGAAAATCCGGTCACCGGTGGATTCTTTGATTTTTTGGGAAACTGCTGCCGAAGCGGCCATACGAGCACTCCTTTCCTACCAGATGCTGTTGTTGGTGATTCGTTTGGCCAAGCCGTTAACCGTAAGCAGCAGGACCAGATTAATCAGGGAATTGAATAAACCGACTGCGGTAGCGAAGCTGTAATTGGCATTCAGCAGGCCGATCCGGTACACATACGTAGCGATGATCTCGGAATTGACGATATTCAGCGGATTCTGCAGCAGATATACCTTTTCGAAACCGATCGCCATCACGTTGCCCACATTCAGGATAAGGATAATCACAATCGTCGGGACGATGCCCGGAAGGTCGATGTGGCGGATTTTCTGGAACCGTGAAGCTCCGTCCACCTTGGCGGCCTCGTACAGCGTAGGGTCAATGCCGGCCAGGGCGGCCAGATAGATGACGGCGCTATAGCCTGCGGTCTGCCAAATATCGGACCAGACATAAATCGAGCGGAACATGCCGGGCTCCCCGAGGAAATTCACCGATTCCAGCCCGAAGAAATTCAGGGCAATATTGGCGAAGCCGAGGCGCGGAGCGAGAAACAGCATAATAATCGATACCATGACCACCGTCGAGATAAAGTAAGGTGCGAAGGAGACCAGCTGGACAAACCGTTTGAACCGTCCGCCGCGGATTTCGTTGATCATCAGTGCCAGCAGGATTGGAATCGGGAACCCCGCCAGCAGCAGGAAGCCGCTCAGCAGAATGGTATTCTTCACCAGCGTCCAGAACATCGGATTCTCGAAAAAGAGTTCAAAATTCCTGAAGCCTACCCATGGACTGCCCCATATGCCTTTGATCACGTTATAATCCTTGAACGCCAGAACCGCATTCGCCATCGGATAATACTTGAAGATCAGAAAAAACAGCAGAGGTGGAATGACCAGCAGATGGAGCTGCCAGTGCTTCAGCATGCTTTTTCCGGCGTTAGAGAGCCAGCTCTGGCCTTTCCTCCGGGGCGCCGGCTTGTTGTTTAATATCAGATTCTTCTCCAGATTAATCCCCCCTAAAGTTGTGCCAGCGTGTACTGCGTTGGTTTGTGCTCATGATTGTACCTCGTGCAAAAATCGCTGCGGAAGCGTGTGACTGGTTTCCGTGTGGCTTCGTTAGTTCATTTTGCGTAAAACTTGCTGCGGAAGCAGGTACTTGGTTGTGCTAAGTTGCTTCACTTGGATTGCTTCAAGCAGAACTTGCTGCGGAAGCAGGTGTTTAGGTTTGACTGGCTAAATTGTGTGATAGCGCTTTCTCCACGACTCGATCATAAGGTGCTGCGGCGGGTCTTGAACAGGTACATTTCCGTATTTTGCGTACAGTTCACCCGGATTCCGGGGTCCATTGCATACGCTTACATCCCGCACTCCGCTTATACCTTGTCCAAATCAGGGGCACTTCTGCCCCTCATTTCCTCGTCCCGCCCACTTTTGGCGGATTCAGGGGCACTTCTGCCCCTCATTTCCTCATCCCGCCCACTTTTGGCGGATTCAGGGGGATTTTTCCCTCTCATTCTCCCGTCTCGCCCACTTTCCGGCGCATTTAAAGGCAGCTGCTATTTCCGGCTAACTCAACTTGGTACTAATTTAAAATGAGAAAATTTGTTTTATCAACATTTATCTGAATGGTGTTCTTTTCCTAATGGTGTTCTTTTCTAACGATGTACTTTACCAGACAATAAAAAACGGCCGCATGTCCGGACCATGGACAGCTGCAGCCGCTTAAGCATGTGAAATCAATACTATTCGCCATGCGATTGTCGGTAGGTGCTCGGCGAAATGCCCGTCAGCCGCTTGAACGCCCGCCGGAAAGAATGTGAGCTGTTGTAGCCGACTCTGGCCGCGATCTCATCCACCGTGTACCGGCTCTCTCGCAGCAGGACTGCCGCCTCATCCATCCGTACCTTAATCAGGTGATCCGAATAATTGACCCCCGTCACTTCCTTGAACAGCTGCGAGATATATTTCTCGGGCCGCTCCACATGCTCGGCGACGCGGTACAGGGTGAGCTCGGTATCGGCGTACATTTCTGCGGTATACTGGTACATCTGCTTGATGATCTGGGTGTGCGCATCCTTCTTTTTGTTGGTGATGAATCCGCATAGCTCTCCGGTCAGCTCAAGGAATTCCGTCTGGATTCTCTCCAGCGCCGCCGAGGTGTCAATGTCGATAATCTGCCGTTTGACGCTCTCCCCCAGGGGGGACTCCATGAATATTTTTTGATCCAGCAGCTTGAGGAAGGTGCCCTTCATCTCCCCGATCAGCTGATGCTTCATTTCCATAGACAGCTCGCGGGGCCCCAGATTCTGCGCAAAAGTAGCGTCAATAATCCGCTCCGCCTCGGCCAGCTCGCCGGCGCGGATCGTACTGATCAGCCGCTGCTCCGTTTCCAGAGGATAATAATAGGTCGTATTCTCAATCTGCACCTCCTGATGGCGCATGACTCCTTTACGGTTCGTATATACGGCATATTCCAGCGCCTGTCTGGCCTGCTCGAAGGACTGGCTAACCTCAGTAACCGACGAGAAATACTCCCCGAAGCCGCCCTGCACCGAAATGCGGTATTCCTCAAACACCCGCTGAACCCCCTGATCCATCAGCCGTTCCATCTCATCTTCCTTGAGTGCCGGCCCCCTGTCAGCTGTGCTGGAGAAGAACAGAATAACAATTTTGTCTGAGCCCATATCCGTCATCGGGAGCGGACCCGCCAGCTCGGTAAACGTCTGCTTCAGCAGGAGCCGGGCCGCATTCAGTTCATTCAGGATTTCAACACTGTCCATACCGGAATACCCTTTGATCTGCAGAATTCCCGCATACCCGGTTCCTTCACCCAGTCCGATATCCGCCTGCTCGGCTGCCGAGACAATCTCCTCCCTGGATTCGAATTCCCCGGCGATCAGCCGTTTAAGAAAAGCATCCCGGACCACCGGCAGCTGACGGTTAAGCTCGGTCTCCAGCAGCTTGTTCTTCGTTATCATGTCGGCGATATTCCCGCTCAGGAAGTCGAATTCATTGCGCTCCGGACTGTCCTCCTTGCCGAACTGCTCCTTCATCACGGCCAGCAGACGGTTAATCGGCATACTGTTTCTGTAGGCAAGCACAAGCCCGGCCAGCAGACCGAGGAATAGGGCGCCGGCCGTAATCAGCCAGGTCATATGCTTAATCTTATTCGCGTTCTCCATCAACACACTGCGGGGAATCCCCGCCTGGTACACCCAGCCGTTCGTGCCGGAGCGGGTCGTGATCACGAGATCATCCCTGTAGAACTGGCTTACCTTATCCGCGTCAAAAAAAGGATCAGCAGCCAGCTTATCCACGTAACCATCATTTTGCCCCTGCAGCACTATGGTATTGCCGTCCGCATCGCTGATATGCACCCAGCCGCCATCACGCTCGGTCAGCCCGGACAGCAGACTGGCGATAATCTTCTCGTCAATATTAACCACCACGACAGCCGGCGAAGAATTATTGAAGCTATCCAGCGGCAGGGACTGCATATAGGTGATTACCGAGGTAGGTGTACCTTTACTCACAAAAGCGCTCAGCGGCTTAATCTCACTCCGGTGCGTACGGTCCAGAATCTCCTTTTTCCACTCCTCCAGCGGGAGATCCTTGTAGTGATAGATCTCGTAATAATGATCCGGGCGGTAGGAGGAGCCGGCAGTCAGCACCAGATCATAATTGGCCAGATAAATATAATAGTCCTGCAAAAAATCATTCGTCTGTCCGAAGGTCAGGACATTGCGCATGGCTCTCCAGATCCCGAACACATTCGTTTCACGGCCTTGTTCATTCATCAGAACATTCAATTCCTGATTAATGGCCAGCTGCCGGGTAAGCCCTTCAACCTCAGCCATGCGGCGCTCCAGAATCTCCTGGCTTTTCTCCAGCTGGGTCACGCTGTTCTCAATCGAAATGGACTGGGTTACAGAGATTGAGGTGTGGTACGACATATAGCCCCCAATGCTGGGAATAATTAAGATGACCAGATAGGAGATCAGAAATCTGCGGAACACCTTGGAGTACTTGGGCATGGTAAGATTCTCCCCTCTATTGGTAGCGCTATCATAATATTAGCTTAAAACAATTTGCCGTCCAGTCAAGCTTTTGTCCTGCGCCTCCGCGCGGCGGCAATCGGGAATTTAATAAAAAGCAGTGATGCAGGCGGGCATCACTGCTTTTTATTAGTAATTCCGATCTCGCTGCAGAAAACTGCCGCCCGGCGCGAGATTCGCGCGAGCGGCAGTGCAAGCGGATGATTAACATTAGTCAGATGTTAGAAATCCAGGAATCAGGAGCCGCTGAACTGCTCACCGCCTCCGTCTGCAGGCTTCCAGGCATGATTCACCGAAGCCTCCATGATATCGGCATAAGCCCAGTGGGTAAGCGGAACATCCCGCCACGAGGTAACTGCCATCCCGCGTAATGGTCCTCTGCCGGTAAGTCTGTTAATCACCGTAACCGCCTCTGCCCGGGTTAAAGGATTGCCGGGCTTGAAGCTACCGTCGCTGTAGCCACTCAGTATTCCGGCACCCTGCGCCTTCAGGATGGCTGCCTCTGCCCAGTGCCCGGCAATATCCGGGAATCCGCGGCCTGCCGCTGTGTCTGCCGTGTCTGCCGTGTCTGCCGGTATCAGTACGGCTGCCAGACTCGCCATCTCTGCACGGGTAATCAGCTGCGCCGGTTTGAAGCTGCCATCGCTGTAACCGGTCATCATCCCGGCTTCGGCCACAGCGGATATCGCCGCTGCTGCCCAGTAATCTGCGCTTACATCGCTGAACGATGCCGCTGATCCGCCGGCCTCCGGTGTGATGGCTGCGAACAGCAGCGATGCCATCTCGGCGCGGGTAATCTTCTGATCCGGCTTAAATAAGCCGCCCGGATATCCTTTGGCATATGCGGAATGATGTTCCTCTGCAATGCCCGGCGTAGAAGATGGAACCGGCGCAGATGTCGGCGATGGTGCTACAGTTACTGCCGGCGAAGCGGTTGCTGCCGGAGCCGGATTACCTCCGGTTTGCGCGGTGGCTCCGGGCTGTGGTGTGGCTGTAGCTTCCGGCGTTGCAGCAGGTTCCGGTGTTGCACTTGGAGCCGGTGTTGCCGTGGGCTCTTCACCCGGACCCTCGTCAGCAGCCGGCAAGGTGATTCTTAACTGATCGGCCAGCATAAGACCGCCTGACTTCTTCACAGCCTTCAGCACATGCGGGCCTGCCTCAAGTCCTGTAATCACGGCAATACTCTGCAGAATCTGCCGGTTCGCGCTATAGGCGCTGGCAGTCTGCTGCAGTTCACCGTCCACGTACAGCTCAATGTCTCCCAGTTCCGGTCCTGTTGGCCCTACAAGCGAAATCCCGCTACCCGTGAAGGCATATTCGACATAGTCGCCATCATGCTCTGTGTAATGCACATCGTTCTGATAATCACCGCTGAATTCAAAGGTCAGCGTAAGTGTTCCAGGCGGCTGAGCGGCCAGATAGGACTTCGCGAGCGTGACTGTACTGCCGGAGAGCGTATAATCCGTATCCTCTACCAACGTGTAAGACCCTTGGCGGATGCCGCCGAACAGTCCCGGCTGCCGGAGCAGCGTCACGTCTATATCAGCCTGAGCCGCAGCTGCCTTGTCGAAGACAGCTTCCACAGGATTAACGAGGTCGGGAATCTCCACCTTCAGCATATCCAGCAGCATGAACCGGCCTGACTTCTTCACTGCCCGCAATGTATGAATGCCTTCCGGAAGACCGGAAATACTGTACAGATTCTGCTGGGCCAGCCGCCCGTTCCGGTACGCGCTTACGGTTTCTTTGAATTCTCCATCGACATAGATATCCATATCCCCCTGCGAGCTGTCTACTTCGGTATATAGACTGATCCCTGTCCCGTTGAAGGCGTACTCGAAGGAATCACCGTTAAGCTCGGTGTACTGCACATCATCCTTGTAGTCTCCCATGTTTCTTCCTGTACTGCGCGACCAGGAGCCATTATAGGTGATTCCCGGATCATCATTGTTGATCTGTTCGTAGCGCACTGTAGAGGAGCCGGTTATCTGGACAGTGAACAGCTCACTGCTTCCTCCGTCGAAGCTGAGCGCCAGTTCTGTCCGGCCGGATGGCTGGTTGAACAGATACTCCTTTTTCAGAATAACTGTGCTGCCGTCAGCAGTGTAATCGGCGCCCGGCAGCAAGGCAACGCCATTATTCGTGATCGCCAGCAGCGAGTCGCTGCCGGCTGCCAGTGCAAGCTCCAGATCCGCCTGGCTGCCGGGCGCCTTGTCGAAGCTGCCTGCCTGCGGATTAATCAGCTGGCCTGCCGTAATCCGCAGCGCATCAAGCAGCATATATTGGCCGGAGTCCTTGACCACCTTCAGAGTATGCTCACCTTCCGCCAGCTCAGTAGCGCTATATACGATCTGCTGGGCTTCCTTATCCCCGGACGTATATGTGCTCACCCGGTCCGGACTTGCGGCATCGTCCAGATACACCAGTATATCGCCTTGTGCGGGGTCCTTCTCCGTCAGCAGCTCAATTCCCGTACCGCTGAAGGTATACTGGAAATAGTCACCGTTCTGCTCCGTATAGTGCACATCTGCCCTGTGGTCCCCGGCAGATCTGCCGGTCGAGGAAGACCAGGAGCCGCTGTAGGCAATCGCCGGATTGCTGTCATTGACATAGACCGAGCGGGTAACTGATGCTCCGCTGCCTGTTCCCGGATCAATCGGATCTGCTCCAGCTCCGCCCCCCTGTTGCCCGCCGTCCCCCGGATCTCCCTCACCCGGAGCCGGAGATGTATCAGTGATGCTGATATTCATATCCTGGCTGCCGGGAACCTGCTCTTTCCCGCCATTACGCTGCCAGGAGCCAGTGTAGCGCAGCCCGGTATCATCATCATTAACAATCGAGGTGCCCTCCTTGGCTGTCACCTTGAACATCCGGGAAGCATGCGGTTCAAGCGCTCCTGCACTGTAGCCGTCCCCGAAGGTTCCAAGCTCCGTGTGGCTCCAGAGATCGCGGACAGAAGCGGGGCCTTCGAGTCCGATATCGCTCCACTTCACCTCCACTGCTGCACTGCGGCTGCCGAGATTGAACAAGGCCACATTGTAGGAACCGTCGCCGTTATTCGCGTACCAGACCTGCTGCTTCGTATCCATCGACACCGGATGGGCCGGACGACCTGACTGGTTGACGGCAATGACCTCATCATTCGTCAGCAGCTGCAGGCCATAGTCGTCAAGCCGGGTCATGTCGTTGCCGATATAGAGCTGCGCCGCAGATACGGCCCAGAAGGTCATGGCTGTCTGCCGTTCATCCTTGGTCAGACCATCCATCGCACCGTTTCCGACATTGAGCGAATCAAAGTCATTCCATCCGCCGGGACCGGCATCCCGCCACCATACCGCGGCATCCGGGAATAGCCGGGCGATATTGGCCCACTGGGTTAATCCCACATTGCTGTCGTAGGCTTCAACATCCCATTGGATTCGCCAGCCGTTGGCGTATTTCTTCCAGAAGTCCACATAATTATGATCGAGCGCCCAGGAGAGCTCGAACCAGATGTCATGCCGGGCCAAAGCCTTGGACCAGGCTTCCACATCGCCGCGTGCATCAAGACTCAGATTGTTGATTCCCGATCCCGGAGTTACGCTGTCAAATTTGACGAAGTCAATCCCCCATTCGCCAAGCATATCGGCGATGGAATCAATATACTTTTGCGCGCAGGGATTGCTGAAATCGATCTTGTAGCTGTAGGCATTCCAGGCATCCACGATCTTGAGCGGCTGCACGGCAATGTCCTGCATCCGGCATTCACCGGCAGTTCCGTAGATTTCCAGATTCTGATTATAGGCATCGATGGACAAGCCGGGGATCAGGTAGATTCCGATTTTCTGCCCGTTGTTGTGGACATAGTCGATGACCTCCTGGAACCCGTTCGGGTAACGCTCAGTACTTGGAATAGGCCTGCCGTATTCATCCATACTTCCGTTCCAGCCAGCGTCAATATTAATATACTCATAGCCGTGCGACTGCAGCTTCTCATGCATGGCATCCGACTGCTTCTTGATGCTGTCCGCCGATATCCAGTTCCCTGAAGGCTCATACACCTGCATACTGAAGCTGCTCCAGCCCATATAAGGCTTCTGTGCCAGCTCCTTGTCAGCTGCCTCCGCTACATTCTGCCTGGTTCCCGCAAGTCCGGTTTGCGCTGCTGTCATGATCAGCATCAGCAGGCACAAGCCGATTTTCTTACCCAAAGACTTCAAATATCCCAGCTCCCCTCGGCAATTTATAAAGCGCTTTCTATTCCTGCCGCAACTTGCCCACTGCATGCTCATTGCATGCTCTCTGCTTACTCATGATGAGACGGCCAATAATGGTAGCGCTTTCCATACGAGTTGATCATAGGGGGTTGCCGCCCTCCTTGGATAGGTACATCTGCGGTGTTCGGCGTACAGCTTCCCCTGTTCACGGGGGACAAAACTCAGGCGGGCATCCAGTTTTCCTGCAGTTATTGCTCCTTGTGATGGTGAATGGCGCCCCAGAGATTAAATGGATTTCCTCCACTTCCCAAGGCCTCACGGGTAGCCTTACCGATTTTAGCTGGATTTTCTCCACCTAATTTCCCCTCTTCCCTCGTTTTTCTCCGATCCGTGTGGCAGCAAGTGCTATTTCTCCAACTAATCTACCGTATACAGAGGTTTCTGCGTTATTAGATGTCGTTTTTCCACTTAGCATGCTTTCTCTCTTCTTCTCTTCTTCTCTTTGCGTTGGCCAAAACAAAGATTGCCTGCTGTGGAGAGGACATTGGCCCAACAGAAAAACCGCCTGAAATCAGACGGTTAGCAAAAGTGGAATTTATAGTTTAAAGTCTTCATCGCTACAGGTTTACAGGTTTACAGGTTTACAGGTTTACAGCTTACAGGTCTACACCTTCCATGTTTACAGCTTACAGGTTTATAAGTTACCCGGATTACGGCTCATTCGGACGCATTCCCCATTACCCGCGGCCGTACCTCGTTCACGGCTTCCATCAGACGGCCGCAGGTTGAGATCAGCTGATCAATCTCCTCCCGGCCCACCTTATCGATAATCTCGGCCAGCACATCCGAATAACGGTCCATTCTGCTGCCGAATACCGCCTGGCCTTTGGCCGTCAGGCAGATATAGATGACCCTGCGGTCGGTTTCGGACATCACGCGTTCAATATAACCTTTCTCTTCCAGCGTACTGACCATTTGTGAAGCCGTCGGCCGGCTGACCTGCATCAGCTCACTTAATCTGGAGACCATCAGGCCGCGGCACGGGCCTCCCCGTTCCTGTTCATCCGCCTCCTGTTGCTTCATGGCTGCATGTATGACAAACATCGTTACAAATTCTCCATGCGGGATAGAGTCCATGCTCTGCTGACGGGGGGTTAGGCGTTTTATATTTTCCAGTGTGATAAGCAGCTGCCTTTCCTGACTGTCCTGGATACTCATGAGACACCTCCGTTCTATATCATTAGATTACCTACCTAACATGTGAAAATCAATACAAACCTCTATTTATCTTCCGATAAAAAATAAAATTATTGTGATGTTTAAAATAGTTGTGTATTATACATAAAAGGTAGTTTGGCTACCTAATTAGAATATCATAAAAGGCCAAACTATAATACGTATAGGATCAAAGGAGAGTACCCTGCCATGGAGCATCTCACGCAAAAAAAGAAAGTAACCATTATGATCGCCTTAATGGCGGCTATGTTCTTCGCGGCGATCAACCAGACGATTGTCGGCACCGCGATGCCCCGGATTATTGCCATCCTGGGCGGAATTGAGCATTACACCTGGGTCATCACCATCTATATGCTGACCTCCACCATTGCCACGGTGCTGGTCGGTAAGTTATCCGACATTTACGGCCGCAAGCCCTTCCTGCTCGCCGGGATTGTTATTTTTATCATCGGGGCCTTCCTGTCGGGCTTGTCTGACAACATCTATCAGATGATCACCTACCGCGGGATACAGGGCGTCGGCGGCGGAATTCTGATGTCGGCCACCGTCACTGCCGTAGGCGACCTGTTCGCTCCCCGGGAAAGGGCGAAGTGGACGGGAATTATGATGGCCATGTTCGGCTTCTCCAGCGTAATCGGCCCTACCCTCGGCGGATTCATGGTCGATCATATGGATTGGCGCTGGATCTTCTGGATCTTCCTGCCGCTCGGTATTGTAGCGTTCATCATGATCTGGAGAATGTTCCCCAAAGGAACACGCGCCACTTCCGAAACGATTGACTATCCGGGCTCCATCTTCCTGTCCCTCAGCATCGTCGCCCTGCTGCTCGGCTTCTCCTGGGCAGGCACCAAATATGCCTGGAGTTCACCGGAGATTCTCGGACTGTTCGCGGCAGCGATTGCCGGTGCAGTCATTCTGATTCTGATTGAGCGCAAAGCCAAGAGTCCGGTGCTGCCGCTCTCCCTGTTCAAGAATTCGATTGTCACCATCTCGATGATTATCGGCTTCCTGATGAATGCGGGCATGATGGGCGCCATGATCTATCTGCCGTTCTTCGTGCAAGGGGTCGAGGGCGTGTCCCCGACCAATTCCGGCTTCATCAACATGCCGATGTCGCTGATGATGATTGTGCTCAGCACACTGGCCGGACGCTGGATCTCCAAGTCCGGTAAATACAAGCGCTACGCCATGATTGGCATGCCGTTTATGGTCGCCGCCATGATCATGATGGCCTTCATGAACAGCATAATTATGGCTGTGGCCAGCATGATCGTGTTCGGGATCGGACTCGGGCTGGCGATGCCGGTATTCACGCTGACCGTGCAGAACGCCGTGGCTCCGCAGATGCTGGGCGTAGCTACAGCTACCACAACTCTTTTCCGTAACCTTGGCGGTACTATCGGGATTGCCGTTATGGGTACCGTAATGAATACAACCCTTACGCATAAGCTGGAATCTGCGGTGGCCTCCGGCAAAGGTCCCGACCTGTCCAAGCTTGATCCGGAAGCCGCGGGGCAGCTTACAGCCTTCATGAATCCGCAGCTGCTGCTAGACCAGCCTAAGCTGAAAGAGCTGCATACAACGCTGCCGGAGCAGATCCGGCCGCTCTTCAATCAATTGATTGAGATGCTGCGCGGGGCGCTGAGCGACTCCCTGACGGTAGTGTTCCTGAGCGGTACTGCGCTGCTCGTTATTGCAGCCGTGCTTGTTCTGTTCCTGAAGGAGATTCCGCTGCGTTCCAGCGAATCCAAGACAGAGGCTGCCGCAGAGGAAGCCGGTGCGGGGAGTAAGCTGCGGAAGGAAACTGCGCCTGCAGGGCATTAACAGATTCACAAGTTAATCCTTATAAACAGCAAAGAGATGTCCCGGAACAGCTACAGCTGCGGGACATCTCTTTTTGTATACAATGCCCAATATTACTGTTCAGAAATCATTCTGCTGGCTATTCAGCTGCTCGAAATATTCGTATACCCCGTTCAGCAGCTCGCTTAAGGTCTCACTTCGTTCTTTGCCGAGATGGTCAATCATCCCCTGGAAGGTCTCCCGGGATTTCGCCACCGCCATATCGGCAAGATGCGCACCCTTGTCCGTTAGTGTAATGTCGCTGATTCTGCGGTCCTGGCTATCCGGCGTGCGCACAGCGTACCCTTGGGCAATCAGGCTGTTCACCATCTGCGTGACCGTCGGAGAAGTCACCTTGAGGAGCTTGCTGATATCGGAAACTGTCCGCCCCTTGTTGCCTTCCTGCTCCATGCCCTTTTTGATCGAGACCAGCACACGGATTTCACTCGGCTTCAGTCCCCAGAGCGTCGTCTTGCGCCAATTCATCCGGGCAAACTGCTGAAAAGCCTCTATTAAATCATCAATATGTTCATATTTATCTTCGTTCATCGGTACACCCCATAAGCTTTATTAACTTAAGTATAGCCCAAAATAGCCCAAACCCTCCACTCAGGAAACGGCTTTGCCCTGGTTAATCCTCTTCCAGAAAGGTCGCATTGAATTTCCGCAGCAGCTCCCCGAAGGAATCTCCCTCTTCATCCGACCAGTTCGCCAGCAGCTTGCCCATAATTTCCTGCCGCATCTGCCGGTTCTCATCCAGAATTTCTCCGCCCAGCTCCGTAATCTGCAATGTATAGGCCCGTCCATCCACAGGGTCCGGTACACGGATGATATATCCCTTGTTCTCCAGTGCAGCTGCCTGCCTGCTGACGGTGGAGATATCCAGCTGGAATTCATCGGAGAGCATCTTCACTCCGGCAGTTCCGTTATTGAAAGCAATCTGATGCAGCAGCAGGTAGGCCGCCCGGTCGAGATTGCCGATTTTTTTGTAAGTGGTAAGTGAGGTCAGACGGCGGACAAGAACCGCCATTTCCAGCTCTATCGTCTCTATTGAACGTTTCTCCATGCAGTCCCATCCTCTTCTCTTTCTTCATTGACATCGTTCTTTCCACTTGTATAATACAAGTATATACTTTCATTATGCAACTTATTTGTGCATGAGATACTTTTCAGGGGGAACCTATATGAAAGCCCATGAGTTCATGATCCGCCAGGTCTACAAGGTCAAGCAGGAAGACACTGTACGGACTTTTATTGAGAAATGCATCACCCACCGGATCAGCGGCATGCCTGTAGTCAATGACCGGAACGAGATTGTCGCTTATTTGAGCGACGGAGATATTATGCGCTATATCGGCAGGCATGAGGATCTGATTGTGGATTCTTTTTTCCAGATCAATGTATTCGTCGGGGATAATGATGAGTTCGAAGAACGGACGCGCAAGCTGCTCAATCTGAACGTGATGGCCATCGCCAAGAAGAAGGTGGTCACTGTGCACTACGAAGAGGACATTGAACAGATCGCCACCATTCTCGGCAAAAAGCAGATCAAAAAAGTCCCCGTTGAGCGTAACCGTGTGCTGGTCGGCATTATCAGCCGCGGCGATGTGATCCGCCATTCCTTCAAGGCTCTGCTCTAGCCAGATGCTGTGTTCTGCTGTATTCTGCTATGCAAGCTGACTTACCGGACTGTTGCCGGCGCCGCGTCTATTGCGGCTCCCGGCCGCACAGCCCATAGAAGAAGATGTGAATAAGCTCCTCCAGAAACGCATCTTTATCCTCATGCCCTGCCAGGCTGCCCAGTATCTCTCCCGAGCTCTTAATATATAACTGTATGGTCAGCAGAACCGCCTTCACTGACCCTTTATCCGAAATTTCTCCCCGAAACTCATCAATGGCCGCTGGATAAAATCCTTGAAAAACTAGCTGATCAGCCTCTATGCTGCCAAAATAATTATAAATCGTTACCTGCTAGGCGTAGCCTGGAACTATTATAACATCTGAAATATCCATTCAATACTATTTCATTATTATCTGTCGGGGGTGGCAGCAGGCTGCAAGTGGAAGGTTTAACAAAACAATTTTCAAACGGCAAGGGAATTCGCGATGTCTCATTTACCGTGAATCAAGGTGAGGTATTCGGGTTCCTGCGCTGAACGATCTGGTGCAGGCGATGCCGGAAGGCGTAGGCAAGGCATTCGGGCTGAGCAGCGGCTACGAGTTCGGAAATGCCCGGTTCAGCCAGCTTAACCTGGCGGCTTTTCTGCTGTTCTTCGCCATCGGCGGATTCTGATTCCTGGTCTCCTGTGCCTGCAATAACGAGAAGAAGGCAATCGGGATCTCCGGGGCGGTCACGTTCGGATTCTTCACCCTCGATATTCTCGGTAAAATCAATGATAAGCTGGATGTGCTGCGCTTCTTCACCCTATTTCAGCTTCTACCGTCCAGGCGAGATTGTCCAGGGAACAGCAGCCTGGGCAGAGGTCTCCCTCTGGCTGCTGCTGACCGGACTAGCCTGCTCACGATCGGCATCCAGCTGTTCAGACGGCGGGATTTACCGCTATAACCGGATGGAACCCTGTAAGTCTATTCTCTCCTTGTGACAGTTGCGGCCCCCTGCTTTTTGTGTCATTGTAAAAGCAGGTTTAGTCTATTCATCAGGTTTAGTATATTCATAAGGAGAGAACCGTCTTTGCTGCTTATTCATGAACTTATCGCCAATCCCAAAGCCAGGGAAATCTATTTCACTGTAAGAAAACACGGCACCGTCTCCAAACAAAGTCTGCTGGACGAAAGCGGACTGACCATAAGCACGTTAACACGCATTCTGGATGAACTGCTGTCCATGGAGCTGCTGGTTGAAGTCGGCTTCGGCGAATCTACCGGTGGCCGCCGTCCCACTCTCTATGAGACCAATCCGGCCTATGCCTATCTGCTGGGACTGGAGATCTCCCGTACCCATGCCAAGCTGGTGCTGATGGACTTTCATTTGCAGTTGCTGGGCGAATATACCTGGAATATGGATACCGCCCTTACCCCGGAGCATCTGATGGAATCCTTACATAGTCAGGCACTGCAGATGCTAGCTGCAGCTTCCATTGATCTTAGCCGGGTCGCGGGACTTGGCATCGGCGCAGTCGGTCCGCTGGACCGCCGTGCCGGAGTTATCCTCAATCCGGCCCGTTTCGCGGCTCCGGGCTGGTCTCAGGTACATATTAAGGAGCAGCTGGAACAGCGGCTGGCTGTGCCGGTATATCTGGACAATGGAGCCAATACGGCTCTGCTGGGCGAATACTGGGCCAGCAGTAACCGGATGCAGCATCATCTGCTCTACCTCCATGCCGGAATCGGCCTGCGCTCCGCCATCATGAATGATGGACGGCTGCTCTATGGCATGATTGATACCGAGGGGGCTGTCGGACAGATGATCATCGAAGGCTCCGGGCTGCCGCCGCATATTCCCGGCGGCAACGCCGGTGCGTGGGAGAGCTATGTGTCCATCCACACCCTGGAGAGACAGGCGCGTGAAGTCTGGCGGCTGGGCAGCAGCGGGCTGCTCCGCAGCCTGGCCGAGAGTGCAGAGCAGCTGGAATTCGCCCATCTAATAGAAGCGCTCCATGCCCGTGATCCCGAGGTTGTCCGGTTGTTCCACGAGATGGCTGTCTACTGCGGCATCGGGCTGGCCAATCTGATCAATATCCTCCATCCCGAGGAAGTCATCCTCGGCGGCCCGTTATTCCTAGCGGCCGATGATTTCTATCAGGAGGCGACCCGGATCGCCCTTGAGCGGACCTATTACCGCGAGCAGTATAACGTCCGCTTCACCCGCAGCAGACTCGGTGAGCGCTCGGTCGCAGCAGGCGCATGCGCTATGGTGCTGCACCAGTTGACGAACTAGGGAACAGTGCCGGTATCACTCTAATGCCCCAGTAATCACTCTTACGCATCGATAGTCAACGTACCGGTTGTTCGGTGAAAATAAAGTCTTAGACTGATCCATTAATAAAAGCAGCGGCAGTCTAAGACTTGATAAATAAAGTCTTAGACTGCCGCTGTTGTCGTTCGACTAACGTTTCCGGTTAGCTTAATCGTCTTATGTTTTAATTAGAGTCGCTGCTTATAGCTGTGAGGCTTGCCGAACACCTAACGCAGTGACGTCCCGACGGGCTTAGGGGGCTGGATGTGGTCACTCGCTTCTCAGAGTGACCCGGAGCGTCAATATGGTTTTAGCCGAAGGAAGTTCTGGAAGCAGCCATTGCATTTAAGGCGTTCTCAAAATAGCTATATACTTCATCTGCAATTCCCAGAAACTCTTCAACAAGTACATTACTATCCAAGTAACAAGCATACAGATAATCAACTAAAGCGGAGTCAATCTCACAATAGTTTAATATGGCATTCTTCATCTTAATAATGTCATCTTGCCATACACCTGTATCTTCTAAAACCAAAGAGTATAATGCACGAATTAATCTCTTAGAGTAACCTTTAATATATCTAGCTTTCATTGTGTTATCACTAGCATTAGAAAGTGAACTATGTATACGAGCTACTTCCTCCTTGGTCTCTGTATTTAAGTCTAAAATGAACTCTGGAGAAATAATTATCGGTGGCACTTTTTCACCAACGTCATGACCATATATGCAAACACAAATTATCTTTACCCAAAAACCCCACTCATTTGGTTTACTTAATACATCGTCAATCGGGCAAATTATCGTATCAATCTTAGTTACTACTGGATATTCTTCCAAAAGCCTGTCTTTAATATTTGACAATCTTTCGTAATCAATATCTTTGGGATTTACACATACAATAGTAAAGTCTGCATCTGACTTAAAAGGTTTAGCAGTTCCTTTTGGAATCGAGCCACACATATAAATGCTATGAATCTTACCTTTAAATTCGGTAAGTATATTACCTATATACTTATCAACAAAATCTTTATATTCACTTTGTATTACAATTCTATTTATAACTTTTTCTAATATCATATAGACTCCTCCTAAACTAATAACTTCTTTCGGCTAACGTCTTTTTGCGAACTTCGTAAATCCGTCATGACTTAAGTTATTCGCGAAATCATTCAACTACCCTGCCCGTTAGAGCTTAAAGAAGTATTGACAGTCTAATACATTATTTTCTCAGTCTGCAACTTTATTTGCCGAGTCTAACACTTTATTTTTCAGTCTAGAACTTTATTATCTTTTGACACCGGTAATCTCACTAATGCATCGATAGTCAACGTACCAGTAATCACACTTACGCAACGATAGTCACTCTAACGCACTGATTCTTACTCTAGCACGCCACTCATCACTCTTGCATACCGACAATCACTCCTAACGGTGCGTCAGGTGATTTCGGGGTGGGGCTTATCGGGTGCGAATATTCGCAGTGAGTGCTTGGCGGGCCTTGTAGAGTGCCGATGTTCGCAGAGTGCTTGGCGGCTCATCAAGCCAGCCTGCCCGCCGGCAACGCGGACTGAGATTCCGTTATTCGGGCAGATCAGGCAGATTTGCCGGCTAAGCGGACTCAGATTCCGTTAAGTGAGCAAATTCACCGGATTCGTGGCCCGAATCTACAAGATAAGCGATTCTCAGTCCGCCTCAGCCTCATAAAGTGGCTTTTGGGAGATATAGCGTCCTCTCAGTCCGCTTCACTGGCAGGTGTGAGTGATCAGCAATTGTTCAAGCAACAAACGGTATAATTGCCTTAACAAGGACAAAATCTATTCGATTTTTCGCATACATTGGGCCCAATTACCTTCGCAGTAGCACATTGTGTTCGGTTTTTCGCATACATTAGGCCTGATTACCTTCGCGATAGCACATTGTGTTCGATTTTTCGCGTACATTAGCCAACCTTTGGCCCGCTTACCAGGAGATTCAATGGGATTACGGATCTGCTCCTAATTCCAAGGGACTTATTTGACCACAACTGACATATATCAGAATTTCCTATACAACAGGAAAGGCAGCAGCCACCCCTTAACCGGGATGGCTGCTGCCTTTTTATAGTTGTCTTTCACCTGCTGTTATACTCGCCCAATGAATCCGCTCAGGCGCTCCATCGCCTGGCTACACCCGCCCCACCTGAAGCGCTGCCGCCAGCCTGCTGCCGAAACGGCTTCCCAGCAGCTCGTAGCCTTCGGCTCCCGGATGCAGGCCATCCGTGAGCAGCTCCCCATCTTCCGGGCCGAACCATTCCAGGCCATCCAGGTAATGCAGATGGCGGTCTCCCCGCTCCTGCAGCAGCTTCACTGTCTCTACGATCTGCCGGCGCATCAGCGGCAGGGTGAACCCGAGCTTGTTCTCCTCCGTCTCCCGCTCCGTCCCGTAGATCGGAGAGATGACGGCCAGCGGCGTCTCCTTGTGCTTCTCACGGATGGTCTCCAGCATGCCGATCAGCAGCGGCTTGAACATCCGCGGGCTGGAAGCTGCTGCACCGTATATATTGACTCCGACGCACAAGGTAATCAGTTCAGCCGGCAAATCCCGGATCAGCCGGCCCGCCATCGGCTCCATCAGGCAGTTGCCCGAGAAGCCGAGATTGGTCAGATGATAGCCGCACTCCCCGGCGGCAATGACCGGCCAGGTGCGCGAAGGGCTGGACGCTGCCACACACTGGGTGATGGAGCTTCCATAGGTGATCCACCTTGGCCGGTGATCCGGCAGCGGTTCAGCAGCCGCCTCATCTTCGATCCGCAAGCCGCTCAGTGTAATGCCGGTATTCTGCGGCAGATAGACTTCCAGATCCTTCATACCGGGCGGAAGCCCGGTGAATAAGGCTTCCGTGCCGCCCGCAGCAAGTCGGAGCTTCTGGAACAGCACGCCGCCAATAAGACAGTCCAGTGCGGCAGCCTCCGCAAGCGGACTGAACGACAAGGCCAGTGCCTTGGAGCCGGTGGCCAGCCGCAGCCGGATACCGGAGCAGATTTCCGCCTTGCCATCGATCCCGTCCGGCGGATACAACTCATAATCCCGGTAAGGAATACGCCAGGGCTTGATCCCCTCCTCCCGGTGCTCCAGTGAAACTGCGCCGTGGAACCACTCATCCGTCAGAGGAAGGTTCTTCAATGCCCTTCCCCTGCTTCCCTGCTGTCCGCCGCCCCGGTGCCCGGAACGAACCCCTCCCCGAGCCATACATCCTGATCCAGCAGACGCTGCTGAAGCTCAGGGATCGAGATGCTGCGGGAATCCGCGCCATCCCGGAGCGCCAGCGATGCTGCCGTTCCGCAGGCCTGGCCCATCGAGAAGCAGTTCGGCATCACCCGCAGGGAGCCTTGAACCGCCCGGTCCGAGGACACGGAGCGTCCGGCCACCCACAGGTTGAGGATGCCTACCGGAAGCATGACCCTGTAGGGCACACCGTGGGAGACTCCCGGCGGCAGATGATTGAAGGTCATATCACTCTTGCTGGTAGCCAGGTGGATATCAATGTAATAGGCATTGCGGGCAATATCATCCGGGAAGGAACGCGCCGCAATGAAGTCGTCTACGGTCAGCATGTAATCGCCCTGAATCCGCCGCGTCTCCCGGATGCCAAGCTGCTCACCGCTCGCCACCAGATGTGCCGCCCCGAAGCCCGGCACATACTTGCGGAAGAATTCCAGTTGCCGCAGCACGGTCCGGCGGCCTTCGATGGCTCCGCGCGTAAGCTCCTCGGCCTTCGTTCCGTCTACCCCGAACACATGGCCGAAGTTGACCCCGACCAGATAATCACTCACCCAGGCCAGGCCGGAAATGGACTTGCGGCCTTCCGGCAGTGCCCCTTCAGCCATAGCCTGCTCAACCGTCCGGTGCAGCTGCCCCGTATCCCCCGTTTCTTCCAGGAACCGGCTGAACTCCTTGCGGTCTACATTTGCCAGCAGATAACACATGCTGCCCGGCTGAAGCTCTCCTTCCCCGCCGCCTTTCTGGAACGGAACGCCCGACAGGGCAGCGATATCCCCGTCACCCGTGCAGTCGATAATATACCGGCAGCGGATGAAGGACCGACCCGATTTATTGACAATAATCACGCCCTCGATACTCTGTCCATCCGGGGCCAGCACAACATCGTAGACAAAGGTATGGAACAGCGGCGTCACACCGCTCTCAAGAATGGCATCGTCATAGACACGCTTAAGCACCTCAGGATCAATCGGCACCCAGTCCAGCATTTCGCGGTATTCCTCCTGATAGCCGGGATCGCAGGCCTGCTTCATCCGCTCCATCAGCTTCAGGCCGAGGCCGCGGATAATCGGCTTGACCTTGTCCGTGTAGGGACAGAAGGCAGGCACAAGCGCTACAGTCCCCATGCCGCCAAAATAACCCCGCTGCTCCACGATCATGGTGCTTGCACCGCCTTCGGCAGCGGAGATGGCGGCAGCAATGCCCGCCGCCCCGCCGCCGATCACCAGCACATCTACCTCACGGGAGACCGGCACAGCTGCAGATGGCAGAGTAATCTGTCCGTAATCCATATCTCCGTAATTCATATGTTCCTGATTCATAATCGTCCTCCTTGTAAGGCCGGTTTAGTTATTCAGTCCCCTTCTCCAGACACAGCCGGAGCAGGTCATCTACATGCGCAGTCGCCAGGCATTCCACCGTATCCGCAGCACCGTAATAAATTTTGACCTCCCCGGAATCCTCCAGGATCATCCCGCCGGGAAAAATCACATCGTTGCGGAACCCGCCCGAGGTCTCATACAGCGCCTCCGGTGCCAGCATCGGCGCTGCCGCCCGGCCGATGATCCGGCCCGGATCTTCAAGATCAAGCAGCATAATCCCGGCGGTATAGCGCTTCTTCCAGCTGTCTTCCCAGCCGTTCTTGCCCCGGCTGCGGTCAAGATCCACGGCATGGAATGTCGTCAGCCAGCCCTTGTCCGTCTTAACGGGAGGGGCGCCGGGACCCACCTTGTCATTGGCATACGCCACATTCTCGACAGCCAGCAGCAGCTTGTGACTCCCCCAATACTTCAGGTCCGGGGAATCACTCATCCACATGTCAAAGCGGTCCAGTCCTCCCCGGCTGTAGACCGGCAGCGGACGCTCAAGCCTGACATATTTGCCGCCGATCTTCTCCGGGAACAGTACCATATTGCGGTTATCCGGCAGCGACAGGCTCAGCACCTCGAAGGAGCGGAAATCGTCCGTCACGGCGATCCCGCCGCGCAGGCCGTGAAGCGTATCGACCGCGAAGCACAGATAGCAGCGTTCGCCAATCACGGTCAGGCGCGGATCATACACCCGGACCACTTCCTCATCATGCCAGGACCAGCACGGCTCCGGCTGCACCTCCCAGCTTACTCCGTCGTCGCTGAAGGCGAGTCCCAGATTCGTTGTATGGTGGGGAGCGACGATTCCCTTGCTCTGATCCCCGTAGTCATTGCGGAATACCATTACATATCTGCCCTTGAATTTCGTCACTCCGGCGTTGAATACCATGGCCGGCCCGTACGGGACATCCGCAGGCTTCAGAATGGGGTTAAGCGGATGCCGGACCATCACCGGACTTGAGGTAAGTGTTCCTATCGTCAGATCGTTCATTATGGAAGATTCTCCTTTGCACATATAAGATTATAGCTACCCTTTCACCGAACCGGCCGTAACCTGAATGAATGTCTTGTTCGCCAGAATATATGCCAGCAGCATCGGCAGAATGGACAGGCAGGCCCCGGCCATCATCAGATGGATCTGCATCGCGGCCGAGGAGCCGTAGCGGAGATTCGCCAGCCCGACAGTCAGCGTCTGCAGCTTCGGATTGGTCATGGTGAATACCAGCGGCAGGATGTATTCGTTCCACGAATGGCGGAAGGCGAATAGTCCGGCAACCCCCAGTCCTGGAGTCAGCAGCGGAAGAATGATGCGGAAGAAGGTGCGGATGAAGCCGGAGCCATCGACCATAGCAGCTTCATCCAGCTCACGGGGGATCGCTTTGAAGAAGCCCTGCAGCATGAAGAAGGTGCTGGAATGGGCACTGACCAGAATCAGAATGACTCCCCACAGCGTCGTATTCAGATGCAGCGCAACCATCAGATCGAACTGCGGGCGCAGCACAATCGCACCAACCGAGATGAACATCATGGACGCCTGCACCGTGACATATATCCGTTTGCCGGGGAACTCACGCCGGTCCACCACATAGGCGGCCATCGAGGCTACCAGCAGCGTCCCCACCGTAACCATTACACTCATAAAAGCACTGTTCCAGGTATAGCGGGCGAAGTTGGCCTGTTTCCAGGCTTCCGCATAGTTGGCGAATTGCAGCTTCGCCGGAAGCAGGCTGCCGCCGGTCATCATTTCTGCCCCTGTCTTCAGCGAGCCTGCCAGCGTCATCAGCAGCGGAAACAAGGTCAGGAGCGCTGTTGCCAGCAGGAACAGCCACATCACCGTCCGGACCGCTATTCTTCCGGCATGGCCGCCGGGCTCCCGGGGGACGGACTGCTTCAGCCCGGCCGGCTGCTTGGATATCACATGTTCGTTCATTTGAATCAACCTCCTAATACACCTTGTTCATTTTGCGGCTGAAGAAGAAATACAGTCCGGTAACCGCTCCGACAATCACGGCGGAGGCGAAGCCCACGGCACTGCCGTAGCCCAGCTGCTGCGCTACCGGCGAACCGGTGGATACAGGGAACAACAGCTTGTAGAGATAGAGATACATGACCTCGGTTTTGCCGATCGGTCCGCCTTCTGTAATGACCATGATGCTCTCATAGCCCTTCAGGGAAGCGATAATCGCCAGCATAATGACCATCTGGGCAACCGGAGCCAGCATCGGAAGCGTAATATTCCAGAAGCGTCTTCCGGCGTTCGCCCCGTCAATGGCCGCGCTCTCGTACAGATCCTGCGGAATACTCTGCAGCCCGGCGAGAAAGAGCAGCATATAGTTGCCGACCGCACCCCAGACCGCCACGATGATAACCGTCAGCATCGCATGCTTCGGACCCAGCCAGTCGACCGGCGCTGAGACCAGGTGCAGCTTCATCAGAACTGTGTTAACCATCCCGTTATAGGAATTGAAGATGTTATAAAAAACAACGGAGATCACTGCCGTACTGATCACGGTCGGCATGAAATAGATGCCCCGGAGCAGACTCACCCCGCGCAGTTTGCCATTCAAAATAACCGCCAGCAGCAGGGACAGAGGCAGGGTCAGCAGCAGCTTGCCTCCGGCAAAGACGAAGGTATTGCGGACTGACTCCCAGAACAGGCCGTCCCGCAGCAGCCGGCGGAAATTGTCCAGCCCGATGAACAGTGCCTCGCCATATCCGGCATAATCATAGAACATATAGCGCAGCATCCAGAACAGCGGATAGATGCCAAGAGTAATCGTCAGAATAATGCTTGGCGCAAGGAACAGGGAGTTCTCCCCAAGCCTTCTCCATTTGTAAATCATATGTGGTCCTCCTTCGGGGAAAGCAAAGGGGCTGCGCCGGGAATCCCGTACAAGCCCCTTCCTAACCTGTTATTCTCCCTGCGGTTTCAGCGGATCAAAGGCAGGGTCCGGCGTAACGGTAACCTCGCCCTTCTCTACCGCTTTGGTCAAGGCGGCATTGTATCTTGTGTTCAAATCTTCAGTAATGGCCTTGGCGTCTCCGCCTGCAAGGATATATTTGAAGAAAGCATCCGCATAGGTAGAGCCCTCAGGAGTAACACTTGGCACTGCGGGCCAGAGAGAGTCATGCTCGCCGACCAGGAAGCCTTCCATGCCGTTAATTTCAGGGTTTTTGGCCTGTTCCACAATGGTTGGCACTACGGCAATCCCGAAGCCTTTCTCATGATAAGTCTTCAGAATATCGTCACCGTACATGTATTGCATGAATTTCCAGGCAGCCTCCTGATGCGCCGATTTGGCACTGATCCCGAGCCAGGTACCGGCGGACACGATTTCAGAGGTTCCTTTAATCTGTCCATCCAGTGTTGGAGCCAGGGCACCTGCCCAGTTGATTTCAGTCGGGAACTGGTCCTGATACACCCCCGGCTCTGTCGAGAAGGAGAGGTACATCCCGATTTTGCCTGCCGCAAACTGGGCGCGCAGCGGGTCGATGTCCAGTGTCTCTGCACCTGGCAGAATGCTGCCGTCTTCATACATCTGCTTGAAGTACTCGATGGTCTGCGAATAAGGTGCGAAATCAAACTGCCCTGTCTTCAGGTCAAAGCCGAGTCCCTGATAGCCGCTCAAGGACAGAATCTCCCGGATCGAACGGTCAAAAGCCGATTTCGGACTTTTGAAGTTCAGCGCGAAGCCATACACACCTTCTCCCTTCCCCTGCTCGGTAATTCTCTTGGCATCATCGACCATTTCCTGCAGCGATACCGGAGGATTGTCAATACCCGCTTTAGCAAAAAGGTCCTTGTTATAGATCAGGCGCAAGGTGAGGCCGGTATTAGCTAATGAGTACACCTTGCCGTCAAAACGGTTAACATTGTCGATGATTACGCTGCCGAATTTCGTTTTGATGTCATCGGTAAGATAACCGTCAATCGGTGCCAGATATCCTTTTTTGACAAATTCGGCTGTATTGCCGCTCTTCAGACGGAGCAGATCCGGTGCCTGATTGCTGGTAAAAGCGATATCCACGCTCTGCGCGTAGTTCTCGGACATCACCGTCAGCTCCACCTGGATATTCTCGCCGTTCGTCTCATTGAACTTGTTGATCAGCTCTTTGATATATTCCTGGTCATGACGGTCGTCCGTCCAGTATTTAAGCTGTACAGGCTCGCTTGCGGCAGTATTGCCGCCAGCAGCAGCCGTTGCTGCTGGAACTGCCGTACCCGCTTCAGGTGCTTCAGTTGCCGCACCCTTGTTGCTGTTCCCGCCGCCGCAGCCTGCGATTCCTGCCGCCAGCATAAGGCTCAAGCTGAGACCCAACCATTTTTTCTGCATACGTTCTACCCCTTTGATTAACATTTGTATTGTGAGCTCGTTCTCATTATAAGCCCCCTCCCCCGCAAAAGGAGTGCGGCAGTCTCACTCTCTAGGGACAGAAATCCATGGTTCTTAGCTGCTGAAGCTTCCTTATCCGGTCAGGTTCCCGTTCTCATCGTATTTCCGGATATACGCCAGCAATTCTTCAAAATTAACCCACGATATCCCCGCCTTCTGATCTGCCGCGCCATAAGACATGATTAAATCCTCGCCCAAGACAATGCCTCCGGTCGTAAACAGGCAGGGTGTCGGATAATCCTCCGGCATTTCCCAATCCCGCTCGGCATACATCAGACGCTCAGAGCAACGGTGAATAACAGCCGGGAAATCATTCTCCTGCTCCCTGAGGATCATGAAGGATTGCGTGTACCCGAACTGTACATTTTTCTTCGCGTGATAGGGTACCAGCCACTCTCTATTCCCCAAGGCTATCGGCGGCCAGCTTGCACCCACCCGGTTCTCCTCCCAGTCAAAGACCGGATAAGCCAGAAGCCGATGGGCCGCTTTGGGCGAGGCTAAATCCGCTATGGATTCCGCTGCTGCCATATAAATCGATGGCTTACCCGCCTGCTCTCCCCCTTCAAAGGGAAGGACATTCATCGGCCGGTGCAGCATCAGATATTGCATTTTACCGGCGATCCTCATTTTCCGGGGAAATAAGAACACATCACGGTTATCGCTGACATGTCCCTCAGTGAGCGGACCTACATACTGAAAAGCGCTTTCATATTCACCCTGCTTCAGCTTATCCAGATTAAGCTTGTAGAGCACACTGACGGTGTCATTGGCCCGGGCCGATTGAATGAACGGGTCTGCCTCATCTCCGGTAAAAATCCAATCGGGAACATATTCAAACCGCGTCTGCACCGGAGGCTGCTGACTGCTGAGCCAATAGGGGCCAGGGGGAAACGGCCGGCAGGCCACCGTGACGTATAACTCCTCTTCGACATAAAAGATACGCGGGTCCTCCACACAGCCATTGGCATAATTCCGCACTTCATTTCCGTAAATATCCGTGATGTACAGCTCGTGCTCCTCATACCCCAGTGCGGGCGCCAGAGCGGGTCTAGAGAAGTCTGCCTCCCAGGTTTCTCCCGCATCCCTGCTGCACGCATAACCCAGAAAAATCGGATACGGATCATGACAGCCCTCTCTTCTTTTGTGCGTCCATGGTCCGGTGGCCCGGAATAGCATATGGATTTCATCAGAATCAGGGTCTTGAATAATAGCCGGATTCAACACCATTTTATCCGCCCAGTCACAGCCTGGTACAGGCTCAAGCGCCGGTTTGTCCAAATAGCGGAATTTCGGTTTCTTCGGTTTCATAGTTTCATAGTTCCTCCTGTTATACATCATAGGATAAGGGCGTTTCCCGTTTTTCAGGAATCACCTTATCATACGAAACCCCTGATTTCAAAAGCCTTTTGCTCTAAAAACAGCTTCCGGATGAAAACAGTAAGATCCGTCAAATCAAAAAGGAAGATCCATCATTCCCGCCTGGCCGGCCAGCGGTTATGATAATTTCTGCAGGTGAAATCAGGTATTAGGAGGCATACTATGAACCGGGAACAAGTGTATGATATTGTCATTTACGGCGGAACCGCTGCAGGGATTACAGCTGCTGTCCAAGCCGCAAACATGGGCAAAACCGTGGTGGTAATCGAGCAGGGACAGCGTATTGGGGGCTTGACCAGCGGAGGTCTGGGAGATACGGATGTGGGAATGAAGCAAGCGGTCGGCGGCCTGGCCCTGGAATTCTACCGGCGGATAGCCCGGAAATATAATCAGGACGGGGCACGCTGGCTGTTCGAACCCAAAGTGGCGCTCAAAGTACTGCAGGACCTGGTGGCCGAACATCCTATCGAAGTCGTCTGCGGAGACAGGCTTGAGCTTCAGGGCGGGGTAGCCAGACAAGGCACCACAATCACCTCTATCCGCATGGAATCGGGGAACATCTATAGGGGCAGGATGTTTATTGACGCTACGTATGAAGGCGATCTGATGGGCAAATCGGGTGTATCCTATACTGTCGGCCGGGAGCCGAATTCAGCTTACGGAGAGACACTAAACGGTATTCAGCCCGGCGACGAGCTAAACGAGCTTCCAGCCGGTATTGATCCCTATATCATTAAAGGAGTACCTTCAAGCGGCTTGCTTCCGCGTGTCAATGCTACCCGCGGCGGCGGCATCGGTGACGGTGACAACAAGCTTCAGGCATATAACTTCCGCATGTGCCTGACGGACAATCCCGGCAACCGCCTGGAGATTGGAAAGCCTGAGGGGTATAACGAGGCCGATTATGAAATTCTGTTCCGGGCCATTGAGCAGGGACAGCGCTCCCGTTTCTTCAAATTAAACCGGGTTACTGCAGAGAAGACGGACTCCAATAACAATAGCGGCATTTCAACGGATTACAATGGAATGAACCATTGCTATGCGGAGGCGGATTATCCGGCAAGAGAAGCAATATGGGAGGCCCACCGCATCTATCAGCAAGGTTATGTCTGGACTCTGCAGAATCATCCGCGGGTGCCGGAGGACATCCGGGCGGTCTACAAGCCGTGGGGGCTGCCGCTTGATGAATTCACGGACAGCGGCCACTGGACGCCCCAATTATATATCAGGGAATCCCGCAGAATGATCGGCGATTATGTGGTTACTGAGCATGATGTCAGACTGGACAACCCGGTGCCCGATTCCATCGGAATGGGCTCCTTCGCCATGGACTCGCACCACACCCAAAATTATGTGAACGAAGACGGTCATGTAAGCACAGAGGGCGGATTCTATGTGAGGCTGGCTGCGCCTTACCCGATCAGCTACCGGGCGGTTGTGCCGAAACGGACGGAATGCACCAATCTGATCGTACCGGTATGTGTATCTGCTACCCATGCAGCCTACGGCTCGATCCGTATGGAGCCGGTCTTCATGATCCTGGGGCAATCGGCTGCTGCGGCTGCCGCGCTGGCGCTTGATGCGGACGGGATTGTTCAGAATGTAGAGGTGGAGAAGCTGCATTCCATCCTGCTTCAAGAAAATCAGGTTTTGTATACAGACGTCTAATCTGTGCATCCCTCCGGATGGAACCGGAACCCGAATTTGCGCCGGTATTCTCCCGGAGAATGTTCAAAGTGTCCCCGAAACATCCGGCAGAAATGGGCATAGCTCTGGAAGCCCGTTTTGTCGGCAATCTGTTCAAGCGTCAGACCACTGTACAGCACCTGCTGCTGCGCAAGCTTCAGTCTGACGCTGATACAGTAGGCGAACATGGATTGGCCAAAAGAAGCCTTGAACAGATAGGAGCAGCGGGACACACTTAACCCGGCCGAGGCCGATATCTGCTCCAGGCTAAGCGGTTCATGGGCATGGTTGTCTATGAATAACTTAAGCTTGTACGCGGTATCCGCTCCCTTGGTGCGCGGACTGACCCCAATCACATGCTCCAGGGTCAGGCAAAACGTTCTCAGAAGATAGTCCATGATCTCGTCCAGGTTTTGCATCATTTTTCTCTTCTCGCTGATGATATGCTTCCATAGCGTAAGCACCGTATCGTCAAAACCGATATTCGTTCTTACGGGCAGGCTTGTGTTAGCCCACCACGAGTCCAGCCACTCCCCCTTGCCGGCCAGGAAATAGTCCGAAGCAGGCTGAGTCTCACCCGATGCTGTTAGGTTTCGGGGCTGAACGTTTAGTCCGTAGGGCTGACCGGGAGGATAAATGAGCAGGTCTCCGGGGATGATGGTCTCGTAATTGCCCGCCACCAGCGCCCGGCAGGTACCTTCCGCCTGAAACCGGAACAGATAGTAGGTCAGCCCCTCTTCGTACTTAACGGAGTGGGGCTTCGTGTGTGCGAAATAATTAGCATAAATGACGCCGGAACGATGCGGATCTGGCTTCGTCATCGGTAAGGTTTCTCCTCCGGACGGTCAGGATGATAGCCTGCCCTGAATTCCGAAGGTGTCTGCCCGGTGATCTTCTTGAACATTTCGCTGAAATACCGCCGCTCCTCGTAACCTGCTGCAAGGGCGACCTCCTGCACCGGCATCCCTTCTACCAGCAGCGCTTTGGCCTTCTGGATCTTCTCCATGGTCACATACTGGGTGACCGTCATACCGGTCACCTTCTTGAAAAGACTGGAGTAGTAGCTCGCGCTGAGATGGACGTGAGCGGCGCAATCCCCTACCGTTATATCCTCAGAGAGATGGCTCTGAATATAATCGAGTGAGGCATAGATGACCTTCTGCCCCTCGGACAGGCTGTTCTTGCGCACCAGTGCGGCCCCTTCCACGCATAACTCCAGCAGCTGCCGCTGCAGAGAGGCCAGCGGCAGTCCGGCTGTTCCCTGAACAGCCCTGAATCTCTGGATCAGCGGCTGGATATCCGCATACGGAATCAGCTCATAGAAGCTCCGGATCGCCGAGGCAGCCAGCTCATCGTATAAGCTGAGCAGATAATCCGGATTCTGCCGGGAGACAAGACTCTGGAGGCCCATCGAGATATCCTCCAGAATAGCCTCTGCCTTGCCGGCATTGCCGGAGCGCAGCGCCAGCAGCAGCTCGTCCTTGTATTCCAGGGACAGCGGCTCCTGGCTGCCGGCCGGGAGAATATCGTCATAGCGGATGGCTGCATTGCCTTCTGTGAACAGATGATAGGCCAGCGCCCGGTTGGCCTGCAGATAGGAATCAGGCAGCTCACTCGTCTCCTCCACCCTGCCTCCGACCCCGACCGATACGGTGAACTTGGTGTAGCGTTCAATATTCCGGCAGCAGCGTTCCGCAATCTCCACTGCACTGACCGCGCTGCAATCATTCATAACCGCCAGATAGCGGTTATGTCTGGCGCGGAAGACTACGCAGCGCGCATATTCGGCAATCGTCTCCTGCGTGATATTGAGCAGCGAGAAGCGGATCAGCTCCACCTCGCGGATGGACAGCTCGGCTGCCCGCTCCTGAAAGTGATCGATCTCAAGCAGCATTACCACAAACCCCTGCGGGTTCAGATCGATATTCAGGAATTCCCAGCGGGCCGCCGCCTGCTCCCAGGCTGTACGGTGGCTGACCAGCAGGGCGAAATATTCCTGCCGCAGCACCGGCAGACTTTCCCGCAATCTTTTTTCCATCTCCCGCAGGGTAAGCAGCTTCGACCGTTCTTCCATAATCTCCGCCTTCGCCCGCAGCACCGCCGTCATAATATCCTCTCCCGTAAACGGCTTGACGACGAAGTCAAAAGCACCAAGCTGGACAGCCTGCTGCGCATATTCAAAATCGGCATAGCCGCTGATCAGAATCACCTTACAGTCCCGGTGGCGTTCCAGCACGGCCCGCAGCATGGACAGTCCATCCATCCTCGGCATCCGTATATCCGTAATGACAAGATCCGGGCGCAGCTCCGAGATCATGTCCAGCCCATCCTCCCCGTTGGCTGCCGTACCCGCCACCCGGATACCCTGCTCCGCCCAATTCATGCAGGTGAGTCCTGCGACTACGCTTTTGATATCGTCTATAATGCACAAGCTGATCACACCATTATCGTCCATCCTGATGCTCCTCTCTCTTGGGTAAAGAAATGATGACCGCCGTTCCCCTGCCTGGCCCGCTGTCTACCCGGAACGCCGCACTGTCCCCGTAATACAGCTGCAGCCTGCGGATCAGATTGGACACGGCATACCCCTTATCCGATTCCCGCCAGAACAGCGCACGGACCTGATCCTCCTCCATGCCTGCTCCATTGTCGCGGATCGTAAGGCACCAGCGTTCTCCCTCGTCCAGTATTTCTATACCGATTACGCCTCCGCTCTCCAGATCGCGGAACCCATGCAGGATGCTGTTCTCCACCAGCGGCTGCAGCAGAATGCGCGGAATAGGGAGTGTATTCAGCGCTTCATCCTCTACGTGGATTTCATAACGGAACAACCCTTCATAGCAGCTGCACTGCAGCTCCAGATACTGGCGGACATGCTCCAGCTCCTTGGACAGCGTGGTGATTTCCTGCCCCTTATTCAGCCCCAGCTGAAACAGCCGGGACAGTGACACTACCATTCGCTGCGACTGCTCCACCTGCTTCAGATTCAGCTTCCAGTAGATCGTATTCAGCGTGTTGTACAGGAAGTGGGGGTCCATCTGCGCCGACAGCGCCTTGATCTCCGCCGAGCGTTTATTCGTCTCTGCCTCGGTGACTTCACCGATCAGCACTACGATCTGCTCCAGCATCCGGTTGAACCGGATACCGACCTGAGCCAGCTCATCCCCGCTGCTGCTCTCGAACCGGGCGGTCAGATCGTTGCTTTCCACCTTTTTCATCACCTTCATCAGCCCCTGCAGCGGCCTCAGCAGATAACGGGTAAATGCGCCGGATACCATCATTGTGACCGTAAAGGCGGCGAGGGCCACCACCACAAGCATCCACTTGACATAGATCATATCCTTCAGCACGCTGGCTTTGGACTGGATTGTGGTCATCGTCCAATCTGCGATGCCCAGATGGGCATAGTTCAGCAGATAGGATTCACCGCCCAGCCTGAACGTATTGCTGAGATCCCGGCTGCTGCTGATCCTACCGGTCAGATGACTGCCCTCCACCGCCTGCCGGACCAGCGGGTCCTTCACAGAATACACAGGCTCACCTGAAGCGTTCAGCAGGAAGCTGTGCGCCCCGCCCCCGGTACCTCCGCTTACCAGCTTGCGGAAGCCGTCTTCGCGGATATTGACTACGATATAGACACCGCTGACCGGAGTATCGAATATGGGCTCCAGAATCAGTGAGATCACCCGATCCTTGCCGGAGAACAGCATATCCTCATGGCCCTCGACCCACAGGTTCTTCTTCTCCTGTTCAATGCGCTCATATAGAAACGTATCCTTGAATTCCGTCAGCCGGTTGCGGTTCATCGACGACGGGTAGAACTCCCCGATCGGCGTGGACACATAGATGGATTGAATCAGCGGCTCGGCAATCCGCGCCTGCGAGAAAACGTTATCAAGATCATTCAGATGGGTATAATATCTGCCTGTGTCCCCGGAGACGACATCCCTCATCATATCGTGAAAAGGCTGGCTGATCATAAAGGTCATCATAATCAGTGTCAGCTTGTTCAGCTTCTCGTCGATGATCTGTGCCGATTTGACGACGGTATCCTGGGTGAGCTTCAGCGCATTCTTCTCCAGGATCGCCGCCGAGATGGAATAGGACAGTCCACCGGTCATCAGCACAGAGAGGAGAATCACGGCCAGGAATGCGGTTTTTAATTTACTGCGGAACGATTGCTTCCGGAAATAGTCCAAGTTCTTCACGCCTTCCTCTGTACATGCCTGCTCTTCGATTATGTCACCCGGACCCGGGGCCGGGCAATAAGCGGCTTAAGATACAGTGAAATCACCGTATGCGGAGCATGAATTTACCGTATGTACAAGGAGAGGGCGCCAATTCCCCCGCTCCAACATAATTCGAGGGGATTTTCCTCCGCTCCAACCCGATTCGAGGGGATTGTTCCCGCTCATTCCACCAGTTCCCCGTCCCAGCCGGATTCAGAGGGATTCCTTTCTCTCCTTTCGCCAGGCAGCCTCTTTCCTGAAAAATAAAGTCGAAGTTGGCACCCTAATGGATGAGGCCTTAATGGACGAGCCTTTATGGCTGAAGCGGATTTGCAAGTTACCATTTCCCGCACGTTCTCTCCGAGTGCTCGGCGGTGCTTATCTAGATCGAATCATAGCTCATCTGCCCGGACCATCAGCTAATCTAACGGACTGAAAATCTGCTATTTGCCCAAATCCGGCAGATTTGCTGGCTAAGCGGACTCAGATTCTGTTAATGGGCCCGCCGCAGCCCGTTTTACGCCCAAATGAACAAAATAGCTGATTCTCAGTCCGCTTCACTCTGCTCGTTACGCTCACCTGCTCCAGCACTTAGCAGCCAGTAGACAGCAGACAGTAGCCAGTAACCATGAGCCAGCAACCAGGAACCAGCAATCAACAAGCAACAGCCAGCGCCCAGTAGCCAATAAC
This sequence comes from Paenibacillus sp. FSL R10-2736, assembly GCF_038000245.1. NCBI lineage: Bacteria > Bacillati > Bacillota > Bacilli > Caryophanales > Paenibacillaceae > Paenibacillus > Paenibacillus sp. FSL R10-2736. Next base: position 5,601,925 of record NZ_JBBOBN010000001.1, read on the forward strand.
CAACAAGCAACAAGCAACTAGCAACTAGCAACTAGCAACTAGCAACTAGCAACTAGCAACAGCTTATTTCGCCAGCCTCTGCCCGGCAAAAAAAAAATTACCCGGAAGGCAAATCAAGCTGGAGCTTATGGAGCTTATGGAGTTGATGGAGCCTGTGCAGCTTAAGTAGATTAAGGCCACCCATGCCACTCCAGACAGACTAGTTCCGGGCAGCCTCCGGTGAAATCAAGCGCACTTTTGGTCCTCATTCCCGCTTGCCGCCGCTTTCGGCGGATTCAGGGGCACTTTTGCCCCTCATTCCCGCCTGCTGCCCGCTCTCTGCAGATTCAAGCGCACTTTTGCCCCTCATTCCCGCCTGCCGCCCGCTTTCGGCGGATTCAGGGGCACTAATGCTCCTCATTTCCTCCTGCTGCCTGCTTTCGGTGGCTTCAGAAGGATTTATCCCTTTGACTGGCAGATCCGCTCCACATCCCAATGAAACTTATCCGCAACAGACGAAACTCATGTTTCCCTACAGTAACCTAACCAAAAAGCCCGCTTGTTCCGGTAACATCCCCGGCTTCAAACAGGCTCCTTACTTTTACTTTACTTTTACTTTGCTTTTACTTTGCTTTTGCTTTTACACTTGCTCTTACTCTTACTTTTGCCTTTACTGGTGTTACTCTTATTTCTGTTGTCACTGTAATCCGAATTTATCTAAGAAGAGCTGAGAATGGGCTGGCTTACCCTTGCAGAATCCCGCTCTGCCCCACAATTCTCAGCCACTCTGCAGCGATCAGATCATGCCCGGCCGCCGTTGGATGCACACCGTCCCAGACCCAGTATACGGCATCCGTTCTTGCTGCGGCCGCCTCAAAAACGTCCTGAAGCGGTATATGCACAGCCTCGAACTCCTCCGCAAGGCTGCGGACAACCTCCTGATAATGAGTCAGGAGCTTCAGCCATTCCGGCCAATTCACTGCCGGTGCCCCTACCTTCAGGAGAAAGGGCTCGCAGAGTACAAGCCGGGTCTGCGGCAGCACTTCGCGTGTCTCTTCCAGCACATGGCGGTAAGCACGTTCGAAGCGGTCCGTGATGCCGCCCGGGTCGCCCATCATCGTTCTCCAGATATCATTAACCCCGACCAGGATACTGAGCACATCCGGCTGCAGATAAATCGCATCCTCGTTCCAGCGCGCATACAGATCGGAGATCCGGTCTCCGCTCACCCCGCGGTTATGGAATACCGGCCGCAGCTCCGCCAGCTCATTGCCTAATTTGCTGCCAACTATGTATGCATAGCCGTGCCCGAGGATATGGTTAAGATCATTGCCCCGGTCACGGTTGCCATCTGTAATGGAATCCCCTTGAAACAGAAATACCTTGTTAGCTCCGGAAATGGATATAGACATGTATACTCACCTTTCGCCTTATAATTTGATTCAATTATATCAGGAGAATGCGCAATTAGGATTCCGGCTTACTGTGCTTCAGCAAAGCCAATATGTTATTGAGCAGATGCACCTTGCGGATGGGCTTGATAATGATGGAGGCGAACTGCGCTTTGGTCTCCTCGTCCAGATTCGTTCCCAGGGGAGCAAGCAGAATTATGGGCAGCTTCCTGTCCGGAGCAAGCTGACGCATTTGCTTGGCAATCTCTGTAGCCTCTGTGCCCTCAATATCCTTGTCCATAAGGATCAGATCATAATCGTTGTTAGCTGCCAAAAAGTCCATTGCCTGCTTGGCAGTCTCGGCGGAAGTAACTGCCACACTCCAGTCCTCTAGTACCGAAGAGATGACATGCAGACTGGTCTGATTATCATCAACAACCAGGATTTTAATTGCGTCAAGCACATCTTTCTCGAAGGGAATCGAGGGCAGGCTTGTATATTTTTCGAGATACAGAGTGACCTCCAGCTTCGTCCCTACCCCTTCCCGGCTCTCAACGGAGATCTCTCCCCCCATCAGCTCCACCAGCTGTCTGCAGATTGCCAGTCCCAGTCCGGTGCCTCCGTAATGATGAAGCTCGCTGCTCTGGTGAACCTGGGTATATTTGTTGAACAGCAGCTTCAGCTTGTCTTCCGCAATACCTATTCCAGAATCCTGCACCGTAATCCTTATCCCTATTTCTTCACCGCGGACAGGCAACGATTTCAGCTCGATAAGGATTTCCCCGGCGTGGGTGAACTTCAGGGCGTTGCTTACTATATTCATGATGATCTGGCGTACCTTGGGGGCATCACCCAGAACATACAGGGGAATTTCCGAATCCACATTCAGAATGACTTCCAGATTTTTCTCAAAAGCCTTGGTGGAGAACAAATAGACGCTCTCCTCCAGTGCGGTAATAATATCAAACGGTTCCTTTTCAATGACCAGCTTGCCCGCTTCCATCTTGCTGAAATCCAGAACATCATTCAGAAATTGCAGCAGCTTGGCATTACTCGACTCAATGATCTCCATGTAATACTGCTGCTGCTCGTCCATTTCAGTCGTCATCATCAGATCGGTCATGCCGATAATGCCGTTCATCGGGGTGCGGATTTCATGACTGAGCATGGCAAACAGGTCCAGCTTGGATTGGCTCTGCCGTTCTATGAATTCAACTTTTCGTTCCAAATTCATAATATAGGTGAAAAAATAGGCCATGGCGCTTATTATATCCAGGTCTTCCTTCGTATGCAGGCCGGCTGCAGGGTCCATCAGACAGATCGTCCCCACAGCCTCCCCTTGCTCCGTGATCAGAGGAACGCCAATGAACGAGTGTATGCCCCGTGTATGTATAAATTCAAGGGCAGTGGAGCCGGGATGATTATGCGTGTCAGCGACCAGTGTCGGCTTATTGTCATTAAGAATAACCAGACTGCGAATAGGATCAAGAAGGGCGAAATTGTCCTCCTCCTTCATGATAGGCGCTTCCCGGTTGAAGGTCCGCAGCAGGGGAACCAAGCCTAAACCGTGAATCGTAATCATAATCGTATTTGACGTAAAAATCTGGCTTAGCAGTTCAATCATCCGGTCTGCAGCATCCTCTAAATTGCAAATGACCGGACTCCGGGTATTCATCTTCTCCATCATCTTTCTAGAACTCCATTCCAAAATCCATATTTAACTATTTTACTTATTTTTAATTTCCACACTGTATTAACTTTGCCCGTTATTCCTATTTGTCACCGTTCATCTTGTACTGCCCGATTGTCCAGTCAGAGCCGGCATTATAAGCCATTGGGATAAGTTAGAAAGGAAACTCTCTATGTTCTTACTCTTAATTAAGAGGATATGTTACGATCAACTGGACTGGTCCTCATCATAACAGAAAAAACACAGAGACAACCTAAAAAAGTGCACAAAAAAACTATGAAAGGAATGGGAAGAAGATGAAATACAGAAAAATGGGCAATACAGGACTTAAAGTCAGTGAAATCCGCCTGGGCAGCTGGTTTACTTATGGCACGGCGGCGGAACAGAAGGCGGCAGATGCATGTGTTGCCAAAGCTTTTGAATGCGGTATCAATTTCTTTGATACAGCTAATGCCTATAACTGCGGTGAAGGTGAAAAAGCAGTCGGCGCCGCCCTGCGCTCCTATACACGGTCGGATTATGTGCTTAGCACCAAGGTGTTTTTCCCGATGGGCGATGGTGTGAATGACCGCAGGTGGCTGATTTTGCACCTGCAAGATAAGACCTGCGGGAGGAGAAAATGTCATATTGTGTTCTTATACGACATAGCCCGCCCTGCAATTCCATTTGCAGCAAATACCTGCACTTAAAAGCACCGTCCGCGAATTGGGACGGTGCTTTACTATAGTTGCAAGCTTATAGCGGATAATATTCCTCTTACAATTTGCCTGCCGGAGCGAGGTGTCTGCTGGCATGGGCAGTCTGTACTTTATTGATCAGCTGCTTATAATCCTCTTGCTGCGCAGCCGAAGCCTGCGGCCGATATTGTTCAAACAATCGCACACAGCGGATCACACAGGTCTCGCTGCCCAGTTCCGCCGAAGCCTCCAGGCTTAGGAATAAGTAGCGGAATCCCTGCTCCTGCTCTCCGGCACGCAGGTAATATCCCGCCAGCTCATAGAGCAATTCCGCGTATTTATCCCGCAGGTCCGCTCCCGGCTTGCCATGCCCCGGGGCAGGCCACTCCTGCTCTACCTGCGGCAGGAACCGCCCGATCAGCTCATCCACATTCCAGTGAAACCGGTTGGCTGCCTGAACGGCCTTCAGCATTCCGGGGAGCAGGCCGGTGCCGCCCGTGCCGATATACTCCACATAGTTATGAAGCACTTCCAAATCTCCGCACATTAAACGGAACAGATAAGTATTAACTATTGCCTGACTGCTGAAATACTCTTTAATTTGCCGGACTTCCTCTGAATCTTCCACAATCCAGTCCATTTCTGAATATAAAGTTACATAATGCAAAGCACGCTCATATTCGCCGCGCCCGTCACATACCACGGACTGCAGCCAGTAGGCGTATAAAATATAGAAGCATAGCGGCTTCGGAGGTTCCTTCAGCTCTTTCTGCTTTCTGACTTTGTGATGCTTAATCTCATATTGAATCGCTGTCTTACGGTACAGCTCTTCGGCCAGCAGCCATACCTTATCCCAGTACTGCAATGACAGATAGACATCAGCCAGCTGCTGCAACGCACCTAATTGATCGCTCTCATCCAGCCGCTCCACGAAATATTCGAACCGCGTGGCTGCCCGGAAGTCCGCCTCCCGGTTCTGGCCGACCCTAATGGTGAACAGCCGGTACTGGCATAAGGCCAGACGCTCCGAATGCTGGTATTTCTCACTGTCGGCAACGCCCTCATAGAGCAGAGCCGCCGCCTGATAGTTTCCTTGCCCGTAGAATTGCTCCGCTGTATCAAACAGCACAGGGGCATATGTAATATTGTCCATTATAATAAGGACGACCTGCCGGATACACTCCAGTTTGTTCAGCTCCGCGCAGCGGTGGAGGAACGGGCCCAAACGCCGCCAGTCGGGTGTGGAATGAATGACACATTCATCTATATAGAGTTCGTAGAACGCCCCTTCAGCCAGCCCCATCCCGGAGGTAATCCGGTCCAGCTGCTGCATGGCAATGGGACGGTTGCCGTTAATAATACTGCTCAGTGTTCCGGAGTTAACGCCGGATACCCCTGCGAATTGATTAATCGTCATTCCTTCATTTCTTAGGAAAGCGGCCAGCTCCGCTTGAATTGTAGTCTTATGATGCAAACCAATACCGCCCCTCAAAAAACCATATATTCGAATATTAATCCAGATATTCCTATATAATAAATCCCTCAATTATACAGGTCAATCCGGTTTGAACGGTTCAAAATAGGTTGACAAAGACGGAATAAATGTTATATATCCCCATTTTATCTACGAAATCAGCTTCGACTCTTCTGCCTGCGCGGCCGCTTTGCGGATGAAGCCCTGCAGCGGCTTTTGCAGCGTAAGACCCAGCAGCAGCGCAAGCACGCCGAACAAGACCAGCAACAGCGCATCACGGATCGCTACCTCCGGCAGCAGACCGCCTACAGCTTCACGCAGCAGGCTGATCGCATAGGTAAAGGGCATAAACGGATTCAGTACCTGAAAGAAGTGTCCGGTGGTACTAATAGGAAAGGTGCCGCCGGAGCTGGAGAACTGCAGCACCATAAATACGATGGCAATCCCTTTGCCGATACTGCCGAACACCGAGACCAGCGTGAAGACAATCGTCACGAATACCACGCTGATCAGTACGGCAAACAGGACAAACCATACCGGATCAGCAACATAACAGCCTAGCAGGAAGATATTGCCCAGCACTGCCACCAGCGCCTGAAGAATACCGACTGTAAGAAAGGTTAGCAGGCGTCCGAAATAGAGCTGATACCCAAGGTAGCGGATTCCGCCGGTATCTACAGCCGTGCGCAGCAGCGAGATCAGCAGGGTACCGCCTACCCATAGGGACAGCACGACATAAAAAGGCGTCATCGCCGATCCATAGTTGGGAATCGGATATAACGTCTGCTGCTTAAGTACAACCGGATTCGCCAGGAAATCACTCTGTCTCTGGATATCGCCGCCCAGCAGCTGGGCAATCTCCTCCAGATCGACCTCCTCCTTGATATCGCGGAGTGTTGCTGCCGCTTTACGGACCGATGCCATCAGCGCAGGCAAGTCGCTGCGCACCAGCTCCGCCGCACGTTCCACTCCCTGGTCTGCCCGCGGCAATCCGGCAGTAATGAAATCCGCTGCCTTGCGGAACTTCACCTCCGCCGCAGGCAGTCCGGTTCTGGCAAATTCGGCCGCTTCGTGAATCTGCGCCCCAGCCCCCGGCAGTCCTTCCTTAATACGCGGAAGTACGTTAGTAACCAGATTGCTGAATGCTGCCATCTTCTCTGTCATGCCCCCCGCTGCCTTATGCACCTCTTCGCGGATGGCCGGCAAATTCTGCCGCAGGGCTGCCAGGCCGGATTGTCCATACTGGATGGCGGTCCCCGCCTCCTCCAGTATGGTGTCCAGCGCGGCCAGCCGCTGCGGAATATGCTGCAGCGCAGCCGCAGCATTCCCCGCATCCGCAGTCAGCTGCTGCAGCACCTGCTCCGCTGCGGGCAGAATTCCCGCGTTGTACCGCGGGATGACCCCCTCCAGGGCAGCTCCCGCCTGACCTGCCGCTAGGCTGAGCTGGTCCAGCTCAGCCTCCGTGGGCTGCGCGCCTGCCTGCGCAGCCTGTGCCAGTGCCGCCGCCTGCGCAGCTGCGGCGGCATAGGGCTTCCGCGTCGCTTCGACGGCGCGGAGATCACTTGCGCCCGCGGTCCCGGGCGCAAGTGTGTTCAGGGCGCCCAGCAGCTGCGCTGTGTGGGCGAGCCCTTCGCTTGCCGCGGCCAGCCGGGCCGAGGCAAGCTGCAGCTGCCGCGCAGCGCTCTGCTGCGCGGGCTCCTGCTGCACCGCACTCTGGTGCAGCGCTTCGCTTGGCTTCGCGGCACCTTGCCGCAGCGCTTCGTTTGGCTGCGCGGCATCTTGCCGCAGCGCCTCGCTTGGCTGCGCGGCATCTTGCCGCAGCTGCGCGGTCAACTGCACGGCCGATTCCCCGGCCTGCTGCAGCAGATACAAATTCTGCTGCACAACCCCAGGGACAGCCGCAAAGGCTGTGCCGTTCCCGGCCAGGAACTGCTGCAGCGCAAGCCCGAAGCTGCTGCCGGCAGCGGTGATCCGGTCAGCCTGCGGCAGAACCTTGGCCGCAGTGTCCACTGCGGCTGCGGCCTCTTCCAACCGGGCTTCTGCCCGGTCCAGCACACCGTCCACCTTGCTGAAGTTCGAATCCAGCTCGGATACCAGCAGGGCAGCACGTTCAATCCGGGGCAGCTTCTCCTGCAGCTCCTCCAGATGTCCGGCAGCAGCCGTAATCTGCGGCCAATAATCGTCGATCTGCTCCACGGCCTTTCCCGCCTGCTCTACCTCCGGGAGCCTGGAGGCCAGTCCGGCAATCCGCTCCGCAGAAGAGGAGATCTCCGGCCAATCCTCCTGCAGCTTCAGTACCAGCCTTCCGGCTTGCTCAATCTCCGGCAGCTCCGCCTCCAGCTTGAACAGCCCGGCCTCCACCCTGCGGATCGCGGGCAGCTCGGACTGGAATTCCTCATCTATCCCGCGCAGGGCGGTCAGAACCGTACTGCTGATCGTTTCCGTGAAGTGCTCGGTGATCTGCGTGGTGATCGTGGAAGCACCCTTGGCGGTAATTTTTGGAGCAATCGCATTGATTTTTTCATTAACGGTATATTCAATCTCCGGCTTCTCCAGCTTACCTTCAAGAATACCGGTCATCCGCTCAGAGAAGTCCGCCGGAATCACAATACTCGCATAGTAATCCCCCCGCCGCACCCCGTCCACCGCAGCCTCCGCATCTGTAAACCTCCAGCCGAGTGACTTATTGCTCCGCAGGCTTTCCAGTACCTCCGCACCGATATTGAAGCTTGTACCCTGCACGGCCGCACCTTCATCCAGACTGGCTACGGCGATTTTGATCCCGGAGGTGTTGCTGTACGGGTCCCATACGGCCGCCACATTCACCCAGTCATAGACTGAGGGCAGCACAACAAGCGCTGCAATCAGCAGCATGGCCACAGGTATCCTGAACAGCCTCAGCCAATCTCTCTTGTATATTTGCCAGATCTCCTTCAATCCCAGTCACCTCTCAGCCGATAGTTGGATAACTTAATATGCCCCGGATTAAGGCTTTATACGACGATAACTGGCAACGCGATGATGCTGGAGGTAAGCAACCCAATAATTGGATCGGCTCCTGCAGGGAGATCTGAAAATATATTTGCAACATTTTTTGAAAATCAACGTTATTAGGGTATGAACACGTTTGAGAACTATACCGAAGGGTAATTAGGTATATAGACTTACACCGTGTCATATTATGCCAAGGGGGAAATTCCACAATGTTAAAAAACAAAAATGTCTATCTGTTTCCTGTATTGGTCCTGTTGTTCCTCTCCCTCGTGACTACGGCCAGCACGACCATGAAGACCGCAGAAGCCCAGAGCAGCGATCATATCCAGCACTTGACGGTTTACATACACGCACTCGACACCAATAAGGGTCAAACCACCCTTACCGGAGACGAAATCACATGGTACGAAGGCGCAGCGGCCGATGCTATCTTCGCTGAACGTGAGCCTGAAGCCGCAGCCGAAATCGGCGGTGTACCCGACGGTTACTATATCGTGAATGACAGCGATTCGCTGACTTCCTACCCGGTAGCCCCTAATGCTAAAGTAACTATGCAGATCTACGACCACACTGGTAATATTGAGGAACTGGACATTAACTGGAACGAGGCGCTCAGCCTGCAGCAGTTCACTCAGGAATTTGCCAAAACTGATGTTTTCGATCTAAGCCAATCTCCTTACCACATCACCATCCAGAACGGACAGATCGTCTCCATCGTGCAGCAGTACACACCTTAAGTAAGATATATGGGTTCAATAAGCTTTATTGTCTATACGCGCAAGCCGCAGTCTGTTGCCCTAAGCAGCAGCTGCGGTTTTTTTGTGCTTCCACCCCACGAATTCACAAATCGGCTCCGAAGAGTTGAATCGGCAGGGAAGCGGACTGAGAATCCCTTATTCAGCTGATTTTCGCTGTTTTCACCTCCTCGCGGACTGGAGATCGCTTATTTTCTCTGGAAACAGAGAATTTGGACGATGATTTGGAGCATAACGGAACTGGAGTCCGCTTCAAGCTGAAAATGACGGGTTTCGAGAAAATAACGGCTCTGGAGTCCGCATAGAGTTTTGGATGCCCATATTCCAACGATTGATGACAACGCAGTAGCAAACATCGGGGTTCGGGGGTTCGGGGGTACTTTTCTCTTGTCCCACTCCACCTCGAAAATCTAACCTTTTCACACATATTCGAACCTATCACTATTTACCGACAGGTCCTTTAAATATAAGCTTATTCATAGGATACCAGCCTTGCTTTAACATTATAGAATCCATAGGAATGGTGATAAAAAGTGACAATTACACCCCAAACGCAGTCTGCGGCCCAGACTCAGGGCAAACCCGTGTATCAGGAGTACCGCATGCATCAGGTTTCCATCGCCGATCCGTATATCGTCAATGCCTTTGCCAAAGAAATAGAGTACCTCACCAGCTTGGAACCTGACCGTCTGCTGGCCGGCTTCCGTGAGAACCGGGGACTCCCGAAGAAGAGCGAGAAGTATCCGGGCTGGGAGAATACCGAAATCCGCGGGCATACTCTGGGCCATTATCTCTCTGCCTTGTCCCAGGCTTATGCCACCACCCAGGATGATGCGCTTGCGCTCAGACTGGAGCACCTGCTCAGTGAGCTTGCGTTGTGCCAGCATGAGAGCGGTTACCTGTCAGCGTTCGATGAGCAGCTGTTCGATAATGTTGAGAATAGACAGCCTGCCTGGGTTCCTTGGTACACAATGCACAAGATTATCGCCGGACTCACCGCCGCCTACTCTGCTACCGGCAGCGCAACAGCGTATAGCGTAGTGAACAAGCTGGGGGATTGGGTGTACACCCGTACGGCTTCCTGGTCTGACGAAATACAGCAGCGCGTATTATCCGTCGAATATGGCGGGATGAATGACTGCCTTTATGAGCTGTACAAAATCAGCGGGAACGCTAACCACTTAAGAGCCGCTCATAGCTTTGATGAGCTGACTTTGTTCACTCCAATCCGTGAAGGCAAAGATATCCTCAAAGGCAAACATGCCAATACTACCATTCCGAAGTTCCTCGGGGCGCTGAACCGTTACCGGACCCTTGGGGAGAGTGAGGTCTTTTATCTGGAGGTCGCAAGGCAGTTCTGGGATATGGTTGTGCATCATCACAGCTACATTACCGGCGGCAACAGCGAGTGGGAGCATTTCGGCGATCCGGATATGCTGGACCGGGAACGCTCCAATTTCACTGCGGAGACCTGCAACACCTATAATATGCTGAAGCTGACACGCGAGCTGTTCAAAATCACCGGAGACTCCAAATACGCTGAGTTTTACGAGAATACTTACCTGAATGCGATCGTGTCCTCACAGCATCCGCATACCGGGATGACGATGTATTTTCAGCCTATGGCAACGGGTTACTTCAAAGTGTACAGCTCACCGTTCGAGCATTTCTGGTGCTGCACCGGAACCGGCATGGAGAGCTTCACCAAGCTGAATGACAGCCTATATTTCTATGATGCCGCAAGCATTGTGGTCAATCAGTACCTAAGCTCCACCCTCCACTCCAGTGAACACGGGCTGAAGCTGACACAATCGGCCAATTTGCCTTATAGCGATGCTGTACAATTCACAATAAACACCCTGCAGCCTCAGGCCAGTCCCCTTGCGCTCAAGCTTCGTCTGCCGGACTGGCTGGCCGGTGAAGCGGAGCTCCTATTAAACGGGGAGCCGGTCAATGCTGTATTCAACGGGAGCGGAACATATGCTGTAGTGGGCAGAGTATGGGAAGACGGCGATACTCTGCAGCTCCGGCTGCCGATGAAGCTTGCTTACTTCAATCTCCCGGATGCCCGGCATGTTGTAGCCTTCAAATACGGGCCGGCTGTGCTCAGCGCCGCCCTGGGCCGGACTGATCTGGCTGTGTCTGCCACAGGTGTGGATGTCAGTGTGCCGACCCGCAATATGCTGGTGAAGGATTTCATCACCACGGTGAATGAAAGTCCGGAATCATGGCTGGAGCAGCTTGCGGACCGCGTTGTCCGGCTGGAGCAGAATGAACTGGCGTTTGCGCTTCAGGGAACGGATGAAGACAACCGGCTGGTATTTACGCCCCATTATAAGCAGCATAATGAGCGTTACGGCATCTATTGGCGGTTGGTGGAAGCCGATTCGGCGGAGCTGCAGCAGCATATTCTGCAGGGCAAAATCCGGCAGCGTGTGCAGGATGCCACCCTTGACAGTCTGCCTGTCGGCAATGACCAATACGAGCTGGAGCACGGAATTCAAGGGGAGAATACCTCTGTGGCTACATGGGACGGATACAATATCCGCAAGGCGGAGAATGGCGGCTGGTTCAGCTACCGGCTGAAGGTGGCGCCGCAGAGTGACAACTACCTCTCGGTTACCTATTTCTCCGGCAGCAACGGCAAGGAGCTCGCTATTTATGCGGACGGTGAGCTGATCAGCAGCGAAATTCTGCACACCGATCAGGCGCGCAGCTTCTACAACCGGAGTTATCTTATCCCGGCTGAAGTCATCAGCGGCAAGACCGAAGTGGAGGTCAAATTCGTCATTCCGGGGCAGGAAAATGGCATATTCGATCTGCTGCGCATGATGACCGGCTACAGTCGTAGCGCCGGGCTGCGCCAGCTTGCTTTTAGCGAAGGCACGCTCTCGGCTCCCTTCAGCAGCGGCGTAACCGCTTATACCCTAACCGTTCCGCAAGCGGCCGGCAGTGTACAGCTGAATGTCACACCAGAGCATAAGAATGCCCTGGTCTATGCGGACGGAATCCTGATCGAGGATTCGCTCCCGCGCCAGGTTAAGCTGACTGAGGAACGCACGACGCTGAACCTCACGGTTAAGGCAGAGGATCATATCACGGAGCAGGAATATGTGATTACAATCGTGAAGGAATAAGTACGCTATATATGCTGCACTTTAGACAACACACCTACAGGTTACCGGTCAGTCACAGCGAGGCTGGCGGAATACGTCAATGCCCTGCACTTGATTCGTGACCTGCAGCAGAATGGAGACTTCTTCGGAAGCACAGTAGACATAAATGTTGTACGTTTTGCAACTTGGATTGATGGATAGCCGGGTATCCGGGAGGATTGTTGTATGAAATACAACAATAATCCTCCTAAACCACCGGGAAAAGCTGAAATCCTGCATTTGATACAACAATTTTGGATTTCGGCCGATAAGACGAGGGAAATGTTGTATTATGTGCAGGATTTTATAAAAGTCGGTGCAAGTCAGCTGATCTCTGCCCCAGAAAGCGGATGAATCAAGGGCTTCCTGCAACAACAGGCGAACCCGTACCCATAAACATACCCATACTCATACTCATACCCATACTCATACTCATACTCATACTCATACTCATACTCATACTCATACTCGTACTCATACTCGTACTCATACTCATCCTCATACTCGTACCCATACCCATACTCGTACCCATACCCAGGGAGGTACTTCTACTCTTTCACACGAACTTCTTGACGCTACGCCGGAGGTTCAAATATTCACAAGGTGAAGGTTAGTTTTATGTTAAAATTTCATGTTAAGGTTTTATGTTCAGCTTATCTAGCAACGCTAGTATTACGGTTCATACCACAACAAACAATCCAGCCGCTAACGCGGCTGGATTTCGTTATACATATAATACCACTGCATTTCGCCGATCTTGTAATAAGGCTGGAAGCTGCGGGTCAGGTGGCTGTATCCTGCCACATGGCCTTTGTCCGTCTCAAAGGTATACGGCTGCCCTTCAGCCGGGTGTATCCAGCCGGACGGGTCGGCGGTGTCGCCGATGAACCGGGTCATCTTATCGGCTACCAGCACCAGCGGGCCGTAGCTCAAGGCGGCAATGCCGGGATTCGCAGCATCTACGGCTCTGAAATAGAGCGGGAACGGGAAATCGATCTCCACGATGTCCCCATCATTCCACTCCCTGCGGACTGAAGCCCACTCACCGGGCACAACCGCCGTCTCCACCTCTTCCCCGTTGATCTTCAAGCTATTCAGTCCTGTGGCCCAGGCCGGAACGCGCAGCTTCAGCCCGAACTCTGCACTTCCCTCCAGACTGATCCGCAGCTTGACTGGCCCCTCCACTTCCGGATACTGCGAATAGTTTTCCACCGTAATATCCATGCCGTCTTTGGCCCACTTCACCCGGGAGGGCAGATACTGCGTTACATACAGGCTATCCTCGCTGTGATAGTAGAGCATATTGCTATACTCCGCGACATCCTGCGGGAAGGTGCCAGTGCAGCACTGCCACTCGAAATTATGCCCGCCCTCTTGCAGTCTCCGGTCCTCTACCGTCTTCACTGCACCATCCAGAAAGTAGTTGGCATAATACATCACTCTTCCGTCCGGCTTCACCGGGAGCTGCGCGCCCGTTCCGTTATACAGCAGCTTCTCCACCCATTCGCCGTACTTGGCTTCCCCGGTATACTGCAGCAGGTAGCTGCTGAATTTGAACACCGCCCAGGCACAGCAGGAGACCTCGCAGCTGCCCCAGGTGTCATTGCGGGTGACTTCCGTCCCGGCGAAATTGGTATAGGTCAGGCTCGACAACGTAGAGTCCCAGGTGGATTTCAGTGAATCCCCCAGGTAGCCCTCCTTCTCCGTGAACAGGCATTCCGCAGGCCCATAACCGCCGGTGGCAAAGATATGATGGGCCGTAAGCTCATCGTAAGCAACCTTCATCGCTGACAGATAACGTTCATCCCCGGTCACTTCATAGGCGCGCGCCGCGCTGGATAGACTATTCACCTGGCTGTAGGCATGACGCGGGCCGATCGCGAAATCACTGTTGTTCAGCTTATCCCACAAATAATCGTAGTCCCATACCTTAGCGAAGTCCTTGTACTTCTCTTCTCCGGTCAGCTGATACGCACGGTACAGATTCTCCGGCAGCGTGTACCATTCGATCATATGACTGGACCACAGCCCGTGGTCCTGCAGCCCGTCCCTGGCAATATCCTGCTTGAAGCGGGCCATTGCCGCCTCCGTCAGCTTCAGCACATAAGGCAGAATCCGCTCGTAGCCCAGATATTCATACAGATCGAGGAAGCCGCCCAGCAGCTTCTCATAGACATAAGTATCATTATCGAATAATTCAGCGGACTGCTCTGCGCAGGCGATCCACTCCCCTGCGAGCAGCACCGCCTTCTCATGCAGTCTGAAATCCCCGGTCACCCGGTACAGCTTCGCATACGCCCCCAGCTTCTGGCCGAAGGTGCTTGCACCCGCCCCGTACCAGCCGGCTAAACCGTTAGCCTCCGAGGGCATACCCGCTTTGACCCGGAAAATATGCAGCAGATCCTCATCCGGAATCCCGAGATACATCTCAATGGTCTCATCCTGCTGCTGCTTCCAGTGGCCGGGCTTAAGCGCAACATGGCTGTAGCCGAAGGCCTGCATGGCATGAGCTATTTTCACCGTACCCGGCTGGTACAGCATGCCTGAGTTTACTGCCGCATGATTCTTCTTACCTGTGTTCATCACTCATCCTCCTTATTAACCTTTGACTGAACCGATCATGACCCCTTTATCGAAGTACTTCTGGATGAACGGGTACACAATCAGAATCGGCAGGGTAGATACGATGATGACTCCATACTTCACCTGATCCGCATACTGCTGGGCATAACCTCCGGCAGAACCGCCCGCTCCCGCACCTTGCGAGAATACCTGGTTGGATAGCAGAATATCTCTCAGCACTATCTGCAGCGGCTGCAGGTTATTGCTGCGGATATAGATCAGTCCGGTGAAGAAGTCATTCCAGTGGGCGACCAGATAATACAGTCCGATAACGGACACCACCGCTTTGGAGAGCGGCAGGGCGACCTTCAGGAAGAATTTGAAATGCGTACACCCGTCCATCGAAGCCGCCTCAAACAGCTCCCGCGGGATCGAATTCTCGAAGAACGAGCGGGCAATAATCAGATTATAGACATTCACGCAGAACGGGATAATGAACACCCACATCGTATTCGTCATGTGCATATCCTTCATCAGCAGGTAGGTTGGAATCAGGCCGCCGTTGAAGAACAGTGTGATTACGAACGTCAGCATCAGAAACCGCCGGGCCCGGAACTCCTGTCTGGACAGCACATACGCCGCAGGCAGGGTGAACAGCAGGTTCACGGCCGTCCCGAGCACCGTATAGAGCAGTGTATTGCTATACCCTGTCCAGATCCGCGAATCCTTGAAGATTTCACTATAGCCGAAGAAGCTTATATTCTTGGGGAAAATCGTCACCTGACCTGTCGACACCAGCGTGGAGTCACTGACAGAGGCGATAATGACGAAATACAGCGGGTACACAATGCTCAAAAAGATGAGCAGGCAGACCAGATATACGACAGCATCGAAGAGGATGTCGGTTTTATTTTTACCTTTACTGTTAGTGATTAGCTGCATGCTACTCCACTCCTTCCGTAAGCTCCGCTACCACAGGCTGATATCCGAGGACTTGCGGGCAATCATATTCATCGCGTACAGGAACACAAAGTTGATCACGGTATTAAACAACCCGATGGCGGCGGAATAGCTGAACTGGTTGCTGATAATCCCGATTTTGTAGACATAGGTCGCGATGACCTCGGAGACCGGAAGGTTCAGGGCATTCTGCATCAGGAATACCTTCTCGAAGCCTGTACTGAGCACATTCCCCATACTAAGCACGAACAGAATGATAATGGTCGGAATCAGCGCCGGGATATCGACATGCTTGATCGTCTGCCAGCGGCTGGCCCCGTCGATTTTGGAGGAGTCATAGAGCTGCGGGTCCACAGTAGACAGTGCGGCCAGATAGATGATGCTGTTCCACCCGCAATGCTGCCAGATCTCCGAGAGCACATAGACCGGAACGAACGTCCCCGTCGAGCCCAGCAGATTGACATCACCCAGTCCGACCGAGCTGAGGATATGTCCGATTACCCCCGAATTCGGGGAGAGCAGTACGTTCAGCAGACCCACCATAACGACGATGGAGATAAAATGCGGCAGATACACGGTCGTCTGAAGTGTTTTTTTGGCGCGCTTCCAGCGCACCTGGTTGATCAGCAGCGCCAGAATGATGGGCGCGGGGAAGCTTAGAATTACAGTGGCGAGACTGATCGCTACCGTGTTCTTCATCAGATCGGCAAACATATAGCTGTCAAAAAACTGCCGGAAATAGAACAGTCCTCTCCACGCGCCCCCGGTGAGCCCTTTGCTGAAATCATAATCACGGAACGCCAGCTGGATACCGTACATCGGGATATAGTTGAAGATAAAAATCACGACAATAGCCGGAAAAATCATAATCCACAGCTGATGATCCCGCTTGAAGGTATTCAGTACGGTGGGCTTCTTATGCGCCCTTGGCTGAGCCGGATGCTCATACAGATTCTTGGATATCATCAGAACCACCCTTCCATTAAGGAGCCGGAACAAGCGGTTTCAGCCCTGTACCCCGCTGACGCTTCTTCCGGTCCCGGTTTCTCTTATAGCACTTACGGTGCTTATCTGCGCTTACTGATTCTTTTTGTAATCGTCGTAATATTTCTGGATGATCTCAATATTCTTGTCCACACCGGTCTTCCCGATATTCTTCACATAGTCGTCCCACTCGGCATCAATGCCGCCCTTGGTAATCCATTGCGACCATTTCGACAGGGCGAGTGACATCATACCGGTGTTATTCAAGCTCATCGTGTTGTTATCCGCCGCGCTGTACTTGATGAACATGCTTGGCAGCACATCCGTATCCTTGTTGATCCCGTCCAGCGCTGCTTTGAGAGGCTCGGTCTGGCTGCCGACAGACTGCATATCGGTACCCAGCGTCAGCTTAAGGGAATCGGCAATATACATAGCTCCGTTATCGGCCCAGGAGGAGGTCCATTTCCAGGTACCAGGGTCCATCGCTGCATCCGTAGGAGGCAAGATACTATAACTGCCGTCTCCATTGTCACCGATATTCGTCCCGAGGGAGCCGAACAGCACCTGCATACTTACAGTAGGATCATACAATTCATTGATGAACTTCATGGCCGCTTCCTTGTGTTTAGATTTGGCCGACATTTGTACCGCATTCACTCCATAGTTCAGGGAGTTGTAATCATAGCTCCAGGAAATCTTGCTGGTTGAATCAGCCGATACTTTGAGCGGGGACATCGAGGTATACTGCGGAGCCAGCGTATTACCGACTCTGTCCGTGACCTCCCAGCCCCAGGTGAAGCCGACGGCTGCCGTCTCGCCATTGCCGCGGGCAACGGACTGGTATTTGGTATAGTCCTGGGTGAACACTTCAGGATTGATCAGTCCGGCGCTGAAGCATTTGTTCAGGAACGCAACCAGCGTTTTGTAACGCTCATCCGTGAAGAAGTTCTTCACCTTGCCGTCTTCGACGAAATAACCCAGTCCGCTGTTATCCGTCAGCGTGATCCCTTCGCTGCCCATCAGCACGGTCGGCATAAAGGCTCCGAACGCCACAGTTCCTGTAGGGGCAAAATCCATCGGAATTTCGTCATTCTTATCGCCGTTTCCGTTGGCATCCTCATCCTTGAATGCTTTCAGCACATCGAACAGCTCATCCCAGTTGGTCGGCATCTGCAGGCCGAGATTGTCCAGCCACTTCTGGTTGATGAACTGGCGTGTCGTTGTTTCCGGCCAGAATCTCTGGTATTTGGGCAGGCCGTAGATTTTGCCGTCCAGCTGTGTGGCAATCACTTTGGTCTCCGGTTTGGCATCGAACATCGCCTGTACGTTAGGGCCGTAATCCTTGATCAGTCCGGTCATATCCTCGAAGAGGCCCGGGAACTGCGAGAAATCGGCATCCGTAATGGAATTTACGCCTACAATCAGGTCAGGAATATCGCCGCTGGCAAGCAGTGTACCTTTTTTCTGATCCCAGTCCGCCGTGACCTCCTGCCACTCAATTTCAACGCCCGCGCGTTCCTCGGCCTCCTGCAGCCATTGCATTTTGGAGAATTCCTGGGTCAGCGGATGTTTGGTCATAATTGCCGTAAGCTTTACCTTCTTGCCCGTATCTCCGCCACCGGCAGCATCTGTATCTGTATTTGTATTGTTGCCGCCGGAGCATCCCGATAACGCCGCCGCACCGAGCATAAGCGCGAGCATACCCGTTAGTAACTTCTTCATTTTGTATCCTCCCTTTTTCTGTCCGCCTCTATGGTCAAGCGAGATATATTTCAACATTTGTTAAAATTAACCGAAACCGCTTCTGTTTTTCCGGATTTTTCCTCACACATTTCTGATCCAATTTGTTTCCGGCTTTTGGCCCGCACAAAAAATGTATACGCTTACATTAGACTCTAAAAAATTTTCGCCTCTCTATTCGTAGCGTAAATGCCATATTTCACAAGCTTTTAGCCTCATCTCCTTTGCCTGAATATCGGTTAAGTTTGTCTGTTTGTCTTATCTACAGCTTACCCTTATTTCAAATTCGGATAAATAGTTTAATGTTCGAATATGTGTAAAAAGGTTAGTCATTACCTAAACTTTTTATTTGGGAAGCGCTTTACTTCATGCCGGGATTAAGGAATAATAAAGGTTAGAAGAAGTGTACTAAAGTCAGAAAAAAGGGGACATGCAAATGACTGCCTTCGAGCTGATTGTGGATAAACCAGTGAATCTGGAGATTACCGGCAAGTTTGTCGCCCCCTCTGCAGAATGGGTCCATCTGAGCAGGATTTTGCAGGATTATGAGCTTATCGTTATGACCGAAGGGGTACTCTACCTGGCCGGTGACAACCAGCAATTCGTGGTCTCCAAAGGAGAGTATCTGCTCCTCCCCCCGCTCACCAAGCAATACGGGTACAAGTCCTCTGAATGCAGTTTCTACTGGCTGCACTTTCATTCCACAAGCGGGATTCAGGTTACCGATCTCTCCCCGCGCACCTATGACAAGGAAGATAACCGGATTCTATTGCCCCAGTACGGAACCCTCCGGAGCCTGGAGAAAATCATCGTAATGATGAAGCAGCTGCAGGATTCGGTGCGGGGCTACAATCAGACTACACTCAACAACTACATGGCTACTGTGATTCTATGCGAGCTGTACAACCAGACCTGCAATGCCGATGCTGACCCGCTCAAAAAGACGAAGCAGGAGCAGCTCTATAACGATATTGTGGACTACATCAAGTGGAGCCGCAGTGAACACATCAAGGTATCGCAAATCGCCGCCTACTTCGGCTACAATGAGAAATATCTCTCCCATCTGTTCACCGTGATCTCCGGGATCTCCCTGAAGCAATATATTCTGCAGCAGAAGATGGAGCTGGCGAAATTCCTGCTGGCCGACACCAACCAGAATGTCAGTGAAGTCTCGCTGCAGCTCGGCTATAAGGATTGCCATAATTTCATGAAATCGTTCAAAAAGATCGTCGGCCTCACCCCCACCGACTTCCGCAACGCTTATGCCAAACGTCTGCTGTTCTATGAATGAATTAAGAAAGCTCATCATACTAATTCCTCCGCGGCTTCCCAGGGGCTACTCATTCCCCCGAGAACAGGCTGTGGAGATTTTTTTGTGCATAATGAACTTTTAGAACCTCTGCGGACTCTTATCTATGAAAGAGGTGAGAACATGAATGTAAGCCGTCTTGTGAGACAAGCCCAGCGGGGTAACAAAGAAGCCTTATTACAATTAATTTTAGCTGAACAGGACGCTTATTACCGGCTTGCCTACAGCTATATGGGCAATGAGCACGATGCCATGGATGTCATGGAAGATATGATTGTTACGCTTTACGAGAAGCTGGAGCAGTTGAACAAAAGGGAGGCCTTCTACAGCTGGAGCAAAACGATACTCGTGAACCGCTGCAAGACCGTCCTCCGCAAGCAGGAGCGTTATCTTCCTCTGGACGGTGAAGACGACCGGGAGCCTTCACTTGCCGCATGGACTGCAGATAACCCCTACCACTATACGGAGTCTGAGCTGGACATGTCGGCGCTGCTTGCTCACCTGAACCCGCGGCAGCGGGAAGCGATTGAACTCCGCTATGTTCATGATCTTCCCTATCAGACGATTGCCGAGATGACCGATTCGCCGGTCGGGACGATCAAATCAAGGATCTCGCAGGGCATACAGAAACTAAAAGCCATGATCGGAGGTGACCGTTATGAGAACGATCGAGGAGAGATTACAGGAGCATCAGCAGATCATGACCCCATCAGAACTTGAGGGCAGACTTCGTACAGCGCTTGAGCGTGTTCCTGTGAAGACAAGAACCCGGAGTAGAGTGAGAACCTGGGTTGCCTCAGCAGCTGCAGCCTTTATTCTGACGGTGGGCATCTATCAATATCCTGCATTTGCTTATTACGGCGGGAAGCTGTTTAGTAAAAGCGAGCTGGATACCATGGCCTTCACTGAATTGGCGGACCACGGATACGGTCAAAGCGTCCATAAAAGCAAAACGTTAGATGACGGAACGGTTATTACCATTAACGGGGTGATTGCGGACGACAACGCCCTGACGATGTATTACAGCATTGATCCGGCTTCAGGCAGTGTATATACTGGCGACTTCCCTGCCGGCAACTATTCTCTCCGTTACGGAGTAGATAAACTGGAAGGGTTCCTGACGGATTCAGATCCCCTGGGGGGGAGCGGCGGCAGCAAAGACGGTACCCGTTTCGAGGGAGTATACAAATTTGAGCCGGCCAGCCCCTTCTCCAGAACATTGACCGTTACCTTCAGCGAGTGGCTGGAGAATGGGACAGTGGCACACTATCCTGTCTCCTTCAAATTTGAAGCGAACCAAGCCATGAAAAGCCTGCTCACAGCGGATATATCCCAAGCTGTTCCGGTTGATCAGGGAACGGTCCACTATGATTCTATTACAGCTTCTCCGACCTCAACCCTTGTGAAGGGGCATTATGAACTGGAAGACGGGGAAACTCCGAGATTTCCGGCTGTAACCAAGCTCTATGTGAACGGGATCGAAGTGAATTACTGGTCCATGCGTTCGGCACGTTCCGGCAAAACGGGACTCACGGAATTCGAAATCGAATACGATGTGCTCCCGACAGACAAGCTGCAAAGTGTTGAACTGGTACTCGATAATTTCACCGGATATGAGAAAACAGAACAGCCTGTCTCCCTGTCCGCACCCTCTGACCGCTCCATTCTGCTTGGCGAGGAGAAGCTCTGGATCCGCAGTGTTACCCAGACCGGTACCGGCTATGATATCGTGATCGCCGGGAAGCAGTTCACCTTCCTCGACACGGAGACTTTAGCTGTTCAAGCCGGAGAATCCACAATTCCCGTTGCTTCTATATCCCAGTCCCGTCCGTGGGACTTGAAGAACGGCAACATCCTGTGGGAGCGGACGTATTCGTTCAATACGAAGGAGGCGCCGCAGCTCCTGCTGCTGGATGGATACCACTACATTAAAACTTATAACAAAACCATAACGGTTCCTATAGATGGCAAGAAACATTAGAAATACACTATTGTATCCGAAGTGCCGCGCCGGGCAGCAGGAGTGGAGTGAGCTTCCTATGTTCGGTGTTCGGTGTTCTGTGTTCAATCCACAATTCGCGGCACAGAGCTTCCTGGCCCCCTATATATCCGGCTGTTCGGGAGGAATGTTGTACGAAATACAAGAATTATCCGGCTAAACCGCCTGAGGGAGGAGAAATGCTGTATTTCATACAACAATCTTGGTTTAAGGCCGATATTGTGAGGAAAATGTTGTATTTTGTGCATGATCTCGCATGAATTCAATAGACCACTCAGAGCACTCACACAAACGTCAGGTTATCAAGAATATCTTAAGAGTAGCTACTCTCACCGATAGTTGTATTCCGTACACTTAAAAGACGGCCCCTAAGCAAATTCGGCCTCTTAATTGTATTCTGTACAACTAAAAGTATAGAAAAGTGCTCCTATGCGGCACAAAGGTCAATATAGTTGCAGAGAATACAACTATAATACTTACCGCGCAATAACTGGTGACTTTAGTTGTACTAAATACAGTTATAACCCATCAACTAAAAGCAAGACGCAAAAAATCCCGCTCCCCTATCAGGGTTGCGGGATTTTTGTGTCTACATAAGCTGAACTTAAGTTCACTCTATATAGCAGAACTTTCTGCATCCGCAGGCCAGTCATCTGCCATTGCGGCTCCGGGACGGGAACCGGTCCGTTACTTCCCGCCGTCCTTCACCGGCACGCCGAAATCCGGTGTGCCGTCTTCACTCCAGTGCAGGCGCTGGGCCCGGGTGTGGCGGTTCGGATCGTACAGCGGGTCTCCGGTAATCTCCTTATAGTTGCGGGCATGGTAGATCAGCACATCCTCACCATTCTCATCAACCGTGAAGCTGTTGTGCCCCGGGCCGTATTGCCCGTTCTCCTCACTGGTCTTGAAGACCGGCTCAGGATGTTTGGTCCAGGAGTCCGCGTCCAGCAGATCGCTGTCCTCATCCGCCGTGAGCAGGCCCATGCAGTAATTGTAGTCGGTCGCGCTGGCCGAGAAGCTCATGAAGATCTTGCCGCCCCGCTTAAGCACTGCTGCGCCCTCATTCACCCGAAAGCCGATAATCTCCCACGGATACTCCGGCGTGGCGATCATCGTCTGCGGACCTGTTAACGTCCAGCCGTTAGCCATGGCCGAGATATACAGGTTGGAATTCCCGTCGATATCGGGGTGTTTTTGCGCCCATACATAGTACCGCACTCCCTTGTGCTCGAACGAAGTGGCATCCAGGGCGAAGGATTCCCAGGCAGTCTTCATCTGGCCTTTCTCTACCCATTCCCCTTCCAGCGGGTTCGCCGAAGCATTCTCCAGCACGAACATGCGGTGGTCGAACAGCCCTTCCTTCGTTTCGGTGGTCCGGGCGGCAGCGAAATAAATATACCATTTGCCATCGATATAATGGATTTCGGGAGCCCAGATATTGGCACTGAGCGGGCCACTCTCATATTTGCGCCAGGCTACGACGGGTGCAGCTTCTCTTAGCCCTTCAATTGTTGCGGCTCTGCGCACTTCAATCCGGTCATATTCCGGTACGGAAGCGGTGAAATAGTAATAGCCGTCTGTATGTTTGTACACCCATGGGTCCGCCCTCTGCTCTACAAGCGGATTATTGTACTCTCTATTTGTACTCATCATGGTTTCTCCTTTGGTCTGAGCTTTTTACTTATGAATCTATCTAAGAATAATACAGGCAGGCTTTACCCTTTTACCGCTCCGGCGGTCATCCCGTCGATGAAATACTTTTGGAAGGCCAGGAATAAGGCCAGAATCGGCAGAATGGAGAAGAACGAGCCGACAATAAGCAGATCATAGTTGTTGCCATACGGAGTCAGGAGTGTCTTGAGTCCGATTGGCAGGGTATATTTGTGCTCGCTGCTAAGCACCATGAACGGCCAGAGGAAGTTGTTCCAGCTGTTCATACCGTTCAGAATCGCCATTGCGGCGAATGAAGGCTTCATGATAGGCAGAATCAGGCGCAGATAAATCCCGTATTCACTGGCCCCGTCCACTCTGCCGGCCGCGATAATTTCCTTGGGAATTCCGCTTAAATATTGTCTGAAGAAGAAAATCGTCGCTGCACCGGCTACCCCCGGCAGAATAATTGCGGAATAGCTGTTCATCAGCCCCATATTATTGGTCAAGGTATACAGAGGCAGCAGCAGAATCTCAAACGGAACCATCATAATAAGAAGCACACATATAAAAAGGAAGTTCTTCCCTCTGAATTCATATGCCGAGAAACCATAAGCCACTGTGGCGCTTACCAGCAAGGTCAACGTTACCTGCACCAGCGTAAGCAGTACCGAATTAAAGAACCATGTAAAGTAGGCATGATCGCCTGTAAACAGGTACACGAAGTTATCGAAATTCATTACCGAAAGGTCGAACTTCAGATTCAGCCCATATCGGATCAGATCTTCACCCGGCTTGAAGGAGGCAATCGTCACCGCATAGAAGGGGATCAGGATCAGTATGCATACCACCGTAAAGAAGGCAAAGAGGATGATTTTGACTGCAGTTTCTTTTTTCATCTTAATCCTCCTTCTTAAACATGCCGCTAAAGGCCAGTTGTGTCAGGTTGATCACCATGGTAATCAAGAGCAGTACAATGCCAACCGCAGCCGCATATCCAAGATTGTTCTTTTCAATTCCCTGCCGGTACAGATACCCGACAATGGTAAGGCCGATATTCTTCGGGGAGTTATTGCCGTTCCATAACATCATGCTCTCAATGAACATGGCCAGACCGGCGTAAATACTGATCGTCAATACATATATGGTTGTAGGCTTCAACAGAGGCATAGTGATTCTTGTGAATTTCTGAAAGGCTGACGCTCCGTCAATCGATGCCGCTTCATAATAATCATCCGGAATATTCTTCAGGCCGGACAGGAAGTACAGCATATTGACCCCCATCCATCTCCAGCTGGCCAAGGCGACCAGGGCGATAAATCCAGTGACCTGCCCCTTCAGGAATTTAACCGGCTCTACGCCGAATACGCCCAGAAGGCTGTTGATCAAGGAGCCCTCCATTTCACCGAACATTAATCTGAAGATCGTACCGGCTACAACCACCGAGGTCAGTGCCGGAAAGAAGAAGGAGGATTTGAAGAATTCCCGTCCCCACATAAATTTATTGTTGATCAGGACCGCGAACAGCATTGGAAAAGGAATGAGAATAAGCAGGGTCAGGATCATATATACGCCGCTGTTGCGGACGGCTTTGAAGAAGATCGTGTCACTCATCAGCTTAGTATAATTGTCGATTCCTACCCACTGCGCCTCCTGGCCGAGCGTTACCTTTTGAAAACTCATACCGAACGAGCTAAGCAGGGGATATACCCAAAAAATGAGGAACACCAGCACAAAGGGCAGCACGAACACGTAAGGAGCGACCTTTTGCGAGTACAGAAAGTTTTTAAACATTGCTCTACTCCTTTCATGGTGGAACTTGGATAGTGCCTTAGTTCAAGTGGAAACGGCTTTGCTGTCCTCATAAGGACGGTATCGTTTCAGCGAGAAATAGAAGGATAAATTAAGGTGTGAAACATATAAATTCTTATATTTTTAAATAGAGCTACTCTGCCCGCAGAGTAGCTCTCCCAGTTTAACTATCCGGTTATTTCAACTCTTGTTCAATTTGTGCCTGTGCGTCATCGAGCGCCTTCTGTACATCCTTGCCGTCCTCGAAGATTTCATTTAGGGTAACTGTGCAAAGAACATTATTGATTGTCGGTGAAGCCGATGTGGATTTGATCAGCTGGATTTCGTCTTTAATTTCATTCAATACATCAAACGGGTTGTTGACAAAATACTTCACGAACTGATTCTCAGGATTATGAGTCACATCTTTCATATCCCATACGCTCATGTTGATCGGGTCAAAGCCGAGAGTGTTCCAGATTTCGATATTGGCATCCAGGGAAAGCTTCGCATAAGCAATGAAGTCTTTAGCCAGCTGCACATCTTTGGCTGTTTTGGTTACGACAGTACCGGTTCCGCCGCCGCCATACGATCTTGGCATTCCTTTCTCAAACACCGGAAGCGGAGCAATGGCAATCTTGCCCTGCAAGTCCGCCATGTAGTTGGTGTATCTCGACATTTGCCATAGCGGCATGAAGGCTGCTGCATAGTTACCGGAGTTGTATTCACCATAAGCTTCTTCTGTATCCGGCTGCCCTCCGGCGATGGTGGAGATTACATTGTTCTCCTGCAGATCCTTGAGCATGGTAAGGGCTTTCACCAGCTCCGGTGAATTCACCTTTGGATTGCCTGCTTCATCGGTGAGGTCAGCGCCTTGCTGTGCCAGAAGGAGCGACTCTTGCCAGATAGCGCTTGTGTCAGCGGTACCCATGTATTTGCCGGTTTTTTCGTACACTTGCATGCCGGCTTTCTTGAAGTCATCCCAGGTTACGATCGTCTTATAGTCGACTCCTGCCTGTTCGAGAATTTCTGTGTTATAAAAGGCAACGGTTGCCCCTACGTGAGTAGACAGGCCGTAGATATTTCCTTCTTTGCTGTACAAATCCAGCTGGGATTGCACAACTGTACCCTTGAAAGGCTCAGCTACATCATTAAGCGGTTCCAGCTGTGGTGTTCCGGCCAGGAAGTCAGGAAATTTACCCAATTCAATATCGGCAATATCCGGTGCGCCTACGCCTGTCTGCACGGCAATCGATAACTTGTTGTGCATATCGTCATAAGGCATTACTGTAACATTCAGCTTGATCTGACGATCAGGATTGGCCGCATTCCATTTCTCTAGCATTTTCTCAAAATGCTGGCCGTGTAATTCAACGAATGTCCAGTAGGAGAGCTCAGTCGCACTCTCGCCGGCCCCGGCATTAAGTACCGAACTTTCACCGCCCTCTTCCTTCGATGATCCTCCACAGCCCGCCAGGAATACTACCATAGCCACTACCATTAATGCGAGAAACCCCTTCTTCTTCATCCTTAAACCTCCCTTATTTGTGTACAAATATCAGTTATATAAGAACTGCTTTTACAGTCCGGCTCACAAGCCTGCACTTTTCTTCAGCCGGATTACGTTCCACGAAGCTTTGGAGAGAAGTGTGTCTACGTATCCATCCTTGCATACGGTACCGGCAGCCTGCACCGGCTGTACCTTCTGTTCTGCGGGCGTATTCACAGCTTTCAGGTCATCATGCTTCAGAACGATATGCTCAAGCAGGGTATACCCCTCGAAGCCCCGGATATCGGCTTTCAAATGCAGGCCTTCCTCCAAATGACGGTTCACCGCAAAAATAGTCAGCTCCCCCTGCTCCTCATTATGTACAATCGCGCTGTCCAGATAAGGAACATCGGTGTAATCCTGTGCATCGTATTTCGGAGAATTGACAATCGGCTGAAGGGAAACCCCGCGGCCGTATTTGGAAGCATGCAGATAGGGATAGAAAATCGTCTGCTTCCAGGCAGCACCGCCTGCTTCCGTCATTATTGGTGCAATTACATTGACAAGCTGGGCAAGACAAGCCATCTTCACCCGGTCTGCATGTCTCAGGAACGTAATCAGCATACTGCCGACCAGCAGGGCATCCTCGAAGTTGTAATGATCCTCAAGCTGCGGCGGGCCGATAGTCCAGGGATCAATCTTCGTATCCGATTCGTTCGAGTGGTACCAGACATTCCATTCATCGAAGCTGAGATACCGTCTTCTTGCTGCGTTTCTTGGCCTTGATATAGTCACAGGTAGCTGTAACCGTCTTGATGAAATGCTCCAGGTCCATGCTGCGTGCCAGGAAGTTCGCCGAATCGTTATCACGGTTGCCGTAATATTGATGCAGTGACACATAATCGGCTACGTCGTAGGTATGATCCAGAGTAACTGCTTCCCATTCAGGAAAAGTCGGCATCGCCGAGCTGGAGCTTCCGCAGGAGACAAGCTCAATGTCCGGATCTACCAGGCGCATGGCCTTACCTGTCTCATAAGCCAGCCGTCCATATTCCACAGCCGTCTTCTGGCCGATCTGCCAGGGTCCATCCATTTCATTGCCCAGACACCAGGTCTTGATCTTATGGGCCTGCAGTGCCCCGTGGCTTCTCCGCAGATCACTCCAGTACGTTCCTCCGGGATGATTGCAATATTCCAGCAGGTTACGCGCTGCATCTACTCCGCGTGTTCCGAGATTGACTGCCATCATGACCTCTGAACCCGCTTCTCTGGCCCAATTCATGAATTCATTGGTACCTACCTCATTAGGCTCGACCGTCCTCCAGGCCAGTTCAAGACGTCTGGGACGCTGTTCAACCGGACCTACACCATCCTCCCAATTGTAACCGGATACAAAATTCCCTCCGGGATATCGGATAATTGGCACATCCAGTTCCTTCACCAGTGATTTCACATCGTCTCTGAAGCCGGAAGCGCCTGAAGTGGGATGTCCGGGCTCGTATATTCCGCCGTAGACCGCCCGCCCCAGATGTTCTATGAATGAGCCGTAGATCCGCTTATCCACTTCAGCGATTACAAAGGATTTGTCTACAATCAGCGTTGCCCTTAATGCACCAGAAGTCATATCATCACCAACCGTTTCATATAATTGTGAAATAATTAGAAAACATTCAAATGTATTCGCTTACAAGTATAAAATAACATATATAAACATCTCTGTAAACATAAAGATATAAACTTATTCATACATATTCAAAGTAAAACCGACAAAAGGTATATCCTCTTAAAATTTACTCATTTTTTGTAACAAAACATCTTTATTAATTTGATAAAACATAAAAAAATTGATATATAACTCATATTTAGCTTAATTTCAATTACAACATCCAAATAAAGGGATGTTTTCCTCCTTTTAAGCTAAATTAGTTTATAATTATATAAAATGGTTTTTTTCTAAACGACCTCCCAGGAAGAATGGAGGCGAGCGGCCTGATCGAGATCAACACCTCGGTAGGCAGGCGCGGCATCCAGAAGGTCTGCTATCTGAAGTGACTTCAACGAGCCGCGTTACTTCGACGAGCCCCACCTAATTCCGCAACGTCTATGCGAAGCGCCTGCTGTTCTATGAGTGAGATCAACAGCGGGTTTCATCGAGATTTCCTGCACAGCACAAAGAGTCCCGCTCCCCTATAAGGGTTGCAAGACTCTTTGCATATTAGCAGATTAGCAGGCCATTCCTTTGCCATTACGGCAGCGGGTTTATATGAACCCGCCCTTTATTTCCCGCCGTCCTTCACCGGGATACCGAAATCCGGTGTGCCGTCTTCATTCCAGTGCAGGCGCTGGGCCCGGGTGTGGCGGTTCGGATCGTACAGCGGATCTCCGGTAATCTCCTTATAGTTGCGGGCATGGTAGATCAGCACATCCTCACCGTTCTCATCCACTGTGAAGCTGTTGTGCCCCGGGCCGTATTGCCCGTTCTCCTCACTGGTCTTGAAGACCGGCTCAGGATGTTTGGTCCAGGAGTCCGCGTCCAGCAGATCGCTGTCCTCATCCGCCGTGATCAGGCCCATGCAGTAATTATAGTCAGTCGCGCTGGCCGAGAAGCTCATGAAGATTTTGCCGTTACGCTTCAGAACAGCTGCGCCTTCATTCACCCGGAAGCCAATAATCTCCCACGGATACTCCGGCGTGGCGATCATCGTCTGCGGACCTGTTAACGTCCAGCCGTTAGCCATGGCCGAGATATACAGGTTGGAATTCCCTTCGATAGCGGGGTCCTTTTGCGCCCATACATAGTATCGCACTCCCTTGTGCTCGAACGATGTGGCATCCAGGGCGAAGGATTCCCAGGCAGTCCTCATCTGGCCTTTCTCCACCCATTCCCCTTGCAGCGGGTTCGCCGAAGCATTCTCCAGCACGAACATGCGGTGGTCGAACAGCCCTTCCTTCGTTTCGGTGGTCCGGGCGGCAGCGAAATAAATATACCATTTGCCATCGATATAATGGATTTCGGGAGCCCAGATATTGGCACTGAGCGGGCCACTCTCATATTTGCGCCAGGCTACGACTGGTATTGCTTCTCTCAGCCCTTCAATTGTTGCAGCTCTGCGTACTTCAATCCGGTCATACTCCGGTACGGAAGCCGTGAAATAGTAATAGCCGTCTGTATGTTTGTACACCCATGGGTCCGCCCTCTGCTCTACAAGCGGATTATTGTACTCTCTATTTGTACTCATCATGGTTTCTCCTTTGGTCTGTTCAGAAGTATTAAACGGCTGTGTAACTCAGACCTGAGCATACCGAATGTACCGGGGAAGGAGGAGGATTTGCCGTCATCAGTCCGCGGGCCTCAGTTCCACTACGAAGCGGTGGATAAGGGCACAGCGAATCCTGAAGCCGGTGTGTCTTGTATTGTTCCTCCGTTGCAAGCGGTCTTACCCGGGTGGCAATTTCAATCAGCCGTTCCACTTTTCCGGGCTGACGAAGTTGCTATGGCAGCTCTTGCAGCCTCCCCTGCGGTTCATGTGCGGAATCTCGGGCATAGAGTCTTATTCCAGTGTAATAACGACTACTGAGGCCGGCGGAAGCTCGCAGTCCAAAGTTCCATCGTTTAAAGACACGCCTTCGAAGGCAGCCGGCGCTACAGTATCCGGATTGTTAAATGTATTGTGCGCACCGAGCTCGCCATGTGTCAGAATCTGTCCGCTTACACTGCTTAGTGTGATACCGCAAATGTCGAGGCTAAGACTGGCTGCCGCTTCATGGCTGATGTTACACAGGGAGACATAGACCTTGCCTTCTCCATCACGGGATGCAGAGACGCTCAGCTGCGGAATTGTGACCCCGCCGAAGTTGTAATCCGGACTCTGTAAAGAGACCTCCAGCAGCTCATTATCCTGATGCACCTTATACATATCAAACACGTGATATGTAGGTGTAAGCAACATTTGGTCGCCTTCGGTCAGGATCAGTGCCTGCAGCACATTGACCATTTGAGCAATATTGGTCATTTGCACCCGGTCGCTGTGATTGTGGAAAATATTCAGATGAATGCCTGCCACGAGCGCATCTCTGAGTGTGTTCTGCTGATACAGGAATCCCGGATTGGTTCCGGGCTCGTTCAGGAACCATGTACCCCATTCATCTATAATCAATCCTACCCGCTTCTGTGGATCATACTTATCCATAATGGCTGAATGCCGGGTAATGAGCTCGTTCATATGAAGTGATTTCTGCATCGTTTCGAACCATTCGGCTTCATCGAAACCGAGCGACTGGCGTTTCTCTTCCCAGCTGCCGGGGATGGTGTAGGAATGAAGGCTTAGCCCGTCCATGAACCGGCCGGCTTCTCTCATCAGAACTTCAGTCCAGTTGTAATCATCCACGTTCGCTCCACCGGCAATCTTGTAGAGCCGGTTATCCCCGTAGTTCCGGGTATATGTCTGATAACGGCGGTACAGGTCCGCGTAGTATTCAGGACGCATATTTCCCCCGCAGCCCCAGTTCTCGTTGCCGACACCGAAATATTTAAGCTTCCATGGTTGTTCACGGCCGTTCTCCTGCCGCCAGGCCGCCATAGGTGATTCGCCGTCAAAGGTCATATACTCCACCCATTCTGACATCTCCTGGACTGTGCCGCTGCCTACGTTGCCGCAAATGTACGGCTCACATTCCAGCAGCTCGCACAACCGGAAGAATTCATGGGTGCCAAAATGGTTGTTTTCTACTACACCGCCCCAATGGGTGTTGACCATCCGCTTGCGTCCTTCCTTGGGGCCGATTCCGTCTTTCCAGTGATATTCATCGGCAAAACAGCCGCCCGGCCAGCGCAGCACCGGAATGTTCAGCTTTTTGAGCGCTGCAATAACATCATTACGGATACCGTCCGTATTCGGTATTGGCGAATCCTCGCCTACCCACAGGCCTTCATAGATACATCTGCCCAAATGCTCGGCGAAATGCCCGTAAATATTTTTGTTGATGACGTTTTTAGGCAGATCTGCGTTGATAACCAGCTTTGCAGTCATAGTTTCTCTCTCCTTAGAGAATATTTTTGTATTTAGCCCTTAATCCCAGAGTTCAAATTAATCGATTGCACAAAGTATTTCTGGGCAAACAGGAATAGCACCAACGTCGGGATTATCGCTAAGATTGCCGAACCCATCAATTGCCCGATCATACGGTAGTTCCCGTAGATATCCTGCAACAGCAGCAGCCCGGCCGTGACCGGCATTTTGTCTACATCGGTAAATACGATAACTGGCCACAGGAAGTCATTCCATGATCCTGTAAAGGAGAACAGCGCGCATACGATCAGAATCGGTTTAATCAGCGGCACAATGATCGAGAAATAAATTCGGAAGTGGCCCGCACCGTCCACATGGGCCGATTCATCGAGCTCTTTCGGAATGCCGTTCATAAACTGCCTTACCAAAAAGAGATTACCCATGCCCGCAAGCCCGGGGATAATCATGGCCCAGGAGGTGTTCACCCAGCCTAAGGCATCGATGATTTTATAGGAAGGAATCAGGTTCACAACACCCGGGAAAAAGGATATACCGAGGAGGGTAAAGAACAGCGTATCTCTTCCTTTAAATTTCATTCGAGAGTAGCCGTAACCGGTAATGGAAATAACAACAACGACCAATAGGGTATGCATGGACGCAATGAACAATGAGTTCACTAGCCAACGCAAGATTGGAGCCGTAGAAGTATTCTCCAAAATCTTTACATAGTTATCGAATATCCATTCTTTCGGAAACAACCGGAACCCGGAGGTCACAACTTCGGTCTGCGACCGGAAAGAGGTTGTAATTCCGAAGATTATAGGGACGATCCACATCACACACAATATGATCAAAAAGAGATACGAGATATATTTTGAAATGCTGAAGCCCGAACCTTTTCTTTTTGAACCGTTCTGTCCGCTTACAAGCGGACCTTTATCCAATTGTCCAGCCACTTGGTTTGCCATACGGTACACCTGCCTTTTCAATTTCCACTGCCAGATCCCATGTCTTAGAAATACCTACGCTGCGTTCCGGTTCATCACATAATATTGCAGGGCTGAAATAATCAAAATCACCAATCCCAGCAGCACTGCCATTGCTGACGCCATTCCCGCAATGGACTCCCCGTTGCCGAACGCGAGCTGACGGATATACATCATCAGCACATGTGTAGTCTGTCGCGGTCCGCCATCAGTCATCATTAGCGGCTGGCCAAATACGTTGAAGGCACCCGCAGTAGTCATAACAAAGGTAAAGATGAGCGGGAAACGAATCGAAGGCAGGGTGATGCTCGCAAATCTGCGGATCGGACCCGCGCCGTCCATTTCTGCCGATTCATATAAATCCTGGGATACGCCGCTGATCGAAGCACGGTAAATAATCATGTTGCCTCCGACACCGCCCCAGATCGTGATGATAATAATCAGAATCCAGGCATACGGCTGGTGCGTTGGCCAGGCGACATTGGAACCGAACACATTGCCGGCCATCCCGAGCTGTTTGTTGAAGAGCAGCAGCCAGATCAGGGCTCCCGCAGAGATGGAAATCAGACCCGGGATATACAGAATAGCCTGAATCAAGCTTTTCCCCTTCACTTTCTTATGCTCAAGCGCAACCGCAATCAGCAATGGAATCACAATTAACAGCGGTACACTAAGCACGACGAAGACCAGGGTGTTCTTCAAACCGTTGTTGAACTGCGTATGAAATGTAGAGCTGTTGTCAAAAAGAATGGTCTTGTAATTGGCAAGACCCACCCAGACAGGCTCATTCATCAGATTCCATTTGGTAAACGATGCATATATCCCGTAGATTGTCGGCAGTAAAATAAAAACAACGAACAAGATGACATGTGGACCTACAAAGAAAACAGGCGCCAAATTTAATTTCTTTTTCATAGGCAATCTTTTCTCCTTTGGCATAAAGCAATGTGCCATTACCGGCACATTGCTCCATACAATCTATTCCGCTCCGTTTACTGCGCCGCGCCGCTTGTTCCTTCGGCGATTTTGTCCTCTACGAATTTCTGCATGGTTTGCAGGGTTTCGTCGATGTCCACGTTGCCGCGGACGATGTCTCCGCAGTACGTATCAACGGCTTCTGCAATGTATGGATAGTACTCATAAGTGTAGATATAGAGGGATTCAATTTCTTTTTCACTGGAGGTGAAGAAGGATTGGATATAGTCTTGATATTCAGGGTTCTCAATAACTTGTTTACTTGCTACGGTTTGTCCGGCTTTGGCCCATTCCATAGAATTCGCACGGATGAACTCAAGGAAACTGCCGATTCCGGCTACTTTCTCTTCGGATCTGTCTTTATTCTTCAGCATAGCGAACAAGTGGGAAGACGATCTGTTCGTGAACTTGTCAGGTGTAGGGGAGTATACGTTAGTTACTCCAAAGTTCAGGCCTTCCACTCCGGCATGTGCCGTAGAGCTCCAGGTACCGTCAGTGGAGAATAACACGTTGCCGGATTGGAACATCAGGTAGCCGTCTTCACCGAATGGTGTCATCAGTCCGGCATCGTTGATTTTCTTAACCTCTTCAAAGGCTTGCTTCATAACCGGCGTATTTACCGCAGGTTTGCCGTTCTCCTGAATGTCCCCGCCGAGGTTTTGAATCTGTGCAAGAATGACCCAGCCGAGCAAGGCATCATTGACAACATAATCGCCTTCATTCAATTTACCCTGTAGGGAGAGCATTTCATCAATAGTTACCACGTTGTCATCAAGGAACGATTCTGCACCGTATTTGGCGAGCAGATCTTTATTGTAGTACATCACATTACTGTGAATATCGAGTGGAACTGTATATTGAGTTCCCTCAATCGTACCTGTTGACCATGCCTGAGGCAGGTAATTTTCCTGCTTAATTTCGGGTTGTGCTGTGGTTACGGCTGTCATCGGCTCAAGCTGCCCCTGCTTAACATATCCAGGAACACGGTCGGCGTGAATAATCGACAAATCAGGCACGCCCTTGCCGGAGTTAAGCACTGTCGAAATCTTTGTATACATATCTGCGGTAATGACATGTTTCACTTTCATTTCCGGATTGGTTGCATTGTAATCTTTAACCAGTTGATCCATGTAGGCACCGTCATCCCCGGTAAGCGGCGTCCAGAACGTTATCGTATTTTTATCGTCCTTCCCGCAGCCCGCCAATACTGTAGATAATGATAGAACAAGTGCCAATGCTGAAAAACCCCACTTTTTGTTCAACACTTTCTCCTCCTAAGTAAATAAAATTTAGCAAATCATCTACAAAAATGTTTTTGCAAACAATGTACTCGTTATCGTTCTGATTCCATGTACATGTGTCAGTTCCTCTTGCCCAGACGAATGACATTCCAGGATGCCTTGGACAGAAGCGTCTCCACGTAACCGTCCTTGCATACCGTACCGGCAGCCAGTTCCGGCTGTACCTTCTGTTCTGACGGCGTATTCACCGCTTTCAGATCATCATGTTTCAGGACAATATGCTCAATCAGCGTATATCCCTCGAAGCCCCGGACATCGGCTTTCAGATGCAGGCTTTCCTCCAAATGACGGTTCACCGCAAAAATAGTCAGCTCATCCTGCTCCTCATTATGTACAATCGCGCTGTCCAGATAAGGAACATCGGTGTAATCCTGTGCATCGTATTTCGGTGAATTCACAATCGGCTGAAGGGAAACCCCGCGGCCGTATTTGGAAGCATGCAGATAGGGATAGAAAATCGTCTGCTTCCAGGCAGCACCGCCTGCTTCCGTCATTATTGGTGCAATTACATTGACAAGCTGGGCAAGACAAGCCATCTTCACCCGGTCTGCATGTCTCAGGAACGTAATCAGCATACTGCCGACCAGCAGGGCATCCTCGAAGTTGTAATGATCCTCAAGCTGCGGCGGGCCGATAGTCCAGGGATCAATCTTCGTATCCGATTCGTTCGAGTGGTACCAGACATTCCATTCATCGAAGCTGAGATACATCGTCTTCTTGCTGCGTTTCTTGGCCTTGATATAGTCACAGGTAGCTGTAACCGTACGGATGAAATGCTCCAGATCCATACTGCGTGCCAGGAAGTTCGCCGAATCATTATCCCGGTTACCGTAATATTGATGCAGTGACACATAATCGGCTACATCGTAGGTATGCTCCAGAGTAACCGCTTCCCATTCAGGGAAGGTCGGCATTGCCGAACTGGAGCTTCCGCAGGAGACAAGCTCAATGTCCGGGTCTATCAGGCGCATCGCCTTACCTGTCTCGTAAGCCAGACGTCCGTACTCCACAGCCGTCTTCTGGCCGATCTGCCAGGGTCCGTCCATTTCATTGCCCAGACACCAGGTCTTAATCTTATGAGGCTGCTCCACCCCGTGACTCCGCCGCAGATCACTCCAGTATGTTCCTCCGGGATGATTGCAATATTCCAGCAGATTACGCGCCGCATCCACTCCGCGTGTTCCGAGATTGACTGCCATCATAACCTCTGAGCCTACTTCCTTAGCCCAGTTCATGAATTCGTTGGTACCAACCTCATTAGGCTCGACCGTCCTCCAGGCCAGTTCAAGGCGTCTCGGGCGCTGCTCAATTGGACCTACACCATCCTCCCAATTGTATCCGGATACAAAATTGCCCCCGGGATAACGGATGATGGGTACATTAAGCTCCTTAACCAGTGATTTCACGTCGCCTCTGAAGCCGAGGGTTCCTGCTGTGGGATGCCCCGGTTCGTAGATTCCGCCGTAGACCGCCCGTCCCAGATGTTCTATGAATGAGCCGTAGATCCGCTTATCTACTTCGGCAATGACAAATGACTTATCGGCGATAAGCGTTGCTCTTAGTGTACCCGACGACAATGTGATCACCCTTCCATTTCACATATTAGTTAATCAATTAAAAAATATTTGAATGTATTCGCTTACAGGTATAAAATAACATATATAAAGACCTCTGTAAACATAAAAGTATAAATCTATTTATATATATACAAACGAAAATCAATAAATGGCGCGTTTTCTGAAATATAACCTCGTTTTTTGTAATAAAACCGCTTAATTCATTTGAATAAATATAAAGAAAAGGTATATTTCAAATCATATTTAGCTGATTTTTAATTATAAACTACAAATAAAGGAAGAAATCTTTCCTTTTTAACTCAAATGGTTTATAATTTTATAAAATAGTTTGTTCTAAACGACCTCACTGGAAGAAGGTATCCTAAATATGATTTACATTAAAGATCTGATGAGCGGGATTGATATTTTCAAGGCGCTCAGCTCCGAGATCCGGATTCAGATTCTCGAGCTGCTGGCCACCAACCAGGCGCTGAACCTGAATGAAATTGCCAAGAAGCTTAAACTCAGCAATGGTGCAATTACGATGCATATCAAGAAGCTGGAGGAGAGCGGCCTGATCGAGATCAACACCTCGGTAGGCAAGCATGGTATCCAGAAGGTCTGCTATCTGAATAAGGATAAGCTGATGGTGGATCTGCGCAGCAAGGATGTCGACAATCTGTACGAGGTCGAAATCCAGGTTGGCCATTACAGCAATTATCAGGCGGTCCCTACCTGCGGACTGGCCACCAAAGACAGCATTATCGGTGACTTCGACGAGCCGCGTTATTTCGCCGATCCCCAGCGGATTGATTCCGAGATTATCTGGATGGCCGAAGGTTTCCTGGAATACCGGATTCCGAACTATCTCAAAGCCAACCAGACCTTCCGTGAGATTCAATTCTCCATGGAGATTGGCTCTGAGGCTCCCGGATTCAACGACAACTATCCTTCAGACCTGTACTTCTATGTGAATGGAATCGAAATCGGTTTCTGGACCAGCCCCGGCGACTTCGGAGATGCCCGCGGTACCTTCAATCCCGACTGGTGGCCGCCTCATCTTAACCAGTACGGCATGCTGAAGCTGATCCGGATCAACAATGAAGGAAGCTTCATTGACGGCTGCCGCATCTCGGACATCACCCTTGACGATATCAAGCTGGATTACAAAAGCGAGCTGACCTTCCGCATTGCCGTCACCGACAAGCCGGTCAACAAACGCGGCTTGACCATTTACGGCAAGCATTTCGGCAATTACAGCCAGGATCTGCTGGCACGTGTGCTCTATAATGTGCATGAGGTGGACGATCCCTCCCGCCCTGTGACAACGGCGGGGGCCATAGACTGACCGGCTTTGCAATCAGCAAGACTATCCTCCCGGGCGGAGGATGGTCTTTTTTTCATAACAAATGCAGTTTCCCGGCCGGGTAAGGAACTCCCCGTATAATTGTCCCCTCCGTAACCCACACTAACGAATGTCTTTCAAACTACCGTGAGGGAGTGTTTCGAATGCGTGAAGGGTTGATACCCGCCGTTCTTGGAACCGTAGTAACTGCTTCCAGCGCAGCTTTTTTAGGCAGCAGATATAAAATGGCTGCAACAGGCATTCTTGGATTTGGTCTGGCGCATATTGTACTCGGCACCATCGATTTGTTCGAACACAGGTAAGCACATTGGAAGATGCCGGCCCGCACGATGCTGCGGGCCGGTTCCTTTTATCACAATATACGGAAACAACAAAAAGGCCCCCACCCTCTTACGGGTAAGGACCACTGTATACATAACGTTTATTTCACAGCTACATAAAACAGCCGCTGGGCGGAATCGTCAGCTTCGATCCACTCGAAGTCCGCATAGATCTTAACGTCCTTGAATCCGGCCTTCAGCAGCTCCTGCTTCATCCAGTCCGGATCATAGGCGCGCTGGGTATGCGTCTCTTCAAAACGCCGGTACACATCCTGGCGGCCCTCTTCACGGGCGAAGATGGACAGGTGATGCTCAATCTCACGGCGCGGCACATCGAGCTCACAGGTCCAGATATACGATACGTTCGGCTCATCCTGCACGAAGGGCTGTTCTTCCTCGTAGCGCGTCAGCGTATTCGGATGATGTACATCGAACAGGAAGGTTCCGCCCGGCTTAAGTCCGGCATAGGTACAGGCAAATACATCCTTGACATCCTGTTCCTCCAGTACGTAATTGAGGCAATCGCAGAAGGAAATAACCGAATCCACAGGCTCCGGCATCTCCCATTCCTTCATATTCTGTCTAACCCAGCGTACACTGCCTTCCCGCAAAAAGCGCCGTCCCTGCGGCTGCTGCTCCAGCTTGCGCTGAGCCACAGCCAGCATATCCGAAGAGAGATCAATCCCCGTCATATGATAACCTGCCGCGGCCAGCGGAATGGTTAGGCTGCCGGTACCGCAGCCGAGTTCGGCTACTGTACGCGGCTTGCCGTATTTACTCCATGCTGTCTCTGCGAAGGTCAGCCAATCCGGATACGGCATATCCGCCATCAGCTCATCGTATACATAAGCAAATTTCCCATAGGAGGACACTGCGTACACCGCTTTCTATAAACTATTGGTTGTCAGATTCAGGCTCCGAATCGGCCTCTTCCTTGCCGGCCAGATAGGTCCAGTTCTCTTTTTGGGTAACCAGCCCTTCCTTCATCAGCTTGCCCAGCGCACGCTTGAAGGCTGACTTGCTGATGCCGAAGCGCTGCTTGATAATATCCGGAGGCGTTGCATCCGAATACGGCATGCCGCCGCCCGGACGGGTAGCCAGGAAATCCAGCAGTGCCGCTGAATCCACATCACGGCCCACTTCCTTGCGGTGGCCCATGCTGAGGTTGACGCGGCCATCCTCACGGATATGCGCTACCCGTGCTTCAATCACTTCACCCAGACGCAAGAGCCGGCTGCGCTCAGAGGAATGAACCATACCAATGATGCCGAAGCCGAGTACACCAGCATCTACAAGCACAAAGGTCCCCATCTGCAGAGGTTTGTATACCCGCGCAGTTACAGTCTGGCCCTGCCATGATTCAGGTGCAGGCAATGCCAGCGGCGCCAGCTCCTGCTCTCCGGCCAGCTTGGCCCGAAGACGCCCCTGCTTGTCATGCTCCATAATGGCGAATACCTTGTCACCAATCTGCGGACGCAGCTCCACCAGCTCCGGAAGCTCGCCGATAGGCAGGAGCAGCTGGCGTCCAAGCCCCATCTCCAGGAAGCAGCCCAGACGCGGATGAATATCGGCCACTTCAAGCAGCGCCATTTCACCCAGCGTCAGGTAAGGCTTCTTCATTGTAGCTGCAGGACGGTCCTCGGTATCGAAGAAGATGAACACTTCAACCTTGTCACCGATCTTCGGCTTGCTGCCGACCAGCTCGGTGTAGTGAAGCATGATATCCTGGTCACCGGCGCTCAGGAAGTACCCGTAAGGGGATACCTCCCGCATCACTTCAAGCGTAACCGTAGTTCCAGCTATCAGACTCATACCGTTTCCACAACCTTGGCATCAGACCACAGACGCTCGATGTTGTAATATTCGCGTTCATCGCGGTGGAAGACATGGACGATAACATCCCCAAGATCCATCAGTACCCAGCGGGCTGCGTCCATACCTTCGATGCCTTTGATCATTCCTCCGGCTTCATGAACTACCTTGCGAACCTCAGTAGCAATCGCTTGCACCTGGGTATCCGAATTACCGTGGCAGATAATGAAATAATCACTGATCGGTGACACGCTGCGCAGGTCCAGTGCCACCACGTTCATTGCTTTTTTGTCCTGAACGGCGTTTAGCGCCAGCTCCAGAAGTTTGTTTGATTGTACACTCATATTTTATCCTCCAGTATTCTTACTAAATCGTTGCGCGCCAGCACCGTAAGCGGGAACACGATCCGGCGCTTCTCCAGCAGCAGGCTGATGGTAGAATCCAGTCCCGCTACCAGCCCTTCCTCCAGGCTGACCTTAGCCAGCCTGCGTATCTCATCCACACCGGGGAAATCCCGTCCAGGCTCAATATAATCGGCCAGACAGACGATTTTTTCCAGCAGGCTCATGTTCTCCCGTCCCGAGGTGTGGTAGCGGATGGCATCCAGTACCTCAATATCCGTAATTCCATAATCATGCTCAGCGGCAAAAGCGCCCACCTCAGCATGCCATAGCTGCTTGTCGTATTTCAAAAGCTCGGTGGATAACCCGTTCTGTTCAATGATCTCCCGCATCCGCTCTACAGGCCAGTACTTGGCGACATCATGCAGAATTGCCGCTGTCTCGGCCCGTTCAGGATCAGCGCCATAACGCTGCGCCAGCTTCACAGAGGATTCCATTACGCCGAGTGTATGCTTCCAGCGTTTGTCCGGCATCTGGTCAGAGACCGCTTCAATCAGCGCTTCGCGGCTGTACCCCATACAATCCACTCCTTTGAACATAATCAAACACAGCGTCCGGCACCATATAGCGGATGGATTTCCCTTCGGCAGCCCGGGCTCTGAGCATTGTGGAGGAGAGGTCCACCAGCGGCATATCCGCCAGCACTACCCGCTCCGCAATGAAACCGGGCAGCAGCCCAAGATCAAGCGGAGTCCCGGGACGCCCGACACCGATGAAGGTCAACCTCTGCACCAGTTCCTCAATCCCCTGCCATTTGGGCAAATACTGAACCATATCCGCTCCGACAATGAAAAAGAACTCATGCTGCGGATACTCCTCCTGCAGGCTGATCACCGTTTCCAGGGTATAGGACACTCCGCCTCTGACCACTTCCCAGTCGAGAATGCCAAAAGCAGGATGGTCCTTAACCGCTTCCTGCACCATGGACAGCCTGTCCTCGCCGCTCGCTCCGGCCTCGTGCTTATGAGGCGGAATATGCGAAGGCATAAACCAGACCTCCTGCAGACCGTAGCTCTCCCGCGCGGTTTCCGCGGCCATCATATGGCCGATATGCAGAGGATCGAAGGTTCCTCCCATTATTCCTACTTTCAAGAGGTTACCTCCCCCTATTATCCGATGAACTTCATCCGGCTGCAACTCTCGCACAGGTGCGGGAGCTGCGGCATCAATCCTTAGCGGGGAAGCTCAATCGTTTTGTTATCACGTGATTCCTTGTACAGAACGATCGTCTTGCCGATTACCTGAACAAGCTCCGAACCGGACTGCTCGGCAAGCGCGGCACCAATTTCCTTAGGATCATCGGCATTGTTGTTCAGCACACTGATCTTCATCAGCTCGCGTTTCTCAATAGCTTCTTCAATGTGACGGATCAGATGATCGTTGACGCCGCCTTTGCCGACCTGGAATACAGCATCCAGATGATGGGCCAAAGAGCGGAGATAGCGTTTTTGTTTACCAGTTAACATAAATGAACAAACTCCTTAATTAACATATATTATTACCTTACTTCGCCGAAATCATTTCCCCGGCACTCCCGCCGAGGCAATCCACAATAGTCTGCCGCATGATATCTACGGGTGCTGCGAGTCCTGTCCAGTACTCCAGCGCATAGGCACCCTGGTAGACGAACATTCCCAGCCCTCCGTGAATGATGCAGCCCCGCTGCAGGCTCCCCGTAAGCAGCCGGGTGTGCAGCGGATTGTATATCAGATCGCTTACGATCATTCCTTCATGAAGCCAAGCCGGATCTATCGGCATCTCCCCTATGTGGGGGAACATGCCTACCGAGGTCGTATTGATCACAATATCCATGCTGCCAATGACGGAAGAAACGGCTTCCATACCCGTTCCGGCTACGTTCCCTCTATTCCGGAAGCCGTCTGCCAGCTGATGGGCCCGCTCCTCATTACGGTTGGCGATGAGGATAGACGCCGGACGCTCCTGCAGCAGTGCCGAGACAATGCCTCTGGCTGCCCCGCCGGCTCCAATCACCAGAATACGGGTGCCTGCGAGTTCGGGCGCAGCCTCCGCCTTGAGCGAACGGACATATCCGATTCCATCCGTATTGAAGCCGGTCAGCACACCGTTGTCGTTAACAATCGTATTGACCGCACCGACATCCACCGCGCTGGCATCCAGCTTATCCAGATAGTCCATCACCGCAACCTTGTGCGGAATGGTTACATTCACCCCGCGGAAGCCGAGGGTCTTGACCGCCTGCACGGCATCCCCCAGCTTGTCCGGAGTGATATGCAGCGGCACATAAGCGCCGGAGAGTCCAAGCGCCTTCAGCGCCGCACCGTGCATCAGCGGAGATTTGGACTGGGCAATCGGGTCGCCCATTACGCCCAGCAGAAGCTCCGGGTGTCCATCCTTACCATTCAGGCCTGTCTCAGCCATAGTATCGCCCTCCTGCAGGTTCTGTCAGCATCCGCTTAAGTTAGATCAGCGAAGGACGGGTAAGCACCTTAATGCCGCGCGGCACATGTATGGCCACAACCGCACCTGCCGTACCGTTCACCTTGATCCAGCCCAGGCCGGAGATGAACAGGTCCGTCTCACTATTCCTGGCGATGCGGAATTCATGACGCTGCCATTGCGGCAGCTTATCCATATCCGCCGTTCCCGGAGGCGACAAAAGCTCGCCGCGGTGGTCCTGATACAGCGAATCGGCGCGCTCCAGCTTCGTGCGGTGAATCTTCAGCGTACTGCTGATATAGCAGGTGAAGGATTGGCGTTCGCCCTGAACGAAGTCGAAACGTCCCAGTCCGCCGAAGAACAGCGATTGGCCCTCATTCAGCTGATACACTGCAGGCTTGAGCGGATTCTCCGGCATTACAGCGCCCAGATCCTTACGTTCAACCAGTTCACTGTACCGCCAAGGATAGACAATCCCCGGAGTATCAATAATGTAATGGCCGTCATCCAGCGGAATCTTGACCATATCCAGCGTTGTGCCCGGATAACGAGAGGTAGTCAGCTCCTCTTCCAGGTCGCTGTAATCGGAGATCAGCCGGTTGATCAGCGTAGATTTGCCTACATTGGTCGCTCCGACGACATAGACATCACGCTGTCCGCGCAGCTCGGTTACTGCCTCCAGCAGGCGGTCGAAGCCCTGGTTACGCTTCGCGCTGACAAGCACAATCTCCGCCGTGCGCAGTCCCTCTTCCTTGCAGCGCTGCTGCATCCAGTTGCGCATTCTGTTCCAATTGGTCACCTTAGGGAGCAAGTCGCTTTTGTTGACCGCCAGAATAACCTGGTTATTGCCGACAAACCGCTGCAGCCCGGAGATCAGACTGCCTTCGAAATCAAAAATATCCACAATGTGGATTACCAGTGCGTTCTTCTCGCCCACTCCGCTGAGCAGCTTCAGGAATTCGTCCTGGTTCACCGATACGGAAGAAGCTTCGTTGTAATTCTTAATCCGGAAACAGCGCTGGCAAATTACGGGTTCCCGTTCAAAAGCAGTCTCCGGAATATACCCGGGAAGCTCCTTGTTTACAGTCTGAAGCTTGATACCGCAGCCGCTGCATTTCTCAGGCCGTTTCTTGTCGTCGTTCACTACATTCATTAAGATTTATCCTCCTCTTGCCACAATCCTTGCTTGCGCAGACGTGTCAGAGCAATCTGCTCCACCCTGCGGTTGATTCTTGTGCCCACGCCTTCATCTTTGACGGAGATCGGCAGCACGAGCACCGTATACAGGCCGAGCCGGTTGCCGCCGTATACATCTGTAAGCATCTGGTCGCCGACCACCACCGTCTGCTCCGGCTTCAGATCCATCAGCTTCATCGCCTTCAGAAACGGGGCATTGCTCGGCTTACGGGCCTGATGTACAAATTCAATATTTAGCGGCGTTGCAAAGCGCGACACCCGGTCCATATTGTTATTTGAAACAATGATCAGCTTGAAGCCAAGCTCCTTCACCTTCGTGAACCAGAGCAGCAGCTCAGGCGTAGCCAGAGGCGCCTTGGCGCCGACCAGCGTATTATCCAGATCCGTAATAATCCCGCGGTATCCTTGACGGAACAGCTCTTCCAGATCAATATCAAATACCGTATTTACCCGGAGTTTGGGAACTAACCTTTCAAACAATACTTTCACCTCATTTTCATACGGAAAACTTGTATCCAGCGCTATATCCAACTGTCAAAATCCACCTGTTAGCGGTACTTTATGATACTGGAGCATTACTTGCCGGATTTCATGCTTTTTCGCAGCCGCAAAGCTTCAGTATACACGCTGTGCCAGTCTTTGTCTTCAATAACCTCAGGGCTGTAATTCGCCCGCTCGAACATGCCCAGGAGTGTGGACAGATTTGCCGCCGCCGCAGGCCGTTCAAGGCTCCAGCGTTCCACAGATTCGCGCAAAGTTTCATGCTCTTTCTTCAGCATACCCTTACTTCGGACATACCTTA
This sequence comes from Paenibacillus sp. FSL R10-2736, assembly GCF_038000245.1. NCBI lineage: Bacteria > Bacillati > Bacillota > Bacilli > Caryophanales > Paenibacillaceae > Paenibacillus > Paenibacillus sp. FSL R10-2736. Next base: position 5,646,667 of record NZ_JBBOBN010000001.1, read on the forward strand.
CCCAGCGCTGCGTTTCTGCCACAACTTTTTGTACCGGAGTCAGCTGATGGCCGATGCGCAGACGCGTGATCAGGAACCGCAGACTCATGCGCCGCTGCCAGAGCAGGAAGCCGCTCCAGAGCAGAAGAACAACCGCCGCTCCTGTTACTACCCAGACACCAGGATGGAATCCTTCACTTCCGGCGGCCGTATTTGCCGCTTCCTGTTCAGGCTCCGCTTGCTCTTCCTCCTGTACTTCAGGTTCTTCTACATTGTCTTCCTCCGTCTGGGTCAGCACCGGAACATTGAAGCCGGGCGTGGCTTCCACCGGAACCCAACCATAGTCACCGAAATAAATCTCTGCCCAGGAGTGGGCATCTGCGTTCGTGATCGTATAGTTATTATTCACCAGACCGCCTTGCTGAAGCGCCAGATTATCCGGGATTTCTGCCTGTTCCCCGGGCGCATAGCCCTTGACCCAGCGGGCCGGGATATCCAGGGAACGCACCATTGTGACGAGTGCAGTGGAATAATAATCGCAGTAGCCTTCCATAATCTCAAACAGGAAGCTCTCAACCATATCCTTGCTTCTTGCGCGTGAGACATCCGGCTGATTCGTGTACGGGAAGGTTTGCTGCAGATATTGCTGCAGCAGCATGACCTTCTCGTACGGCGTCTGTGCTCCGGCAGTAATCTCCTCCGCGAGCGCACGGACCCGCTCCGGGAAGTTACCCGGCAGCTGGAGATACGGGTCAAGAACAAGATCTCCGTACAGCTGTTCATAAGTCTGTGTACTCAGCTCCTGAAACGGTACCACTGGCACCTCCGAGGTCACCACATAGGTCTGCGGGTAAGAGCGTGCACTGCCCGCCGCGTTCCACAGCAGTTCACTGTCTTCACCCCGCCATGACAGCCCGTTGCTCTCCGCTACTCCATCCACAGAATTCACTTTTACAATCGAGTAGCCGCCGAAGAGCACAGGATAGTTGTTGCCGCCCAGCAGCTTAACCGTCTGCGTCAGTGTCCGGGTCTCTGTCTTAGGGGCCGCGACAGGCTCCAGCGGCTCTCCTACCTGGACTGTCCTGAAGGTTCCCCGGCTGAATGTATCATCGTCACTCCAGCCTTTTCCGGAATACGTACTCCGGATCTCTCCGCGCATATAGGTGCGCAAATCGGAGGTGACGGTCATTACGGGCGAATAATCAAAGTTAAAGCCGCCGCCAAGATTATCATCATTCAGACTGTAGCCGGAGGTGGTTGCTCCTCCCGTTCCTTCACCGCTTGAGCTTTCACCGCTGCCGCCGGCGGAAGTTCCGGAGGAAGGTGTATTTCCGCTCCATTCCTGCCAAACCGTATACGGGTCAGTTAGTGTAGGGCGTACATCCGGCATATTTACTCCGGCAATAATGACAAGTGAGAAGATGATCGCTATATTAAGGGCTACTTTGAAAGGATATTGAAGCAGATAGGTCCAGCCCCGCGGATAATGCAATTGGAAGCTTCTTAAATGCCTGGTGACCAGCCAGCCCATTCCGGCAAACACGGTCCAGGCTACTTCCTGCCATAATACAGATGTTGTAAAAGAGTCCAGCGCGGCGAACGCCGTAATATTCATCCCGATGAACATCAGAATCCGCGCCTTGCCATTCACCCACCAGGATGACAGCAGCATCAGCGCCCAGGCACCCAGCGCAAACCAGATGTACGGATTCATATGTGTGATGATATCCGGCAGCCGTTCACGAAGTGTGGGCAGCCAGGGATTCGGAACATATTCCCCGTAATGCAGAAGAATACGATACACGAGATACACTATCGCCACACCTTCAAGCATGAGGCGGTAAATCCATTTAACAGGTATAATAATTTCAATTAAGGCTACTGCAACAAGAGTCAGCAATACAGCGGCTGTGGTCTCCTCCAGCCAGAAGGGCTCAGTGTAGGATATCCACTGTAAAGCGATGATCATCAGCCAGAGCAGCGTCAACGCGTGATGCCATGAGGATTTGACTCCGTTCATCCAATGCTTCATCGTATAGGATCACCTCCAAGTACCGCAGGGAGCTCATGAAGCGAGCTGACATTATAGCAGGTGATCCCGCGTGATTTGAGAACATCGGCCCATTCTTCCCCCCGGTTCTTCGCAGCAGGATTGCGGACATGAATATGCGAAGGGGTCAGCCCCCGGCTGTCTGCCCAGCGCAGCGTATCCAGCACCGGCTTGCCGCTCTGCGGGCTGATCAGCACAAAGTATGCGCCTTTGGGGAACATCCGCTGAGCCTTGTCCAGCCTTGTAATCAGCGGCCCCCGGCCCTCCGCATTGATATCAATCAGATACTGGATCATCTTCTGCCGCTCGGCACTGCCTTCTGCCGGACTGAACACCTTCGTATCCTTATCCAGGCAGCACAGGCCGATCCCGATTCGCTCGCGTATGCCGAACCCGAGCAGTGACGCCGCAATCGAAACCGCCAGCTCGAACTGTCCTGAGCTGTAATATGCACCTGCACTGCCATCGAGCACCAGAATGGTCCGGGGGACCGATTCATGCTCGAATTCCTTCGACTTCCAGGCCCCTGTCTTCGCGGTAGCATTCCAGTGTATCCGTGTCAGCCGGTCTCCGTAGACATAATCACGGACACCGTTGATTTGCGTGGTCTCGCGCCGGGACTGGAGCAGCGAGGCTTGAGGCCCGGACAGGCGCGCTCTCCGCTCATACAGCTGCCAGCGCGGCACTACGACTGCCCGGGGCAGCACGCGGAACCGTCCTTCGGCCTTGAATGTGCCTTTGTGCTCCATCAGTCCGAAGATATCCTCACTGAGGATATCCGTGCTCTCGAAGGTGTAGCAGCCCCGCTCCAGCACCGGTGTCTGGAACAGCAGCTCTCCCCGCCCTCTCAGGCTGGGGACCAGACTCTCCTCGAACACCCAGGATTCCCCGTTATGGCGCTTCAGAATTTCCCGCACCACCACATAAGGCAAAGGCAGAAAACCCGGAATGTTAACATTCAGCTTCACCCGCAGATAACCGCCTGCGTAGAGCAGATCAGGCTTGTCCTGCTCCGAGTAGAGGCTGCGGGTGCCTTTGGCCCGCCGGACTCCGCCCAGTCCCCCAATGATTAGATACAGGATCAGAACCGATACCATAATGAACAGCATGAACGAGGTTTTGCCGCCCTGAAACAGCACATAGAGCAGTGTGATGACCCAGATCGCAAGCACGCCCATGAACTTCCTTGGCTGAATGACAGCGGCCGCCCCCGCTAGGATGCTTCTCATCTTATTGCCTCATCGTTACAGGCACATGAATGCTCTGCAGCAGCTTCTGCAGCAGGGAATCCACGCTGACATTATCAAGGCGTGATTCCGGCCGCAGCAGAATGCGGTGTCCCAGCGCATAAGGTGTAAGGGTCTTCACATCGTCAGGCAGAACATAATCGCGGCCTTGCAGGAAAGCATAAGCTTTGCATGCCATCATGAACGACAGGGATGCCCGGGGGCTTGCCCCAAGGAGTACAAGCGGGTGCTCCCGCGTCTGCCGGACTACATCCAGCAGATAGTTCAGGACCGGATCGCTGATATAAATATCGCGGATCTCCTCCTGGATGGCGGCAATGGTGTCCATTCCGGTGACCGGAATCAGCTTGTCCACCGGTTGGCCCTGCTGATGGGTAATCAGCAGATTCTTCTCCGTCTCGGCATCGGGATAACCCAGGCTGATCCGCAGCATGAAGCGGTCCAGCTGGGCCTCGGGAAGGGTATAGGTGCCTTCGAAGTCTATAGGATTCTGTGTTGCGCAGAGCATGAACGGATGCGGCAGAGGATAGGTCTCCCCGTCAACCGTCACATTGCGCTCCTCCATGACCTCAAGCAGTGCGGACTGGGTCTTCGTGGTCGCCCGGTTAATCTCATCGGCAAGCAGAATATTGGTCATGACCGGCCCCGGGCGGAAGTGAAACATTTCATCGCGCGGATGATAGACAGATACACCGGTAATATCACTTGGAAGAATATCGGGATTGCACTGAATCCGGCGGTATTCACCAGACATGGAACGGGATAGCGCCCGGATTAGCTGCGTTTTGCCAGTCCCCGGAACATCCTCAATCAGGACATGTCCGCCGGCAAGGAGTGCCGTGAGCAGCAGTTCGATTTCGAAGCTTTTACCGAGTATACAGGATTCCAGATTAGTGCGGACAGCGTTCATAATTTGCGTAGATTCTTGACGTACGGGCATATATGGTAAACCTCCTATGTCAGAATAAGCAGTAATATATACATTTTACATGATTCGAGTAGTGAAAGTACATGTTAGGGGCCGTGAAATTATAGAGCGGCTTACGAGATTTGTCAAAAAGAAACACTTATCGGCCGCAGCAAAACACAGCATCTTCCGTCTGCGGCATTTCCCGTGCTGAGTGTCTGCTATTGATGACAGTCCCGCCGGTAGGGGAGGCTGCTGACAAATAGCCCGGAGGAGAGTCCGCCGGGAAGCCACTGGCAAAGTGAGCGTCACAGCTACCTTCCATTTAGTTGCGGTTGCCCGCTTTTACCGGGTTCGAAGAAATACTGGCTTCATGGCGGAATTAGCAGGCGGAGCTGGTGCGTTAGGTAGGGCTAGTGTGTTGATAGAGTTGGGGGTGTTCGGGAAGGCTGGTACGTTCGATAGCGCTGGTGCGTTCGGGAGACTAATTAGATAATGTTGTACTTTTTGCAGGATTTCTCGCGTCTAAAGGGGCCAAATCAGGTATTGTTGTACTTTCTGCAAGATTTCCGGCGGCTTGGCAGCTTCGAGCGCTGGATTGTTGTATTTTCTGCAGGATTTCTGCATTTCGGCAGAATTCATCCCAGCATTGTTGTAATTTGTGCAAGATTTCTGGAGTTTAACTCATACTGCTCTGCTAACCGGCGGCTCAGATTACTTACAACCTCACATTTCCATACTTAGCCTACCTCATCCCATTCAAACACACTTCTACCTCACATTCCTGAACTTAGCCTATCTCAAGCCCACATTCAGACGTAGTTACACCCCACATTACCACTTAGCCTACTTCAAGTCCCTTTCAAAGGTACCTCTACTTCCCGGAAATTCAAAGCGAGTCGCTCCCCCTTATTTTTCACCCTCCCCACCGCTCACCGCAATCGCCTACAGCAAATTTAAGTTACTATCTTCATAATCAGTTGACTTTTTCCCGGTTTACAGGCTACTTTTCCCAAAGTAAAAAGACCGCCAAAGGCGGCCTTCCTAATTTACTTAGTTTTATTTCACTTAGTTCCACTAAGTTTTGTGACCCTAGCCCTTCGGCCGGACAACAAGCGCTGCCAGGAATGAGAAAACAATCGCGGAGGATATCCCCGCACTCGTTACGTCGAAGATCCCGGTGACCACCCCGACCCAGCCGTCGCGCTCCAGCTCTGTCAGCGCGCCATGGACCAGAGAATTCCCGAAGCTGGTAATGGGGACGCTCGCCCCCGCTCCGGCAAACTTCACCAGCGGATCATAAATTCCGAACGCATCGGCCACCGCACCGAGTACGACCAGCGTACTCATGGTATGGGCGGGCGTCAGCTTGAGCACATCGAACATCAGCTGCCCGATAACGCAAATGGCTCCCCCGACCAGAAAAGCCCACAAATAAATCATGCTCCTTCACCTCCGCTCTCCAGGGCTACCGCATGGGCTACGCACGGAATACTCTCCCCTTGCTGATAAGACAGCGGTGATAGCAGTGCTCCGGTCGCCACAATCAGCACCCGTTTCAATTCGCCCTTTTTCAACCGGCTCAGAATGTGCCCGTAGGTCACTACCGCAGAACAGCCGCAGCCGCTTCCTCCGGCAATGACATATTTCTGCTTGTCCAGGTCATAGATCATAAGACCACAGTCGTTAAAGACTGTCTGCTCCATGGGAATGCCCTCTTTGGCCAGCAGATCTTTGGCAATCGGCAGACCAACGGAAGCAAGGTCCCCCGTCACGATAAGATCGTAATGGCCGGGCGACAATCCCGTATCCCTGAAATGTGCTGTAATGGTATCAGCAGCGGCCGGTGCCATGGCGGTTCCCATATTGAACGGGTCCTTCAGGCCAAGGTCCATAATACGCCCAAGCGTCGCTGATACCACATGAGGGCCCTTTACAGTACCATCATTAACACCAATTACTGCACAACCTGAGCCTGTAACGGTATATTGGGCCGTTGGGGGCTTCTGGGAGCCGTATTCTGTAGGATAACGGAATTGTTTCTCCACGGTACAGTTATGGCTTGATGTGCCGGCCAGTGCATACTTGCCGCCGCCGGAGTCGACAATCATGGAGGCGATAGCCAGACTCTCCATGGAAGTGGAGCAGGCGCCGAAGACGCCAAGATAAGGCACGCCAAGCTTCCGCGCGGCGAAGGAGCTGCTGATGATCTGGTTCATCAGATCACCGCCGACAAAAAACTCCAGCTTCTCCTGCTCCAGATTCGCGTTCATGAGCGCGAGCTTGGAAGCTTTTTCGAACAATGCGCGCTCTGCCTTCTCCCATGTCTTCTCGCCCATTTCCAGTGAGTCGTAGATAAAATCAAAGCTTGAAGCAAGCGGGCCCTCTCCCTCTTCCGGACCTACTACTGCGGAAGAGCCTAGAATGACCGGACGGTTGGTAAATTCCCAGGTCTGACTGCCGAGCTGCTTCATGGTTTAATGTGCACCTCCCCAGCCCATAACGGCATACACTACACCTACAACAAATGCGGCAACCACACCGAACACAATGACTGATCCGGCCAGCTTGAACATATTGCCGCCAACGCCGAGTACGAGCCCTTCAGCCCGGTGTTCAAGAGCAGCGGAGCACATACTGTTGGCAAAACCTGTGACGGGCACCGCTGAACCCGCACCGCACCACTGGGCAAGCTTGTCATACACACCGAAGCTGGTGAGAATGACCGAGAGCAGAATCAGAATAGCAACTGTTGGACTGGCTGCTTCGCGGGAAGTCATATCGAATATTGCCATGAATGCTTCCTGGATGCCTTGTCCAAGCACACAGATCAAGCCGCCGGATAGGAAGGCTCGCATACAATTCTTGAATACAGGACGGGATGGCACATAAGGCTTGGCCAATTCCTGATAATCCTGCGGGGTCAAAGTATCAAGCCGCAGCTTGACGCCTGATTTCTTTGTTTTCGCCGGCAATACAGACACCTCCTGTAGGATACGAAAGGGAGCGGGCAGCGGGATACGCATTTCCCGTCCCTCCGGGTTGTGCTTCAATACAATGTTTTTCCTTATTGTTCACTATAGGCGGCCCCGTTATGTCCCCTTAAGCTCAGGAAAAATAAAGCAGCACAACAATCAGCAGCATAAACAGCACCAGTATCAGCACAGCTTCATTGTCCCGCCGGTACCGGCGGAGGTACCGCTTGTGCAGCCCGCGGGCCTGCACCTTCCTGGACACTCCCCGATTGCCTGCTGCGGCTACGCTTCCTGATAGCCACATTCTCCTCGCTTCCTTTCCCGGCTCCTGCATGCAGAGCCCTTACAACATAGTATTCGCCTCCCGGGTCACTGTGTTCATATGCCCTCCTGCCATGGACAATCGGCGTAACAATGTTCATACTGGGTAAGATGAACAAAAGAAAATAACCAAAAGCGAGAAGGAACTGCAATAACACCTGATCCTGACAAGTGGAAACGGCCTTGCCGTCCTTTTTAGGACGGTACCGTTTCAGCGAGAAAGATAAGGATAATTTATGCGCGGAGCATATAAATTCTTATCTTTTATCGATAACTTAAGTTCATCCTATATAAGTGTAAAAAGGAGCGATATGTGTATGAATCCAGAAACACTCGATTTGTTCAAAACATTGACTGAATTCCCTTCAGCCCCCGGCTTCGAGCGTGAATTACGCGCTTATGTCAAAGAGGCGATGACGCCTTACACCGATGAATTCGTGCAGGACCGCCTGGGCAGCCTGTTCGGCGTGCTGCGCGGTGAGGCGAACGGCCCCAAGATCATGGTCGCCGGACATTTGGATGAAGTGGGATTCATGGTTACCGGCATCACGGACAACGGAATGATCCGTTTCACGCCGCTGGGCGGATGGCTTGCTTCGGCTGTGGCTTCGCAGCGGCTGCAGATTATTACCCCGAAAGGAACGCTGAATGGCGTTGTCGGCAGCACTCCGATCCACCTGCTGAGCGCTGAAGAGCGGGGCAAGACCGGCGATATCGGCAAAATGTACATAGATATCGGTGCGGACAGCCGCGAGGAAGCGCAGAGCTTCGGCGTTGCTCCGGGGCAGCAGGTTGTGCCGGTCTGTCCGTTCACACCGCTGGCCAATCCGAAGAAGATTATGGCTAAAGCCTGGGACAACCGCTATGGCGTAGGTCTGGCGATTGAATTAATGAAGGAATTACATGGCAAAAAATTACCGAATACCGTCTATTCCGGCGCCACCGTCCAGGAAGAAGTCGGACTGCGCGGTGCGCGGACCGCGGCCAATCTGCTTCAGCCGGATATTTTCTTCGGCCTGGATGCCAGTGCCGCCGCCGATATGACCGGCGACCGCCAGGCCTTCGGCCACCTGGGACAGGGCGCCCTGCTGCGTATCTTTGATCCTACGATGATTACGCATCGCGGGCTGATTGAGTACGTTCAGGATACGGCGGACACTCACCGGATTAAATACCAGTATTTCGTCGCCCAGGGGGGAACGGACGCTGGTCAGGTTCATGTCAGCGGTATCGGCATTCCTTCAGCGGTTATCGGGATCTGTTCACGCTATATCCATACGGCTACTTCCATTATTCATAGCGACGATTATGCAGCGGCTAAGGAGCTGCTGGTCAAGCTGGTTGAAGGCCTGGACCGCACTACACTGCAGACGATTCTGGAGAACAGCTAAGCAGAGCTTTAATTCGGCGGGTATGGTTATGCCAGCCTTACTACGGTGCCTCTCTTAAAAGGGGGCGCCGTATTTGTTATGCCGACATCATACGCACCGGAACGCAAAAAGCCGCAGGGATAGGTTGCCCCTGCGGCTGTACTTCTATTGATTTATTTCAGCTTCGCATAATGCTCCATCGCGGACTTATGAACCGGGTGGTCAGCAGCAATGCCTGTATACTTCGCCAGAGCAGCTTCTGCGCCAAGCTCGGCAATAGCGGCTTGCAGCTCGACCGCTTCCGGGTCATCACTCACATTGAACAGCAGTGCGCCGGCCATAGAGCGAGTCAGGGCAGCATAGCTGAGCCCTCTGTCGTATGCCTGCAGAGCAGGAGACACCAGACGGTCATTCGGCGACAGCTTGCGCAGCGGCGAACGCCCTACACGTGACACTTCATCGGTCAGCGCCGGGTTGCGGAAGCGCTCAAGGATTTTGTCGATATACTTGCTGTGTTCTGCCTGATCGAAGCCATGCTTCTGAATCAGCACCGCACCCGTTTCTTCCAGCACTTCACGGACCTGTGCAGTCAAAGCTTCATCCGCCATAGCCTGCTGGATGGTTTCGTACCCGCGCAGGAAGCCAAGATACGCTGCGGAGCAGTGTCCGGTATTCACGGTGAACAATTTACGCTCGATATAAGGCTCCAGGTTATCCACGTAATGCACACCTTCAACAGGTGTATAGCCCGGGATCATCTGGGAGGAATCTACCACCCACTCATAGAATGGCTCTACGACTACCTTCAGAATATCCTCATGCTGCTGCAGCGGAACAATCCGGTCCACAGCCGCGTTAGGGAAGGCTACGGACGCGTCCGCTTTGGCGCGGGCTGCTTCATCAAGCTTGGCATACACCAGCTCTTTGAGTTGGGCACTGCCGCCAATCGCATTCTCGCAGGCAATCACATGCAGCGGTGCGGAAGAGACCGCTACCCGTCTGCTGATGCCATCAGCCAGAACCCCCGCAATATGCTTCAGAATCGACACGCCGACAGCTGTGGTAACCAGATCGGCTTCAGCAATGGCTGCGGCAACTTCTTCACTGTGAGTTACGCTGCTGAGTGCAGTTACATTTTTGACGACTACCGTTTCCTGACCATCGCTGGCCAGCGTTACCGGATACTCGCCGCGCTCCTGAAGCTGGGATACAAACGCCTCATTTACATCCACGAAAGTTACTTCATACCCTGCCTGCGACAGCAGCAGTCCGATGAAACCTCTGCCGATATTGCCCGCTCCGAAATGGACAGCCTTCATTATTCCATGCCTCCTTCGAAGATCGCGATCACATCAGCAGCCGTTGGAGCATTCATTACGCGCTCAATGGCATCATCTTCTGTGAAAATCATCGCCACGTTGGTCAGGACCTCCATATGCCCGTCGCCTGCGGCAGCAATACCGATCACTATGAATGCCGGCTCATCCCCGCCGAAATCCACACCGTCCGGAAAACGGATTACAGACAGTCCTGTGGATTTGATGAACGGCCGTGCTTCCTTGGTACCGTGGGGAATCGCCAGCCCTCCGCCCATGTAGGTGGACACCACTTCCTCGCGCTCCAGCATCTTGGGAATATATTCTTCCGTTACGTGTCCTGCATCGACAAGCAGCTTACCCGCCATAGTGATCGCTTCGTATTTATCTTTAGCGGCACCGTGCATAATTACTTTATTTTCTGACAGTATACTCATATGGTTTCTCTCACTTTCAAATTAAATTTTATTTTGGAAAAAATGAAGCAGCTCCGAGGACAGATATCCCCGGATCTCAGGCTCCGTACGCTCCTCCAGCAATTGTACCAGTTCGGAATTAAGGAGCAAAGCGCTGATCTCGCTGAGCACCTCCAGACTCTCCTTGGACAGTCTGCGCGGAGCCAGCATAAGCAGAATCACTCTAACCTCAGTGTCTCCCTCCAGAACCACTGGCTGGCGCAGCCGGTACAACGTAAGCGATGACAGATGAATATGGCTGCTCCGGGTATGAAAAAGCGCCAGCCCCGTGTCCGGTATTACCTGACTGGTCATCCGCTCCCGCTCCAGCAGGCGCTCCAGCACAATGTCCGCATCCCCAATTACGCCGCTTCCATTCAGCAGTGCCAGCATTTCCACCAGTGTTGCAGACAAATCCATATCCTTGTTGTCAATGGGATGGAAGCGGAACCGCTCCAGCAGGCTGACCATTTCATCAAGAATCCCCTTGTAGCTCTTCAGCCGCTCCAGTGAAGCCTCATCCCGCATAGTCCGGTCCTGCTCACCTAATGGGCCTGATTCCCGCTCACGCAGCGTTGTATTCTGAATATAATTCAGCAGTTTCTCTATCTCTTCCCCTGTGAGCAGGGGGCTGATTTTGATATAACGTTCCTTATCAATCGGCAGATCAATGGTAGATATAATCAGGTCGTAGTCCACATCCGGCAGCCGTGCGGCTTCATACCAGGAAATATTGCCGAGAATCTCAATCTGCGGCATTTCTTTGGTCAGCCGGGTAGCCAGCAGACGGGAGGAGCTGAGTCCGCTGGCACAGACCAGAATGGCTCTGACATTACGCCTTAGCTGATTAAGCCGCTCGACGGAAGCCCCGAAATGCATCACCAGAAATCCGATTTCTTCATCCGGAATTTCAAGCTCAAGCTGCATATCCTCTACGGAGGCACGGACGATGTTGAACAGATACTCATAATCCCGGCGGATCGGCCCAAGCAGCGGATTGCGGATGCGTGTGCCTTCCCGAATCCGCTTCAGGGCGGGATCGATATGCTCCAGCAATCCTTCGCGCAGGGAACGGTCACTCTGGAAAGGAAGCCCTGTCCGTTTGACCACACTCTCCGTCAGCTTGTAGACGATCTCCATTAACTCAATATCGCCGTAGGCAAAGCCGGCAGAAGAGAATGAATCCTGCACCCGGTCGAATAATCCAGCGATATACAAGACCTCTGCCCGGGGAATTTCCATCCCAAGCGCCGCTCCGAGCTGCTGGACAAAGTTCTCGGACCCGGCAATGTTGCGGTGATCAGACATTCTGGAATAACCCGCTTCTTCACCGCTGTCAATGCTCCGGCCAATTTCAATCCGCCTGGTCGTCACGGCTAGACCCAGCAGCATTTCCATGTAGACAATTTCCGGAAGCTCAGCGGTCCATTTCCATTCCATATCCCACAGGGTATTCTCTACCTCCATGAGATTGGATTTCCCTACCGTAGACAACAGAACACGGAAGACCGGGTTGCTCTCGGTCTGGGAGCCATGGCCAACCAGATCAGACAGATCCAGATGCTCGGCGGCCAGCCGGCCAATCGCCCGGCGCTTATCGATCTCACTGCCGGTGATTTCAACGCCGTAGCCTCTTCTGCGGACCAGCTCCAGGCCGAATTTACGGACCCATTGCTCCAGTTCATCCAGATCGTAACTTACAGAAGCGACTGTTACCTTAAGTGAATGCGCGAGCGTGAACAGCTTCACCGGCTCTTCCGCCTCCAGCAGGGCGCAGAGCTCATACACCTTGCGGTCTTCTCCAGAATATTCCGCCGGCTTCTCTTCCCGCAAAAACAGGCGCAGCTCCGCAAGACCGGCCTCCGGGCCGTTCAATTGTATGCCTTTCCCCGATTTTTTGATCAGATTCACACCAAAATTCTTCAGCGCAGACTCTATGTCCTCCATCTCCCGGTGAACGGTTCTTACACTCACACCGGTAGCCTCAGCGATTTCAGCGGCCGTAATTTCTCCGCTGACTCCGAGCAGAAGCCATATAATCTGGCGCTGTCTGGCGGTAATTTTCCTCATATTCCGCGAACACCCTCCGCCCTACACCAAGTAGAAACGGCTATGCCGTCCTCTAAGGGACGGCATCCGTTTCAGCAAGAAATATAAGGTAAAGTATAGTGGAACATATACTTTCTTATATTTGGGAGACACGCTGGCTTTGGCGGCCAGCGTCTCCTTATTTGACATTACGCTTATTAATTTATCTTACACTTCTGCGTCTTACTTCAAACGTTCCACGAGCTCATCATATTTCGGGCTCTTCAGGAAGTTGTCGATCGAGATGTGCTCAGCGTTTGGATTCACGGCAATGGCACGGTCAGTAAGTGTCTTCTGCGTAACTACGATGTCGGCATCCGCAGGAATTTCACTGACAGCAGAGTTCACAACCGTAATGTTAACCCCTGCGCTTTGCAGTTTCTTGCGCAGGACGGAAGCGCCCATCGCACTGGAACCCATCCCTGCGTCACAAGCGAAGACGATTTTGTTCACATTGGCTTTAGTGCGTACATTAGCAGCTACAGTAGTTGCAGTTGCCGCAGTTTGAGCTGCAGTTCCGGCAGATTTCATGTCTTTCACCTTGGCTGCTGCTTCCTCAATATCCATTTCTTCTTCGTCGTTCTTCTTAACAGTCTTCAACAACAGGGCTGCAAGAGCAAAGGACACGACGGTTGCAACGATAACCCCGGCCAGCATTGGAAGATATCCGCCCTTAGGTGTCATCGCGAAGTATGCAAAGATACTGCCTGGAGAAGGAGAAGCTACAAGACCTGCACCCAGCATCTGGAAGGTGAATGTACCGGATACACCGCCACCGATAACGGCAAGGATCAGACGCGGGTTCATCAGGATGTAAGGGAAGTAGATTTCATGAATACCGCCCAGGAAGTGAATGATGATTGCGCCCGGTGCGGAAGATTTAGCAGAGCCTTTACCAACCAGCCAGTAAGCAAGCAGGATACCAAGACCTGGACCAGGGTTCGATTCAAGCATGAATAGAATGGATTTGCCTACCCGTTGTGATTGTTCAAGCGCGATTGGTCCAAGTACACCATGGTTGATCGCATTGTTCAGGAACAATACTTTGGCTGGCTCAATGATAATATTGATGAGCGGCAGCAGATTATGATTTACCAGGAACTCAACACCATTGGACAAAATGTTGGTCAATCCTTCAACCAGAGGTCCAATACCTTTAAGAGCTCCTACGGATAGTACGCCACCGATAATACCGAGTGAGAAGTTATTAACAAGCATTTCGAAGCCGGCTTTGATTTTGCCCTCAACCGCTTTGTCAAATTGCTTCAATACCCAGCCTGCCAGCGGACCGACCAGCATAGCTCCAAGGAACATCGGAATAGATGATCCGACAATAACCCCCATTGTAACTACTGCCCCGATAACACCTCCGCGTTTGCCGTGAACCATCTGACCGCCGGTATATCCGATCAGCAGCGGAAGCAAATATTTGATCATTGGATCAACCAGAGCTGCAAGGCTTTCATTTGGATACCAGCCGGTTGGAATAAATAATGCTGTAATTAACCCCCATGCGATGAATGCACCGATATTCGGCATAACCATACCGCTGAGCATGCGTCCGAATTGCTGGACTTTTACCCGCGCACCACCGGATGAAGTTTGCTGAGTTGCCGTTGTGGCCATTTAAAATGCCCCCCTAATTAATTGAATGAGACCCCTTCGTTTACTTCTTCGTGAAAGGTTATCTCCTATGAACACATCGTAAATCAAAGCGCTTTCTTTGTCACCAAATTGAAAACACGGTTTCGTCATGAATGTTGTTGACATCATTTAAGAGTTCCTGCCAAGGGGCTATAGTATGGTGTTTCCACTACTCCGAATGGCCTATATCAGGCCTATTAGCAAGGATACTCCGCTCTGTGTGCAACCCTTCTGTCCGCCGTATTCCCCTTTAGAATGCACCCGAATACCGTTATTTATCATATCCGCCAGCCTTGCTGTGCAAAATAACCGCACAAAGTTGCTGGATTGCCAGTTGCTACTTATGCTCCTCATTTCTTCCAGGGATGCAAATTGTATTCGGTTTTTCGCATACATTTGGCCCGTTTACCCTTGCAGTAGCTCATTGTGTTCGGTTTTTCGCATACATTTGGCCCCGGTTATCTTTGCGGAATATCATGATTTCCTAATCAAACAAAAAAACTGCCCCCATTAAGAGGACAGCCTTGTCTTGTGATGCTTATCATGCTTATCATGTTTGTCATGTTTGTCATCTTCGTCATGCTTATCATGCTTAGTTCACATTCTCAAATCATATCCAGCGGAACCTTCCATGACGGCTGCGGAAAAGCATCGTCCAGCTGCCAAAGCTCATCTGACGTAAGCACAAGCTTGCCGGCGGCTGCATTCTCTTCCACATGCTGGCGGGTGCCCGCCTTGGGAATCGCCAGCACCTCTGCTTCACGGATGCTCCAGGCGAGCAGAATCTGCAGCGGAGTCGCTTCATGGTCCCGGGCAATCCTCTGCACGGTTTCATTCTCCGTCAATCCTTTTCTCAGCGTTCCCGCCTGGGCCAGCGGAGAATACGCCATTACCGGAATCTTGTGTCCGCTCAGCCATGGCAGCAGCTCATGCTCGATGCCTCTGGAGCCGAGATGGTAGAGCACCTGATTCACAGCGCAATGATTGCCGCCGGGAATACGCAGCAGCTCCTGCATGTCGGGTGTATCGAAATTGGAGACGCCCCAGCGGGCAATTTTGCCGGAAGCCACCAGTGCCTCCATTCCCTCTACAGTCTCCTCCAGCGGGATGGTCCCCCGCCAGTGAAGCAGGTACAGATCCAGATGGTCGGTGCCCAGCCGCTTCAGGCTTGCTTCACAGCTGCGGATTAGTGCGGATCCTGCAGCATTATGCGGATAGACCTTGGAGACCAGGAACACCTTGTCACGGATTCCCTGCACCGCTTCACCGACAAGCTCCTCGGAACGGCCGTCTCCATACATTTCAGCAGTATCAATCAGATTCATTCCCAGCTCAACACCGTGGCGCAATGCAGCAATTTCTTCAGCCCGGTTTGCTGCATGCTCGCCCATGGTCCAGGTTCCCTGGCCCAGTCTGGGCAGCACAGCTCCGTCCGGCATAAGGATAGTATCAGATACAGGTTTGCTCATAATAATGGAAGTCTCCTTATAGGATGAATGGTGTGACTTGCTACTTACTATACTTACCATATTAACCTTCCCGAAACATCCGGCAAGTGTCCAAATCATAAACTTTCAGCAGAGACGGCGGAATCAGCCGATCATCTTCAGCCCGGCTACAGCTCCAAGAATCAGCACGATGCAGAAAATACGCCGCGGATCGCGGGCCTCACCATAGAACACCATACCCATAATCGCGGCTCCAGACGCGCCAATCCCTGTCCAGATCGCGTACGCTATCCCCATCGGCAGACTCTCCATCGCCAGTGACAGCAGCAGGAAGCTTGCACCAAAACCCAGGACAAGCAGACCAGCAGACTGCCAGTTGCGGTTCTTATGCAGCTTACCAATCATGGCCACCCCGAACATTTCACATAACCCGGCAGCAATCAACATTACCCATGCCATATTAATTCAGCTCCTTTGCTTGCTTATCCGGCCCATCCGCAGGCGTGGCCAGCTTCAGACCAACGACTCCGGCCAGCAGCACCAGTATCAGTACCAGCTTCAGCGGACGCAGCGGCTCACCGAACAGGATTCCGCCGGCCAGAACGGTTCCCGCAGTCCCGAGCCCGACAAATACAGCGTAGACTGTACCGACCGGCAGCCTGCCGCTGGCCCATATGAGGGCGTAGAAGCTGACCAATATTGCTACTATCGTTATCGCCCATTCCCAGGGGGCCACAGCGTGCTTCAACCCGATTACCCATACCACTTCAAAGCAGGCGGCACCTGCAATCAGTGCCCATGACTTGCTGTTGTTATTTTTGCTCATTTCTCTTCTGCCTCCTGAAAATAAAATAAGCCCGGAAGGTTATCGTCGTATGACGATACCTCCCGGGCTTTTATCCCTCCGTGTATACACGGCCATGGTTCACTCCGTGCGTTCTCCCTCGGACCAGACCAGCATCGCACAACAGCTGCGGAACCCTAGAGAACAAATAAAGCATTATTAAGTTACATCGTATGTTAGCAAATTGCGCTGCGAAAAGCAACCCCTATATTCTTCCGGCACCGCTGCTGCGTCTTACTCCTGTCCGGCCAATGCGTTCAATTCACGCAAATCCTCAGCCAGATCAGCTTCGGTATATTTGCCCTGGCCGAAGCCGATCAGCGCGCGCAGCGGCATGTACTTCATCATGGCCAGGAACATTTCGGGATTATCTCCCATCGCATCTTCCATCCCGAAGATACTGCCGTAATTCTTCGCTTTGCCCTCAGTCAGCGGATTCGCCAGCAGATCACCGACCGTAGAGTTACGGTGGAACCTTACGGCCAGCTTCGTCGTCGATACTACCTCCAGCTCTGCGGTGAGGCGGATATCCCGTGAGGATGAGCCTACGGCGATAGTGAACACTCCGCTCTCCACATGCCAGTCGGCCAGCTTCACATTGTAATAGGCAAAGGACCGCTTGTTCAAAGTAAAGGTTACCTCGCGCTCTTCCCCCGGCTGCAGTTCAATCTTGTCGAAGCCCTTCAGCTCCTGCAGCGGACGGATTACGCTGCTCTCTACATCGCTGACATAGAGCTGCACGGTTTCTTTACCTGTTCTGCTGCCGGTGTTCTTAACAGTGACCGAAACCTGTACAGTGTCTGTATCCTTGATGCTGGTCTGATCCAGCGACAAATTGCTGTACTCGAATTCTGTATAGCTGAGTCCGAAGCCGAACGGAAACAGCGGCTCAATTTCTTTTTTATCATAATAACGGTAGCCTACAAATAAACCTTCCTTATATTCCACAGTATCGCCTTCCCCCGGGAAGTTCAGGAATGAAGGATTGTCGCTCAGCTTCTGCGGGAACGTCTCCGCCAGCTTGCCGCTTGGGCTTACTTCACCAAAGAGCAGATCGGCCACCGCGCCGCCAAAAGCCTGCCCCCCGAGATATCCTTCCAGCACGGCCTTCGTCTGCGGCAGCCAAGGCATTTCTACAGGAGAGCCGTTGCTGAGTACCACGATAATGTTACTCTGAACCTCAGCCACAGCATGGATCAGCGCCAGATGGCTCGCCGGAAGCGACAGATGGCTGCGGTCATATCCTTCCGATTCATAGCGGTCAGGCAATCCGAGGAACAGCACGGCAGCATCCGTCTTCCTTGCTGTATCCCGGGCTTCCTGCAGCAGCTCCTCATTAACCTCATCGCTGGCCAGCTCATACCCCTGTGCGTAGAGGAAGCTTGCCGCATCACCAGCAACCGCCTGCATCTCGATGAAAGCATCATCCAGCTTCGTCGGATTCACATGCGAGCTGCCGCCGCCCTGATAGCGCGGTGTCTTGGCGAATTCACCGATGATTGCAAGTGTGTCGCTCTTCGCGAGGGGCAGAATGCCATCCTCATTCTTCAGCAGCACCATGCTCTCCCGGGCCACCTCACGTGCGAGCGCATGATGTTTGTCCTGATCGAAGACTGCCTCTTCGTCCCGGCTGTCCGCACTCTTGAAGATAAAGGCCAGCATCCGCTCTACCGCAAGATCCAGAGTCTCCACGGACAGCTCCCCGTTGTTCACTGCAGCTACGATCTTGGCGTCGCCGATGCCTCCGCTTGACGGCATTTCCAGCTCCAGACCCGCCTGCAGCGCCTTCACCCGCTCATTGACCGCGCCCCAGTCGGACACAACAAAGCCTTCAAAGCCCCACTCGTCGCGAAGCACTTGCGTCAGCAACTTGTGGCTCTCTGAAGCATACTCACCGTTCACCTGGTTATAGGAACACATAACGCTCCAAGGCTGGCTCTGCTTCACCGTGCCTTCGAAGCTGGCCAGATAAATCTCGCGCAGGGTCCGCTCATCAATAACGGCATCCACGGACATCCGGCGGTGTTCCTGATTATTGGCGGCAAAATGCTTCAGTGAAGTGCCGACACCCTGGCTCTGCACTCCCTTCACATGATACGCGGCCATCTCCGAAGCCAAATAAGGATCTTCCGAGAAATATTCAAAGTTCCGGCCATTCAGTGGTGAACGCTTGATATTATTGCCCGGCCCGAGCAGAACAGCGACATTCTCGACCTGACATTCCGCCCCCAATGCCTCGCCTACCCGGGCAATCAGCTTACGGTCCCAGGAAGAAGCCAGACCCGCCGCTGACGGAAAACAAGTCGCCGGTACGCTGTTATGCAGGCCTAGATGGTCCGCACTTCCCTGCTGCTTGCGGAGACCATGAGGCCCGTCCGTTACCATCAGTGAAGGAATGCCCAGCCGTTCAATGCCTTTGGTATTCCAGAAATCATGTCCGGAGCAAAGTCCGGCTTTCTCTTCAAGTGTCATTTGTGAAATAAGCTGCCGGATATCCGCCGCTGTTGCCGTTGCCATAATGTAGCCCTCCTAAGAATGCGTTTTCTTTTCTTTATTTTAAACGACTTGTTCCGGAATTTATGGCATTTTAATTGGATTTTTGGTAATTTGGTTATATGAGAAAAGGAAGTGTTAGTTATGCCCGAGGACATGGAAGAACGCGAAGGAATAGAATATATCTGCAAGCTGATATATGAGGCTTACCGGGTTCCGGTCATGTGGCTGGATGCCGCAGACACTCCCCGGCTGACCCTGCCTCCGGCATTCGAATGCCGCCAGGCCGTCCAGGGAGATCACGGCCTGCTTCTCGAGGTCATGGATATGGCACGCAGGAGCAGTCATGCGGCAACGGCTGCCGGGAAGGCTGCCCGCATGACTGCTCCGCCGTATCTGCATACCACCGGCTTCCTGGAGAATTTCATCATTCTCCAGCTGCCTGAAGCAGATCGCACCGGTGGGGCCATCGTCATCGGTCCGGTGCTAAGCGCACCGGTCACCGGAGATAACGCGGCCAGTCTGATGCGCGATTACAGCATTCCGCCGGGGCAGCAGGATGGCTGGCTGCAGTATTACCGCAGCTTGCCCGTGCTCAGCCGGATGCGCTGGTATCACGCCGCGCTGCTGCTCTACACCCTCGCTACCGGTGAGGCATTGTCCATTACGGAGCTGCTGCTGGCTGCGGGCAAGGCGGATCAGTCTGGCCCGCAGCCGGATGACAGCCCGGATCTGGACCTGTCCTACCGCCGCGAGAACACCTGGCTGCACCATGATCCGATGCTGGAGCGGGAGATGTTCCGCTATATCCGGAACGGGGACAAAGCAGGGCTGCTGCGGACCCAGGCTTCTTTTTCGGAAGAGAGCTACGGACGGTTGTCGAAGAAAAGCCAGCTGCGCAGCAAAAAAAATCTGGCCGTCTCCTCCATTACACTTGCGACACGCGCAGCGATCGAAGGCGGGCTGTTCTGGGAGATTGCCTATACCCTCAGCGACTTTCACATCCAGCATATTGAAGAGCTTCACGATATTCCGGCCGTGGACCGCGCCCAGCTTGCCGCTCTCTGTGACTTCGCCGACCAGGTGCTGGGCAGCCGCAGTTCGAAGCTCTCCCGCATCTCCGCGCTGTGCCAGAATTATATATACAATCATTTATATGAACAGATTCCGCTCAGCAGGCTGGCCGAATTCACCGGACTGAACGCCAGTTATCTGTCCCAGCTGTTCAAAAAAGAGACCGGAACCGCCATCAGCGATTATATCCAGCAGGAGCGGATCGAAGAAGCCAAACGGCTGATGGAGCTGCCCGGCATTACGCTGTCGGACATCGCCTCCCGTCTGCATTTCAACGACCAGAGTTATTTCACCAAAGTGTTCAAGAAATACACGGGCCTCACTCCCGGACAATACAAGCAGGATTCAGAGCGGTTCTCCCGCTTCACCTAAGCAGACAGCTGAAATAAGCTTCTGATTATTCCGAGTTATTCCGCGCCTGCGCTCTGCCTTGCCGTACAATCACAGCATAGATTTGCAAAATTATGGTATGATCCGATTAAGGACGCTTTTATACTTTCTTACAAAGGAGCGATTCACCTTGATCGGTAGCATTGTATTTGTTGGAGTAGTTGTGTATGTCGCTGTGCTGGGGATTAATCACAGTAATCGTCTTCAACGCAAGAACAGGAATTACGGGAACAGAAATAACTCTGCAGACAGTTACTTCTTCACGGGAGCTGATCCGAACAGCTCTGCCGGGGACAGCCGCAGCGATGATCACCGTCACAATGACGGGCACAGCGGAGCCAGCCATCACCACGGGCATCACAACCACAGCCATGGCGGCAGCAGCTGGGATAGCGGCAGCCATCACGGCGGCCACGGCGGCTGGGACAGCGGCGGTCATGGAGGACATGGCGGCGGCGATTTCGGTGGTGGTGGTGGCGATTCCGGCGGTGGTGGCGATTCCGGCGGCGGCGGTGGCGGCGATTGACTGAACAATAGAGTCTCCTCTAGGCCATGAATGGGCTGCTTGGGAGGCTTTTTGTGTATGAGCATGATGGTTCGGGCGGGCGTTTGGCAGGAAAGGACGTTCCGCGTGCTACTCCTTAATTAGGCCGCCATGAAACATACATTCATAGACCATTGTA
This sequence comes from Paenibacillus sp. FSL R10-2736, assembly GCF_038000245.1. Classification (NCBI taxonomy): domain Bacteria; kingdom Bacillati; phylum Bacillota; class Bacilli; order Caryophanales; family Paenibacillaceae; genus Paenibacillus; species Paenibacillus sp. FSL R10-2736. The sequence goes on from NZ_JBBOBN010000001.1 coordinate 5,667,951, forward strand.
TCTCCGGCCCAAATCACCTCTAACCCGTTGAACCAGGAGAAGTCCCCGTCTACTGAGCATTTATAGATGAAACGGCCATCCGTATAATGCTCCGGCCCGCGAAAGGGCTTATCCTCACGCACCAGGAACAGAGCGGCTTTCAGGAAGTCACCGCTGAAGCCTTCCGCGGTCACACGCCCGGCGTAATTCATCGCCCACAGCGGCTGGTCATCCTCCCACAAGGCTTCCTCTCCGGCAAACTTCTCCGAACCGAGGTAGGTGTCTATGTATTTCAAGTTCCCGCGCACAAATTCCAGATCATGAGACGCCGGCCGGGACGGGATTAACTCCGGCCCCTTACCTGCATAGGTTGCTTGCTTGGCCTCCATCAGAAACTTGATCTTGTCCATCATAACTATCATCCTCCCGGAAAGTTAATCCAACCACTCCATAATAGAACATACGTTCTGTACAGTCAGTGACTTGTCTCCTAATATATGTATCTAAATTGGGGGGACTTAAAAATGTACCGGGCATGAGTGACAGGCCACTGGGAAGCAAGGTGTACTTGAGCTGGCACTGCGGAGTGCATAGCGGATAGTTGTATTTCGTACAGCTAAAAACCGGCGAATAACCGCATGAGCAGGGATAACTGTATTCTGTACAACTAAAAAACGGAAAAGCGTCCTTTTATGGCATAGGAGAGTTAAATAAGTGTACAGAGTGCAATTAAACCTCCGCCTGCACAAAAATAGCCTACTTTAGTTGTACAAATTACAGTTATCCCATGAACAGGGGTACGCTAAGGAAGGAATTACTATCCAATCCAATTAAAAAGCCCCCGAACTGCACGAAGGCAATTCAGAAGCTTTTTGGACATCACATATAATAGTTAGCTTAAGCTGTGATAATCTGCTAACCGCTACCTTTTACAAAGTAAATTGAAAGCGGCTGAGCAATACCTCACCAGTGAATACCAGGTACACATCGTCGGTTCCGGCATCTACACCCGCAATCGCGGACTGGCTATGCCATTTCTGGGCTTCGCCTGCCGGGATCTCCAGCGTTGCTGCCAGCTTACCTGAAGGGCTTCCGGTTCTGACTTCAATGCTGCCGCCCTTCACGGAAGATACGAGCACTTCGACGCCAGCTGCGCCCTTGGCAAACTGTACATTATTGAAGGCAATCCAGGCCCCATCCTTCACCGGATGTACCGAAGCTCCGCCTGCCTTGCATTCATCCAGGAATACCGCTTCATAATCATCGTAGTTCTCGGCTTTGACGGCTGTGTACAGGTCACGCGCCGGTACAGTGTCACCATGTACTCTAATCTTGGCCGACAGCTTGATATCGCCGGAGGAACGGCCCACAAGAATGTTATATTCTCCATCTTCCACACAGTATTGCTCACGGCTTACATCCCAGAAGGCGAGATCAGACACCGGCAGAGTAAAGGCTACGGTCTGCGATTGTCCTGCGGCCAGATAGATTTTGTCAAAACCCTTCAGCTGCTTGAGCGGACGTCTGATCCGGGTCGACAAGGACTGCACATACACCTGAACCACTTCAGCGCCGTCTACGCTGCCGCTGTTCTCCAGCTCTACCGTCAAGCTGATCGTGCCATCCTCCTGCACTTCTTCTGCTTCCAGCGACAGCTTGTTGTAAGCCACCTGCGCATAGCCCAGACCATGGCCGAACGGATACAGCGGCTCCCCGTCGAAATACAAGTAGGTTCTTTTGCCTTTGATGATGTCGTAGTCCATGAATTCCGGAAGCTGATCCACAGAGCGGTACCAGGTCATATTCAGTCTGCCGGATGGGCTGTAATCGCCGAACAGGACATCTGCCACCGCATTGCCGAGCTCTTGCCCGCTATGGGAGGTGTACAGCACCGCCGGAATATGCTCATCGATCCAGGTGGAGGAGATCGGATAGCTACCGACAATGACAACCACCGTATTCGGATTGGCGGCATAGACCGCTTTAACCAGGTTCTCCTGCTCTACGGGCAACACGATATCCGGCCGGTCGATCTCTTCCTTCCCGTTCAGCAGCGGATGGTTGCCGACGAATACGACCGCAACCTCGGCGGCTTTGGCCGCTTCTACCGCAGCTTCTACGCCGTTCACTACAACGTTCTTATGGAATAGCTCAGCTGCGGCAGATGTTTCTTCTTCAGCAGCGCGAATGGTTCCGTCCTCATCACTAATAAATAGCGGCTTATTGTTCCAGGTCCGCAGCGATACCGTACCTTCCGCTTCCGGCACCAGATTCAGCGACTCCTTCACATACCAGCCGTAGATCTCATCAGCGGAAGCTGTCAGTGTGCCGGCATCCGTCAAGGTGACATACTGCCCCCTGCTTGTAGCCTCCAGGGTATTAGCGGTCCAGCCCCAAGCCGTATGGCGGAACAATTCACCGCGCTCCGGCTTGTCATGCAGCGCCGCCAATCGTCCGTCTTCACCGGTGATGCCCACCGTCCGGCCGCTGGCCGCTGAGGTTAAGAGAATCCGGTCACTGCCGCTCTCGAAGGAGACCTGCTTGCCTGCCAGCTTCTTGGTCACTCCCTGCAGAGGTGTCACCGCATAAGGCAGTGTGCCGGAATACCAGTCTCTGAAGGCTTCGTCCCCCAGCGGGCCGATTACGGCTACCTTGGACAGCGCGGATGCACTCAGCGGGAGGGCTGCGTTGTCATTCTTCAGCAGGACAATGGATTCTTTGGCCGCTTCAAGAGACAAGTCGCTATGCGATTTACTGAGAATGACGGAATCATCAATTGCCGCATAAGGATTACCTTCCTCCGGATCGAACTCACCCAGCCGGAAGCGGATGCGGAAGGTGTTCGCCAGCGCACGGTCCAGATCTTCCTCGGTCAGCAGGCCTTCACGGAGCGCCTCATGGATGACTTTAATGGTCTCCTCCGTCTCTTCGGTTACACTGTCAATCCCGTTCTTGATCGACTCAGCCATCGACTGGGCGAATGAATCGTAATACTTATGGTCCTTCACAATCCCGAACAGATCCCCGGCATCGCTTACAATGAACCCGTCCATTTCCCATTCACCCTTCACAATCTCCATCACGGCCGGGTGCAGGATAACCGGCACGCCATTCACGGAGTTGTAGGCGGTCATCATGGATTGTGCTCCGCCTTCCTTGAAGGCCGGCTTGAAGGCTTCCAGATAATATTCACGCATATTCCGTGGATCAATGCTGGATGAAGCCACACCGCGGTCAATTTCATTGTTGTTGCCGAGGAAGTGCTTAAGGGTTGCTACCGCTTTCAAATACACCGGATGATCGCCCTGGATGCCTTTGACAAGTGCGGTGCTCAGCTGTCCCGTCAGCTCAGGATCTTCCCCGTAGGCTTCCTCTGTTCTGCCCCAGCGCGGGTCCCGCTCCATGTCCACGGTCGGTGCCCATAGGGTCAGGCCGTTAACGGTAGGATTCTTCCGGTAGAACGCCCGGGCCTCATCACCGATCGCCGAACCGATCCGCTGCAGCAGCTCCGGGTTCCAGGTACAGGCCAGTCCGCTTGGCTGCGGGAATGAGGTTGCTTTGCCCAGCCACGAAATCCCGTGCGCCCCTTCCGTACCATGCTTGTAACCGCCTACACCAATACGGTCAATCGCCGCCTGATATTGCGGCATCAGACTTACCTTCTCCTCCAGCGTCAGCCGGGAGAGCAGATCCTGAACACGTTCATTCAGCTGTACTTCAATTTGTCTAAACGGATATGTAGCTGTTTCCATTAATAATCGCTCCTTCAATCTTTATGATAACGGTTTCATCTCATCCAAAGCCAGGCGTTCACAATCCTCCGCACAGCCCGGTTGTTCTATCCTTCCTCATCATAAAAGATTAGCGCTTACAGCAACACCTGAACAATTGACATAAAAATCAGTTCATAATTAGAGAATCACCAGCTGAATTCAGGAGTTGCCGGGCTGCGGGGGATCTCCGTGCGGATAATGAAACTTCAGCGCATCGGCCGACAATCCGGTAAATTTAAGGTCCCCGCTCGTAATTACATAATCCCCTTCCGGCTTGTTCTCCAGCGGCCGCTTGCGGATCTCTTTGGGGGAGATGCCGTACCTGGCCTTGAATACTTTGTGGAAATAGGAATAGGTCGCGAAGCCGCAGGCATTCGCAATATTCTCCAGACTGAAGTCGGTATAACGGATACGCTCCAGGGCGTTCGACAGCCGGATTTCCTGCGTGTATTGAATGATGGTATACCCCGACAGCTCTTTGAAAAGATGCACCGCACGCGACACGCTGAGCCCGGCATGATCCGCAACATCCTCTACCCGTAGCGGACTGAGCGCATGCTCGTTAATGTAGCGGCGCATTCTCATCACCATTTCATTGGACCGCTTCGGCGCATCCTCAACATTGGCGGCTTCCACCGACAAGCGGTCAAGCGACAGGCAGAGCGCGCAGAGCAGATGGCGGATCAGCTCGGGGCTGTCCTGGACGATCCGGTGCTGCTCCATGCTGAGCTGCTGCCACAGGGACAGCATGCCGGCATCCAGATGGATCCGCTGATGCAGCAGACGGGGCCGCGATTCCCACCACTGCTGAATCCACGAGCCTTCACAGAGCAGGTAATAATCGCCGCTCTCAATCCTGCCGTCCATTTCCTCCACCACCAGATGATAAGGCTCTCCGGGCTGATAGATGAGCAAATCGCCGGGTTGAATGGTTGTCATTCTCCCGTTGACCAGCGCCTTGCAGCTGCCTACCACCTGCAGCCGGAAGAGGAAGAACGGCGGGGGAGTGAATGAGGTTTTGAAGGGCAGCGTATGAAAAGAATACGCGCAGGCATGCAGTCTCACGTCCACAATCGTCACCATCCCAGCCAAATAGTATATTTTTATGATCAGATAAAACATTCAATATTCCCAAATAATTAACTATACTATAACCAAATCAAAGATAAGTCCGCAAGCTTATGCCGAAAGGAACTCCACTGCCTCCATGCTGAAAAGAACCTATGCCCTGCTTCTGATTCCAACCTATCCGATATTCATGCTCTGCATGCTGCTGCAGGGAATGGCCATTTCGATCAGTGCCCCGTTCCTGGCGGTCTACTTCACGGAAGAGCTTGGCGTATCCGCCGGAACCTTCGGAATCTTCACTGCCGTGACGCTCATCAGCGGTGTCGTTATAAGTATGTTAATTGCCAAACGCTCGGATACCGGCCTGAGCCGCCGCAAGCTTATGGTCATCTGCATGACGTTTAATGCCATCGCTTTTGCCGGATATATATTTATTCATGACTTCTACCCGCTGCTGATCTATATGACTGTGTTCACCGCAGCCGGTGCCCCGGCGATGCCGCAATTATTCGCTAGTAGCAGGGAAGCTGTGAACGCCAGCGCGTCCGCTGACCATGCCTTTGCTAATTCTACCTTACGCTCTATGTTCTCACTCGGATTCATCAGCGGTCCCCTGGCAGGAGCCGTTCTGCTGGGCCATTTCGGATATCAGGGTGTGTTCCTGTCTACCACCATATTTTTCTTACTCAATGCGCTGCTTGTATTTAGTTTCGTACGTTCATCCGCAGTTGCAGCCGTCAGACAGGCCAGCAAAAGTGTACACAAGCCGGTACGGCTGCACCGGAATACCCGGGTGCTGGTGCCTTTTCTCGTCCTGACCCTGCTCTATGCCGGACACTGGGCCAACAACCTGAACATTTCACTCTTCATCATCAATACGCTTGGAGGCAATACGCAGAATGTGGCTTCGGTTGCAAGTATATGCGCACTGCTGGAAATTCCATTCATGTTCATGCTTGGCTTGTTATCCGCCAAATATTCTAACAAGCTGCTGATGGGCTGGGGAATCGCGCTCGGCGCAGTCTATTACCTGCTGGTGCTTGGAGCCGGAGAGCTGTGGCAGCTCATTGCCGGACAGGTGCTGCTGGCTTTCTTCGTAGCCGTAATCTCAGCGATTGGAATCAGCTATATCCAGGACCTGCTGCCGGACCTCCCGGGCTACGCATCAACGCTGTATACCAATGCTACAACGATTGGCAGACTGACCGGAAGCCTGACAGGCGGAGCAGCCGCACAGTGGGTCGGCTACCGGCATTCTTATTGGCTGTGCCTGATCCTTATTGTATGTTCACTGGGACTGCTGCTATGGCCGCAGCGTTCCCCGGAAGAGAAGATTACCCATCAGATGGCATCCTGACAGGAGGAATTCCTATGCAAATACTACTCATTGACGATAACCCTCATGTACGTGATCGCCTGAAGCACATGCTGGAGCAGCTCTTCCCCGAAGCGGCGGATATTCTGGAATCCGGCTGCGAGCCTTCTGCCCTGCGGCTTATTCAGAAGCATAGGCCTGAACTCATTATTACAGATGCCAGGCTGCTGCTGCTTAGCGAAGATATGCCGCTCGACCAGTGGTATGATCAGCATACTCACGGCAGAATCATTGTCACCAGCAGCCATGAATTTGTCCTGAAGGCCTTCTGCCAGGGGGGCATCGATTCTCTGCTGAAGCCTATTGAACTTGGTGCGCTGGAAGAAGTACTGTTTGGATCAGCAGGCATGAGCGGCGGTTATGATCATCCCTATCTTGAACAAGCGGAGCTCCAGCGCTCAGACCAGATGATATGACCTGAAATTACGGCAGGACACAAAAAGAGACCGGCGGTGAACGATCCGCTGATCTCTTTTTCAATATATATATAATTCTAAATCTCCATATCCTTGCCTGTATAATCCACGAACATGAAGTGTCCCTCCGGCGCGGTGCGCTGCTCAATCAGGCTGAGAATACCTTCCGCACTGGTGCGCGGGCTCGTTGGCGCTTTCGCTCCGCCCATATCGGTGGGCATCCAGCCGGGATGCACGCTGAGTACATGTACACCACGCTCTTTCAGGGTAACATGCAGCTTCTGCGAGAACATATTAAGTGCTGTCTTGGAGATGGTGTACGGGTAGCTGCCCGGGTAAGCATTCGTAATGCTGCCCGCCTCGGACGAGATGTTGATGATCGACGCATCCGGCTCTGTAAGCAGCGGCAGGAAGTGCTTGACCACCCGCATCGGTCCATACAGGTTAATATCGAGCGCAAGCTGCATCTCGGCAATATCCAGCTCTTCAAGCGGAGTATCCGAGGCATTCAGCACGGCAGCATTATTAACAATGGAACCAAGCGTCCGCCCCTCTTCCTTGAGGCTGGCAGTAAGCGCCGCGATCCCCTCTTCGTCCGTAACATCGAGCGCAGCCACCGTCAGCTTGTCTCCATAATCTGCGCTAAGCCCGGACAATGCGTCTTGCCCCCGGCTTAAGTCACGCACACCGGCAATGACTGAATGTCCGCGTTCCAGCGCTATCGTAACCAGATCCAATCCCAGTCCCCGTCCGGCCCCGGTAATCAGTATATTCATATGATCGTTCCTCCTCTATGACCCTCTTACTTATTTATCGTTCTCCAGCAGCTCCAGGATCACCTTCAACTCTTTGAACGTATCCATATAAGCATAACGCCCTCCGGTGTACTCCCCCTTCTGTTGAAGCGGGAAGCCCTTGCCTTCGAGCAGCATAATCTTCTCCTTCATTCCCTCCACTGCAAAAGCAATGTGGTGAAGCCCTTCCCCGTGCTCATTCAGATAGTCGCGCCAAGTGCTCGGCTGATGATCTGGTTCAATCAGTTCCAGCTGCAGGGAGCCCATATCGAAAAAAGCGAGCTTCGCACGAGCCTCCGTCGCCCCGCCATTATAGTTAGTCTGAGCAATATCTGCCGTATCCGTAATGCCGATCTCCGGTTTCTCGATACCAAAGAAGTCCGCATATGCCGCGCTTACCTTCTCGATATCATTCACCAGAATTCCAATCTGCGTAATGAAGTGATTCCCAAGCAATCCTGACATCAGGCTATACCTCCTTCTATTCTGACCAGACTACCATACCCAAACCATGAAAGGGCTGTCAAGCCTGGCACAGAGAAGTTTCACGGTAAATGACAACAGACTTTGCTCTTCAGAGCAGCGAATCCCTGGACTTCAAGTGACTGTCCGCAAGAATCACCGACTTAACCCTCCGGATGTGCCGGAGACCCAGTGACTGCCGACAAAAGTAATGAGCCAATCTGAATTCCTGCATAGAATACAACATTCTGCCCGTCAATACGGCCGTAAGCGGGAATGTTGTACGAAATGCAGCAATTCTCGCCATCCAAGCTGATTAATGAAACAATTCTTGTATTTCGTACAACAATCAGCTCAAATACTCCGGCATCTGCGGACTAGAGTTGCAAAATATACAACAATTCTCCAGTCGTCAACTTGAGAGGGCCTCATTATCAGCAAATTATATAAGGCACACGACTTCTCCCATTACCTATGGATTGGCACTTGGCTGGCTGGTTATAGCCTTAAATGCGATGCACCGGGCCCCTCTTCTGTTGTCTTAATCTTCCGCTCCCGGCTTCATCCGGTACTTGCTCTAGTTCCGCAGCTGGGTCAGGAAATCGACGAATTTCATATCGAATTCCTCTTTGAACAAATGGCTGGCATATTTGCCCGAGATCTGGAACCGGTCGCTTAGATGCTTAAGCGAAAGATCGGGATTATCGAAATTCTCTTCTATATATCTTCATCTCGCTGATCATCGCCCGGTAGCTCTTCGATTCAAAATATAATCTGGAGCCGGAACAGACTCAGTGTGCAATATACGCGTCGACTTTATATCCCGAGCCGCTGCTGGTTAATTTGGCATTATAGTAACCCATGTTTCCATCCGGCTTGCATTTATAATCCCCGGAGCAGCCGCAGACGAAGAATTTCGTCCGTGGGTATCCCGGATTAATATTGCTAAGCTTCCGGTAGAATTTATGTCCATGATGTGTGAAGATAGCCAGGACCCTGTCTCTGGCTTTTACCGGAATCGCCGAGAAGAACCTTGATGTCTCCGCAGCGCTGAGCACATGACTGGATTCAACCGTAATTCCCTGCACTCTTAGCGGCCAGTGGAAATCAATAATATAGAAATAGCGGTCATCCAGATTGCGCAGCAGAGTGATACTTGCCGGAGTGAATTGTCCCAGAGCACAATCAAGCCATACATATTTCACCTTCCCCTGTGTGCCCGGGAAATTCATCTGTCCGGTAACCGCCCCCAAGTATTGTGTAAATAGGGACCGGGTGCTTGCCTCCCAATTTCCTATAGAGGCCTTATACGGGATGCTTCCAAGTGTGCTTGTTACTGTATCTTTGAAGTCTTTGTAATACGCGTTCGCATTGTTCCCGTGATCCGCTCCTGCCTGTGCATTATCTCCGCCAAAGATGAAAAAGCGCTTATTGCCGCTGCTCACTGCTTTGGGCAAAAGACTTTTAAAAATACTCAAGCTGTTTCCGTATCCCACATGGCTGTCGCCAAACACCGCGAATTCGACGGTCTGAGCCTTTATTCTGCGTTTCACTCCGGGCACAGTCTGGCGCTTTGCAGGAAGCACCCTTTTCCGTTTTGGACCTGTCTGCCTCTTCACTTGGAACCACCTCATATCAATAGATTCGCGATGCACAGTGATATCTACTATATATATGCGGAATGAATTGGCGGTTCTTGGACCGATGGACCTTCCTTAACTTGAACGCAGCGAAGTGATCTGTTTGGCCAGATACTGCGGCGAATACGGCATATCCTCCCGGAGCCAGGCGATGATCGTACCGATAAGGGCTGCTGAGCCGTACCATACGGCAATATCCTTCTGAACCGTTACTTCAGAAGCATTGCGGGTAGCCAATCTTCTCTCCACCCGGGTGGAAATGATATCCGCCATCAGCCTGAACAGACGATCGGTGAATATCGTACTCTTCCGCGACGTTAGCACAATTTTATAGAATTTGGCATTCTCCGCAATATGCGTCAGCAGGCGCTCCAGCATCGGCCATTGTTCTCCTTCTGCCGCTTCCGGATTCCCCATATAACCGCTTACCACTTGAAGCACGTCCTCGGCCATATCATCCGCCATCTTCTCCATCATATCGGGGATATCCCGGTAATGCAGATAGAAGGTCACCCGGTTAATTTTGGCCCGTTCCGCGATACGGTTGACCGTAATTTTCTCAATGCTCATTTCTTCCATCAGATCAATTACAGCATCTCTCAGCAATTGGCGTGTACGCAGGACACGAGGGTCCGTGTGCGGGGGAGCTTTCGTCATTTTAACCACTCCATTCTTCAACGTTCAAATCGCAGACTACACTTTTCAATAAAATGTCGTTTATCACCTATATAAACTACATTAATGTCTTAATCGTAAACTAATATACAGTTTTTCAGAAATCGTTGCTTGATTACATGAAAATTTCATCTATAATCTACTTTATACATTGTAAACTATACAACACACTGTAAATTTAGTCCATGATTCGGCGATTTGAAAGGATGGAGAATAGTGAGTAACAAGACAGACATTAAAGACAGTTCCATCAAAAAGGGACCTATTCTTTTCGTAATGATTCTCGGTGCCTTTCTGGCCACACTGAATCAGACGATAATGAGCGTTGCCACACCGGAGTTAATGCATGACTTCAACATCACGGCTGCAACGGCCCAGTGGCTGACCACCGGGTATATGCTGGTTAACGGTGTACTGATTCCAATCACAGCTTATTTGATGCAGCGTTTCACTACACGTGAGCTGTTCCAGGCATCTATGTTTATCTTCTTCGCAGGAACGGTCGTTTCCGCTATGGCGACAAGCTTCCCGATTCTGCTTACCGGACGTATGATTCAGGCAGCCGGTGCCGGTATTATCATGCCGCTGCTGACCAATGTCATTTTAACCCTGTTCCCGCGTGAGAAAAGAGGCGCCGCCATGGGTATGGTCGGGCTCGCCATTATCTTCGCCCCGGCGATCGGCCCTACTCTGGCCGGATATATTATGGAACACTACTCTTGGGAGACTATGTTCTACGGCATGCTTCCACTCACAGTCATCGTTATCGTATGCGGATTTATTTATCTGAGAAATGTAGCAGAGCGTTCTTATCCAAAGGTCGACTTAACCAGCGTGGCCTTGTCCACCATCGGATTCGGAACCTTGCTGTACGGCTTCAGCCGGGCGGCCAGCGCAGGCTGGTCGAGCGCAGAGGTGCTGTTGTCGCTTGCTGCAGGTGTGATTTCCCTCGGCTTGTTCGTATGGAGACAGCTGGCTTCGGATAGCCCGCTGCTGGATCTGCGGGCCTTCAAATATAATATGTTCTCCCTGACCACTGTTATCAGTGTCATGGTTACGATTGTGATGTATGCAGATATGATGCTGCTGCCGCTCTACCTGCAGAACGCACGCGGCTTCACAGCGATGGAATCCGGCCTGCTGCTGCTTCCCGGCGCAGTCATTATGGGCCTGCTCATGCCGGTTACCGGCAAGCTGTTTGACCGCTTCGGAGCGAAATGGCTGGCCATTATCGGCCTGCTGATCACGATCCTCGCTACCCTGAGCTTCGTGAATCTGACCGACTCGACAAGCTATGCCTTTCTGATGCTCATGTCCACCGGACGCCGGATCGGAATGGCGCTGCTGCTCATGCCGATTCAGACCCTCGGGCTGAACCAGCTGCCATCCAAGCTTAATTCGCATGGTACAGCCATCTCGAATACTGTAAGACAAGTGGCTGGCGCTGTGGGTACTTCCCTGCTGGTTACCGTAATGACCAGCCGTACCACTACCCACATGAAGGATATGATGGTAAGTGGCGTGCAAGACACCAAAGAACACATGATTACAGCAGCTACCATCCAGGGGATCAATGATGCGTATCTGGTCATCGTGGGTATCGGCATCATCGGCCTGCTGCTCTCCTTCTTCATCAAGAAGGTAGGCCAGGCCTCGGAGAAAGAACCCGAAATGAAGCTGAAGACGGTTGTTGCCAAGGAAGTCTAGGTTATGCAAAAGGGGCTATCCCAAAAGCCATGAAATGGCTGCTTGGGATAGCCCCTTTTTTTATGGACGGCACAACCGTTACTGCCTGCCTCCTCGCATAAACCAAACGCTTGTAGTACAATAATATCTTGGCTATACATTATAGAAGAAGAGTAAGAGGTGCCCGGATGGCTATTAGCTTCACGAAATCTATGCTTAACCGCTTAAATCAGGAAATCACAGAGATGGAATCGGGTATAGCAGAGCTACAGAAGAAGACCCACAAGACCCGGCTCAAAATTACCCAGATCGAAAAAGACTGCAAATTAAGCACTTCCCCCAGCGCACTTAGCAGCAAAATGAGCCGGATCACCAAATTACAGGCAGAACTCAAAAAAATCTCCCAGCAGCATTTAGAGCTGTCCAAGGAGATTAACAAAAAGAAGTCCACGCGCGCCCAGCTGCCTTCTGCGGAGTAATCCGTTTCCTGGCTGATCGGTTTAAGCAGAGCCCGGCAGTTAGCCCTTCTGGTCTTGCCGGACACGCAGCCAGGCCAGCAAATAGATCACGCATAAGAAACCCCAAAAGTAATTAGCGAATATACTCTGCCCTAATGCTGCGGAGAGTAGGATATGATACAGACAAGTAAATACAAAAAATGACGCTAATACCACGTTCATGGTTCTGGCGGATACCTGCTTCGGAATGGCGCTTCTTGAAATGAGGTAGGCAGCGGCAACAGCGACGGCTAAAGACAACACTATCCTCAGATTCTGATTCTTGAACATATCATGCATTGTAATCACAGCCGCCAGTCCAACAAAACACGCAATGATTTGGATGATATTTCTCGTTTTCATTCGATCCCTCCTGTGCACTTGAATAACTCTCATTTATGTTATTTTATCCCATACACTTCTTACTTGTCTGTGATTAATGGCAATTAACGCACAAAGAACCAAAGGAACGGATTCCCTTGGTTCTTCAGCATTTCATTCAGATGGCTCAGGACTAAGCCTGGTTATTCACTGCGCAGTGCAGCAACCGGGTCCTTCTTCGCTGCCATCTTGGCCGGAATCGCACCGCCGAGCATGGTCAGCAGGACGCTGATCACGCCTAGAATGAGCGCATGCAGCGGGTTAAGCTGAGCCACATTCTTCAGCTCGGTCAGGTTATACAGAATCGCGTTAACCGGAATGGTCAGCAGATAGGTAATTCCGATCCCCAGAATCCCCGAGCAAGCCCCGATAATGAAGGTCTCGGCATTGAAGACCCGTGTAATATCCTTCTTGCGGGCCCCCAGCGCACGCAGTACGCCGATCTCCTTCGTCCGTTCCATAACGGAGATGTACGTGATAATCGCGATCATAATCAGTGACACCACCAGGGAAATTGCTGCAAAAGCAATCAGCACCATCGTAATTCCGTCCATAATCCCGCCGGAAATGTTGGTGACAATAGCCGCCAGATCGGTATACTGCACCTGATCCTCCGTTGCCTTCCCTTCATTCCATTTGTCCAGATAGGCTGTAACGGATTCTTTGGCACTGAAATCAATCGGGTACAGCGAGACTGCGCTTGGAATTTCAGTTGCCCCCAGAGCGGCAAGTGCATCGTCTTTAGTCAAGGAAGCCAAACTGCCTGCTGCTGCCATACCAGCGTTCATGAGGGGAGAACCGCCCATTGCACCACTCGAAGCCATGCCGGCTACCCCTTCTGACAAGGCCTGCCCTGTCAACACATTGATATCTGCGGCTTCCTGTGCAAGTACAATCTCAGATTTCTGTGCATCGGCAATGAACGTTGCGGCCAGCTCATCGGAATAGACAATGCCGGGAGACAGCGTAGAAATGCTGGAACCTTCCTGCCCGCGGAGAACACCAACAATGTTCAGCGTCACGGCATTAGGACTGTTGTAGAGACCGGTCAGATCAGCAGCTGTTCCATTGACAACAAACTGCTCACCATTTTTCTTATAATAATCATTGTTCATTACCAGCTTCAATTGAGTTCCGACAAGATCGCTCAGATTGATGCTCTCCGCTTCATAATCCAGCCCCAGAGCATCCACTGCTGCATCGGTCAGACGGTTGTATTCATCCACGATGAGCACAAGATCGGTCTTCTCTGTGGGAAATGATCCTTCCAGCAGGTCATAGTACTGCTCCAGATAGCTTCCCGAGGCACTGCCCTGTTTGCTTGGATATGGGGCTACAGTGATATTGCTTTTATCCAGCGTGGTTGCCTTGTCCCCATCCATAACCAGCCAGTTCATATTCACGGTACGGGTATAAGAGACGCCGTCAATCAGCTTCGGATCGATTCCATCCAGATACTCGATATACTCCGGGGTCAGCACATTCGTATGCATTGCTGAATTCACGGTGGGGTCATACGGATAGAGCTTTTTATCTGCCGGATATGAGGTAAGTTCCGTTGACTCTTGACCCGGAGGACCTGCATTCTGCAAATTAATCGCCGTCTGGTTAATAGAGATCGGGAAGTTGGACAAGGCCCCGGTTTCATACGAGCTGATCTGTTTATCGAAGCCGTTGGACAAGGACAGGATCAGCGCGATGCCAATAATTCCGATACTTGAGGCAAAAGCGGTCAACCCCGTACGCCATTTCTTGGTGGCGATATTTTTACCGGATAATTTCAGTGCTGTGAAAAAGCTCATGCTCGTTTGCTTCAGCTTATACGCACTTGAGGTCTTCTGCGTGGCCAGCGGATTGCTGTCCGAGATCGCATGACCGTCCGAGAAGCGGATGACGCGGTCTGCATAGCTCTCTGCCAGCTCCGGATTATGGGTAACCATGATCACCAGCTTATCCTCCGCAATGGTCTTGATCAGCTCCATGATCTGCTCACTGGTCTCTGAATCCAAGGCGCCTGTAGGCTCATCCGCCAGGATAATGTCCGGATTGTTCGCCAGCGCACGGGCAATTGCTACACGCTGCATCTGTCCGCCTGACAGCTGATTCGGCTTTTTGTGCACATGATCCTTCAGTCCAACCTTCTCCAGTACTTCAAGCGCCTTGCGGTGCTTCTCGGCTGAAGCTATCCCGCTGAGCGTCATCCCCATCTCCACGTTGTCTGTAATGCTCAGATGTGAGATCAGATTATAGCTTTGAAAAATAAAGCCGACACTATTATTACGGTACGCATCCCACTCGCTGTCTTTGAAGCGTTCTGTCGATTGGCCGTTGATGATCAGCTCTCCGCTGTCATACTGATCGAGCCCGCCGACGATATTCAGCAGCGTGGTCTTGCCCGAGCCGCTTTGGCCGAGAATCGCGACGAATTCACTTTCCCTGAAATTGAGATTCACTTTATCCAGTGCAACCTGTGTAAATTCGCCGGTCTTGTAGCTCTTGGTGATGTTTTTTAATTGCAGCATTGTCCAATCTCCCTTTCCATCCCTGTAATCATTAGTCTCTCTGAAATCTTCTAGTCTTACTGTACCCCAGTATAGCCGCCCAATATAAACTAAACCTAAACTCCCAGTTGAGACTGGCTTGATCTTGATGAGGTATACTAAAATAACCCCACAAAGTGGTGCTTTGGCTTCGAGGGTTACTCCGGTACTTTGCGGGGAACCCAAAACCATATATAAACAAGCTATACGTTGAATAACATGGACCGTTCCAGGAGGAGACCTTATGTTTAATATTCTTGTGGTTGAGGATGATGCCAAGTTACGCCAGCTCTTCTGTACCGTGCTCACCAGAAACGGATACCAGGCCTTGCCGGCCGTGAATGGCGAGGATGCGCTGGACGTGCTGGATAAGGAATATATTGATCTGATTATCTGCGATATTATGATGCCCCGGATGGATGGCTTCGAGCTGACGCGGACGCTTAGGGACAACAATCAGCAGCTTCCCATTCTTATGGTGACCGCACGGGAGAATTTTGCCGATAAGCAGCAGGGCTTCCTCGTCGGGATCGATGATTATATGGTCAAGCCGATCAATGTGAATGAGATGATCCTGCGTGTCGGGGCACTGCTGCGCCGGGCCAAAATCATCAGCGAGCGCAAAATCGAATGGGGAGAAACCGTGCTGGATTATGATACGTTAACTGTAATTCAGGGGCCTGAGAGTATCCTGCTTCCGCAGAAGGAATTCTATCTCCTCTACAAAATGATCTCTTATCCGAATAAAATCTTCACCAAGCAGCAGCTGATGGATGAAATATGGGGAATGGATTCCGAATCCGATGAGCATACGGTGGTGGTTCATATTAACCGCCTGCGTGAGCGATTCAGGGATAGCGCTGATTTTGAAATCGTCACCGTCAGGGGACTTGGCTATAAGGCGGTGAAACGGGGATGAGGAGCGGCAAAAACAGCGGCCTGTGGTGGTATTTTGTATCCATGGTATTTATCATCATTCTGTCGTTTGTCTTCATTATGGCTGTGCTGGCTTTCCTGTATTTCCGGGTAGAAAATAACACCTGGGAGCACGGGAACCCCTTTCCGCCTATTCTGACTATGGTGTTATTCAGTCTGGTCATCGGGACCACCATCAGCATTATGGTAGGCCGCAAAATATTGTCCCCGATTACGGACTTCAGCAAAGCGGCCAAGGAGATCGCAGGCGGCAACTTCGACATCTATTTGAATGAGTCGCACCGCGTCAATGAGATCAGTGAGGTGGCACATCACTTCAATCTCATGGTCCAGGAGCTGCGCAGCATCGAGACCCTGCGGAATGATTTCGTTGTCAATGTGTCTCATGAGTTCAAGACCCCTATTGCAGCTATCGAAGGCTACGCCATGCTTCTGCAGGAAGAGAACCTGAGCAAAGAGGAGCATGACGAATACACCGGGATGATCATCGAGAGCTCACGTCAGCTGTCCAATCTATCCGGCAATATCCTCAAAATATCCAAGCTCGAAAATCAGGAAATGCTTACCGAGCTGGCTGAATACCCTCTGGATGAGCAGCTCCGCCAGGCGCTGTTGCTGCTGGAGTCCCTCTGGTCTGCCAAGCAGCTTAATCTTAATCTCGACCTGGAGGAGCAGCGCTATTATGGAAATGAAGAGCTGATGATGCAGGTGTGGCTCAATGTGCTTGGCAATGCGATCAAATTCACACCGGAGGGCGGGGAAATTTCGGTCTCCATTCAAGCGGACAGCTCCTGGATCTCCGTAATGATCTCCGACACCGGGATCGGCATGACTCCGAAGGTGCGTAAGCATATCTTCGAGAAATTCTACCAGGGCGACCCCGCCCGCGCCGCCGGAGGCAACGGCCTCGGCCTGCCGCTGACCGCGCGCATCATCAGCTTAAGCAAGGGAACCATTGAGGTGCGCAGCGAGCCGGGGCAAGGCTCGGCGTTTACGATCAAGCTGCCGGTTGCGGGGGAGTAAGCGGGGAGAGCGGGGGAAGAGGAGGGCAGCGGCGGAGCAGTTGCTCCTCAGTGCCATCTGACGCCCGTTTTTGGCAGAATTAGCGGGATTTATCCCTCTAATTCCAGCCTTTCGCCCACTTGGAGCGGCATTAGTGGGATTTATCCCTCTAATTTCAGCCTTTCGCCCAGTTGGAGCGGCATTAGTGGGATTTATCCCTCTAATTTCAGCCTTTCGCCCACTTGGAGCGGCATTCTCCACAGCCCCCTAATGAAGTTGGAGTCCTCCCCCATAAAAATGTAGACTGAATACAGGAGGAGGATGAACACAATGGGAAACTTAACAGGAACAAGAGAGAAGGCAGCGCAAGAGGTGTTGTCTGGCATTAAGGCAGCGGTGGTTGCCCGAAAATATGGGGTGACCCCAGCGACGGTGAATCAGTGGGTGAGAGATTACCGAGAGGCCCATGGGGAACAAGATCATCCGTATCCCCAGGAGCAGGTGGAGGAACTGAAGCGCCTCCTGGAAGTGGAGCAGAAATACGAGAAGGCCGTCAAGATACTCGGCGAAAAGGAGTTAGAGATTGAGATTCTGCGTGAACTGCTAAAAAAGCCAACCCCTGCTTATCCGAAAAAATCGAGGTAGCCGACATGTTCATTAAGCAGGGGAATACAGCAGCTTTGGTACTGCGTCTCATGGGGCTAGCAGAGTCCACGTACTACGACCGTAAGAAACGCAGGTCACTGTCCCCAAAGGCCGTTCAAGGGGGGCGTGGAAGACCCCAGCCAGGCTACTCCTTTAACGAGTCTGGGGAAAAGATTAGTGACGAGGAGATCCAGGAATGGCTGCTGGAATTAATCGCTGGAGAAGAGCACGTGTACGGGTACAAACTCCTGGCCAAGTGCTTGTGGAACCAGCACCGGTTGAAGCTCAATCACAAGAAAAGCTACCGGCTGTGTCAGGCGCTGGATATCCTGCAGCCCCAGCGTCAGAAGCGCTTTAAGCATCCCCGGAAGCTGCCGGAGAACCGAGTCATTACAGGAGCGGGCCAGCTCTGGCAGATGGACATTAAATACGGGTATGTGGAGGGACGTGACCGGCATTTCTTTGTCCTGAGCATTATCGATGTGTTTACCCGCGTCATCGTCGGCTACCACCGGGGATCGTCGTGTGAGGCCAAGCACGCCTGCCAGACGCTGGCGCGCGCCATGGAGCATCACTGCGCCCCTGACAGCGCACGCCCTGTGATCCGCACCGACAACGGCCCACAGTTCGTCAGCCACCTGTTTGGCGACATGTGTGAAAGCTGGGAAATGACCCATGAACGTATTCCGCCTCGAACGCCGGATTTAAATGCTTTTATTGAATCATTCCACAGTAATATCGATCGGGATTTGTTCCGCAAAGAGGCATTCGAAACGTTCGAAGAGGCCTATGAAGCGGTGGACCGGTACATGGACTTTTACAACAATCGCAGAATGCATACGAGCCTTCGTAACCTGCCGCCAGCTACCTTTGCAGAGTGGGTGCTGACCCTAGAAGACCGCTCCCGCTTCTTCTGGCCGAGAGAAAAAGCGAAATAAAGAGCATATCTACAACAAGTACTGATTTTATACGGAGGACTCCGGGATAAGGGGGTCGCACCGCATTAGTGGGATTTATCCCTCTAATTCCAGCATTTCGCCCCGTTAGAGCGGCATTAGTGGGATTTATCCCTCTAATTCCAGCATTTCGCCCCGTTAGAGCGGCATTAGTGGGATTTATCCCTCTAATTCCAGCATTTCGCCCCGTTGGGGCGGAATTAGTGGGATTTATCCCTCTAATTCCAGCATTTCGCCCCGTTAGAGCGGCATTAGTGGGATTTATCCCTCTAGCGTTAGTACTCTACCATAACTCTATGTCCATAAAAGATGGAATAAGCTCATACCGGCACACTCTGTTGCCCCCCTGCACCAACACAGGTTTAAACTTACCTTTTTCACATAGAGAATTCATATATTTCTTTACTGTACGTTGATCAATCGCAAGTTCGTTCACCACCTCCACTGGCCGGAGGAACCCGTTCTTACGGCTGGCAATCCGCAGAATATCCAACTCTATCCTCGTATATTGCCGGCTTCCTTCATCCGTATTTTTCAACAAACATGGGGTAAGTAAGGCTTTCAGCAGAGAAATTGTCAGCTCCGGTGCAGACTCCAAATCATCATAAGGGATCGCAACCACACGGTACCCGGCAATTTGCAGATACGTTTCCCTGTTAAGTTCCTGGCGGTAGCGGGTCCGGTCTGTATTCTGAACATGCGGCCCGTACCCTTTCACCTCAATAGCTACCTTAACCTGACCCGGCTTCCATACAAAGTCAACAAAATAAGGTCTTCCCCGCCAATCCGCTACCTCATACTCCGGGTGAAGATCGTCCATATTACCAAAAATCGGCCACCACACCCGCTCCACAAACATTTGCTCACCATGCCGGTGTCCCCGTTCCAGCCGGTCCAGACGTTCCCCGGTTCTCCGTTTCTTGTGATACTCCAGCCATTGGTGATGCTCTTCAGCGAACCCCATTCCTCTATTCCTCCTCTGCAAAATCCCCCGCCCCCCGCAAAGAGGAGCCTTGTCTTCTTTGATTGCCCGGTTGCTCGGCGTAGACTCCAGAACCTATAGTTTCTGGCGGAGTAATGCACACAAAAAATCCCGCACCCAAAAATCATGGGTACGGGATGTGCTTCATCCGTTTTATAGATTATAGTTCTTGCTGCTTCCCGGCGTCAATGAACTCGTCGGCCTCCGGTAACAGCCGGAATCGCTGATCAGTTATCGTCAGGGTATATGGCCCGCTGGAGCGTAGATAATTTCATATGTGTTACTTTTAACGTCTCCTCATCGAAGCTAAACGCCATGACATATCCTCTATCGGAGTTGACCCTATCGCCTGGAAGCAGGCGCGGGATCAACACCCCGTCCATATTCTCAAATGTGTAGCTTAGAATAACTCCATATGTGTTGCTTACTTCTGCATATGTACCATACGCCTTCAGTACATCCTCCAGCGTACTTACTCCGGGCCGGATATGCTGCAAGGTAGCGGTCAAAGCCGGTTCCCCAGCGTCTTCGTCTGCTTTTACCGACCATGAATCCATCTTGCCTGACGAATCATAATGGACAAATACACCCTTATACATCTCATTGTTAAACACATCTTGTTCAGTGGAGGCTCCATAATATTGTTCAACCAGAGACCTCGGGCTGTTCCATTCCATAATGAGCTTCCCGCCCGGATCACCTATCCCGAAATCCGCCTCAGTAACAGGTACCGCTGTGAAATCCTTTATTCCCGTACCCTTGTCCGGTAATGGGGGTAGCACCCCTGGGTCTGACAGCTCCTGCGGCCGGGGTTTCAATATATTTCCTTTCAGCTTCAACATCCTGATCCACTCCAACGCCTCTGCCCGGGTTAACGTTGCGTTCCCCTTGAATCCCTCCACAGTAGGCTCTTCCGGAAGCGGAAGCATCTGATTTCCAAGCAGAAAAATAATGGAATCCCTATCACTATAGTTTTTGCCCAGAGCAGAGGCTATGAACTGCGCAGCTGTCTGTCTGGTTATAGGCGCAGCTTGTGCCTGGGGGTCCTGAAGACCCGGGATGGGATGCTTCCAATTTTTCGCCATTCGATAAGGTCCAGCGGTCCACTCTTCCCCAAAGATCGTTGCCTTCGGATAGCCGAAGGAGAGATAGTACACCTTCAGAAATTCAGCTTCCGTAATCGGCTGGTCCGGCCGGAAAGTCAGGTCTGAATAACCGGTTATATACTGATTCCCCAGCGCCCAGCGTACCCACCGCTCCGACCAATGACCTTGAATATCCGGGAAAATAGGAGAGGTGACTCCCGTGTCATTGTCATCCGCTGTTTCCTCATAGCTCACTGAATCCGCTCTAACCGGATAATCCGGTGTGACGGCACCCGCAATCGTACCCGCAATCAGTCCGGCAACCACCAGTTTGATTGTTCTCAATCTGATCTATCCTTTCGTGAATATATTTTAATTTATCCTCTGCTTCCACATTATAGCAACCGCTGCGGATTAGGGATATGGTGCTTGAGGCAGTAATTTCTAAGGCTAAATCCTTGCTTACTCCGCAAAAAAAGAGATCAGCAGATAAAGCCTGCCAATCTCTTTGGGTAGAGCATTATCACCTTATGGCTCCGGTATCGCAGAAGTCTGTTCCAATAAGCGTCGAACTTGAGGGTCTCGCGTTGAACTAGATGGGGAGCTGATATTAATCCGGCGTAAAAGTCAGCGTTGTGATGAACCCTGCCGGAATGTAATTCACGCTGTCTCCAGCTATCCGCACCAGCACCGTTACCGCACCGTAGAAGACCGGCGGGTTGACTGGATCATAGGCAGTCCAATTCAAGCCCTCATCGCTGGAATACTCCATCTTCTCGTTCGCACCTGTAATGGTGTTCGCAACATCATCCGCAGTTACATTGGGCGGCCATGGCGGCTGAGCGAACAGAGTCACGGACAAGGCAGAGCTATTCCCTGCTGCCAAGGTGAAGTTATCCGCTGCATAATCTGCTGCATAGGCCTTCGTAGTACTTACCCCCAGACTGGCTGCACCCGCAACAAGGATTCCGATTAAAGAGAGACGGATGCATTTATCGACAGTTCTCCTCATCATTTCAACCTCCACATCTTATTAAATGAGAAATATAACACAGATCATATTATATCTTATTCTGGATAATTATTCCTTTGAAATTGTAAATTTAATATAAAATTTTGGATTAACCGCAGATTTCTCTTCACTCTTAAGTACTTTGCTAAGAACGAGGCGTCTTACCAGTGTTAAAAACACAAATAAATAGGCCAACCAGAAGTTTCTGGCAGACCTAAAAATACGAAGAGATTCCCGCAGGGCGGAAATTGCTACGACACCCGCGCAAGGAAATCTCTTATTGGGTTGAATCAAGTTAACCCGTGCTACTTCTCAATCGCCCAGCACTGCCGCTCAGTTCTCACGGTATCACCGGTCTGTATTGCCTGCTCAATCATCAGCCCGAGGTACACGTCCTGTGAAGCCTCGTCCAGTCCATAGAATCCGGGACCTCCGGTGGCATAGGCGGACATCTTGTCCAGGCAAGCCGCAATCGCGATCTCATCATCGTACAGTCTTGCAGGGGTAAACGGATTGTTGTAGAGCCATTGTTCCCCGCAGATTATCCCTTGAAGATAATAGCCTTCGGCATTCTCCTGTTCCCCCTTGTTGATGCGCTTCAGCTCCAGCTGAAGCGGCACCAGGTTGTCCTGCTGAATCAGCACACGGTTATCGAAGATTTCTCCCGTTTCTCCGCGCACGGAGAGGTGATTCGAACGGGTCCAGGAACGGTGCTGATCTTTGGTGAAGTCGTAAATCCCCAGCCGGTCTCCGAAATCCAGCCAGGCCAGATCTCTTTGCAGAGGAATCAGCTTGTCCTCAGCCGGAGGACCGCTGCGGGTAGGGCCGTTAATCCAGCAGGACCCGAATCGCATGGCTCTAATGTTAGCTTCCTCGAAACCGAGCCCAAGCATCCTGCGGATCAGGCTTGCTCCATGATACATATGCGAAACAGACACCGTCGTTTCCGTGATCCGTCCGAGTCTGCCCGAACGGATCAGCGACAGCCGCGCCTCTTGCACCGGATGATAGGGATACTGCTCGGCTACTTGAACCCGTGCACCGTGTGCAGTCAATTCCTTGTGCAGCTGCTCAAGCTCCTCCAGACTTGCGGCAGGCGGCGTCTCCGTCAACGCCGGGATGCCTCTCTCTGCCAGGCGGTACAAATAATCCAGAGAGGCCCGGCCGCTGACCGAGACAAGCACGAAATCCGGGGTTTCGCTCGTAAGCAGTTCTTCAAGAGAACGGTAAGTCTGAACTCCCCATGCTTCTTCCATGGCTCTGCCTTTGGCAGCATCCCTTACCACAAGCCCGCTAATCTGAAAGCGTTCCGGCAAGGAACGGGCGATTCTGAGGAAATATTGTGCGCGGAAGCCCGCTCCGCCGATAATGCTGAATTTCACTGTCATAATCTTACCTCCCTTATCAGCTGCCGAGAGGGAACCGCGGGGCATTGGCGAGAATACCGTCCCTCGTATACAGCATACTGTCCTTAGTTATTGGAAGAGTTACCGGCCGCCCGGTTACCGAGGCTTCATAGATGGCGGTGACCAGCTCCAGCGTCTTCCTTCCTTCATGCCCGTCAATCAGAACACGCCGCGCCGGTTCCTCCATCGCCTTCAGCATATCGTCAATTTGTCCGGCATGTCCCGTATATTGCAGAGGGCCTATGCTGCTGTAATACCGCTCGATCTCTTCCTCCAGCCCGGTATTCCGCTCCGGAAATCCATCGTCCCGCGAAGAAGAGGCATACACCTTCCAGGGTGCAGAGATACGCGCCTTCTCCCCCTGGAACACCAGCTGCTGTTCTTCTCCGTGATGAACGATGGAGCTGGTAACCTGGGCCAAGCCGCCTCCCGGATAAGACAGAATGGCGATTGACAGATCCTCCAGCTGCGACTTGTCATGCGAGGTATTCCGGATGACTGCCTGAACCGTCTCCGGCATACCTATCATCCACAGCAGCAGATCCATTTGATGTACTCCATGACCCAGCGTCGAGCCTCCCCCTTCTGCCTCCCAGGTTCCCCTCCACCATACATCATAGTAGCTCTGCCCTCTCCACCAGAAGGAATCCGCCTGGGCATGTACAATCCTGCCCAATAATCCGGAGTCCAGTGTAGCCTTCAATCTCCTGTTGGAATCCAGGAAACGGTTCTGTCCGACGACGGACAGGATACGGCCCGATTCAGCCGCCGCAGCCAGCATGCGGTCGCACTCTTCAAGCGACAGTGCCATAGGCTTCTCCACCAGCACATGCTTGCCGGCCCGCAGGAAGTCGGCAGCAATCTGCGCATGGGAATGAGGGGGTGTGCAGATGGACACCATATCCACTTCCTCATCGTTAAGCAATTCGCGGTAATCCTGTACAAACCTGCTCTCCAGCCGGAATCGGTCCCGGAGCGCATTAGCCCGCTCTTCCTTGTTGTCCGCCAGCGCAACTACTGTGCAGCGGTCTGCAAACATGGTGAAGGCCTGCAGATGAACAGCCGCTATTGAACCCGTACCGATTATAGCTATGCGAATCATAATCTCTCACGCTCCCGAATTTCCAAATGTTACATTTACTCTTTACTTAGTTGATCAGCTCTGTAGGGTTCATGCCGGTAATTTTCTTGAACAGTGTGCTGAAGTAAGGAATGTTTTTGTAGCCCACCCTTTCCGCCACTTCGTAGACCAGCATCTTCCGTTCCATTAACAGCTCTCTTGCTTTCTCAATCCGCACCCGGGTCAGGTAATTGTTGAAGGTTTCACCGGTAATATTCTTGAATATAATGGACAGATGATTCCGCGAGATATATACCTTGTCTGACAGATCGGCCAGCGTAAGCTCTTCCGCATAGTGCTCATGAATGTAACTGGTCATGAAGTCAACAACCTGCCTGTGTTTACTGCTGCCTTTCCATTGCCGGCTGGCGCAGATCGCGGTTATTTTGGCGGACAACCAGCCTGCCAGCTGGTCGGGCACTGCCAGATTGCCGATCTCTTTGGCAATCTGGTCATTGGTGAACAGATCATCCAGCACCAGTCCCGATTCATACAGCGAGTAGGTTATGATCCCCCACAGTTCACTGCCAAGCATCTGCACGTAGCCGGCGGAGACCCCTTGCTGTTTCTGCAGCTCGGTGACATATTCGCTTACAAGCTGCTGCGCTTCGGCTTCCTGTGTAGCCTTCATCGCAGCGGCCAGCTTATAGGAGAACTTGACCGGAAACAAAGCCCCCCTCTCCTGCCCGCTGCTGCTGCTCTCCCGGTATCGATACACCTCATAAGCCGGATTCATCCGCAAGGCTCCCTGATCCATCGCACGGAAGGCCTCTTCCGTCGATTCGGGGATCTTCATCCACGTATCCTTCAGGCTCCCGATTCCGATACGTATTACCAGCCTCAGGTATGAGCTGATGCTATCGATCAGCCGGGTTCCAAGCTCTTCCAGCTGCTCCGCACATTCTTCCCCGGGATGAATAATTAATAATGCCCTATAGCTGTTCAGCTCTGTATATTCCATGTCCGTGAAAAACCTGCGCGCAACCTCACAGGCAATATTGCTGACGGCAAAGCGAAACAGATTCCAGTCGGAGACAGAGAAGGAACTGGCCCGCTCATCGCGGATCAGCTCAATACCGATGGTGGCATGCTTGCGTTCCAGCCAATACTGATAAGAAGGCGGCAGGTGGGTATTGTTCCGGTAAGAGGGGTCCAAGGTGCCGACTGCTGCGGAACGAACCCATTCTTTCTCGACAAAGGGCTCATACAGCAGCATCTTCAGCTCAAGCTCCCCCTGTCTGATCCGCTCCTCCTCCTCCTTGATCAGCTCCTCAATGATCTTGCCCAGTATCGACTTAAGCGTCGGCAGACTGATCGGCTTGGAGACATAGTCACTTACTTGAAGCCTGAGTGCTTGCCTGGCATGCTCAAAGTCTGAATATCCGCTCAAAATAATGATCTTGCCCTTGAAGCCTTCCTTCCTCAGATGCTCCATCATCGTAAGGCCGCTCATCACAGGCATATAGATATCGGTGATCACAATATCCGGACAGGCTGCGCGGATCATCTCCAGGCCATCCTCCCCGTTAAGTGCTTCCCCGGCCCATTCTGCATCCAGCTCATCCCATGGGATCGCCCGCTTCATCCCCTGGAGGACCTGGCGCTCATCATCAATAATGGCGATTTTCCACATCGTCTCTGCCTCCTTAAGCTTCCTTGCTATCACTATCCGCTGCAACGTTATCTGCCCTGCACAGCGAGGGAAGCGCTGCCACTTCTGCCTTCCACTTAGCTCTTTCTATGCTCGCTTAGCCGCTGCCCCGGGGCCTCTGTAAGCAGAGGCAGACTCACCTCTACTCTGGTTCCGCCTTCTTCACGTTCCTTCAATGTAACCCCATAGTCATTGCCGAAATATCCGGCAATTCTCTCCCGCACATTGCGAATGCCATAGCCGCCGGTATGGCGGTTACGCGGCCGCTCCTCCGGCTGCTTCAAGCCTGCTCCGTTATCATCAATAATAATCTGCAGCGTCTCCTCTGCTCTGCCTATATAGACAGATACAACACCGCTGCTCTGCTTATTAAAGCCGTGTACGATTGAATTCTCCACGAACGGCTGCAGGGTAAGCTTCGGAATGTACACATCCTGCAGCTCCGGGGCTGCCTCTATCTTGTATTCCAGCCCTCCCCCCCAGCGGAGCTGCTGGATTTCGAGATAACACCGGATGTGCAGCAGCTCTTCAGATATCTTAATGAAGCTCGCCCCGTTGGATAAGCCGATCCGGAACATCTGTCCCATCAGCTCCAGAATCCGGCTGAGCTCCTCCTGCCCGGCATCGATTGCCATCCAGTTCAGCTGATCCAGCATATTATAGAGGAAATGGGGATTGATATTGGCCTGCAGCGCCTCAATCTCGGCTTTCCGCTGCTGCTCATAACGCCGTTCCAGCGAGAGATACAGCTCCTCAATCCGCTCATTCTGCTTGCGGTAGCCGGAGAATAAATAACCGAATTCATTCTCATAATCTGTGGGCAGCTCCTCTTTATGCCCTCCAACAGAGTACATCTTCATAGCGCTTACAAGCTGCTTGATCGGCTTGGTAAACTGCTTGCTCAGATAGTGCGTCAGCAGCAGCACCAGCAGGATCGCAGCGATACCAATCAGGCCAATCCACTCCGCCAGCTTCAGACTGCTTGCCGTAATCTGCTTCCATGACGTGAATTCGATCAGCGTCCAGATGGAGTTATCCATTCGGGAATAGACCAGCAGGGTATTGCCGGAACCTGCTTTGCCCGGAATATGCACATAGCCCGACTTCTTACTCTTGAGATCGATCCACTTAGACCACTCGTTCTGTTCGAGCGTCTCCCCGATCCTCAGAATCTGCTTCCCTTCGCTGTCGGCCATGATGCGGTTTGACCCGGAGGAATTGCCGGTCAGCAGCTGCCGGATTTCCTTGGCCTTAATATGGACGACCAGCACGCCCAGATAGTCATTCTCATACATGATTTTCCGGGCGAAGCTAAGCACCGGGACATCCCCCTGAAAGCTGGGAATGGTATATTCCCCGGACCAGGCGAAATCGCTTTTCACCAGACGCTTGGACCATTCCTGCTTATCCAGATCAATAATATTCCGGAACTGGATGTAGCTTTGGCTCTCACTCGGCATAGGCTCATCCATATACAGATCAATTCCCTGAATTAAAGGAATGGCATAGGTCAGATTGGCGAGCGCACTTTCTACGCCTACACGCCTGCGGTACCGCTCGAAATCATCCTGCCTGTTCCGGAGAAAAGTGGTCAGTTCGTTGTCCCGTGAGCTGGACAATGAAATCTGCTCAATCATATCCAGCCGCGTTGTAATTTCATTATTAAGTTCGTCCAGCAGCCGCTGCTGGTAATGGGAGGTCGTCTGCACGAGGGCTTTGGATGAATTGCTGTAGCTTGTCCATGCTGTAACTGCGATTACTAGAATGAGCACAATAGCAAAGCTGTGGAAAAACAGGCGGTCGATTCTGAATTTTTTAAAAGGATTGGTCAAGTCCTTACCTTCCTTCACTTCCGGTTCACACGAAAGAAACGGTAAAGCTGCGAATGAGGCTCGGGCGCTTTACCGTTATGTGACGGATGTTTTTTTACATCTTATCCCTTTATCCCTGTTGTAGCAATCCCGTCTACGAAATACTTCTGCAGGAACATGAAGACAATAGTAGCCGGAAGAATGGATACAAGCGACATAGCAAGCAGCTGGCCCCACTCTGCCGCCGATTGGGAATCGTTGATCATGCGCAGCGCAAGGCCGACAGTATACTTATCCACCGTGTTGATGTAGAGGAGATGGCCCAGGAAATCATCCCAGTTCCACAGGAAGCAGAAGATGGTCACCGTAACGATCGCCGGGAAAGCCAGCGGCATAACGACTCTCCAGAAGATGCCGAACCAGGAGCATCCGTCGATTTTGGCAGATTCATCAAGCTCTCTTGGAACCCCGCGGATGAACTGGATCAGCAGGAAGACGAAGAAGCTCCCGCCCGCCCCGCCCGCCAGCAGATGGGGAATTATAAACGGTAAATACGTATTGACCCAGCCCAGCTGATAAAACAAGGCATATTGCGGGATGATCAGCACCTGTCCGGGCATCATCAGGGTCAGCATCAGAATGGAGAACCAGAAATTCTTCAGCGGAAAATCCAGTCTCGCGAAACCAAAGGCAACCAGCGTGCAGGACAACAGGGTTGCGATAATCACAGCAATTTCAAGCCCGAAGGTGTTGAGATAAAAGTCCGTAAAGGTATGGCCGGGAACCGAATTCCAGCCCTTGGTGAAGTTGTCCCAATGCGGGACCGCCGGGAAGATCCCCGGTGAGCTAAGCTCGGTGCTGTCTTTCAGCGATGCTCCAATCCACCAGACAATCGGATAGACCATGATGAAGCTGAAGAGAATCATGAACAGATGACGGATTGCCGGCTTCCATTTCAATGTTGTCATTTACGTTGTTTCCCTCCAGTGTCTGTTTCATAGAATACCCAATACTTCGAGGTGTAGGAGATCAGGACGGTTGCAGCAACGATGGCGACCAGCATGATCCAGGCCAGTGCGGAAGCGTAACCCAGCTCGTAACGGCTGAAGGCCCTCTCATACAGATACATTGCATAGACATAGGTGGAGTTCATCGGCCCTCCGTTCGTAATCACAAAAGCGGAAGTGAACATCTGGAAGGCGCCAATGACAGCCATGATAAGATTGAAGTAGAGGATCGGTGACAGCATCGGCAGGGTGATTCTGAAGAATTGCGTTCTCTTGCTGGCCCCGTCAACCGAGGAAGCCTCATAGAGATCATTCGGGATCTGCTTCAGTCCTGCCAGAAAGATTACCATGGTGGAGCCGAATTGCCAGACGGTCAGCAGAATCAATGTGCCAAGAGCTGTGTCCGGATTGGTAATCCAGCTTTTCCCCTCTATTCCAAACACAGCAATCAGCTTGTTAAAAATCCCTTCTACTCCGAAAATGTTACGCCAGAGCAGGGAAACTCCGATGCTGCCGCCGATAAGCGACGGGAAATAGATCGCCGTACGGTAAGCACTAATTCCTCTCACTGCTTTGCTGAGAATCATGGCAACGAATAGAGCGGCTGCCAGCTTCAGGGGCACGGATGCAAGCACATACATGACGGTTACTTTGGCAGATTGTATAAATTTCGGGTCCGCTGTAAATATCCGCTCATAATTGCGGGACCCGATCCATTGCATCGGCTGCATCAAAGTGTAGTCGGTAAACGAATAGTACAGCGATAAGAATAACGGATACGCCGTCAGCGCCAGAAACCCGATCAGCCAGGGCGCAATAAACAAATAGCCCGCAAGCGGAGCGTTCCATCTGCTGCGAAAGTAGGAGCTTTTTTTCGGCAATGGAGCCGCTTCGGCTAAAGTCGTTGTGGAACGGTTCATCTGTGGTCACCTCTTGTGGTCAATTTGGATAACTCAAGTATATAATTGGCCCACACCCGGCTAAATGAGGGGAATGCTCGAATTCTTTCAAAATATAACGGTAATTCCAGGGAACCAAATAGTCCGGAATAAAGCCCGGGACAGGGCTGTCCCGGGCTTTTCGTTCAACTATAGAATTTATATGCCTTATGCTATCAATAATCCTTCTATTTCTCGTAGGATTGCGCTGCTTCCTTAAGCTGCTTATAAGCTTCCTCCGGCGTGGATTTCCCGAAGCTGAGCTGGTCACGGACAAGCACCCAGTCTTTATCCACGAAGTTGGTCCAGCCTCCGGCTCCGGCCGACCAGGTCTGGCCATCCGGCTCGGTAGCACGAAGGAGTCCTAACCCTACTTTATCCAGTTCACTCATGTTCGCTTCCAGAAGGGCGGCATTGTCCTTATTGGCCGGCAGGCCGCGGAAGGTTTGGGTGACTTGGGCTGCCTCCGGATCATTCACGAACCAGTTGATGAATTTCTTGGCTTCTTCGGCATGCTTGGAATTCTTGGAAACGGCCAGGAACATGGACGGCTTCAGCCAGCCTCCGGCTTCTTCGGCACGCGGCATCGTTACAAGGGCGTAAGCCCCCGGTTTAATACTGTCCCAGGTTCCCAGGTTGTTGGAGAAGCTGTACCGGAACAGGACTTTCCCTGCTGCCAGCAGGTCCATTTGCGGATCATTCTCCTTATCGGATGCATTCACATCCGCCGGAGGAACCAGGCCTTCTTTACGCAGCTCCTCAAATTTCCGGGTCCATTCCAGGTACGTGGCTTCATCCACATTGAAATGACCATCATCCGTGATAACCTGCCCTTTCCCCCTGGCGTATTGGTAAGCCGAATACATGAAGTAGTTCCCAGCATAGTCCAGGGTGAAATACTGGCCGTCCGGCAGCTTTGCTTGGGATTCCTTGGCTAAGGCAAAGAAATCATCCCAGGTCCAGCCATTGGCCGGATTGGCAATCCCCAGCTTATCCATAGCGGCTTTATCATAAACCATACCGAAGGCTACTGAGCCCAGCGGAACGGCATACTGTTTGCCGTCCAGCTGTCCGCCGGCCAGCAGCTTCTCATCGAATTTGCTGACATCCACCTCTGGCGCCAATTCAGTGAGTTGCTTGCGGGCCATCCAGTCCGGCATCCAGCCCGGATCGAGCTGCACGATATCCGGAGCGTTATTGGCCGCAGCCTGGGTAGATAATTTGTCCAGATATCCGTCCATCCCGGAATACTCCGGCTCAAACGTTACATTCGGATTATTCTTCGTGTACAAGTCCAACGCAGCCAAGGTTGCCTCGTGGCGCGGCTGGGAGCCCCACCACATAATCCGGAGTTTGACAGGTTCACCGCTGCTAGGAGCTGTAGTTGCCGCAGCATCAGTACTGGCAGGTGCCGCAGTAGCAGCTCCTGCATTGTTTGCTCCATTCCCTCCGCCGCCGCAGGCAGCCAGTGTACCCAATATAGCTGTCATGGCCAACACCGAAAGAGAACGCTTCCATTTAAACATCTTTAACCCTCCTGTATACATCTGTATTCTCTTACTACATTGTTATAGTAACAATTAGGATTTGAAGTTCATATAAGAGCAATGCACGAATTATTATAAAATCTCCCGGAAATGAAGTCTGCGTGCATACAAAAACACCTCCAAGGCTGTCCCCCATCCAAGAGATAGGGGGCAATTTTGAAGGTGCTATCCGACAGGTCTTCACGTAGCGGACCGGGTGATTGTCATGCAAGCAGAACCTGCGGCTATTTCGATGCCTCCATAACCTGTCCCGCCAAAGCCAGCAGTTCCTCCTTGTTCAGATGCCCGCGGTCTTCCCGGAGAATATAATTGACATGTGTTTTTGCATTCATCCATACCACCGACTTGTGCTCCTGCTTATCGTTAGCTGTATATATTACCTCTTGCCCATCGACTTTCAGCTTCTCCGACTGCGGCTGTACCGGCTCCGATTCAACCGCCTTCCCTGCAGCCCCTGCGGGCTCGGTATTGATGGAAAGTACTCCTGTAATCCCATTGACCGGAGCGGTCATCGTATAGATTAGCTCTATAGAAATACGCTTCTCCTGCAGCTTCTTAACATATATTTTTTTGCCGGACGCCTTTCCCTCAGCAATCACCTGATTGAATATCTGCTTCCGTTCGGAAGATGTTTGATAGGGTGCAATTCTTGCCAGAGTAAAGTTGTAGCCCTCCGGGGGCTGTTTCAGCTCCAGACGCATTGCGGGCTTCCCTGCTGCATACTTCTTGACGTATTCATCATAATTTCTGAACATAAGCGAATACGAGTTACTCGCATAGGACGAGCCGATGGGACTGGCCTGGTATTCCTTGTCATTAATGTACACATACCTGATCTCCCCGGGCTGATAAGTACCGCTTAACGCCTTCTTCTGCTGGTCCAGAAGACTCTTGAATTTCTTCACCTCCTGCTCCGCTTTCGCTCTAGCCTCCGCCTCGCTGACCTGCGCTATATATTTAACGTCCGTCATGATGGCAGGCAAGGCTGCTGCGGATTGTATCCCGGATGAGGCAGCAAACGCCTCCCCTGAAGCCCCGTATCCTATACCCAGCAACAGCGCTGCACTCGTCATAGCCATGATCGTTTTTCTGTAATTCATTAAGATTCCACCTTTCTCTATTTGCAAATACTTAATTCATCATACCGGCAGCAATATGGATAATGTCATCTTTGGTTAATGTAGTATTCTCCGGTGGGGCAGTCACATCATAGATCATCCGCGTTTCCGGATCAGCCCAGATAAGTCTGTACTTATAGCCTATTTTGAAATCTTCATTATTGGAGGGTTCAAGATAAATCAGCTGTTTTCCGTTGATACTAATATTCTCTACATTTGTAGTTTGGGTCCACATTAGAGTCTCTACCGGTCCGGTATTCTGCTTTATACGTTTGGCGCTAATTCTTACCTTACTTTCACCATTCTTATACTCCAATGCAGCGGAATCAAAAGTAATGTTATCCGCAGGCTCCCGTCTCCAGGTCACCCGGAAGCCGCCCTCAAGCTCAATTCCGCCGGACAGGGCAAGCAGTTCTTCCTCATTCATCTGTTTGAACGAGGGGGAAACATATGCCTGGTCAAAAGTATACCCGTCCGCCATATATCCAGGCTGCTTCAAAATCGGAGCTGTGTGCTTCTCTGCACTGGTCACATAGCTGGAATAGTCAGTAAATATCATCAGCGGGCTAAATATGCCAATCTGAGAACGTCCGTCCCCGCCTTCATGTCTTAATACGAATGTAGCGTATTCTCCGGGAAGCAATAATTTCCCGATCGCCTCGTAGCCTTCCTTATATTTGGCACTCATCAGCTCATCTTCTTTACTAGGCTCCGCCTGGGGAAGATCAGGCCCGGGGGTTAAAGGCATTTTCATTATTTCTATCGTTCCGCCTTCCTCCGTCGCCTGAAGCGGCTCATAGGGCTGCACTTCATATTGGAATTTGGCTGCCTGCCGGGGAACGGAGGAATACAGGGAATAGCCGCCTCCCAGTAAGACAATCAGGATTAGCGCTGCTGCCCAGCCTCTAACCGGAATCCGTAATATCCGTTTACGGCTGCGCTTTATCCCGGTTACCGTCTCTATCCTCTGCATAATCGCAGGAGCGTCCCCATCATGCAGTGATGCCTGCAGATCAGCAGTAAGGCGTACCTTACCGAACCCGATGGCTTCCATCACAGGGTCATGGACATCAACGGGCGGAAATTCAGCAGAACGATCTCCATCTTTTACAAATTGCTCTTCTGAGGTCAATTCGCCCTTGCCCATAGTTGTTTCTCCCTCCGCTCGATAGCTTTTTTAAGCTTGCCTCTGGTCCGTTCATATCTTTTGCGTACCGTAGCTGTGCTGACACCCAGAATCTCTCCGATTTCCGCAAAGGATTTATCTTCAAAAATACGCAGAATCAATAAATTCCGGTCTTCCATATTAAGCTGCTCCAAAGCGGCTGAGACCGGCTCACTGAACAGGCGGTTCTCCACCGTTTGTTCGGCGCTTTTCACCGTAACCTCCTGCCTGAGTAATTTCCGCAGCTGATGCTGAAATTTCTGCCGGCGCAGCTGGTTTAAGCAATGATGATAAGCGACCTTGTAGAGCCATGAGACGAAATCCGCCTGCGGCCTGAACTGCCCGATGTTCTGATAAGCCTTGATGAGAACATCCTGCACTGCATCCTCGGCCTCTTCCTTGTTGTTCAGCAAGCGGAAGCAGTATAGGTAAATGCGCTGCTGGTACAGCCTGATAATATCCGAAAAAAGGGAAGCCTCCCCAGCCTGTATCCGCCTGATCTTCTCTTCTATAGAGTCCACGTTTGTCTCCTTTCTGCTATCAATATAGATATAACACTTGAGCAGGGGATTGCGTGACATTTTTTTCCGTTTCAGGCATTAAAAAAGAGACCAACAGATAGGATTCTGTTGATCTCGTTATGTAAAAACCATGCGTTACAACTAGCGGTCCAGCCATAGCACTACACGGGCGGCTCCCCGGTTCCCGGGGCCATTGGCCGGTTATCCGTCCATTCTTTCGGACAATGGCTGCGGCCGCCGAAGCTTAGCCCGGAAATGTTGTACGTTTTGCAACTCGGGCTCCTGGCTAGCGGGGTTTTCGGCCGGATTGTTGTACGAAATACAGGGATTTTCCTGACAAACCGCCTGGAGGAAGTCATAGCACTTCGGAAATTGACCAGTAACCTTCAGATTAGTAACAGAAATATAGAGTGTTTTTTTGTATATTTATTTATTATATTTTGTCAACAAGTTTCGTAATCGATTCTCTGCATCTCTTGATCATTATTGCAGTATGGATAAGCTTCTTGATAAAGGTACATTTTCAATTAATTTTAGTTACATATTTTCTCATAAATCGATACTTATGTCTCATTGAATTCACACTAATTCGAACATAAACTGTATTTGTTCCATATTTTACTACTAAAGGAGAGGTTTTCTATTGTTTAAACTTTCAAAATTCCCGGTTGTATCTTCACTCATTCTTATTTGTTCTCTATCTTTTGTTTCGCTTGGATCGGCCGAAGATGTCAATAAAACTGATGTTGATCTCTTCTATCAAAAATACGCAACAATTTCTGATGTTACTCCGGCTGAACCAAGCCAAAATAAGTTCAGAGAAGAAGTGATAACTCCCAACATTGAAAGATCAACTACAATCCCTATTTACGATGAAAGTGGCAACTTAGTGAGTGAGTTTCAACTCGATAAGAATATTGACGTTGAATCAAAAGCCTCGGCACTGCAAACTGGGAAACTAGTAAATGTTCTAGTTGCAGTTGACGAAGAATATCGAAGCGCTCACAGCGATTGGACAACTTTAGTGTCTAGTTACCTTGAAAGTGCCGACGATCCTTTTAATCAAGAATTCAGTATAGATTTAAATATTGCTGCATATAGATTATGGTATTCTGACGGTAATAATGCTTCTGCATTACTGAGTAATTTAAAAGGAGCCGGAACTGATACTTACGATTTGGTGATTGGCTTTACTGGCGAGACGGATATTGACGGAGGCGGTCAAGGATATATATATGCCAGCAAACCACCCTATGCAGGCTATAGCTTTGTCACCAATCAATCAGCAACTGGTCAGATCCATGCCTTGCAACATGAAGTTTCTCATAATTATGGGTTAGATCATGATGCGACCGCCTCTACACCGAGTTGTATAATGAATTATGGTACTATGTATTACACTACAGTTTGGCACTCTGATCATCACAATCAGTTGGGCGTTCGTAGGCTTTGGTACGGAACGACTGTGAATTAAAAAAATATTGTGCCATGGGAATAATAATCCTGTGGCACAATATACCATAGGTAGAGGTGATATCAATGAATAGTAAAGTGTCGTGTTTATTTATTGTTTTCCTTCTCTTGATTGGTTGTTCAAATCATTCTGCACAAAACCCACCAAATAATGAAGTTGATCCTATATCCTGGATTACTTTTGAAGGTAAGAAGTACGAATTTTATAAAACTCATGTTTCCATTGGCGATTCTATTGTTTCAACTAATGAGAAAACAGATACAAATGATGGAACTGAACTCGGCTTAGAAATATTCAAAATAGAGAATGATAAAGATATAAGTTTATTTATTCAAGATCCGTTTAATCAAGAATGGGTTGAATATAGAATTAAATGATTATATAACTTTTATGAAATTTGACTTTCATGTGGTTTTTAGAACTTATCTTCGTCTGTATCGATATCCATAGGTGCAAATCCGTTATAACCTTCGTAATCAGCCTGAACCACCTCTCCAACATAAAAATACTTTCCACCATAACAATCATCCAAATAAATCATGTCTCCAGGCTTCTTCTGCTTACTATATCTATCTTGATATTCTTCTGTTTTTTCATATTCCTCGTCATCTTTAAAATTCAAATCAACTAAATCCCCAATGTTCGCTCCGATAATAATATAATTGTGTGTATCTACTCCCATATGAAACTAATCTGCTTTTTAATTGATTCTTCGTGAAATACGGACTTATCAGCTTACCTCAACAACTCTGCAATCTCATCAAGTTCAAGTTCTACCTTTTTATCATCTGAAAGCAACTTATAAAGTTTTGTCTCCATTGTTTTTAGCTTCTGTTCTTCTTCTTTTCTGTTCATGATTTCAAATTTCGATTTCAAGTCGGTAATCCAATCCTGAACGTGATACCCGCTGACGCTGAAAGAATCCAACACTCCCAAATCTTTAGCAGACAGCACGTATGCGTTCAGCTTTATTAAAAGGTTAAGAACCTGTTCTTTCTGAAGCACCTATACAATCGTGAGCTTCGCGCCAACAAAAAAACACCTGCCCACGTTAAGAGGCAGATGTTAATTAAAGTACTAGATTCAGCGGATACCTTCCTAGCACCGCACATGCTTGCGCTTAAATCCGACGCGGCCTTTTTCGACCGCCTTTTGAATATTGTCGTAGGCATTAATGGATTTGCCTGCAGGCTTGTCCTTGCCCACCTCTACCGGGCCTATCCTTTTCGCCGTCTCCGTTGCCAGATCATGGAGCGGAGAATAGGATACGGCTACGGTGTACAGGAAGTTGTTCATTGAATATTTGGTACGCTCCGGGGCGTCATGAATCGTCCTGCTCACCAGCTCCAGCATACCCGCCAGCTTGCTCTCAGAGAATTCCTTATCCGGGCGGCTTCCCAGCAGCCAGCAGTAACAGCTCCAGCCCGCCGACATTCTCAGGTCCTCGCCGCTCGCGATCCATTTATCGGCAACCTGCTGGGCAATATCCGCCTCCGCCAGAGTTACGGCCACCACGAAATCAGACAGCATGTAGAAATAAGCCCCGTCCATCCACCGGTCATAATCGGCTTCCGTCATCCCGTTAGGGTCGGCAATGATTCCGGCAAAATACATCGCGTCATAATTCCCCGTCGCATATAGCTTTTCAGCCAGCGGCTGATTAATTTTAGTTTTCTTGAAGATCGGCTTCATCGCCCCGGTAGCTACACCAAACAGCGGTTCCTGCGCGCCATTCGAGCTGTATATTTTCTTGGTTCGTTCCTTGCCGAGCTCTTCCAGCTCCTGCATGACCATTTCTGCATTCATTATATAACACTCCCTTTATCCGAAGTATTCTCTTCAAAGTGATCCCTTAAGCCTGACCGGCATAACCGGTTACTGAAATTGTACTGTACGGTTCGCACAGCCGCAACCTACCGGAGATACACCCGAACCACAATATCCTGGTCGTGATTGCCGAAGCCCGCCCCATACAGCGTCAATCCTCCTACATGTTCCGC
This sequence comes from Paenibacillus sp. FSL R10-2736, assembly GCF_038000245.1. NCBI lineage: Bacteria > Bacillati > Bacillota > Bacilli > Caryophanales > Paenibacillaceae > Paenibacillus > Paenibacillus sp. FSL R10-2736. Next base: position 5,705,613 of record NZ_JBBOBN010000001.1, read on the forward strand.
CTGCTCGTCCACCGTGAACCGAAGCGTCCAGAACGGCTCCTTCAGCTTCACCTCGTGAATGGTCACCTCCGACATCTGCACTCCATCTATAAAAGTACCCGAAGCGTCGATACGGATCGTCTTGAGCAGCCCGTACTGGTTCACATTCCGGTGCCACCATTCGGGCGTGTATCTGCCGCGTGCCGCTCTGCCGAAATCCGCCGGACTCGTCCAGGCTCCAAGGAACACACCATTAAACGTGAAGCCAATATCCGACGGCCATTCGTCTCTTAAGCCGGGCGCTTCCGAAGCCAGCTCCATGGAAATTTCAAGGAAGTCCGCCGTCTGTCCGGCGGCCAGATAGTTGGGCATTTTATACTCCACGTATCCTCTGCCAAACCATAGAATCGCAGCATTAACCCGCTCGGGATCCAGAAAATAACGCGGATCATCCCACACCCCGATCTCCATCTCATGTGTACCCAGCCCGCAGGTTGGATGAACTTCAAACGCTGTATAATGACCCACAGAAATGCTCTGCTCGAGCATCTTCGCGTCCTTGCGGGCAGACGGCAGCTGGATATCAATGCTTGCTGCTTTGAGGAAGCACAGCTTATGCGTCCCCCCGTTCAGCCGGACCCTGCGGCTCCCCGTCAGCCCGGCGGCTTCGAGCTTCCGGATGTGCAGGGTGACGATGGACGGGCTGAGCGCAAGCTTATCCGCGATATCCTTCACATTCATTTCACGCTCGGCAATGAGGCTCATAATTCTCCACCTGACTTCACTGGCCAGCGCCTCGTATAAAGGCATGTACTCCGGTTTCCCGTCCGCTTTTATCATCATGATTATCTCCTGATCACTGAATTCATATTTCTATTAATTTAACCGATTTAAATCCCGCAGACAAGCTTATTCTATTGCCATGAATCTCAAGTTGGTGTTTAATTTCCTTAGAAGTGATCATATTAAATTTATATATATATGAATTCATAGAAGAGGTGCATGTATGAAATACAATAATCCGGTAATCAAAGGCTTCTACCCTGACCCCAGCGTATGCAAAGTGGACGGCATCTATTATATGGTCTGCAGCTCCTTTCAGTATTTCCCTGGAGTGCCTATCTTCGAGAGCACAGACCTGCTTAACTGGAAGCAAATCGGCCATTGCCTGACCCGCGAGAGCCAGATTCAGCTGGGCACGGTGAGCAGCTCCGGCGGCGTGTTCGCCCCTACGATCCGGCACAATAACGGCCGGTTCTACATGGTGACTACCAATGACACGACCCACCAGAACTTCTATGTCTGGACGGACGATATTTACGGCGAATGGTCGGAACCGGTCTATGTCGATCAGGGCGGAATCGATCCGGATTTGTATTTTGAAGACGGCAAGACTTTGTTTATGAGCAACGGGTTGGATGATAACGGCACCCCGGGTGTGATTCAGTGTGAGATAAACATTGAGACAGGCAGCAAACTATCGCCGAGCCGGTCCATCTGGCAGGGAACGGGCGGACGTTATCTGGAAAGCCCTCATCTCTATAAAATCAACGGGTACTACTACCTGCTCGCAGCCGAAGGCGGAACCGAATACGGACATATGGCGACTTATGCGCGGGGGACTTCCCCTTCCGGCCCATTCGAGGCCTATGCGAAGAATCCTGTCCTGACCAACCGCAATCTGGGCGGTTACGAGCTGCAGGGTGTCGGGCACAGCGATCTGATCCAGGATGACGCAGGGAACTGGTGGCTCTTGCATCTGGGATTCCGGCAAACCGGACGCTGGCTCACTTACCACCATCTGGGCCGCGAAGTGTTCCTGACTCCGGTGACCTTCGGCGAAGACGGCTGGTTCACAGCCGGGCATAACGGAACGGTGCTTCTGAGCTTCGAGACTGACCGCATTCCGGACACGGTGGTTCAGCAGGAGAAGAAGAGCTATACTTTTGAGAATACCGACTGGAATCTGGACTGGGCTTATCTCCGCCATCCGGCCACAGAGAATTATCTACTGGGACAAGACAAGCTGACGTTACGAGGCACAGAGGTAACGCTGGATGTTCCGGCATCCCCGACCTTTATAGGCCTCCGCCAACGGGATTTCGACGCGGTGATTACCTGCAACATAACGCTGACAGGCGGAGAAGCGGGCATCACGCTCTATATGGATGAGAATCATCATTATGATCTGGCGATCCGCCAAGACGGAGCGCAGTACCGGGTGATCGAGCGCCTCAATATTGGAGATGTAAAATCCATCCAGCATGAAGTGGCTCTGGGCAGTAGCAATCAGGCCACGCTGTTGATTAAATCCGGTAAGGAGCGCTACAGCTTCTTCATTAGTAATGAACACGGGGAAATCCCCCTCGGGTCGGCCCAAACCAGATACCTCTCTTCCGAGGTCGCCGGAGGATTCACGGGTGTCCTGATCGGACTGTATGCATGCGGGGAAGGTTCATCGGCGGAGTTCACGGAGTTTAAGTGCGAGTATGTGTAACAAGCAGAAGCAGAGCCTGCGGGTATCCGCGCTCTATCTCTGCACCGCTTTGTGTATATCCGGAATACCCAAAAACAGGGAGCCCCGTTACGGGAACTCCCTTAATGCATTCAGATCAGCAATCCGGTAGTTCATCAGATAGTGAATTGCGGCTTCTTTACTTCCTGTCTTCCACAGGAATATCCGGCAAGAGGGGCCGCCCTTCCGGATAAGCACATTGATTCAGCTGGTCGCCAATCCATGCTTTGCCGTCTTCGCCCGTTTCTTTTTTCCAGATCGGTACAATCTGTTTAATCCGGTCTATCACATATTCATTCGCTTCGTAAGCAGCCTTACGGTGCGGAGAAGATACAGCGATCACCACAGCGATATCCATAATTTCAAGCTTTCCTACCCGATGTGTCACAGCAACCCTGGTATCCGGCCAGCGTTCTCTGACCTCCTGCCCGATGCGTTCCAATTGCGTGAGCGCCATAAGCGGATACGCTTCATATTCAAGATATAATGTCCGCTTACCCTGCGTGAGCTCCCTTACCGTACCTATGAATAAAGTGACCGCTCCCGCTTCTCTCCGCAGAACTTTATCAGATACCGCCTGCGGCTGAATCGGGTTGTCTGTAATTTCGAATAATGAACTGCCCAAGTGATCACTCCCTTTCCATATCTGCGTGCAGCAGATCCTTATATTGCTCAGGTGTATCAATATCTGCAGTGAAATCCTCATGTATACCCGCACCAGCTAGATCGTCCTTGTCTACCCCTGACCAGTGCGTGGAATCTAATAATCCGGATAGCCGGTACTGCCGTGTATCCAGTCTTTCAATAATATCCGCCAGAATCCGGTGCGGCCGGTATACCCCATGAAGCATCTGATGTTTGCCATTCATCAGGGGAAGAACAGCCTCATAGTCCTCTTCCATGAGCCGGGTAAGCATCCACGAAGCGGCGGGAGCGGAAATCTTAGGGAGATCACAGCCCACAACCCAGGCATATTCCGTCTCCACCCCGGCAAAAGCAGCATGAAACCCGCTCAGCGGTCCATGCCCCGCACAGATGTCCGGAATATACCGGATATCTCCTTGGGGAGGGTAGTCCATGTACGGAGAAGCATCGTTCGTAACAACAATTATTTTAGAGCAGACGGTTCGCATTTCCTTCAGCTGTCTATCCACGAAACGCTCCCCTTGATAGGTCAGGAGCGCCTTATTCCGGCCCTTCATCCGGGAATTCTGTCCGCCTGCCAGTATGACTCCAGTCAGCAAATTAAGCACCTCCCGTAAATATTCCGGCTCCATTTGATTAGAGAAGTGAATAAGCCAGAGAAAGAACTTCTTCATCAATAAGCGCTTGATCCCGCAGAGGCAGTACAGGGATAGTATTCGGGCTCACTGGAGAGGCTGCACCGTGCTCAACCGCGTTCTCTTCCCAGCTCAGCCATAGGCATATATTCGCAGTCTGGTTTCGCAGCAGGCTCATCTCGTCTGCATTGCGGATCAATGCGATTTTGGGATAATCCGCAGACTTGAAGCCTTCAGCAATCAGCAGATCAACCTTACCGTACATAGACGCTGCGATATCTTCCAATGAGGTTTCGGATTTCCGCATGATTCTTGTAGCCTCTGACGAGGTCAGTACAGCTTCAACTGCACCGTGCAGCAGATGCTTGCTGCTGTCTGTGCCCGGATCATCCAATTCAAAGTGGTGGGCATCATGTTTGGCCGACCCGACACGCAGCCCACGGGCGGATAAGGCGCGGATTAAACGGCAGGCCAGGGTAGTTTTTCCGCTATTCTTATAACCGACAATTTGCAGTACAGGAACCGGTCCCCGTACTGCTGCATGATGAGATTCCATAGTCACGTTGCAGCCTCTCCTTCGTCATAATAACGTTCAGTGATAACCCTGGGGAGCAGCGCATATCTTGTGCTTCAAATCACCCGCGTCCCCCATTATAAAAAGTATAGTTAAGGAGTCTGGCATCCTCACAGGCCATGATAGTTCAGGGTAGGAGGTCATGTTTAGTATGAAGAAATATATCCCTAACCAGCACGGCGCCTGGGCGATGCTCGTTCTGCCCTTTCTGTTCGGGGTAGCCGCATCCCGGGGGCAGCTTATACATATTCCGCTGTTTGTCTGCTGGCTGCTGATCTATTTGTTCAGCTTTCCTTTGCTGCAGGGGGTGAAGACAAGGAAATTCAAGCGTTATGCCCAGCCCTTGAAGCTGTATGGTATTCTGCTGCTCCCTTTGATCATCTATCTGGTGGCAGCTGAACCTGTGCTGTTATGGTTTGTTCTGCCGCTCGTGCCTTTGTTCGCTGTGAATCTCTATTATGCCAGAACCAAAAATGAACGGGCCCTGCTCAATGACATCTCGGCCATAGTGGCCTTCTGCCTGATCATCTATCCGGTCTTCTATGTCGGTCAGGGCGGGAGCTGGCAGACTGCGACCGAGCTGTTCGTGCTGGCCGTGCTGTACTTCACAGGAACCGCATTATATGTCAAAACCGTCATCCGTGAACGGAACAATATCCGCTTCTATTACGGCTCGGTGCTCTATCATCTGCTGGTTGCAGCAGTTGGACTGTTCCTGTTTCCGTCTTTGCTGGTTCCGCTGCTAATCCTGCTCCTGCGGGCGGCCATCCTGCCTAAGACGGGCATCACTGCCAAACGTACCGGAATCATCGAGATCGGCTTCTCCGTTATGTTATATGTGTCTGTGCTTGTGCTGTACTTCTAGCGTATAAAATAACCCCAAACGTATAAAATCAGGAAGCTCTTCTGCCGGTAATCACGGTAGAGGAGCTTCCTTTTTGCTGCATAATGCTATTCCACGATCATATCCTGATTGCTCGATCCCGGCGGCACAATGGGGTATACATTGCTCTCCTCGGTAATATCGAACTCCATAACAACAAGCCCCTCCGTATGCAGCGCAAGTTCAATAATCTGCTCCGCTTCAGCAAGCGTGCGTGCCCGGAACCCGTGGGCGCCGAAGGACTCCGCCAAGGCGACAAAATCCGGCGAGCTGATCCGCACCGAGGAATACCGCCGGCCCAGAAACAGCTGCTGCCACTGTCTTACCATCCCCAGATACCCGTTCTTAAAGATCGCAACCTTGACGTTCAGCCCATGATCAACAGCCGTCATAATCTCCTGCATATTCATCTGAAAGCTTCCGTCGCCTGTAATACAAACCACATGGCGGTCAGGAAAAGCAACAGCGGCGCCGATTGCAGCAGGCAAGCCGTACCCCATGGTGCCCAGCCCGCCGGAGGTCAGGAACGACCGTGCTTCCGAGAACTCGTAATGCGTAGCCGTCCATATCTGATGCTGGCCGACATCTGTGGCTATAATCGCATCGCCCGCTGTAGCCTTTTGAATGCAGCCGATAACTTCCTGGGGAGTCATCTTGGCATCCTGGCCCTTGCCTGATTTCACCGGACGCTTCAGCCAGGCCATGATCTGCTGATCCCAGGCGGAATGCTCCGCCGCCTGTACTTGTCCCCGTAATCCGCTAAGGAAATCTGCACAGGAACCGGTGACAGCAAGATCTATGGGAATGTTCTTGTTCAGCTCGGAGGTATCCAGATCTACTTGAATTTTATAGGAACCCGGCGAGAACGCCTTCCGGTTGCCCGTTACCCGGTCACTGAACCGCACACCGAGACATAGCACAACGTCAGCACCCTGGAGTGCACGGTTGGCAGCTACTGTTCCATGCATCCCGACCATGCCCAGATGCAGGGAGTGTCCGGACGGGAAAGCTCCGAGGCCCATCAGCGTGCTGGCTACAGGAAGCCCCAGCTGCTCGGCGAATTCCTTCAGGAGTGCCGGGGTCTCCCCTTGAATACAGCCTCCGCCAATAAGCACAAGCGGCCGCTGCGCACGGTTCAGCCGCTCTGCCGCCAGCTGAATATCCGCCGGGTCTATGAAATAATCGGTCTGGTACCCCCGGATAACCGGCGGGGAGGACTGGCCGGAGAAGTCACCTGCTGCAGTGAATTCCGCATTCATGACATTCTTCGGCAGATCGATCAGAACCGGACCGGGCCGCCCTGTTGTCGCCACATGGAACGCCTCATGTATAATTCTTGGAAGCTCCTCGATCTCCCTTACGATATAATTGTGTTTCGTAACCGGCATCGTCATCCCGTAAATATCCACTTCCTGAAAGCTGTCCAGACCAATAAGCTCGGTGGATACCTGGCCGGTGAGGACAATTAACGGAACCGAATCCATGAAGGCGGTAGCAATTCCGGTGACGGCATTGGTTGCTCCAGGACCACTGGTAACAAGGGCTACCCCCGGGCGTCCCGTCGCTCTTGCGTATCCGTCCGCAGCATGGACCGCAGCCTGCTCGTGTCTGACCAGCACATGCTGAATCCGGTCACAATCATAGAGCGCGTCATATAAAGGCAATACGGCACCGCCGGGGTAGCCGAACAGGGTCTCAATCTTTTTCTCGATCAGCATCTCAATCAGCAGCTGTGCTCCGTTCATAAGTTCAGTTCGTCTCCCGTCATATACAATGTAGTTACAGGCTGCATTCCTGCCCGCTCAACCGCTGAATAATGCGTTCTGTGCTTAACCTCCAATATAGGACATGCCGATCTTGGTTCTGTTCTCCGCGGTCTGTTCTGTCCGCTCATCGGAATAGCGGTCAGCGCGCTTCTCCCAGACGTCTCTAATGGCAGCCAGCAGATGTTGATCATCCGCACCGCTGCGGAGCATTGCCCTGAGATCAAAGCCCTCCGATGCGAACAGGCAGGTATACAGCTTGCCGTCGGAAGACAGCCGGGCCCGCGTGCAGGAGGAGCAGAAGGATTCGGATACGGAAGTGATAAAGCCGATCTGCGCCTGACTGCCTTTGTAGGCATAACGCTGCGCCACCTCGCCGAAATAATGGTGCTCCAGGGCTTCCAGCACAAAAGTACCTTGGAGGCGCTCCAGAATTTCTTTTTTGGTAACAACCTTCTCATAGCTCCAGCCGTTGTCGTTGCCGGCATCCATGAATTCGATGAAGCGCAGCGTTATATTTCTATCTTTGAAGTAGGCCGCCATCGGCACAATCTCCGATTCGTTCACCCCTCTTTGTACCACCATGTTTACTTTGACCTCAAAGCCGGCTGCTATGGCATAATCAATATGCCTTAAAATCGCTCCAGGCTTGTAACCCCGCCCGTTCATTCTGCCGAACAGCTCAGGCTCCAGAGCATCCAGGCTGACATTCAGCCTGCGGAGTCCCGCAGCATAGAGCGGCATTGCCTGCCCGCCCAGCAGTACCCCGTTCGTCGTCAGCCCCATATCTTCGACACCACGGATAGCGCGGATTCCGGCAACAAGCTCGGGCAGGCTCTGCCGCATGAGCGGCTCGCCTCCGGTAAGCCTGATTTTGCTTACGCCAAGGGAGACGAAGAGCTTCGTCAGCCGGAGAATTTCTGCAAAGGTAAGCAGCCCGCTTGCCGGGAGGAAGGCATAGTCCTCTCCGAACACTTCCTTCGGCATGCAGTAGGAACAGCGGAAATTACACCGGTCCGTTACCGAGATCCGCAAATCATGAATCGGCCGCCGCAGCTGGTCCTGCAATGGATGAGCAGTCATAGGTCTGTCTCCCTTCCGGTAAGCTTACAGCACCCATTCGTCCGTACCTTCCTCAACGCCGAGGAGCAGTACCTCCACAGGATCCCCTGCAGCATAACCTCTTGTCCCGCCCGGCAGCACAATCAGCGAATTCCCGCGTGCGATGGAAGATACCGCATTCGATTTGTTGAAGCCGGCGGGACGCACCGAGGTCCGGTCATGAACAGCCCGGATAAACCGGGTGAACGGATTGGCCTTTGGGAAATCCTCTGCCAGTACGGCTGTCGTACGCGGCAGATAGACTTTATCTGCCCCCATCATCGTGAGCAGGGCGGGCCTGACAAACAGCTCGAAGCCTGTGAAGCACGCCGACGGATTGCCGGACAATCCGAACAGGCACTTCTCCCCGGCAACCGCGACTGTAGTCACGCTGCCCGGACGCATAGCCACCTTGTTGAACAGCACATCGGCCCCGAGGCGCTTGTATATTTCCGGCAAGTAGTCATAGTCGCCGACGGATACGCCGCCTGTGGTGATCAGGCAGTCTGTTTCTGTCATCGCCTGCCGGACCGTTAGCAGGCATTCTTCCAGCTGGTCCGCTGCCGTATCGTACATCCGGTAAGGGATACCCATCCGGGAGAGCTGGGCAGCGATCATCGGCCCGTTGCTGTTGCGGATTCTACCGGGTACGAGCGGAGCCGTCACCTCCAGCAGCTCGGTTCCCGTTGACAATATGCCTACAACCGGCCGCTTGCCGACCCGTACCTCCCCGTACCCGAAGGTAGCCAGCAGCGCCACAGTTCCGGGATGAATGAAGCTACCTGCCGGAACGATCCTTTCGCCTGAGCGCATATCTTCACCCTGCAGGGACAGATTCTCCTGCGGGGCAAAGGATTTGCGGATGGTAAACGTCCGGCCCGCTTCCGAGGCCTGTTCGAACATGACTACCGCATCTGCACCCGCCGGCAGCGCGGCTCCCGTCATCAGACGGACAGCTTCAAATGCCCCAAGCGTAACCTGAGATATCTCCCCTGCACCGATATGATCTACAACCGTGAAGCTGATCCGACTGTTGCCGGAAGCACCGGCTGAATCTGCCGAAGCAATTGCATACCCGTCATAGGGGGACCGCGTAAAATGCGGAACATCATGGGTTGCCGTCAACGGCTCCGCCAGGATGCGCCCATAGCTTGCGGCAAGCGGTACCCTTTCTGTACCGGTGCTGCACACTCTTTCGGTTACCCGGAATACAGCTTCCGCCACGGTAACCGGATTTCTGGTCTTTTCCACCTTCATCTGCTCCTAACTTGATGCCGGACCCAGTAGAACCGGCTATGCCGTCCTGTATGGAAAGGGATTGGCTGCAGCGGTTCAACGCCACTTCATCCGGTTATTTCTGCGTAATATCGCTGAATGTGCCTACATACCGGACATCCTCGCCGGTGTCATCCTTCACAGCGCTGATGTTCAGCCACTGCAGATATTCTTCCCCGTTCTTGCGCCTGTTCCAGATCTCACCCTGCCACATTCCCTTGTCCCTGACCTCTCCCCACATGACGCGGTAGAATTCTTTGGATTGGCGGCCTGACTTGAGAATGCTGGGCTGTCTGCCGAGAACCTCGTCTTCCGTATAGCCGGTGAGCCTCGTGAAGGCCGGATTGACGGTCTTAATCAAACCGGAAACATCGGTAACCAGAATCCCCTGTCCGGTAGAATTGAACACTTCAGAGGTAAGTGCAAGCCGGTCCTGGAAATAGAGCCACACGACCAGCACCAGACTGGCCAGCGCCACCTGGGAGAGCAGCATGAACCCGATGGAATATTGCCCGGTCACCGAATAAATCACCGACAGCATGATCGGAGGGAAAAAGCCGCCCAGGCCGCCCATCATCGATACAATTCCGTTCGCGACACCCGCCTGCTTATTGAAGTACAGCGGGACTAATTTGAAAATGACTCCGTTACCGATTCCTGCACTGAACGCAATCGCAAGGCATCCGGCTGTGTATAATCCCATGTCAGGCATAAAGGCCAGGATAATAGCTGCAATTGTATAGATACTGAATGTGCCGGTGAGCAGGAACAGCGGCTGGAACTTGTCGGCAAGCCAGCCGCCTACCGGACGGAAGAAGGTCGCAACGGCAATGAAGCCGGCAGTGCGCATCCCGGCATCCACCTTGTCCAGACCGAAATTCGATACCAGAAAGTTAGGCAGATAAATCGTGAAGGCCACAAAGGAGCCAAAGGTAATGAAATAGAACAAGGAGAACAGCCAGAGCTTCTCATTTTTGGATACGCCTTTGATTTGTTCAATAATCGGTGTTTTGAGCTTAGGCTCATGACGGTCCCCGAAGAAGAAATTCAAGGCGATGAACACCAGCAGCAGAATCAGATACATTTTCACCGCAGGGGCCCAGCCTATCTGTGCCGCCACCATCGGAGCCGAGAAGGTTGTGACCGCCGTGCCGATATTCCCGATCCCGTAGATTCCGTTGATCAGACCATGCTTATCTTTGGGAAAATATTTCGGCAGAGAGGTCACCCCCACCGAGAATACGGCCCCGCCGATTCCAAGGAACAGGCCTCCGATAATCAAGTGAGTAACCGTGGACGCTTCACTGATGAAGTAGACCGGAAACAACAGCAGGATAAAGCTGGACATAAAAATAATGCGTGCTCCCAGAATGTTCGCATAATAGCCCAAAGGAATTCTTAGAATCGAGCCAAGCACCACCGGAATCGCTGTGACCATCGCAAGTCTTCCCGGAGGGATGCTGATGTCCTCGGAAATAAAGGGCATCAGGGAAGAGATGATCACCCACACCATGAATCCGGTAATCAAGTTTAAGGTTTGTAGCGGCAATTGCACTTTTTTAATCATTCGACTCACCTTTTCGCCGTTTATTCTCTTGATTATTCGTACGAATACTTCCTGTACTCATTGTATCCGCCGGTCCCCCGGCTCAGATATAGGGGAGTCCCCTTTCCCTGACAGGGGAAACCCTAAAAAAATAACCCCGCACAGCGGGGCATTGCTCCAGACCTTATTCACTCCTGCAACCCCTGCCACAAACGAAACATCTTACATATTCTCTTTCGCCTTCTTCGGACTTCGGCCTCTGTTACATTAGTTGGAAAAACGTATCTTAATTTTATTATTCCGGATCATGTAAAGGAATTAGTTGGATAAACGTCACTTAATTTTATTTATTTCCTCTAATCTGACTGTTTGCAGCATATTAAGTGCTGTTTTTCCAACTGCTGTTTGACAGGGGAGGCTTTGTTCACTAACAAGTGGAGAAAATCCAATTATTTTCGGAAGACGCTGCATTTAAACCTAACCCATGCTGTTGCAAGTGACTTAATCTGCCTCCCCCGATTTATCCAGATTTCTTGTTGTCTAATTTCCTGTGCACAAAAAAAGCCGCCCCACATAGGAGCAGCCTGTTCATGCATTCTCACGTAATAAGCGTATTCAGCTGTTGGCTTAACCGCTCTTTGTCCTTCGCGCTAAGCTGATGCTCAGCCATCGGAAAGATAACCGTCTCTTCTTTGACAAAGTGTACCGTCAGCACCTCAAAAGCTTCCCCTGCATCCTTCACCGCAGCACGGATATCCTCAAGCGTCATCAGTTCGGCATTGCCCTCTGTGTGATGCAGGAAATGTCCTATATACCCGTCAATCTCGCGGTGCTCCTCCTGGATGCCGACCAGCGGCCCTTGTTCAAAACCGATGTAACGGCCCAGCAGCGGAAAAAAATGTGTTTCTTCCTTCACGGTATGCTTCTTCAGCGGGCCCGTAAACTCCAGAACCGCCTTACGCAGCTTATGAAGCTGAGCTCTGGCTTCTTCCGGAGCGGGCTGCTCCCCCTCAAACCAAAGTACGATATCATGCCATTCTTCCATCAGAAAAGATAAATAGCGGTGTTCATTCTCAAGAATGCGCATGGCGGGCACCGTAAACTTGAGCCCTGCATGTTCCGGCATCAAGGCTTACCTCCATTCGCCGGTCAGAAATCCAGCATTTTTTTCCTCAAAGCATACTCGACCAGCTCCGGTCGGCTCTTAAGGTTTAATTTCTCCATAATTTTTGCCTTGTGGGCCTCCACTGTTTTCACTGAAATGAACAGCTTCTCGGCGATTTCCTTGTTCCCGTATCCCTTGGCAATGAGCGGCAGGATCTCGAGCTCCCGCTTGGATAACAGCTCGAACAGATCCTCTGTGCCTGCCGTTTTATCCTGCTTGATGAACTCACGGACCAGCGAGGTTGCCATCTTGGGATGAATATAGGTACCGCCTTCATAAATGGTCCGTATGGCCAGCAGCAGCTCCTCGTCCGGCGCACTCTTGAGCACATAACCGGAGGCCCCGTTCTTCAGCACATGGAAGAGGTATTCATCATCGTCATGCATCGTCAGAATCAGGATTTTGGTATCGGGGTAATCCTCTTTAATCTTGCCGGTAGCAGTCAGCCCGCTCTCACCCGGAGGCATACTTAAATCCATAATCAGAATGTCCGGCCGGAATTTGGCTACCATGGTGTAAGCTTCCCTGCCGTCTGCCGCCGCCCCGATCACTTCAATGTCATTCTGAAAATTGAGAATCATGGAGAATCCGCTGCGTACGATCGCATGGTCGTCTGCAATGACGATCTTCATCAGAAGCTCATTCCTTTCCTCGCGCAAATCATACAGGCACCTGTAAAATAATCACCGTACCCCTGCCTATCTCTGAATCTACGCTGAAGGTGCCGCCCACCAGCTCCGCCCGCTCCTGCATGCCAAACAGGCCAAGTCCGGTTCCATCCGGCTCGTCACCCTGATTAAAGCCGGTTCCCTTATCCTCTACCCGAAGCAGCAGTACGCCGTCCTTTTCGGTAAGGGAAACTTTAACACTGTCAACCTGCGCATACTTCAGGGCGTTCAGCACTGCTTCCTGGCACACACGGTACATGACGGTTTCGATCTCACTCCCATACCGTTTCTCGGAGAGCCGGGACTCATAATCAATCACAAGGCCATAGGTTTGCTCCACCCGCTTGAAGTGTGACCGGAATGCGGCCTCCAGGCCGAAATCATCCAGGGCCGCCGGCCTAAGCTCTACCGAAAGGTTGCGGATATCATTCAGAAGCCTGGTCATGGAGACCTCGGTCTGCTTCATCTTCTTCAGCAGCTGCTCATCCGCTGTCATATATTTCAGCACACGCAGATCAATCACGGCACTCATCAGCTCCTGGGCCACGCTGTCATGCAGCTCCCGGGAGATCCGCTTGCGTTCATTCTCCTGCGCCTCAATGATATGCTTCATCATTTTGTTCTGGTAGAACTTCTCTTGCGTCTTGAACTGTCTGGTCAGATCCCTAAGCATAAATACTCTGATGCCCTTCTCGTCATCTATGGTGTGAAAGGTGGCGGCATAAGGGACAACCCCCTTATCCTTCGTCTCCAGATATACCTGGTATGAGGTGAACTCCTCGGAGTCCGGTGTATGAAAATAACAATTGAGGCAGGTACGGAGCTCCGTCTCACTCGTGTATCCCCGGCAGATCCCGCAAAGCGCCTCAGGATTCCCCTGATACAGCTGCTTCAGAATATCCTTGTCCACGATGTTCTCGGCAGCCGGATTCATGGCCAGGGCTTTCCCTTGCCGGTCAAAAAAGAACATCGCCTCCGAGCTGTTCTCAAACAGCTTCGTCATGAGCAGACTCTGCAGATCCGTTCCGGGTGTCATCAACTGAGCAACAATTCCTTTCCGTTCAAGTCTCCAATCCCCTTACGCGCTGCCCTGTCCAGGTCCCCCAGCATGTCAGGGGTTACCTGCCGTTCGCCCCTGAAACCGCCAAGAAGCACGCCTGCGACACGGGCATCATTCCACACCGGCACAGCCCCGATGCTGCTCAGATTCTCCATCTTGGTAATGGGATAGTTAAACAAGGTATCCGGCTGCACATCTGTCTGCACAGACGGGATTAAGAAAGGCTTGCCGGTCTTGAACACGATGCCGGCAATCCCTCTGCCTGATTGAAGAACAATCCGTTTGTAACGGTCCGTTGTGTTCCCTGAGGCGTATTTCCACCGGATGACATAGTCATATTCCGCCGGTTCAGCGAAAGCCAGCGACATGAAGTCATATCCCAAAGCTATGCGCATCCGGTCAAGCTCGATTTGGTAATCCACCTTATTGTTCATCGTTTCTCTCCTCATTTGAACAGGGAAAGAAATTCACCCGGCTCTTTCCGTTAATTCGATTTATTTCTTCTGTATAGGATATAACTTCTGCCTACATAATTCAACGGAACACTCCATACATGGACGAGCCGGGTGAACGGCCAAAAGGCAAAGATCGCAAACCCTGACAGAATGTGAAGCTTGAAGGAAAACGGCACCTCACCCATCAGCGACGGGTCCGGCCGGAACATGAATAAACCGCGGAACCAGACAGAAATCGTATCACGGTAATCAAACTCAGGCTGTACGGCATTCGTTACAATCGTGGAGTACATCCCCATAAACACGATGAACAGGAGGAGGGAGTTGACGATCAGGTCCGATGCGCTGCTGAGCCGGCGGACGTTCTTCAGCGTAAAGCGCCGCGAGGTCAGGATCAGCATCCCGAGCAGGGTAGCTGCGCCGAAGATTCCCCCGATATATACCGCGCCGATGTGGTAGAGATGATCACTCACACCGACGGCCTCCAGCCAAGATTTCGGGACAGCGAGCCCGCCGATATGGCCCAGAATAACCGGCATAATGCCGAGATGGAACAGAATGCTGCCGAATTTCAGCTGTTTCTTTTCAATAAATTCACTCGATTTGGCTGTCCAGTTGAATTGATCCTTACGGTAACGGAAGATATGGCCGCCGATAAAGACCACCAGACACATATAGGGGAAAATGACCCATAAAAACTGACCTGACATATTCATTGACTCAGGGCCTCCTGTTCAACACAAGCTTTGAAGGTTTCGCGCAACCCCTTAACCAGATGGTAATAGGGACTTTCATTCCGCTCCAGCGCCTTGAGCAGATGGTAGGTGCCGTCCTCAAGAATCGCCATCAGCATCCGGAAATTCTCCGGCGCTCCCGGGACCTCCAGCCACTGCGCGGCATATATAAATTCACACATCAGCGGTAAATAATCAGGCAGCTCCCCCTCCGGCATGGCAAGGCCGAACATTTCGTACAGAAGCTTCAGCTTGGCGAGCATCTGCCCCCGTTCCTTGGCCTCCTCGAATTTGAAATAGGTCATATACAGCGCGCAGTCCTTCTGAAAATCAAAGGTGGCCGCATAGCTCTCCTGAATCTCATCCAGGCTGAAGCTCTGCATTTGCTTCCAATAGGCATGCACGTGGGCATAACCCGGATGAGTGCTGTCAAACGCCTCTTCCAGAAAAGCCGGATGAAAGTCCAGCTTCTCCGGATACATCAGCTGCAGGGCGAAATAACCGAAGGATTCCTTGTAATCATGCAGTTTGATCAGATCAATCACGCCAAATCCCCCCGTAGAAATTCTCTTCATACATTTCCTTGCCGGTCTTCATGGTGTCGCCGGAAGGGCTGGCCGGTCCGCACCCGTCACAGCCGGAGCCGGAGCCGGAGCCCATGTCTCCCATCCCGCTGCCGTAACCTGCCGAGCCTTGGGCACGGTAAGGATTCATGTGCTGCTCCTTGTGGGAGGTCGGGATGACGAAACGGTCTTCATATTTGGCAATCGCAAGCAGCCGGTACATTTCCTCTGTCTGCTGTGCGGTCATGCCAACACGGTCCAGACGGGTAAGATCGAATTCCCGGCCGGTGGACTGGGCGCGCATATAGGAGCGCATCATCGCCATCCGCTGCAGGGCTTCTTTGACCGTTTCCGTGTCGCCGGCCGTCAGCATGTTCGCCAGATACTGGATCGGTGTGCGCATCTCCTCGATGGCCGGGAAGATCATATCGGGATTCTTCAGCGAATCCTTGCCTTCGAAATAATTCATAATCGGGCTAAGCGGCGGTACATACCACACCATAGGCAGTGTGCGGTATTCCGGGTGAAGCGGGAAGGCCAGCTTGTGCTCAATCGCCAGCTTATAGACCGGCGAGTTCTGGGCGGCTTCCAGCCAATCCTCGGAGATGCCGTCTTTTCTCGCCTGCGCCATAATCTCCGGATCATGCGGGTTCAGGAACAGATCACATTGCGCCTTGTATAAATCCTTCTCGTCCGGCGTGGATGCCGCCTCAAGAACCTTGTCGGCGTCATACAGCAGCACCCCGAGGTAACGGATCCGGCCGGTACAGGTCTCGGAGCATACCGTGGGCAGCCCCGCTTCCACACGCGGGAAGCAGAAGGTGCATTTCTCTGCTTTATTGGTCTGCCAGTTGAAGTACACTTTCTTATACGGACAGCCGGTCATGCAGTATCTCCAGCCGCGGCAGGCTTCCTGATCCACGAGGACAATGCCGTCCTCATCCCGCTTGTACATCGCACCGGAAGGACAGGAGGCGACACAGCTTGGATTCAGGCAGTGCTCACAGAGACGCGGCAGATAGATCATGAACGATTTCTCGAAGTTGAATTTGATTTCTTCTTCGATCTTCTGGATATTCGGGTCCAGCGGGCCGGTTACATGGGCTCCCGCCAGATCATCCTCCCAGTTCGGTCCCCATTCCAGATCCATCTTCTCGCCGGTTACAGCGGAATGGGCCCGCGCCACCGGGGAATGCTTTTGTTCCCCCGAATTCGTCAGATGCTCATAGTTGTACGTCCACGGCTCATAATAATCCTTCATCTCCGGCATGTCGGGGTTGTAGAAGATTTTGCCGAGTGCGATCTTGGACAGCTTATTGCCGGATTTCAGCTCCAGCTTCCCCTTGCGCAGCTGCCAGCCGCCCTTGTAGAGCTCCTGGTCCTCCCAGCGTTTCGGATAACCGATACCGGGCTTCGTTTCCACGTTATTGAACCACATATATTCCGCACCCTTGCGGTTCGTCCAGGTCGTCTTGCAGGTCACGCTGCAGGTGTGGCAGCCGATGCATTTATCCAGGTTCATTACCATTGCCACTTGCGCTTTAATTTTCAAGCCAGTTGACCTCCTTCATTTTGCGGACGGCTACGTAGACATCACGCTGGTTGCCGATCGGACCATAGTAGTTGAAGCCGTAGCTGAGCTGTGCATATCCGCCGACCATCTGGGTAGGCTTCAGATGAATCCGGGTAGGCGCATTGTGGCTTCCGCCGCGCGTATCCGTAATTTCAGAACCCGGCACCTGAATGTGCTTGTCCTGGGCGTGGTACATGAACATGGTACCTCTCGGCATCCGGTGGCTGACTACCGCGCGTGCCGTTACGACACCGTTGCGGTTATAGACCTCGAGCCAGTCATTATCGGCAATCTGATGGGCCGCAGCATCCTCATTATTGATCCACACCGTTGGACCGCCCCGGAACAATGTCAGCATGTGCTGGTTATCCTGATAGGTTGAATGGATATTCCATTTCCCGTGCGGTGTCAGATATCTCAGAACCAGCGCATCGGTTCCGCCCTTCACTGCCTTGTCACGCGGGCCGAAGACCATCGGAGGCAGCGTCGGCTTGTAGACCGGCAGCGCTTCGCCGAACTGCTGGAAGATCTCATGGTCAATGTAGAAATGCTGTCTTCCCGTCAGGGTCCGGAACGGAACGAGACGTTCAATATTCGTGGTGAACGGGGAATAACGCCGTCCCTGCTTGTTCGAGCCGCTGAATACCGGGGTCGGAATCACTTCGCGCGGCTGTGCGGTAATGCTCTGGAACGTAATTTTCTCGGCCGCCCGGTCTGCCGAGATATCCCTCAGCTCTACACCTGAATCCTTCTCCGCTGCAGCATAAGCCTTCTGGGAGACGCGGCCGTTGGTGGCTGATGACAGATGAAGAATGGTATCTGCGGCCTGACGGGCGGTTAGCAGCTTCGGCAGTCCGTTCTTAATCGATTCATCGTAATGCACGCCGCTGATCTTCTTGAGCTCCTCGTATTCTTCAGCGACAGAGAAGCTGATGCCGTGCGCGCCTGCTTTGCCGGTTGCCAGATTCGGTCCAAGTGAAGTGTATTTGTCATGAATCCGGGTGTAATCCCGCTCCACAATCGTGAAGTTCGGCATGGTTGTACCCGGGATGGCCGGTACTTCGCCCTTGGTCCAATCCTTGACCAGACCCATCGGCTGCGAAATTTCGCTGATGGAGTCATGGCCCAGCGGTGACATCACAACATCCTTATAGACGCCGGGCAGCTGCGACTTCGCCATCTCGGAGAATACCTCTGACAATTGGCGGTAGATATCCCAGTCGGAACGGGATTCCCATAGCGGATTCACGGCCGGATTGAACGGATGCACAAACGGATGCATGTCGGTGGACGACAGGTCAGTCTTCTCATACCACGTTGCGGCCGGCAGCACGACATCCGCATAGAGCGGTGTGGTGGTCATCCGGAAATCCAGGGCTACCATCAGATCCAGCTTACCTTCCACATCCCCGCGCCAGACAATCTCCTCCGGCTTCTGCTCTTCATTCGGCTCGGCCAGGAGACCATCGGAGGCCCCAAGCAGATGCTTCATGAAGTATTCCTGCCCTTTGGCAGAGCTGGAGATCAGGTTCGAGCGCCAGATGAACAGGGAGCGGGGGAAGTTCTCAGGTGCACCGGGATCTTCCACGGCAAACCGTGTCTTCCGCGAGGTGATCTCTTCCACGGTGTGGCTGATAATCTCACTGTTCGACTTCTTGCCCTGCTGCGCAGCCTCCTCGGCGAACAGCAGGCTGTTCTTGTTAAATTGCGGGAAGGAAGGCAGCCAGCCAAGACGTGCAGCCAGCACGTTATAGTCCGCCGGATGCTGGTAAGCTACCTCCCCGCCCGTCGGTGATTTCAGCGAATCAGTGCCGCTCTCCTCATAACGCCATTGCTCTGTGGCAAAGTAGAAGAAGGATGTCGCGTTCTGCTGGCGTGCCGGACCCTGCCAGTCCTTGGCAAAGGCAACCGTTGACCAGCCTTCAATCGGGCGGCATTTCTCCTGGCCGACATAATGCGCCCAGCCGCCGCCGTTAACACCCTGGGAGGCGGTCAGCACCACCAGATTCAGAATAGAACGGTAGATGGTATCACTGTTGAACCAGTGGTTGATCCCTGCGCCCATGATGATCATGGAGCGCCCGCCCGTATCCAGCGAATTCTGGGCGAATTCGCGGGCAATCTGCACGACGACACTCGCCTTCACCGTCGTAATCTTCTCTTGCCAGGCCGGGGTGTACGGAGAGGATTCGTCCTCATACCCCTTGGCATTCAGCGGACTCTCTCTGCGCGCGACGCCATACTGGCTCATCATCAGATCATAGACTGTGGCGGCATAACGTTCTGTGCCGTCGGCGAGCCGTATGGTCCGGGCCGGAATCATCCGTCTGAACGTGCCGTTGCCCGCATTATCGAAGAACGGGAACACGATTTCCGTCCACTCTTCCCCGTGCCCTGCGATAGTCAGCGCGGGCTGCACTTTACGGCCGTCCTCCCGCTCGAGAATCAGGTTCCATTTCTTGCCCTCCTCCCAGCGCTGCCCCATGGTTCCGTTCGGAACCATCATCTCACCCGCTGCTTCGTCGAAGATGACCGGCTTCCAGTCCGAATGCGGAGAGGTATCTCCAAGATCACTCGCCCGCAGGAAACGTCCGCCCTTCAGGGCATCCTCATGAGGGTCAAGCAGAATCAGGAACGGCATATCTGTATATTGCTTCGCATAATTCAGGAACATCGGCTCCTGGCGTTCCTGGTAGAACTCCTGCAGGATGACATGCGTCATGGCCTGGGCAAGCGCCGCGTCCGAGCCTGGATTCGGAGCCAGCCAGTTGTCGGCGAATTTGACGTTCTCGGCGAGATCCGGCGCGACCGACACGACTTTGGTTCCCTTATAGCGTACTTCCGTCATAAAGTGGGCATCCGGCGTCCGGGTTAGCGGTACATTAGAGCCCCACATCATCAGGTAACCGGCATTGTACCAGTCCGAAGATTCCGGCACATCCGTCTGCTCCCCCCAGATCTGCGGCGAAGCCGGAGGAAGATCGGCATACCAGTCATAGAAGCTCAGCATTTGACCGCCGAGGAGGGAGATGAACCGCGCCCCCGAGGCGTAGCTGACCATCGACATAGCCGGAATCGGGGTGAAGCCGGCGATCCGGTCGGGGCCGTATTTACGGATCGTATAGATCAGCTGTGCGGAGATCAGCCGCAGCGCGTCATCCCAGGCTACACGGATATGGCCGCCTTTCCCGCGCGCTTTCTTGTACTGGCTTGCCTTCTCAGGGTCTTCAACAATGCTGGCCCAGGCGTCTACATAATTGTCATGCTCCTGCAGCGCCGTCTGCCACAGCCGCCACAGCTTCCCTCTGATATACGGGTATTTCACGCGCAGCGGGCTGTATTCGTACCAGGAGAAGGTAGCTCCGCGGGGGCAGCCGCGCGGCTCAAACTCCGGCATGTCCGGCCCGCAGGAGGGATAATCAATCTGCTGGTTCTCCCAGGTGATGATTCCGTTCTTCACGAACACCTTCCAGCTGCAGGAGCCTGTACAGTTGACTCCGTGAGTGGTGCGCACTACTTTATCGTGAGACCAGCGCTGGCGGTACATATTCTCCCAATCCCTGTTTTTCTCTTCAAGAATGGACCAGTTCCCGGAATAGCTCTCCACCGGTTTAAAAAAGTTAAGGCCGAATTTCTTCTTCATCGCTCAGGAACACTCCCTTCAAAATCTCTATTCAGTTAAGTCCATTATGGATCTCCCCGGCCCGGCTTCCCATTAGGGAAACACCTATTGAACCTCGGGAATTCCCTTGATCTGAATCCAATGCAAATAAGCCTTTCCCGCTGAGGAGAAAAGCTTTATTCTGGCCGTTTATTGTACCCGTCAAGGGGCCTGTTAGGGACTTCCCTCTTTCTTGTCCGGGGAATGCCTTAGCGGGAATTACACTACAAAGCTCTGTGTTATACTGACACAAAAACGGGAGGATGAAGCAACATGCCAGGACCCTCACTGCGCCAATTGCACGCTCACCATGCTATTCATCAGGGCGGGCTCTCCGGCGCTATAGCCAAGACGGAAGAAATGGAGGAACTGCTGGAAGCGAAGGAATTCGAAGTGGCGCACCAGGCCGCCGAGCATTTAATCGAGTACTGGGAGACGCGGATTATCAGCCACGCCGATGCGGAGGAAGACGGATTCTATCAGGAGATGGCCGGGAAGAATCCCGGCCTGCAAGACGCAGTTCTCCGGCTTGCACGTGATCATGACTTACTGCGGATTATAGTTCAGGATGTCAAAGTAATGCTGGCAGAAGAAGGGCTCACTCCCTGTGTGCTTCACCAGTTCCATGCGCTGCTGGTAGTGAACGCGGTTCATAGCCGGGATGAGGAACGTCTTCTGTTCGGGGAGTAGCACGGCTGCTGCTCTCCTGCAGAATGGCACGCAGATCATCTCTATTCATCAACAGGTCCTCAAGCGTATACTCGCCCAGTACCTGCAGATAAGCTTGCAGGGCTCTGCCCAGCACGCCTTTGAGTCCGCACACCGGGGAGATCGGACAACTGCCGCCTGAAGGATGGAAGCATTCGACGAGATAGAAATCATCCTCCATCCGGCGTACGACCTCCCCGATATTGATCTTCTCCGGCGCAAGCGCAAGCCTAATCCCTCCCCCGCGCCCTCTGACCGTTTCAATATAGCCCGCCTTGCCTAGTTCATGCGAGACCTTCATCAGATGATTCTTGGAGATGCCATATGCGCTGGAGATATCCTGTATAGTTGTCAGCTCTTCCCGCTGCTTCGCTCCGAGATACATGAGGATTCGCAAGGAGTAGTCGGTATATAACGTCAGCCTCATCTCTTCTCTCCATTCTGTTTACAAATGCAATGCAGTCAACGCATTTCTGCCGCGAACAGCGGCTTCCATCAAGCAGAACAGGCTTTGCCGGCCTTTTACAAGGAAATTCGATGTCACACGGACAGATACAACGTCCAAGCAAGAGGGAAGTTTAGCAAGTCCCCTCGGCAACAAAACAAGCAAGTGGAAAAAGGTAGTTTAATTTCTCGATTTCTGCCGATTATACGAAAGCAAGTGGAAAAACAGCATCTATATAACGCCGGTTTGGCCTCTTTGGAAGAATTGTGATCATTTAAGTGCTGTTTATCCATCTGCTGGCCCGCCAGGACTCTTCTGTAGATCAGCAAGTGGAGAAAATCCACCTGTTACGCCCTCCCGTCGAAACCAGCCTTACCCCCTACCCAACTATACCACGCCCATAACACCCCAGCTTGTCCAACGGACACATACAGCCAACAAGCGAAGAAAGAGAACGCGAATTCCGCCTTATGTAAGTGATATTATTTACAGATGATATCATATTTTTTGTCTATTTTGTTAAAGTGGTATTTTAAATATATCTTTTATCTTAAAAAGCGTATATATTAATTTTGTACTTTATGGAGAGGGGATGACCGTTATTTTATCACAACAAACCCGTGACATTGTCAAATCCACAGCGCCAGTCCTGGCGGAACACGGCACCACTATTACAACGGTGTTTTACCGGAATCTGTTCGAAGCCCACCCGGAACTGCTGAATGTATTTAACCATGCCAACCAGGCGCAAGGCCGCCAGCAGGCGGCACTGGCCAATGCGGTCTACGCAGCGGCAGTCCACATAGATAATCTTGAGAATATTCTGCCGGCAGTAGTGCAGATTGCACACAAGCATGTCAGTCTCGGCATCAAGCCGGAGCATTATCCGATTGTCGGGGAATTTCTGCTGAAGGCGATCAAGGAAGTGCTGGGCGAGGCAGCAACGGATGAGATTCTTACAGCCTGGGAAGAAGCATACGGAGTTATTGCAGGCGCTTTTATCGGCGTCGAAGACAGCATGTATAAGGAAGCGCGCGAACAGGACAATGGCTGGAATTTCTTCAAGCCTTTTACCGTTGTGCGTAAAGTTCAGGAAAGCGGCAGTATTACATCGTTCTATCTGAAGCCGGCGGACGGCTTAGGCGTACCGGATTACAAGCCGGGCCAGTACATCTCTATCCGTGTGCTGATTCCCGGAGAGCAATACACCATGATCCGCCAATACAGCCTGTCGCAGGCTCCCCGGGCAGATGAATTCCGCATCTCCGTGAAACGTGAAGAGACGAATGATCCGAATGGTGTGGTTTCCGTCTATCTTCATAACCAGGTGAACGAAGGAGACATTGTTGAAGTCAGCGCTCCGGCAGGCGAATTTCTGCTCGATGTTACCAAAACCACACCTGTAGCGTTCATCTCCGGCGGCGTAGGTATTACCCCCATGATGAGCATGTTCGAGGCTGTTGCCGCAGTAACACCGGACCGGCCGGCGGTATTCCTCCATTCCGCGCGGAACGAGGCGCTTGCCGCCTTCCGCCGGGATATCGACAGACATGCGGCTGCCATGAGCAGCGTCAAGACCAGATTCTTCTACTCCAGCGGTCCGGACGGCGTCATTACAGGTGAGATTCTGAAGAGTTATGTGGACATTACCGGCGATGCGTATGTTTGCGGACCTGTACCTTTTATGGAAGCGATGATCGGAGAATTACGCAAGCTCGGAATGGAAGAATCACAGATTCATTACGAGTTCTTCGGACCGGCACTTCAATTGAGCAGCAGATAGATTGCGGGTCTAAGTACGCAGCCCATGAACCCGGTATACCAAAAAGCACACGGACCGCCTTCCAAATCATTACGATTCGGGGCGGTCCGTGTGCTTATTGACGGGAAAGCAGCCATTTATATAGTACCTGCGCATGATTGTGTATAGGGTCCTTCGCGGCATATACCAATGTAACGTCCTGCGCCAGCGCCAATTCTGCGATCTCCGCAGCAAGTCTTCCCCGCGCCGGATCTTCCTCCAGCTCCCGGATATAGCTGTCACTGAATGCCGCAAACCGCTCTGGTATATGGCCGAACCATTGGCGCAGCCCGGGGCTTGGAGCAAGCTCCTTCATCCACTCGTCTATGGCAGCCTGCTGCTTCGCAATTCCCCGCGGCCATAGCCTGTCCACCAGTATCCGGTACCCGTCCTCCGGAGCCGCCGGCTCATAAACGCGCTTCAGATATATAGAGTAAGGAAGGTCAGCTGACCTCCGGCAGGAATGCTCCAACATCTAGTCTCCCTCCTGTTACCCATACTGGAACGAACCGTTGTTTAGTACACTCAATATACCATGGGGCAAATTGCCCTGCCAGTGACAGGCTGTCCGTAAGATTGCAATACCGTAGCAAGCAAGGCAGGGCTGCCCATATGCAGCAGCTATTCCGCCTCAAGAATGAAACGGTTCCACTTCTGCTGCCAGGCGATGTCGTTCCAGAATGGATGATGCGGTGCACAGTTGGAGCATAACGTCATTCCCCAGAAGCCCAGCGCCATACCTTTGCGCAGCGAATACTCGGCAATGAATTTGCCGACTGGTCCTTCCTCGAAACCTGCATGCAGCGGGGTATAACCGACATAACCTTCACCTATAACGACCGGTATGCCGGAATGCGAGGCCCACTCATGGGCTTCTTCCAGGCGCATATCCGCCTTTTGCAGCATAGCCAGCTTATGGGCACCGTAACGGTCATATAAATAGAGGTCCCACCGGTCCGGATCGGCCCAATCATGCAGGTAGATGAGCTTCATCCCGACCGGATTGCCCTCCATCCGCCATTCCTGCCCTGCCGGCAGTGTCCACTTCTCAAAGGGAGGTGCATCCTCTCTTAATAAAGACCGGACAAAAGCGTTAGGAAATGACATTTGTTCATCATTTAGTCCAGCTGCATCCATGAGTTCATTTAATACGCCTTTAATATAGAGATGATAATGGGCGACCTGCATATTGCGGGCCGCATAAGCCTTCGGATAGGCTTCATTCAGCGTATAGCTGGCCGTTATCAGGATGTCGGGATGCTGCGCCCGGAGATAATCCACCGCTTCTTCTATGTAAGGCTGCATCGCTTTTACCAGCTTAGGCGTATCCGTCTCTCCGATCCCCTGCTCCACGCCGACAGCGGTAAGCTGTCCGAATTCCACCTCGTTATGCAGCTCGGCATAGACGATCTGACTGGCGAAGCCTTCTTCTTTAACCAACCGGATGAGCTGATCCATGGAGCTGGCGATTGCCAGAAAGCGTTCCCTAGGAGCGATAGCGGCCAGTTCGTCGCGCAGCGCGGGATACGCAAGGAAGCTCGGACTCTGCTGATATTCCCAGGAAGACAGCATGATGTAGACGCCATGTGCCTTGGCCTGCCTGAACAGCTCCAGCAGGTGGGCATGCCCGTCCAGCTCGGCACCGCCCCGGCAATTATACCAGCGTGTCCGCTGCCCGACTTCTCCGAGGCTGCCGAAATGTAACGGGCCCGGCCGTTTACCTTCCGCCGTGAACAATAAGAACGGCATCGCACAGATCCGGACCGTATTGTAGCCTCTATCCACTGCTTCCTGGAAGCGTGCGGCCAAATCGTGGTAAGGCTCGCCAGGCAGGGTCATCGTGTACCAGGAGAAATCCCACATGGTGATGGTCAGTTTGCGCGGTAACTTTTGAATGACTGAATTCATTATTATCACTCCTAATTTGGGGATTCGCGTCTTATTCCGTTCTAATCACAAGCTCATACACAGGAACTGCACGAATGGAAGCAATATCGGCAATCAGCTCAGCAGCGCTCTCATTCCAGCCTGCCATCGTCGTATTACTATTCACGACAGTACCTTTGCGGATCGGTGATACATAGAGATACAATCCCTTGTCAACCAGCCGCTCTTCAAACCGCTTAAGTCCGATTTCCCAAGTCGTATTGTTGCAGAAGTTATCGTTAATGAGATCACCGTCAATGAAGGCATAGCCGATATCTCCGGCATAATCAATTTGCAGCAAGGCTTCTTTGACACCATCCAGAGAGCCGGATGCGAATTCAAGAACCGCCCGTTCATCCTTGACCTTCGTCCATGTAAAAGCAATTTCTGTCTTCGGTGCGAGCAGTTTGTAGGTTGTGAATAAACCGTCCTTTAATGCTTCCACCAGCTCTCCGCCCGATACCGAACCTAAACCTGCTTCAAAATCAGGGAACACGCTCAGCGTGACTTCCTCCCGGTCCGTCAGCTCCAGCTTGATCTCGTCCCTGGATACCAACAGATTCGCGTCCGTGAACAGGACACGCTGCTTGCCGCGGACTTCGGTTTTCCAGAACCCTAAGCTTTGCTTATCCGTCATAGTGTAGATGACAACTTTCTTGCCTGCAGCAGACACAAGACGCACGATGCCCGAAGTCTGCTCTTCCACTTCAATGATTGTCAGATCATCAAGCTGCCTGGTATGACCGACTTCGGTCTCAATACCCGCCACATCTTCCGATTGCAGCGCATAGCTGCCATTCATGCCCTCAGGCACAAAGAAGAAGTAATACGCAGTATCTTCCACGTCCAGCTTCGTAATCAGCTGCGCGGTTGCATATTTCAGCGTGATACCGGCCAGATCGAAGTTATACGGCATAATTACAAAGCTCCCGCTGCCCAGCGTCAGCTCTCCTTGAGCCGGAATCGTAATCGTCTCACCGGGAAGCTCAATGCTGACGTTCATATCCTGCAAATCATGATTCTCCACATGATCCTGGAAATTATTCAGGAACAGGAAGCCGGAGCCTTCATGTGAACGGATGGCATAGCGTAATTCACTCACATCGTACGGATCATTCTCCGAGGTGTCACCCGGCAGAATCGTCTTGGTCAAAGCGAACTGATTCTGGAACCCGGTGAACAAATAATGCTGCAGCTTCGTCCGCTTGTACGATTCGCGCACTTGTCCGAATTCACCAATCATCGCATTGAAATCATAGGAAATCTTCGGTGTCGCCAGATCGTTCGTGAACGGATTCACCTTTCCCTTAGGATTGCTACCTCCGTGGTACATATAGTATCCGAGCATATTGCAGCCCTCCGCCGTCTTCATGACAGACATGGCCGGAACGCTGTTATACGGAAACTTGAACCGGTATTTATAGAACTGAACCATCCCGCCGCCCATCTCACAACAGGCATACGGATAGTCTTCCGGCTGGTAGAAGGGCTCGAAATTGTAGCTCTTCGGAAGGTCGTTATTATGTTTGTCGCGGAAAATATACTCCGGCGTTGCCGGATGCTCCTTAATCCCGTCAAAGCGGTCCGTCTCATAGTAAATCCACGGCCAATACGCATATCCGCCCCACAATGGCAGCATATCTGGTACTGGTGTCGTAGCACCGCCCCAGCCTGTACATGTATAAATAGGCGTATCGATTCCTGCCTCAATCGCCAGATCTCTCAGCAGCAGCATATGTTCGTTACCGTCACTGCCGCCATTCAGCCACATATTATTGATGCCGGTCGTCAGGCCCCAGTGTGCCGAAGAGTGATTATGCTCATTCTCGATTTGGGTGCCAATAATCGGCCCTCCCTCTTTGTACAGCAAGCCCTGCACCTGCAAACCGATTTCCGCATACAGCCTCCGCACATAGGCCAGATACCCTTCTTCATTGGAGCGGACCTCGAACGGGCGGCCGAACAGCCAATCCGGCATCCCGCCGTTTCGCATTTCCCCATGACAGAAAGGGCCGATACGGATCATGACGTACAGATCATGCTTATCACATAGCTGAATGAACCGGCGCAAGTCTTTATTGCCTGCCCATTCATATATGCCTTCGATTTCTTCATGCAAATTCCAGAAAATATAAGTCGTGACGATGTTAACGCCACCCATCTTCATCTTAATAATCTCATCTTCCCAGTAGGCTTCATCATACCGGGAGAAATGGAATTCACCGCACACACCGTAATACGGCTCCCCGTTCTTCTCCATATAATAGTTCGTAAAGCTGATCCGTTCGCCCGAAGGGTTCACGCCGCCAAGCTTAATATGACCTGAGAATATATTCTTTTTATCATCGTTTACTTTGATCGGGTAGTTCTTCATAAAGGTCTGACTCTCCTTTGTTCAATTGCTGCTCTATGACACTGTACCCGTTCGGCCGATACACGGTAAGCACTTGCTGCTGTCCGGGCGCTGGTTGCACAGGGAGGTTCAAGGTCAGGAGATCTCCCGGCTGCATATCTGGAATGACTAATCTGGTTCCTTCCTCGCCTGCTGAGGACACCGTTAAATAATAATCCCGCACGGCATAGCTGGGAATATCCTTCCGGCATGTCAGGGTTACCTCAAGCGCTCCGTCGTGCCAGACTGGTAACTCTACCAGCATGAGCGGTGAAGAAATCTCACGCAAGGCAGCAAACGACGGCTTCACCCGGTTATAAATGTCTACAGAACCATGGATCCGCTGCTTCAGCTTCCCTTCACCCTCTTCACCCATTTGCGTGCGGTAATCATTTAGGCTGAAGAAGATTAACGCCGCGAACTGGGGATACTGGCGGTAGATTTCTGTTTTTTCGATAAGCAGCCGGGTTCTTCTGGCGTCCCCGCCTTCAAACACCGGTTCACAAAGCCCATATTCAGCCACAACAATGGGCTTATCAGGATAATCGGCAATAATCTGCCGGATGACCTTATGCTCATCCAAATCGCCATGCCACGTTCCTATATATTCGTTCCACATGAGCAGATCACCCGCACCAGTGGCATCCCTGTCAGGCTGATAAAGAACACTGTTGCTTACATAATTGATCAGCCGGCTCGGGTCCAGCTGCAGAAGCTCCGCTTTGAGCTGTTCCATATAACGCAGGGTCACGTCAGACTGGCCATCCAGCTCATTCCCCATCCCCCAGGCAAAGATACACGGATGATGCGCATGACTGCCAATCATCTCCCTGGCTTGAGACAGGGCGAGCGCGAAGGTGTCCTTCCCCGGCTCTGCCGGCTGCTGCCAATGCGGAATTTCCTCCTGAACGAGCAGGCCATTGCGGTCACACCAGTCCAGCAAATCATTTCCCTGCTGCCAGTGGAATCGTGTAATGACACAGTTCGCTTCCTTCAACCGCTCAAGCATCGCAATCAGATCTGCCTGCTTCTCGGCCATTCCAGTCGCCGGATTCGAGCCAGGCATCCACTCCACACCCATCAGCCGGACCGGTTCACGGTTCAGCCACAGCTCATGTCCCTTCACGACAATCTCCCGGAAGCCAAACGGGCGGACTACCCGGTCCTGGACCTGATCCCCAGTGCGCAGTACAATCTCAAGCTCATACAAATCCGGATGGTCAAAATGCCACAAATCAACCTCCGGTAGCAGGATGTCTTTGAAGCTCCAGGACAACGCTCCGCCAGTGACCTCTTCGGTTCCCTGCCAAATGCGGATATCCTTGCGGTAGACGGCAATGTCTGCACTGAGCGCAACGGCTGATGGTTCACATAGCTTGATGCGTGCAGATAGCTTGCCGTCCGTATGTCCGCCTTGGTCAGCGAAGATGACCAGCGGTTCCACCTTGAGCTGCTGAATGGACGCCAATCCTGTGACGACAAGCGTTACCGGCCGGATCAGCCCGCCGTCATCGGCCCAGTCAAAGCTGTTGCCCTGGGGCAACGCCACGTCACTGTTGCTGTTGTCCACTCGAATCACAAGCCGGTTCCCGCCTCCCGCATGAATATATGGGGTCAGCTCCGCTTCAAATGGGGTATAGCCGGAATTGTAGTGGCTGCCTGCCTCTACACCATTAACCCAGATATCCGTATCGCGGTAAGCCCCTTCCAAGGAAAGCCGTATCCGGCAGTCCTTCCACTCGTCAGGGACTGTTAACATTTGTTCATACCAGCCTGCCCCGCGGTAATCCTCGAGGCCCTCCTGTACATTCCAGGTATGCGGAACGGAGACCGTAACCGGGGACGGCAAGCCTGAAGTCTGCCATCCTTCCTGCTCGCCCCGGGTTACAGGGCCGGGCTGGAACTTCCAGCCCTCTTCCAGTCTTGTAGTGTAACGTCCTTCTTTGATCAAGATATCCACGTCCTCTCGCCTGTGTATTTCAACCCGATCTGACCCTTCACTTCTGTACACATAAGCGGCGGTGAATCATCGCACCTTGATGATTAGGCTCCATGAATAGAGCCGTTTCCAGCTCCTCAGCAGCTTCTAGGGTACGTCCGAGTCCGAGCAATCCCAGTCCGCGCATATACCGGCAGTGAATCACATTTCGGCGGTCCAGGTTATCCTCAAACACCAGGAAATCCGGCAGCGACACCGCAAAGTAGTCCATTTTGATCTCATCAAAAATATGCTTCTCCGCATAATCAATCAGTTTATTGAAGCGGCGTTTGGCTTCCTTCTCATTATGCAGCTTCAGCCACGCCAGCCCCTGGTAGAAAATCATTTCCGGCGGCTGATCGTTGTAGAACATCGCGCTTGCCGGTTCATCCAGTCCCTGTGAAGCTATGGCATAACTGGCGATGGCTTCTTGTTTCTGCTGCAGAGCTTCGTAGGCCATACCGAGGTAATAGTAGATATTGTTCTCCCGGGCACCCTCCAGCTTGCCTTCACCCAGATTCAGCGGATAGACGAGAGCCTGCTTGAAGCGGGCAACCGCTTCCCCGTAAAGTCCAGCCTGCAGATGCTGTTTGCCAAGCTCCGTATGGGCGAACTTGTATTGTCCGGTTACTTTGCCTTCCCCGCCTTCCCAAGGGTGGAAATTCCGTGAGCTTAAGGCTGCGAGAGCTTCATCATACCGTTCAAGATTGTTAAGCAGCGTAACATATTCGACGAAAAGATCATCACGCCGCTCCACCTGGCCGCGCTTCGTTTCAAGAATGGCGAGGCGCTCAGCTGAGGTCCAGGCCAGCTTCTTGCGGAGCTGGTCCAGTTCAAACAGTATCCGCACATCTTCCGGTGAGCAGGCGTACGCCTGCTCAAGCGAAGCCATGGCCGCCCGCGGGTTATCCTGCTTGTTGAAATAGGCGAGTCCCAGGTTACGGTGAACTGTAGCGTAATCCCCCCGAAGCTCCCGTGAACGCTCCCAGCTTGCGATAGCCTCCTCCGGGCGTTTTTTATCATAAAAGAAGTTGCCCAGATAGTAATGCGCCTTGTCATCTTCCGGACTGGCCTCAACGGTGCTCTCCAGCAGTGCCAGCTCAAACAAAGTGTTAGGGAAGCAATAGGCTGGATCTGCGGACTGGCCGGCACGGCGCTGCTCTTCCGCCTTCTGAAGCTGCCCCGTACGTGCATACAGCTCTCCAAGAGCGTAATGCAGCACCGGATACACGGAGCTTCCGGCAGGAACAGCTCTTTCGCCAATCTCAATGGCTTCTGGCAGCAGGCCACTGTCCATATAGTCTGAGATCAGAATAAGATAGTTGTGTGCGTCACTGCGCATGAGCAGATGCAGTTCGGACAGAACCTTTTCAGCACCAGCAGTGTCTTCCAGTGCACGCAGTGCCAGCGCCAGCTCGTTATAGGCACCGAAATCAGCGATATCCAGACCCATAGTTTCCATAGCGAATGCCTTGGCCTGCTCCAATAATCCAAGCTTGCGGAGCATAGCTGCCTTCAAATTACGGGCTTTGTAATTGCGTGAATTGCGGATCAGCGAACGTTCCGCCTGGTCAAGCGCTTCCGCATACTCTCCCTTGTGACTTGAAATTTGTGCCAGAGAGAAGTAACCTGCATCCTGCCAGGCTGCCGACCAGACTGATTTGTGAAAAGCAGTATAGGCTTCGTTCAGACGGTTCTGGCCGCGAAGTGCGGCACCCAGCTGATAGTAAGCCTCGCTGTCATACGGGTTAGGGTTACGCCGGGTCAGACGTTCAATCGCCTTACGGAAATAGGGCTCGCTGTCCCTATAAAGTCCGCGGCGCAGCAGCAAGATTCCATATGCCACATTCAGCCGGATATCTCCGCCGTCCCGCTTCAAGCCCTCCAGATAGTAGGCTTCCGGCTCGAACGTAGCGTGCCGGTATTGCTCCAGATGCTGGCCTGCCAGATACAGCTCCTCTGCTGAACACAGCTCTTCCGGCGCCGCGAGCGGCTTGGCAGCATCGGGAATACGCTCAATATCAGGACGTTTCGGCTGATAGGCGATAAGCAGTCTGCCTTCCGCATTCCGGACAGACAGCTTCAAGTCATGCTCCTGCTCCCCGTTGTCCAGTGGTACAGCTGTCTGATACACATCCACCGGGGACACATCCACCGTCTCACGCAGATAGCAGCCGGCTGCCCCGCTCAGTTCTACGACTGCCTGCTCCAGCTTTGAGGTCGCATACACCTTAACCAATGCCTGACCGGATTCAGCATCAATCTCCAAGTTGACAGCTGCGTCAATTGAAGCATTTTTCACGACCCCAATTTGCTTGTAAGGCATGAAATATTGCGTGAAGGTCTTCTCCTCATAAGGCTGCAGCCAGGTAAAGTCAGGCTGGTTGTCCGTGTATACGCCAGTCATAAGCTCAATGTACGGGCCATCCTCATCGGTCAACTGACGGTCCCACGCCTGGCCGAACTCTCCATTTCCCCAGGTCCATTGCTTTTTGCCGGGCGAAACATGATGATTCGCCACATGCAGCAGCCCAGCTTCTACGCCGTGATCATAGCCGCCGACGAAATTATAATCGGATTTATAAGCCATATAAGAAGTCGGAACCGGGATATTCTTGTAGCGGGAAATATCTACACCTTCCGAATAATCCTGTTTGTAATAGGTGCCGGTCGCGATCGGGAACCGGGATACATCGCGCTTGCCATGGTCGAATACGGCAGTTACATCCGGAGGAAACACCGATTGCGTATGATCATTGACCGCCACCGCCGGATTCGCCCACCACAGGAAGGTCTGCGGCTGAGGTGTCCGGTTGTAAACTTGAGCATTAATCTCCAGGTAAGCTTTGCGCGGATATAGCTTGAAGGCAGCGGTAACCTTGGTGCCGTACATCCGGTCAATTTCACTGACCCATACTGTAGCGCTTCCATCTTCGGTTTGCTCATACCGGTATTCTACCGGACCGAAGGTATTCGGGCGGTGATGCTGCGGCCAGTTGAATTCAATCCCCCCGGAAATCCACGGCCCGGCCAGGCCAACGAGTGCCGGCTTGATGACCCGGTTATAGTAGACGAAGTCGTAATTATTGGTCTTGTCGAGAGCCCGGTAGATTCTGCCGCCAATTTCCGGCATAATTTCAATCCGGACGTATTCATTCTCCAGGATCACCAGCTTGTAGTTTTTATCGGCCTTCACATCCGAGATGGACTCGATTACCGGGTGAGGATACACGCGGCCTGAGCTTCCCTGATAGACTCTTTTCTCCAGAAACATAGGATTGGGGTCAGCTTCTCCCGCCTCATACGTAGGAATCAACACACTTGTCTCCCATACCTGAACTTGGATTCCGCCAGACCCGGCTGGAGCCGCCTCCAATGTACGCTCTACAGCTTCTTGCTTCATGCTTAAACTGCCTCCCTAGTCTTGATAGTTATACTTTAGCGTCTGCCGGGGAAGGTTCCAATTGACGAAATGCGGGAAGTGATGGATTATATTCTTATTCGAAAATATATGAGAAGCCCAAAAGCATTAAACTTAAAGCGTGTTCGTCACTGCGGTGAACATTTGGACTTCCGGCCGCTGTTGTCACCAGATTTCTTGATTATTGCCGCTGTCCGCGGTTTGAAATCCGGTGACAAAGGCGGTCGCTACCGCTCCTACAGTTCCAAATTCCCCCTCCGTTCCTATTCGCTTTTCGTTTATTGCTTAGTGATTCTATATATTCCCTTAACAGGGGGAGGGCAGCAGAAATGAGTCATGACCATATTCGCAAGCCTGAAGGGTTTGTCGAGGAGAAGCTATATGTGCTTCCGGAATACTGGATGAAGGAGCTGGAGCAGGAGGAGCTGACTGCTTCCTTATTTATTACGGACATCGGTTATTTCCCTAACGCCCAGTATCATTTCAGGGAACGCCTGGAAGGCAGCCCGTCGCATATCTTTATCTTTTGCGAAGCCGGAGCGGGCTGGATCGAGCTGAATCACGGAGAACGCATGCACCTGCAGCAGGGAGACATGATGATTATTCCTCCCGAAACCGCACACAGGTATGGGGCAATGCAGGAGAACCCCTGGAGCATCTACTGGTTTCATTTCAAAGGAAGCCACGCGAATAGACTGGTGCAGCTGTTCGGTTTATCTAATGCTCCCCTCTCATTATCACCAAGCGGTAAAGCCCGTTTAATTGAATGGTTCATCCCTGCCTTTGAGATGCTGGCCGAGCGGACTTATGCGCTGACTACACATGTACATGTTGCGCAGACCGTAAGGCAGCTGCTCTCAGGAATTGGGCTTAATGCCGGAAAATCGGCTCAAGAGAAGAAACGCGAAACTTATCTGGAGCAGGCGGTTCAATACATGAATGGGCATATGGGCGGCTCTATTTCACTAATTGAGCTGGCTAATCATGTGGGAGTGTCGAAGCAGCATCTGATCTATTTGTTTAATTCCGAAACCGGAGTCTCTCCAATTGAATATTTCCTGCGGCTGAAGATCCAACGGGCAGGTCATCTTCTGGATCTTACTGAACTGAGCATTAAAGAGGTCAGCTCGGCCGTGGGTATTCATGATCCTTATTATTTCTCCCGGCTCTTTAAGAAGATTTCGGGCTTCTCTCCTTCAAGCTACCGGAAAATACCAAAGGGCTAACATTCCTTCACAACGATTAATGTACCTTTTAAATTCCGGTTCGACCCAAAGAAATCTCATTAGGAGGGCACCATGAACATATCAGTTCAAAAATTCAGGATCGGCAGGAAAACCGGAATCACATTAAGTATTATAGCTATCCTGATCATCGCAATTGTCGTTGTAAACCAGCTAACACCGCGTCCTTTTGTGGCTATTTTTAGAGCATTAATTAGTACCCAGGAGAATGCTGTAAATGTGGGTCCGTACGCTGAACAAATCATAGATGTTGAAGTTAGTGACGTAATCAGTATTCCTGTCGAGGGTTTACCCGATGCGCAGATAACCATGTATACCTTTGGCGTTGAATCAGACAAGCCTAAGCCCCTGATTTTATTCATACATGGCGGCGGCTGGACCGTAGGTACTGCGAAACAAGTGGGTTCCTTCTCGAAACTCTTAACGTCGGAAGGATATGTTGTGGCTTCCCTGGATTATTCGCTCGCTCCTGAGTACAGATATCCGGCTCCCATACAGCAGGCCGCAGCAGCAATCCATTATCTGCAGACTCATGCTGAGGAATACAATGCAGATCCTGCAAAGCTCTTCATCGGCGGTAACTCAGCGGGTGCGCAAATATCAAGTCAGCTGGGAGCGATGATTACTAATCCCACTCTTGAACAGCAAGTCGGGGTAAATTTGGATATACCGGCTGCAAACGTGAAAGGCTTACTGTTATTGAATGGTGTATATGACTTTGATACTGTAGCACGGGATAACTTCCCCGGGTTTAGAAAATATGCCTGGAGTTACACTGGACAGAAAGATTACGAAAACTACTCCAGATTAGACGAGCTTTCAACTGTAAAAAATATCACCTC
The DNA here is from genome assembly GCF_038000245.1 of Paenibacillus sp. FSL R10-2736. NCBI lineage: Bacteria > Bacillati > Bacillota > Bacilli > Caryophanales > Paenibacillaceae > Paenibacillus > Paenibacillus sp. FSL R10-2736. The sequence goes on from NZ_JBBOBN010000001.1 coordinate 5,741,165, forward strand.
CGAATATCCGGCAACATTTATAACCGCAGGTGATGCTGATCCTCTGGAACCTCAAACCTACGAAATGGACGCCGTTCTCAGAGCTAAGGGTGTTGACGTTACAAGTGTTTATTGGACAGGCAGCGGAAATAAATTGCCTCATGATTATATCTACCAACTACAGACGGAGCCTGCGCAAATCGCCTATGAAGAGGTTGTCAAATTTCTAAACGATAAATCGCAGCCATAGAAATTGAGCGCGGCAGCTAAATCAAACAGCGGCAATCCGGGACCTTATTTCCCCGTCCCGGATTGCCGCTGTTTCTTCATATGCTCCTACTCAACATCCTTCCCGGTAAACAGCTCCACTCTCGCTTTTACCAGCTCCGTATATTCCTTCTCCATCTTCTCAGCACCGGCTTTGTTCAGCTCTGCAATGAAATCATCGTAGATTGTATCGAACTCGGCTGTGCTGGCGAGGATGGCTTCCGGTATGCGCTTGTGGACGATATCCTGTGTTTTTTGATAGATGACCTGATAGTCCCCATCGGTTGGCACCGGCATGTTGTACAGCGCGCCCCACTCTTTGACCGGGAATTCATCCTCCGCAGGGAAGAGATCCTTCCAGGTTGTCGCTTTATAAGCGGCCAGGCTTTCCTTCTCTGCATCCGAATATTCGGCAAGGATCTGTTCGGGGAAGTTCGTGGTATAGTAATTATCCGTGGAATCCTTCACCCCGTCACCGTAGCGGACACCCAGGATGGAATATAAGCCAATCCCTGTATTCTTGGTGAAATTTGCGGCATCGTTAACCTTCTGGTCGAGAATGTCAGCAGGAATGACACGTTGTCCATTGTCCACATTGTATTGTTTGCCTTCGATGCCCCAGTTTCTCAGCACCTGGCCTTCTTCCGAGGACAGCCAGTCCAGGAATTTAATTGCGCGGACCGGATCCTTGCAGGCAGTGGTGATGCTGATGCCATAGCCGTCCACTCCTACTGACTGCATCGCATGATCCTTATACTTCTCACTCAGCGTCACCGGGAAGTGCGCATACGTATACTCATCTTTGCCGGCCGCTTTGAGGGCATTCTCCGCATCCTGATACTCCCATTCTACAGAAGTGAGACCCAGCACCCGGCCGCTGGCGATTTTGGCTTTGTATTGATCATCCTTTTGGACAAAAGAGTCCTTATCGAGCAGCCCTTCATTATACATATGGTTCAGCCAGCGGAAGTACTCCTTCTCCTCCGGTTTCTTATAATGCAGCATCGTCTCGTACGTTTCCGGATTCACATAATATTCGCCGTCATTGGTTCCGCCTGTTGTGACATCCCCCTGATTGGTGACGGTTATCATAACCTTCCAGCCGTCCGCGTTCACCGTCATCGGGATGGTCGGCTGCCCGTCCGTGGTCGGATGCTTGGCCGCATATTCCTTAAGCACATTCTCATAATCCTGCACCGTTTTGACCTCCGGATAGCCAAGCTCCTTCAATACGCGGTGCTGAATCTGAAAGCCGTTGGTTGCATCAAAATTCTGGTTATCCACACCGACATTGGTCGGGATCGAGTAAATGGCCTGGTTGTCGTTACTGTATTTCATCCGGTTCATGTTATCACCCATTACTTTTTTGATATTAGGCGCGTATTTGTCGATCAGATCGGTCAGATCAAGGACGGCTTCCGCATCCACCAGCTTGCCCAGCTCGCCCTTGGCATAGATGAGTTCGGGATAATCCCCGCTGGCTGCCATCATGGAGATTTTGTCCTGACCGCCGCCGCTGCCGACATCGAATTCCGCATTCAGGGTAACCCCTGTCTTGGCGGTAATCTCTTTGCCGATATCATCCTGCATCTTGTTCCAGTTCGGACTGGCATCGGCACCAAAAAAAGTAAAGGTGACCGGAGCTGTATCATTTCCGCTGGTATTCCCGTTCGCAGCATTCCCGGCGTTATTGCCCGCATTGCTGCTGCAGCCTGCCGAAATGAGCAGCGTGCCTGCCAGAAGCGCCGTGCCTAGTTTTCTTGAAAGTGTTGCCTTCATCTCTCTCATCCCCTTTTGCTGAATGCGTTTACAGTCTCATTTTAGCGCCGATGTTGGCGGATAACCTTGATTTTCGAGTCGCAGACTAGCATTATATAGACAAACACGTATTTCAGAGGTGGGAGCTTTATGAGCAATGTATATTTGAACTGGTTCACGACCGATGAGCATTTCCCGTTCTTTATTCAATACGGCGGCCATGAGGAAGATATGGATCTGCATATGCATGCGGATTTCTCGGAGCTTGTGATTGTGCTGAAGGGGCATGCTTCGCATATCGTCAATGATGAGGAAGCCTTTATTAAGAAAGGCAATGTATTCGTCATTAACGGCGGTACTCCGCATGCGTATAAGGACCCGTATGATTTCAAGATCTGCAACATTATGTACAAAGCCGATATGCTCAAGCTGGCCGGACCGGACTTAAGAACGCTGAACGGCTATCAGGCGCTGTTTGTCTTAGAACCCTTTTACCGCAGCATTAACGCCTATAAAAGCAAAATGAACCTCCCCATCGTCAGCCTGGAATATGTGTCATCGCTTGTGGCCGGGATGATTAACGAATATGAGCAGAAGCACCACGGTTATCAGACCATGCTCGCCTCCAGATTCATGGAGCTTGTCGTTTATCTGTCCAGACATTATGACACTCAGGAGAAGGGCGTGGACAACAGCCTGATGCACCTCGCCAGTGCGATCTCCTATATCGAGGATCACTATCATGAACCGGTTACCCTTGATTCCATTGCCGCCAAATCAGATATCTCTGTCCGGCATTTGAACCGGATCTTCCAGGCGTATTATCAGACTACACCGATTGCTTATATTCAGCGCCTCCGGCTGGAACAGGCCTGCTCACTGCTCAGGCAAACCAGACACCCGATTACAGAAATCTCCTATAGGTGCGGATTTAATGACAGCAACTACTTCACCCGCCTCTTCAAAAAAACGTACGGCAGGTCCCCAAAGGCTTACCGTAATCAGCAGTAGTATTTGTGTTTCACAAAATTATTCAGTATGTTTAAAAATATGAAAGGTGGTTAAGTAATGAAGATTCTCATCGTTGGCTATTTTAACGAGACCGCAAAATCAAATATTGCAAGGTATTTTCCGCAAGACTGGAACGTGGTTATTGTACCGCCCGGAGAAGAAATGCTGCATCATATTGAAGACTGCCAGGTACTCATCCCTGAACATATTAAAGTGGATCACAGCCTGCTTGCTAACGCCAAAAAATTAAAATTGGTACAGACGGGTGCAGGATTTGATAATGTAGATATCCCTGCCTGTACACAGCTCGGTATTTGGGTGGCCAATGCTGCAGGAGTGAATGCACAGGCAGTGGCCGAGCACGTAATGGCACTGATATTGTCTTATTATAAAAACATACCGTTTCTTGATCATTTCATGAAAAACAAGCTGGATGAACATCAATTGGACTATACAGGGAGTGAATTAAACGGCAAAACGATTGGGATTATCGGTTTGGGCGCTATCGGCAAAAAAGTAGCTGCGTTTTGCGGGGCTTTTGATATGAATGTACTGGCTTATGCGAGACATGCTGCTCCTCAATCAGACGGTTTGGTGAAAATGACAGATTTCGATACTCTTCTAAGCACATCGGACATAGTCAGTGTACATGTACCCTTGACTCCGCAAACCAAACAGCTGATCAACAAAGCGGCATTGAGCAAAATGAAGAATACCAGTCTTTTCATCAATACAGCCCGGGGCGGGATTGTCAACCAAAGAGATTTGATAGATGCCTTAAAAAACGGGGATATTTCAGGCGCATGCCTGGATGTGTTTGAATCGGAACCGCTTCCCATTGACAGTGAACTCCGGAATCTGGGTAATGTGATCCTTACTCCTCATACAGCAGGAATGCCTGATGGCCGAAAATTCCATAAAAAAAGATATGATTTCTTCATAAATAATATAAAACGTGTAGGAAATGGTGAAGAGCCAGAAAGCAAGCTCAATCAGTTATAGTTTAAACCCCAGCGGGGACGGGTGATCCTGCCGCCAGGGCAGCAGTTGCAGGGGTCCATACAGCAGGTCTGCATGGACCCCTGCTCCGTACTCTATACCGCGGGCTGATCCAGCGGCTCATAATCGAACCAGTCATACGCCGCCGGAGTAGCCAGCCCAGACCCTGACGTTGCATACATCGCAACGAATACGCCTGTGAATCCTCCGGAGATTTCTGTGCTGAGATGATGTGTCTCTCCGCTGCCAATTTCCGTCACCCCGGACTCCGGGCTTTGAACCGAGGCTTCTATGCTGCCGGGCAGCGCCTTAATCCTCAGAATAACCGGTCCGGCCGGACATTCTTCTACATGCTCCACCCGAAGCGAACCGACCGTCCGCCGGAACACGGCGACTCTCCGGCCGTTCGCAGTGCGGAGGACCAGCTCATAATGATGCCTCTCATTCTTATACACCGTAAGCCCGGCTTCTTCTCCTTCATGCTGCGGCTCATAATCCAGCGCTGCTGCTATATTGGCCGTGAAGTGACTAAGCCGGCGGCCAACAAAAGCGGGCGCAGCCGCTTCATTCAGCGTGGCCTCGTGGCCATGCAGCACCAGATGGCCCGGCCGTTCCTCCAGCGACCAGCTTCCCTCTGCGGGATTGCGCAGAAAAGTCCAGTCCAGGCCAAGCCCGGTGCCGTCAAAGTGGTCCCGCACAGGCTTCTCCGGCCAGCGAACTTCCGGCAGCAGCGGCGAGTCCATAACCGGCTCGATGTGGCCGCCGTTCCCAATCACCGGCCAGCCTTCAGCCGTCCAGGTCACCGGAGCCAGAAAAGTTTCCCTGCCCAAATGATGCCCCATCGGATAAGAGACCGGTCTGATCCCCAGGCAAACCGCCCACCAGCTGCCGTCCTGCGCTTCAATCAGGTCCGCATGACCCGTAGCGTGTATGCTGCTGTGCATACTGCGGTTGGACAGAATCGGGTTATGCGGACAAGCTTCATAAGGCCCGTAAGGCTGGCGGCTTCTCGCGATGGTCTCCATATGCCCGTATTCCGTTCCGCCCTCGGCGATCATCAAATAGTACCAGCCGTTATTCCGGTAGACATGCGGAGCCTCGGGATGAGCGCCGCCGGTTCCCTTCCAGATCAGCATACTCTCTGTCAGCATACACCCGGTTTCGATATCAATCTCACACTGGTAGATCCCGTTCCCCTGCTCACCGTCCCGGGCGGACTGAAAGTAGACGCGTCCGTCCTCATCGAATAACAGGGAAGGATCGATGCCGCTCTGCGCAACCGGGTACGGCTGTGACCAGGGACCTTCCGGGTTCTGTGTCTTGACGAAGAAATTGCCCATTCCGCTAACGTTGGTGGTCACCATATAGAACCAGCCGTTATGATAGCGGAGCGTCGGGGCGTATATTCCGCCGGAGCTCCCTGCATTCTCCAGAGGCAGCTGTCCGGCCGTTGTAAGGCAGTGTCCAATCTGACGCCAATGGACAAGATCCCTGCTGTGAAAAATGGGTACTCCCGGATAATATTCAAATGTGCTGGTCACCAGATAATATTCGTCACCTGCCCGGCAGATGCTGGGATCGGGATGAAATCCGGGTATTACGGGGTTGGTATATTGCATTGGCCGCGCTCCTGTCCATTTTCAATTAGCTGTAACTATCCCTACCATTGTAAATGGAGCCGGCTATATCAAACCTTAATTTTCAAGTCACCCGATTAGGAGAATATAGACATTGCCCGCTTCGAGAGCCTCACCCATTTCGGCAAGGTGTTCAAGATGATCTCGGCCTTCCGCCCCGGGATTAAGAACTTATAAGACTATTCTGCCATCAGTTAAGATCCCGTTAAGAAGGCAACAAACTAACGTATACGGAAGAAAAACCATGCTGACACCAAGAATAAGCAGGATTATTCTCACTTTCTGCCGGGATATGTGCTATGGCTGACTTTTAACGCCGGTTGCGCTTTTTACATGGAATAGAACTGCGTGTATGATTCCCATTAACACCTATGCTGAGTTCCTGTGAGCAACTGGAGGGAGTCTTGAAGAGTGGCAGAGATACAGACATCGACAACCTATTATTTGGGCATTCATCCGCATATGCTGGATCCGGTAAGTCTGGAGTATTCGAGCTTTGGGGTACTGTGGTACGAAGAGGGCAAGCAACGGTATGTTGTAGGTTACGGATTTGGGGCAGACCAGATCGAAACGCTGTTTCACTTTTGCAGAGCCTCAGCCTATTTCACTTGTTCTAATGAACAGGTGCTGTACAATATTTACACTAGCATCAGAGACAAGCAGCAGGAACGTGACTGGCAGACGCGCAAGCGCCTGGCTTTTTGGACAGCCTTCAAGGAACCCTGGAAAAGTATGTCTTATGGCTGGTATGTCCTCCGGTCCCGTGACAAATTCCCCTTGCATCTGTCTGTTGTCCGTAAAACTAAATATAGTATCTGGCTGGAGCATGCGGCCGTTTGCGAGAATGAAGCCCAGCTTACCGGTTATCTGGCCCGGGCGAAACAAACCCATCATTTAACATCAATAGTGCCTATGGAACTTCAGGAGGGCAGTATCCATGAATAGTAACAAGCTATCGCAGATTGAACTCTTTGCATTTGATACCACTCCTTCGTTCGCCGACAGACCGGTCCGGGCCGGTTCATTATATCTGCTGCTGCGGCTCACCTGGGGAGAACAAATTCATTACGGGGCATGCGAGATCGAGATTACACGAAGTGGACAATCCTTTGATTTGACGAAATGGGGGGCTCCTCTGAGATGTATTCACCATTCAACAGTGGAGGAGATAGTGGTAACCTTGCGCCGCAAGGAGCAGGAGTGGGCAACAGGTCAGCTTGGATTGCTGCAATCCGCCTTATCCGGCATTCTTCAGGTCAGGGTTCCTGTTACCGCGGGGCACGGAAGACATGCGCATCAGGTAAACTCTCATGCCGCCTTTACTCCATACCCGGTAAACAGCCGCTTCCGTGAGTTGACGTTATCCCGCTTGATCGACGAATCGGTCGCCTACTACTCCATCCTCCGGTAATAGAAATAAGTGACCGCCCAGCTTATTCCTTCAACCGCCGCCACAACCGGTAGCCCTTGCGGACGATCTCCAGAATGGGCCGGGGAACCGGAAACATCCAGCGGGAGGCAACAGGCCGGTACAGGTGATAATACGCCTTCTTGAAATCCTCCCACATGCTGCAGTCCTCATCCTTCAGGAAATCGGATATATCTACGATCAGGCCGCGGCCGTCCTGAACCATCACATTCTTGGCGTGGACATCATGCGGGTGGAGTCCGCGGGAACGGGCATAACCCAGCGCGCTGTCAATATCTTCTATGGCCTGCGCGGTGATGAGAATTCCCCTTTTCATCGAGTCATAGAAGGTAACTCCTTGCAGCCGTTTCAGGATCAGAAAGTCCGGTCCGCTGTAATAGCATTCGGAGAATGCCGGATGACGGCCGAGGCGGCGGTACACCTCTGCTTCTTCCGTAAGGCCCGGCCTGCCCGGGGCGTACACCTTCACTGCATAACCGGGAGCTTCCGGATGATAGAATACGGCAGCGTAATTCCCGGTTCCCAGCACCTTCCAGGGCTTCGGCACGCTGCGGACCTTCACGGGTTCCAGTGGATCAACACTCTCTATCGTTGCTTGTGCCAATAACTCACCCTTGATCCGTTCTATCAGCTTCTCCATTCCACTCACCCCGCAGCTCAGTTCGATAATTGCTCTATCCTACCAGTGTACGTGAAAACATACTAATGAGCTATCTTCTCCCCAAAGCAGCAAGAATCCGATACCCGTCAGATGGGCGACCGGCATAAGGCCCTGCAGAATAGATCACCGGTACTAACGTTACAGCAAGGTTAATGACGTTGAATATACCGGCTGCAAAAACTAGATTGTCTATAAATGCACTCTTTGGAACAGTTAGATATACAACGAGCATAGAAACGGCTAACAATAGTGAAACGATGGGGCCGCCTAATGCGATGCCAATAATTTGCCTTTTTGAAAGAGCTGCTCCCTCATCCTTTGTCGAAACGCTACCGGTTAAACCCCAGGTGAAGTGAATTTTCAAACGGCCTAATCTCAATGATGCCTGTTGGCTGGGATTATCTGACCCCATACAGACCAGCACTTCCTTCTTCGTTAAACCTATTGCAGCAGCGGCATGGCCCATCTCATGAAGGAACACAGATAAAGGGACTACGAAGATATAAAAAATAATCATACTGAGTATAGAAAACATCTTCCACTCCCTAACCTACTCGAATTATGCCCTTGGGGACCACAGCCAACACACCAAAGCTCCCTACTGGGCATTCAACAGACCACCCTCCACACGCTCATTGGATTCGCACACCCACGGCAAAGTTACCCTCACGCTGGTTCCTGCCTGAAATTCCGAATCTACCCTAATCTGACCGCCGTACATTTCAATTAATTGTTTACAGATGGACAAGCCGATGCCTGTCCCTTTTTGCTTGGTGGTATAGAACGGATCGAAGATCCGTTTTAATTTATCCGGCGGTATCCCTTCGCCATTGTCTTTGAAGATCAGCATGATTTCATGGGTCTCATCCGCCGTGGTCACTGTAATATCTATCCTGCCTTGGCATGCGGTGAAGGAATCAATGCTATTCTTCAAAATATTCAGGAAGACCTGCTCCAGCTGTGAGGCATTTCCGAAAGTCAGAATAGTCTCATCCGAATAATCCACTGCCAGAATAATATCGCCGCTAAGTATGAGCTGATTCACAATGTTGTTCACTCTATGTATAACCTCGATTACATTAAACACTACGCCGCTGTTCTTCGCATGATCCCCTTTCCGCGACAGCATCAGGAAGTCCGTAACTAAGCCGTTCAGCGTATCGATCTCTTTAATTGTAATATCCATGTAGGCACGCAGTTCATTAGCTTTGATCTCAGGCTCATTAAGCCTATTATTCACAAGCTGGGCGAAGCCCTTGATTGAAGCCAGCGGATTACGGATTTCATGTGCCATGCCTGCGGCCATCTGTCCCATAACCGCAATTTTTTGTTCATGCAGATTGTCGATCTGCTGGTTTTTATTAGACAAATAACCTTGAGCGAAGCCGGTAAACCGGGTCCAGTTGGATTCCATCAGCCGATTATAGAAAAACAGCCGGTTCGCCGAATCATCCACAAGCGCTTCAATGGTCCGGAACATCATATTCTGGGCGGTTAAGTTCAAATCTTTGCTCATTTCAAGCAGGATATCAAAATGGTCGCCGAATATCTCTGCAGTATAAGCCCCTTGCGCAAACCCCTCTTGCTCCTGTGTGTGCAGGTACTGCTCATAATCAGAAGGCCCCAGGAACAATGCTTCTATTATAGACATTAAGGTCATAGTGAAGGTTGCATCTAATAATTCCTTATGCGTCTCTATGAACCAGGCGGATTGGGGGTTTTTCATGATTACAGAGTGATAATGAGTGTTCAGAATCATTGAAACTGCCGGTGTTAATGACGAGCGCAACTGATTTTCACTGTATCCCATTTCCATCCTCCCTCTTTGCTTGATGTATTCAATATATGTTTATATTTTCCTGCTTAAAAATAAAGCAAATCCATATTTATTTCAATTTTAAAATATATATTTGTATAAATATAGAACACCCCAAGCCTTCCGCTTAGGCGGAGTAGTTTGGGGTGTTGGTAATCATCCATAATGAACACATCAAGGCGCTAAAGCTGCTCAAAAATGTATAACCCTATGTTCCTCAGCGCTTCTGTACGTTTCGAATACAAGCTCCAGCGTCTTCAAATTGTCTTCTCCGCTCGTCTGGAATTCCCCGCCCGTATTCAGGCATTGAATGAAATGTGACTGCAGGCGGTAGTGGCTCTCTTCGAAATCAAGGCCGTTGTTCTCCGAAACTATAGTCTCCACACCATTGTTATCAATCACGCTGATGGTGCCGCTGCTGTATAGCTTCACTGTTGCCTTATCGCCCTCGATGATCAGCTGCTCCAGATGATTAGGCAGCACTGGTGCCGTTAGCTTGCCCTGCAGATTCTGCCGGGTCGCCCAGCTCATATCCATTAAGCCCATATAATTCTCGTATCCGAGAGTAATCAGTCCTGCATCCTCACCTGTAATGTACGGGCTGATCCGTCTCATCTCCGCATACAACCGCTTGGGGTCTCCAAACAGGAACCGCCATGTATCATACCAGTGAACACCCATCTCATAGAACAGCAGCTTCGGCATCTCCCGGAAGAACGGCTGCGGAAGCTCATTCTCCGGTGCAAACCGCGGCGAATAATAATCGGTATGGATGTAGCGGATCATATTTAAATCTCCGGCTGCACCGTCAGCAAGTAATTGCTTGAGGGTCTGGACCGGCTGCAGCCAGCGCCAGTTCTCCGTGATCATCAGCCGCACCTTCGCAGCCTTGGCGGTTTCAACCATGCCACGGGCTTCTTCTATGGAACGGGCAAACGGCTTCTGGCACATGATATGTTTGCCTGCCCGGGCAGCTGAACCTACTAACTCCGGATGGGTACCGGGCGCAGTAATTATATCGATCACATCTACATCAGCAGCAGCCAGCATCTCATCCAGCGTAGCGTACAGCTTATCGGCGTGAATACCGTATTCCTGTGCTTTTCTATGCAGCCTTTCCGTATCTGTATCGCATAGGCCTTGAATCTGAACCCCGGGGATGCGCTGCCATGCCTTCAGATGCTTATCGGACCAATACCCCGCACCCACAACACCTATCTTCCACATATCCCTCACCTCTAACAAGATTCCCCCAGCTGCTGATTGTCCCCATAGAGACGTGTCATTCTCACCGCCATGTAAGTCCGCCCGGGCAGGCCGATCCGGAAATTGCCTTCATAGCTGCCCTCCAGTGTCTCCACGGTCATGTTCCAGGTATCGAGCAGCTCAACCTTATAGCGGATATTCGGGTTCAGCTTGAAATCACGGAACATAGGCTGATTGAACCCGAAATAGAACAGATAATATTCATCTTCAACCCCGGCACAAGGCAGATCCCACTGGGAAGGCAAGGGGTTCAAGCCCCCGGCAGGCCCTTCTTCCAATACACGCCGCAAAAACGCAATACGCTCAGGACTGGTACCATAGAGCTGGCCGCCTTTGGCCCACCAAAGCTTCTCCTCCGGATGCAGATAGGTTTCACCGTGCCCCACATATCCTCCGCGTACGAACCCTTCCCAGAACCGGCGGGTCATTTCTTCTCCGGTAATGTTTCCCCAGCCGTGTTCGATGTTGCCTTCATAAGCACATTCATCGATCACTACCGGCTTGTTCCATTGTTGTCTCCATTCGTCTGTACTCTCAGATGTCTTGTATACGTCAACACGCTGAATACTGCAATGGGTAACCCAGGGTTTGCCAAAGTCGTAGAATATCGAGCCATTGTGGTTGGAGATCAGGTGCTGATAAGGATCATTCTCTGTCACGATTCGGGCGTATCGCTCCCAGTCCTCAAGCGTTTTGTTTCCCATGAAATCATATTCATTCGCAAGAGACCACCAGATGTGACGGTAAGCCGAGAGTCTTGCCACAAGGTAACGAAGGTAGCGGTTATCCGCTTCCCTGCCCATATCAGCGTATCCCCAGCGGTCGTAAGGATGGAATAGAATGAGATCTGCCTCAATGCCAAGCTCACCGAGGTCGGCAATCCGCTCCTCCAAATGCCGGAAAAATGCCGGGTTAAATCTGCTGTAATCCCAGCCATCCTCAGGCGAGCCTTCGAACGGATAATACACCGGCTCATTAGAGTTGTAGGAATATGACTTAGGGAAGACGCACATTCTTAATTTGTTGAATGGAGCCGCTTTCAAAGTTTCCAGAGTCTGCTGTTCCATCTCTTTTTCCTGGTGCGTCCATGCGTAGCACGTGGTTCCAACTGGAAGATACGGCGTCCCGTCTTCATAGGCAAAATGAAAGGTATTCCTGACACGGACCGGCCCATGATTCCCTGTACTTGCCGCTGCACATTCGAAGGCTCCTTCAATCCCGTGAAGAGCGGGTTCTGAGCTGCTTGTCCGGAACCCCCACTTCCCTGCGCTGCCTGGCATGAACCGGATGCGGTACACTCCCTCCCCGTCATAGAACCCGGAAGTTTGAATAGAGCGTTCTCCGAGTGTAAATTCTGCATGCAATGAAACATCCGTATACGGATTCCCCCGTACAAGCCCTCCATGCAGTACAATTTCACATACTCCCCATTTGAACACCGGGTCCGGGACCGAAATAGAGACACTCCCTTGAATAGTCATAATACCTGCTCCCTTCTGTATGAAACATAAGATAAATAACAAGCAAATAACTAACCAACACCAACTAAACAATAACTAAACAATATGTATATAAATCAATATTGTTTATATAAACCAATCCTACACTACGCAAGTAAACTTCGTCAACAACCTTATTTCCCACTGCAAATTAATGCTAAATCAGGAGTAACCTTAACTAAACATCACTAAACAAAACGCATAACCTGTCGAGATTTCTAACACCTCACCTTGTCGTTCCCATAAGAAATCTGTCCAATTGCTATATTTAATATCTTCCCTTACACTAAACGTACTGAACATGTTGGGAATGGAGGAATATCCATTGAATATGGAGGAGCTTGCTAAATTGGCCGGGGTCTCCAAAGGAGCCGTCTCTCTGGCACTGAACGGGAAACCGGGGGTTTCACAGGATACACGTGAGCGTATTCTCCGCCTGGCCAAAGAATTAGGATATACAGGTAAAGGACGGGCGGCGCACGCAGATCCGAACGGCAGATCCTTGAGGTTCCTGGTGTTCACCAATGCCGGACTTGTCCATGAGCAATATTATCAGCAGCCTTTTTTCCGGGAACTCATTCATTATATTGAAGAGCGCTGCCGTATGGGCGGTTACAGCCTGATCTTCTCAGCGATCGAAGAGAAGCACTATGCGGAGGGAATCCGGACGATTATGGAGGAACGGACCAGCGGAGTTATTCTTCTGGGCACCAATTTAGGGGCCTCCAGAATTGCCGATATTGCGGACAAGCTGCCACACCTGGTCGTCCTGGACACTTGCTTCGATGCGCTCCCTGTCCATTTTGTAGAGATCAATAATTACATGGGGGCTTATCAGGCGGGGACCTATCTGGCAGAGCGGGGCCATCAGAGAATAGGTTATATCGCTTCCGAGGAACGGATACATAACTTTGATGAGCGGCAACGGGGATTCATGTCTGCAATGGCTGAATATCATGTGGAGATATCCCGGAGCAACATTCTGGCGGTGCCCCCAACCATGTTCTCCTCCCAGGAGCCGTTACGGGACAAGCTGCAGCACTTAAAGGAGAGCGGACAGCCCTTCCCCACAGCCTTCTTCTGTGAATGTGATTATATTGCCATCAGCGCCATGAAGGCGCTCAGCGAACTGGGCTTCTCGATTCCGGATGATGTGTCTGTCATCGGATTTGATAATATCAACGAAGCTCTTATCGTGACACCTGAGCTGACTACTGTTCATGTAGAGAAAGAACGGATGGCTGCATGGGCTGTTGATTTGTTAACCGCTGCCATTCAAAGGCCGTCTGCAGTCACCACCAAGGTCAAGGTCGATACGCTGTTTATCGAAAGATCATCCTGCCTGCGGCTTGAACCTTCCCATGAATCATTTTAATAAAACAGGAGCCTGACCCAAGCAGCCTTTTCACGGCTTTGGGGTCGGCTCCTTTTTTATAAATCTTAGTTACCGTTATCCAGCCATGTACGCATCATAGATAACAGCTGTGCACTGTTGACCGGTTTGGTAATGTAATCCGAGCAGCCTGCTTCGAGGCACAGCTCCCGGTCTCCCTTCATCGCTTTCGCCGTCAGCGCAAGAATGGGGAGGTCCTTGAATTCCGGCTTGAGCCGGATGGCACGGGTCGTTTCATAGCCGTCCATCCCCGGCATCATGATATCCATCAGGACAATTTCGATGTCTGGTGTCTGTTCCAGAAGAGTGATGGCATCCTGCCCGTTCTCCGCAGGGATGACCTTCATCTGATGACGTTCCAGAATGGAAGTGAGTGCGAAGATGTTCCGGATATCATCATCCACTACAAGCACTTTTTTGGACTCAATCATTTCATCCGAGTGATGCAGCTTAACCAGCTTATCCTTTGAACCGGACGGCAGGTTCTCCGCCTTGCGGTGCAGGAAGAGGGTCGTTTCATCGATCAGCTGGAGATTCGATTTCACCTCTTTGAGCACCGCCATTTTGACCAGCTCATCCCACTCGCTTTCTTCCGCCGGTGTCAGCTTCTTGCTCATGTGAACCAGGACGGGAACCTTTTTGTTCTTCGCGTTCTTGTACATATCCCGGATAAACCGGATGAGATTCATCTCCGGCAGGCCGCTGTCCAGTACCACACAATCGAATTCTTTGGTATTCATCTGGTTCAACGCTTTGCGTGCCGTGTCCACTGCCGTGAGACTGATATCAGGGTTGCTTAACAGCTCAATGATTTGCTTGCGCTCTTCCTCATTCTGGACCGCCACCAGCAGATTTCTGGTCTTCTTATCCGCAAACTGGTTCAGACGGTCGAGCGCGTTCTCCAGCTCTTCATTGGTCACCGGTTTGCGGAAGTAATCATGAGCGCCCCGCTGTAACAGCAGTACCTCATCCTCATCGACCGTCATCACACAAACCGGAATATGCCGCACCTCAATATCGTTCTTCAGCTGCTCGAGTACCAGCCAGCCGTCGGCGTCTCCGCCAAGATGCAGATCGAGTGTTATAGCAATCGGCTGGTACTTATGAACAAGCTCCAGCACATCATAGCCGCTGGATGTAATCACGGCTTTGATTCCTTTTTTATGGAGCAGATCCAGCATAATTTCATTGAACTTCTGGTCATCCTCAATTATCAGGAAGACACGGTCTCCCGGCTCGATCTGATCCCGGTCATCAAGGAACGTGTCATCTGCCAGCTTAGCCAGAGTACTTCTGCGTTTGGATGGGGTGATATCGATCACCTCCGGAACATGTGCCTTGGGGATCTCCGGTTCGGTGAATTCCGCTTCAGTAGGCAGGTACAGATTAAAGACGCTTCCTTTGCCCGCTTCACTGTACAGGGTGATTTCTCCGCCTAACATCTCGGCGATCTCGCGGGATATGGCAAGACCCAGGCCTGTCCCGCCGTATTCCCGGTTCGTGCTGCCATCTGCCTGCTGGAAGGCTTCGAAGATAATCTGCTGTTTCTCAGGCGGGATACCGATTCCCGTGTCGCTTACTGAGAAGCAGATCACCGTTTTGGCCCGCGTCAGCGATTCATTCTCCGGATGCCAGCCCTCGCCTGCTTTCCGGATCTGCAGCATGATCTGCCCTTGCTCCGTGAACTTAAAGGCGTTGGACAGCAGGTTCTTCAGAATTTGCTGAATCCGCTTGAAATCCGTTGCTATTCTGGCCGGCACGCCGGAATCAATGATGATCCGGTAGTCCAGCTTCTTGGCATCCACCATATGGCGGAAGGTACGGTCCAGCCCGTCTGTCAGCTCTGCCAGAGAAACCTCGCTGTAATCCGGCGTAATCGTGCCCGATTCGATTTTGGACAGATCCAGAATATCGTTGATAAGGTTAAGCAATTCAAGTCCGGAGTCCTGAATGGTCTTCGCGAACTTCACCTGAATCTCATGAAGATTCTCATCCGGGTTCTCGGCCAGCTGTTCTGCCAGGAGCAGCAGGGAATTCAGCGGGGTTCGCAGCTCATGCGACATGTTGGCCAGAAACTCGGATTTGTACTTGGACGTGAGCGCAAGCTGTTCCGCTTTCTCCTCCAGATAACGCTTGGCTACCTCTACCTCATGATTCTTGCTCTCCACTTCCGCCTTCTGCAGCACCAGCAGCTTCGCTTTATCCTCAAGCTCGTCATTCGTACTCCGCAGCTCCATCTGCTGCTTCTGGAGCTCCTCGGTGAGCGACTGTGATTGGATCAGCAATTCCTCCGTACGCTGGTTCGCCTGCATGGTGTTGATCACAATGCCGATGGATTCTGTAAGCTGATCCAGGAAGGCGATGTCGATATCACTATAAGGGCGGAAGGTGGCCAGCTCCAGTATCGCCAGCACCTGATCTTCGAAAATAATCGGCAGCAAAATAATATTAAGCGGGGTAGCTTCTCCCAATGCGGACGAGATCACAACATAATCACCCGGCACGTTGGTAAGCAGGATTCGCTGCTTCTCAATCAGACACTGGCCGACCAGCCCTTGCCCGGCCCGGAATTCATTCGCCAGATGCTTGCGGCTCTGATAAGCATAGCTGGCGAACAGCTTCAGAACCGCTTCACCGTTAGAAGGCTCATTGATGTAGAAGACCCCATGCTGCATAGATACAAGCGGAGCCAGCTCGGACAGGATCATACGGCTCACCGCATACAGATCTCTTTGCCCTTGCAGCATCCGTGAGAATTTGGCCAGGTTGGTTTTGAGCCAATCCTGCTCTGTATTAATCCGGGTCGTCTCCTTCAGGTTCCGGATCATTTCGTTAATATTATCTTTGAGTGTCGCGACTTCCCCGGAGGCGGATACGTCGATGGCCCGTGACAGATCGCCGTTCGTTACCGCCGTGGCAACATTCGTAATGGCCCGCACCTGCGTGGTAAGCGTACTCGCCATGTAGTTAACGTTGTCGGTCAGGTCACGCCACGTTCCTGCTGCTCCAGGCACACTGGCTTGTCCGCCCAGCTTCCCTTCGGCGCCTACCTCCCGCGCCACCGTGGTCACCTGGTCGGCGAAGGTCGCCAGTGTCTCGATCATATTATTGATGGTATCGGTCAGCTCGGCGATTTCACCTTTGGCTTCCACGGTCAGCTTCTGCTTCAGATTACCGTTCGCAACGGCAGTCACAACCTTGGCGATCCCGCGCACCTGATCCGTCAGATTGGTCGCCATAATGTTAACGTTGTCGGTCAGATCCTTCCAGATCCCCCCGACGCCGCGCACCTGGGCTTGTCCGCCCAGCTTACCGTCTGTACCGACCTCGCGCGCCACACGCGTAACCTCGGAAGCGAACGAATTCAGCTGGTCCACCATCGTATTAATCGTGTTCTTCAGCTCAAGCAGTTCGCCTTTAACGTCTACCGTAATCTTCTTGGACAGATCGCCGTTCGCTACCGCTGTCGTAACACCGGCAATGTTGCGCATCTGAATGGTCAGATTACTGGCCATGTAGTTGACCGTATCGGTCAGATCCTTCCAGGTACCGGAAACATCCTTAACTTCTGCCTGCGCGCCGAGTTTGCCATCCGTGCCGACCTCGCGCGCTACACGAGTAACCTCGGAGGCGAAGATGGAGAGCTGGTCCACCATGGTGTTGATCGTATTCTTCAGCTCCAGAATTTCACCTTTGACATCTACGGTAATCTTCTTGGACAGATCCCCTTTGGCTACCGCCGTCGTAACGTCCGCAATATTCCGCACCTGGTCCGTCAGATTCCGGGCCATATTATTTACGCCCTCGGTCAAGTCTTTCCAGGTTCCGCCGACGCCCTTCACCTGCGCCTGTCCGCCCAGTTTGCCGTCTGTACCTACCTCGCGGGCCACACGCGTCACCTCGGAGGAGAACATCGAGAGCTGGTCCACCATTGTATTGATGGTATTTTTGAGCTCCAGGATTTCGCCCTGTACATCGGCAGTGATTTTCTTGGACAGATCTCCGTTCGCTACTGCCGTCGTTACAACAGCAATGTTACGCACCTGATTGGTCAGGTTCGAGGCCATATAGTTTACACTCTCGGTCAAATCCCGCCAAGTCCCGGCAACGCCCTTAACCTGGGCCTGTCCGCCCAGCATGCCCTCGGTACCCACCTCGCGCGCCACACGGGTAACCTCGGAAGCGAAGGTAGAGAGCTGCTCCACCATGGTGTTAATTGTGTTCTTGAGCTCAAGGATTTCTCCGGTCGCATTTACCGTGATCTGCTTGGACAGGTCGCCCTTGGCCACCGCCGTCGTCACTTCAGCGATATTACGCACCTGATCGGTCAGGGTACCCGCCATAAAGTTAACGCTGTCCGTTAAATCCTTCCAGGTGCCGGATACGCCCTTCACATCCGCCTGACCGCCGAGAATTCCTTCCGTGGAGACCTCCCGCGCCACCCGTGTCACCTCAGAGGCGAAGTTGCTGAGCTGATCCACCATAATATTGATGGTGCTCTTCAACTGGAGAATTTCGCCTTTCGCATCGACAGTTATCGTCTTGGATAAGTCGCCCTTAGCGACAGCGGTTGTTACTTCAGCAATGTTACGCACCTGATTGGTTAAGTTCGAGGCCATGTAATTTACGCTTTCCGTCAAATCCCGCCAGGTGCCGGATACGCCTTTGACATCTGCCTGTCCGCCAAGGATCCCTTCCGTACCGACCTCACGCGCCATCCGGGTAACCTCGGAAGCGAAGGTCGACAGCTGATCCACCATCGTGTTGATGGTGTTCTTGAGCTCCAGAATTTCGCCCTGGACATCGGCAGTAATCTTCTTCGACAGATCGCCGTTTGCGACCGCAGTGGTCACAACCGCGATGTTACGCACCTGGTTGGTCAGGTTAGAGGCCATGTAGTTTACGCTTTCGGTTAGATCGCGCCATGTACCCGATACATCCTTCACGTCTGCCTGCCCGCCCAGCTTGCCCTCCGTACCAACCTCACGCGCTACACGAGTAACCTCGGAAGAGAACATGGAGAGCTGATCCACCATGGTGTTGATCGTATTTTTGAGCTCAAGGATTTCTCCCCGTGCATTTACTGTAATTTGCTTTGACAGATCACCGTTCGCCACAGCAGTCGTTACCGCCGCGATATTACGTACCTGATCCGTAAGGTTAGTCGCCATGTAATTCACGCTGTCAGTTAAGTCTTTCCAGGTTCCCGATACTCCTTTGACATCTGCCTGGCCGCCCAGAATCCCTTCCGTACCAACCTCGCGTGCTACCCGGGTAACCTCGGAGGCAAATGTGCTGAGCTGATTCACCATCATGTTAATATTGCTTGCCGTCCGCTGGAATTCACCAGTGAGCGGCCGCCCTTCGATCTCCAGCTCCACCTTCTGGGACAGATCGCCTTTGGCTACGGCGTTAATCACCCGGACCATCTCGCTGGTCGGTTGAATTAAGTCAATAACCATCCCGTTCAGCGAATCGGTAATGGTCTCCCAGGAGCCGCCCAGATTCTTCTGCACGAATCTGCGCGACAGATTACCTTCTTTACCGACCACCCTGGCTACTGTCTGGACTTCATTCACCAGACTCTCCTGAATATCCATGATCTCGTTGAAGGTATCCGCTACCTTACCGGCTATTCCCGTGCGGTCATAGGGCATTCTGTGGGAGAAGTTTCCTTTCTTCATCGCCATTAAGGCGTTGAGCAATTCGCCGGCATCAATCTGATCCCCGCTTATCTCTTTGCTTTGGTTCTGATCGCTCATAGTATCAACCCTGCCCCTTATGCATTATTTACTTGGAATTGTTTGACTGCAATTGTAAAAACAAAGGTGGCGCCAGGTTCATTCGACGGTTCTACCCGGATGCTGCCGCCCATTAATTCAACTAAAGATTTGCTGATCGATAATCCAAGCCCTGTGCCTCCGAACCTGCGTGTTGTAGAGGCATCCAGCTGGGAGAAGGGCTGGAACAGCTCGTTTATCTTATCCGGGGGAATTCCGATGCCCGTATCTTTAATTGTAAATTCAAGCGTAAGCGTATTCGCCTCTTCGGACAGCTTGTTAACCATTATGTATATACTGCCTTCATGGGTGAATTTCACTGCATTGCCCACCAGATTATTCAATACCTGACGGAGGCGGGTCATATCACCCGTTATATAAGGCGGAACCGAAGGATCTACGGTCACAGCCATCTCCAGTTTCCGCTCCCTGGTTTTGGCTGTGAACAAATCTATCGTTTCAGCCAGGCAGTCCTGAAGGGAGAACGGCGCCTCTTCCACTTCCATCTTTCCGGATTCAATTTTGGAATAATCGAGAATAGGATTGATGACCGAAAGCAGTGCATTGCTGCTCGTGTGGATAATTCCTGCCATCTCAGCGTATTCTTCCGGCAAATCGGAGGTGAGCAGCAGATCAGACATGCCTATGATCCCATTCAGCGGAGTCCGGATCTCATGGCTCATCATGGCCAGAAATTCCGATTTCACACGGGATGCGATTTCCGCCGCTTCCTTAGCCTCTCTGAGCTCCTGATTCGTTTTCTCCATCTGCTTCGCTTGTTGCTTGAGCATGTCGCTTTGGATCTGCAGGGTTTTGTTAGCTTCATACATACTGACATAGCCCTCGATTTTGGATTTGAACAGCTGCGGGACGAAGGGCTTCGTCATATAATCCATTGCACCGACCGAATAGCCTGCGAAGATATCCTCCATTGTATTACTGGTCGCTGTCATAAAGATGATAGGCACGTAATTGTTTTTCTCCCGGGTCCGGATGAGGCGTGCCGTCTCCAGCCCGTCCATTCCCGGCATTTGCACATCCATGACGATGACGGCAAATTCTTCTTCCAATAAACAGCGCAAAGCCTCTACCCCGGAATATGCCCGAAACAGATGATATGGTTCTCCGCTTAGAACAGCCTCAATGGCAAGCAAGTTTTCGGGGTGATCGTCTACGAGAAGGATGTTGACTGGGAAATCCATGAGGACCCTCACTTTCCGACTTGTGGCTTGCTGACGTTTATATTTCGAAAATATAGCTTATATACCCATAATTTCAAATAACGAAACTCCCTTTACCCTTATAGCTTTCCCATTGTTCTCTATGTATTCACCAGTGTAGGAAAAACAAAAAAAGCGATCGTCCGGAGACGGGCCGCTTTCTTCCTTTAGGCAATATTCAGAGCAGATATTATTCTGCCCAATCATGCTTCCCTGTATCACCAATCCATAAGCCCCTTGATATGAGCCGTCAGCTTCCGGGCAGCTTTACTGTGCGTAGCTTGGGAAGGATGGGAGTCGGAGGCGTATCCATCCGCTGCCTCCTGCACGTCAAATTTCATGGCAGAAATATTGCTGTCTCCTGTTTCTTGCATATATCCCTTCACTGCCTGTTCGACATAAGGATACAATCTGTCTCCCATGATGCCCAGCGTGCACAGAATGGGTGTGCGGGGGTTATTGCGTCTGACCATTTTGAGGAATTCAGCATACTCCCCGGCATATTCCGTCTGCTTGCCGGTATCGTCTCTGGTGTAGGAATCATCATTCGTTCCGAGATTGATGACAATCAGATCGGGCACAAACCTGTTGAAATCCCAACGAATATCCTGGGGCAGCAGAACGCCGTCAAATTTACCCTCGGACTTGCCTACCCGTTCATAATAATCCGGGAGAAGATGTGTCAGCAGCCGTTGATCGGTTTCTGTGTATCCTGTAATAATGCCATAGCCGCTATACGAAACCATACTATAGTCCGCATCAAGATGGCGGGCCGTCAGATAAGCATAGCTTTTGGTGACATCTTCTGTAGCTGTGGAGAAGGAATGCAGCCCGTCCTCATCATCCACGCCGTAGCCGCAGGTAATGGAATCGCCGATGAATTCGATCTTATGTACTTTTGCCGGAGCCGGTTTGATTCCATCCGCTGCATGGACAGCAATCTCCTGAATCCCTGCCGTTGACATTGCCGCCTCAGACAGCTTGGTGACCTTTACCCTGACCTCCTGCTCCGTCTCGCTCTCAAATATCGTATACGTTCTAAGCAGCGTGTCCAGCTGGTCGTCAATGACCCGTACTCCGTTTACACAGATGCCAATCCTGGCCAGATTATTACCGGTTAAGGCAATATTATCAGCTTTCAATGTAATCTCCGCTTTGGTGCCATAGAATGAAAATTCGATACCGCTGCCGGAGAGTGCCAGCCACAGCACATCATTGCTGTAATGCGTCCGGCCGGTCAATTTCACATGTGTCTCCGCAGGTTTGAATACTTGCGCGTGTTCTGTCATCTTTAAACCTTCCTTCCCGCTCTATAACAGTAACAGTAGCAGGCGCGCCTTTTGTTTTCAAGAACTGTCTGACAAAGAGACTGGAGCATTCCACGAATCTGTTACATTCTAACCCTTGACTGTTAGCGCTTCATCTATGATAATAACAACCTCACCCAAATAGATTCGGGACAGGCACATCATTGATTATAGAAAAGGGGCGGTCGTTATCAGCTGGTTAAATGATCTCTATAAATTACAGAAGCGGGAGCTGAAAAAGGACATCGAACCCGCTCTGGTCAATGCCATCTTCCGGATGTATGACCGGTTTCCGAGGATCGGTCTCACAGAGAGGCTCGGCCAGCAGGATATGTCTCTGGATATCGCGGATGCTTATGTACATAGCCGCAATGCGATGATTGAAGCCGGAGTCGGCATCGGCAAGTCTTTTGCCTACCTTATCCCCGGCCTGCTCATTAACCAGATCTCCCGGCAGCCGGTCATTATTGCCACCTCCTCCATCCAGCTCTCCGAACAGATCCATAAAGATCTGCGGTTCATCGGCAACCGGCTCGGGTTCACCTCAGTCCGCTCCGTAGTCGGGAAAGGTATGGGGCAATATGCCTGCCGGTACAGGGCAGCTGAACTAATCAAGCCGGATGCTGCTGCTCCCCCCCTGTCTGCGCTTGCCGAACGTATTGTGAATTACGGGATCGATGAGCGGGCAGATATTGAGGGCGGTGTTAGTGACGCGGTATGGTCCGGAGTTTGTGTGAATGATTGCAAATTTGAGCAATGCCATTACCGGAGCACCTGCTCGTTCTACGAGATGAGGGCCAAAATTAATGCCGGCCCCGGCGACATGGATTTCATCATCGTTAATCAGGACCTGCTTATCCGTGACCTGATTAAGAAGAAGGAGGGAACCAAGGGCTTAATTGCGGAACGGCCGGCGCTGATCGTAATAGATGAAGCGCATAATCTCGAAGCAAAGGTCAGAGATGCAAGAACGCTCGAATTCACCTTCCGGGGAACCTGCCGCATACTGGAGGACGCCTTACAGATTCTTTTCAGGCAATCCGCAGATAAGGAGCTAATGGCACAATATAAATTCATAAAAAGATGCGCCGGGGATATTTTCAGACAGGTAGAGGCGGATCTGCTGCACACAGCCAAGCAGGACAATGACCGGATCAAAGTATCGGAGATTACAGGAGTCCCGCTGCAGCAGGGAATTCAGGTATTGAGAGAGTTCAGTCTCAGCCTGTCCGTCCTCACTTCCCGGCGTGAGCGGGAGATTGACAATGCTTTTGAAGCCATGAACGGACTTATCGGCCTCTTTGCTGTACTCGCCGGAGCGGAGGACAACTATCTGATCTGGGCAAGCCATACGCGGGGGGAGAGCACGGTCAGCATCTGTCCCAAAGGCATAAGCCAGTTCCTGAAACACAGCCTGTTTAACGGGAAGACCTCTGTCATCTTAACGTCAGCAACCCTGTGCCAGACCGGGGATACGCTGGAGGAACAATATGCTTATCTGACAGAGTCGCTCGGATACCGGGGAGATTATATGGAGCGCCAGGCTTCACCGTTTGATTACGATAACCACACCCTGATGTACATTGCCAGGAACGTTCCCTACTATAACCACAACAACCGGGAAGCCTATCTGGAAGCAGCGTACAAGGAGATGCTGAGACTCTGCAATTTGACGGACGGGCGGACACTGGTGCTTTTCTCGGCCAAAGAGGATATGAAGTACATTCATCAGAAGCTAAGCGCCGAGAAGCTTAACTGGGCGCTGCATGTGCAGAGGGAAGGCTCGTCCCAGGATGGGGTAATCGCTGAATTCCGGGCCAGTAAAGGCGTTCTGCTGAGTACGGGGGTATTCTGGGAGGGCGTAAATATCGCAGGCTCCGATTTATCGCAGTTAATTGTGGTCCGGCTCCCTTTCCCGGTCCCTGCCGATCCGGTCTATGAATATAAGGCCTCTTTGGCTGAGACCCCCTTGAAAGACGTATTCGTCCCGGACATGCTACTCCGGTTGAGGCAGGGCACGGGACGTCTGATCCGCAGTGAAACGGACCTGGGTGTGCTCAGTATCCTCGATTCCCGCCTGTCCGCCGGAGCCCGTAAGGACTACCGGGATAAGGTGCTGGGAGCTTTGCCCTTCAAGCGGGTTACCGAGGATTTCAGGGTGCTGGAGAAGTTTGTACAGGAGAAATTTGATAAGATTTGATATCAACCGCTCTAACGGACACGCTGGCGCATCGGATTTGCTTTTTTATGCTTCATGCTGGTTTGCTTCAGATTGTTCTCGCCTCCAGCCTCTCCTTTGCTTGGAGTAACGGCGAAAAAGGACAGAAGCCCGCCAGCCGCCCCTACGGCTGCCATAGTACCGAATAAAACCCAATGTCCCCGGTTCATTAGAAGTGACACGACCGGCGGGCCCAGTGCAACCCCGATAAATCTCATGCTGCTGTATAAGGAGGTGATTGTACCACGGTTCTCTTTTTCAATCCCCTCCGTGATCAGCGCATCCATGCAGGGCAGAACCACACCAATCCCGACACCGCTTAAACTTAAGAAGCCTACCATGAAGTATATATTCTGGCTAAAGCCTGTTATCAGCATAGCTGCTGTAAGCACCGCCATACCTCCGAAACCGAGCCATTTCATTAACAGCTTGTTTTTGCCGATGATTTTGCCGCTTCCGTAAGAGGCCAGACACAGAAGGGCAAGGGGAATGGCCAGTACAAATCCCTTGGAGGCCCCATGCAGATTATACTCCGACTCCAGCGTCTCCGATAAATAGAACAGCACACCAAAGGTTGCGAACATACAGATTCCGCCTATCGCAAATATGGCATACAGCCAGCGGCCCCTTTCATGCAGGATTTCTTTAATGCCGGTTAAGAATTGCCCGATGCTTTTCTTTTCGGCCTTCTCCTCTGACTTTGGTTTCTTGACGAGAAACACAACAAGCGCAAAGGAAATCAGACACAAGGCCGGAATCGCGATGAAGGGTGCATACCATAGCAATGTACCGAGATACGCGCCGAGGATCGGACTTAATACTTTGCCGAAGGTGTTGGAGGTTTCAATGATTCCCAATCCTTTACTAACCTCTTTCTCATCCTTGAACAGATCGCCTACGAAGGGAAGGACGATCGGAAAGGCTCCTGCGGCTCCAATCCCCTGGACTAGACGCCCTCCGAGGATGACCCAGTAGGCAGTTACTCCGGTTAAGAACCAGGCAGCAGCAACACAAATAGCTCCGCCTATGGCCGCAAGGATGAGACTGGGCAGGATAACGATTTTACGTCCAAAGCGGTCTGACAGATAACCGGCAACCGGAATCATCAAGATGGCGATCAGGCCATACACCGTGATGATCATACTGACCTGAAAAGCATTGATACCAAGCTTTTTGGAGATCTGCGGCAGAATAGGCAACAGCATGGAATTGCCAAGTGTCATGATTAACGGAATGGAAGCAAGTGCAATTAATGCTCCTTTTGAACCTTTCATGGCGAACCACCTTCTTTGTAATCACATCCTGCTTATTGTGGTTCATACGGCATTATTTATACACCTTGCAGGGAGATATTGATGCTGTTCATTGAACAAAAAAGGGAGGTCCGGCTGAGATTATGTAGCAATATTATGAATTTAGATTGTATCGGTGAAAATGCTGCAACATCCATCTTCTTTGCGGGCATGCTAGTTCTTGTTCAAATCCAACAATAAAGGAGTTTATTTATGACAGGAATTTTAGGCGGTAACCCCAAAGAAGAACCGATGCACTATGGAGAAATCTTCACGGTCTGGCAAGCCTCGATGGTAGCCAAGGGAGCATTGTCGTGTTACAGAGCTTATATGTATCACGCCGGCGATAACGATCTCAAAAAAATATTAGGAACATTAATTGATCAGGCAGAGCTGGAAATCAGTGAGTGCGATACTCTGCTCACCGAGCAGGGTCTTGCCTCTGCACCGGTAATGCCAGACCGGCCGGAAGCCAAGCTTGAGGATATCCCTGTGGGGGCACGGTTCACAGATCCTGAAATAGCTGCCAAACTTGCTGCTGATACCGCTACAGGACTTGTAGCATGCAGTCAGGCTATGGGACAATCCATCCGCGAAGATATCGGGGCCTTATTTGCCAAATACCACCTTACCAAAGCAGCCATAGGCGTTAAAATTCTGCATTTGAATAAGAAGAAGGGCTGGCTGATTCCACCGCCTCTTCTAACTAAAAGACCTGAAACTGTTAGAGTGTAAACTGTTTACACTCAACATCCCAAAAGAGGGCCCGCGATCTTTCGCGGGCCCTCTTTTGGTTGTCCTATATCCACCTTTGCCAGAATATGCTATCTGTATAAAGGGGGAGGACAACATTAACGTATTTATAGGTTATATCTTTCTGGGATTATCTCTTTCCGCACCATTGGGGCCCATTAATGCTGCACAGCTGGACAAGGGACTCCGCGGAGGATTCATGCATGCCTGGGCTGTTGGCCTGGGGGCGGTCAGCGCAGATATTATCTATATGCTGCTTGTCTATTTCGGCCTAATTCACCTGCTGGACGATCCGTTTGTGAAAGTGTTCTTGTGGCTGTTCGGGTTCTTTGTCCTCGTGTATACAGGGGTGGACAGCATCAAGAATACAGGAGACATTTCAGTGGCCGGCCTAAGGGGAAGCGATGCCTCACTGTCCAGGTCTTATGTGTCGGGATTTCTGATGTCCTTATTCAATCCCCTGTCCATCCTGTTCTGGCTGGGGATATACGGCTCGATATTGGCTGAGGCTGCCAGTAATTATCCGATGCAGCAGCTGCTGATCTACAGCGGGGCAATCGTCCTCGGGATTCTGCTCTGGGACGTAACCATGGCGGCCGCCTCCAGTCTATTCCGTAAGTTTCTGACGGTCAGGGTATTACAGGTGATCTCCGTACTGTCCGGCCTGTCGCTGATTGGCTTTGGTTTTTATTTTGGTGTACAGGCTGCACGGCTGCTCTTTTTTCATTAAACCTTGTTTTTGCGCAGCCTTATCCCTGTGATCCGGAACTCAGGACCGCCCTGCAGGGAATGGGATTCATGGGTACCGCCTTTTTTGCCGCGATAGTGTTGAACAATCCAGTCACTCAGCGCAATCAGTGAAACAATCAGCAGACTGATGTAGAAGCCCGGACGGCTGAGCGCATGAAACAGTGTCCCTGCTACAGCAGCCGCAATCAGCACCAGGCCCGTCCAGCGTTTCACTCCGCTGAGAAGACTGGGCTTAAGCAGCCGGCCGGCTGAGAGTAAGATAAAGGACCAGTTATACAGGATCATGAGGCCCGCAGCCGTGGTAATGTATTCATATACTTTTCCCGGCAGCCACAAGGACATCATGATAGCACCTATTAGACCGGCAGCAATCAGACATAGTGCGTAGAACGGATATTTATCCTTCCATTTCTTCGAGAATAACTTGGGCGCATCGCCTTCCTGCGCAAGAGTGATCATCATTGAGGTGATGGCATACAGCGAGGCTGTCATCGTGGAGAATCCGGCAATGATCAGCACCCCGTTAAACAAATGCGGCACAAAGGCCAGATGATCGCTGCTCAGTGCGAGAACAAAAGGACTTTCCTTCGGGTTGAAGGCGCTTAACGGCACCATGATCACCGCAAGTCCGATCGACAGGACATACACCCCAGCCAGTCCGAGCAGCATGACCTTCCCCGCCTTTGGAGCCTCCTCAGGTTTCTTGAGCCTGTAGGACATAATCCCCAGCACCTCAATGCCGCCGTAAGCATAAAAAGCAAAAATAAAGGCCGACCATAGTCCGATACCTCCTGACGGAAACAATGCCTTAACCCCGAGCGGAACCTTTGGTGTGAACTTCCCCCCGCCGATCCAGCCTGCCAGAAGCGCAGCAGCAATCACAAGAAACATCAGGATCGCCGCCACTTTGATGACAGCCAGTATATTTTCAACCCGGTCAAATCCCTTATTCCCGAAAAACACAATCAACAGGCTCACTGCGGCAAACCCGGCAGCAAAAACCCACATCGGTACGGCCGGAAACCAAAAACGCGAGAAGATGGATAACGCTGTAAGTTGGCTTCCCATAATCAGCAGCTCCGAGAACCAATATACCCAGCCGCTTCCGAACCCTGCCCAGCTTCCGAATGCTTTCTTGGCATAGGACCGGAAGGAGCCCTGCTCCGGATGTTCTGCCGTCATCCTTGCCAGCGCATCAAATACAACATAGGTTCCGCCAGCCGCCAAAATGTAGACCAGCAGCACAGCAGGACCGCCTATGGAGATGGCCAGTCCCGAGCCCAAAAAGTATCCGGTTCCTATAGTACCTGCTATGCCCAATAAACTGAGCTGCCACCATTTAAGCTTCTTGTCATCTTCGGTTTTACTGGAGGTTTGCTTCATGAATTCCGTCCTCATCCTGATTCGAATTTGAGAGTTCTCATCTCTACAATTCCCCTCGGGCGGACTAATTAGTACTCTCTTTTATTTCCCTTCTTCACATACTCCCATTCAACCTCGATATTTTTCCGGACTCTCTGCAGAAGCTGAAATAATAGTTCTGATTCTTGTCCGGAGAACCCGGCTAAGGCAACCCTGTCCGTATGATCCCCTTCTCTTTTCAGAAAAGAATAAGCCTGATCACCCTTTTCAGTTGTAAACAGCCTGTTGATTTTTTTGTTTGTTTCATCATCCTTCTTCTCAATGAAGCCTTGGACTTCAAGCTTCTGCACTGCACGTGCGGCAGTTGTCCGGTCTACCTTGATCATTTCGGACAGCTTCTCCTGAATAATTCCCGGATTCTCATAGATGCGGACGAGATATAAATATTGCCCCTTAGTCAGATCTAATTCCTTGAACTCTATATTACTTATAGAATCCAGTGCCCTCGCAATCATTCCAACCTCACGCAGTATCTCTTTCACTTGATCACCTGCCCGTCCAATAATGTTGTATTTACAACAATAATAAATCTATATATACTAATGAATATCGTTATTTCATTATGGCGTTTTTGGCACAAAAAACAAATATAGAATGGAGTGGGCAAGGATAAGGAAGTCCCGTTTACCTGCGTTTTTCATTTTCAGCTGCGGAATTCTCATCTTAACCCTGGGCGTCTCGCTTACCATCCTATCCGGCCTTGGAGCTTCACCTTTTGATGCACTCTTAGTCGGCCTGTCCAGGAATGTTGGCCTTACCGTAGGAAGCTGGGAAGTGCTGATCGCCATCCTCTTGATTGGCTACAACTCGTGGTTAACCCGGCAGAGGCCGGAAATATTAGGGCTGGTCACTGCATTTATCACAGGTATCGGCATCGACGGCTGGCTTTTCCTTTTACACCATCTGATCGAACCTCATCTGTGGGTCAGTAAAATTGCTTTTTATAGTCTGGGCTTAATCGCCATTGGATTAGGGACTTCGATTTATTTGTATTCAAAATACGCCCCGATTCCGGTAGACCGGCTGACATTAGTACTACAAACGGTAACCGGGCTTAATATACTTTTTACCCGAACCCTCATTTACCTGATTTTCTTAGTTGCCGCACTTATGTTCAAGGGGCCGATTGGTATCGGAACTCTGCTTACGATTGGTCTGGGCGGCTTCATTCTTAATTACTTTATGCCACTTACACAGAAGGCCCTGGATCGTCATCTTACACTCAGGAGTGAATAACATGGAGATTAGAATCGATAATTTGACTGGAACTGAAATCATAGCATTGATCAGCGAGCATTTACAGAGCATGTTTGAGCAATCCCCGCCGGAGAGTGTACATGCACTGGATTTGGACAAATTACGGTCACCGGAAATCACCTTCTGGAGTGCCTGGGAACACGGCGAATTGTTAGGTTGCGGGGCGCTTAAAGACCTTGGGGACCATCATGGTGAAATCAAATCCATGCGGACTTCTGGCAGGCACCTCAGAAAAGGCGTCGCCTCTGCAATGCTTGCCCACATCCTTAAGGAAGCTATACAGCAAGGCTATGTGCGGCTGAGTCTGGAAACCGGATCAACGGAAGGCTTCGAGGCGGCCCGCAAATTATACGAACGATTCGGGTTTGAGACCTGCAGCCCGTTTGCGGATTACATTGAAGATCCTTACAGTGTGTTTATGACGAAGGCATTGTGAAATTACAGACACGCTTCCCGCTTAAACAGCGGAGAGGACGGACTGACCCGCGGAAAAGCGAATGCGGTCGCCTTGGTCTCCGGATTTTCACCGCTAAGGGGAATGAAAAAAATCTGGAGAGCACAGCGATTGGAACAACGGTCCGTTCGCGGAGCGTCCACCCAAGTGCTCACGTTGATCCTACTCCAAAACAAAGAGCTGTCCCAAGCAGCCATTTCATGGCTTTTGGGACAGCCTCTTTTTGTCGTTATAACTTCAAATTAACGGAACTGGCCCGCATCGATGGCTGCCTGCTTCTCATCAAGGATTTCCTGATATCCTGCATCAAGGAAGCTCTTCTTGGCATCTGCATAGGCTGCATCGAATTCAGCTTCCGGAGCCAGAACGGTCTTCACATACAGATCCTGGAACAGCGAGTTCAGATCCGCTTTGTATTCATTAACCTTTTCGAGCACTACACTGAACATGGCATCAGGTGTACGGAATTCCGCAACCTCGTTGTAGTATTTCACCATATCCTCGGCGAGATATTCATAGCCGGCCGGTGACCAGTTACGCAGATTCGATTGGAGGGTCTTCTCTGCATCCGGATATTGCGCAATTTCAGTCACTAGTCCCCAGTAGTCTTTATTGTTGTTCGTGGAGAGGACCGATTCGCCTTTGTAATCCGGGTTCTTCACAGCAATGCCTTCAGCATCAAGTGTATAGTTCTCGCCTTCAATACCGTTCTGGAACTTGAACAGGTTCTCCGGCTGGCTCAGCCATTCGAGGTACATCCAGACGGCAGCGCGCTCTTCATCCGTAGTCTCATAGTTGATGCCCATGATGAAGCCGAACGGCCAGTAAGCGCGTCCTTGAGGCTTGTAACCTTCCGGCACCATTGCATTCGGAGGAATTACCGCAAATTCGGCATCCGGGTTGTTGGCCAGCGTAGCTGCGAAGACGTCTGCATTGTTGGTCAGATAGAATGCGTAGTTACCCGTTTTGCCGGCAACGAATTCAGATTTGATCTTGTTATCATCACTGCGCAGATAGAACTCTTTATCCACGAGACCGTTATTGTACTGATAGTTCAGATTGCGCAGGAAACGTTCGGTATCAGCGCTGGTGAAGTCAGCAACACTTACATCCGAATACAGGGCACGATATGCCTGATCCACCGGCCATTCACGGAAAGCATAGTTATAGCTGTAGAAGTCCTTAATCAGATTCCCCGCAGTCACACCAAGTCCGGCTTCTTTCCATTTCGCCAGCATCTCATTATACTTCTCCAGGGAAGTCAAATCCTCCACCTTCATGCCAACCTGCTCCACCCAGTCTTTACGGATGATACTGACGAAGTTATCGGCTTCAGGACGTGCAGCGAAGAAGAAGGTATTCTTATCGTCCACTTTACCGTATTGCTGAATCGTTTCACCCAGATTTGCCCAGTAAGTTGGAGCATAATTTTCTATTTCTGAATAGTCAAGCTCCTGCATCACATCTTCGCCGTAATAAGTAAGCGCTTGAGGCATATCGTAGTGGAAAATAATGTCCGGCGCCTTATGCGATGCGAGCAGCTGCTCGTAATCAGTTACTTCACTGCTGCGGGAGATAGGTACAAAGTTAACATCGATATTGTATTTGTCACCGAACTCCGCCTGAACCCAGCGGGTGTAATAGTTATCACTTACATTCCAGCCCTCGAAAGCGCGTTCATAGACCGGAATATCAATCGTAACCTTCTCTTTAAAGCCTTGTGAATAATCTGCAAAGCCCTCACTCTGGTTGCTGGAAGCTGCAGGCGTGTCCGTTCCGGCACTCTGTTTATTATTTCCGCCGGAGCATCCGGCAAGCATGCCGGCTGTCATGACAGATGCCATCATTAATGAAGCAAAACCTTTTTTGTTCATCGTAATTCCCCCATTTTT
This sequence comes from Paenibacillus sp. FSL R10-2736, assembly GCF_038000245.1. NCBI lineage: Bacteria > Bacillati > Bacillota > Bacilli > Caryophanales > Paenibacillaceae > Paenibacillus > Paenibacillus sp. FSL R10-2736. Next base: position 5,773,225 of record NZ_JBBOBN010000001.1, read on the forward strand.
AATTTTCGGGTGCTATTTACTGCAGCTTGCGGAACATACGGCTACTCCTTAACGGCGCCTAGCATAACCCCTTGCACGAAGTATTTCTGAACGAAAGGATATACGCAGAGAATCGGCAGGGTAGCAAACACCACGACGGATGCTTTAAGCACTTCCGGGTTGCTGAGTGATACTGTGGTGGCTTCCAGCTGGAAGCTTTCACTCGCCTGAATGACCAGATAATACAGCTTCAGCTGTAGCGGCCGGAGCGAAGTCTCATGCTTGATGTAGAACAGTGCATCCTGGTAAGCATTCCAGCGTCCAACTGCGTAGAAGAGGGCAAGTGTCGCCATAATCGGCTTGGACAGCGGCAGGACAATGCTGAACAGAATCCGGAAATGACCGGCACCGTCGATGCGCGCCGATTCTTCCAGACTCACCGGAATCCCGTGCGTTAGCGATGTCTTCATAATCAGCAAATTGAAGGCACTGAATGACAAGGGCAGAATCAGTGACCAGATCGTATCCATCAGTCCCAGATTATTAATGTTCATGTAATCCGGGATGATCCCTCCACTAAAGTACATCGTGAACAGGAAAATGAAGGTGATGACCCGGCGGCCCTTGAACTGGGCTCTCGACAACGGATACGCAGCGCATATCGTCAGAATCATTCCCAGAATCGTGAACAGTACGGTTACAATTACCGAGATGTACAGGGAACGGAGGATGCTGGCATCCGCGAAGATTTTCTTATACGCTTCGATGGTGAAGCCCTGCGGCCACAAGAAGACCTTATTGGCAATGACGAAGGAGTCAGAGCTCAGGGATTTCGACACGACATGCAGGAACGGCAGCAGACAAATTAGTGAAACAACAATTAAGACGATGCGGATCAGCACATCCCAGATGTCCAAACGTCCTTTACTTAGTGAGGCCGAACGGACTGTTGATGCTCTCATGGTTTCCCTCCTTTCTATAATATTCCATCTTCACCGAGCTTTTTAGCGACGCGATCTGCCGTTATTACAAGAATAATTCCGATAACAGATTGGAATAATCCAAGCGCGGTCGCCCGGCTGAAATTACCGGATTCAATCCCCCAGCGGTATACCAGGACCGGTATGGTTGTTGTGTACTCTGTGGTAGCCTTGTTCTGCAGAGCGAAGATGCGCTCGAACGAGCCCTCCATTACTTTCCCCAGATTCATGATCAGCAGGGTTACGATGGTTGCACGGATAGAAGGTACCGTAATATTCCATACCTTTCTCCAGCGTCCTGCTCCATCGACCGTAGCCGCTTCATACATCTCCGGGTTGATCCCGCTCATCGCCGCCAGATAGATAATCGTGCCCCAGCCCATGCTCTGCCACACACCGATAGCCAGATAGCTGATCAGCCAGTTCGTGTCTTCCTGCAGGAACGGAACGCGGGTACCGCCCATCAGTTCAATCAGATTGTTAATCACACCGCCGCCTTCACTAAGAAGCTGATATGCGATGGCCCCGATAATGACCCAGGACAGGAAATGCGGCAGGTACAGCAGCGTCTGATTGATGCGTTTGAACCGGATACTTTTGACCTCATTCAGCAGCAGCGCCAGCAGAATCGGCATCGTGAAGCTGAAACACAGATCCAGAATATTCAGCAGCAGCGTATTACGGACGGCAGGAGCAAAGTCAGGCTTGGCGAAAATATCCTGGAAGATTTGGAGGCCCACCCATTCACTGCCCCAGAAGCCTTTTGCAATTTTGTAGTCTTTAAAAGCGATTACAAGTCCGGTCATCGGCAGATACTTGAATACGATTACAAAAGACAGTGGAATCAATACCAGGAAATAGAGCTGCCAGTCACGCTTTAAAAAATACCCGGGCCCCTGTTTCTTTCTTAATAGAGCATTTTGATTTGTCTTTGAAGCGTTTGCAACTTTCAAAGTCTCACCTCCTACATCATTTTATCTCTGTGCCAGTTGCATCCACCGGCCTGAGCTCTATGCTATCTCCATTAGCCGGTTTTGAATACGATGAGTAATGCTGCTGGCCATTAAAACTGACAACCACGCGGTTTATAAGGCCTCCGCAGCAGCAATATGATCAAATATGATAGGCTAAAACGTTTTCATTAAGAGTCATGAATGGAATAATTACGGCCAGAAGCAGGCCCTTAAGAGCTTTTGGTCTTGGCTGTTTTGTAGCTGCTCGGCGGCATGCCCTCGTATTTGCGGAAAAACCGGTTGAAGCTCTGTACATTAAAGTAGCCCACCTCTGCCGCAATCTGTTTGATCGTCAGGTCGGTATCCAGCAGCAATTCCTTGGCCTTCTCGATACGCAGCTGGTTCAGATAATCAATCATACTCTTGCCGGTTAAGTCATACACAATCTTGCGCATATAGGAATAGCTGATGCCAAAATCATGGCTCATATCCTTCAATACAATTTCTTCACGGTAATGATCCTGCAAATATTGAATGATCCGTTCCCCATGATTGGCTTCACGGGTACCCCGGTCCAGGTCCTGCACGATTTCTTGGAAGAACCCGTGCAAATATTCCTCAAGCTCATCCAGCGTATCCATCGATGCCAGAAGAGTGTAGATGTTGCCTTTCCCCATAATCATTCTTCCGGTACTGATATGATTCTCACGGAGATGCTTGATCGTCGCACCCAGCAGCTGGTGATAAATGAACATAATGTTATCGTAGGAAATATTCTCTGCTGAACCGATCTGGCAGCGGATGACCTGGAGCTCCTTAAGTATCCCGTTCAGATCGCCGGCATCCAGGAAGTTGAGAATCCGCCGCTCACTGCTCTCGGAATCCATATATTTACGGCTGTTCTCCTCTTCGTCCTGCCAGTACATCACGCTTCCGGCTCCCTTAATCATCCGCTGCTTAATCAATTCCATCGCCTCGAACAACCGCTGGGCTACCCTTTCGGGTGCATCTGCCAAGCCGCTTACCCCTATGGTGACAGAATGCCCCAACAGCTCTAGCGACTCCTCCCGGATTCTGTCCAGCGCCTGATGGATGCGGTCACAACTCTGCTCATCCCCGCCCGGAGCAAAGTTGATTACAATCACAATACATCCGTCACTATGATAGACAGAACGGGCCAGAACCCCCTCCGGGAACAGGCTCTCGTACTTCGCGTTCAGCAGGTATCCGTGGTAGCTGCGTGTCTCGAGATTCGTATTGCCAACGTACACTCTGTACTGGTCGATGGAGACCACAGCTATTCTGTAATACAGCTCAGGGAAGATCTCCGTAATCCGGGGCGGAATCTCTCCGCGCAACAGGCGGTGAACGGCGAAGCTGCGGGTGTCCTGTTCGCGCTCCTGCAGCAGCTGGAACAAGCCTTCCTCCTCCTCCTGCATCCGCTTAAACGCCACATTCAGAAAGGCAAGCTCATTCTTATTGACTACCTCCAGATTACTTTTCGAGCGTATCATCCGGACTAATTGCCGGAGTGGTCTGGACATCCAGGTAGCGAGAAAGACCGCCAGTACCGTTCCCAGCACAATAATAGCTCCGGTAAGCAAAATAATATTCCCCTGCATATCCCGTGATTTGGTCATCAGCTTATCCATCGAGCTCCAGCTTACATTCCACCATCCGGACAATGCCGAGCGGCTCCATGCGTAAACCATCCGGTTGCCGTCCAGCTCGCGGAATGTATAGCCCTCGCTTGAACCCTCATCCAGGATTTCCTGTAGGAAGGGCTGCTCAAAGCCGTCGGTGAGCAGCAGCGACTTGTCACTGTGTGATATTACTTTTCCGTCAGATCCAAGGAGCAGGGAATGGCCGTCCCCGGCCTCTGCCGTATTCAGATATTTGCCGATCTGACTCTCCCGCATATTGACGACAATCAATCCGTCCGTCGTGGAGGAGAGACGATTGAGAGGGTACACATAGGACACCACATGATCGCCCGTGCCCAGCACGCGGGGTACCCACACACCGCTGATTCCTCTCTGGCCTGCCAGAGCTTCGGATGTCCAGCCTACCTGCTCATACCGCTCCAGCTTCGTAACCGCATTGTCTGTAGAAATAACATAATCGGAGTTATTCAGATAAAAGTATGAGGAATAAACACCGTCTACACGGCGGTTCAGGTTCAGCAGTTCATTCATCACAGACAAGGCCTTGGTCACGTTAGTGTAGCTTGCGTTCACCTCGTCATACGTCTCGAAGCTGCGGATGCGTTCAAATACATTGGTTGCAGCCAGACGCGCCGTATCCTGGGCGAGATTGGCCAGTGCATTCTCATTTAACTTGCGGTTGGCATTGAGACCGGCAAGTGCAGATTCACCGATGGCTGTCTCTGAGTTTTCTATGATCTGTGCCCCGCTATACCACGTCAAGATCGCTGCCGGAATGGCCATGATACAGAATAGAATCAATGCCAGCTGTAGCATCATCGGTGTTTTTTTCATGGTGTGCCCCCTGTTCCTACGGTAAATTTATCTAAAATAAAGAAGCCCCGCATACACTGGGCTTCTCTGCTTATACCTTTAGATTGATGAAGAGTAGCTTACCTGCGTAAATACTGTTCTATGATAATACCATAAAATAGGGTTCTCGGTCTGGTCATTTGCTCATAGATTGTCGAACATTGTATGTGTACACATGTACTATCTCCCAAGCTCAGCGTGTACTGGCTTTGTTAAACTTCTTTTCAATATTTTCAGCAAATTTCACGCCCTCACCGGCCAAATGTTGTCTCATAAAGAACCCCCCAAGGCCGTTTATCCAAGCTGCCATAGCCAGCAACCGTGAGGGGAAGTCTGCACCAATCGTACAGCTGAATTCACAAGAGTTACGGTCAATAGGCGTAATCTTCATTTCCCATGGCACTCCGACAATGGCGGGTATCCACCGCATGATATAGGCTTCTGTCCGGTCAGAGTAGAACCGCAAATGATCCTCTGCATGCTCTTTTAACTGATAGTGCTGAACAATCATCTCATTCCCCATATTCTCCACATTAACCATATAGAACTCACCTTCTTCAAAATAACTGCCCATTGCCTTGTGGCCCTTAGAGAATGATTCATATTCACCTGGAGTCATCTCCGTCACCCATTTGTACAAATCCACCTTGTCCGCTGCAATCTGCAATTTAAATTTCTTCGTCATTCTCATTGTTATTCTCCTTCTTTCCTGTAATTTCACTAATGAGATCCTCATGCCAATTCATAATCATCTGATAATATTCTTTGCCAAACCTCAACGTCGCGTGTTCGTATACACCCATCTCTTGAATGTGCTTCTCTTCTATTAAAGTAAGCTTGTTGTATTCACTGGCGACAGTGGTGCGGAAGCTGGCAATCAGCCGGACAACCTCATGCTCGTCAAGATATTTATAGAAGAACAGCTTATTCAAATACTCATAATTGAACGGGGAAAAAGTACAGGGTGTCTGTAGCCATTCCATAAACTCACCCTTCCCCTTTTCCGTGATCCCATAGGCTTTCTTGAATCTGCCCTCCTCTACCCCTTCTTCAGCCTTGATCAGCTCCCCCTTCTCCATTTTCTTGAGCATAGGATAGATGCTGCCGAAGCTGGCATCAATAAAGTTGGAGGTGCTGCGCATCATCTTCTGCTTGATTTCATAGCCTGTCATATCCTTTTCACACAGAAACCCGAGTATTAAATATATAAGCATTCATTCCCTCCTTCCTCAGTACGACATATAGCGGGTTTATATATAATATATTGATATATATCGTTTCGATATATTGAATATATGACTTGTTGGCGGGTTTGTCAATAGCATTTGCTGTGCATACAAAAAAAGCCCCTTAAAGTTCCATCAGATAACTCAAAGAGTTTTCCAATATCACTATAAGAGGGGCTTTTAATACTGCAGTTGGTTCATCATTCCGTTATTTGGATTCAGTTGATAAATAAAGTGTTATCAAATAAATAATAAAGGTTTCCCTTATCATCATAGAAGATGTTGGTCGCACCAGCTAAATTAATGGATTTGACCTTTTGGAAGGTTGTAAGGTCATAGATTCCGTTTCTCCCCAGTGCCGTATTACTCGCTTCATCCACTGCATAAATTGGTTCCGGGAATGTCCCCTTAATTTCCTGCAAGTTATCCTTATTAAAAGCCTTGTTCTTCACAATGATCATTCCCAGACTTTCCACTAATAAGGCCGGCGCATCCATCGGTTCTCTGGTTAGGCCCGGATATTCCAGAATGGACTCATCAACCTTGATGATACTGCCATCTTCATTAATGGAGTAGGCGTACACATCTGAACCGGCATATCCGGCATCCCATCCATACTGACTCCAATAATAGAATTTGCTGTTATCACTGGTGAATACCATATCTCCGATACCATCATCAGTTATTATATTATCTCTGCTTAGCTGGAAAGTCGCTTCATCAAAAACCAACAGCGTTGGAGACCAGTCACCTAATACGATATACAGATGGCCTGACTTGTTATAAATATGGCGATCTGAGAAGTCCCGGGAATCCGGAGGATTCGGATACACCAAAGTCCGGGTGACTGAATAATCACTTAAGCTCACCTCAGTAACCAGATTATCAGCGTCCTTATTCACGATATACAATTTTGTTCCATCTTCTGATACAGTCAGCCCTGCCGGCTTATAAGGTAGAGATACTTTTTCAATAACGGTTTGGCTTGCAGTATCTACTACAATTAATTTTCTGAACGCTTGATCAATAGCATAAACCTTAGTGTCAGCAGAGTCGTATACAGCGTCTACAACCGTTCCGCCCAAATAAATCCCAGGTGTACCTACCGGCGGTACTTCCTCCGTAGTTGGTTTATCAGCAAATTCAAGAATCGTCTTACCTTCTAAGGTAGTCAATGCGAGCAATTGATTGTTTCCGTCAAAAATCCGCTGGCCGGCTCCATCTACTGGAATAGTCTCAACTTTGCTGAAATTACTGTAGTCATAAGAGTTGATTAGATGATCTTGAACAGTATAGAACCTGTCATGCTTCAAATCGAACACCATATCCTCATAATTCCCATCCAGTTTATACACAAAGTTCATATCACCAAATCTGTCATACGTGGTTGAGAATATAGTTCCTGCACCATTGAAAAGATACTTTCCGTCCGGCGATAAATGAATCTTCGTCGTCAGCGGGTAATCTCCGTGATAAGGAGAATCATAACTGCCTATGAATTCGCCATATTTGGCAGTAAATGTTCCAATATCTCTTGGAAACGAATTTGTATTAACGGTGTACAGCTTATTCATTGTCGGGTGCATAAGAATGTGAGTTGCATGACTAATGGTAGAAGATCCGATGGGTGTAAAAGAATCTCCAGAATAAGACCGGATTTTCGTCCACTGGCCTGAGCCGGATGAAATATACACGTAGCCTTCACGGTCCACTGCAATGCTATAAGGGTCCACATTGATATCGTAGATATGGCTTAAGCTGAGAGTTGCCGTATCCACAACAGCGACAGCACCTTTTTGCTGTTCATCAAAAATGTACGGAGAATGCTCCGCTTTCAACAGACCCACATACAATTTGCCATTGGCATACGCTATACTTTCGGGAGGCAATTCAAACGGAATAACAGTTGTCTCCCGGGTCTCATAGTTAATGGCAACTAGTTTCTTATTTTGTTTGTCTGTTGCATATATAATTGGTTTGCTCGGGTCTTGAACGCTATCAGTAACATTGAAATCTAATTGCATATGCTCATTCATAAACGTTGTAGCTGAAACGGAACTGCTGAGTGCCGATGCAGTATCATTTGCCATTGCCATTACTTTATAGTAAACCGTTGTGTTCGGTGCATACCCGCTATCTGTATAAGAGGTTCCGGTTACCTGAACATTGGCTCGTGAGTTATCCCTAATAGGACTATAAGTTCCATCTACTGAACTGCTTGTGAAAATATGGTAGTACTCAGCTCCAGACACTGCATCCCACTTAATTTTGATATCTGTTTTGGAGGAAGCAGTTGCGGAAACAAGCGCCGGGGCCGGTAAACTATTCACAATCCCCTGATAAACCCATTTTTTGCCCAAACCATCCCATTTTGCTTTTATAACCAGATAATCCCCGTAGAATACTTTAATTACATCACCATCCACCAAAGGAGTGTTGTCCGCAGAAGCCTGAGCTGAATGCAGGACAATACCATTCTGATTTACTTGGAAGTGGACATCGAGCACCCCTGTGTAATAAACAGCAGGATAATAGGACCCATTCATAAGTGATTTGCTAATCAATAGAGTAGGTAAAAAGTCAACGTATTCATCATTGGAAATGGCAGCAATATATTCAGCCGGAGGGAGAGTGCCTCCCTTTACCGTATAGACCCCAACTTGTTCTGCCGTATTCTTGTAGGTTGTCTCATAACCTGTTTCAGCAGTATCATCAAACAACTCCCATTGCAGTTTACTATAGTTACCAGTTTCCTCAAACCTGGCATACAATTGATCTTCAACCAAGAACACTCCCAGCACTTCTGGAAGTTCAACGGGCTGCGGCTGAGGAGTAGGGCTCGAGCTTGTTCCGCCACCGCCACCGCCACCGCCGCTACCACCGCCACCGCCTACTGCTGGGGCAGCTGGCAGTTGTACGCTTGAGGCAAGCTGCTGTGCGGCAGCTTGCTCCGCGCCTACTTCTTTGCCGTTAATAACAACCGAAAAGCCTTTGGCCACAACATAATCCTTAATTTCCTGTTCGAATTTAGAACCACTGGCATTAATGAATGTCTTTGCAATCGTGCCTTTTCCCTTTACTAGGGCAGAAGCATTCAAGGTTAATTGTTTCAGCACACTGCTTTCAGCTAAATTCAACGTACTCGCCGCCGCCTCTTTGGCTACCTCGAGCGCACCAATCTCAGACTTCTCAAGAACATTAACTATTGAAGGTTTCTTTATTGCTATAGTTTTGAAGCTGCCGCTTAAATCAACAAATTCATCTGCCTTTGAAAGATCCAGTTCAATGGATTCAAAGCCGGATTCTTTATTGTTCCCCTCCAGCTTGGCTCCTGTTTTTACAATTGTTGTACCAATCCGGGTATTGCCTTGAGCTACTATGCGGACTCTCCCCGGCTGCCTATTCACAAGCATTTGGTTTAGTTGGGAGTCCAGCAGATGAATACTATCCTCCCCGCCGCCTGCTACAACTGTTCTTCCCGATACAGTCACCTGATCGAGGTTCACTTCACCAGCACCAATACCCGCTGTTAACAGTAAATCCCCTTCAATTTTGGTATTCTTCAAGGTAACCCCTGGCGTGTTAATAGTTAAATTTCCCGATATTGTTGTTAATTCTGTTCCGCCAACGGTCCCTTTGTCCATAACAAGAGTACCCATTACTTTATCCAGTATGGCAACAGCCTCTGCCCTCGTAATCGTCTGGAGAGGTCTTAATGTGCCATCCGGGTAACCATTTATGTATCCTTTACTCACAATTTCATTCAAATAGGTTTTGCTCCATGCCGGTACTACGCCGTAATCATTAAACGCCTTTATTGCTGAATCATCATTAGAACCCTTAAGCTGCAGCAGCATGTACAGCATTTTTGCGGCTTCCTGCCTGCTAATTGCTGCCTCAGGCCGGAATGTATTGTCTTCAAATCCGGAAATATACCCGGCTGACTTCGCTTTTCCAATTTCGGAATAATACCATTTATCTGAACTTACATCTTTAAAAGCTTCCTGCGACTCGTTCTTAAAACCAAACGCTTTATTGACAACCGAAGCAAACTCAGCCCTTGAAATGCTTGCATTCGGTTTGAACGTATGATCTACGTATCCCGAAATCAAACCCTTATCTAGCCATCTAGAAATTTGGCTGCTTGCCCAACTGCCATGAATATCAGTCATGTTGTCAGTTGACTGTGGTGCAGCAGCAAGTGCAATTCCATGACTTCCAAAAACTAAATTCACTAGAACGATCATCCCTAACACAACACTCAAAATTCTTTTCCTCATAATTCCCCCCTGTGATTCCGACAGACTAGATAATCTTAAATTAGGTCCATCGATCCAATAGAATCATATAATAAACAAATATCCAAGTCTATACAATAAACCCATAACTCTAGGTAAATATTATGACAGTTAGCATGAACGAATACGGCTGCTTAAACGTACAAAAAAAGCGGCCGCCCCCTTGCTAAGCAAGGATGCAGCCGCTATATTAACTGAAGCAGAAAAGATACATATTATTTAAACAATACGCCCCTTATTCCTTACCCATCGTGCTGATATCAATAACAAACCGGTAACGGACATCGGAGGCGAGTACACGTTCCCACGCTTCATCAATCTGGTCGGCAGAGATAACCTCGATCTCAGAGGCAATGTTATGTTCGGCGCAGAAATCAAGCATCTCCTGCGTCTCACGGATTCCGCCAATCATCGATCCGGCAAATGAACGGCGGTGGCCGATCAGCGAGAATACGTTAACGGCCAGCGGATCAGCAGGCGCACCGACATTGACCAAGGTACCATCCAGCGCCAGGAGCGATAGATAAGCATCGATATTAATCTGCGCGCTTACCGTATTTATGATCAGGTCGAACGAACCGGCAAGCTGCTTGAATGTCTCCGCATCGCTAGTCGCATAATAATGATCCGCACCTAGTTGCAAACCGTCTTCCTTCTTCTTCAGTGACTGTGACAGAACCGTAACCTCAGCCCCCATAGCATGAGCGATCTTCACAGCCATGTGTCCAAGTCCGCCAAGACCTACTACAGCTATATTTTTGCCTGGAGCGGCTCCCCAATGGCGAAGCGGTGAATAGGTTGTGATTCCGGCACATAACAGCGGGGCAGCAGCGTCAAGCGGAATAGCGTCTGGAATCCGGACCACGAAGTCCTCTGTCACCACAATATGGGTGGAATACCCGCCCTGTGTATAGTGACCGTACCGGTCGGTAGCTCCATAGGTACCCGTATTTCCATGCAGGCAATACTGCTCCTCGCCTTTATGGCAATTACTGCACTCTCCACAGGAGTCGACCATACAGCCCACCCCTACCCGGTCACCAACGGAATACTTTGTAACTCCGGAACCGACCTGGCTGACAATCCCGGCAATCTCATGGCCTGGAACGAGCGGATACTTGACTGGCCCCCACTCCCCGCGGGCGGTATGAATGTCCGAGTGGCAAATCCCGGCGAATTTAATCTCAATCAGAACATCCTGCGGCTGAAGCTCCCGGCGCTCAATGGTCGTTAGCTTGAACGGGCCTTCCTGGCTGAATGTAGCGCGTGCATTAACTTGTATCATGGTGTAACCTCTCTTCTTGTTCATAGTAGAATCCGTAAGGACGACTTTACAAACCATATGATATTACTTAAAGTTAACTCTAAGTCAAGCACAAAATACAATTGAGACTGGAGATTCGTGATGAAGACATACTCTATAACTGAGGCTGCAGAACATTTTAATATGACACCGCATACTCTGCGTTACTATGACAAGGAAGGTCTGATGCCCTTTATCGAAAGGACCTCCAGCGGAAGACGCGTGTTCAAGGAAGCGGATATGGAAGCTCTAAAAATAATTGAATGCCTGAAATCATCCGGGATGCCGATTAAGGAAATCAAACATTTCATTGAGTGGTGCTCTGAGGGAGATTCCACCCTGCGGCAGAGATATGACATGTTCCTGGAGCGGAAAGCCTCAGTTGAAGCACAGATGGAGGAGCTGAAGAAAACGATGGAAGTCATCGAACATAAATGCTCTTATTATAAGACTGCCTTAGACAGCGGTACGGAAGATATTCATAAAACCAAGAAGGTGACAAGCTTTTAACAGGAGGATGTGAATCGTGAAAAGCAGAATTTGGTGGTTCACCCGGCCGGGCGGCGGTTATCGTTACATAGAACGACTTTTATTGACGCATTCTATCACAGACGCTGCATACAAAAAGGAGATGGACAGATGAAGGACAATAAGGAAGCTCCGCTTGACGGGCGCAGCCCGGGCGTTCACCCTATACCTGAAGCCGATTCAAGCCTGAACGATGAAAAAGGGGCCGCTGGCAAGCTGGACGAAATTGTGGGTGCTCTGATGGGTGATGATCCGGAGGTGTCTGCTCCCGGTATTGCACCGGATCACAAGGATAAACGGGAACCCAAGGACTGAGTATACAACAAAAGGGTAGCCCGGCTTGCAATATTTTGCAGAGTCCGGGCTACCCTTGTTTAATGTTAACTCAGCGAAATAGAATCTTCATTTGCTGGCGGACCTTTTTTTGCCAGAAGCTTGTTCGTAAAACTCACATTAAAGAAATGAATGATCGGGCCAAGGCCCAGTGCGGACACCAGCGTCCCCAAACCGATGATGCCTCCGAACAGGAAGCAGATCAAAGCACAAAAAGCGTCTGTAAACATCCGGTGCCAGAAATAAGAGATTGCCGGAAACTTATTCCTCATAATCAGGGACAGGCTGTCATAGGGTGCTATTCCCACATCCGACGTCTGATACATGGATACCCCGAAGCTGCAGATCACCACGCCAATCGCCACTGTAACCACCCGCTGCCACAATAACTGGGGTTCACCGAGCAGCTCCAGCCAGGTACTATGAAAGAAGGTAGCGATGTAACCCAGCAAAATGGCGTTTACGAAAGTTCCGGCTCCAATATACTTCCGTCCGGTGAGAAATTCGATTACAAACAACACCAGGTTCAGTAAGATCAGAAAATTCGCATAGGCGAGCCCGCTGGAGTCTGCAAGTGCCATCACCATGCCGCTGAAGGGATCATTCCCCATTCCGGACAGCTTAAAAATGCTGATGCCCATCCCCAGAAACACATTGCCGATAAGCATAATGATCAATCGTTTGGGATCTACTGAATTCATATATCTCTTCATATAGTTCATCCTACAACCTTAATGCTGACATTCATCTTGACCGGGATTATCCCGTCATCAGCAATAAAAGTGGCAGTGTAAGGTTCATCACGAACCGCAGCAGCAGCAGGAGTCCAGCTAAACATACAAGCCTGGCCTGCTACAAAAGAGGAGGTGTCAAAAGTTGCCCCCTCAGGCAGATTGCCCGTTGTTACAGTCATCGGCTCAGCAACCCCCTGTACTGCCGGGTCCTTATCCGGGCTGGATTCGTTATAAATCCTGCCATCCGTCTCCCGGCTGGAAGTCTCCCAAGCAGGCTGTCTGGCTACAACAGCAAAGGATAGCGTCTCACCTGCCTTCACGCTCTGTGCCGGAACAACTGTGAAGAAAGGCCTGAATACCGTCTGCGGCAATGGATAATTTCCTGTCTCAACCGGATATGTGTATCCGTTAGCGGGAATCGCGACCGTTTCATGCGCATATAAGCGGTCCTTCGGCGTGCCCGGAGCAGGTGCCTCGACTGCTATCCTTTTGACGGACAGATTGCTGTCCATTGTCACATTCTCAACTGCAGTCTGCTGATACGGATAATCCTGCACATATTCGAGGCCTGCGGGCCGTTTGAAGCTGCTGCTTACCAGTACGACTTCTTCTACCCCCTCCGCATGGCGGGCATGGATATGCTCAAGAGTGCCACTTACAACATCATCGAGCACAATGGGATACCGGGTATCTTCCGTCATATAGCCCAGCTGAATCTCCTTCAGATACAGATTGTCCACATGTCTGGCATACAGACCGTAAGCCGGCAGGATCCCCCAGTTGCTGGGCTCAGGATATACCTCCGGCAGCTCTGGTACATTGAATGGCGCATCTTTCCACCCTTCTGATTGTGTATCCCATTCGACCCGGGGCAATAACCCTTCATTTTTCAGGAAAAAGGTGTTCACCAGCCACGGCAGCAACTGAATGCTGCGCTTCGGACTGCCGTACCGGGTATATTCCCAGTTCGTATTCAGCTGGCGCTGTTCCACCGCATGCTCCAGACTTAGACCACCGCGGTACTCCACTTGAATATTGGTGATCGAGACATTCTTAATCCGGTTGCCTACCAGCCCCATCAGTTCAATGGGATAGCGGGGGTCGACATTCTTAGCGGTAATATTGCGGATGATAATATCGTGAACATTGGCTATACGGCCGCTACCATTGGCATTGCCATACAGCTGCAGCTCGCTTTCGTGTAATTCCTTAGTGTAGTCAGGCACATACTTCTTCGAGTGCTCATCGTAGCGGACAGCAAACCATTTGCCGCCCTCTTCCTGATAGTTAGCAGGGTTCAACCGGCAAGGCTGCTCAGGGTCTACAACATTAAAAGCAGACACACCGTCCACAGAAACCTTGCGTGTTCTGTTATAGGCTGGCAGATAGCGCCTTGCCGGATACACCTGATACGGCTCCTTGGCCGGCAGCACCCAGTTAGGCTGGTCCAATCTTACATTTGGTGCTGCATCCCGTGCCGCTATCAACTCTTCCCCGGTGCTATTCCCCGTGACCGGGAAACGTCCCCGGTCTCCTATTTTGATGAAAATAGGCGAGCTGCTGATATCCTCCATCGTGGAGTCTTCAAAAATAATATGGCTTAAGTCCGCCCCGTCGACGGCCTCAAGGGCAAAACCTCTCGACCGGTTAAACGCTACACGGCGGACCGTGACACAATCATAACCACAGGTAGATTCCGTACCCAGCTTGACGCGGGCGGTAGGACCGCAGCGGTCTGTTGCAATCAGCTTGTCCTGTGTATACGTTCCCGCATATACGGAGCCTGTGTCGTAGCCGCTAACCACGCAGTCTTCAATCAATACATTGCGGAGCGGCATAAAGATTCCACCGCCATAGGAGGCCTTCAGCACAATAGCATCGTCGGTTAATGAATTGAAGGTGGAATGAACAATGGTCACATTCTCGCAGCAGTCCACATCAAACGCATCCCGGTTCGTATCCACAAGAATATGCCCGACATGCAGATTCTTCACACAGGTTGCTATAATGGCAAAATGGCCGCCGGCCAGGATAGAAAAGTCGCAGAATGCGACATTCTCGCACCGCACCATCGCAATCGCCTTATTGCCGAACCATTCACCGCGGTGACCGGGCTCGTCCCGGCGCAATGGCTCATGCGGGTCCCCGCCCATCAGAACCTGCTCCAGTTCTCCCTCATCATTCAAAGAACTTCCATCCAGCAGCCCGGGCCCATAAATCATCACATTCTGGATATCCGCGCCATAAATCAGGCTGTTGGCAAAGTACGTATGACCGTGATCCTGCAGACCAGCATATAAATTAACCTCAGGCTCTTCATAATTGCCGCCTTCTCCGTTCTGCTGCTCATAGGAATGACGGATATCCGTTCTTGCTGCGGAAAGCACGCTCCCAGCCGACAAGTACAGATTAACGCCGCTCCGCAGTCGAATCGTATATACTCTGAAGCTGCCTTCAGGAATAACCACTGTGCCGCCTTCTACAGATGCTGCCTGAATGGCGCGGTTAATTGCCTTGGTATTCTCCACAGGAGCATTCTCCGGATCCGCCCCATAATTGCGGATATCGAATGTATGCGTTTCCTTCATTAAATAGCCTCTGTCAAAAGGACACCCTGTTGCTTCCGTTACTTGAAACATAATAGCCTCCAATGGATTAGGAACAATCCGAACCGGATCATCCTGGCAGTTTTCTCTTATTATATCTTTTTACTGTTTGATCTGCAGTTTCATAATTTATAAACCTGAGTCCAAGTCAATTGATTTTCCTGCTGCGACTGATGGCGAATCAATTATTGCCTATTTAGTAATCTTTTGTAATATAATTGTTGAGCCGTTTGAGGGTACGTGCCAAAGCATCCTCGTCAACCGGCTTGAGCAGGTAATCGACAGCATTTACGCGGAAGGCCTCCAGTGCATATTGATCATAAGCCGTAATAAATACAATTTCCACGTGCTCGTCTAGCTCAATTAAGGAAGCGGCCAATTCCAGCCCGTTCATTCCGGGCATATCAATATCCAGAAAGACTGCATCAGGTCTTAGCCGGGTGAATTCATGCAGCAGCTCTGTATATTTGGTATATGCCCCAACCACTTCGACATCGTCACGGCACTCCAGGATTTGCACAAGCCGCTGGACCGCCAGCCGTTCATCGTCAACAATTGCAACTCTCATGAATGACCCTTCCCTCTTCTAAGGCTTACGCGTAATGCTGAATTTTGAACTGAAACCGAACGCTTGTCCATTCCCCTTCTTCACTGGATACCTGTAATGCTTCTCCATAGAAATGCTTCAGTCTCCGCTGAATATTTACGAGTCCAACTCCCCTTCTTTCGGAAGAAGCCCTTTCGCTTGTCCATAAGGCTTGGATTCCCGTCTCACTGATACCGCCCCCGTTATCCCACACCTCCACATAAACCGTATCCTTGTCCAGGGAGATGGAGATTCTGACCGTTCCTCCCTCCATTTTCTTCGTTACCCCATGCCGGATAGCGTTCTCTACCAAAGGCTGTATCGTCAGCGGCAAAATCTTTCGCTTCAGTACCTGCGGGTCCACATCATATACAACCGTAAGCCTCTCCTCAAACCGGGCTTCCTCAATTTGCACGTAAGCATCGACCAGCTGTAATTCGTCCTCGATCCGGACAAAGCTGTCAGGCTTCGGGTCAAAGCTTCTTCTTAAGTAATAGCTTAAATGCATAATCAGCTTCTCCGCACGCGCGCCGTCTGTCCGGCATAAGGCAATAATCGAGTTCAAGGAATTGAACAAGAAATGCGGTTTAATCTGCGACTGGAGAAAATCCACCTCTGCCTTCAAGGCTTCTTCCACTGACTTCTTAAGCTTCAGGAGCGTTTCCGTCCTGGCCCTGACCTCTGCAGCATCAAACGGCTTGATGATATAATCATTCGCCCCTGCCTTGAAGCCGGCAGCAATATCGCTATTGCCGTAACGCGCCGTCAGCAATACAACAGGCAGCTCAAATAGGGAATATTGCTCGCGGATCTCTCTGCAGACTTCAACCCCCGACATTTTGGGCATCATTACATCGAGCAGAACCAGGTCGATATCAGAGCGTTTCTTCAGCATTTCCAAGGCCTCCAGCCCGTTGGTCGCCCAGATAACCTGATAAGGCTCATTGGCAAAAACCCGGGACAGGACCTGGAGATTGGATGGTTCATCGTCAACGGCCAGCAGCGTGAAGGTACTCTTGCTCCGGCCTGGTAATTCCGCTATGCCCCATTCTTCGCTTATGGAGACAGATTCCTTGGCTGCTTCGTAATCCGGGAGTGAATTCCGGGCTGCTTCGGCAACCGGAAGTGTAAAAGCGATGCCCGTCCCCTGCTCCGGTTCTGACCATTCTACCTTGATGGTACCGCCCATTAAATGCAGCAGCTTCCTGCAGATAAACAACCCCAGTCCTGTTCCCCCGTACTCCTCAGGAGAGTGTGCTTGCTCAAAGGGCTGGAATATATCCTCCCAGTCAGATAAGCTCATCCCCACTCCGGTATCCTCCACCACAACTTTGACCTGACCCTCTATCACCTGAGCATGAATCGAAATCATACCCTCTTGAGTAAATTTCACCGCATTGCCGACCAGATTATGGAGAATTTGCCTGAGCCGGTCCTCATCCGCATAGACGAGGGGCAGATGCTCCGGTACGGCATTGACAAACCTGATTTTTTTACCAGTAATCAAACCCTGGAATAAATCGAACACGAGGGAGACAGACACACGGACATCCACACCGGTTAGTTGAACCTTTAGCTCGTTGCGTTTGATTTTCTCCAGATCCAGAATGTCATGAACCAGTCCCGAGAGCCTTCTGGAGGTATCTCTGATCAGGGACAGATTCTGGATATGACTTGCGCTGAGTTCTCCGGCTTCTGCTTCTGCTCCGGCTCCTGCCTCCAGCATGGATTGGGATAAATTAATAATTCCATGAAGCGGAGTCTGGAATTCGTGAGAAGTATGCAGCAGGAACTCGTCTTTCTGCTTATCCGCCTGCTGCAGCATTACAGCCATTCCTTCTATCGTCTTATACGCTTCCGAATACCGGTAAGACAGGAGGAAGGAGGCCAGAAAACAAAAAATCAGTATGGAGCAGTATCCTATGGTGTAAGTGGGCGTCAGGCTGCTCAGATACAACCCGTAATCAAACAACCCTATTACATATCCGCCTAAGGCCAATATAAAGAGGAGCAGTGTCCGTTTGCTGAATTCTCCATACCTGCCCTTCAGGTATGAATGAAGCATCAATCCCAGAATGATGACATAGATGAATAGTTGCAGATAGCTGAATACCGCATTGAAACGCGAATACCATTGAAACGGAGTGAGCAGCACAAAGCCGATGTACAATGCCGTCACACCGACAACACTATTAATTAACCACTCAGGAATCATGCTTTTACACATAGTCTTAATAAACATGACCATCGTGATCAGGGAGAGATACAGCGATACGGCTTGAATCTTATAATAAATCTCATGCGGCAGATTCACATACTCAACCAGAATCCGGTCACCGTTGCTGGCAAAAGACCAGGCGATAATAATGCAGCTGAGTCCGAAATAAAGAAGTCCTCTTTCCTCTCTCCGTATAATAAACACACTAAGCTGATAACACCCGAGCATAAGGAGAGATACAATCAGAATTAAATTGAGAATGGTGGTATGGGTATTCAGCTTAAGAATTCCCCCGGCGCTCCCGAAATAAAGGCTATAAGGAATCCCGCCCTGCGAATTCTCATAATTCGCTGCATGGATAATGATCTCCGCCGTATCTCCCTGTACCGTAAAAAAGGCATTGTACGGTTTATTCTCATACCTATACAGGCTTTCGGATTCCGCGGGCTTACCGCTGCCGGCAACCCTGTCCCCGTTCACGTAGATCTCGCTGGCCATGCGGATGTTGGATATTCTAAGCCCATACATCGTTGCCGAAGGCTCAAGCTTAACCTTCAGACGGTAGGTAACGGCTCCTTGGCTGTTTAGACCCCCGTCTTCATTCGCATGCTTCCAAAAACCGGGTACCTGCATATATCCAGGAGAAACAGAAGGTGCTCCCCCCGGCCTGAGCAGCTGATCCCAATAAAATTCCCATTGCCCATCCAGCGAAACGACCTGCTCTCCCTGAAAATCCCATACGCTCAAATCCAGTACACCATGCCGGGCGGGAGAGGGGTTCTGGGCTTTATGATCTGAGGCTTTCACTAGGCTGAATAATATAGCAAAACATCCGAGGCCCACTATAATCAGGCCCATCAGCATTTTTCTCATCTTGAGGATCTACTCCGTTTCTCAGCCTTATCTTTATTCATTTCAATACAGCTTTAGTTCCATCATATCATCTGTACCATTTAGCGGCATGTCCTTTTCTTGTGCATGCTCTATTACGATTCTCCTAGAAGCAATTCGTAGAGATTGTGAAGATTCCGCAGATTAATTAATTGAAATAAAGCCCAATATTAATGATCACACAAAAAACCAGCAGGATTGAGACTTCAATCTCTCATTCCTGCTGGTTATCTTTATCCTTCACACATAACTCCCCTGATCCTTCGTAATCTCCCGCTGTGTCTGCTCCTCACCGCCGGTGTCCAAGCCGGCTCTTACGCACCAGGAAACTGCATAGCAACAGGCTTAAAGCCACATAAGCTGCTATCATACTGATGATGCCTCCCCAGCCGAAATTTCCGTACAGCACTCCGCCACCCGTACCGCTGAAGCTGGAGCCCACGTAATAGAAAAAGAGATAAAGTGCGTTGGCCTGCGACTTATGCTCATCGGCCACCAGGCCTACCCAGCTGCTGGCAATGGAGTGTCCACCAAAGAAACCAAAGGCAAACAGCGCCAGACCGATGATTTTGACCCACAGGAAGGGATGCAGGGTGCAAAGTGCCCCCGTTAAGATAATGGCCAGCGCGAGCATGACCACACCGCTGCGGCCATATCGGTCAGCCAGCCGTCCCATCCAAGTGGAACTGAAGGTTCCCATCAGATAAACGACAAAAATGCTGCCGACCAGTGACTGGCTAAGGTTGTACGGTTCACCTGTCAGTTCGAAGCCAATATAATTGAATAAGGTGACAAAGCTGCCCATCAGCAGAAAACCCAGCCCATACAAGCATAAGAGCCGGGGATTGCGGCATTGTGACCAGAGCAGTGGAATAACCTTGCTAAGCTTGCCTGTCTGCTTCACGAAATGGCGCGAAGGCGGAATCACCAGCCAGAATATCATCGCTGCGGCCAGGCCCAGCAAGCCAATCGCACCGACTGCCGCCCGCCAACCGAACCAGTCGGTGAGTAAACCGCTGATGATCCGGCCGGCCATCCCTCCGATGGAATTGCCGCTGATATATAATCCCATCGCATAACCCAGACTGGCAGGATCAATCTCTTCCACCAGATAGGTCATTGCAATAGCCGGCAATCCGGCCAGTGCAATCCCCTGCAGGATGCGCAGCAGCAGTAGCACAGGGAAATACGGGCTGAAAGCGGAGATAATGGCGATCACGGAAGCGGCGACAAGCGATACTGTCATAATAGCTCTGCGGCCAACGGCATCGGATA
The DNA here is from genome assembly GCF_038000245.1 of Paenibacillus sp. FSL R10-2736. NCBI lineage: Bacteria > Bacillati > Bacillota > Bacilli > Caryophanales > Paenibacillaceae > Paenibacillus > Paenibacillus sp. FSL R10-2736. The sequence continues at coordinate 5,793,651 of NZ_JBBOBN010000001.1, forward strand.
GAGAACCTATGAACAGCATGGTCAGTGCCATGGATATGGTGGTGACGGACAGTGTTAAACTGGCTTCTGTCGGTGTGATTCCAAACGCACCGGTGATTTCCGGCATCAACGGCTGCAGGGTGTACAGAAGCGCGAAGGTGACGAACCCTCCGGCAAACAGTGCAAGGCTAACGTTGCGGAACGATTTTGAACCCTGCAGAATCTTCATTGCTTCCAACCTTCTTCACTGGAGAAGCTCCGGTTGTCGGAACAGGACCGGTTGACCGGAACCTTCCCTTGTTATTTGCGGAACAGCTTGCGTTCCATATGTGTCAGAAATTCATAACCGTCCGCTGTCACTACAATGGTGTCTTCAATCTGAAACCCTCCAGCACCCAATTCATAATAAGGAACTTCCACACACAGTACCATTCCAGGCTCCAGAACGCGGTGATCCCCGGGCGACAGGGTGATATCATCGTACAATTCCAGGCCGATGGCATGTCCCACATGCTGGCGCCGGTAATGAGGAATCCCTTCCTTCTGAACTCTGGCTACGGCTGCCTGGAAGACATCGGATGCTTTCACACCGGGACGGATCGTTTCAAGTGCCTGCTCCCAGCCGCTGCGTACCGCCTGAAAGTGATGTTCCATCCATGGGGTGGCTTCACCAAGCACAACCGTTCTGCCGGTATCTCCCCAGTAACCTTCCAATTGGAGACACAGATCAAAACGGATCTGATCCCCTGGCTCGATGACGCGGAAATAATTCTCAATCAGGGGAAGAGCACTGCGCGGCCCTGCACCGACCGCCGTCATTGCGGGGGTGCCGCCTGCTCTCATCACGGCAAGCCGGTAATGGTCGGCCAACTCTTTCTCGTGCACACCTGCGGCGATCAGATCGATTAATTGCTGCTCAATGGCCTCATTCAGAACCGCAGACTGCCTCAGACGTTCGATTTCAAACGGTGTTTTGATCTGGCGGATTTGACGGAACAGTTTATACGCAGGCATAGCTTGTCCGCCGGGAAGTCCACCGGCAAATTTGGCAAGCAGATCCGGAGCAATTCTCATCTCATCCACGCCGACCGCTTGTCCTTTGAGGCCAAGATGCTCAAGTGCCGCCTCCAAGGCTTCAATCGGTCCCGCATGGGTTGTCGTATTCTGCAGCAAGGAGTAAAAGAGATCAATATCCGGCGTGGATGGCTTGCCTTCGATAGATCCCTCCACAAAAAAGTCGCTATACACATATAAATCCGCGCCGGTAATCCCCATCTGTGCGATTACACCCAGCCGGTTGGTCGGAATAATGACACAGGGACGGGCTTCCGGTTCCTGTGGCAGTACCGCATAGATTTGCATGGTCCAGTTGCTGGCCCGCAGCTGAGAGCCTAGAATATAGTTAATATTCTCCGGTGTGGTTGCTACAAGAGCAGCCAAGCTGCTGGCAGCCATCACTTCAGCAGCACGTGTCCGGTTCACTCCGGAAACAGGTATCGAAATTGGCTTGTCCATCAGGTTCAAGACCTCCTTTTATTCGTTCTGCTGCCGAGCATGTTTTCCACGCCCGGTGCGGAACGGATGACCAGTTTGATTGCAAAGAACAAAGCGAGCGCAAAGGCAATCAGTACGACGGAAACAACGGCAACCGTAGGATCCTGCCATTTTTCCATATACAGAAAGAGCTGAATAGGCAAGGTGTAATTTCCCTGACGCAGAATAAGCAATGCTGTCTCAACCTGATCGAAGGTGAAGACAAAGGAAATGGAGCCTGCCAGAAGAAGTGAAAGCCGCAGCTGCGGCAACGTAACCGTGAAAAAAATACGAAATGGACCCGCACCCAAATCCGCAGCAGCCTCGCGGTGTGCCGGATTCAGGTTGGCCAGAGCGCTGCCCACAATAGACAGTACAAACGGCAGTACGATGACCGCCTCCCCCAGAATCAGGGCAAACAATCCTCCGGCGATATGCATCTTTGAGAACAGAATCAGATACGCCACGCCCAGTGTAATTTTGGGCATTACCATTGGTGACATAAAAAAGGCCCGCAAAAGCCCTCTGCCCGGAAAAGGATAATGAACAATGGCCAGTGCAGCCAGCGTACCTGTAATGAGAGCCAACAAAACCGCACCCGCTGAAGCGAGAATGCTGTTCCGGAAGGCTTCCATGAACTGCTTCTGATCTCCCAGACGGCTATACCATTCCAGCGTCAGCCCTTCGGGCGGAAACTTGCTGGAGGTTCCGCTGCTTAAGGAAGTCAGCAGGATCATCAACAGCGGAAGCAGCAGATATAGCCCGACCGCGCCGACACCTACATAGAGAACCCACTTGTAATTCCGTGTTTTTTTAGACATGGCTTTGTCCCCCTGCCCGTGTACGCCGGAACATCAGCCAGTCGGCTCCCTTGTTCACAATCATTGAGACGACGATCGACGAAACAAATAAAAAGAGGCTCGCCACGGCTGCCATCGGCCAGTTCGTATCCAATGTACGCTGATAAATCAATACCGGAAGCGTCATGACGCGCCCGCCTCCGATCAGCTGCGGGGTTGTAAATGCGGTCAGGCAAAGTGTGAAGACAATTTGCACTCCGCTGGCAATCCCCCGCGCGGACAAGGGCAGTGTAATGGTGAGAAACGTGCGCCATTTGCCTGCACCCAGATCATGGGCCGCCGCCTTCAGCGTACCGTCAGACTGGGTCAGCACATTCAAGAGCGGGAATACCATAAACGGCAAAAAGATATGTACCAGTGCAACAACCACACCGGTCTCATTGTACATCATCTCAAAACCGTTATCCGTTAGGCTGAGCTCTACAAACAGCCAGTTTATGAAACCCTGTTTGGACAACAGCAGCTGCCATCCGTATGATCTGACAACAGCACTGACCAGAAGTGGAAGAAATGTGAGCAGCAAGAGGGTCTGCTTCAGTACCACCCGCTTCAGTCCGGCAATACAGTAGGCCAGCGGATAGGCAAGCAGCAGGCTCCATAAGGTAACCTTGGCGGCAACTCTAAAGGTGGTGGCTATCAAGGTCCAATAATAGGGATCTCCAAGGAAAGCACGGTAGGATGCCAAATTCCAATCCCTGATCAGCCGCCCGTTCTCGTAGAGATCAAAACTGTACCGGCCGAAGATCAGCAGACCACCCAGATAGACGACACCCATTAGGACAAGTGCAGGCAGAAGCAACAGCAGTTGTGCAGCCCAGGTACGGTTCCTATGGGAGAACAGCCCTATAAGCTTGCCAGTTGCACGCATCATAAGGAACTCTCCTCGTAGGCAGGTGCCTCTATAGGCAAAAGCAGTCCATCTTCGGGATTGAATCCGATTTGCAGCGAATCTCCTGGTGCATACCGGGCATCTCCCCGCTGATACAGACTGCTGGCCTGCAGCTTGATATGACCGCCCATATCCAGCGTGTACCGGATGCTTGCACCGCCATACACACTCTCGGTGACGGTTCCTTCCAGACGGTTGACGCAGCTATTTGCCTCTGCACCTATCCTTAGATACTCGTACCGGATAGACAGCGAAGCCCCGCCACCTGCAGAAATCGCCGAAAGTCCTTCCTGCGGCCGCACGGCAAGCTTCAAACCGCCTGCTTGAACCCATACCAGGCCTTCTTCAGTACCCACTATCTTAACCTGCTGCAGGTTCGTATCGCCGATGAATTTGGCTACAAAGCTGTCAACCGGCCGTTCGTAAATTTCATCAGGCGTCCCGTATTGAAGCAGCTTGCCGCCACGCATGACACCAATGCGGTCCGACATGTTCATCGCCTCATTCTGATCATGAGTAACGAAAATGAACGTGCCTCCGAATTCGCGCTGTATCCGTTTCAGTTCCCGCTGCATATCCAGACGCAGCTGCATATCCAGTGCTGATAACGGCTCGTCCAGCAGGAGAACTTCCGGCTTGTTAATCAAAGCGCGGGCAATGGCAACACGCTGCGCCTGACCGCCGGACAGCTGGGAAATGGCACGCCGGCTGTAATCACCGAGCTGCACCAGTTCCAGCATCTCCTGAACACGCCGTTTGATTTCGCTTTTCGGCGTTTTTCTGACCTTCAAGCCATAAGCGATATTGTTGAAAACATCCATATGGGGAAACAATGCCAGCTGCTGAAAAATCATATTCGTATTGCGGCCATAAGCCGGAATACCTGAGACATCCTGTCCCGACAGCAGTACTGCACCCTCATCTGGCTGCTCCAAACCGCCGAGAAGCCGGAGCAGCGTGGTTTTCCCGCAGCCGCTGGGCCCGAGGAGAGAGACGAACTCTCCCCGTTTCACCTGTAGCGATACCTGATTAACGGCAGTACTTCCCGCATAACGCTTGACCACGTCCCGCGTCTCGATTGCAATCGGCCCCACTCCGCCGCTCATTGTGCTCATCTCCTATCTATTCGGTTGATGACAGCTGCCGGATTATAGCTCTGTTTTGACCAGACGGTCCCATAGATCCTTCCAGGCAGAGCTGTTCTTGGCCAACGTATCCCAGTCCGGATTAATCCCCTTGCCCTGTTCTTCAACGGAGAAGGATGGATCATCCTTGTATTTATCCGGAATCGCTGCAGCTGTACTTGTAACTGGAGTTCCTGTTACCTCAGCATACCGGGACAGCGCTTCTGCGCTAAGAAGCTCATTAATGATCTCGTTGGCCACTTTTTCCTGCTCTGGTGTGGAGCCTTTGACAACCTGCAGGGAATACGGGAAGGAAATCGCACCTTCCTTAGGATAGGCTACAGCCAGTGGGGAGCCGCCTTCGATCCATGTTTGTGCTACCTGTGCACTGAATGGAGCAATCAGCGCGTCGCCTGAGTCAAGCAGACCCTTAAGCTGATCGTTCGAGGTAACCAGCGTTCCGATTTGATCGCTGTTGTCTGCCCAGAATTGGAAGGCTGGTTCAGGATTGTCATAGGATGCGCCGAGTTCTTCCCCTTTTACAGCCAGAAGCGGGGAGAGATAAGAATAGAACATGTAATCCCACAATGCAGTTTTGCCTTTGAACTCTTCGCTTCCCCACAGATCGTTCCAGCTTGTGGGCGGTGTCTTCACCAGATCCTTGTTGTAGACCAGCGCAAAGCTGGATACTCCCCAGACGATACCCTTGTTGTCTGTTGTATGGAAGGATTCGGGAATATCCTTCATATTCGTCACAATGGCCGGATCCAGCGGCTCCCACATATCGTCATTGAGGCCCTTCGCCGAAGCATCCGCATTGAAATACCCGAAGTTTACAATCGGATTGTCAGCATCGGCCTGCTTGCCTGCCAGCATTTTCGGATACATTACAGAATTGGAGGATTCCTCGAAGGTCACCTCAACATTCGGATGGTTTTTTACATATTCAGCTACGACTTCCTTAGGAACCACATCCTGATTGGAGCCGGCCCAGATAAACATGGTCAGCTTTACTTTTTCTCCGCTACCGGCTGCCGGGGAATTGTCCGGGCTTCCTGCAGCATTGTTTCCGGCAGCGTTATTCACATTGGTCCCCCCTCCGCAAGCCGAGAGTGCCAGCATCAGGGCAAGCGACACGGCAGGTAAGATATAAGAACGCTTAGGTTTTTGAATACTCATTGGTTTCTCTCCTCCAGGTTGTTTACTATTTGGTGTAATTTAGTTTTCTTACGATCATCAGCGGTTGTAGTCATCAGCGCAGTCCTATTCCCCCGCGCAATTCTTCCATTATTCCTGGAACTGCTGAAGGTGAGACCGGATGGCCTGAGGCCACCCTACGCTCGGCTTCAGCCATTGTCTGTCGCTTCAAATAATCCCGAAGCGCCAGTGGATAGCTGCTCAGGGCAGCGTTCACGGCGAGCTGCATCTCATCCGTCCACAGGATTTCAAATTCGTTCCGGGCTTCCCCGAAGCTGAAGGCCTCCCCATTATTATGAAGCCCGCCACGCAGCAATCTTGTGAACACTTCATCTATGGTATTGGCATTTATCACTACACCGTAGCATTCACGAGCCTGCTCCACCGACAAAAGCCCTTTCTGCACATCGTTCAGTACGAGTGCCGGGTCCCGTTCATACGGACTTCCATATCCGCCGCCGCCCTGGGAGAGGAAAGTCACGGTATCCCCCGGCTGGAGCAAAAGCTCGTCAATCCGGCCAAGGTTACGTTCATCTGCCCGGCCTTCATTCAAAATCGCTTCTCCATGCTCTCCTACACCGCCTCCCAGACGGCCCCAGGGCTGGAATTCCATCCGTTCCATATTTCTTGCGGTCATTACGGTATCCGGACTGAGGATTCTAACGCGCAAGTCAATGCCGCTGCCGCCTCTGAATTTGCCGGCTCCGGCTGAATCCGCCCGCAGGCCGTAACGTTCAATCAGTACCGGCATCTCCGCCTCAACGGTTTCAGCCGGGATGTTCCGCAAATGGCCTACGGCAAAATCCATCCCGTCAATTCCGTCCTTCATCGGTCTGGCCCCCGATCCGCCACAGACCGGCTGGATCACACCGACTTTGCGCTTGCCGTCGGAAGCATCGGTCATCGCCATCATGACAATACAGGCTTGGCCCGCTCCCGCAGCCGGCACTTTACTGCTCTGCGCCTGGCTCAGCGCACCGGTAATGACATCCATCACCCGGATAAAGGTTGCTGCTCTCGCACCTACCGCCGCCAGCGGTTCCGGATTAAGCACCGATGCCGGGGGCGCGTAGTTGCGCACCATCCTTACCATCCCGGAATTCCAGGGAATCGTCGGATCCAGGGTCCGGAAGTAGCGGATCAGCGCAGGCACAAGCATATAGTGACCCTGCTGGTTATCCGTCGGAATATTAAATGAGGCTCTAACCTGCGGGTCGGTTCCGCTAAAGTCCAGATGGATATCCGTTCCGGTAATTGTCATCCGGCAACGCAGCCGGATCGGATAGCCGCCAGGACCCTTTTCCAGGTAGTCCCAGAAGTCATAGGAGCCGTCGGGTATGTCCTGAATGATCGTCCGAGCTTTAAGCTCGGCATATTCAAGCAGATTCTCGATGCCTTGTTCCACTTGCTGTGCACCATATCTGACGATCAGCTCCTTCAAACGCTGCTCCCCTCTATTCAGCGCAGCCATAAGCGCCTTGAGATCTCCAAGGTTCTGCTCAGGAATCCGGCTGTTGTCCAGCAGCAGCCGGAGCACCTGCTCATTAAGCTGGCCGACTTCATACAGTTTGACTGGTGCTATCCGGATGCCTTCCATATGAATGTCATACGCGCTTGGCGACACACTTCCCGGAACCTTGCCGCCGACATCCGAGGAATGCACGAAGCAGAGGCCGAAGGCAATAATCCTGCCGTCATGGAAATAGGGTTTAATCAAGTGGATATCCGGAAGATGGGTAACCATCCCCCCCGTGGTATAAGGATCGTTGCAGATGACCATATCACCATCCTGCCAATGGTCGATTGCCCGGATGGTGGTAGCCGCAGGAATTCCCAGCGACAGGTTGTATCCCGTATCCAGCGGGGAACCGAACGTCTCACCTTCCGGGGATAACAGATAAGTACCGAAATCTCCTGTTTCTTTGACAAAGGCGGTAAAGCCGGTTCGCAGCACGACGTTAGCCATTTCCTCTACGGCAGCCTGAATCCGGTTGTTGAAGATCTCCAGGAAGACTTTATCCGTAATCATTAATCTGCCTCCCCGATAATATTTCCGTAAAGATCACCGTGTATCGTGTAACCGGAAGGAATAAAGACCGTCGTATCATATTCCTCAAGGATAGCCGGACCGGAAACCCGGCTATCTGCTGTCAGATGCTCCCGGCTCAGCACCTTCGCCTGATATTCCTGTCCATCAAATGAGATTCTCCGGGCTTCAATAGGTTTCCCACTCGCTTCTGCCTGTGGAAGAATCGCCATGGTCTTGCCCGGCAGAAGCCCGACGATGCTTGCCCGCAAATTGACGAACATGACTTCCGCCTCTGGCTGGCTGATGCCAAAGACAGACTCATACTGTCCGTGGAACTTATTCTTGGCTTCTTCAGGTTCGGAAATCTCAGATTCGGAAAGCATGACCTCCAGATCAAATGCCTGTCCTTCATACCGCATATCGGCACTGTAAATGACATAGGTACCTTCCAGCTTCACTCCGCCCCGGGCCTCTTCTTCGATCCAGCGGCGGCCTTGCTGCTCCAGCGAGGAGAAACGGGTCTTGAGTTCATCCTCAGCCAGTCCACGGCTGCTCTTGTGGAGCGTGAAAACAAAGTCATTACGCAGGTTCGCAACCGTACAGCCCATTGCACAAAGTGTTCCGGGAGATGGTGGAATCAGCACCCGGCGGATGCCAACCTCACGCGCCATCAGAAAAGCGTGCATCGGGCCCGCTCCGCCATAAGCTAGCAAAGTGAAGTCGCGGGGATCGACTCCCTTTCGCGCCATCAGCGGTGAGAATTGGGCATACATATTGGCGGTAGCCACATCCAGAATAGCTTGCGCAGTCTGGGTGGCATTCAGCCCAAGCTGGTTGCCCAAATGTGTAAGCGCCCGTTCAGCCAGTTCCGGGAAGAGGCGCATCTGACCGCCAAGAAAGCGGTCTGCCTGCAAAATGCCCAGATGGAGATAGGCATCAGTGGTTGTTGCCTGCTCACCGCCCCGGTTGTAGCAGGCCGGTCCCGGCTTGGCGCCTGCACTGCGCGGCCCTACCTTCAGTACCCCTACCGAATCAACCCAGGCTATGGAACCTCCGCCCGCACCGATAGCGGTCACGTCTATTGCCGGAATAATGACCGGGAAATCACCCACTTGATTCTCCGTAGAGTAGGCAGGTTCTCCGTCAATCAAGGCGACATCTACGCTTGTCCCACCCATATCGAAGGTAACGACCTGACTGATCCCTGCCTGTTCCGCAATATAGGTTGCACCGATTACACCGGAGGCGGGTCCAGACAGGAGTGTCCTTACCGGTTCAGCTGCAGCACGGGCGGCAGTCATCATTCCTCCGTTCGACATCGTGGACAGCAGCGTAGCCGATACTCCGTATTGTCCAATTCCGGCTTGCAGACGGTTGAAATAAGAACCCATCCGTTCGCCTACATAAGCATTCATCACCGTGGCGAGTGTACGCTCGTATTCACGCTGCTGCGGCCAGATTGCGCTGCTTCTGCAGATGAACAGCTGCGGATGACGCTCACGGATCAGCTGTTCAGCCAGTTGCTCATGTCCAGAATTGGCATAAGAGTGCAGGAAACTGATTGCCAGAGCTGTAACGCCGTCCTTCACCAATTCGTCCGCCGCCCGAAGCAGTTCCTCCGGGTCCAGCTCCGTCAGCACTCTGCCGTCTGCAAGCTGCCGTTCATTAATTTCTTTTACAAGCTGGCGGGGGACAAGCGGCTGCGTTTTATCCCCATAAAGGTTGGTGGTATTCTCAAGCCGCAAGCGGCGTATTTCGAGCACATCCCGGAAGCCTTTGGTCACCAGCAGCCCGGTTACAGCACCACTGCGTTCGATCAGCGTGTTTACCCCGAGTGTAGTACCGTGCACGAAAAGTTTGATGCTGCGGGTATCTACTCCCTTGGACTGCAGTTGCTCTAATGTATGAAAAATCGCCTGTTCGGGAGCATCGGCTACGGAGGGTGTTTTTAGCGCAGCGACAACCTGTCCATGTCCGTCTGTTACGATGGCATCCGTAAAGGTTCCGCCGATATCGATGCCTAAGCGGTAATTAATTTCCACGAATTCCACTCCTTCATTTAGGGCATTTACAAGCTATGCTGTTCCTGACTTTGTATAGCGTAATAACGTTTGACATCCTCAATCATTTGATTAATATGCATCACCATAGCTGCCTCCGCCTGTTCAGCAGAACCTGCAGCAACGGCATCCAGAATTTTACGGTGATCCACGACAAGCTCGCTGCCCACCTTGCGGCGGATATATGCAGTTTCCAGGAAATCCCTCCCCGTCTGCCACACCAGCTGAGCCGCATGGAGCAGTACCTCATTGCGTGCTGCAAGCGCAAGTAAAGTATGAAATTCACGGTCTTCTTCATACGGAATGATATTCTGAGATAACAGTTCGTGCTGGGTGGCAATAGAAGCTTCAAGCAGCTTTATTTCTTCTTTTGTCGCCCGCTGTGCAGCCAGTGAAGCAATTTCCCGCTCCAGCGCCCTTCTGGCCACAAGCACATCCAGCAGCGCGGATTCTCCCGAATTATTCAATAGCTGCAGGAGCTGAGAATTCACATTTTTCTGCTGCAGCAGCTTTTCCAGATAGGCAACGCGACCGTTTCCCTTGTCCGTCAGAATACGCCCTTTTCGCCCTTCAAGGGCCGTGTAGCCCTCGATATCGAATTCCATCAGCTTGCGTCCGATGGTAGCTTGGCTGAGATTATATTTTTTTCCTAGCGTATGTACCAGGGTACTGGCACCAAGTGGAGCTTCGGCATTCCCCAGAGCCTTTAAGAATTCATACTCAAGCTGTAGAAGCTGCGATTCCAATGCCACTCTATTCATCCTTTCAGTGATACTTGTATTTTCGTTGTTACTCATTGATGATTAATAGGATTATAACTGCAAGAAAGTAAATTATCAACTATTCACACCATTTTAGTATGAATAAATTTTAATATAATAAAAGCAACTCATCCGCAGACAAGTCGCTTTTTGAACTCTTTTTTGGACCTCACTGAGAACTATTCAATCCAAAGTGTTCAGTATGGTATGAATAATACTTGTTAATTTCCTTTGCTCTGTTGCTGTTTTTACCATCGTCCGCAGTCCTAACCAGGCATTCATCAGATAATGTGAAATGGCCTCCGGCTCCAGTGAGGCTTCTTGCCTTTCAACTAATAATCTCAATTTCTTGTTTTGAGTAGACTCATACCGCATAAGTGCCTTCATATACAAAGCGTGCTTATCGCCAAAAGTATCATAGATACTTCTTCTGTGGATTCCCATAAAATCTACTAGATCCTGCATGGAGGTTTTCTCATAACCTTGCTTCATATTCACCCTTTAAAAGTAATTAATGGCGCACAAATTTAAGTTGTACGCCATTTTTCTTCCATATAATATTAGCCCTTCTGCAATTCCAATTCTTTCAACGTAGGATAGTCCGTATACCCCTTGCTTCCACTACCATAAAATGTTGCAGGATCTGCTTCATTTAATGGAGCGCCTGCTTTAAGTCGTTCCACAAAATCCGGATTAGCCAATGACCATACCCCAATAGGTGCCAGATCAGCAAGACCACTCTCGATATCAACACCAATATTCTCCAGTCCCCGTCCAGCCCGATTGACTAACAACGGATTCTTCCACAAGGAACGTATATCCTGAAGCAATTCTTCATTGCCGAGGTGCATCACATGAAGGTAAGCTAAATTCAATTTTGCTAATTCCTGCGTGAGATAACGATAAAGATCAGGACCTTGTTCACCATCTTGAATCCCGCCAAGAGGGGTTCCTGGCGAAATGCGGAAGCCAGTTCTCTCTGCCCCGATCTCGTCAATGATGGCTTTGGCTACTTCAATCGCGAAGCGAGCTCGATTTTCTATAGATCCACCATATTCATCCGTACGTTTATTGGAATTTTCACCGATAAATTGGTTGATTAGATAACCATTTGCTCCATGAATTTCAACGCCGTCAGCGCCTGCTTCAATAGCAGCGGCCGCAGCTTTACGATAATCTGCAATGGTTATTTGAATCTCTTCTTTACTCAACTCACGTGGTACGGGGATATCCTGCATGCCTGTAGCCGTAAACGTTTCTACTCCTGGTGCAATTGCAGAGGGTGCCACAGGCTGCCGATGATGAGGAGTATTGTCAGGGTGCGACACACGACCGACATGCATTAATTGAATATAAATATACCCGCCTGCTTCATGCACGGCATCCGTAACCTTTTTCCACCCTTCAATATGCTTATCCGTATAGATCCCAGGTGTTCTTAAGTAACCTTGACCGTCATCGGATGGTTGTGCACCTTCCGTAATAAGGAGTCCCAGCGATGCTCTTTGAGCATAATACAGGGAGCTTAATTCTCCCGGTGTACCATCTTCCTCTGCTCTGCTGCGTGTCATTGGTGCCATCGCCAAGCGATGCGGTAATTCCAGATTGCCAACTTTTGTTTTAGTCCACAGTTTTTCCATTATTAACACTCCTCTTAGATTTGTTTAACAAGAAATTATGATTAAGTAAGATGTGGGTATATTGCAGCAACGCCACCTGCAAGTCCACCTTGTATCATTCGGCTGTTATCATCAGCAAGAATTTCAAAGCTGCCAGATTCGATGCCATCAATAGCTATTTTTGCGATATCTGAAGGGTTCGATTTGGGAGCATCTATACCGGTTGTCATGTCTGTCTCCATAAAGCCTACATGTAATCCTGCTACTCTAATATTACGAGGATACAAGTTTAAACGTAAATCGTTCGTCAATGCCCATTCTGCAGCCTTCGCAGCTGTATACGCACCGGAAGCTCCCATACTAAACCAAGATAGTACGGAAAGAATATTCAAAATTGATCCTCCCCCGTTTTTTTCAATGATTGGTGCAAAAGCACGAGCCATGGATAGCGTACCGAAGAAATGCGTATCAAATTCCAACTGTATCTTTCCCACGTCTCCTTCCAGCAAAGAAGCGCCTGTAGATGATCCTGCATTGTTGATTAAAAGCGTAACATCTTTAGCAAGGATTGCTGCTGCTGCAACCTCATCTGGTTTTGTAACATCAAGCTTTACAGGTGTAACTCCAGGAATATCAATGGTCTCAGGATTTCTTGCACCAGCGTATACTTTAGCCCCTCTGGACAGAAGTTCAAGAGTGAGCTGACGGCCCAGACCCCGGTTTGCTCCAGTGACAAATGCTACTTGTTCAGAAATGTTCATTGTATTAGCTCCTTTTTGTTTTTGATTACAATTCTTCATTCAAGGGATAGAACGGCGTTCTCATTCAAGAACGATCATACTAGAATAAACACAGGCAATTAAACTAATATCTTTCTAGGCTGAATCTTCATAATAGCTCAAGTATGCATATACAATAATTACTTAGATAAAAGTTTAATCGATAAATTGGCTAGACGGTGTAATTTTTCTTTACGTATGGAGGTCCTTGTCATTACCCTTAACCCTACATAAACTGCATGCAGATGTTCCGCTAGATCGTCGGCATTATAATCTGAGCGAAACTCTCCATCCTGCTGTCCCCACAGAATAATATCTTTGAACAGCTGTTCTGATAATGCAAACAATTCTGTGGTCTTTACATCCACCTCAGCATCACGCATTGCCAATTCCACCGCTGAATTCACCATCAAACAACCTGAAGGTGAATCTTCTTCACCACATATCACGAAACTAAAAATAAGCTGAAGTGCCTCAGTTGCAGTCTTAGAGCGTTTAACTTCTCCTACAAGCTCAGCACTTACTTTATCGCGAAATCGGTCCATTGCTTTCAAAAACAGCGTATGCTTGTCGCCAAAAGTGTCATATAAACTTCTCCGATGGATTCCCATCTGCTTGACCAGATCCGTCATAGATGTCTTCTCGTAACCCTGTTCCCAAAAAAGCTTCATCGCCTTTTCTAATACCACGTTCTCTTCGAATTCTTTGCTTCTTGCCATTCTATTCCCTCCCTGTTAATCAATATAACATATTGAGAACGATCGGTAAAGAATTTTATGAATGGTAAAAACCATTAAGAATCCCTACTAAATTCACACTATTCTCGTTTAATTTGATTTAAGAAGCATTTGACCCCAAGTATGCGTAATGAAATCCGGAGCGAACTTCATGGAAAAGCGCATAACCTTAGTAAAACCTGCATTTACGCGTATTTTGTTTTTTTCCATCCCTTTAATACCGACTTTAACAAGCTTCGCTAATGGCAAAGAGATCACCTTATTCATGAAACCTTCGTCAAAAGTGTCCGTGAGATTAGTTTCAGAAATAACAGGTGGACAAAGTTCCATCACATGAATGTTTTTTCCTTTGGCCCGGATTTGCTCACGTAATGCATCACTGAACATGTGGATGCCAGCCTTCGTTGCAGAATAAGTCGGTGCGTTGGCAACTGTAATATTAGCAAGTAGTGAACTAACGTTAACAACCATTGCCTCCTGTTGTTTGGCTAACAGTGGCAACAGAGCCTTGGTGATATAGATTGTCCCATTCAAGTTTGTGGCGATTTCTGCGGTTATGTGCTCGTAGGTAATAGTTTCATCAAACAAGTCAAATTCGTGTATAATACCAGCGTTATTGAAAATAATATCCAGTTTCGGATAGTGAATCGTCAGGTCTTTAGCAAGCTGCTCAACGCTTTTGGGATTACTAACATCTGCCGTCATCCCGATAAGTCCGGGATTGTTCTTTACTATCTGGTCGATGCGTTGTTGTGAACGCCCCGTGATAATCACAGTATTTCCCATGCCGAGAAAACTTTTAGCAAAAGCAAAACCAATCCCGGAGGTCCCACCTGTCACCAATATCGTTCTATTTTTTAATTTCATTCTGCATCATCTACTTTCAATATGACTTTCCCTTGGCTATGCCCTGTCGCAATCTTAGCAATCGCGGCATTCACTTGTTCAAAGGAGTACTCGGAATCAATCACCGGCTTAATGTTTGTTTTTTCAAGATACTGTGTGAAAGCTGCTAATTGCTGACCATTCGACTGCACGTATAAGAAGTCATACCTTTTCTTTTGCCATTTGGCAATTCCATCAAAAGGTGCTCCCAGTAAACTGAAGAGAATCTTCTTCGCCGTTGCCAAGTCTGTGCTTTGATTCGCGAATCGGGCATTGGGACCAGCATTTAACGACAGTAATTTGCCGCCAGGCTTCAGTATCTTAATTTGTTTACTAAATTCGCCGGCGCCCCGCGTATCAATAACATAATCATAGCCTGTCAGTATGTCAGTATAGTCCTGCGTTGCATAGTCGATAAACTCATCTGCCCCGAGTCGCTCCGCCAAGGCACGTGCTGATCCACTACCACTAACGGTCACAAACAGCCCTTGTGACTTCGCGTAAGGAACGGCCATCTGACCAAAGCCTCCCGTACCGCCGGGGATAAATAATTTGCCGCCTTGACGAGTATCTAAAATAGCTAGCGCCTGAACGATCGTCAAAGCAGACAATGGCACGGCCGCTGCTTCTTTAAAAGAAAGATTAGCTGGCATCTTAGCCACAATCGCCGCATCTACTGCGACATATTCGGCAAACGCCCCCATCTTATCGAGCGGTGGCATGGTGTACACGTGATCCCCTACCTTAAAATCCATGACACCGGCTCCGACTTCGATCACTACTCCGGCTAGCTCGTTGCCCAGAGTCAATGGAAAGTCGTAATGATCAAACAACTTAACTTTGCCTGTAATCGCCAAGACAAGGTGTGGATCAACACCTGCTGCCTTAGTCTTGATTAAAACCTGTGTTGGTGTGATGGATGGAACAGCGACTGTGTTAATTTGTGCTTCCAGTATCTTGGAATACCGCGAAATTTGTGCAGCCTTCATAAGGTAACACCCCTTAAAATCGGATAATGACTTTTCCTTTAGGATGACCTGTAGCAACAAGCTTTAGTGCTTCATTGATATCATCAATGTGGAATTCTGTGGGGTCCACCGCTGGAACAATCCCGTTATCTTCAATAATCTTCGTAATTTTCTTTAATTGATCGCCATCGCTGCGAACAAAGATGAAATGATATTGAATCTTCTTTTTCTTCGCTTTGTGATCATACTTGGCCCCGGCAATGGTGAAGAGCTTTTGTTTCCAGCCTGGCAAGCCCATATGCTCGGCGAAACGTTTGTTAGGGCCGGTCCGCAGGGACAGAAGGCGACCGCCTGCTTTGATAATCGAAAGTTCATGATCAAATTCGCTTGGTCCCAAGGTATCCATCACATAATCAACATCACGAAGTTGTTCCCAATAGTTCTCCATCGTGTAATCCATATATTGGTCTGCTCCAGCCGCCATTGTCCGTTCACGTGCTTGCGGATTTCCACTGACGATGACCTTCAGCCCCATGCTTTTGGCGATAGGAATGGCCATTTGGCCAAAAGAACCAGAACCCCCGGGTATAAACACGCTTTCTCCAGCTTTGGCAGCCAATTCTTCATGCAAACCTTGATAAGCAGTCAATCCTGTTAATGGAGCAGCAGCACCGGTCACAAAATCCAGATTAGCGGGCAAGTGCCCGATGGCATCCGCATGAATCGCCGCGTATTCCGCAAAGGCACCGATTTTTTGTAGTGGCAGGCGTGAATAAATGGCCTCACCAACTTCAAATCCCCGGACGTTTTTACCGACCTTTTCAATAACACCCGTCAGCTCATTACCGAGTACTAATGGAAACTCATAATCCTGGATCAGCTTGACGCTTCCGGTCCCGATGAGCAATTCCAAATGATTAACCGCCGCTGCTTTCACCTTGACCAAAACCTCGTTTTCACTTATTTCCGGGACTGGAATATCATTGACTTCTACCGTGAACTTTTTTGAATACTTGGTAATCTGCGCCGCTTTCATAATTAATTGCCTCCTATGTGCTGAATGATAAGTAACATTTTATTGTTTTTGTAACTTATGCACCAAGCATAATATCAAAGGTTACAAAAGTCAACAATTGTTACCTATTGTTTTATATGCTAAAATTGAGACAGGTACATAAAACGATTGATAAGGAATTTATCGAAATAAGAAGGGTTGGAAGCGCGGTGGCTAAAATCACACAAGAGCTCATTATTGAAACAGCGGAGGCATTAATTGAACGCACGGAAAAATCCGAAGTGACCCTTTCACAAATTGCGGATGAATTAAGTATCACCCACGCCGCGCTTTATAAACATTTTAAGAATAAGCAAGAGCTCTGGGCAGCTGTGTCAAAAAACTGGTTCAACCGGATGATTTCAGAACAAATTAAACTAGATAAGACAAATTTGATGAATGCACAGGACCTGCTCCATGATTGGCTCTGGGCATTTGCTAACGCCAAAAAACGCGCCTATAACGAAAATCCCAAAATGTTCGCTTTGAATACACAATACGTGGATAGCAATCCCCTGGTATTACGCGATGTTCTATGGGATTCCTATCAAATTATTGACGGCTTCATGGACTATCACGATCCCCGCTTCGAACGGGCAGAGGCAATTCTCTCCGCATTTGCGGTGTTTAGCCTCCCGTCCTTCAAAGAATCCTGGAATCTTCCAGACTACCAAGACAGGTTCGAACGCATCTGGAGTTTAATCAAAAAGGGACTTTGAATCCTCTAGTTGGATTCAAAGTCCCTTTTCACCGTGAACGCCTGGCTTTAATTTTTCACAGCTATAATAACTACTAATCCGCTTTCATCTGGTTCACCTAATAAACCTTCTGCAGACAAATCGCTTTTAGGCTGTAATCTCCCGCTGCGTCCGCTCTTCCCCGCCTGTATCCAAACCAAACCTCCCTACCACGACTTCCTTCTCCCGTTCATCGAGAATATCGAGATTACGATATATCTTGCTCTTCTCAATCTTCAGATCAACTTCCTTAATTACATCGTCGGCCTCGAAGCCGAGGATATCGATCAGCGTGATCTCGTTGCCCTCTTTATCGGTCCCAATTGGCTCATGCAGTGACACGTCCTTTCGGGTTTTTTTCAGCGAACGGAGGTACATCGGTATCCAGAACCATACATATCACACTATGTTAGTTAATATATCTGATAGTTACCATATATATTATAAATTTTAATAAATATAGTATTTAATCTATATCAAAACTCTAAAAATATATTAAATTTTTAATATTTATTGACTGATAGAAATAACGATGTTATATTTCCTAACATGCATTAATAAATATACATACAGGAAGAGGAGATTACTGAAATGAATAAGCTAAAACGTCTAAGTAAAACTAAAAGAAATCATTCTGGTTCCCCCCGCTCCGAATATTCACCAGCAAAAAATAATTGGAGTAAAAAGCAATTTATAGCTACGTCCATTGCGTTATCTGTTATCGCTTCGAGTGTCATTCCGTTTCAGACCGCTGATGCTTTAACTCGGGTTACTTCAGCAAGCGGCACAGTATGGGAGATTCATGATGTCTTTGCGCCTAGCTTAGACACAGGAAGTTTACGTACCGTTGGGACTACACAAGTACAAGGCTTCGGTAATATCTTCGTTAAAGTGTCGTCGCCTACAGCTTCACTGATGAATGGTCAAATGATGCGCGGGTTTGACTTGAAATACGATGGTGTGAATAGATTCACTTCGACTCAATCTGTAAATCTGGGAAATGTAACGGTTACACGTGATGTGTATGTCGATACTATAAATAATCGTACGAGATTCTTTGATACTTTTACTAATAAAAATGATATGAACGTAAAGGTTGATGTCTCTTTCGGCGGCTCTCTGGGGTATGGTACAGCAGCAAATGCTTCAGTAGTCAAGGCAACCTACTCCAATGATCTGGAGGTGACTACGGATGATTCATGGATTGTTGTAGATAGCAGTGCCAAAGACAATAAGCCGCTGGGCGTTGCAGTCGGGTCTCCACATCCATTTGAGAATGGATTAACTAGCCTAGGCAATCAGCAGCAGAATCCATTCACCACACCCCTAGCTAAGTCCGGAAATGATGCGAATTTCTACGGGTTCATTAATACATTAAATATTGAGCCGGGTCAGTCGAAATCCCTGGTGCATTATGTACAACTTGGAGAAGCGGGTGAAGAAGGCCTGAAGAATCTGGTGACCATGCTAAACGGACTGAATAGCCAGCTGGATGTATCCGGATTAACAAACGCACAAATCCGTTCAATCAGTAACTGGGATATCTCTGCTATAGAGGGACTGGATACTGGAGATCCCCTGGTGATTCCTGAGGCTCCTGCTGCTAAAGCATTCATCACTTCATCCCCCTATGATGTTACGAATAAATCCATTGCACAAATGCAGCAGGATATGATTAGCGGTAAAACTACTTCCGTACAAATTACTCAGGCTTATTTAGATAGAATCAAGGTATACGATGAAGGCCAGCTTGGCTTCCATGCCTTCCTGCATGTCTCTGAAACTGCGCTTGCCCAGGCACAAGCTGCTGACAATGCCCGCGCACAAGGTGCAAAGGGGGATTTGCTCGGTATTCCCATTGCGATAAAAGATATCTATGATACCAAGGATATGCCTACTACCGGCGGCAGCAAAGCGCTTGAAGGCTGGCGGCCTGATTCAGATGCATTCCAGGTGAATAAGCTGCGGGAAGCCGGAGCTGTCATTATTGGTAAAGTAAATACTTCCGAGTTCGCCAACAGCGGAAGCTTTAGCGAGAGCGGCTGGCAGCAGACATGGAATGCCCTGTATCCATCGAAAACCTCTTTTGGCTCAAGCGGCGGCTCGGCAGTATCTGTTGCAGCTGATTTTGCAGCAGCAGCCATGGGATCACAGACAGGGGTCTCTCTCTATGCACCTACTACAGGCGCCAGCTTAAAAAGCTTCCGTGGTACAGACGGTATGGCAAGTACTACAGGTGTACTGCCGCTCACTTGGGGACAGGATTATGCAGGTCCCATTGCTAAGACAGTAACTGACCTGGCCATCATGTTGAATGCTACAACGGGTACAGATCCACAGGATATCTTCACAGTGACTGCCGATGCAGACCATAAGCGTCCGGCTGACTGGAAGGAATCTCTGGATACTAATGCATTGAAAGGAAAGAAAATCGGATATATCCCTGCTTCCTTTGTCTCTAGTTATGCCGATGATGATACCGGACAAGCCGTAATGAATAAGTTCTCCGAGCTTCAGGCAGCGGGTGCGACAATGGTTGAAATGTCAAAAATACCGTCAGCGCCTAGCCGTCCTTCAGGCATTAATGGATCTACTGAAGGTTGGGCGCGCTATATTGAGCTTCATAAGAACTTCCCTTACATTGATGGAGCAAGTGTACTGGCTTCAGACAAGGTGCTTATCTATAATCAAAGAGGATATACAGAGCCTACCCGCATGACTGAACAAGCTGTACAAGATTACATCAAATATAGAACGGACTATAAGGAAGTTATTAAAGGCTGGATGGACGAGAATGGCGTGGATGCTGTGGTTTATGCAGGTTTTATCAGTGACGTATATAACAATGACGCAGCAGCCTCTCAATTAAGCTCTGACCGCAACACGGGCGTATTAACGTCTAATGTCGGCCTCCCTACGGTAGTTGTTCCTGTAGGTACGAACGACAGCGGATATTCCATCTCCATGCAGCTTGTTGGCAGAGCATGGGACGATGCCAAAGTTCTAGGTATGGGCTATGCTCTTGAGCAACAAAGTCAAGCCAGACTGCTTACAGCCTATGCTCCAGCACTTCAATACGTCTCTAATCCTACTAATCCTGATCCAGTAGATAATGAACCAAGCAATCCAAGTCCTGGAGGAGGTACCGTAACTCCCCCGGTAACAGCAACGCCCACACCAACACCGGCTCCTACAGCAACACCAGCACCTGCAGAACCAGCAGCACCAACACCTACGCCGGAAGTTGTCAGTTTCGCAGATACCATTAATCACTGGGCAAAAGCAAGCATTGATGTGCTTATAGCCAAGGGATTACTAACGGGTTATTCCGATGGAACCTTCCGTCCGGATTCAGGGTTGACCCGTGCCGAATCCATCAAGGTCATTGCAACGTACATGGGGCTTGAAGGACAGGCTAGCAGCTTTACAGATGTATCTCCAACGCATTGGGCTAATACGTATATCGGCGCAGCAGCCGGAGCAGGCCTGATGAACGGATATAGCGATGGAACCTTCCGTCCGAACGGCAAGA
Organism: Paenibacillus sp. FSL R10-2736; assembly: GCF_038000245.1. NCBI lineage: Bacteria > Bacillati > Bacillota > Bacilli > Caryophanales > Paenibacillaceae > Paenibacillus > Paenibacillus sp. FSL R10-2736. The sequence goes on from NZ_JBBOBN010000001.1 coordinate 5,814,394, forward strand.
TAAGCCGCAGTGAATTAGCGGCACTGATCACTAGAGCCTTTAAGCTGACAGGTACTGGAAACACATCCTTCAAAGATGTTAATAGAAATGCATGGTATTATGATTCCATTGATGCACTCGCATCCAATAATATTATTACTGGCTACGAGGATAGTACCTTTAAGCCTGGAAAAGATATTACCAGAGCAGAGTTTGCAACAATGGTCTCCAGAATACTGGAGACTGCGAATTAAGAAGCTCAAGGAATAAAAGACAAGAGACTGTCCCAAAAGCAGATATTCTACTGACAAGTCAGATTCTCAAATTTCTCAAAAGCTTCAAACGTTAAAAAAGCAGCGATTCTCCCGTTATTGGAGAATCGCTGCTTTCTGTTTTTGTCCATTGCTCAAAGAAATCGCTCCTTTTGAAGTGATTGGGTGGTACCTCCATTTTACCAAAGGACAGTTTCTTTTTGTGATTTTAGAAAGATTTGAAGAACCTTTTCCCGCTTAAACAGCGGAGAGGACGGAACGACCCGCGGAAAAGCGGCAGCGGTCGCCTTGGTCTCCGGATTTTAACCGCTAAGGGAACTAATTGACGGAGTGCACAAAAGGTTTGGCGATTATACCCTATTTCCCATGGACCATCCCGTCGGTATTTCAAAGCACCGGTTCCTTACAGCTCAGCAGTATATTGATACTTGCGTATACAGGGATAGTCGGAATAGCCGGGACCTTTGCCTGGTGGAGATATGCGGAGCAGCCGTAAACAAGTGAAGAAACATCTGCTGAAGAGCAGATGTTTTTTATATCACTCCTCATCACTCATAGTGCTCTTCATCGCCTCCTGTTCCCGGAACGCCGAAGGGGTCAGCCCGTACTTTTTCTTGAACAAGGTGGAGAAGTAAGTGATGTTGTATATCCCTACCGCTTCACTGATCCTGGCCGCTGTCTCAGAGGTAGAAGCAAGCAGATCCTTTGCTTTTTCCAGCCGGGTGTTGTTCAAGTATTCACTGAAGGATTGCCGGGTCGCTCCTTTGAACAATTTCCCCAGATAGCTGGGCGACAGTCCGGCGATGCTCGACACCAGATCGAGGGATATGTTAGGCTCGGCATAATGTTCATGAATGTAATTCTGTGCTTTTTCGATGAGAATATTATGCTTTTGAGCATTCAGCCAGTGATTCTTGTCTTCAATTAATGTGCAGATGGTGCTGCAATAGCGGTTGAATAGGTTACGGATCTCCGTCAGATCTTCAGCCCGTTCAATATCGGTTATTGCTTGCAGGTAATCATTGAAATTAGAATCCGGCACATGCTGTAAATAATCAAAATGTTTAAGCAAAGACAACATGAGTTGAGTGCTAAAGGTGATGACCTGATGAACGGAACCGCCGGATATTTTATCTATAAATTCTTCGATTGCGCTAACCATTGCTTCCGGCTTGCCGTCCTGCACAGCATCAATCAGCTTCTTCTCGTAGGCGCTGGGGTAACTGAGGGCCGTCAACACATGGCGGCGTGTCGCTATAGCATCCAGAATCGCTTCCTTCCCATAGATGAGCCGGTATTTCACATACTGCTGCGCAGATGTGTACGAGGACGGAATATTACCTTTTCCGCAGGATATATCTCCTATCCCTATAGATACCGTCACCTTGAAGTAGCGATTCAGGAAGCTTTGAATATTGCGCAAGGCAGGCCCCAGCTCTTCCGGGAGCTGATTGTCCGTGTATTGAAGGATGGCAACAGCTTCACTTCCTCCCATAATGAGAACATCACATGGGCCGATATGCTCCAGCATCTCTTTTGCGATATTCCCAAGTGCGAACCGCAGCAAGGACTGCTGTTTCCCCTCTATCCCCTCCCCTAGTGGTTCAAGCTCATTGATTTTGAACACCAGCACGCCAAAATACGGCCCCGCTACCTCCTCGCCGATATCCTTAATAATTTCGTTCGAAACCGAGTGCTCCAGTGAATGACCGCGCAGCAAGGCATGCAGGTAATGCTCACGGACGGTCCGGGAAGAGTGGGTAATTACAAACTGCATCGACTTCTCACGTTCATGATAGGACTGGAACACCTCGGTCATCAGCTTGTATTCATCAATAGGCGCCAAACCGGATGCCGGATTGGCCGGGTTAGGCATGACTTTTTCGAGCAGTGCCGATAAGGGTCTATTCATGTTGGAGGTCAAAAGGACAGAGAGCAATAGACCTGCGAGTACAATTCCGGCTGTAACCAGCAGCGTAATCCCCCGGAGCTGGTCAATGTTAGAGATGAGCTCGGAATACGGTGAAACGCTTACAAAATACCAGTCCAGTTCCTCTGACTTTACATAAGTGACCAGATTCCTTTGGTCTGAAATCGTTATGGTGAAGCTGCTCTCCTTATTGTTCTCGATTAATATCTTCCGCACATACTCTTCTTCGGATAAATCCTCCAGAAACAGGTTGGAATCGGTATGAGACAGCACCTTACCTTCATTATTGATTACAAAAACATTATTAGCGGCGTCCGCGTTGCTGATCTTGCGGATGGTCGTCAAAATCGACTGCTCCTCCACATTGATATAGATCAGCGGATTGCCTGTGGTCTGGGGTGAGAAATTCGGGTACAGCAAGAAGGTCAGGAACTGTAATGACTTCCCGTTGTTGCGGCCCGGGGCCTTCAGACTGCGCGGATTGAACTCCATATACTGCTTCGCGCTAAGGGTGGTAAGAGAAGAATCAAGCGGAAGCCCGGCTGTATCAATGGTAGTTCCTGTAGAAGGCCGATATATTCCGATACTGTGTATATAAGGGTTCACATTTGTAATTTGTTCGATCTGCTGAAAAATATGATAATTGCTTACCTTGTCCTCCACCGTCTCATTCAGAAATGACAGGATTTCCGGTTGAATCAGCAGTGTATTCCCGATAGTGATGACCTGATTATAGACTACATCGGAGGCGTAGGTAACCTGGGATAACATCGCCCGGGAATTACGTTCTATCTCCTTAATGGCGCTTCTGGAGAATAGGGAGAAGAGTACGCCGGATAGCAGGCTTACGGTTAGAAGAACGAGAAGGAAATATGAGATGGTGAGCTTTTGAAATGCCTTGTATCGAACAAGCCGGTGGATGGTTGTCCGCATGTTGAATTCCTCCCAACACTGCTCGTTATCATTTCTAAACTATAGTACATTTTCGGCCGAAAAGGTACTGAATCAGGCCAAAATGAAAGTCATTCCGTTTTTTTGAAAGCCTTGAGTTTGAATTTGAAAGCGTTTTCCAGGTTTTGAAATAGACTCTTCGGGAGGGTATGGCTAATCTGGAATCAAGGCAATCGTCATTTATAACAAATGGGGGGAACAGGAATTGAGAAAAAAACGGCGTCCAGGATTAAGCATTCTTTCTGACATCCGCAGGAATGGTACATCCTATTTGTTGGTTTTGCCGGCAATGGCATACACGTTTATTTTCGGCTATATGACGTATCCTTATATGGTCATTGCTTTCCAGCGTTTTAATTATACCAAGGGAATATTTCATAGCGAATGGGTGGGATTCAAAAACTTTGAGTTTTTCTTCCGGTCCAACAAAGCGCTTACGGTCACCTTTAACACCATTTACCTCAATTTACTCTTTATTATTTTCGGTACGCTGATGGCGCTGGCCATTTCACTGGTTCTAAACGAACTGCGCAAGAAGCTGTTTGTTAAGATCAGTCAATCCCTGATGTTATTCCCGAATTTCATCTCATGGATCGTCATTAGCTATGTGCTGTATGCGCTTTTTTCGATGGATATGGGAATTGTGAACAAAACGCTGAACCAGCTCGGCATGTCCTCAGTGAACTGGTATACCGAGGCACAGTCCTGGCCGGCGATTCTTACCGTCATGCATGTGTGGAAGGGGGCCGGAATGAGTGCCATTATCTACTTGGCGACCATTACCGGTATCGACGAGACGTTGTATGAAGCAGCCGAGATTGACGGGGCTAACCGCCTGCAGATGTGTTTTCGGATTACGCTTCCGCTGATGATGCCCACGGTTATTATCCTAACGATGCTCTCTGTCGGCAAAATTATGTACGGCGATTTCGGGATGATCTATGCGCTCATCGGTGACAACGGCACCCTATATTCGACCACGGATATCATTGATACGTATGTATTCCGGTCCTTGCGGCAGATCGGCGACCCCTCCGAAGCCATGGCTGTTGGACTTTTCCAGTCGGTCATCGGATTTATCCTAGTCTTTGGTACCAATGCCATTACCCGCAGGTTCTTTAAAGATGGCGCATTATACTAAATCCGGAGGAGTAACTATGAAAAAAATGTCAATCAGTAAGACGGTCATGTACACGCTGACTGCGGTGTATTCGGCGCTTTGCCTGCTTCCGATGCTGCTCGTGCTGATGATCTCCATCACGGATGAGGATGCTATTCTTAAGAACGGCTACAGCCTCTTTCCGGAGAAATTCTCTCTATATGCCTATAAGCTGATCTTCACGGGCGGCTCTCAAGTCATTCAGAGCTATGGAATTTCTATCTTTGTCACGATCGTCGGTACCACGCTGGCTATTCTAATTACTTCTATGGCAGGCTATACACTAGCGAACAAAAATGTGAAAAACCGCAATCTGCTGGCTCTTTACTTCTTTATCACCATGATTTTCACAGCCGGGATTGTGCCCTGGTATCTGATGAACCGGTCGCTCGGATTAACCAATAATATCTTGGCTCTGATTATTCCTTCGCTCCTGTTCAGCCCGTTCAACCTCTTCCTTGTACGCAATTTCATGAACGGAATTCCCGACTCGCTGCGGGAATCAGCTACCATAGACGGAGCGAGTGATATTGTCATTGCTTTTAAGATTTACCTTCCTTTATGTAAGCCGGTACTCGCGACCATTGCTCTCTTCTATGGACTGGATTATTGGAATAACTGGTGGAATGCGATCATGCTGATTGACACCAAAGATTTGTATCCGCTGCAATTTATGCTGCTGCAGATGCAATCGGAGATCAGTATGCTGAACGAGATGGCCATGCTGGCCGGAACAAGCGACGTTACGCTTCCTTCGGAGTCGGTCAAGATGGCAACAGCCATCGTGACGATCGGACCGATCATCTTCCTCTACCCGTATCTGCAAAAGTACTTCGTGAAAGGTCTGGTTATAGGTTCAGTTAAAGGCTGATGTCATCCCTTAGGGGTTAACATAAATAAGGCATAAACAGAGGAGGTCTATATTATTCATGAAAAAACATTACGCCATTCTATGTGCTGTGGTGCTTGCCCTTTCTACACTGATCGGGTGCGGCAAGGCGTCCGACAGCCCGGCTGCAAACGGGGAGAATAATGCTTCATCCCCGAAGTCGGACAATAATAATACTTCTGAGGTCGTCCGGATCAAATACGTGGTTCCCGGCACCGAGCCCAAAGATTACCAAAAGGTGTTCGAAAAAGTCAATGAGAAGCTGGCTGCAGATGGTGTCGGCGTTGAAGTGGAGAAAATCTTCATCCCCTGGGATGCGTGGGACCAGAAGCTGAACCTGATGCTGTCCACCGGTGAAGAGTTCGATTTGTTCCATGTCATGCAGGACCGCACTCCGTTCTCCAACTACTACACCCGGGGGGCGCTGGCAGATATCTCAGAGGAAATTGAAAAATATGGAGCAAACCTCAAAAAGCATATTCCGGAGGATATCTTCAACGGAGCAACCATCGGCGGGAAATATTATATCGTTCCCTCCTACTGGGTTGAAATGGCGAGCGAGGGGCAATTCAATATCCGCCGCGACATTCTCCGCGAGAACAATCTGAAGGAGCCGACAACTCCGGCTGAATTGATTAGCACCTGGGAGATTGTGATGAAGAACTGGAAGGGGAAAAACAAACCCTATCTGGGCACCCGGGCCGATTTTGACCCGATATCCCTGCATACCTCCATCTTACACCGGAGTTATGACAGCTTCCCGTTCACCGTTAAAGATAAGTTCTTTTATGTCAATCAGAACGGAGAGGTCAAATCCTGGATTGAGACGGAAGAATTCAAGAAGGATGCTGCTTTCATGCGCGAGCTGTACACCAAGGGAATTACGAATCCTGATATCTTAGTTATGAAGCAGGAGCAGGTAGATGCTCAGCTCGACAGCGGGGAGTGGTTCGTTCGTCTGGGAACCGGCGGAAGCTTGAACGGGCTCCAGAAATACAATCCGGAAGCTACAGTAGACGATATCGGAGTGGCATGGTTTAACCCGGAGAAAGAATATCTGCGGCCCCTCTCCTTCAAGAACGGAAATGCCGTACCGGTGAACAGCAAACATCCGGAGGCAGCCGTTAAATTCATGGATTGGATGCTGGCCAGTCAGGACAATTATGATCTGGTTCAATATGGCATAGAGGGTGAGCACTACACCAAAGATGGCGAAAAGGGCCTAAAGCCGATCAAAGATCCGAATAACAATAACAATCCGAGGTACAGGGGCTCCGACTCGCAGAACGGGAATGTGAACTTTATGCGCTTTGACCTGGAGAACAGTATTCCTGACAATAACAAAGTCTTATTTGAGCCAAATCCCAAAGCGGTCAATAGTATTGCGGCCAACTTTATTTTTGATCCAACGAATGTGAGAACTGAATATACTAATATTCTCTCGGAAGCTTCAGCCAGCATTACTCCGATCTATATGGGGGTTCTGGACTACGACACAGCCTTCACCGAAGCACTGGACAAAATGAAGAAAGCGGGTCTGGACAAGGTAGTTGCGGAATACCAAAAACAGTTTCAGGAGTATCAATCTTCTCTTCAATAAAAAGAGCTGATACAATAAAGGAGTGGGGAAATGTTGAGCCTGCATCAGCAAAAAAAAGAATTTGAAGCGTCAAAAACCATTTATGAAAGCGCAACCTTATCATTTAAAAACGTGGAAGGGTTTGATGTCTATAATATTTCGATTCCTTTTGAACGGGATGGCAAACGTTACTTGTTCGGCCGGGTAGAACGCCGCGAAGAATGGGCACGCTCCTGGGTCCGCCTCTTCGAGGAGACCGGTCACGATGAGTGGACCGTGGTAGATAATAGCATGATTTATACGCTGGAGGACCCGTTTATCAGTGAAATCGGTGATGAGCTTGTCCTGGGCGGAACGCATGTGCAATATCAAAGCGGCAAATACAGCACGTTTTTCGGGTATTTTTACCGGGGGACTGACCTCCACGATTTGTACTACTTCACTACCGGTCCTAACAAAATGAAAGATATTCGCCTTGTTGCTCTGGCGGACGGCAGGATTGGCGTCTTCTCGCGCCCGCGGGGCAGCGAGATGAGAGGCCAATACGGCAGCGAATCCATGATCGGCTTCACCGTTATTGACAAGCTGGAAGAGTTGACTGCAGACATCATTGAGAATGCACCTTACATTCATGGTATTTTTGGTGCAGGCGAATGGGGAGGCGTCAATCAGGCTTATCTGCTGGACAGCGGCAAGATCGGAATTATCGGCCATATTTGTTATCAGGATAAGGATGTGGATGGCAAGCTTCTAAAGGTATATTTGAATATGGCCTTTATCTTCGATCCCATCACCAGGGAATCCCATGACCTGCATCTGATTGGAAGCCGTTCCTGCTACCCGCCGGGACCCGCCAAGTTCCCATATTTGACGGACTGCGTCTTTTCTTCGGGGATCGTGATGCGGGGGGACGGCAAGGCTGATCTGTACAGCGGCGTTGGTGATTGCCAGGCCGGACGTATTACGATCGACTATCCGTTCGCACCCTATGGAAGCATTGTCTAGCACGCAGTTCATAATCCAAGGAGGATATTCTACGATGACTAATACAAATACACCCATCATAGGAGCTTTGGCATCCAGTCCGCTCATTCACCGTCATCCGGTCAACCCTGTGCTGGATGCGGCCCGGGTCCCTTATCCCACCGCACTTGTGTTCAATGCAGGAGTGGTTAAGTTCGGCGGCCGGTATGTGATGGTATTCCGCAATGACTATGGCTCACTCGACAAGCAGACCCTTGAACCGACTAATACAACGGATCTGGGTATCGCCTTCAGTGAAGACGGAATTCACTGGACGGCAGGGCCCAAGCCGGTATTCAAGCTGCATGACGAAGAGGTCGTGCGCGCTTACGATCCGCGTCTGACGGTGATTGACGGCCGCTGCTACATGTGCTTCGCTGTAGATACACGGCATGGTATCCGGGGAGGGGTCGCAGTCACGGATGACTTCGAATCCTTTGAAATATTGAGCTTGTCTACGCCGGACCTGCGGAATATGGTACTGTTCCCGGAGAAGATCAACGGCAACTATGTGCGGTTGGAACGGCCGTTCACCGTATACAGCCGCGGAGGCAAGGACCGGTTCGACACCTGGATCTCGGAGTCGCCGGATCTGATCTATTGGGGACGTTCGGATCTGCTGCTGGCGGTGGAGCAGGTACCGTTCGCCAATGACAAGATCGGTCCGGCAGCGCCGCCAGTGAAGACGGATCGAGGCTGGCTCACCACCTTCCATGCGGTGGATATCGATCCCGCCAGAGGGAAGCACGGCTGGGAGCCGTCCTGGAAGAAGCGGTATACCGCAGGTATTATGCTGCTTGACCTGGACAATCCGAAGAAGATTCTCGGGATGAGTGCCTCGCCGCTGCTTGCACCTGAAGCCCCCTACGAAATAGACGGAGGCTTCCGCAATAATGTCATCTTCCCCGGCGGCATGATCCTGGAGGACGATGGCGAAGTGAAAATTTATTACGGAGCCGCCGATACCGTGGAATGTCTGGCTACCGCCCATGTAGATGATTTGATTAGGCTTTGTTTGGGACAGTGAGACTGGCATCCTAACTAACAGAAGCGGGTATCATCCTTGAATGAGGATGATACCCGTTTTTTCAAACTATGCTTCAACAGCTTGCGGTAACGTTCTTTCGTATTCCTTATGTAACACATAACGCTGGACGCCTCTCGAAGCGCTTACTGCTTCCCTGGCATGAGTGATAGCAGTTTCGCTATTACCTGCTTGGAGTTCAATTTCTGTGAGCAGCGCTGATCTCATCCATTGCTTCCTGATTGACTCAAGATGTTCCCGCGCTTGTGCACCTTTCCCTTCCTCCAACAGCAGAACCGCTTCATAGTACGCCCGGTAATCAGCATAGCGGATATGCGGAACGGCTTCCTGAAAACACGAACAGCACGAAATAAACTGCAATGCTCCAGCGAAAGCGTTTCATTCTAAATCTCCTTTGAATATCATCATTAACAAGCAATACTTCAATTTAAAATATTGTATCACAAGTGGAAAGACATGATATTTAACATAGTTTGAGCATGTTTACAGTCACATCCAGGAAAGACTTAACTGTGTTACGATATATCGTATTCCTTCAACTTGCGAAAGAGGTGTGTAATTGAAACTTCCAACAATCCAATTCGGACATATTAAATCGAGAGTTCCTGTTATTCAAGGTGGAATGGGTGTAGGCATATCCTTAAGTGGACTAGCCGCTGCTGTAGCCAATGCGGGTGGGATCGGCACCATCTCTGGTACAGGGATCACTGCTGAAGAGCTGAGAATGCATATTCGCCAAACAAGAGAACTCTCTAAAGGAATTGGCTATATCGGTGTGAATGTACTATTCGCAGTGAAGGACTTTGCCGAGAAAATGAAGGTTGCTTTGGAGGAAAAGGTTGACTTTATTATTTCCGGAGCCGGAATTTCTAGAGATATTTATGCTTGGGGTAGAGAATATGGTACTCCTGTCGTAACTATTGTTTCATCCGCCAAATTAGCCCGAATTTCCGAAAGACTTGGTGCCTCCGCAGTCGTTGTGGAAGGGTTCGAAGCCGGGGGACATTTAGGTACAGACAGACCCATGTTTGATATCCTTCCTGAAGTCTTAGAGGCCGTTTCGATTCCGGTTATTGCTGCGGGTGGAATTCTGACAGGGGATGATATCGCAAAAGCCCTTCGGATTGGCGCATCTGGTGTTCAAATGGGTACCCGTTTTGTGGCAAGCCATGAGTGTGATGCTCCCTTAGCCTTCAAGCAAAGGTATGTAGATGCTCAGCAAGGAGATACTGTCCTAATCAAGTCTACTGTGGGTCTGGAAGGAAGAGCGATTCGAAATGAATTTACGGACCGGATCAGTAATGATGCCAAATTAAAGATAGTCAAATGCTATGATTGTCTAAAGGTTTGTTCACATCGCTTCTGTACAATGGAATCCCTGCTTACTTCCCTTAGAGGAGATGTTAAGAACGGATTGGTTTTTGCCGGGTCCAGAGTTCATGAGATTAAAGAGATTTTGTCCGTACAGCAGATTATCGACAATTTAATGAATGAGTATCAAGGGGCATTGAACCCGACAATTTAAGGTTGTTCTAAGATTCAAAAGCACGATTAACCACTTAAGCAAGCTTGGGATTTCCGAGCATAAGTGGTTTTTTTGCTTGATACTCAAATTTAGTTATATTTAATTAGCTTTTGTTTTGAATTTAACTAAAGATTACCACGATCGTTTCCGATTCGAATTGGTTATTTTAACGTACATTAATTCGCTACCTTAACCTCCAAACCGTGACATTTAAAAATATGATTGGGATTTTTTATGACTTCTTCTTTCTGAAGGTTGTACATAGCTATTTTATAATTTATTTCCTCTAAGTGTCTGAAGCTTTCATCAATCTTCTTCTGCACATCCAATTTATGCTGAATTAACATTTCTTCTCTTTGTAAAAAGGTAGAATTGCCTAATTCATAGAGTTCCTTGTATTCTTTTATTTTCATAAGAGGCATTCCTGTCTCTTTGAGGCAACGAATAAAAGAAATCCAATCTATTTGTTGTTCGCTATACACTCTACGTCCTTTTTCGTCACGAGAAATATCTGGTAATATCCCTTGCTCTTCATAAAATCGAAGTGTCTTTGCAGATACATTATAATTCTCCACCACATATGTCATTGAATACGTCATCTACTTATCCACCTTTAGTTATAGTTACTGTAACTAAAGATATACCATAAAAGAGAATAAGAACACAACATTCATATATAATCACACAAATATGCAATCAAATAAAAAAACCTTTACTTACCGTAACGGGAATCAAATATACTGAAGCAGAAAATAAACTATGATAGCGAGGTTAATGAAATGAATCAGAAATATAGCCGGTTATTTGAATCCTTTACCTTCAGAAGCGGAATAACAATGAAGAATAGAGTTGTTATGGCACCCATGACAACATGGTCAAGTAATGACGACCTTACCATTTCGGATGACGAAGTAAAGTATTACAAACAAAGAGTGAATGGAGTAGGACTCGTCATTACAGGGTGTACTCATGTTACACCTAATGGGCAGGGCTTTACGAATGAATTCGCTGGGTACAATGATGAATTCACTCCAAGTTTACGAAGATTAGCTGAGGCAGCAAAAAGTGGAGGCTCTCCTGCGATACTACAGATTTTCCATGCTGGAAATAAAGTCCTGCCTGGATTGGATGCAGTTAGTGCGAGTGCATTGCAACCCGAAGTTACTAATTTAGGTTCAACTCCAGAAACAAGAGAACTATCTCATGAGGAGATCTTGTCGATTGTACGTGCTTTTGGAGACACAACAAGACGAGCGATTGAAGCCGGATTTGATGGCGTCGAAATTCATGGGGCTCATGGATTTTTAATACAGAATTTTTGGTCGCCAGCAACAAATCAACGAATGGACCAATGGGGAGGATCACTTGAAAATCGCTTACGTTTTCCGTTGGCGATTATTAAAGAAGTCAAAAGCGTCATTGAAAAGCAAGCTACAAAACCATTCATTATTGGATACCGACTTTCCCCTGAAGAATCTCACAAAATGGACGGATTACGTATGAAAGATACGTATGAATTAATTGATTTCCTAGTTGAACAGGATTTAGATTATATTCATGCTTCACTAGATAATGTGTCTTCAAAGCCTGTAGATAGTCAAGATGAGAAAACACGGCTTGAATTAATTCTTGAGAGAGCAAACGGTAAGGTACCTGTGTTGGCTGCTGGTTCCATAGTAACACCGGATAATGCTCTTAAAGCTGTAGAATTAGGATTGCCGCTAGTCGCCATTGGGCATGCGTTAATTATAGATCCTAATTGGGTTGAGAAGGTCGCAAATGGACGTGAAGCCGAGGTGGATTCTGAGTTGAACGTTTCGAAACTCGACCAGCTTAATATTCCGGAAAAACTTTCAAATGTAATTCAAGCCATGCCAGGTTGGTTTAATATTAGTAAATAAAAAGTAGCCTAAAGGCTAGTCAGGCTGACGAGAAACCCAAGTCTTTTATGAGACTTCGGGTTTCTTTACTAATCATTTGGACCTCCGTCAAGAAAAACTGTCTTTAAAAATGATTTATTTGTATCTGATATAGCCCTTGTTACTTCTCATGTCTTTCCAACTCCTGAGATGCACAAGAAAAATAAAAAGCAACTCATCCACAGACAAGTCGCTTTACCGCTGTATTGTTAACGGATACTGTTTTATACTTATCTTTTTTTACCGCTTCGCCTTATAAAACTCATGATACAGCTTCATCAGCGCCCTCTTCTCAATCCGCGACACATAACTCCGCGAGATCCCTAGGTCCTTCGCAATCTCCCGCTGCGTCCGCTCTTCTCCACCAGTATCCAGCCCGAAGCGGCCAACTACGACTTCCTTCTCGCGTTCATCGAGAATATCGAGGTTGCGGTAGATCTTGCTTTTCTCGATTTTAAGGTCAACTTCCTTGATCACATCGTCAGCCTCGGAACCGAGGATGTCGATCAGCGTGATCTCGTTCCCTTCCTTGTCTGTCCCAATCGGGTCGTGCAGGGACACGTCCTTGCGGGTTTTTTTCAGCGAACGAAGGTGCATCAGGATTTCGTTTTCAATACAGCGGGCAGCAAAGGTAGCCAGCTTTGTCACCTTATTAGGGCGGTAGCTTTCAATTGCTTTAATCAATCCAATCGTACCGATGGAGATAAGATCCTCCATGTCTTCGCCGGTGTTATCGAATTTTTTGAGGTTGTGGACACGATGCGATGTAAAAAAACAAACCAATATCGATCGATTTCGATTCTAATTGATTTACTTAAGTTCCTGTTTGTTCACTTTCTTGACGCAGCAGGAGTGGTGAAAGAAATTGGCGAAAGCGTTACACAGTCAATTTTCATCCACGGTGACGCTGGCGGTGTAGGCGGCTTTGCCGTCAATTGGCAAAACAAGCAGGCAAAACAACTTTATCCCATCACACCTTTTAATTCTGGATCAAAATAGTCTACTAACGGGCATACGAATTAATAACCCGCCGTCCTGGATTATCGATCGTGTGTTATTCCCCTTATAACGGCCAGTTGGATTGACATTTTCAAGCTAAATTCACATTACTCTATTCCTACTCCTTCTTCTCTTTACACAACAATAACATGCGGTTTGACATTCTGGTCATGATTAGCAAGGACTTCGATACAACCTGATTGTTCGGACATCTTCTTAACCCATTGAAGTGAATCAACCGCCTGTTTTTTATTGACTAATACCCCTTGTAGGATCATCTCTTCCCAAGACTTTGCGGCATATCCGCAATCATTGGCTAACAAAACATATTTCCCTTCACGTTGCACCAGAACTGCTGTCATACCTTTACTGTGGCCTGGAGTATAAACAAGAACTACTGATTCATCACCAAACAAATCAAACGATTGATGAAAAGGACCGTATTGGGATTGTTTCATGTGAAAAGTTTCGATATTGACTCCTTTCCACATATGACTAAGGTAACGTACTGGGCTTTTAGAGGCTGCCGCCCATTCAATATCACTAGTTAAAATGTGTTTAGCATCACCTACAAGCTTAACTCCGCTCGCATGGTCAATATCCAAGTGACTTAATAGAACATAATCTAAATCACTTGTCTTGAAGCCCTTTTTTATTAATTGTTCATTTACAGCTGTTCCTTCTGGTAGAATCGCCTTGTTGATTTGATAATGTATTCTGCCCATATACTTTTCTTGATCTTTACGAACATCAGTATGCCATCCTGTATCAACTAAAATTAGTCCCTTAGGATGTTCAATTAAATATACAGAAACCGGAAGTTTGTTTTGATGTTTTTTTGAGCGAAGAATTCCCGTAAAAGCAAAGGGATTCAACGTTTTTTGATTGTTAAATGGCAAAGCAATATCTGTTTGAACTTGACCTGTATGCATAACATGAATTTTAATTTCTTTACTCATTTGAAATCTCTCCTATATTGATTATCTTTGATTAACGAATAGGCGCTTGCTTTTTATACATTATTTTTCTTACTAATGAACGCGGGACAAAGCGCTGTCCCCAAGCGGTTATTTTATTTCCCAAACCAGGAATAGCAATAATAACTTTTTTATTTAACTTCTTATAGCCATATACGGCTACACTCTTTGCATCTGCAATATTATTACTTTTGAATAACTTAGAATCATTAAGATCCGCCTTTTCTACAAATCCAGTTTCTGTTGGTCCTGGGCATAGAACTGTAACTGCCACTTCAGTGTGCTTTAGTTCTTGAGCTATACTTTCTGAAAATGAGAGAACAAAAGCTTTAGATGCATAATACACAGACATCCAGGGACCCGGGGGAAAAGCAGCTGTCGAAGCGACATTCATAATTTTCCCATGATTTAATGAGATCATTTCGGGAACAAATAATCTGGTTAGCTGCATCAAGGCAATAATATTCACCTGAACCATTTCATATTGTTTTTGCCAATCTGTCTTATGAAATTCTCCAAAGTCACCAAATCCGGCATTATTCACTAACACATTAACTGTAATTTTTTGCTGCTTAATTGTTTGGTAAATCTCTACAGCAGCATCCTTTTCAGAAAGATCTTTGCCTAGGATAAACACTTTGATTTTGTACTTTTTTTCGAATAACTGCTTTATCTCCAGCAGACGGGTTTGGTTTCTTGCAATGAGTACTAAATTATTGTTATTTTCCGCAAAAACTTCAGCAAGTTCATATCCAATGCCACCTGTAGCGCCTGTTATCAGTACTGTTTGTTTCATTTCCGGTGTTCCCCCATTTATCAAATATTTATTAAAAATAATTAAAAACATCTCAGTTCTAATATGACACGGAATTATTAATCAGCTGTTTCTTGGTATACCCTTTAGTCAATTGTTTGAAAGATAAAATTAGAAGAATAACGAAAAGTAAAATATATCCTCCAAGGATTCCGGCTTGGGTCCATAGATATCCGTAATCAGTACCAATTGAAATAACTTGTCTGAATCCTCGAATAGCATAAGTCATTGGTAAAAAGCTACTTATGTTTTGAAAGAGCTTTGGAGTCAGAACTAACGGGAAAGTGCCTTCGCTTCCTGACACTTGCATAAGAAGAATAATAAATCCAATAAATTGTCCGGGCTGTCCCAGAGCAACACTAAGCAAGAAGACAAGCGTCATAAATGTGACCGCTACTAATATAGTGAACAGACTAAATCTCCAGACACTCTGAACTTCAAGATGGAAGCCTTCAAGTAGTAGTAGTATAGATAATACTGCACCAAGAATTGAAACAGCTAGAACCACTGTGTACTTGCTAAAAAACCACGCTATAGCAGACTTCGGCTCCATAGAAGCTTCTCTTGATTTGTAAGCTGTCGAGAACATCATCGCACACGCGAATAACCCTATACTGATAACATACGGAGCCATCGACATTCCATATTTCGGAACTTCATGCTCAATATGCGAAACAAGTTCAGTTGGAGAAGCAAACATGTCGTACGTGGATTCAGAAACATTATCTATCCCGCTAGTCTGACTAGCCCCATGTGTAAGTCCATTGCTTAGTTCTTCAACTCCTGATGCCAAACTAATAATGCCTGCTTGTAGCTTATTGGTTCCTTCAGCCAACATCCCCGTTCCGCTTTGGAATTGGAGGCCTGTATCTCTGAGCTTTTCGATCCCGCTTTCCAGCTCATCTCCACCTTGTTTTAATTGAACTAAACCTGAGCTTAGTTTTTTTGTATTTGTAGCCATCTGCTGCATTCCGTTTTGAAGAACTGGGATGGCATCCACCAATTGTTTAGTAGCGATGTGTGACTGCTCCACGTTAGAGTGAAATAGTTTCACTCCATCAATAAATCGTTGGCCATTTGCATTTATAGTTGCTGAACTCTCATGTAGAGTAACCTGAGCTTCTGAGATGTCCCCAATAGATTCTGTAAGTTGGGTCCCCAGTGTAGAAAGTTGCTGCATTTGTTCTGAAAGTAGTTCAATCTGTTTCTGATTTTCAGCATCTTCTACTGAATCACGTTTTAATGAGTTAATTACTTCTTTTACATGGTCAACGCTGGAAATATAAGAGTTCATACTCTCCTGGATTTGTTCTATTCCCTTCGAGGACTGAAGTAAACCGTTCGTTAACTTCGAAGAGCCGGATACTAATTGAACGCCATTTTCGACTAGCTTATTTCCTGTTGAGTCTAGCTTACTAAGCCCCTGTTCAAGTTTTGAGACGCCGTTCGTAAAATCTAAGGTTCCTCCAGTAACTTGCTCGGCCCCATTGCTCAAAAGTAAGGCATTATCACTAACGTTTGTAATCCCATTAACAAGTTTTTCTGTACTATCTTGAGTTAGTCCCAGCCCTTCGTTAAAGGCTTCAGTTCTGTCAGCAAGTTTTTTTGTATTCTCATTCAAGATCTTTGTTCCTTCAACTAGATCTAGTGCTCCTTCACCAAGTTTTTGAGATCCCTCGCTCGCTTGCTGAAAGCCAGTTGCAAGTGATTCCATACTTTCAAAAATCATTTTAGAATACTGTTTTCTTACTTCATCTGCCACTTGAATTTCCATTTTTGATATTGCTGAATTTACCATTTGTGAAGCAGCGTAATTATGACCCGGATTTGTAAAATAGTTTAATTTCATTTTTTCAGGATTCTGATCTAGTAACGTTGCTGCACTTTGCGAAAAATCCTCTGGCACTTCAATAACCATATATATTTTGCCTTTATCTAATTCATTTAATTCCTTTTCGGTATCCTCTGAAAATCTCCATTTGAATACATTACTATTCTTCAGTTCGTTCACGAAAGCGGACCCGATATTTACTTGCTTTCCTCCTACAATTGCACCGGTATCATTATTAATAACAGCTACAGGCAAATCATTTATTTTTCCGTATGGGTCCCAGAATGAGGAAAGAAAGAATGAATTGTAAAGTAGGGGAACAAGACTTATAACGATTAAAGAAATCAAGACTAATTTATTTGAAAATATGTTTCTCCACTCTTTAAATAGCATTTTCATGTTGAACACCTCTATATGTCTTATTACTTAAGTCGTTAAGCCTTCCTAAGCTTGCCTACCAAAAAATAAAATCCGATAAAATCCAATACAATACATTTAAATTGATCGAACGATTGGTGAATGAAAATTAAAAATTTTTCCCTTAATCAAGGATTAAGGGATCCGCCACAAATTTAAAGTGTGTTCAATAATTTTCTCTCGGTCTGTATCTGACTCTAACTTACGCAAAAACTCAATCTTTAGCAATTTACCGATCCAATTAGTTAGACTTGAAGCCCAAAAGTTTTGGGATGCAATGGAGAAATCCATTTCTCTAATTTCTCCGTTCTCATATCTACGGGCTAAAAAGCCAGTAAACCATTTAGTCCTTTCCAATAGCACATCCGATAGCAATTGAGTTTCATTGAGCTCTAAATTATCACTTTCTTTCAAAAGAATCTGAAATAGATCTGGATCGTCCGAAAACAATCGATCACCTTGCCAATAAATTCTATTTAGTGCCTCGCGCAATGGCATATCTTCAAGTTCATCATTTAGTTCACTCATCACTGCAAAACTTCTTTGAAGTCCTTCGCGTAAAATCACAGAGAGAATTTCCTTTTTTCCACCAGGGAAATAATGATATAGTATTCCATCAGACATGCTTAATTCTCTGTTGATACTTCGAACCGACGTTAGAGTATAGCCATTAGTCGCAAATAATTTCTTTGCAGTATCAAGTAAGCACTGCCGCGTCTCAACGGCTTGTTCACTACGCGTTTTACCAGGTTGTCCTTTTTTATTAATCATTCCAGCCTCCTCAACACTTTGGTTCAACGTTCGTTCAGTTAAATATATCACTTATTCTTTTCAAGTCAACTATTTTAATAAACGCGCAGGTAAAATTTCATTTATCTTACCTTGTGAACCACATACTGCTGCCTATATGACCGATACTCAAGGCTCCTTACAGAACATTGATAAAATAACCCTCTACAAAGTGGGGGGGTTATTTCGATGGCGACTTTGGTATTCTGCGGGAGGTTACTTGTCAATTGATCTCGACTAAATCAAAGCAGATACCAGTTCCATTTCTTCCGTTCGGCGATTACTCTGACGTAAAAGTACACCAGAGTTAACAGCAAGAAGCCAATTGCATAGCCAGCTAGAACTTCTATAATGGCAAAATGAGCCGTCCTGAGATTACAGGACGGCTCATTTTTATGTTTATGTTTGTTTGACACTTCTATAACTGCCATTCCTCAAGTCGCTTAAATAAACAGTGTATCTTTAATAACTGGTAATACTTTTGTAGAATCGCTTATTTAAAGTATTCTTCAGAGCACCACTTAACAATTTGCTCTCTCCTCTTCTCCTGTATTTTTATGAGTTGGTTTAATACAAAAATCTTTTGAACTATATCCTCTATCAGGAAAAACTGTCTTTTGAAATAATTTACATCTCACTGATTTTGCCCCTGATACTTTTCATGCTTTTCATAAGTATGTAACAATTGAACACGGAGATCATTTACTTCTTTTCAGCTCATTGTGGACTCTTCTTTTTATTGTGCATCCTGAAGTTGATTTAAACTCACACACTGCGTATTTAAAATAAAAGCAACTCATCCGAGGACAAGTTGCTTTATAAATGCTCTATTGTTAACGGATATTACCTTGTGATTAGAGTTTACCGCTTCGCCTTATAAAACTCATGATACAGCTTCATCAGCGCCCTTTTCTCTATACGCGACACATAACTCCGCGAGATCCCCAGATCCTTCGCAATCTCCCGCTGCGTCCGCTCTTCCCCGCCTGTATCCAGCCCGAAGCGGCCAACTACGACTTCCTTCTCGCGTTCATCGAGAATATCAAGATTGCGGTAAATCTTGCTTTTCTCGATTTTAAGGTCAACTTCCTTGATCACATCGTCGGCCTCAGATCCGAGGATATCAATCAGCGTGATCTCGTTCCCTTCCTTGTCTGTCCCAATCGGATCGTGCAGGGACACATCTTTACGGGTTTTTTTCAGCGAACGAAGGTGCATCAAAATCTCATTCTCTATACAACGAGCTGCAAAAGTCGCAAGCTTCGTGCCCTTGTTCGGGCGGTAACTCTCAATCGCCTTGATCAGCCCGATCGTACCGATGGAGATTAAATCCTCCATATCTTCACCTGTATTGTCGAATTTTTTGACTATATGGGCAACAAGCCGCAGATTATGCTCAATTAGCAAATTTCGTGCTTTAGCGTCCCCCTCGGCCATCATCCCTAAGTATTTGCTCTCATCCTGCTCCGATAGAGGCTGGGGAAAAGCATTGTTCCTTACGTAAGATACCAGCAGCGTCAGTTCTTTGATCAGCAGCGCAATCGTGCTTATGATTCCAGGCAACTTGGCGACACCTCCCGCACATGTACAATGAAACCGATCTGCAAGCGAGAACTACGGGTTCATGGTCCTTTTATTGTATGTGGGTAGATGCCTAGAAGTGCATGTACGCGAGAAATAGGTACGGGCTAAGGAGCGCTTCCCCTTAAAAGCGGGCCTCAGATGCTTCTGGCTGCACGACAGACCAGATGGCATATGCCGGCGGAGGTTGGAGACCCTTACTCATTTCCAAAGGGAACCCGGCCACGAATACAGCAGTCAGCCTGCAGTAAAGCAAAGCCAGCCACGGTCACCGAATAAAGCGGACCGGAGCTGGCTTACGCTCAGTTCATTTAACAGTGATAATCAAGAAATGCCAACAGGGCGTCTACCCGACCGGCCCTTGAGCCGACAAGAGATTCAGGAGCTGCGGTCAGCGGCTGTGCGCCGCCAAGCCAAGACGATACTTCCTCCAGCATGATATCGGGATGGTCAGTGAACCAGCCCGGCGACAGGAAGGGCATCACCAGTTCGGCTTGATGAAGCTCCCCCCAGTACCAGGCATCGGGATCGCTTGTCCGGACCTTCATAATGAGCTCCGGCCAGCGGATGCAGCCGCTTCCTATCGGACACAAGGCCCGGGCCAGCCCGCTTCCCCTCCATTGCAGCCGCGCGTCATCGAGGTGAACCTGGCCTATGCGGCCGGCCAGCCGTTCCGCCGCCGCCAGCGGATTCTCCATCCGCACGATCAGATTCACGGGATCGAATGCGGCTGCGAACAGTTCAGGATCGAGACTGTCCAGCAGCCGGATCACCTCCCATGATGTGATTTCCTGATGGGTTTTGATCAGAATGCGTGAGCCGAGGGAGCGGACATCCGGGGTGATCCGCCGCAGGAAGCCTGCGACCGCCTTGAGCTGCTCCCCCCACTCTACCGAGCGGTTGAAGCGGTCGTATTCCGTGCCGACGACCAGCATCACCTCCCGCTGGCCCAGGCACCGTGCAGCTTCGATCAGCCTGAGCAGCCCCAGGGCCCAATCTCCGCTGCCCGCCGCAAGCGCCTCCTCCGAACGCCCGGGCTGATAAGGATTGAGCATCCCGGCAGAAATGCCCAGGGTCACCCCCCGGCTCCCGGCGAACTGCCCGGCCTCCGCCAGCTCGGCAGGATTCAGCTCCGGGCTGATGCTGCGCGGAGAACCCAGATACAGGCCGCCGATTCCATGGCTTTCCGCTTCCATAACCGCCTCTCTGAACGGAGTGGACGGACCTGGCAACTCTTTGGTGAATATCCCCTTGCGGCCGGAAGGAATCCTAGACATGGGAAGAACCCCCTTCACGCTTGATCCCCAGCTCCCGGCAGAGCCTGTCCATATAAATACGGGAGGAAACCACCGCTTGAACAGCCTCCTCCTCTTCAAATCGTTCCGCATTCAGCGTCTGCCAGCTCTTGAACTCTCCGCTGCGTATCCCCTCCGTATAATTCCTTGCCAGCTCATAATAAGCCGCATAATCCTCCCGCGTCAGATCCGGATGCCCCTGAATCCACTCCGGATCATAGATTTCAATAAGCATCGGTTCTCCGGGTATCCGGCCATTCCGCGAGACCTGGGCCTCGAAGGATAACGTCACATCCGGGTTATAGCGGTTCAGCTCCGTGAGTACTGCGCGGAAATCTACCGCACCGTTCCCTTCGCCCGGCATTGCGCGCTGATACACACCGCCGTCGGTCAATTCAAGGTAAGCATCCTTGATATGCGACTGGCGGACATAGGGAGCGAGGCGTTTAGCCGCGAGTACCGGATGCTCCCCGCGGATCATCACATTGGCTGTGTCAAAAACAACACCCATCACTTCGGACCCGACGGCTTCAATCAGGCGCACAATTTCATAGGAAGTGATTTCTTCATGGGTTTCCATATTCAGATGAAGCCCCAGGTCAAGGGCAATGGGCTTCAGCTTCAGCAGCAGCCGCAGCGTCGCTTCCAATTGCTCCTCCCAGAGCACATCGGTACGGAACCTATCGGTCCCGAATCTCCCCTTATAGGGCTTGGCCCCCCCGGTGGAAATCCACAGCTCCCGGATATCCGCCGCCGCTGCAGCCTCCATCATCCGGCGGAAGCCCAGCAGGACATCCCCGTCGCCGGCCGCCCGCAGCTCCGGCGTTTCAGGATTCGTATAGGGGTTCACCCGGCCAAGCCCAGCCTCCAAATACAGGCCGAGCTCCTGCGCTTTCTGCTGCACGGCCCCGATTTGCAGGCGGTCCAGCTTGGGGCTGATATCAAGAATGGTACGGAAGAATAATCCCTCTAGGCCCAGACTATGGGCATATTCAAGCTTCTCTACCGGATTCAGATTTTGCCCTCCCGGCAGATATTTCCCATCGGCACCAATGCGCATATCTTATGTCCCCCTCGGTTATGATTTTATGACAGGCGATAAATGCCCCGCGGCGTCTTCGACAGCCAGGCTCCCCCGTTCTTCCCCACGACGGCTGTATCCCCGTGACAGACATGACCCAGCTCGGGCATCGTGAAATTGGGATGCACCTCAAAGACCATGTGTTCCCGCACCAGCGGCGAACCGGCATCCAGCGATTTATCCCGGCCCGCATTCAGAAAAGGAGCGACGCCAGGCTCACTGTAGCTGTTGCCCATACCGTGTATCGACTGGAAACGGAAGGGATCGGTTGTCCTTGTATATGGACAATGGGCATCGATCATCTCTTCGAGCACATCGACAAGCTCATGAACGGGTGTCCCCGGCACCATTTTGGCCAGAGCGGCATCCTGCATTTGGATAATCGCGGCAGAAGTGCTCTGCAGCTCGGGCGAAGGCTCACTGAACATTCCCATCCGCAGCACCTGGGAGTAGTATCCGTCCAGGCATACCGTCGTTCCGATCTGCACCCTGGAATGGGGACCGACCGGCTCGACCAGCTCAAACAGCTCAAAATAGGTTTCCGGCGGACGTTCGCCGATGGCCAGCCAGCAGGAGGACGAGTCCGCCCCCAGCCTTCTCCCAAGATATTCGACCTCTGCCATAATCTCCGCCCCGGTGATTCCCTTCACCGAAGCGATGCCCATGGCATGGGCCACCAGCTTATCGGCGATTTCAGTCGCTTTGCGGTGTTTGCCAGCTTCATACGGCGTGCGTTCAAGCCGCTGGACATTCACAATAGCGTTTCCGTCCAGCCTGTCGTATTCACTCAGCAAGGCAAAGAATTCTGCCGATTGCTTAACCGTAAAGTCGGCGTCCCCAGTATAGGCCACCACTGTGCCGGCAGGAACCAGCCGCGAGAGTACCTCTTGCAGAGAACCGTACAAATCCGTTGTTTTCACAACCTCACCCTCTGCGCCGAACCGCATCCGGAACGCCCGTGCCCTGTTCTTGTCGGCGGATACAACAACCGCTCTACCCTTGGCCGGAACCACCAGAAATACCTCAGAATTAAACGGCATCCAACCGGTCAGATACCTCACCGTGCCGGCACCCTCGCGTGTGCCATTGGCAAAAGCAACCAGCGCGCCTATCCCCCGGTTGACCAGTGTTGTCTGGAGAATGGCTATTCTTCGCTCCGTTTCGTTGGCTATCATCATCAGCTCTCCTTTGGGCATTCTTATTCGTGCAGCGAATCGTTGTACATCTTCTTCAGCTTGTCGACTCCCATGGAGTTCATTTCCTTCACATAAGCATTCCAATCACTCTCTATGGATTGGGTGCCATATACGAACTGCTCCGTCATTTTGGCAAAATAGTCATTGACCGAAGCGTAGATCAAATTCTCTTCCTCCCGCTGCGCCGAGGATAGCGAAGGCACTTTGGTCACATCCGCGAACCAGTTCTCGCTGTTGGCGACTTCCGTCATTGTCTCAAAATCCGGATCGCCCAGCACTGCCGCAAACCACTTGTACGGCCAGAGCATCACGTAGGAGCCATTGGCGGCGCCGATTTCCCACAGGGCCCGGTTCAGATTGTCTTTATGCAGCATCTCTTCGGTAAATTGATTCTCCCCATTCACCACCGTATATGTCTCCCCTTCGATTCCCCAGGTCAGCAAATCGATACCTTCGTCAGAGTAGAGATAATCAATGAAATTCAACAGCTCATTGAAATACGGCTTGTCCGCTGCTGAGGCCGGAATCACCATCCCGTTCGAAATACGGTCACCGACCAGCATTTTTTTGCCCGCCGGACCAGCGATAGGCTCAAGCATGGAAATTTCGAATTCCGGTCCGCTGTTTTCCTTGCCCAGCAGATTGATCGCGCTCTTGTGCTCGCCATTCCAGTAGAAATAGACAAAGCTCTTGCCTGTCGATACTTTTTGCATCAGCTGATCACTGGTGGATGTGAACATTTCCGGATCAGCCAGCCCTTCATCGATCAGCCGGTTCAGGTAGGTGAGATAAGCCTTGTACTTGTCGCTGGTAAATAAATACTCATATTGCCCCGCAGCTTCGTCAAAGATAAAGCCCTTGTAGTTCGCATCGACTCCCCAGGCCGTGCCGAACATGGTCCGCAGGTCCTCTGCACTGGTTCCGGTCAGAGGATAGCTGTCCGGATAAAGTTCTTTTAATTTTTTCAAAAGCGTGTACAGCTCATCCGTATTCGCCGGCGCCTGAAGCCCGTTCTGCTCCAATAGATCCGAACGGATCAGCGGCGAACGGTTATAGTTGGCATAATCCTTCATGAACGGAAAGACATACAGCTTGCCGTCTGTGCCTCTCCAGTTGTCCAGCTCCTTATCAATCCGGAACTCTTCAATCCGGCTCTTGAGATGCGGAAGCCTGTCCAGATAATCACTGACCGGGAGCAGCACCCCGGTTTCGCTCATCTCCAGAACCGTAGGCTGCTGCACACTCGTTACCATATCGGGGATTTTGTCCGAGCTTAGCACGATCTTGGCTTTGCTCTGATAATCGGAAGGGACCGCCTGGACATCCAGCTTCACATTCGTTCTATTCTCCAGTTCAACCAAGGTCGGCCAATCCTTGCTGAACGGAACTCCGCCGTCTGCCAGCAGCATGGATAATGTTGCCGGTCCGCCGCCCTCTGCCCCCGCCTTCTGATCCTGTGTGCTTGCGGAGTCCCCTCCGTTCGAGCAGGCCGTCAATGCAGACAGAACAATCAGCAACGCGGTCCCTGTTTTCTTCCATCTTCCGAAGCTCTGCACTCCCATGAGTCGTTTCATATGCTTCTCTCCTTTTCCTATGGGCCTTCTCCTGCCGAACTCAACCCTTAACCGCTCCGATTAAGGCTCCTTTTGTAAAGTATCTTTGGGTAAACGGCAGCAGGCAGAAAATCGGCAGCGATGTCACCATAATGGAGGCTGCCTTCAGCGCTGCGGAAGAGAGATATTTGGTCGCTTCCTTCCCTCCTACCCCGCCATTAATCAGCTGCTGCCCCTCCAGAATATTGCGGACAATCAGCATAATGGGATACATGCTCGTCCGGTTCAAATAAATCAGCGAGCTGAACCAGTTATTCCAGTAGAACACCATCATGAACAGGGCCATCGTCACCAGGATCGGTTTCGACAAGGGCAGCACAATCCGAAACAGAATTTGAATCGGATTCAATCCGTCGATAAGGGCCGCCTCCTCAATAGCTTCAGGAAATTGCCGAAAGAAATTCATCATCAGCATTAAGTAATAGGGGGTAATACAGAAGGGCAGAATGACAGCCCAGATAGTATCCAGCAGCCCCAATCCCTTAATCATCATATACGTAGGGATCATGCCGCCATGGAAAAGCATGGTAAGCATAATCAGCCAGACGAAAAAGGGCTGTCCTTCAATCTTTTTGGATAGCGGATAGGCGCACATTGTCATCAAAAGGAGGCTGATCGCCGTTCCGACCGAGGTCTGCAGGATAGAGTTGCGGAATCCGGTAAGAATATCCCGGTGGGTCAGGATAAATTGATAGGCCACCGTATGAAACCCGATCGGACGGAACATTACCTTCCCGCTGGCATTGGCTGCGGAGCTGCTGAACGAGACTGCCAGCAGATGGACAAACGGCAGCAAGACCATACCTGTTACCGCTATGGCGAACAAAGCGATAAACAGCTTGAATATCCGTTCCTCAAGGGATGCAGCATGACGCATAACAGACTCCTTCCTTCCGGATCAGTATAAAGAATACCGGGTATATTTCTTGGAGAGATAATTGGCCGCAACCACGATCAGAAGTCCCAGGAGACCGCTGAATAAGCTGATGGCCGTAGAGTAGCTGTAATTGGTTCCCTGAATGCCGATGCGGTAGACGAGCGTCTCAATGACATCGCTTCGTTCCGAATTGCTTGGCGTATACATGAGGAGGACCTTCTCAAAGGCAACGCTCATCAAATGCCCCAGGGACATAATATACACGACAACAATGGTCGGCATAATCTGCGGCAGGGTCACATGCCATATTTTCTGCAATCTTCCCGCGCCGTCCATATCCGCCGCCTCATACAGCTGCTTGTCGATCGAGGTGATGGCTGCAAAGAATATGATGGAATTCCAGCCTGTGAACTGCCAGATCTCCGAGGAGATATACAAGGTGCGGAACCAATCTGCGTTGTTCAGAAAGAAAATAGGCGAAATGCCGAGCTGGCCGAGCAGCTCGTTGACCAACCCGTAAGTTGGCGACAGCAGCTCTGTCATTAAGCCTACAACGACGACAATCGAGAAGAAATTCGGCAGATAGGAGATTGTCTGCACTATATTTCTCATCCTGACGGAATGGATCTCATTCATAATCAAGGCGAACAGGATCGATACCGGAACGGTGAATACTAAATGGTAAATATTCAGCAGCCAGGTGTTGTGGAAGGCTCTCCAGAAGCTCGCCTCTCCGAGAAACATTTTGAAATAGCGAAGCCCTACCCATTCCTCCCCGTAGATGGAACCTCCCGGAACATACTTGCGAAAGGCTAGGACATTGCCGATAATCGGCCCGTAGCTGAACACCAGAATATATAGAAGCGGTATAAGCAGCAGGATATAATAGTGGATATTTTTCCTGATGATTCTCCTGACTCTGTTCATCCGTCCCTCCCTTCTTATCGTGGCCGTCCGCACCTTGCCCATTGCGATCACCCGATTCATCAAATCACCTCCCCTTGTGGTTCATATGTCATATTAAAGAACATTCATCCTCATCCCGGAAGAGACAAAAGTGAATATATGTAATACTTAATGACATAATTATATTTTATTCGACATACTTTTTTTATAAATGTCTCAATTTTAGCCTTTTATGTTATTATATCTACCACAGATATAGCCTTTCATTGTTTTTTTCTACTATTATTGATCCAAAGATATCCGGAGTCCTGGAGGGGGGAGACACAAGTGAGAGGGAGAGTAGCTTCATTTATTAAAGGCAGATTCCGCAGCATCCTGTACCGCTTTTTCTTTTTCTTTCTAATTCTTGCATCCATGACCCAAGTGGTTAATCTGATTAACTACCGGATCAATCTATGGTATCTGGAGACACGGATGCAGGAGAATTACAACATGGTTCTGAACAATATTGCCGACAGGCTGGACAAAGTATTCACCGAAATTTACAGCTTTAATTATCTTCTGGCGCTGGACGAGGCCACCATGCAGGTCTTCTCCTCGAATTTCACCGTGGATAATCACGCCAAATACTCATATGTCTCCCACAGCATTCGCTCACTCGGACGGATTCGGCTGATGAACGAATATGTGGACAATGTTTTTATATACAAGAAGCGGGATGCTCTAATCATAAGCGACCAGGGAACCTACTCCGCTGCTGATTTTTTTGGCAGAAGCCACCGGCTGGAGCTGTACAGTGAGGATTTCTGGCAGGCTTACGGCTCCCAGCAGCGGCCGTTCCAGATTCTTCCTCCCTCCAGATCGCCTTCACAGAACGGGGCCTATATTCTCCCTATTGTGCAGACGGCCATCGCCGAATATAAATCCAACGATTTATTTGTCATCAATGTAAAGGTCGATTCCATTGTCCAGTTGCTTCTGGACTTCAAGCTTACCCCCAATAGCAAACTGTTTGTTTTGGACGACAACAGGCAGGTGATTTTTTCCACAGAGATGGACAGCCCGGAAGCGGAGACCCGCCAATTCATTAAGAAATTCCAGACCGGGGAAGAATCTAATCTCAAAACGGTAATTAACGGGGAAGAGGTGCTGGCCATCCAGAAGAATACCCGCTTTGTTTTCAAGAATCTGAATATGATTTCCCTTGTGCCCGTAGCGGATATTCAGGACAGCATGAAGGTGATGAAGTTCTGGGGGAATTTAATAAACATGCTTGCGATGATTCTCTCCATTGTAATATCCTTCCTGCTCAGCAGAAGGCTGTATGCGCCCATTCAGTCTCTGATCGTCAAGCTTCCGCGAACCTCCGGCGGACCTCCCTCCAACGAATACAAGCTGCTGGACAGGGAATTCCACAGGATGCTCGATGATGTCAGCAGTCTGAACGACAAATTGTCGTTCATTTATCCCCTTGCCCTGGAGCGGTGGCTTGTGAACATTCTTCGCTTCAAGCGTCTTCCCGATCAGCAGGAGGTCGAGGATTTTCTGGATAAATGCGGCTTTGCCTTTGAGCATCCTTCCTTTATCGTGGCCTTGATCCGCATCAAGTTCACGGAGTCCTTCCATTCGCAATACAATGCAGCCGAACAAAATGCGGTGCGCAGCCGGATTCTTCAAATGATGAAATCCCATGTGCCGGCGGCAAGACAGTGGATCATCGTAGAAATAGAAACCAATGTACTCGGTTTGTTGGCCAATGCTCCGCAGCTTGCCGAACGCCAGAAGGAATTGGAGCCGTATTTTGCATATCTGGAGGCCGGTGTCCGCAGCATTGAAGAGGTTCGTACCTTATCTGTCGGAGTCGGGCAGATTCATAGAGGATTCGAGGGGCTGCAGCAGTCCTATCTGGATGCGATGAAGGCCATGTGGCGAACCTCCCCATCCCAGAAGGAACGAATTCATTATTCAGGGAGCGGGGCAGCACAGACGGCGGCAACACTGCTCACCCCGGAAGACAGCAGAAAAATATTCAATTTGCTGTGCTCGGCCAAAAAAGAGGAGCTGTTTGTGCTGCTGGGAACGGTCCTTAATGATAAGGCACACGGAGGAATTAGCGATATCGGGCTGAAGGAGCATTTATTACAGCTGTTCGTAATCGGTTCCCAAGTGCTGAAGCATAAGGACGCCGCCTTGTCCGAAGTCGTCTACCGGGATTATATCCGGGTGATCCTGTCGGATGCGGCGCTGTCAATGGATGGAGCAGCGGAGTTCATCGCCCGTTTCTTTACTGCAATCATGGATACCCTGAATCCGGAGGCCGACCGGCAGGAGTACCTCGTCTTCAAGGAATATATCGATACGCATTATCAAGAGGATATTCATCTGGAGCTGCTGGCCGGCAAATTCCATACGACCTCCAATTACATGTCCCGGTTGCTCAAAAAAGAACTGGGGCGTCCGTTTCATCAGTATTTGCAAGAGCTGCGGATTGGAAAGGCGAAGGAGCTGCTGGCCCAATCAAGCATGCCGATCCAGGACATCTGGGCTTCGGTCGGGTTCAACAACCGGAACTCTTTCATCCGTGCGTTCCGCAAGCTGGAAGGGATTTCCCCGACCGATTACCGCAGCCAGTATACGCAAGCGGCGACGCAGGCCAAGCTCCATTAACAGCTCTTTCCAACATTGAACCGTGCGTTTTCTTCTGCGCTGGAGGCAGAGTTGTTGACCGAGTTTTCAACCATTCTACAGGCAAATTCATCAAAGGCTACACCATGCTAATTCAAGGCGGCATTGTATCAGATACGGGCTCATCTACATCCTAAGCAGTTCACGGATATCCTCTTCCGACAGCCGGGTGGTCTTGTTCTCTCCAGCTTCGATGACTTCTTCGATGAGATCCTTTTTGCGCTGCTGCAGCTCTAGAATCTTCTCCTCGATGGAGCCTTCTGTGATAAGCCTGATCACCTGCACCACATTCCGTTGCCCCATCCGGTGCGCTCTTCCGATGGCCTGCTCTTCTACTGCCGGATTCCACCACAGGTCATATAAAATAACGGTGTCCGCGCCGGTCAAATTAAGGCCCGTTCCGCCAGCTTTGAGCGAGATTAGGAATACTTCGCCTTCGCCTTCATTGAAACGCCTGCACAGCTCTACCCGTTCCCTGGCCGGAGTGGAGCCGTCGAGATAAAAGGGCTCCACACCCGCATCCACCAGGCTCTGCCGGATCAGCTCCAGCATGCTGGAGAACTGCGAGAACACCAGCATTCTTTTGCCCGAATCGCGGCATTCCTGCACGGTTTCCAGCAATTGCGCAAGCTTGCCTGAGCCGCCCGTATAATTTTCAATGAACAATGACGGGTGGCAGCAGATCTGCCGCAGACGGGTGATTCCCGCCAGAATCTTCATCCGGCTCTTTTGGTAGCCTTCAGTTAGCAAATCCTGTTCGGTATCGTCACGGAGCCTGGATAAGTATGCGAGATACACTTGCTTCTGCTCATCCAGCAGTTCTGTGCGCTGCACGGTATCGATGCGGTCCGGCAGCTCCTCCAGCACATCTTTTTTGAGCCGCCGCAAAATAAAGGGAGATACGATACTGGCGATACGTCCGGCAGGCAGCTCCTTAAAGGTCGAGCGTCCGGCAAACAGCGACGGGAATACTGTACTGAAGATAGCTTCCAGCTCATCCACCGAATTCTCAATCGGTGTTCCAGTCAGGGCGAATTTCCGGCCAGCCATAATAGATTTAACGGCCTGGGCTGTTAGGGAAGCTGAATTCTTGATCGCCTGGGCTTCATCCAGGATTAGCGCATGAAAGTTGGTGCCGGAATACAGGTCAATATCTCTCCGGAGCAGCGGGTACGAAGTAATAATTACATCCGCTTCCTCCATGGCTTTACTCTCCAGCAGTCCGCTGCGCTCCTCCTTCTGCCCTGCCGCTACCAGCACTTTAACCTCTGGAACAAACTTGGCAAATTCATTCCCCCAGTTATAGGTCAAGGATGCCGGACAGAGAATCAGCACCGGAGCTTTCACCTGCACCTCAGTCTCCGGCTCAGCCAGTTCGGAGCAGATATAAGCGATACTCTGAATGGTTTTACCCAGTCCCATATCATCCGCCAGAATTCCGCCGAATCTGAACTTCGACAACGTCTTCATCCACTGGAAGCCTCTGGCCTGATAGTCACGGAGCACAGGCTTAAGCTCAGCCGGCAGCTCGAACTCCAGACTGTCCGGTTCCCGCAGCTGCTCCAGGAATACCCGGAGAGACTTGCCCCACTTCGTATGCTTGAACCCCTGCCCCCGCTCCGGAAGCTGCAGCGCCTGAACGGAAGGCAAGCGTATCACGGATTGCTTCAGCTCTTTCCGCTTTAGATTCAGCCGCTCGGCCACATTACCGAATTCGCTGAAGCTTTCATCTGCAAGGGACAGAAAGGCCCCGCTGCTAAGTCGGACATATTTCTTTTTCTCCACGATAGCCTGCATGACGCGAACCGTCTCCTGTTCATCCAATCCCTCCAGCTCAAACGAGATATCCAGCCAGTCCAGGCCCTCATTTAAATTCGCTTTGACTTTGGGATAAGATTTACGCGCCAGCACAAGTCCCTGAACAGCCGGGGTAACCAATAGTTCTGCATAGTCTTCCAGCACTGGAATAACCTCATATAGCGCCTCATAAAGAACCGGTTCATTTACTGAAGCCCAGTGCTCCCGCTCCCGCCTGAGTGGAGAATTATCCAGAACCGCGATGATCTTATTTTCCTGCTGAACATTCCTGATCAGGATCTTCTGCTCGCGGACTGCGTCATCAGGTTTCTCTTCCAGCGGGTTGATAATAATCTCCTCATAATGGAATTCCAGCCGAAACGTCAATATGCCATCCACATAATCCAGATACAGCTTTGCCTGCATGTCCGGTTCCACAATCCGCTCGCTTACTGCCTGCTCCACCCTTACTTTCCCTAGCTTTCTTAAGGCTGGCAGTACCTGCTGAACGACCGATTCGATTTGTCCGGGAGCGATCTCAATATTCTGCGATGCCGCAAATTGCTGTTTTAATAGTGAAAGCATGCTTATAACATCACTGTTCATTGAATATATCTTCCCATTCATGATTACAGTGGAGTAGTCCGGAAACAGCATCAGATGATCCAGTGCTGAAGCTGACAGAACATAGTCCTGTCTCTTCCCTGGTCCAATCGTAAATTCAAGCGGAGGCGCCTCTTCTGCAAGCTCAGCCCGAATTCCCGGGTTCACCGGTCCCCCCATAATGACATTCACCTCCGGAAAAAGCAGTTTAAGCTTGTCCCAGGCCAGCGGGGTAACGACAATTGTTTTCCCGTCCTTTAAGGAGTTATTATAATAGCTGGGGAGATCATTTCTATAAATTTTTTCAGTGTTTTTCATTAGAATCAGCAGTTCAAGGAATTTCATATCCGCAGGATTAATGTGCTGGTTTTCAGCATCAAAGGTAAATATACTCTTGAAGTATAACGGCTTACGCTGCTCGAAATGCTCTAGAAACTCGTTTATTTTGGACACTACATACAGGCGTTTGATTCCCACACGCATTTCAACGGAGAATCGCGGACTGCTGCTGTAACCATTAACGTTAAGCGTGAACTCAAACTGCAGCGGCTCTGCAAGACCAAATAGTACAGGCTCACTCTCACGGTTAAAAACCGATTTCTGAAAAGAAGAAATAAGGTGCTCCGTCTGGTTGTATTTGGACTTGTTTACGCGTCTGGATGGAGCAGCTTGTGCATCGGCAGGCTCCTTAATCTGCTGCATGTGTATAGCAATAAGTGTTGCCGCTACATGTTTACAGCAGCTATAGTTCTCATAGGCAGGACAAGAACAGTCTGCTTTGAAGGTATCGGTACGGTCATAAATATCAATATTCACCTCATATACTTTCCTTCCCTTCACCTGTGCTTCATAGCTGCTATCGCCCGGGTAAAAGGTAAGGCTGCGGACACACCCCTGTTCATAATAAGACTTCCCCCGGTTATAAAAGTCAGTCCCGCAGAAGTCTCTAATGGCTCTCATAGTAATCTTCATAATAATCACCTTCTCAATATAAAATTCACCTTCATAATATATAGCTAATCACTAGGCATCGCACCATTCCTGCCATTATCATAACTCCAGGCAACAACTGTGGCGCTGTCCCGGCCTAACTGCTGATGCACATCTGTCAATACATCTTGTACACACTTCTCCAGCTCCTCTTCACCTGCAAAAGCAGCATAAAGCCTGCGCGGGTCCTCAAGTACTCTTGCTCCTACCTCCAACAGACCGTCCGTAGTCATCACGATTACGTTATGCCCCTGCCGCAGCTCACGGATTCCGGAAGAATAGCAGGCAACCGGCTGGTCGAAGGTGTTCACGAATCCGATCCATTCATAGTAATTGCGCTGGTTCAAAGCATATTGCCCGCGGGCGGCCAGATCCGGATGAAGCAGATACAGCGAGTTATCTCCTACAGAGAACCACCAGATGTAATTCTCCATACGCACGCTAATCAGACACGCGGTCTCCCCTGTAACCTGCCTGCACTTCCTTATGAAATCCTCCGACTTAAAAATAGACAATAGAAATTCCTCCAGCGCATGAAACGCCTGAAGAACCGGCAGCGAGAGCAGCCTTATGATTTCACCAGCTCCACTGTCGATTGTGCGGATCAGTAGTTCCGCGCTTTCTGCAGTGTTATGGGCATCCAGGAGCATGACAAATTCCCAGCCGCCGCCTGGTTCATTTAATACGCAAGCACCATCCTCATTCTTATCAGCGCCCGCTGCCGTGTTCCCGCCGTAACGGCCGATCACCGTACTCTTATATGTAACTGTTACCGGATTGTCGAGATGCATCTCGTCACTGCCCGTCCAGCTGAACTTAAATATCTCTTGTTCCATCGTGACCTTCCCGCCCTTCCAAGCAGATTCTATGTTTATATGATTATACACTTTCTCTATCTAACCCGGTCACGCAAAAAAAGAGACCAGCACCCTGCTGCGTCTCTTCGTAATGTGAAACCTTTTGCTATATACGCTTAATCTGCCGCAACACGGAACAACGCTGCTCCATGGGGCGGAATGGCTGCAGTCAGTGTATCTTCGAGCAGGCCGGTTTGCTTCCCGGTCCACAGCTCCTTGGCCTTAACCCCGCTGCCCACTCCCAGATCGGCAATAGCTACAGACACGTCCGCCAGTAGCTCGCCTGTGTTGAACAAAGCTACGAACCGCTCGCCTTCAGGACCTTCGGCTAACCACACAACCTGATCGCCGCGACGGCTGATCTGCCGGGCGCCATAACTGTGACGGTGCATGTTCAGCACATCCTTGTTCGTGAGAAGAGACAGTGTCCATTCATCGTTATCACGCATCTCGCCCCCGAACATGAGCGGGGAACGGAAGAGGGTCCATAAGGTCATCATCGTTACTTGCTCGTCCTTCGTAAAGTTCGTCCAGCGGTCATGCTGCACACCGCGTATTCCGATACGCCCAAGCGGCAGCATATCGCAATCCGGCCAGCAGCCGGGTTTAGGCCGGCCTTCCCAAGTGGAACAGCGGTCGAACATATCCAGGAGGAGCGGCCAGCGGTCCCAGAAATCATCCGTCATTCTCCATACATTCGCAT
Source organism: Paenibacillus sp. FSL R10-2736 (assembly GCF_038000245.1). Lineage (NCBI taxonomy): Bacteria > Bacillati > Bacillota > Bacilli > Caryophanales > Paenibacillaceae > Paenibacillus > Paenibacillus sp. FSL R10-2736. Next base: position 5,848,676 of record NZ_JBBOBN010000001.1, read on the forward strand.
GGTTCTCCAAGAAGTCAGCATGCTTCACAGGTGCAGGTCCCGGCGACAGGCTCAGCACAATGCTGCGGCCAGTATGGTCAATGGCTTTGCGGATCAGCTCGATCTCGGCCAGATGGGGGCCGCCATGCAACCAGGAATCTGCGATATCATCCACCTTGATGTAATCGACATCCCATGACGCGTACAGCTCGAACAAAGAATTGTAATATTCCTGGGCACCTTCCTTGGAAGCATCCACACCATACATATCCGTATTCCAGCCGCAGAAGGAACAGGTATGTGCGATATCGCGTGCAGTCACCGCCGTTCCCATGATGGGTGTATTGTCGTGAACCGCCTGACGGGGAATACCGCGCATAATATGAATTCCGAACTTCAGGCCAAGACTATGTACATAATCAGCAAGCGGTTTAAACCCAAGACCGCCTTCTGCCGAAGGGAAACGGTTCACCGCAGGAATCAGCCGGGAATATGCGTCTGTCTCCAGCCGGACAAAAGGACGATACTGGTCCGACACGGCCCCGGGCTCATACCACTGAATATCAACCACTATATATTCCCAGCCATGCTCCTTCAGGTTGCGGGCCATGTATTCAGCATTCCCCCGTACCTCTGCCTCCGTCACCGAAGCACCATAGCAATCCCAGCTGTTCCAGCCCATTGGCGGTGTAGGGGCGAATTCCCAATGATTCATAAGTTATGTGACCTCCATTTGTGAATGAATTGTATTTTATTGTGGATACAGAATCATTGTATCGGCTATTCCTGTCTGTTTCCACCGTAAAATTGATTCACAAATAGCACAAAATTGCTGTCCGAGGTTCAATCCACCTTCGCCCCGTAGGAACGCATAAACAGAGCAGCCTGCTCCAGATCCATCCGCGCGCCTTTCACATCCAGTGCCTTCAGGTCAACACCCTGTAGATTCGCTCCCCGCAGGTCGGCCCCTGCAAGCTTGGCCCGGCCCAGCGATACCCGCTCCAGATTGCAGTCTCTGAGATCAGCCTTCGTCAGGTCGGTATCGGTGAAGTCGGCCTCGAAGAAGCGCACTCCGCGCAGGTCCTGCTTGCTCAGATTGGCATGCCGCAGATTCGTGTACGACCAGTCTCCACCGTCAATGGTAATGCCGTCCACCTGGGCGCCGGAGAAGTCCGAGCCGGTCATTTTGCAGGCGATAAATTTGGAGACAAAGAGATTCGCGCCGTTAAACTTGCAATTCTCAAACGCAGACTCGTTATGAATCGAGGAGTTCAGGCTGACACCCTTGAAGTCGCATTCAATGAACCGGCAGTAGCTGGTATCGATCTCCTCCATAGAAGTGTTCATGAAGGTGCATTTCTCAAAAGTGCAGCTGATCAGCTCACCATAACGCAAATCCTGCCCGTCAAAATGGACACGGGTAAATTCGCGGTCTTTATATTGATACATGGGTTAACCTCCGGTATATAGTATTTATTGTGTACAAAAAACTTGGCGGCCCTCACCAGAGAACTCCCCGGAAAAGACCGCCGACACTTATTAAGCTTATGTTCCATCTCTATTATAGTACGCTTTTAGCCTTCCTGGTTAGTCTGGCCCTATCCCTTGTTCTTCGCCTGAGCAGCCTTCCGCCGCGATTTGCTCTTGTCATTCTTTAATTGAAGCTTCTCTTCAGCAAGTCTTGCATGCTCTGCCTCCCGCTGCTGTTCCCGCAGGAGCTGATCTGCTGCCCGCTGCACTGCTTTCAGCTGCACTTCCTTGCCGATCTGAGCCTGCAGCACCGGATCAAGAAGGCGCAGATGCTGCTCAAAAGCCTCCGGGTACAAGAAGCTTTTCTCGCCCGTATTTCCGGAGAAATCAATGATAATCCGCTCTTCCACATGACCTACGACAGTTCCCGCTCCATATTTGCTATGCTCAACCTGCATCTGGATTAAGTTCATCTTCTCCCCATCTCTTTGTTCAGATATTTGCCCGTATAGCTCTTCTCATGCACCGCAACCTCTTCAGGAGTTCCTGTACAGACGATCTCTCCCCCATCCGCACCGCCCTCCGGGCCGAGATCAATAATGTAATCAGCATTCTTGATCAGCTCCAGATTATGTTCAATGACCACTACGGTGTTGCCGGCATCGGTCAGGGAATGCAGGACATCAATTAACTGGTGCACATCGGCAAAATGCAGTCCGGTCGTCGGCTCATCCATCACATATAGCGTGGAGCCGGTAGCCGGCTTAAGCAGCTCTGCCGCCAGCTTCACCCGCTGCGCCTCGCCGCCTGACAAGGTCGTGGAGGATTGACCCAGCTTGATATAACCGAGGCCAACGATGCAAAGAGCCTCAAGCTTTTTACGGATCTTCGGAATATTGCCAAAGAACTGGACGGCTTCCTGAGCGTTCAAGTCCAGCACATCCGCGATGCTTTTACCTTTATAATGCACCTCAAGCGTCTCCCGGCTGTATCTCCGTCCCTTGCAGATGCTGCACTGCACATACACATCCGGCAGAAAATGCATCTCCACCTTGATCAGTCCGTCCCCCGCACAGGCTTCACACCGGCCGCCCTTGATATTGAAGGAGAACCGTCCCGGGCCGTAGGCACGAACCTTGGCCTCATTCGTCAGTGAGAACAGTGTGCGGATATTATCGAATACCCCGGTATAGGTGGCAGGATTAGAACGCGGAGTACGCCCGATCGGCTTCTGATCGATATTAATAACTTTGTCGAGATGCTCTATCCCGTCGATACTCTGATGTTCCCCGGGAATCGTATGAGCCCGATTAAGTGTAGAAGCCAGCTTCTTGTACAGGATTTCGTTGACCAGACTGGATTTGCCTGAGCCGGAAACCCCGGTCACACAGGTTAACGTGCCTAAGGGAATAGATACCGTAATCCCCTTCAGATTGTTGGCGGCAGCTCGGGTAATGGTCAAATGTTTGCCGTTTCCGCTCCGCCGCTCTTCCGGGACGGATATTTGTTTACTGCGGGACAGGTACTGGCCGGTGATCGAGCGGGATTCGGCCAGTATATCTGCAAGGGAACCCTGCGCCACAACCTCTCCGCCGTGTATTCCGGCATTTGGACCTATATCGACAATCCAGTCCGCCTGGCGGATCGTATCTTCATCATGCTCCACTACAATTAACGTATTGCCGAGGTCGCGCATCTTCTTCAGAGCCAGCAGCAGGCGGTCATTATCCCGTTGATGCAGGCCGATCGACGGCTCGTCAAGAATATAGAGGACACCCATAAGACCGGAACCCAGCTGTGTGGCCAGACGGATGCGCTGACTTTCACCGCCTGATAACGTTCCGGCAGCTCTCGAGAGCGTCAGATAATTTAGTCCGACATTATTCAGGAACTGGAACCGGGCATCAATCTCCTGCAGGATGGTACCGGCAATCTCCGCATTCGCAGCAGTCAGGCTAAGCCCGGCAATAAAGTCTACCGCAGCCTCCACGGACAAATGGCAGAACTCTGCAATGCTTTTACCGCCGATCTTCACACCAAGCACAACAGGTGAGAGACGGTCACCGTGACAATGGGGGCAAGGCAGAACGGACATGTATTCCTCCAGTTCCTTCTTCATCGCTTCGGATGGAGTTTCCCGGTAACGCCGCTCCAGATTATTGACGATTCCTTCGAAGGCTTCTTTGACATAGTTCCGGAGGGCATCACCGGGATGGTGCACTTCAAGCTTCTCGCCGTTAGTCCCGTACAGCAGCGCGTTCATAGCCTCTGGCGGCAGCTCCTGCAGCGGAGTGTCGAGGTCGAAGCCATATTTTTCACCCAAGGCCTCGTAGTACATTTTGCAAAAAGAGTGGGTCTTCACATTACTCCAGCCGTTCGCGATAATCCCGCCGGATTGGATGGAGCGGCTGGTATCCGGCATGATTTTATCCGGATCCACCTTCAGATGTGAACCCAGACCTGTACAGGCCGGGCAAGCCCCTTCATGGTTATTGAAAGAGAACATGCGGGGGGATAGCTCCGGCAAAGACACTTCACAATGCGGGCAGGCGTAGCTCTGCGAATACGTCACCTCTTCACCGCTGGCACTCTGGTGAATGATCACCAAATCCCCGGACAGGGCAAACGCATGCTCCAGAGAATCGGCCAGCCGCTGAACATCAATGTCTTTCACGATCAGCCGGTCGATAACAATTTCGATGGAGTGCTTTTTATTCTTGTCCAGGGAAATGGGGTCTGTTACATGATGGACCGCACCGTTCACCCGGACACGGACATATCCGCCCAGCTTAGCCTGCTCGAATATATGCTGATGCCCGCCTTTTTTGTGCCGGACCATGGGCGCCAGCACCTCATATTTGGTTCCTTCCGGCAGCCCCGCAATCTGTTCTACAATCTGGTCCACGGATTGCCGCTGTATGATCCGCCCGCAGGACGGACAATGCGGGGTTCCGATCTTAGACCATAACAACCGCAAATAGTCATAAATCTCAGTTACCGTTCCTACGGTGGAACGCGGATTGCTCGAGGTAGTTTTCTGTTCAATGGCGATGGCAGGTGACAGCCCGTCAATGGCATCCACATCCGGCTTGCCCATCAGTCCCAGGAATTGCCGGGCGTAGGATGATAAAGATTCCACATAACGCATCTGTCCTTCGGCGTAGAGCGTATCAAAAGCCAGGCTTGATTTACCCGAGCCGCTCACTCCGGTGAACACTACTAACTGATTACGCGGAATGTTAAGGCTGATATTCTTCAGGTTATTTTCTCTTGCTCCGCTTACCGTTATATATTGATGCAATAGTAGTCCTCCAGTATTGACCGGAAACCCGGCCATTTCAGTTCATCTGCGGCTCCCAGGCCATTTGATAATAATCACCTATAAATAAATTGTAGCATATGCCTGTCAAGTATTTTTACCATATAATGTTATAAAATCAATAATTATTTCCCCCTTTTTTCTCCATGCTCTGTAATTCCATTGTAATCCAGCACTCGCTTATGAGCAGATAGGATCACAGCAAAGCGGCCCCCGGCCGTCATTACGGTCCAGGGGCCACTTTATGTTAGTAGATTGAGTCAACGTTCACTGCCGTCTCTCTCCATGTACTCTATTTTCTCCCGGTTGATTCTGTAGAGCTTATCGTCCGGGCCCGGATTGAGGCTGTCACTCGCTGCCACGAACCTTCTATCCGTATCCCGCAGCATATACACTCCGGTTAGAACCTCTCCCCCGGTCAGCTTAATGTTCATTCTGGAGGCCTGGTAATAATTCGCGGCATACCAGCTGTACAGCGGCCGCATCAGCAGTTTGCCGATTACGAAATAGAGTGTAACCATGACCAGCAGCAGCGCATACACTACTGCCCGGTCCTGCCCGTAGACGAAATAGAGGATATCGAACTGATCCGTCATATTCAGGTTGTAGGTAACAATGAGCTTACTCATCAGCTGCATGCCGAACAGCAGATAGAAGCTTAAGCCAAGCAGCACATGTATCAGCAGAATCCAAGGCCGGTAAGGCGAACTCTGCTTGCGCATACCGGATGTCAGACAATACGTAACGAGCAGTCCTGCGGCAGCCAGTGAAATAAGCAGAGGATTCCTCAGCGGATGAAGAACGTACAGAAGCAAGCCGTTAATCCCGGTAAAGATAAGAATATCCGCCAGTATGGATTTGGTACGCTCTCTGAGGCTGCCCGCCGGAAGCTGAACCGGGGAGCCGCCCTGCAGGAAGTCCACCGCCCACACGATCAGGAGCAGCAAGCTAAACCAGGTTAGTGTAATTGAAAATGGTATCAGATTGAAATACTGCAAGAACGAAACACCATCCTTATTTTTCCTTAACCATAGCATTCCGGCCGGTCTCCCTGCCGTAACATTCGTCTCCTTCATTATTGTTCTGAACACACTTTCACTACTACCGGAGGGTAACCACTTATGCTGTTGCTGGAATCATGCGTTATTGCGTTATTGCTGTCTTTTTCATATAAAATGCAAAAAAAGAGTACAACCGCATCTCGCGCAGCTGACTCTTTTTTGAAGTAACAATTATTTAAGGTCTTGTATGAGCGTTCTTATCTTGGAATAATGACCGCTTACCCGATCGGCCACGTAATTGTACATTAGCTGATTTTCCGCAAGCTTCGCCATTTCCATATCCATGTCCACATTATTGCCGTTATTATTCATCGCCGTATGGTTGTTCGTAATCATGCGGTAAGGGATTAAGGGAGCACCAGCATCCTTGGTCTGCAGATGTTTGTGATGGGTCTGCTTTATTTCCAGGTCATCCTGAGTGTCATTCTGGATAGCGCGTCTGAGTTCCTCCTGGAACTCAACGGTTTTCTTCTTGTAGTTGGGGGTGTCTGCATTGGCTATATTCTCGGCTATCGCTCTGTGCCTTACATTGAGTACATTTAATAAGGATTCGTTAATTTTTGAAGAGCTGCTCTGAATCAAAGTGAACCTCCTTCTCCGTCAATCAAGCTGTATAGTTTGAATTTTAAATAATACCCTTTTATCTTACAATACCATGACCCAAATATAAAGCAGCGTCCAGCCGGGCACATAACCATTTATGTATAAGAAAAAAGAGCCACAGCTCATCTACAGAGCCAGCGCCTCTTCCGTAATTCTTTTAATATCAATGGAGGACAGTGTTTCTTCATTCACCATATCCGGCAGGATTTCTGCCAGGAAGTAATCCACACATCTCAGCTCAATGTTCTTGATCTTGATCAGCGCATTGCGGTACATCACCACAAATTCCTTCTCCGTGTTCCCTCTTTGCAGCTCGGCAAAAGCTTCATACACCTGATCCATCTTGTCGGCAACCTCCAGAATCAAGCCTTCAATCGACTCGTCCTTGCCCTCGCGCAGCTGATGGTAGAAGATGCTTTTGAACTCTTCCGGGATATGCTCCTTGATGAAGTTGTCTATCATGCCCTCCTCGACCTGCTGAATCAGCGACCTTAGCTGGAGTGAGGAGTGCTTCACCGGAGTTTTGATGTCCCCGATAAAAATCTCTCCGTAATCATGGCTGCTCGTAATCTCGTACAGCTTCTTCCAGTCGATCACCGCACCGTGTTTCTCTTCAATATCTGCCAGTGTTTTGGCGTATTGTACGACCTTCCAGGAATGGGCCGCTACGCTGTGCTCCTCGAATTTGAATTTGCCCGGACAGCGGATAATGCGTTCCAGTTCATTCAGTGAGCGAAAATACTTGTGAATTCCCATGAGGCCAGTCCTCCCGTATGTTAATGATAGGCTCCGCTAGAGTACAGTTTAATCCTCCAGTATTAACCCCGGATGAACAACAAGACCTCTTTGTGTAAAAAGTCCGTGTATTCCATGATTCATCTGTATTTTCCCGGCCTCTCCCCGCCCTATTGCGGTCAGCATCCCCGACTAAGGTCGGGAACAAAGAACAGTCTGCAGGCTGTTTTGCTGCGCAGGATTAATTCGTACAATACATACATAGACAACGCAGTGAACACGCCGCGAACCGGCGATCACCATATAAGAGAGGAAGATTTTCATATGAAAAAATTATACCGTTCCGTAACTGACAGCAAACTTACAGGCTTATGCGGAGGATTGGCACGCTGGCTGAACGTTGACACTACCCTTGTCAGATTGCTCGTAGCCGCCGCTGCCGTATTTAGCTTCGGTACCGTCCTGGTCCTCTATGTCATCGGCAGTGTCATCGTGCCCAAAGAATCCTATGGCGGCTTCACTGACGGTTTCGATTATTAATCACTCGTTCCAGAATACCCAACCCCAACTAAAAAGGAGATCATAACCATGAGTATATTCCAAAGAATCACAACATTAACCAAAGCAGCTATCCACGAGGGATTGAACAAACTGGAAGATCCGATGCTGCTTACCGGACAATATCTGCGGGATCTGGAGGATAAAATCACCGATGCCGAGAGCAAACAGCGTGAATTCAAAGCCGCTGCCAGTGTGCTGGAGCGCCGCATCTATGAATATCAGGTGCTTGCGGAGCGCAGTGAGGCGGAAGCCGTTCAAGCGATGAGCGAAGGCAATGAGCCGGCAGCACGCGCTGCGGTAATGGCTAAACTGCGCTATACGGAGAGCGGACAGGAATGCACAGCCGGACTGCAGGAGACTCAGGCCACACTCGCCTCGCTTGAGGTTCAACTGGCGAATGTGAAGGAAGAGCATAAACGTCTCAAGGCCAAAAGAGCCGAGCTGGCTGAACGCGCCCGCAAAGCGGCAGAGATTAAGCAGGCGGCTCAAGCAAGCGCCTCTGGTTCCCCGGCCGGATATCGCGGCCAGGTCTTGAACGCCGGCAGCGCATCCCGCGGCTTCGAACGGATGGAGGATAAGATTGCTATGCAGGAAGCCCTTGCTGAGCAATCCGGACTGGCAGCAGCAGCTGCCGCCGCTCCTGAATCTCCGCTGAATAGCGCGGTTGAGGCTGAGCTTGAGCGCCTGCGTAACCGCAAATAAGCTGACGGTGTGAGGTCAGCAAGACAACAACGACAACAAGGATGCCTCCCTTTTCATAAGGGCTGGCATCCTTGTTTGGTGTCTATGCGAGTATGACAGCAAAGGCTTCGTAAGGCTGTAATTGCAATTGCTTAAAGTCCACATCATCTCTGGAATAGTTGCCGATGATGAATCCGGCCTGACCCAGCTCCGGCAATTCCAGCGTGATTGGCTCCCCGCTGAAGTTGGCCGTCACCAGCCAGGTCTGTCCTTCATAGCGGCGGAAGTACATGAACACTTGATCCGGCACGCCGGTCACCAGTTCGAAATCACCCCATACCACAATCGGGTTGTTCTTCCGCAGTTCAATCAGCTTACGGTAGCAATGGAACACAGAATCCGGGTCCTTCAGATTCGCCTCCATATTAATTTCCTTATAATTCGGATGTACAGGCAGCCATGGCTCTCCGGCTGTAAATCCTGCATTACGGGTAACATCCCATTGCATCGGGGTCCGGGCATTATCTCTTCCCTTCGCATTAATGGAATGAATGATAGCTTCCTTGGCATAGCCTTGACCGATCCGTTCATGATACATATTGATAGCCTCAATATCCTGCGCTTCGCTGATATCCTGAATAGGATAATTAGTCATTCCGAGCTCCTCGCCCTGATAAATGTAAGGCGTGCCCTTCATCAAATGCAGAAGAATGGCGAACATTTTGGCGCTCTGCACACGGTACTGTTTATCATTGCCCCAGCGCGATACAATTCTCGGCAAATCATGATTGTTCCAGAATAGACTGTTCCAGCCCTCGTTCCCCAGCTCGGTCTGCCATTTCGCCAGCACCTGCTTCAATTCGCTTACATCCAGAGGCTTCAGATCCCACTTCTCTCCCCCGTCCTGCTGATCCAGACCGATGTGCTCGAACTGGAACACCATCGACAGCTCCTTGCGGTCCGGATTGGAATAGAGCTTGGCTACTTCCGGAGTCGCCCCCCAGGTCTCTCCCACCGTCAGAACATCATGCGCTCCGAAGGTCTCCCGGTTCATCTCCTGCAGATATTCATGAAGCTTCGGACCATTTCCTGTGATCTCCTGATCGGGAATTTTGCCGACCAGATCAATCACGTCCATGCGGAATCCGCCGACGCCCTTATCCAGCCAGAAATTCATCATGTCCCATACCTCTTGACGGACCTTGCTGTTCTCCCAGTTCAGATCCGGCTGCCTGCGGCTGAATAAGTGCAGAAAGTACTGGCCGCTGACTTCGTCAAGCTCCCAGGCCGATCCGCTGAAGGTTGAACGCAGGGAATTGGGAACGCCGCCGTTGACCGGGTCACGCCAGATATAATAGTCACGGTACGGGTTATCCCTTCCTTTACGGGCTTCACTGAACCATGGGTGCTCATCCGAGGTATGGTTGACGACCAGGTCCATAATAATCCGGATATTGCGCTGCCTGGCCTTCTCAATTAATTCATCCATGTCATTCATGGTTCCGAATTCGGTCATAATATCCTGGTAATCGCTGATATCATAGCCGTTATCGTCATTGGGTGATTTGTATACGGGACTAAGCCAGATTGCGGTAATGCCAAGCTGCTCCAGATAGTCCAGCCTGTTCATAATCCCCCGGAGATCGCCGATTCCATCCCCGTCGCTGTCTTGAAAGCTTCGGGGATATATCTGATAAATTACAGCTGTCTGCCACCATTTCGTATTGTTCAACCCATTCACTCCTGTATGCTAAATTTAACTACAACCATGGACCAGATGCGCAGGGACGGCAAAGTGAATCTGGCCGCAAGTCCTTGCCCGTGCGGAACCACCTCGTAATCCAGGACAATCACTTCCTGGGCCTGATCATCCGGGCTGGCCGTGTAAATGCATTCAATCGGCTGTTCGATTAATAGTGTGCACACTACACCACTTTGAGCTTCAGGCCGCTGTTTCTTGCCATGCTCCCAATAATCATCTTCAAGCCCGGCAAGATTAATCAGCTGCAGGATCTGATAACCCGGCTTGCGCTTAATGATCGTCCAGACAGAATCAATATCTCCGTTCGGTGCAAAAGGCACATTGCCTTCGAAGGTAATCTCGGTGTTAACCCCGGCGGTATAGGTATAAGACACATCTTCTAATTGCGCATCATGTATCAGCACTCCAAAACGCACGATGAAATCATAGTAACGTCTGACCTCAATGGCAAATTCAGGCCGCATCACTGCATAATCGGGATAGTAGGGCATCGTCAGCATTCCATGATCCTCACCCAGCAAGAGGTGATATCCCCCGCTGGCGAATATGGAGGCCATCGTCAGCAGCGCCCCGTTCTCAGCCCACTCCTTGTCATGCCCGGCTTCCGGGTAGAAGGAGGGCAGATAGGCGGAGAGGATCACCGGCTTGTGCGGGTCCAGTGAGCGCGCATGATCGATCAGTCCTTTAAGCTCACGCAACCGGACTACAGGCGGCCATACTTCAATATAAAGCGCCTCCTGATCCGCCGAAGCCGTCTTGTGGATAGGGTAATTGCCCACATTATTGAAAATAACCCCGGCCTCTGCCTTGATTTCCTTTACGGCCGCATGGGTCCGGTTGATCAGTGCCGGATAACATTCCGCCAAATCGACCTGTTCTTCTTTCCCCCCGATCCGGCGCACAGCTTTCTTCGGAAAACCGTATTGATCCATATGAATTCCGTCGAATCCGGCCTGTACGGCCTGACGGAACTGTTCAACAATATGATCGGTCCAAGGCGAATCCGGTGTAATATCCATAATATAGAACAGATCTATTAATTGAAACGGTTCTCCCTGGCGGTTATACAGTCCCCATTCCGGACGCGCCTGCAAGAAGTCCTTAAGACTTGCATATACCGCTCCATAGGCCAGGGCCGCCATCCCTTTATCGTGTACGGCTGTGACCTTTTCACGGACCACCTTATAGGACATCGTCCGGCCCATCGGATCAATAAATTCATCCTCTTTTGGAACCAGATCATCATGCCGGTACATCCAGTCATAGAACTGTATGACATTCAAGTGGAATTTGTTCATGCTGTCGACGTCACGGGTGTCTCCGGATTCTTCACTCCGGAAATCGCTCAGAAATCCATACCGCGGCGCCCGGCCCCAATGATCGGCAATATCGTATGAGGTATAGGCGGTTGAGACTACAGCTTCATTGCAGAGAACTGCAGCCTTGACCCCATAACCCGCCCACTCTGTAGCTTCAGTGAACAAGGGAACAGGCACTTTTTGTCTCAAGCCTGGTTCCGTACGGATGCTAAGTCTTTCTTCAGCAACCTGCTGCTCCAGCTTGTAGAAGCCGACAACCAGCTGCAGAGCCGCTTTCTCCCGGGTCTCCACTTCAATGATAATGCTGCCGGATTGACCGGTTTTGTACTGGGCTTGATCTGGATATATATCTATATGCGTCAATACGCCATTGTCCATATGAATACTCCATTCCATGTAGATTGAGCTTAGCCATTCCGCTTATTTCTTGCCGTTTTCAGCCAGCCAGGCATCCAGCTGCTTTTGTACTTCCGCGAGTACTTTGTCTGCTCCCGCCGCTTTTTGTTTTTCCAGCATTTTAGGAAGGGACTCTTCCGGATCGAGCTGGCCGGACTTCAGACCGTCAACAAAGGTTTTGTTGGCGTTGTCGATCGAGATCAATTCATTTTTTACCGGCTCCGGATCGAAGACAAATCCAAAGATCCGCGAAGGATTAGAAGAAACCTGTTCGTTGAACTTCTCGTAGTTCTGGTATTTATTCGGATCCTCGCCTACACGGGTATAGTTGAGCATTTGATTGCCGAGCTGCCACATAATATCGTGATAGTAGCCGACATTATCTGTAGTTTTGCCTTCCGGCAGCGCAATTTGTCCGTCTTTGAGCACATAATGTGTTCCCTCAATCCCGAAGTTGAAGAGGGTCAGCAATTCCTTGTCCTTATAGAACAGGTTAAGCAGCATCATGGCACGTTCCGGATCTCCGGAGCTTTTTGCAATCGCATACATGGTTGCTGTCATCTTGCCTGTCTGCAAACGGTCAATATTAAGCGGAACCTGCAGCATCTCACGGCCCGCTTTAATCGAACCATTCGGTGATAAGGCTGCTGTGCCGATCTCCATATCCGCGATAATATCCATATCAGAGACAAAGGCGAAGCCTTTCCCCGCTTGAATCTTCTTCCAGGCGTCCAGACCAGGTGTCAGTGCATCCTTGTTAATGTATCCTGCCTTGTACCATTTGTTGGTAAGCTTGGCAAGCTCCAGATACCGCGGAGTCGTGTAGGAATTGATGACTGTATAATCATCTGCCGCTGTTCCCACGGTGTTAATCGCTGCAATACTCACAATAGAATCCAGATTCGTGGAGGAATAGTAAGCTTCGAGAGGAAAGCTCGGTGCCACTAAAGGCGTAATCCCCGGTTCGTTCTCCTTGATGGTTTGAAGCATAGGCTCCAGATCCTCGACTTTACCAGACTTCAGTGCAGTCAGATCAAAGTTATATTTGTCCACAAGCTCTTTGTTCAAGTAGACCCCTTGTGCACCGCCCAGCTCCTGGTGGGTATGAATACCGTATAGCTTGCCGCCGCGTTTAGCCGGCCCATGATAGTCCTTCTCTACAGCTTCGATGTCCGGGCCGTATTTAGCGAGCAGCTCATCCAGCGGCAGCAAGCCTCCCTTGGTTACCTGTTGCTGGAACCCGAGCCAATCCGCTGTGAACAGCAGGTCCATTTTGTCGCCGGAGGCCATCATCAGGTTCGTTTTATCACTCCAGGCGCCCCAGTCGATGGGATTCAGCTTGACCGTCATGTTCATCTCCGGATAGGCCTTTGCCAGATAATCATTCATCGCATCCTGTACCCGCTGACTATCATTCTGCGGCGCATCGGGGAATACCATTACCACTTCGTAAGGCTTCAATTCGGAGCTGGCCGCGCCTCCAGGCTGGGCTGTGCCCGCCGGTGAATTCGCACCATTATTTCCGCCGCAGCCGGTTACTACAACTGAAGTCAGCACAAGCGATGTCAATACAACAGAACTCTTTTTCAACCACTTCATAAATAGTAGACCTCCCTGGAATCCTTCTGTATTCTTCCTCATCATTCTGAACTTGCTTATACTAATCCGGTCATATACCGGGATCAGCCTTTCACAGCGCCTACGGTAAGTCCTTTGACGAAATACTTCTGCAGGAAAGGGAATACCAGCACCAGCGGTCCGATTGCAATCATCGCCATCGCCATCCGGATGGATTCAAGCGGCGTTGTGACCTGTGCGGTTGAGCTGTAAGCCTTATTGGCAATCGTCTGCAGGAACGAAGCGTTCATTAAGGTTTTGGTCAAAAGATATTGCAGCGAGAACAGCTTCTCATTCTGGATGAAGACCAGGCTTGTAAACCAGTCGTTCCAGTAGGATACGGTGGTGAATAACCCGATTGTGGCCATTACAGGCAAGGACAGCGGCAGAATAATGCTAAAGTATGTCCGGAATTCACCTGCCCCGTCGATCTGAGAGGAATCAATCAGGGAAGGCGGTATGCTGTTCGTGAAGAAGGTCCGCATGATGATAACGTTGAAGCCGCCGATCAGACCCGGAATGATAAGCGCCATCAGCGTATCCTGAACATGCAGGAACCGGGTGTAGACAAGATACCAGGGCAGCAAGCCGCCCGAGAACAGCATCGTGATCAGGATGTAGAAGCTCAGGGCACCTCTAAGCGGAAACTCTTTCCGTGACAATGCATAAGCCATGGCCGAAGTCACAAACAGACTGATGACAACTCCAATGAGCGTTACCGAGGCAGACACACCGTAAGCCCGCAATATTTTCCCGGCATCTTCAAACAGATACTGATATGCGACAAGACTGAATTTGCCGGGCCAGAAGCTGTATCCATTCGCAGTCACCCAGTCTTCATCAGCAACCGAGATCATAAATACAAGCCAGAACGGGATCAGGCAGGCAAGACTGAACAATGACAGGACGATAAGGATAAAGGGATTGGTTCGTTTTTTCTCCATGGTGTTCTCCTTTTAGAACAAAGCATTTTCTTTGCTGAATTTACGGACGGCCAGGTTGACAGTAATGACAAGTGTAAAGCCAACCACCGATTGCAGCAGCCCTGCCGAGGAGGCGAGTCCCGTATCACCGGTAACCATTAACGCCCTGTATACATAGGTATCGATAACATCCGTTGTCTCTTTGATCATGCCGGAGGCCATGGTTGCCTGATAGAACAGACCGAAGTCAGCGTTAAATATCCGGCCGATCGCCAGCAGTGTCATGATGATAATGATCGGTGCAATCAGCGGAATTGTAATTTTCGTCATTTGCTTCAAGCGTGTGGCCCCGTCAATGACGGCTGCTTCATAATATTCAGAATCTATTCCGACAATGGCTGCCAGATAGACGACGGCCGAGTAACCCACACCCTTCCAGGTGTTAACAAGGGTCAGGATATAAGGCCAATGCTCTGCTTCCGCATACCAGTTTCTAGGATCTATCCCGAAGGGCTCCAGAATGAATCTGTTGATGAATCCCAGCTCCGGATTCAGAAATCCATAGACGATATAGCCGACAATGACCATGGAAATGAAATTGGGCAGGATTACTGTGCTCTGAAAGAACTTGGAGGCGAACTTATTTTTGACCTCGTTAAGGAGAAGTGCCAGCATCACAGCGAGTATCGTATTGATGATCAGGAAGCTAAGGTTGTACAGCAAGGTATTCCTGATGATCAGCCAAGCGTCGTTCGAAGCAAACAGAAA
This sequence comes from Paenibacillus sp. FSL R10-2736, assembly GCF_038000245.1. Lineage (NCBI taxonomy): Bacteria > Bacillati > Bacillota > Bacilli > Caryophanales > Paenibacillaceae > Paenibacillus > Paenibacillus sp. FSL R10-2736. Next base: position 5,863,870 of record NZ_JBBOBN010000001.1, read on the forward strand.
CTTAAAGTTGTCCAGTCCGATCCATTTGCTGCCCCATATTCCTGCCGTATAATTCAGGTCCTTGAAGGCCAGGAAAATACCGAACATGGGCAGGTAGTTATTGATCAGCATCAGCAGCACACCAGGCAGAGCCAGCACGACCAAGGCCCTGTACTTCCATATGCTTTTCCATTTTGAGTTGCTTTCCGAAGCCATAGTTCCACACCTTCTTATTGGGTTATGGCTTCATTATAAGGAGTTGCCTGCAGCTGCTCTGCCGTTTTTATAACCTTAGTCTATTCGTTTTGTGACCTTGCGGTATTCCTGTGGATTGACGTTGAACTGCTTGCGGAACATTTTGGTAAAATGAGAGAAATTGCTGTAGCCTACCTGCTGCGCGATTGCGCTGACCGGCATATCCGTGGTGTCCAGAAGCTCGCGGGTGCGGTCCAGCTTCACTGAAATCAGGAAATCGATAAGGATCTGGCCGGTCTCTTTCTTGAACAGCCTGGAGAGGTAAGCCGGGTTCAAGCCCACATAATCAGCGACACTGGCCCTGGAGATCTCTTCCTCCACATGCTGCTGAATGTAGCGGATGGACCGCTCAATCACACCGCCCTTCTCCTGCCGCTCGAATTCCGCCTCCATGACCGCCGATACGATCCCTTCCGCCCAATGCCTGTATTGAAGCAGTCCCCGTATCCTAGCGGTTGTCCAGTCTGTAAACAGGACTATGCTTCCCGCATTGATTCCTCTAACCTGCAGGAAGTGGTATATAATCTGCAGGGTATCCTGATGCAATGCGTCCAGATGTCTTCCCTGAAAGCAAGGATTGGCTTCCAGCTTCGCTGTCAGATTATGAATGAACTGCACAGCGGACTCACGTTTGCCGTTCAGCATATAAGAGATCAGATCATCCAGCAGGATATCCTCCGAATTAGAATCAGGTGATAATAATATCTGGTCCTGCGGTAAGTATAAAAGCACGGATTGGGTCCGGGAGATATTGTCACGCTCCATGATCTTTAGACTTTCACACATTCCCGGCAGCTCCTGCAGGGGTTTGAACGAACCGACATAGCAGGTAACGATGCTGTAGAACAACTCCTGGCAAGCTTTGATAAAACGTTTACCTATGGCCGTGAGCTGCTGAATGCTAACCTTCTTAGCTGCATGGTCTCCCTCCACACCTCCGGCATACAGCAGAATGAACAAAACTCCGCTTTTATCGGTGACGGCCTCCCCCGGATGCTCTTCTGTGAAACATTCCTCCGCCGCTTTCTTCACAGCATATTCCATGATTTCCTGATCACGCGGGCTGAGCGGTTTGGACCACTCCTCAATACTGATCAGAATCGGGAGCACCTGATCCTCAGGATTCAACCCTACCCCCGCACCCGCCAGCTCCCTATCAAAGAAATCCCCGAACGACAGGATGCTGCGGGACAACAAATCCTGCCAGAAACGTTCCACACGCTTCGGCTTTTCTTGTTGCCACAGATTCAGATACTTATGATACATTTGGTTATAGGACTCATACTCTTCCTTCTCGCGGATAGCAGCCATCATTCCCGATACGGCAGACAACAGCTCATCCGTGTCAACAGGCTTCAGCAAGTAATCAAAGCTCCCGAGGTTAACAGCTTTCTTGGCATAGGAGAATTCGGAATGGCAGGTCAGAAAAATCGATTCCGTCCAGGGAGAGTGCTCCCTCACCCAGCCAACCAGGGAAAGTCCGTCTTCATCGGGCATTTCAATATCGCAAATCAGCAATTCTATTCTGTGATCATTCAGCAGCTCCCTGGCCTTGTCGGCCCTGTTCGCCGTCAAGACCTCATCAATTCCATACGCCTTCCAGTCGCAGCAGTAGAGCAGCCCCTCCACAGCGAATTGTTCATCATCTACAATCAATAATCGCATGGCTCATCGTTCTCCTTCTGTATATTCAATAGGCAGGCTAAGCCGCACACGAAATCCGGATGGCTCATTGTCGCTGAAGTGAATTTCAGCTCTTCCCTGATAGATCATCGCCAGCCTTTGCTTCACATTCCAGATCCCGATATGCCCTTCATCTGTGGCCGGGTTGTAATCCGGCGAATTCAGCACCCGCAGCTTCTCTGCACTGCTGCCTTTTCCGTTATCCGCGATTTCAATGATCATGGTATCGGCTGCTTCTTCTGAGAGACCAGCCGAAATCTCCAGATGAAAGATCCCGGCTTTCAGGCTTATGCCGTGAAGCATGGCATTTTCTACAAAGGGCTGTACCATCAAGGAGGGTATGGAGGCACAGCTAAGCTCTTCGGCTATGGTGATCTGAAACTCAAACGACTGCTGGTAGCGCAACTTTTGAATTTCAAGGTAATTGCGGAGATGTTCAAGCTCTTGTTCCAAAGTAATGCGGTTATCCTTGACCTGAAGCATAAAGCGGAAATACTGCACCAGATGCCGTACTGTCTTTTTGACCAATTCGAAACGTTTCAGATCGGCAAGCTGAAAAATAATATTGAGCGTGTTCAAGAAGAAGTGCGGATTAATTTGCATTTGCAAATGCTTCATTTCAGCTTTTTGCGCATTAATCCGTTCCTCATAGATATCAATTCTCAGATCTTGAATTTCCACAACCATGTTATTAAATGCCTGATTCAGCGCCTGGAACTCCACGAGGTTAGAATCGGGAAGCTTGGTTTCCATGGCACCATTTCGAATCCGGTGGATGCCGCTCAGCAGATCCAGAATCGGGCGGATGACCATACGGCGGAAATAATATAAGTAAACCAGTAAAATGAGCAAAATAATAAAGGGCAGTACATTAATAATCGTCTGGAAGGTATTGAGTCCCTGGAGCAGCTCGGAAGCGGGGATGACCACAGACAGATTGATTCCCAGGGCGGATGACTGGCTGGACACCACAAACCACTTCAGGCCATCATGTGTAAAAGAAAAGGAAGAATTCAGATTCATCTTCTCACCCGGCAGCTTGAAGTCGTAGCCCATGGATGCCGAAGGACGGGTTAAGATATTCCCTGCATTATCCACAATAAGCACATCACCGCCCGATTGCAGGTTCAGATTGCCCAGCGGTGAACGCATAGAGTCGATTCGGATCAGAGCGCCAATGCAGGCGGTATTGCCCAGATTATTGCTGACGGTCCGGTTTAAATAGTAATCTCCGGCAATTTTAACGATCGTCCATTTGTACTGAAGCGGCTCCAGATGATGTTCATTTTGAACGTTTCTCGTAATCCAATCTCTTATCCGGTCCATATCATCCTCTGTCGTTCCTAATACATTGGATAGTGTCAAGGTATCATTAACGCCGGAGTACAGATAAAACATGTCCACGCTATGGTAATAGGCCTGGTAGGCCTGATTTCTCTGCATAATCCCCATACGGGCAAAATAATATTCGGATTCTGTCAGCCCCGGCTGATTCAATTGAAGAAAATTCACATCATGATCGACAATATCGACCAGATTAATTGTTATGTCCTCCAGACTGCTCTCCATCATCTTAAGATTGGAGTTGACCAGATTCTGATAGGATCTGGATACCTGGTCGAGCACAACTCCCTTGGCATAATATCCCCCGGCAAAAAGAACGGCAAGGAGCGGAATCGTTATTGCAGCAGACAGCTGAATCAGTTTTACACCCAGTGAGTTTTTCCTGTTTTTCATAATGCTCCTTTCTATAACTTAATATAAGAAAGATTCACCCCAGTGATCCTTATCCTATGAATTTTTTCACAAGAATTGTTTTCTTTTTAACGTAAACGTTTACTCAAATATGCAAAAAATATACCTTTATAAGATCTTCCCCACCTCCTCCAAAAAAATCTTTGGTGTGAATTTATACGTTCACTTGAATGTAAGTTATGTATTATTGTACCTACAATCCTAACTTCCCATTACGTAAACGCTTACTATAAAAGTTATCTCGTTTATTTTTCCTTGTCAATGCTTATTTTACATAATGTTTAATTCCGGTTGACAAAGAAAAGGCAAGAACTTATATTTTCAGTAAGCGTTTACTGCTAAACGACAGGTAGGAGAGTCTATGAATCCCACAATTAAAGATGTTGCCCAAAAGGCGAACGTATCCATTGCCACCGTCTCAAGGGTTCTGCATAACTTAGGCGGATATTCAGATAAAACGAAGCAAAAGGTAGATCAGACCATCAAAGAGCTTAAATATCAGCCGAACGCTATCGCCCGCGGACTGATTAACAAGCGTACCCAAACCATCGGCGTGTTATTTCCTGATGTGTCGAGCGCCTTCTCCTCCGATCTGCTCCACGGAATCGACGACTTCGTCCATGACCGCAATTACAGTGTGATGGTCTGTAACACCGATCAGGACGGCAAACGTACGCTGAAGTATTTGCAGCTGCTGCGCGAGAAGCAGGTTGACGGGATTATTTTTTCCAGTGAAGTGCTCAAGAAAGACTATTATGACATGCTGGAGAGCATGAAAGTTCCGGTGGTGCTGGTCTCTTCCCAAACGGATTTTGCCAACGTACCTTATGTGAAGGTCGATGATTATCAGGCGGCCTATGACGCTGTCCATTATCTGATCACCAAAGGCCACCGCAGAATCGGCATGATCAGCGGAACCAAGGGCGATCCCATCGCTGGAACTCCACGGGTCGAAGGATACCGCAAAGCGCTGGAAGCACAAGGTATCACCTTTGATAGCCGTTACCTCGTATATGGAGACTTTTCATACGAAAGCGGCTGTAGAGCCATGGAAGCCATATTACGGAGAACACCGGAGGTTACTGCTGTCTTCGCGGCCAGTGACGAAATGGCGATTGGTGCCCTTTCCACCGTTACGAAGCATGGAATGAATGTGCCTGAAGATATCTCCATCATGGGATACGACGATCTCCGGTTAGCCCGGATGGTCAATCCGCCATTGACTACCGTGCGCCAGCCGCTATATGACATTGGAATGATCGCTTCCGAGAAGCTGATCGGTATGATTGAAACGGGGGAGCCTGCGAAGAGTCAAATCTGTACCCACTCCATTGTGGAAAGGCAATCCGTTCGGGCAATTACCTGACCAAGGACATGTAACCCGTTCTTTCGGAAAAATAAAAAGGCTGCCCCTAACGCCGTATTGGCGAAAGGAGCAGCCTTTTTCCTGTATTATGCCTGATTTAATCTCTCTCAGCAGCAAGCCTCACCAATACTCTGGCGCCCTGTACCAGCACAGCCTCATCAATGTTGAACCGGGGCTGGTGTAGCGCATGGGTTATCCCCCGTTCCGCATTGCCGCAGCCGATAAAGGCAAACGCCCCGGGCACCTGATCGAGATACCAGCCGAAATCTTCCCCGGCCAGGCTCGGCTGCTCCAGCAGATACGCCTGCTCATCTCCCAGCACCTTGCGCGCTGCGCCGAGCATCCGCTGAACGGCCAAGCCGTCGTTCACCACGGCAATGCCTTCGCGCAGCTCCAGGCTGCTGCTGCCTCCATAAGCCGAGGCTATCGCTGCAGCGTGGCGCTTCAGTCCTTCCGTAATCCGGCTGACGGTTGATTTCGTGAAGGCTCTGAAGGTGCCGGTCAGCTCACTGTGCTCAGCAATGACATTGATTGCTGTTCCAGCACGCAGTGTGCCGAAGGCCAGCACCGCCGCTTCCGACGGATTAATCCCATTCGCCATCAGCCCGTTCACCTCGGTAACAAACCGTGCCGCCATCTGTATAGCATCGACCGCTTCATGCGGCGCACTGTGATGTCCGGCGGTGCCCCGGAATTTCACGGTGAAATGGCTGGAGGCCGCCATGGCATAACGGGGATGAATGCCCAGCGTACCAACGGCAAGCTCCGGCATCACATGCAGCGCATAACACTGGTCCACACCTTCCAGAATGCCGTCTTCGATCATATCCCTGCCGCCGGAGAGCAGGCGCCCGTCCAGCGGACTCCGGCTTGCGCCTTCCTCCGCCGGCTGAAAGACAAAGACCACCGTGCCGCTTAGCTGATGGCGGAATGCCGCCAGTGTCTGTGCGGCACCAAGCAGCATCGCCGTATGGGCATCATGCCCGCAGGCATGCATTACACCGGGATTCCTGGACTTATAGTCCAGCTCATTCAGCTCACTAATCGGCAGCGCGTCCATATCCGCCCGCAGCAGAATTACCGGCCCGCTCCCTGCCGTTCCCCGCAGCGTCCCGGTGACTCCCATCCCGAAATGCCGGCCCACATTCCGCCGCACCTCAATGCCCCATGATTCGAGGAGTTCGGCAACCTTGCCGGAAGTGCGGGCCACATCGTAGAGCAGCTCCGGGTGGCTGTGCAGATCACGGCGGATCGCGATCAGCTCCGCCTCCAGCCCGCCGGCATACTTCATCATGGCTTCAAGATCCGGTTTCAGACGGTCTGCACCGGACTGCATTTGCGTCACACCTGCCCTGCCGGTTCAGAAGCCTTAGAATAACGGTTCGCCGGAACTGGCAGTCCGAGATTACCCCGCAGCGTATCGCTTTCGTATTCGGTGCGGAACAGTCCGCGTTCCTGCAGAATCGGAACGACCAGATCCACAAATTCCTCCAGTCCGTTCGGCACGGCGGCTGCCAGCATGAAGCCGTCGGCTGCTCCGGCCTCGAACCAGGTCTGAATCTGATCAGCCACCTGCTCCGGCGTGCCAATGAAGCTGCTGCGAGGCGTAGCAGACTGCAAGGCTACCTGCCGCAGAGTTAAGCCCTGTTCTTTAGCATCCTTTTTGATTTTGTCCGTACCGCTCTGGAAGCTGTTCCGGCCCAGATCACCGACATCCGGGAAGGGCTCATCCAGCGGATACTGCGAGAAATCATGATGCTCGAAGAATCTGCCCAGATAGTTCAGCGCATTCTCGATCGTCACCAGACCGGCAACCTCCTGGTATTTGCGTTCCGCCTCCTCAGGGGTAGCTCCCAGAATCGGTGCTATTCCAGGGAAGATCAGCACTTCTTCGGGATTGCGCCCAAACGAAGCTACGCGGGTTTTCACATCCTTATAGAATTCCTGGGCAGACTCCAGCGTGTCATGACCCGTGAAGACGGCATCCGCTACGCTCGAGGCATAATCCTTGCCGACCTCTGAGGACCCTGCCTGGAAAATAACCGGCTGCCCCTGCTTCGAGCGGGCGATATTCAGCGGCCCCTTCACAGAGAAGAATTCACCCTGGTGATCCAGCGTATGCACTTTCTCCGGATCGAAGAAGACGCCCGTCTCCTTATTGCGGACAAACGCATCATCCTCCCATGAATCCCACAGCCCGCGCGCCACCTCCAGATATTCGGCGGCAATGCGGTACCGCTTGCCATGATCGGGATGCTCCTTCTTGCTGTAGTTAAGGGCAGAGCCTTCAAGCGGTGAGGTTACCACATTCCAGCCGGCCCGTCCGCCGCTGATGACATCCAGCGAGCCAAATTGCCGGGCCACAGTAAACGGTTCGCTGTAGGAGGTGGACAAAGTACCCACTAGACCAATGCGGCTGCTGACCGCTGCCAGCGCACTAAGAATTGTCAGCGGCTCGAAACGGTTGAGGAAATGAGGGATAGACTTCTCATTGATGAACAGACCATCTGCAATGAAGATCAGATCCAGCTTGCCTTCCTCTGCTTTGCGCACCCATTCCTTGTATAACTCAAAGTTCACACTGGCATCAGGCTTCGCATCGGGATGACGCCACATGGAGGTGCTTCCTCCAACCCCGTGCAGCAGTGCCCCCAGCTTCAATTGTCTCGGTGTAGTCATGTTCATTCCTCCTCAAGGTTGTGTATTTATTACAAAATGGGTTGCCGTGCAGAGAGACCGGCTTCCGCTCCCTGCTTGATCCGCTCGATCTGGGCCAGATGGGTCTGCACATGGGCGGTGAAGCTGCGGACGATATCGGCAATCCGGACAGTGTCTCCCTTGACATTAATTGCGCTTTTCTCCCATTCACCGTCAGTCAGTCTTCCCAGCAGGAGACTATTGTAATGCAGCAGGCTGCGGAACAGCACCAGGCTGTCTGTCGCCTTCCCCTGATTGCTGTGCTGCCCGCTGACCCAGGCATCCTGATTGAATGCCGGAAGCTGCACCTTCGTATCCGCCAGAATATCACGAATGCGGAAGGAGACCACGATGCTGTGATCAGCCAGATGTGCCAGCACCTCGGTTACGCTCCAGCTGGCCGGTTCTGCCTTCCACTTCAGCTGCTCATCGGATAAGCCTTCCAGTGCCTGCACCAATTGCCCGTGCGTATTCAAGTACTCTGTTAGCTCCACACTGCTCATTTAGATTCCCTCCAATGTAAGTTTCGATGGCGGCTGGTCAGGCCCGGTATTGAAGCGTGACAGCGCAAAAGGCGCAATATTCAGCTTCGTATGTCCTTGCACGGCCAAATCTGTGAGGATCTCCCCGACCACGCTGGAGAATTTGAAGCCATGTCCAGAGAAGCCTCCGGCCAGCAGCACATTGCTGTAGGCCGGATGGCGGTCAATAATGAAATCCTCATCCGGTGTATGCTCATATTTACAGACGGACCCTTTAAGCAGCTTCCCGGCTGCGCCGGGCATGTAAGCCTCCAGCACACGGCGAAGGTCGCCTTCATCGCTCTCCAGACTGCCGAACGGTGCCAGCGGTTCGCCAGGCCTCCATTCCTCGCCTGTATCATGGCGGCCGATCTTCAGTCCCGCCCCGCCGATGCTGGGGAAGCCGTAGAACCCGCCTTCCTCAGCACCCAGCGTGAAGCCGGGGAACTTCCCGGCATCGAAATCCGGCGTACTCCCAAACCAGCCTACTACCTTGCGGACGGCCTTAATCGGCAGGCTGACGAAGGGCGACAATGAACTAAACCAGGCGCCGGCACTGAGAATAACAGCCCCTCCATGATACTCACCGTTCTTCGTGTGAACCGTGACACTCCCTTCACGGGCGGTCACATTCAGCACGTTTGTATTCGTCAACAGCTCCGCACCGTGAGCCAGCGCCAGCTGCCGGTAAGCTGTTATGCACCGCTCGCTATAGAGGTAACCCGCATCCGGCTCATACATCGCCTCGAAGGATTCTGGAACGTTCAGCGCCGGCCAGCGGCGGCGGATTTCGTCCGCATCCAGCTGCTCGGCCCGCACCTTACGCTTATGCGCTTCCTCCAGGCGGCCGGCGAAGGAATACACGCCTCTGTCAGCCAGATTGAGCACGCCTGAAGGGACAAGCAGATCCGTCCCGCTCTCCGCTTCGGCTTCTTCCCATAGCACCTGGGCACGGAGTGCCAGGTCAATATAGGCCGGATCTCCGCTATAGGCATGCCGGATCAGCCGGGTCTCCCCGTGATGGCTGCCTTCGGTATGCGGCGGATCAAAGGCATCGATCAGCAGCGTCCTCACGCCGCGCCGGGCCAGATGATAACCCGCGCTCATGCCCATCGAGCCTGCACCGACAATAATCACATCATATACGGGATGCTCAGCTATGATCCGCACCCCCTTCAGCAGCGAAATGCTCCAGCACCCGTACCGCCAGACTGCTGAAGAATCCGGCACCTACAGGCAGAGCCGCTTCGTCCAGATCGAACGCCGGGTGATGCCATTCCCGGCTTCCGGCCGTGCCGGTGAAGACAAATAAACCGGGAACCGCCTGCTGGTAGAAGGCGAAATCCTCCCCGGCCGGTGAGGGCATCGGCTTCACGGAGGTGTAGCCCAGGTTCGCAGCCGTTTCTTCTCCCAGCCGGGCCAGCAGCGCATCATTGATAACCGGCGGCGGTCCGCCGATCCAGCGCACCCTGGCTTCCGCCCCCAGTGCGGCTGCAACGCCTGCTACCACCTCTTCGAACCGTTTCAGCACCCTGCCGCGCACCGCTTCATCGAAAGAGCGGATCGTCCCTTCCAGCACCGCTGTTTCCGGAATGATATTCCACGAGTTTCCGCTATGAATCTGCGTAACGCTGATGACGGCACTGTTCAGGCTGCTCACATTCCGGCTGACGATGGATTGCAGCGCCGTGACGATATGTGAGGCCGCCACTATGGGGTCTATACCGGCTTCCGGCACTGCCGCATGGGTTCCGAACCCGCGGACCTCCGCGATGAAACCGTCAGCGGCTGCCATCAGCGGACCTTCCTTAATGCCGAAGGTTCCTACCGGCAGATCCGGCTTATTGTGCATGCCGATCACTGCGCGGACATTCTCCAGCCCTCCGGCAGCGATAATCTGCTGCGCGCCTTTGGCTTTCTCCTCGGCAGGCTGGAACAAGAAGCGGACCGTTCCCTTGAGGCTCTCTTCCTGCGCCTTCAACTGATATACCGCCCCCAGCAGCGCCGCCGTATGAAAGTCATGCCCGCAGGCATGCATTCTGCCCGGAACCTGTGAGGCATAAGGCAGCCCGGTTTCTTCCTGAATCGGCAATGCATCAATGTCGGCCCGCAGGGCAATCACCGGACCGCCCTGCAAGCCGCCGATCTCGGCAATCACTCCGGTCTTCAGCCCGTAATCCACTATTCTCACGCCTGCCTGCTTGAGCAGGGAGGTAATATATTTCGTAGTTTCATATTCTTCATTAGAGAGTTCAGGATGCCGGTGGAGATGACGGCGGATCTGGGCCAATCTATCATTCCATGCTAGTTCATGTACTGTCTGGGCAGCAGACTCTGCAGACGTGCTTGTCATGATGAGGCCTCCGCCGGAACCCCGGCGAGCGCTTCAGCCAGCAGCTCGAAAGAACGCAGACGCTTATCGAAGGGCTGCACGTTGGTCGTGACGATGAACTCCTCTACCCCGGACGCCTCAGCCAGCGCCAGCAGCTGTCCGCGGACCGATTCCTTCGTTCCTTTGGTAACCTCAGGCTCCCGCTCTTCCAGGGTGTAGGGCTCCGTGCTCTGGCGGGTGAACTCCTCCGCCTGCTCGCGGGTGGCCACCGTCAGCTTCTTGCCGCTGGCTAGGTGAATACGGATCAGCTTGTTTGATCCGGCCAGCTCCTTAGCCTCTTCTTCCGTATCGGCCACGATTACAGCCAGCGCGATAATGACCAGCGGCTCCTTCCCCCCGCTAGTATTGAAGCCACTACGGTAAGCCCGCACCGCTTCCAGGGCAATGGCCTGATCGCCGCCGATGAACAAAGAGAACACATACGGCAGCCCCAATTCTGCAGCGATTTCGGCGCTGGCGACACTTGCACCCAGTACATACAGCTGCGGCGGAGTTCCCGGCAGCGGGCCAGCCTTCAGCCCGGTGAGCGGATGATCCTCCTCCAGCCGGTTATGTACATATTTCTCCAGCTCTATGATTTTATCGGTCAATGAAGGGGTCTCACCGCCCCCCTGCTGCAGCGCCTGCGTACTGCGCGGCAGCCCGCCGGGAGCGCGCCCGACGCCCAGGTCTACACGGCCCGGTGCCAGTGCAGCCAGCACGTTGAAGTTCTCAGCCACCTTATAAGGGCTGTAGTGCTGCAGCATAATTCCGCCGGAGCCGATGCGGATGCTCTCCGTCTTGGCCAGCAGATGCGAGATCAGCACCTCCGGTGAAGATCCGGCCACCTGCTCGGAATCATGATGCTCGGATACCCAGAACCGGCGGAAGCCGAGACGCTCCGACAGCTGCGCCAGCTGGACTGTATGCTGGAAGGCCTCCTCCGGCGTCTCTCCCGGATAAATCGGGCTTTGGTCCAATACGCTGATTGTAATCGCCATAGTTATGCCTCCTAGATGGAATAGTTCAGCTCCGGCGTAATCCGCTTCAGGAACTGCTTGGTTCTTTCTTCACGCGGATGGTTGAACACCTCGGTGGGTGTGCCTTCTTCGACAATCACGCCGCCGTCCATGAACACCACATGGTTCGCCACATCGCGGGCAAAACCCATCTCATGCGTCACCACAATCATAGTTATCCCTTCCTTGGCAATCTTGCGGATCACCGCAAGCACTTCGCCTACCAGCTCCGGGTCCAGCGCCGAGGTCGGCTCGTCGAACAGAATCACTTCCGGCTCCAGCGCCAGCGCCCGGGCTATGCCGACCCGCTGCTGCTGCCCGCCGGACAGCTGGCTTGGATAGGCATCCAGCTTGCTTCCTAAGCCGACCTTTTCCAGCAGTGCGACGCTTCTCTTCCGTGCTTCCTCCTTCGGAAGCTTCTTGACGATCAGCAGTCCTTCCATCACATTCTCCAGCGCCGTTTTGTGGCGGAACAGATTGTACTGCTGGAAGACCATAGCCGTTTTTTGCCGCAGCTGGTGAATATCCTTTTTGCGGGCATGCCGGCAGTCCAGCTTGAACTCACCGATCGAGATTTCGCCGCCGCTTGGCTTCTCCAGATAATTCACACAGCGCAGCAGGGTTGTTTTGCCGGAACCGCTGGGGCCGAGAATGACGACAACTTCCCCTTTGGACACCTTCAGATCAATATTGTTCAGCACCTGATGGCGCCCGAAAGACTTCGATATACGTTCCAGCTTAATCATGCGACTCCACCCCGGTTATACAGATTTATCCGTTTCTCGATCAGGGCGGTGGCCCGCTCAATGAGGAAGGTCAGCCCCCAGAAGATCAGCGCCGCCGCCAGATACGCCTCGAAGAATTTCCAGTTTGTCGAAGCTACGATTTGGGCCTGGGCATTGATATCCACGACCGATACGGTAAAAGCAAGCGTAGACCCGTGCAGCATTCCGATCACGGAATTCGACAGATTGGGCAGGCTCGCCGCCAGCGCCTGAGGGAATACGATCCGCCGGAGCGCCTGGGGAGTACTCATCCCTATAGAATGGGCAGCTTCGATCTGACCGCGGTCCACCGCCAGCAGACCGGAACGGACTACCTCGGACATATAGGCTCCCGCTGTAATGGAGAAAGAAATGTAGGCGAATCCGATCATCGGAATCGACACCGAGCGGAAGCTCCAGCCGAAATATGCGCCAAGCCCGTCGATAATCATCGGCAGCCCGAAATAGATCAGCAGCAGATGCGTCAGCATCGGGGTACCGCGGATGAAGGTGACATACCCCACCGCCAGCGGATACAGGACAGGTACTTTATAAATCCGGACCAGTGCCACCACAATTCCAATCGCGAAACCGGCCAATACAGAGACCACCGTGATATACAGCGTTGTAGGAATGGCACCCAGAATCTGCAGGAACGCCGTCCAGATAAACGATGGGTCCAGCTTCATTACGCGCCGCCTCCTTTACCCGGTCCCATGTCCGCAATGATATGACGGTAGGACGCTTTTTTCTGCAGACTGAATTTCCGCTTCACCGGACTGCCCTGGTCTTCATGCCGGAGTAACCGGTGTTCCGCCACCAGCAGCAGCTTCTCAATCGTAAAGCTGATCACGAGATAGATGAGTGCAAGTGCAATATAGGTTTCAATAAAATGTTGGGTCACGCTGCCCAGCGTCTGCGCCTTACCCGTCATCTCCATCACGCCCAGCGTGAACGCAAGCGAAGTATCCTTCAGCAGCGCAATGACCAGGTTCGAGAACACCGGAATGGCAATCCCCAGCGCCTGGGGCAATACGATCCGGGTAAAAGCCTGATAAGAGGTCATTCCCGTGGCGTAAGCCGCTTCCACCTGGCCTTTATCGACAGCCGTTACCGAAGCGCGGATCATCTCCGACATGAAAGCTCCCGTATGCAGGCCGTAGGTCAGAATTACGAATACCAGCACCGGCGTCCGCGTCATATCGAGATTTACCAGCTTCAGCACCTCGGGCAGACCGTAATAGAACAGGAACAATTGGATCAGAATCGGCGTCCCCCGGAAGAATGAGATGTATACCTCTGCGCAGGTCTTCAGGACCGGCACCTTGTACAGGCGGGGAAGGGCAATGATAAATCCGACAATCACACCTGCCAGCAGCGAGCAGGCTACGATCAGCAGTGTTGTGCTCAGCGTAGTCAGCAGCTTAGGCAGAAAAGAGAATACAAAACTAAGATCAAACGGTGCTCCCATCCTGCCCCTCCTTCTCCGCTATAACGGCAGCCTCATCATTGAACCGTGGATGTGGTGACGTCAGCTCCCAGCCACTGCGTACTTATTTTGCCCAGCGTGCCGTCTGCCTTCAGCTCTGCGACCACTCCGTCAATGGCATCCGACAGCTTCTGCGACGGGGCATCATCCTTGCGGAATACATACAGAATGTCAGCAGAGGACAGCTCAGCACCTACCGCCTGCAGCTTGCTCTGCGGATCAATAATCGGCAGTACGAAATCCGCAGCGAGCGTGGCATCCACACGGCCCGAGTCGATCTGGCTCACCGTATCGTTGGCTGCACCGTTCTGATAGACAATTTTAATCGAATCCGCGCCGTGCTCCTTGTTGTAATTCTCGAGGATTTGCGCTTGTGCGCTGGTTGCGCCTGTCAGCACCTTTTTACCTTGCAGATCGTCCAGCGTCTGGATCGAATCATTGCCTTTGGCTACAATAATGCGGTTTCTCCAGTGGGCATAAGCTTCTTTGTTAAAAGAATACTTCTGCTCCCGCTCCGGGTTCTTCTCCATAACATGGGCTACCAGATCAATCTTCTTGGTCTCAAGGCTAAGCAGCAGATTGCTGAAGTCCATCGTCTGGAATTCGAACTCATACTCCGGCAGACGGCTGTCAATTTCCTTCAGCAGCTCTACATCGAACCCGGTCAGCTTGCCGTTCTCGTCAATGAAGCAGACATTCGGAAAAGCGGTGCCTGTGCCCACCACGATCTTGGTCACCTCTGCCGGTTCTGCGGCTGCAGTCGTTGCCTCCGCACTGGTCTGCGGTGCTGCTTCCGCCACATTCCCGCTGCTACTGCTGTTCGCACTGTTATTGTTGCCGCAGCCGGCGATCACCAGCGTCAATGCCAATGCAGTTGTGAGCGAAATGGTCTTCTTCATCTCTCTATCCCCTTTAGGTTGTAGTATGGTTGAGCGGTAAGTGTCTTTCTCATCAAATACATAATGCCGTCGCCATTCTGCGCATCCAGCTCCAGAATCCGTTCATACCCCCGGCGTTCATACATGGGAACCAGCCAGGGATGCTTCTGCGCCGTAGCCAGGGTCACAGCGGAAGCACCCAGCTTGCCGTGAATAATATGCTCCTCCACCCAGTCGAGCAGCTTGCCGCCGTAACCTTTGCCGCTGCGCTCGGGATTCACTGCGAACCATTTCACAAAAGGCAGATCGGTTACCGCCTTGACCTCTCCGCTCTTCGAGAGGGTGATCGTCGCCTCCACGTTGCCGTCGATCTCCAGCACATAACACTCATTGGTGGCGATGTTATCCTGAATTAGAGCCAAATCGGCGTTTGCCGCCGGCCAGTGCAGTCCAAGCTCGCGGATCAGCTGATAGGCACGATAGGTCACATCCAGCAGCTGTTGGGCGTCCTTCTCTCCGGCCTGCCGGTATACCTCGCTCATTTCATGCCCCCGTTCCTCAATTTAGATAATCCCTATCTGTTTAGTGGTGATTATATGCAATTAACTTTATCACTGCATGTAGCCATGCGCTAATAGAGTTTTTTAATACTGTTATACAAGAAGTCGATCCGGCTTACTGCGGCCCACCGCCAGTTCCAGCAGCGACTCAATGAATTCCGCATTCTCCCCGTTCAGCGAGATCAGGCTGGTCCGCAGGGAAATCCCTTCCGTCTCAGCGATATCCACCCTGATCAGTGTTCCCGCCTCCACTTCCTCCTGTACACTGAGGGCCGGAAGGAAGCAAATCCCCGCTTGCCTCAGCACGAGCTTCTTGGCTGTCTCCAGATTATCCACCTGATACACAATGTCCGGCGGCTGCTCCATGCTCTCGAATACCCGGTGCAGGCGCATCCAGTCCAGCGAGCCGCACTCGAAGAATACAAGAGTCTCCTCCCGGATCTCCTGGATGGAGGCACGGCCCTGGCGGGCCAGCGGATGACCGGCATATACATACAGCGAGATTGGATCCTCACAGAAGGGGAACGACTGAATGGCCGGATTGACCACTTTGCGGATAAAAGCGAGATCAATCTCCTTCGCCTTCAGCTTCTCAATTAATGAATCGGTGGATGAGGTTGTCAGTTTGAAGCGGATATGCGGATATTGCCGCTTCAGATGCTGCAGGAGCTGCGGCATCAGATAATTGGAGACCGATACCGTACTGCCGATTCTAAGTTCATCCGGAATCTGGCCCTTCGACTGGATCTGATGTTTACCGTTCTGGTAGACCTGCAGAATCTGCTGCGCGTAAGGAAGGAACTGGCGGCCTTTATCCGTAAGGTTAATCTGCTTGCCCAGCCGGTCGAACACTCTGCAGTCCAGCTCCCGTTCAAGCGACTGGATTCGGGCCGTCACGGTCGGCTGGGAGATGTAGAGTACATCTGCCGCTTTGTTGAAGCTTCCGTAGTGGTTGATGTAGACAAAGGCTTCAATATTCTCGATGTTCAAGCGTAGTCCTCCTCCACAACTTTATTTAAATTAACTATTCCAATTGATTAACAAGGAATTAATGCCGTACGGGTGTATAGATTTTGTTTATATCTTAGTCACCGGCCCTTTTTTTGTCAACTGACTTATCGTGTAATATACAGCAAAAACCATTACATAGATCACAAAAACAGATAGAACTTTTCTATCTGTTAATCGGTTTTGTTAAATTCCTCTTATATTCATCGGAATTGTAGTTTATAATAAGCGTCACATTCCATTTCTGAACAGGAGGTATCCGATGAATCATTCAGCAGAAATTGTAATCCGTGAAGCCGCAGAGGCTGACCGCGAGGCTATCGCAGGAGTTCTGCTTGAGGCTTACAGTGAATATTCAGCCGTGCTGCCCGAACCTTTTTGGGTGGAGTACCGCGACTCCATTCTTGATTCCGTCCATGGCAATGCTCCGGTCTCGCGGATTGTAGCGGAGCTGGATGGGCAGATCATAGGCAGTGTGCTGCTGTTCACCTCTTCAGAGGCCGCTTACGGCAGACCGGAGCTGGGTATCCATACGCCGATCATCCGTCTGCTCGCTGTTTCTCCGGCTGTCCGTGGACGCGGGGTTGCCAGATTGCTGATCAGCGAGGCCGCCAGACAATCGGTGCTGCTTGGAGCAGCCAGCCTGAATCTCCACACTTCGGACATGATGGCATCCGCAATCAGGCTGTACGAGAAGCTCGGCTTCCAGCGGGCTTATGAAACGGATATTAAGAACGGGGACACGCTGGTCAAAGGATACCGCCTGGAGCTTCCCGTCTCCGCTGGCGTGCAGACGCAACAAACCTCCACCTCCACAGCCTGAGCGGAAACGTCCCGCCGTCCTTTAGGGGACGGTAACCCTTCCAGCGGGAATATAAGGATAAAGTATGCAGGGATTGTGCTGAAAGAAACCCGCCTGCAAGATAAAACCCGAGCAGGAGTACTTAGCTGCGCTGATGGCGGCCTAGCTGACAGGCCGGGACTGATAGGCGCGGCGCTGATAGGTCGTAGCGCTGATAGGCAGACTTTTATTTTAGCAGGAGCCTATAGCTCCGCCCAGGCGGGGAGGTTTAGTTTATTTTAGCCGCAGATATGTAATCGCTGATAGTAGTGGAGTCCAGTGATTATGGTGGGGATCAAATTATGATGCAAGTCCGCTAATTATGATGGAAATCCGGGATATTTAAAAAATCCTGCACAAAATACAACATTTTCCTCATAATCTCGGCCCTAATCCAAAATTGTTGTATAAAATATAGGCGTGTTGATTTCCCAAAAAAAGGGACGAAAAAGGCCGCCATTTCGGGTAATGGTAAGTACGACCAAACCAAACCGAAATGAGGCGACCTCATGAATAAATATACCCCATTTTTAGCCGTTTTCAAACAAGTATTAACACCGGAAGAAGTCCAAATGGTGACTGGACAAACCAAGGACTACGTAGATAGTGGAACCAAAATGACCGTCGGGTTGCTACTCGATTACTTTGTCCAAGCCTGCTACCACAAATGGGACGGCTTCCGGCAAAGTGCCCGCTTAGGCCCAAACTTTGACTTGCCTGAGATTCATTACTCCACCCTTTCCGGCAAGGCCGGTGAAGTCCCTTACGAAATCTTCAAACGTATCTTTCAACTGCTCGTCAAGAAATGTAACCGACAAACCCGGCGGCATCTGAATCTTCCTAAAGATCTTCTGCTGATTGACTCGACGACGGTCACGGCG
Source organism: Paenibacillus sp. FSL R10-2736 (assembly GCF_038000245.1). Lineage (NCBI taxonomy): Bacteria > Bacillati > Bacillota > Bacilli > Caryophanales > Paenibacillaceae > Paenibacillus > Paenibacillus sp. FSL R10-2736. Next base: position 5,881,937 of record NZ_JBBOBN010000001.1, read on the forward strand.
GCGAATTCCCGAATGCCTTGGGCCTCGTACAAAAAATTTAGAGGGGGCATTAAGCTGCATGTCGCTCTTTCGCAAGGTCAGCGTTTACCCGTGAACGTGGAGGAATCGATTGCGAAGCGCAATGACGCTCCGTTTGGAGAAGTTTTGGCAGATACGGACTACATTTTGGTACAGGATCGGGCGTATGGAAAAATTAGCAGATTGGATCAATATGTGCTCCAGGGCCAGTCGTTTGTGATTCGACTCAAAGACAATCTCCATTTGGTGAAGCCGAGAAACCTCCAGCGACCCGCAGAGGGAGAAACGAAAATTGTTCGTGATATGACTTGTTATATCGGTCAAGGGAAGTGCCAATCCGCTCAGCGCCACCGGGTCGTAGAATTTGAAAATGACCGGGGGGAAGTCGTACGGGTCGTGACCGATTTGAGAAAAGAGTCCGCTCATGTAATCGCCGAAATCTACAAGGCACGCTGGGAAATTGAAGTCTTTTTCCGCTGGATTAAACAGCATCTGAACGTGCCATGTCTATTTGGAACCACCGAAAATGCAGTATACAGCCAATTGTTTGTGGCCCTTGCTGTCTATGTGCTTCTGAGACGCGTTTATGATGAAATCCACTCCAACGTGCCTGCCTTTGCTCAACTGACCCTTTGGGAATTTATGCAGCATTGGCGTATATTTAGTCTTCCGCTGGAGTGGCAGGTTCAACTGAGTCTACTCAGGAACAAGAGCATTTTGGGAATTATATTCATTCCATAATATGGGGAATCAACACGCCTGTATAAAATACAGCATTCCTCCTCCTCTAAGCCGCTTAGCGGGAAAGATTGTTGTATTTCATACAACAATCTTCCCGAACGCCCACCTATCTCCGAGTCAAAGTTGTAAAAAGTACAACAATAATGCCTATACAGTGTGAAGGTAGAATATTGGTGAGCGCTATAGTGGTAAATACGGCTAAAATAAACGCTATCCAGTGTGAGCTCCATACAGGTGAGGACGGCTATAGATAAACACTATACTGCGTAAACACCATACAGGCGTACGCCATACTGGTGTTCGCTGCTAGAGAATCCGCTTCGCCTTCGCCGCCTTCAGCCACTGCGGGAATTCATTCAACAGCTGATCATAGAGCTGCTCGTCGTTCACTTCTTCTATGCGGTCCAGATGGATGAAGTTTGCGTTATCCACCAGCCTTCCGCCCATCGTGTCGAGCTGCTTCAGTACCTCGAAATCAGAATCACCGATCCCCACAAACTGCCAGAAGATCGGCAGCGCGGAAGCTGCCATAATTACTTTTTTGGTTGGCTTCACTACGCCCCCGTCATTAATAAAAATAATGAAAACCGGAGTTGTATCCTTCTCCTCGCGGGTGTATTTCTGAATCACATCCTCCATCACCGGCGGCTCATTGTTGCGTCCGAACTTATGGATTGAATCGTTGTTCATAATATGATTGAAGACATAGCTCCCGAGATCCCGTTCCGTTACCGGCGGCAGCCTGCTGAATTCCGTATCATACACCCACACATCCAGCGAACCGTTGTCATCCAATTGACAGGCTACGGCCAGAATACGTTCCACTACTTCCTGCACGATACCGCTGGAATAGAGGTTTCTCATGGAGCCGGTGATGTCCAGCACAATTCCCACTCTGGCTTTTACATCGGTCAGCTGTTTTTTGACCAGGGTGAACCCGACAATTTTCTTGCGCAAATCTATGGATGACAGGACGTTGACATCGGCGGCCGGTGCAGTCTGCGGAAGGATGGTCTCCGACTTTTCTACATTCTCTACTTTCTCTACTTTCTCTACTTTCTCCGCCTTCTCTACTTCATCTACCTCCCCCTCCGCCTTCTCCAATACCTTCTCGATCGTCTCCGTCTTCTCCACCAGTTCGGCTGTAGCTGCTGCTTCGTTGCCTGCCTCCGGTTCAACCTCAAGCCCATAGCTCTTGCAGAGCGCAGCTAATCCTCCGTTAAAACCGCTGCCGACCGCGCTGAATTTCCACTCTCCCTGATGACGGTACAGCTCCCCGGCCACCACTGCTGTCTCGTCGGACAGATCCGTTCCATAATCGAACCGGTATAATTCCTCACCGTTCTTGTGGTCCATCAGTGACAGCTGCAGTCCGGACAGCTCCTTCATCCGCAGATTCTGCTGCTCCCCCTCGTAGATCGTCAACGTCACCGCAATCCGGGCATATTGCTCCGGAATTCCGGATAATGAAATCAAGAGGCTCTCCTCGTTCTCCCCCTCTGCCGTATGACTTACCGTTCCATCCCTTGATACCGGATTACCGTAAAATATAAAATCCTCGTCCCGTTCACACCGGTTCTGCCCCGACAACAAAAAGGCTGCTGCATCCACACTGATTCCGGCATGCTCCGTATTCCAGCGCAACCGGATAGTTAGATCACGGACGCCCTTTCCCTTGGTGATATCTACTTTTTGGCCTTTTAACAGCTGCAAGTCTCTCATCTCCCCGTTATAGCAGCATATTCCAGCAGTTCATAGATAAGGCATACCATATCCGCTGCGTTTTGTACATTCTGCTGGATTGTAATTCTCTCTGCGCTCCTTTAATATGAACCTTATACATGATAGATAAGGGGCTTTACCTATGGATTTTACAGCAATAGACTTTGAAACAGCCAATTCCAGCCGCTCCAGCGCTTGCGCATTGGGGCTTGTTCAGGTTAGAAATGGTGTGGTCACCGCAGAATATGACTGGTTGATTGACCCGCGGCAGAGGTTCGACGGAATGAATATCGCGATACACGGAATTACGCCCTCAATGGTTAAAGGCAAACCTACCTTCGCAGAGCTGTGGCCCACGATTGAACCGCTGCTGCAAGGCGAGATTGTGATTGCGCATAATGCTTCCTTCGATATGAGTGTTCTGCGTTATTGCCTGGATGATTCGTTATTCAGCTATCCGGATTTCAAATATATGTGTACCTACCTGCTGGGCAAAAAAATGCTTCAGGAGCTGCCCTCCCATAAACTGAATGTAGTCTCCGAGCATTTCGGCATTAGGCTGAAGCACCATGATGCGCTGGATGATGCCAGAGCTTCGGCACTCATTCTATTGAAATTGATGGAGCAATGGCAGCAGTTCGATCCCCTCCTCTTAGCCGGCAGCCAGGGCTACCAGGCAGGCACGATGTATGCGGGCGGTTATACTGCCTTCAAGGCATCCCCCAAGAAAGCCGCCAAGAAACCGGCGGCCCCGAAGACTGCTGCAAAGACGGAAATTCCCGTAAGCCCGGCTGTACCTGATCACGGAGCTCCCCTCGTATCCACTCAGCGTCTGACTTCTTCTGCAGGTCTCCCGGCTGCAACACCGCCTGTCCCTGAAGTTCAAGCTGTACCCGTGCTGGTGAGAGGCCAGCGGGTGGATATCGGCGGTAAGCTCAGTGCTTCGAGAATTCTCATGTCTGTGGAGTGGGATTCAACGCTTTCCGCCATGGAGCCCGACACCTCTGCTTTCCTGCTTCGAGAGACAGGACGCTGCGGACAGGATCAGGATTTTGTCTTCTATGGAAACATGGAAGACCCCAGCGGTTCTGTATTCTACTCGAAGCCTGCTCCAAACGCGGGATATCTGCATCTTCAACTGGCGAAGCTGCCTGCGTCCATTACGCGGATCGCTTTGACCTTCACACTCTATGGGGAGGCTTCCGGCCAGAACCCGGGCCAGATCAATAACGCCTCCGCTTCACTAATTGATTCCCAGACGGGAACCAGGCTGGCCTCTTTTCCCTTTGGCCAGGGCATAAGCCTTGAGACGGCAATGGTCATAGGCGAGTTCTACCGGTACAAGGACAAATGGAGATTTGTTGCCATTGGAGAGGGATTCCCGGGCGGACTCCGTGACCTGTGTAATCATTATGGTCTTGAGGTGGAACCTCCTGAAGCTGCGGCTGAGTCTGCTGCTGAATCAGCCGCAACAATAGAAACAGCAGAAATAGTACGAACAGCCGGCAGCATTCCTCCGTCTGCCCGCAAATCATAGAATTCATGCCCCTTATGGCATGAACAAACACCCCCAAGCCGCAATGGTGGCTTGGGGGTGTTTGTTATTCTCTTATGCGTTACAGCACAGCCTCAAATTTTCATCCGGTATACTGCCTTATTCTCCAGCCCGCGGATGAACGGTGTCCATTCCTCAGTTTCCGGAGTGGTATCAAGAGCATCCTCCACCATCTGTAGCTTGGCGTCCATGGCATCTATATGATGCAAAGCGACTGCTTCTGCGGTCTGCGGCTGCACCGGACTTCCCCATTCACCCAGATTATGATGTGATAGGACCAGATGCTGCAGGGCCAATACCTTCTCCGACTCCAGATCAATGCCGGTGCGGATTGCTGCCTCTGTAATCCAGCTCGAAGCCATCGAAATATGCCCGATCAGCTTGCCCTGCACACTATAATCCGACACAATGCCGAATTGCGAGATCATTTCTTCCGGTTTGGCAATATCGTGGAGGATAATTCCCGCTCTCATAAGATCAGGATTCAGGAACGGGCGCTGCTTGCACAGGAAATCCCCGATCTCCAGCATCCGCACCATATGATAAGCCAGTCCGGCAAAATAAGCATGATGATGCGTTTTAGCTGCAGGATAGTGCATCAGCTTCTCTTCGACTTTCCCCACACAGAAGGATACGATCGATGCGACCTCCTGGTCGGTTATACTGGCCATTGCATTCTTAATCGTGTGGATCAGATCCACAGGACGCACAGGGGCTGAACGGATGAACTCGGTAAGCGACACGCCATCGGACTCATCCGCCAGTCTGATTTTGGTTATTTTGACCTGCAGCTTCTCCCGGTAAGTATGGGCAATCCCGCGGACCTTCACCAGGGCCATAGGGAAAAAAGTTTCTTTATCCGTTACACTTACATCCCAATATTTAGCCGACAGCTGGCCGCTGGAATCACCAAGTACAATATCAAAATAATCCTTTGGAGGAGTACCGTTTGTCTGTTTGAGCACCAGTTCCCTAAGCAGATAGAAGCCGGTGAATTCATCCTGTGGGGATAGCTGTTTAATTAATGTCATGAGGAGCCTCCTATTACTTACAGGCTTTGAACCTGCGGTGTATATTAAAGTTTAGACATTCACATCCGAAATCCCTTTAAATTACTATACGATATCCATTCTTAATTATGTCCATCCCCCCTTGCAGCCCGTTCGTGCAAAAATAAAAAAGGGATGCCCCCAACCATTTGCATGGTCAAGGACGCCCCTTTGTGGATAGATTTAATTATTTGCCAGCTGCTTCAAGTGCTGCTTTGATAGCTTCAATAGCTTTGGCAGAGATTGCTTTCTGAGCATCATTCGTTCCGAATGCTGCAGCACGGTATCCGTACTTGTGCAGCCCTTTGCCATTAGAAGTATTCTCGATTTCGTATTTCACGAGCAATTCGTCATCCGTCAGGTTGTATCTTACTTTACCTTTATCATCAAGGTAGTAAACAACCATAGTTACTGGAACATTGAACTTAGTAGTAACCATTACATTTACGGATTTGTCTGCACTGGCACCGATGAAGATCCCGTCGAAGTATGCAGCCTTTTCGGTTTCAACAACTTCAGCTTTACCGTAAGCTCTGTCAACGGCAGCTTTAAGTGCATTGCTGCTGCTGGTAGCGCCCGATACAGCATCAACCTGTGCTACGCCTTCTCTTGTACCAGCAGCCAGGAAGTTAGCTGTCAGCACCGGAATTGCTTTTTGAACTTCAGCGTAAGCGGCTTTACCCAGGTCTACCATGTTCATTCCTACACGGGAAAGAGCAACATTTACGATCTTGCCGTTACGCAGGGTAACGTCAGCTTTGTTTGTACCCTTGTCATACGCGTCACCGTAAGCGGTGAACGTGCCGTCTTTATAAGTGCCTTGTACTTTGGAAGCATTGGTCAGGGCATCAGTCAGGGCTGCCTTTGCTGCAGCAGATACAGCTTCCTGGCCAGCGATATCAGCAGTGTCCACGCCGTTTGCAAGCAATCCGGCAGTCAGTTGATCCACAAGGGATTTCTGTGCATCCGTACGCTTGTCGTCAGCAATAATCTTGCCGTCTGTACCGAACAGGCTCAGTTTGATAGCAGTTACTTGATCGTCAGCAACATCTACCAGCAGAAGAACTTTAGACTGGTTATCCACTCCGGCAAATTTGCCGTCGAAGTATTTACCTTCTGCAGATACCTTCAGAGCCTTCTCGAAAGCTCTTTCTACAGCCTGGTTCCAGCCGTGGCTGCTTTCAGTAGCGCCTGAAATTCCGTCTACCTTCTCATCATAATTAGCGATATAAGAACCGTTAGCAAGCAATTTAGCAGTCATAGGAGCATTAGCTTTCACTACTTCAGCATAAGCAGTTGCGCCTCTGTCAATCAGGTTAGTGCCAAGTCTGAACAATTTCACATCAACCAGCTTGCCGTTGCGGATTACAACATCAGCTCTCTCAACGCCTACACTTCTTGCTGTACCGTAAGAAGAGTAGAATCCGTCCACATAAGCGGAAGTGTTGTTGATGCTGGCATTTTGTTCAGCATCCCAGAATGCGTTGATGGCAGCTTTGGATTCAGCTTCGAAGCCGGCTACAGGCTTAGCCGCAGAACCATTGGCCAACAGCACTGGTGTAATTGCTGCAATCGCTGCAGTTTGTTCAGCAGTATAAGTCTTCTCATCTGCGAAATCTCCAGTTGCAGTCAGCGGATACAGCTTAACTGCAGTCAGCTTGTTCGCATCATAGCTTGCGAATACAGCATATTTGGCTTCAGGGTCTACACCCATGTGGTCGCCGGCGAAATAAGTAGCATCAGCCGGTTTATCCTGCAGCGATCTTTCGAACGCTCTGTCAACCGACAATTTCCAGCCGTTGCTGGAGCGGGTTGCTCCGGATACAGCGTCAACAGCTGCTGCGCCGTCTCTTGTTTTGCCGATCAGTCTGTCTTTCATAAGACCGTATGCCACCCATACGCCGCTGTAATTATCACGGGCGTTGCGGTCGATAATTTTCGGGCTGGTTCTCAGCAGCTCGATGTCGGCAATTTTGCCGTCTTTGATTGTAACTTTAGCGCCTTCAGTACCTTTGGAATAAGCATCCCCATAGGCTACATAGACTCCGTCTTGATACACGGCTTCTTTAACAGTAACCGGTGCTGCTGTTGCAACAGGCTTAGCTGTAGCAGCTGGCTTAACTGTTGCTGCTGGTTTAGCAGAGGCTTTGGCGGATGCTGCAGGTGCAGCGGTTGCTTTAGGTGTTGCTGCAGGCTTTGCAGTTGCTTTAGGTGTTGCCGCAGGCTTTGCAGTTGCTTTAGGTGTTGCCGCAGGCTTTGCGGTTGCCTTAGGTGTTGCTGCAGGCTTTGCAGTTGGTTTAGGAGCTGGTTTGGCAGTCGGTTTAGGAGCTGGTTTGGCAGTAGCTGCCGGAGCTTCTTCCGAAGCTGCTGAAACCGCATCCACCTTCAGGTTCAAGGCCGGTGCGTTAATCGTGTAGGCGATTGGCGCGAGCAGCAAGGCTGCGCTTACAGTCAAAGCAATTAGTTTTTTCAAATGCGTATTCTCCTTTATTATATCCCCAGTAGTATGTAGCTCTTGTAAACCGTTTTTCCCGTTCATTCCATTCCTTCTTACAAAGAGTACCCTGACTCTTCATAAGAGGTCATCCCCCCTTTCCCGTTCCTGCGCGACCCATCCCGTGTGCAAAAAAGATGCATCCATTTATACAATCTTTTAAAAGGTGAAACAATTCACATAAAAAGGTGAATAAATTCACATAAGATGATTTCAGGCTGCTATCGGTAATTTCTGGCTTGATGGTATCAAAATTGAAACACTTTTCTCTGTATATAAAATCACACACCCTATAAGAAACATCACTATTTCGCAATTAACTTCAAAACTACAATTCTTCTAACTCTCAAATTCTCCCATTTACACCGTCATATGATAATAATGTGATACAACACATAGTAACTCTGCCTCTATATGTGATATTTTTAAACGATGTCATGTTCATGGAAAGGAGCCGCTGCTGCTCATGAATCAGCCTCCCGTAGGAGTTATTCTTGCTCAGATCGGAACACCTGACGCGCCAAGCGCCAAGGCGGTTCGTCCATATCTTAAGCGCTTTTTGTCTGACCGCAGAATCATTGATTATCATCCGCTGCTCTGGCAGCCTCTGCTGCGCGGCATCATCCTTCGCACCCGGCCGCGCCGGTCTGCGAAGCTGTATCAGGAGATCTGGATGAAGGAAGGTTCCCCGCTGCTCGTCCACTCCAGGGCTCAGCAGACTGCGCTGCAGTCACTGCTTGGCAGCCGCTACCAAGTGGAATTAGGTCTTGCCTATAGTGAGCCAAGCATGCAGCAAGCCTTCCGCAAGCTGGAGGCTGCAGGTATTACACGGATCATTGTACTGCCGCTGTTCCCGCAGTATTCCTCGACCACAACTGCGTCGGTCTATGAAGCTGCAAGCTATGCCGCACTGGGGCGGCATAGCCGCTCAGGGCAGGTCTCCAAGCGTTTCGTGCCGGCTCTGCGCTTCATAGAAGCCTATCATGATGCGCCGGACTATATCTCGGCGATGAAGTCGCTGCTGCTCCGGAAGCTTGGCGAGCTGAACGAAGAACCGGATTACTATATTCTGTCCTTCCATGGAATACCCCGCCGTTATGCGAAGACTGGAGACCCATATCCGCAGCAATGCCATGAGACCGGCCGCCTGCTTGCAGAGGCTATGAATTGGGCACCGGAACGCTGGCAGATTTCCTTCCAATCCCGCTTCGGACCCGAGAAATGGGTCGGCCCTTCTACTGCCGATACGCTCAAAGAGCTCAGCGGACGCGGGATCCGGAGGCCTATGATTTTCTCCCCGGGGCTTGTAACCGACTGCCTCGAAACGCTGCATGAGCTGGCTGTAGAAGGCCGGGAACTCTTCGCTTCAGGCGGTGGAACAGCTGAGAATTTAACTGTCGCCCCCTGCTTGAATGACCACCCGGAATGGATAGACTTCCTCGCCCGGATGGTGAACCGCACAGCGTTAGGCTGGTTCCCAGCTGCAGAAGCTGCGGAATCAGCCACTCCGGAGACGTTCATTACCTAAGCGGAAGCGGCTATGCCGTCCTTTGAGGGAAGGCTTCCGTTCCAGCGGGAAATATAAGGATAAAGTATGGCGTAAACATACTTCCTTCTATATTTAAAGAAAAAACCACCCTAACGTGTAAAAGCCGGGCTTCTGCGGCCTGTGCAAGTTTATACGGCTAGAGCAGCTTATGCAGATTAAAAGCCGCTTCGCATTACTCCATTCAGACTACCTCTTGGGCAGCATCCGGTGGAATCAGGGGCACTATTGCCCCTCATTTCCTCCCTTTAGCAGCATCCGGTGGAATCAGGGGCACTTTTGCTCCTCATTTCCTCCTTTGGGCAGCATCCGGTGGAATCAGGGGCACTTTTGCTCCTCATTTCTTCCTTTGGGCAGCATCCAGTGGAATCAGGGGCACTTTTGCTCCTCATTTCTTCCTTTGGGCAGAGAGACGGATGAATTAGAGGGATTTATCCCTTTAATTTCCCCCAACCGCCCACTTTAGGCGGGATCAGAGGGATTTATCCCTTTAATTTCACCCTACCGCCCACTTTCTGCGGGATTAGAGGGATTTATCCCTTTAATTTCCCCCAACCGCCCACTTTAGGCGGGATTAGAGGGATTTATCCCTTTAATTTCCCCCAACCGCCCACTTTAGGCGGGATCAGAGGGATTTATCCCTTTAATTTCACCCTACCGCCCACTTTCTGCGGGATTAGAGGGATTTATCCCTTTAATTTCCCCCAACCGCCCACTTTAGGCGGGATCAGAGGGATTTATCCCTTTAATTTCACCCTACCGCCCACTTTCGGCGGAATCAGAGGGATTTATCCCTTTAATTTCACCCTACCGCCTACTTTCAGCGGAATCAGAGGGATTTATCCCTTTAAGTCCCCCCAACAAACGAATATCATCATTTCCTATACAACAGAAAAGCCGCCTGGTCCGCAGGTTGACTTCCCCTGCGGCCCGGACGGCTTTATCCTATGAATTGTATTCAGTCAGCTTATCCTTCCGCATAATATTTAAGCGGTCAGCTGTTTATATTTGGCAGTCAGTTCCTCGAACCACTGTTTATCCTGCAATGTCAACGCAAAATCAATCAATTCGGCAATCTCTCCCGGCTGCAGCTCCGGCGAATCATTGAAGCTGATTTCAGCAGTAGCGACCGCTGCCCCATCTGCCCCATCCGCAAAGTCATAAGAAAACATCAGCTTGATATCACTCTCCAGAAACTCATTCCGCAGGAAGTAGAGCACCTCACACATCAATACAGGTCTGACATGACTGTCGAAGACACAATCCATTACTTTGGCCCAATAATGCTGGTTGCTGAGATGCAGCTTATCATTGGTCAAGAGATACTGCTCACCCTGAAAGTCGTTGACAAATCTCAGTTCCACCGGCTCCATTTTAAAAATACCGGTAATTTGCTTCTTGGTGATATTCACGATGTCCTGTGTTTCTAATCTCATCATCTCATACACCCCGTTCCTTATATTTGGACTTTCAGTATTTTTCAGCAAATACACGATTCGACAATAATTTTAACTAATTTAAAAGTATTATCGACTATTTCTCACAATTTGTTAATGTTTTTCATTAAAATTTTAAAAAATATGTTTCTAATTGTGATGAAATGGTTAATTATATGCCCCGCACCGGATTAATGTCATTATTTTAGCAGTAAAGGCTATTCTGACAAGAGAAATCACACGCAAAAAAAGAGATGCTGCCCAGGCTCTGTAATGAGCGGGCAGCATCCCTTTTCGGTGATGTCTGTATGATCCGGCAAGACATTTGCCGGCTTCTGATCGCAGATTTAGCTCACAAACAATGGAACCAGCTGAATCCCCTCTTCCGGCGAAATCCGCACCAGCCCTTTATCCGAGATCCGCAACGTCGGAATGACCGCCAGTGCAAGCAGCGACAAGGTCATAAAAGCATAATTCAATGTGCAGCCTGCATCATACAGCGCTTTGCTGATGGCCGCAGACTGGGCTGCCGCAATCTCGAACGGCTCTGCCGACATCAGTCCGGCAATTGCCAGCGGGAACAGAGTTGTTCCGGAAGCGGTAATAACCGCAACACCGCCCTGAGCTTCAGCTACTGCACCCGCAGCTTTAGCCATGAGGTTATCATCATTACCGATGACCAGCACATTATGGCTGTCATGGGCTACAGTCATGGCAATCGCAGCAGGCTCATGGAAGCCGATCCCCTCAACCACGCCAACCGATTTGTTGCCGGTTCCCTTATGCCGCTCCAGGACGGCGATTTTGCACAAGCCCTCCTGGACCAGCAGCCTGGACTCAGTGACCGGCAGATTGATGATCAATTCCCCGGTCTCCACATGATTCTCAATCACTTTGATGACCCGCGTGGCCAGAATACCTTCAGCAATTGGCGCATGGATCACGAAGTCCTCCGGAGCCGGAGGCTGCAGCAGATGCACGGAAGCCAGCACTTCCTCCGGGTAGGTGTACGGACTCAGCTCAGCGGTCATGATCCCGTTCTCCGCTACGACCACTCCGGCCGCAATCGTCATGACAACATGAACATCAGCCAGATTTCCGTCCAGCAGAATGATATCTGCACAGGAGCCCGGAGTAATTGAGCCAATATCACGGGCTACCCCGAACCGTTCGGCGGTATTGATCGTTGCCATTTGAAAAGCCGTGACCGGCTTAAGGCCCTGGGAAATGGCGTGCCGCACGACAAAATCCATATGACCTTCATCCCGCAGCGATTCTGAGCTGCGGTCGTCGGTCACCAGCATCATCCGTCGCGGGTCGAGCCCATGCTCAGTGTGCGCGGTGATGGTCTTCGCCACATCATGCCAGGCGGAGCCGCGGCGCATTTTGGCATACATCCCAAGACGTACGCGTTCGATTACATCCTCCGCCGTCACACACTCATGATCGCCTGTTACTCCTGCGGCGGCATAGACCGGGAGTCTCCAGTCATCCGCCGGCCAGGTGAAATGACCGTCCACATAACGACCCGCACGCAGGGTCGCCTGAATTTCCCCGAGCATTTTCTCATCGCCGTACACCACGCCGGGGAAATTCATCACTTCGCCCAGCGCAATGACATCCTCACCCCAGGTAAAAGCCTCGGCTACTTCCTCCGGTCCGATCGATGCGCCGGTCGTTTCGAATTCCGCTCCTGCTGAAGGCACGCAGGAGGCAACCTGCATATAAGCCGCCAGCGGAGTTTCACGCATCTCATCCAGCATCAGCTTAATGCCCTTCAGCCCGAATACATTGGCAATCTCATGGGCATCAAAGAATCCGCCGGTCGTGCCCATAGGCAGCACTGCACGGGCAAACTCAGTCGCCGTCAGCTGTGTACTCTCGATGTGACAGTGCCCGTCAAGCAGACCCGGGGCAATGTATTTGCCCGCCGCATCAATGATCTGTGTCCCCTCACCGATCGTATGCGAGACATCCTTGCCAACGTAGGCAATACGTCCGCCCTGTACTGCTACAGACATACCCTCCAGAATCTCTCCGGAGCATACATTGACCAGTTTGCCGCCAGTAATCACCAGTGTCGCCGGCTGGTCGCCGCGGGCTGTAGCCACAAGTCCGGGCACGCAGTCCGCGAGTGGTTTTCTTGTATAAGTCATAATACACACTCCCTTCCGGTTATTGGTTTCCTATATTTATATTCTATTTAGCAAAAACGGCCCTAACGCCCCTCACGGGTCGCAAGCCGTTGTTTGAACTATCGCCAGGAAGATAGACCTGACTGCTTATCTAAGCGGAGCTTAACGATGCTTATACAGAGGTACTTAGCTAAAATACAAGCCGTCCGGCTGCTCCGGATCGCAACTTGTGCTGCTTACCTTTCACCACTTAGCGCATTTTTATGATTATCTTACTTTTGTCTCGTATACGTCAAGTGCCGCCTGAACACCCTGGCCGGCCGGAACGGAGAATCCGTGGCGTACAAGCGCCGCCTCCAGTGCTCCAAGCAGACGCAGCACATTATTCTCCCGGCAGCTGAAGCCCATCGTGCCGATGCGCCAGATCTGGCCTTTTAACGGACCGAACGAGCTGGCAATCTCTATCCCGAAATGGTTCAGCAGCATGGAACGCACCGACTCCCCGTCCACTCCCTCCGGAATCAGCACACAGGTGACTACCGTCAGCTTGCTCTCCGGATCACCGTACAGCTCCAGACCCATTGCGGTCAGGCCGGCCACAAGTGCTCGCTCATGATGCTTATGGCGGGCATGACGGGCCTCCAGCCCTTCTTCCAGCACCAGCCGCAGCCCCTCACGCAATGCGTACAGCATGGAGGTCATCTCCGTATGATGATTCAGCCGCTGGGGACTCCAGTAATCCTGCAGCATGCCGAGGTCAAAGTAGTTGCTGCGGACAACCGGCAGCTCGCTTGCCTCATCGCCGCCGGTTCTAAGCCCCCTCTCTACCTGTTTGCGCTTCAGCAGCTTGGCTTCGGCACGCTCGTTATAGGTGACCGGGGACATGCCCGAAGGGACAGACAGACATTTCTGCGTTCCGCCGACCACGGCATCCAGCATCCAGGCATCCGTCTCCACAGGCACCCCGCCAATGGTCGCCACTGCATCGACAATCAGCAGGGCATCCTGCTCACGGCAAGCCCGCCCGATCTCGGCCAGCGGCTGCACACGTCCAGTGGAGGTCTCCCCGTGGACAATCGCCACCACATCCGGCTTGAAGCTGCGGATCGCCGCGATCACATCCTCCGGCGGAAACACGCTGCCCCAGGTCTGCTCAATAGTGAACACCTCAGCACCGCAGCGCTCGGCAATCTCATGCAGCAGATGTCCAAACCGTCCGAAAACCGGAATCAGCACCCGGTCTCCCGGAGCAATCAGACTGACCATTACCGCTTCAATCCCGGAGCGTGATGTACCGTCCACCGGATAGGCCCACTTATTGCCTGTAGCAAACAGCTCCCGCAGCATCTCCATCGTCTCGTTCATAATATCCGTGAACTCGGGATCGAATTGTCCCAATACCGGATAAGACATGGCCCGCAGCACACGAGGATCAACCTCCACCGGTCCCGGAGTCATAATACACCGCAAGGACGGCGACAAATCTTCGTAGCGCTTCATCACTCTCTCCCCCTCTCGTCTCTCTGAATCTCCTGAATCTCCGGAATTCCACCTTCTCAAGAACCCCCTGAGCTTCAGTTCTCTGTATAAGCCAATTTATATAAGATTGCCGTCAGTACTTCGAGTCCCGCAGCCAGCTCTTCCGGTGAAGTATATTCATCAGGAGAATGGCTGACCCCTCCCCGGCTGGGCACGAATATCATTGCCGACGGGCAGCGCGGCGCGAACAGCTGGGCATCATGCCCCGCCCCGCTGACCATGCTCCGGTACGACCGCCCCTGCTCCACACAGATTTGTTCCAGAGACAGGCACAGCTCCGTATCCATAGGTGCAGGAGTTGTAGCCAGCAGAGGCAGCACCTCCAGAATCAGACCGCGCCTGCCGGCAATCGCTGTGAACTTATCAAGCATCCCTAAGCAAAAGCGCTCCAGTGTCACGGCTTCGCTATGCCGGATATCCAGCGTGAACTGAACTTCGCCCGGAATGACATTCGGCGTCCCCGGATAGACTTCCAGCCTGCCCGTTGTTGCCACCAGCGGGTCCCCTTCTGCCACAGCGGAACGCTCCAGTGCCAGCAGCATTTCTGCGCTGCCTGCCAATGCATCCTGCCTCAGTCCCATCGGCGTTGTTCCGGCATGATTGGCTGTGCCGCACACCTTGACCTTGTATCTCCGCTGACCGGCGATCGCCTGCACCACCCCGATCTCCTGGAACGACCGTTCCAGAATAATCCCCTGTTCAATATGCAGTTCAACGTAGGCGGCAATATCACTGCGGACCGGACTGTGTCCGAAGGCAGTGCCGCCACTCTCTGAAGTATTATAATGGCTAGCTCCGGAGGCTTCAATGCTGCCGCCCAGACCGCAGGCAGCCATCGCCGCTCCAAGCGTTACCCCTTCGCCGTCTGCACAGTTCTCACGCTCACTCCCGTCGTAGAGCCCTGTAACATTGCCGGAACCCCAGAACGTCAGCGGAAAGCGGCTGCCCTCCTCCTCACAAAAGGACACCACCTCCAGCGTCCGCAGCGGCTGGCCAAAGGTCATCTGCAGATAATGCAGTGCAGTTACAGCAGCAGCTACTCCGTAAGCACCGTCATAACGTCCGCCGTTCACCACCGTATCGATATGTGAGCCGGTTAGAATTACTTTATCCGTTACCACTGATCCGGCCAGCTTGCCGTATACATTTCCGACCTCATCCGTTCTGACCTCAAGTCCGAATCCAGACATTCTCTCCTGCAAAAAATGCTGGACCCGGTACCACTCCGGCGTGTACAGCAGCCGGGTAACCCCCGGGCCGGGAGCACTGAAGGCTGCGAGTTCATCCAGCAGCTTCAGCATCTCTCCGGCCGGGACATGCCGGACCGGCAGCTTCACCGGGCCGGCTGGCGGCTGGAGATCCGCAGCCATTCACCGCCATCCGCTGCAACAATGCCTTCTCCGGCGGTATAAACCACATTGCCGCGGGAGAGGGTTGCCGTTACCTTGCAGGATAAGGTCATACCGGCATAAGGACTATGCTTGTGGCGGTAATATAAATCCTCCGCCTGCAGGGTATAATTCGCATTCGGGTCAAGCAGCACCAGATCGGCATCCAGCCCCGGAGCGATGGAGCCTTTGCGCTGCTCCAGCCCGAAACGCCGGGCAGGCAGCTCCGACAATAGCGCAGAGATCTGTGTGACCGGCAGGCCGCGCACCTGGACACCCTCGTGGAACATCAGCTCCAGACTGCTCTGCGCCCCCGATATTCCTCCCCAGGCTTCAAAAAAAGACAAGCCGGGCGCCAGCTTCAATTCCGCCGGACAAGGGGAATGATCCGAAGCAATCAGATCCACCAGGCCTGCAGCCACCGCATGCCACAGCCGTTCCCGCTCCCCGCTGCTGCGCAGCGGCGGAGCACATTTCGCCAGCGGCCCCAGCTCCTCCATGCTGTCCTCGTTCAGAATCAGATAATGAGGGCAGGTCTCCGCTGTCACATCCAGCCCCCGCTGCTTGGCCTCGTGAATCAGCTCCAAGGCTGCGGAGGTGCTAATGTGCACGAAATGCAGCCGGCAGCCGGTCCGTTCACTATATAGGAGTGCCCGGGCAACAGCCTCAAGCTCCGCTTCGGGCGGGCGGGAGGCGGCGAAATCACGCGCAGTGCTCCGCCCCTCGCGGAGTGCAGCTGCTCCGAGCGCCGAGGTCATCTCCTCACTCTCCGCATGCAGGGCGAGAATGCCGCCGATTGCGGCGATGCGGACCATCCCCTGATACAGGGTGTCGTCATCCACCTCGCGGAACCGGCCTTCGCCTTCGCCGCCGGGATTCGAGATAAACGCCTTGAAGCCGGTAACACCTGCCGCTGCCAGCTCCTCCAGGTCTTCCAGATTGCCGGGCACGAGTCCGCCCCACAGCACATAATCCACCGCCGAATTCCCGGCTGCAGCATCTGTCTTCAAGCGGAGTGCTTCTATATTTACAGTCGGCGGATTACCGTTAAGCGGCATATCCGCATAACAGGTACAGCCTCCAGCGGCAAGGGAAGCCGATCCGCTGCGGAAGCCTTCCCAATGGCCGAACGCCGGCTCATTGAAATGAACATGCATATCAATCATGCCGGGGAGCACATATTGTCCTGCTGCATCAATAATTGTAGTGGCAGGTGAGCCGTGCAGCGCTTCGCCCAGGGCAGCGATTCTGCCGTCCTTCACACCGATATCCAGCTTACGGACTTCTCCGGGGAGTACAACATCCCCATTCCTGATAATAAGCTCATAGGATTCCTCCATGAAACGGCCACCTCCGGTCTAGTGGTATTAGTAATGGTATTAGTAATGGTATTCGTATTTGTATCGTTACATTTAACTGCCGCGGTATGTGCTGTATCCTCCCGGTGCAACCAGCAGCGGCACATGATAATGCTCTGCCGGGTCCGGAATGTTGAAGCGGATCGGGATATGCTCAAGGAACATGCTGCCACTCCCTGCCGGTTCACCGCCAGCACCCGCCTGAGCACTCCTGAAGTAGTCGCCGGCCATGAAGACCAGCTCGTAGCTTCCGGCCAGCAGTTCTTCCCCTGCCAGCAGGGGAGCGTCCAATCTGCCGTCACTGTTCGTGACAGCCTCGCATAACAGCACGGGCATTACCTCACCGAATCTCCATAGCTGTAGCGACATGCCCGCTGCAGGCTTCCCTTGCGACAGGTCCAGCACATGAGTCGTTAACCGCCCGCTCATGACAGGCACCCCCCAGGCCTGCTGCATCTATTGATGCAGCGGACTTCCGATTCCGGCAGAAGCGTTTCTGCGTTATTTCCCGCGTACTGACTTCTGTGCCTTTTGCTCATTTTTTTGTCCATTCTTCTCTCCATACTAAGGATTAAGCCGCTGGTTCCGGGCATGAATGACACCTCCTGCTGATTTGTTAGAAGCAAGTATGCTGTAGAGTGCGGATCGGATGAGGCCTCTTGCACTATGTCCTATTCCTCCGCCAGCAGGTCCTTCAGCCGGAAACGGGTAATCTTGCCGATCTCCTGCAGCGCCTGATCCCATTCTTCCTGCAGGCTGCGGTCCACCCGCTCACGGATGGCGTTGATAATGTCATCTTTATTTTTGCCGCGCACAGCCAGAATGAACGGGAACTGGAATTTCTCGGTATAGGCGGCATTCAGCTCCGTAAGCTGCTTGAATTCCTCCGGTGTCAGCCGGTCCAGACCGGCCCCCTGCTGCTCTGCCGCCGATAGCGGAGTGACCTGCAGCCTTGTTGCCAGATCAGGGTGGGCTCTAAGCAGCGCAAGTACCTGGCTTCGATCCGCCCTCCGCGCCGTTTCCACCATAGTGTCATGCAGGTGCTGCACGGATTCAAATGGACGCTCACTATAGGCGCCTTCCGCAACCCAGGGCGAATGTTCGAATATACCTCCAAGGCTATCTACAAATTCCGGTTGTCCCATGCTGTTGATCTGTTCCAGTGTCACAATATCCGCAGGTGTATTCAATGGCTCATCCTCCATCCATCTAATTTGCATAGTTTAAATTCAAACATTCTTTAGGGTGAAAAAGGCCCATTTCCGCATTCAAGCCATCTACTTTGCCATCAAGATCTCTCAGTGATTTAAGATGTTCGAACTGCATGAAATGGACCATACCGGTATTACTCCATAAATCCGCGTGATAGTTATAGTACTTCCTGCTCGTGTAAACTTACTATCTTATATTGTACCTTCTATGCAGCATTCAGCAACTCAGAACCGCTGTTCACGGACATAAGGGGTTCCCAGCGATTCCGGCGTGCCGGAAGGCTTGTTGCGGTTGCGGTATCCCAGATACATCAGGACCAGAATCGTAACGACATAAGGAATCATTTTGAGGAAATAAGACGGCACCACACTGCCCAGCAGCTGTATGCGGAAGCCCAGGGAATCGAGTGCCCCGAAGAAGTATGCGCAGAAGAGCGCACGCAGCGGATTCCATCTGGCAAAAATCACCAGCCCGACGGCGATCCAGCCCCGGCCGGCCGTAAGGCCTTCATTCCAGGTCGGGGCATAGGCCAGCACCATGTCTGCCCCGGCAAGACCAATCAGTGCAGCTCCGGCTGTAACGTAGCTATAGCGGATCAGCTGTACACGGATGCCCATGACGTCCGCTGTAGCCGGATTGTCTCCGACTGCCCGCAGATGCAGGCCCCATGAGGTATGGTGGATCAGCAGATGCAGCACCAGCACCAGCAGCAGGCTGAACCAGGTCAGATAATCCATCCGGCCGAAAATATCCCCGATCACCGGAACCGACTTCAACGCCCCCAGATCCAGCTTGGGTGAAGTGCCCGGAAGCGGAATACCGCTGATAGACTTGCCGAGATAGGCGCTGAGTCCGCTGCCGAACAGCGTCATGGCAAGACCTGACATTGTCTGGTTCGCCCGGAGGGTAACTGTAAGGAAGGAATGCACCATACCCAGAAGCGCAGTAATGGCTACAGCCGCGAGCAGGGCAAGAATCAGATTCCCGCTGCGGATGTAGACGATACAGGTCGTCACCGCCCCCATCAGCATCAGCCCTTCCGCACCGAGCTGAATGATTCCGGCCCGTTCGGTCAGAATGCCTCCCAGTGTAGCCAGCAGCAGCGGTGTTCCGGCGGATATAGCTGCTATTAATAACTGTGTAGTGAAATCCATGGGTAAACTCCCTTCTCTAAGCGAATGCTGTTATGCGCTCCGGCGGATGCGGAAACGGTGAATCATGTCGCCGGCAATCAGGAAGAACAGGATCGCACCCTGCAGCATTTCCGATATGGACGAAGGCAGTCCGATGGTCTGTACACTATAGCCGCCGACGATCAGTCCGCCGAACAGAATGGAGGTGACAATCAGACCCAGCGGGTTCAGCTTGGCAAGCCAAGCCACGATGATTGCCGTATAGCCATAACCGGGTGATATCCCCTGCATCAGCTTATGTGTAACCCCCGAGACCTCAGCCATGCCGGCAATACCGGCCAGGCCGCCGCTGATCAGCATGACGATAATGATATGCTTCTTGATATGAATCCCCGCGTAGCGGGCAGCAGTAGGATTGGCACCGATCAGGCGCAGCTCATAACCCCAGCGGGTGAATTTGATCATCAGATAATAGATAAGGACGGCCACCAGCCCGAAGATCAGTCCGATATGCAGCCGCGTGCTTCCCAGGACCGGCAGCGACTGTGCAGCGGTGAACATAGGTGAACCCGGGAAGTTGAAGCCCTTCGGGTCCTTCCACGGTCCGAAGACCACATAGTCCAGAGCCAGCAGAGCCACATAGTTCAGCATCAGCGATGTAATCAGCTCGTTGACACCGAAATGCGTCCGCGGAACGGCGGTCATCAGACCCCACAATGCCCCGGCCGCCGTACCGAAGACAAGCATTAGCGTGATCGACCAGAACGAAGACAGATCAGGGAAATAAATCGTTACCGCTGTAGCCGCCATAGCACCTACAGTCAGCTGGCCTTCCGCCCCGATATTCCAGACGGAAATCCGGTAAGCCACCGCGATACCAAGTCCGCATAGCAATAGCGGAATGGCTTTTACCATGGTTTCTGTGAAGCCGTAGGAGGTTCCGAAGGCTCCGCGGAACATTTTTTCGTATACCACCAGCGGGCTCATGCCATTGGCGGCAATGAACACCGCACAGAGCAGCAGCGCCAGAATAACTGACAGAACAGGTGTCCACCACGGTGAACGGGTACGGCTTGAATCGTATTCCAGCCTGAGGGAGTACCATTTCCCGCTTTTCCCCGGTGAGGGCTCCAGCACTGCAGTATTGCTTCCAGTATTCGGACTCATACGGCGCTCCCCTCCATGTTCCGGATTCCGGCCATCATCAGTCCGATTTGTTCCCGGTCCGCATGCTCATGATCGCTTTCACCTATAATTGAACCGTTGTATATGACCAGAATGCGGTCAGACAATTGCAGCAGCTCATCCAGATCCTCGGAGATCAGCAGCACGCCGCTGCCGGAGCTCCGCAGCTCCATCAGCAGCTCGTGGACACCGGCTGTAGCGCCGACATCCAGCCCCTGGGTCGGATGAACGGCAACCATCAGCTTCGGCTGGTGGCTGACCTCGCGGGCGAACAGCAGCTTCTGCTGGTTTCCGCCTGACATCTGCTGCACCGGGGTATCCAGCTCCGGTGTCTTCACATTGAAGCGGAGGACCAGCTCCTGTGACCAGGAACGGTTCTTCGCAGCCTTCAGGAAGCCGAATTTCGAATGCTCATTACTGCGGTAAGACTTGAACAGCAGATTGTCAACGGAGCCCAGGCGTCCGGCCAGACCGCTCTTCATCCGGTTTTCCGGCACATGCGAGATTCCCGAATCGATGGCACCTCTCACCGAGGCTGTTTTTACAGGACTGCCGTCAAAAATAATCTCGCCCGTCTTCCACGTTCTAAGCCCGGTCAGCACCTCGGCCAGCTCCTTCTGCCCGTTGCCGGCCACACCGGCCACCCCTACGATCTCGCCTTCACGTACGGTGAGCGACAGGGCATCGAGCGCCTTGCGCCCATGATCGGCAGCAACATCCAGCTCCTTAACAACCAGCAGGGGTTCACCTGCAGTAGCCTCGCGCTCCTGACGGCTGATCGTGACTTCTCTGCCCACCATCAGCCGGGCCAGCTCCAGCTCATCCGTCTTGGCCGTCTCCAGAGTGGCAATCATTTTCCCTTTGCGCATCACCGAGATCCGGTCGGAGGAAGCCATGACCTCCTTCATTTTATGAGTCGTCATGATTACCGTCTTCCCCGTCTGCTTCATCACCTTGAGGGTTTCAAACAGCTGCTCCGCCTCTCCCGGTGTCAGCACCGAGGTCGGCTCATCGAGAATAATAATATCTGCACCGCGGTACAGGGTTTTGACGATTTCAACACGCTGCTGTTCACCGACAGACAATTGCCAGATCGGCCGGTCAACCGGAAATTTGAGGCCAAACCGTTCTCCGAGCGCCTCAATCTCTTCATGTTTATGCTTGATCCACTTGCTGCCACGCCAGAAAGACGACTTTTCGCCAAGCACGATGTTCTCCGCTGCCGTGAGACTTTGCACCAGTCTGAAGTTCTGAAATACCATGCCTACCCCGAGGAGTGCCGCATCTTTAGGAGAACGGATTTTGGCTGGTTTGCCGTGAATGAGGATCTCCCCCGCATCCGCCCTGTACACACCTGACAGCATACTCATGACTGTGCTTTTTCCTGCTCCGTTCTCACCAAGCAGCGCGTGAATCTCACCCGCATTTGCCGAAAAATCGACTTGATCGCTGGCCGTTACAGAACCGAACTTCTTCACTATCCCGCGCATTTCAACCGAATGGTCCTGCATTGTGGGAAGCTCCTTTCCTTTATAGTTGTAGTACGGGTGGGGAAGATTCCGACATACGGAACCCGCCCCACCCATAAGGCCGTGCTGTATTCAATTCAAATCAATTGTTATTGCGGGATGGTACCTTCTACTCCCTTAACCAGCCAGTTCATGGAAAGCACTTCTTCAAGCGTCAGCTTTTGGCCGTCTTGAACCACTACATTTCCTTTGTTGTCCGAGATCGGGCCGGTGAATACATCCAGCTCTCCGCTGATGATTTTGGCTTTGGCATCTTCCACTAGTTGCTTCACATCATCCGGAACCTTGCTGCCGAACGGCGCAAGCTCAACCATACCATCGGCCATATCGCCGGAGTACTGCTCGCTCTTCCAGGTTCCATCCATAACGGATTGAACGGCTTTTACGTAATAAGGGCCCCAGTTCCATACAGGGTTGGTCAAATAGTTGTCCGGTGCATATTTGCTCATGTCAGAGTCATTTCCTCCGGCAAAAGCTCCGCGTTCTGCAGCAGCCTGCAGCGTAGCCGGTGAATCCTGGTAAGCCAGCAGAACATCTGCGCCTTTATCCAGCAGGCTGATTGCCGCCTGACGTTCAGTAGCAGGGTCATACCAGGTGTTGGTCCATACTACATCCACTTTGACATCAGGGTTTACACTTTGTGCTCCCAGGGTAAAAGCATTTAGGTTATAAATAACTTCGCTGATCGGGAAGGCTCCAACATAACCAAGATGATTTTTTGTCGTCATTTTGCCTGCCGCGATACCGGACAGATAACTTGCCTGATAGTTTTTGCCGAAGTAAGTCCCCATGTTATCGGCTGTTTTGTAACCGGAGGCATGAAGGAACTTCACGTTAGGGAATTTACTGGCTACGTTCAAGGTGAAATCCATATATCCGAAGCTTGTGGTGAAGACAATGTCATGGTTCTGGGCAAGTTCAGTGATGATGCGTTCAGCATCGGCGCTTTCCGGTACATTTTCCACGAAATCCGCTTTAATGCCCAGTTCCTTCTCCATGTACAGGCGGCCTTGATCATGCTGATACGTATATCCGCCGTCACCCGGAGGCCCGATATAGACAAACGCAACCGTCGGCTTCTCTGCTGCCGGCTCTGTTGTTGCTGCTGCCTCGGTGGCTGCTGCCGCATTCGTTGCCGCAGGCGCCTCTGTGGCCGCCCCATTCGTATTCGACGCCGTATTGTTGTTGCCGCACCCCGTCAGAACCACCGCTAACAGGAACATGGTTACCAGGCTGAATTTAAATCCCTGACCCCTTCTTTTCATAATTCTCCTCCTCCAGGATATCTCTCATAATGGCTCCAGCCATTAATGTATCTCTACTATACTGAGACACAGCAGTTACGTAAATTTATATAACATAGCTTTGTGTCATTTTATAAGAATCGCTGTCGTTTTTGTGTTTTGTGCACTAGGATACCTTGAATTATGCTTAAAATATGTGATATTCCCTAACATAATTTCGGAAAATAGCGATTTCGCTGTCAGTTGTCCCTTGGCACACTCCATTCCCTGCGAATCTCCCCAAAGCTGACCGGCAGCTCCGCATCCGTGAAATCCCGTTCGGAATCACTCTGCAGCATCATTCCCTTGTAGCCGGGAGAATGAAAAATAGCCGATAACCCCCTATCGCTGTCCAGTGCCTGAAGCTCCGGAAACACAGATTTTGCGAACAACACAGGGGGATTCACCACACCTTCATTTATGCTTGCCACATAGTCGAGTCCGGGATTCTGCTCAAAGGCATCCGTCAGCCGGTTCACCAGCGCCGCAGGAATAAACGGCTGATCCGCGTGAGCGATGACAACGGCATCAGGCTGCAGCGATGAAATGGCATTCAGGCCGCACCGGAGAGAGAAGGACAGCCCTAAATGAGCCGTCAGGCAGGTCTCCGTACGCCTGCTGCTCCGGGAACTGGCGGGAGGTATCCATTTCAGAGGATCATCTGCCCGGACCACCACAATCAGCGGATCAAGCCCGCACCGCTCCAGCTCACTTAGCGTGGCTGCTCCAAGCGTTACTCCACCCGGCTGCCTCTGAGAGCCACTCCCGGTTACTGCTTCCTTGCTCCGGCTTGCCGCCAGATAGATTCCGGCTACTTTCAAGTGCACTCCACTCCTTCCGTTAATTTGCAGAGGCATACTACAGCTATTCACGTTCCAGCATTCTGCGGAACAGGAATACCAGCTTCAGCCTCATGAGATCATTGATTTTTTTGAAATCGACATCCAGCAGCTCACTAAGCTTCTCAATCCGGTAAGTGGCGGTATTGCGGTGGATAAACAGCTTCTTCGCAGTTTCATTCACATGGCCGTCATTATCAAGATAGACCTCCAGCGTATGGAGCATTTCCTTGACGTATTCCGGTTCACGGCTGAGCAGACCGCGCAGACTGCCGCTGCAGTATCTCTCCATCGTCTCCGCCGGGATCTGGTTCAGCAACAGATGGAGCTCAAGCTGCCGGTAATGCACCACATTTCCGTGTGCCCCCCACTGCTGGACCATCCCCATACATTCCTTAATCTCGGCAAAGGCTTCCTTCAGCCCTTCCGGCTTCACCTTCACTCCGCTGACGGCGGCCCGCGGATAATAGCCTTTATCAAACTTCAGATTGTGAAAACATTCATTAATCAGCTCCCGGAACTGCTCCGGGGCTAGCGGGCCTACCGGATAGAGGGAGAGCAATCCCTCTTCCATTATCAAATGAACCGCCTGCAGCCCATGCAGCACCGGATGCTCCAGATATTCCTCTTTCAGCCGCAGCAGCTCCGCCTGCCTTGCTTCTCCAGCAGCAGCTACATCGGTCAGCAGAAGCTGGAACGGGGCTTGCAGCAGCTGCACATCCAGCTTAAGCGCCGCCTGGGACAGCTCCGCACACGACAGCCCGCCGTTCAGACAACGCCGCAGCAGTCCACTGAATTCCCGGTGCTCGGCATGCTCGAAATAATCCTCAAACCCGGAATGGATATGATATGAAATAAGTTCAGCACCCTGGATGAACAGGCTTTCCTCGACCGGGAGCAGCAAAGGATCAATCCTGCAGTACAGAAGATAACCCGAGCATTTCTCGCCTTGCATCAGAGGAATCCGGTATCCCGAGCATTCGCCGATGCGGAAGCGCTGATTCCGGTTCTGCCAGGGCCAACCCTCCAGCAGCTGGCTGTCGGAATAACCTGAGTTATTGAAGACCGCTGCGCCCCGGGCGCTGATCACCGCCAGCGGATAGCCGATAACCTCAGAGACCGATTCGAGCAGCGGACGGCTACGTCCGGAACGCAGGGCGAAGCGCATAAGCTTGCGCTGCTTCTCCATAATGCTCTGCAGCACACTTGTGCTGCGCGAGAGTTCGGCACGGAACAAGCCGTTCATCTGATCGGAGAAGGTGAACTGGAACGGCAGCTCAATCAGCGGGAAATTCAGCGTTTCCGCTTCGGCAATCAGCTTCTCCGGCACCGCATCCCAGAAACGGCCCAGCTTGATGCCAAGACCCGCCGATCCGCGGCGGTTCAGCGTCTGCAGCAGTGCCGAGGCATCCTCGAGACTGTCTTTGATCAGATAGGCGGTAGTCAGCAGCATTTCCCCTTCTTTGATCCAATCCGAGATATCCGGGGCATCCATCACGTTGATGGATTTGACAATCCTGTGTTTCCCCTTGGAGCCTGCAATGAGTTTAGCTTCAGATAAAGGATAAATGGACAACGCTTCTTCAACCGTAAGATGCATGCCATCCCTCCTTCTATAGGTTCATCTTCTTTAATTCTTCTTTATGTTACTTTATGTAACATTATAGATAAAATGACCCTTCATGGAAAGAGGAAAGTGAAAATATAAACCATGAATGTCAGGTAATATCACGTAAGTCACAGAATTTTAACGATTGGGTTGCTGGAGGAAAATTAAATCATTACTTATTTTCAATCCAGTAAATCCTCAAGCACAGGTTTTAATCTGACGTACAAAATAGAAAAAGCCCCGTTTCTCCTCATCGGGAGAACTAGGGCTTGCTGTATGCAGTGCGATGTTAAGATGGATAGTCAGCTGCTCTGCGCAGCAGTTGGCGTCCTTCAGGACGACCCGGCGGCAATAAGCGCCGGTTTGGCAAATCCGCTGAGGGGGATCAACCGGGTAGCCGTGAAGCGTTCCGGACTGGAGGCCCCTTATTGGGCCGAATTATAGCCTTCCACAGGTTGTGAGGACTCAGATTCCGTTAATAAGCTCATTTCCCCTCATTCCCGGCTTCAAAGAACAAGATAACGGCTCCTGAGTCCGCAACCGGCAGAATAATAGGTTTTTGGGCAAAATAGGGTCTTCTGAGTCCGATTCACTCTGCGGCTGCCCGTTTGCTTAAGTATCGTCCACATGGTCAGCACATTCTTCTTATTACTCTCTTACTCTCTTACTCTCTTACTCTCTTACTCTCTTACTCTCTTACTCTCTTACTCTCTTACTCTCTTCCCAGTACTCAGCGTATCATTGCTTCCATACCTCCTGCACCCATGACAGGAGTTCGAGATCCTGCCCATACCCGCCGATAATGGACAGTCCAAGCGGCAGTCCGCCGGGTCCCGCCACCGGCAGCGTAACCTGCGGCAGCCCGGCCAGTCCGGCAATGCAGCTGAGCATCATGGCGCCGCTGCGGTTCAGCTCCAGCTGCGCGGGATCTCCGCCGCGCAGCGGCGCCGGGCCGGGCACGGTCGGAATGACGAGGCAGCCGTCATTCCCGAGCAGCCCCCGCAGCCGCTCCGCGAACTCCCTGCGCAAGGAGCGGGCCCCGCTGTGGTCCGCTCCGGCCAGCCCCGCCGCCCAAGTGAACCGGGCGGCAATATCCGGTCCGAAGACCGGCCGCTCCCGCTCAATCCACGCGCCATGCGTTGCCCATATCTCGGCGCCCTGAAGTTCACGGAAGACATCCATCCATGTCTTCAAGCCTTCCGGGGCAATCTCCATCACAGCAGTCTGCAATGCGGAACCTGTCTGAAGCCTATTCAGTCCCAGCTTCAGATAGCCGCCGCACTCCTGACCGGCTAATGACCAGCATTCCGGCGGGATGAACATCCGGGACAGCCTGTGCGCATTGGTTTGCTTGCCAGTTTGTTTGCCGGTTTGCATACCGCTTGGCTTAATGTTGTGCGGCTTGGCTTTATCGTTCCTCATATCGTTCCTCATACCGTTCCTCATATCGGCTGGTTCACCGTTTTGAGCATCCGTTTGCTTGTCCTTTTGAATCTCACCAGGCTGATCCGTCACCCTCACGGGCTGTCCCAAGAGCACCTCGCCAGCCTTCAGCAGCAGCTCCGCGCTGCCTGCAATCCAGCCTACCGTATCAAACCCCGGGGCCAGCGGGATTACACCCTCTATATCAACCGCTCCATGCGTTGGACGAAAGCCGTATACACCGCAATAGGCAGAAGGGACACGGACAGAGCCTCCGGTATCTGTGCCTAAGGCAAAATCCACACTGCCGGA
The DNA here is from genome assembly GCF_038000245.1 of Paenibacillus sp. FSL R10-2736. NCBI lineage: Bacteria > Bacillati > Bacillota > Bacilli > Caryophanales > Paenibacillaceae > Paenibacillus > Paenibacillus sp. FSL R10-2736. Next base: position 5,909,442 of record NZ_JBBOBN010000001.1, read on the forward strand.
GGCCACCGCCACCGCGGAGCCGCTAGACGAGCCGCCGGGAATCCGGCCCTCCCCGTGCGGATTCACCGGGGTGCCATAATGATAATTCTCCCCGCCCAGGCTGTACATCAGCTCATCCGTATGGGCTGCCCCGCGCAGCGCAGCTCCGGCTTGCAGCAGCCTGCTCACAGCCGGGGCATGGGCAGCCGCCGGTTCATGGGTGCGCAGCCAGTCCGGGTTGCCGGCGGATGAACGGTGTCCGGCTACCGCGAATACATCTTTAACGGTGAAGCTTAAGCCATGCAGAGCTCCGTGTCCGCTGCCGGGAACCGCAAGCTCCGGAACTCTGAACGCACCGTGATGATTATGTAGAGCCATGCTGTTCCCACCTTTCTTCCCGGACGGACCGGGTGCCTCTGTTTCCTTACAGCTACCGTTAATCCGCTACCAGCCGATGGCTGAACCGTCACAACGCGGGTCCGTACCGCCGCTGCGGTAGCCGTTGCCGTCAATCGAGATGGCGTGGGCATGGCCCATAATCCCATCGTAGCTCCCGACCTCACGGACCAGATGACCTGCCTCCGCCAATTCGGCCTGCACATGTCCGGCTACCCGGTTCTCTATCTTCAGCTCCTGGGTAGGCTCTCCCCAGGTTCTGCCCCAGACGAAGCGGGGTTCATTCACTGCCGTCTGCGGGTCCATGCCGTAATGAAGCATCCGGGTCAGCAGCAGGGTCTGGGTCTGGGGCTGACCCTCGCCGCCCTGCGTGCCATACAGATAGGCCGGCTTGCCGTCCCGGCAGGCCATCGCCGGCATCAGCGTATGGAACGTGCGCTTATGCGGCTCCAGCGTATTAATATGGCCGGGATCAAGCGAGAAGAATGAGCCTCTGTTCTGCAGCAGAATCCCTGTATCTCCGGCCACAACCCCGGAGCCGAATTCGAAATACAGGCTCTGGATGAACGAAACCGCGTTGCCTTCCCCGTCCACGACCGCAGCATAGGCCGTATCCCGGCCTACCGGCTCACTGCCGATAGCCAGCGCCTGCTGCGGGGAGATGGATGCCGCCAGCTGTGCTGCATACCCCTTATCCAGCAGCTGATCCAGCGGAATCCTGCTGAAGGCCGGATCGGTCAGCACCCGGTCCCGGTCGCGGAAGCTCAGCTTCAGCGCCTCCGCCAGCAGATGATAATATTCATACGAGCCGTGCCCGATGTCGGCAAAGTTATAACGCTCCAGTATATTGAGTGCCATAAGCGCTGTGAAGCCCTGCGAGTTGGGCGGAACCTGATAGACCCTGTGCCCGTGGTAGTCCGTAGACAGCGGCTCTTCCCAGTTCCCCCGGTGATCGGCGAAATCATCCCGGGTGAGATATCCGCCCGACGCCTGCATATACTCACTTATCTCTTCCGCGATCTTTCCCTTATAAAAAGCATCCCGGCCTCCCGCGGCCAAGGCCCGCAGCGTCCCGGCCAGCTGCCGCTGCACAAACCTCCCGCCCGCCGCCGGAATCCGGCCGCCGGGAAGATAGATCGCCGCTGCCTCAGGAGACAGCGCGGCTCCGGCCAGAACGCTGCCACCGTGCTGGTCCGGTGACAGCGGAAATCCATCGGCGCAGTAGCCGATTGCCGGCTCCAGCACCTCAGCCAGGGTCAGCCGTCCATACTCACGCTGGACGGCCTCCCAGCTGTCCGCCATTCCGGGTACCGTAATGGCGCTGCGCACACCCCGCCGCGGGATGGCCATCTCCCCCGCGTAACAGTCCCTGCGGACGGCGTAGCCGGATCGTCCGCTGCCGTTGTAGGCCCGGACGCGCCCTTCACCGGCGCTGTAGCCCAGCCAGAAGGCGTCGCCGCCGAGCCCGGTCATATGCGGATAGACTACAGCCAGCGCAGCGCTGACTGCAACCGCCGCATCATAGGCGTTGCCGCCTTTGACCAGCATCCGCGCTCCGGCGGCGGATGCCAGATAATGGGGACTGACAACCATCGTTTTAGTGCCGATTACAGGTCCTGTCGTCAAGCTGACCATCTCCCATTCCGGTGTCGTTCAAGTTAGTGTCATTTAACAGTACGCCCGAAACCTTTGTCAATCGGTTCCGGGAAACCGTAAATTCACGCTGTTATTTTTGTGAGCCATGCACAAACTTTACGTCCATAAGAGCCTGTAATATAGAACCGGACATATGAATTGTATAGAATAAGCTGATCAAGCGGCCAAGCACCATTCCGCGCTGCGGAATCCACTTACGAAATGGGGCCTATCCTCTAATGAAAACCACCGGTAACGAATACATCCAGATTGCTATGGCTATGTCCAGAACAGGCATCCTCGGCTATGGCGGCGGACCGTCCGTCATCCCGCTGATCCGGCATGATGCCGTAACCCGCTATGGCTGGCTGAGCGATGAGGAGTTCGGCGAGACGCTTGCCATTGCCAATGCGCTGCCGGGTCCGATCGCTACCAAAATGGCCGCTTACCTCGGCTATAAGCTAAAAGGCGTCCGGGGAGCCATCCTCTCCGTGCTGGCACATATCTTTCCCAGCGGAATTGCGATGATCGCGTTGTTATCTGCCGTAAATTACTTAAGCGGTTCCAAGGTTGTAGCCGGAATGATCGCTGCGGTTTCCCCTGTGATTGCGGTTATGCTGGGAATGATGGCTTATGAGTTTGCCCGGAAGGCTTTTAAGGGCCTTGGTGTAATGATCGGGGCTGGCTTCCTGCTGCTTACCCTGGTGCTGCTTGAAGTGCTGCATCTGCATCCGGCCATAGTCATCGTGCTATACCTCGGCTATGGAACGGTCCATTACCGGATACTTGCGAAACAGAACAAAGGGGGAACCGCCTAATGGAATGGCTCAAGCTGATCTACGGGTTTTTCATGGCTAATCTGCTCGGCTATGGCGGCGGCCCCTCCTCCATTCCGCTAATGTACGAAGAGATCGTGCCGCATTACGGCTGGCTGACCGATGAAGAATTCTCCAATATGCTGGCGCTCGGCAATGCGCTGCCCGGACCGATCGCCACCAAAATCGCTGCTTATGTAGGCTACGATGTCTACGGCTGGCCCGGACTGGCCGCTGCACTGCTGGCGACGATTGTCCCTTCCGCTGCTGCGCTGATCATCCTGCTGAACGTGATGCAGAAATACAAGCAGTCGCCTGTCGTCAAAGGCATGACGCTGCTTGTCCAGCCGGTTATCGCCATTATGATGGTTGTGCTTACCTTCAAAATGGCCAAAGGCCCGGCAGATTCCATCGGCATCTGGCAGACCCTGATCATTGCCGCAATAGCCTTCTGGGCACTGAAGCACTTAAAACTCCACCCCGCGCTGGTTATTCTCGCTGCTTTTGCCTATGGAGGGCTGGTGCTGCAGTACACGGTCTAGCTGACTCTCACGTTCCCCCTGGCTGATAACCTTCTCCGCAGCCGACGCTCACTTCAGAATATATTGCGACAGCACCGCCTGCACCTCATAGATATTGACGGACTTGTTGAAGGTTTTCTTCAGCGGGACCGCCGCACCGGACACATAGAGGCACAGCTCCGCATCGAGGTCGAAATGTCCGGCCGTTTCCACCGAGTAATGGGTGATGCTCTTGTAGGGAATCGAATGATATTCCGTTTTCTTGCCGGTCACCCCCTGCTTATCTACGAGGATCAGACGTTTGTCCGTAAAAATAAACATATCCCGGATCAGCTTGTAGGCGCGTTCGATCGTTTCCTGCGGGGCCAGAATCTGCGCATATTCCCGCTTCACATCTTCCAGCGGGACCTGGGAAGCATTGCCCAGCAATCCGTTAAAAATCGCCATCATAATCCCCTTTTCCTATAATAGATTGGCAGCAATTCCTCCTCCGCCATAGTCCATACTACTTGCGGATTTATGGATTTATACCAGAGCAAGGGGATTTCCCTCTTGCTTATTCCCGGCTTATTGGTTAAAATGACTTTAAATTTAGAAGAAGGAGGTGTAGGAGAATGGATCACAATCGGACCAATAGTGTTAGCAGCCGGCTGATTAATATTATGGCTGGCATCGTTCATGTAAATGCCCTGGACGGGAGAAGTCTGTCCATTTACACGAACTTAATAACACTACAACATTGTGAAATGCCTTTCTCGCCTACACTTCAACGGATCTCATAAACCGGAGAATACTCAGGCCGCGGGGAAATTTCCCTGCGGCCTTTTTATGTTGTTTTGTAGCCAGGGCGTTCCTATAAAAGGAGAATAACTATGATCATCTCATGCCAAAATGTCCAAAAATACCACGGTGCCCAGCTCGTCCTGGAGAACATCACCTTCGATATCCGCCAAGGCGAAAAAATCGGCCTGATCGGCCGCAACGGCTGCGGCAAGACCACCCTCTTCCATCTGCTGAGCGGGGAAGAACGTCCCGATCAGGGACAGATCTCCATCCGCCGGAACAGCGTCATCGGACTGCTCGCGCAGATCCAGGAGGTGAGTGACGATGAAACCGTATATGCGGTTCTGCAGCGCAGCTTCGCCGAGCCCTTGCAGTGGCAGCGCCGCCTGCGGGAGCTGGAGCAGACAATGTCCGCTTCCGGTGCAAGTGACGATGAACAGACCTGGAACCGGCTGCTTAAGGAATACGGCAACCTGCAGGAGAAATTCGAAGCCGCTGGCGGATATGAAATCGAATCCTCCATCAGCCGTATTGCCACCGGACTTGGCATTGGAAGCGGCCAATATGACCGCCGGTTCTCTTCCCTCTCCGGCGGGGAGAAAACCAAGGTCGGCCTCGCCGAGCTGCTGCTGCGCCGTCCCGATATTCTGCTGCTCGATGAGCCGACCAACCATCTCGATATGGATGCTATCGAATGGCTGGAGCAGTTCCTGCAGAGCTATGACGGCACTGTGCTGGCCATTTCCCATGACCGCTATTTCCTCGATGCCGTCGTTAAGAAGGTCATTGAGATCGAAGACGGGGAAGCCTTCACCTTCCATACGAATTACAGCGGCTATCAGGTCGAGAAGGAAGCCAGACTCCTGCAGCAGTTCGCCGATTATCAGGAGCAGCAGAAGAAGATTAAGCAGATGCAGGAGAGCATCAAGCGGCTGATTGAATGGGGAAAGCTGAATCCGCAGAACGTTTCGTTCCCCCGCCGCGCAGCTTCCATGCAGAAGGCGCTGGACCGGATGGTCAGAGTCAAACGTCCGGTTCTGGAGCGCAAGTCCATGGATCTGCAGCTGGAGCAGGATGACCGGACCGGCAATCAGGTCGTAATCCTTGACCAGATTAGCAAAGCCTTCGGAGAGCGTAAGCTCTTCTCGGCAGCCAGTGACATTCTCAGATATGGAGAGACTACGGCACTGATCGGCGGCAACGGCGCAGGCAAAAGCACGCTGCTGCGGATTATTCTAGGGCAGGAAGCCCCGGACAGCGGCAGCTGTACGCTGGCCTCCAGAGCCGTTGTCGGCTACCTGGCCCAGGAAGCTGTACCGGAGGAGAACGGCCAATCCGTGCTCCGTTATTTCCGCGAGGAAGCAGGGCTTGAAGAAGGAGAGGCCCGCGGGCAGCTGGCCCGGTTTCTCTTCTACGGCAGTGATGTGTTCAAGAACATCACCAATCTCTCCGGCGGAGAATGGACACGGCTGCGCTTCGCGGTGCTGATGCACCGCCGTCCGAATCTGCTCATTCTGGATGAGCCGACCAACCATCTCGATATCGATTCCCGCGAAGCGCTGGAAGAGGCGCTGGAGGAGTTCCCCGGGACCGTGCTGGCTGTATCGCATGACCGTTATTTCATTAACCGCTGCTTCGCAAAGCTATGGAATATTGATGGCGGGCGTTTCTCATCCTTCTCCGGGAATTATGAATATTACAAGGAGAAGCAGGCTGAGAAAGCCGCGGCTGCCGAACGGCAAGCTGCAGCTGCAGCAGGGAGTACGGCTGCTGCCGTCATTAAGCCCCGTCCGGCCGATGGTACCGCATCCGCCGCTCCTTCCCGCAAGCCGCGCCCGGCCGTCTCCTGGGAGCAGGACATTGCTGCTGTTGAGGCTCAGCTCAGTGTTATCGACGGCGAGATGCTGAACCCGCTATTTGCCAGCGATTCCGGGAAGCTGGCTGAGCTTATGACGGCGCGGGATGCCGCGCAGCAGAAGCTGGATGACTTGTATAGCAGCTGGTTAAGCGAAGCGGATAACTCTTAATTCGTTTATGTTAATTCTTTTGCATTTATTCTTTAGACTGATTTCTAATCCCATAACAGAGGTGAGCAAGGTGACATTAACCCCGGCGATAGCACAATACTGGGAGTCTTATCTGCAAGACCATCCTGAGGCAGCGGAGAATTTCGACAGCGCCTGGGCTTTTGGCGACAACCCCCGGCTGGCCGATGAACTGCTGGAGCTGGTCCTGGCTGGAATCAAGACCGGAACGGCACAAAATTATGAGTTAAATGAAGCACACGGTACGCCTCTGCCCTTTGCGGGCGGGCTATCCGTGCTGCTGGACAGTACGGGGCAGCCGCGCGGAATCATCGAGACTACGAAGGTTGAGATTGTTCCGTTTGCGGATGTAACGGCTGAGTTCGCGTATTCTGAAGGGGAGGATGACCGCAGCCTCGAATCGTGGCGCTATAACCATGAAGTGTTCTTCACCAGAGAGCTTGAGGGTGAAGGTAAGCCATTCGACCCGGGTATGCGGGTCATCTGCGAGACCTTTCGACTGGTGCATATCAATAAAGAACTGTAAATCCTAGCACTTAAAAAGGCTGCTTCTTCGTAACCGAAGAGGCAGCCTTCATTGTATAGTTGCAAGTTAGTATAAGGTTAGAGCTTCAGCGATGAATCTTAAAATTTCCAGATGCCCGTAATCCAGCCGATAACCGAGATCCATAATGGAATACTGATTAGGACGCCCCATACCAGGCCGGTGGCAATATTACCTTCTGCAGGACGTGTTACACCTTCCTGCGTCAGCGGAAGTCTTAACTCTTCTTGTTCCATGCGATCCCCTCCTAAAATTGTTATCGACACAGCAGAGGAAAAAATGTAGACCGCCTGGCCCAAAAAGTTGTGTTTCTGATAAATTTTTAGATATAAAGGCTCAGCGGTTGATTAATGCAAAGGCTTACATAAATAATATTAACCAATTTTTGTCTACTTTAAAACTTATATACTCCTGGTCATCTATTATATGCAGTACTTTAGTCCAATATTACTGCCTTTTCAGGATTATGTAAATATTGGAACAATGTGTGCAGCTGCTCCGCCGTATTGCGCTCCTCAGACAGTTCAGGCAAGGCATCCTCGGCAAAAAATCCTACCCCGCTTGTCTCCACACCCGCTTCCGCTGACCCGCCGGTAATCCGGCACAGGATGAACATTTTGTAGACATGATAAGGCTCCGGGGGATGCTGGTGAAACTTCTTGTCCAGCACAGCGAGCAGACGTACGGCCTCTGCCTGATAGCCGGATTCCTCGGCAATCTCTTTCACAACCACCTCGCTCGGAGACAAGCCGATGTCCGCCCAGCCTCCGGGCAATGCCCATTTCCCGTCCAGCTTCTCGTGTACCAGCAGAATTTTGTTATCCTGAAAAATGACTCCGCGGATATCCACTTTCGGTGTGCTGTATCCGCCCTCTCCCGCGAAAGAGAGCCGGATGCGTTCCTTGCTCTCATACGTATAGTTAGCCAGAATATCTACACTCAGCTCCCGCAGCGCCTGATAACGTTCGATATCATATACATCCTTGGCATAGGTCAGACCTGTCTGGGCAATCCCCTGTATTTCTTTGGCCCAGGTTAACCATTTCTGTTCCATAAGTACACCGCCTCTAATCAGATATGGGATAGAACATACTTTTACTGAACTCCAGCAGCTCCATTCATCCTATTAGCACTACTCACAGAGCATCAGATGACGGGAGAACGCACCTTTCTTCGCAATACAGCGGTCGATGATCGTAAAGCCGGCAGAATGAATCATTTCATCCATCGCTTCAATCGCCACAATTACAACCCGGTCAGCAATCCGGCGGGTATTGGTGAGAATGGCAAACTGCTCCTCAGGGGTAATCCGCGAATACAGATTATAAGGCATATCCACAATAGCAACATCGTAATGCTCCGTAATGTCGGCAATATCCCCGAGCGTGACTTCACTCTCGAAGCCGAAATGGGCGATATTCGTCCGCGCTCCGGCAGCAATAAGCGGGTTAATATCACGTCCTACAATATCGATTCCCATAGACAGTGCCTCAACCATTACTGTACCAATCCCGCAGCAGGGATCTATCATCTTCACTCCGGCTATGCGGGGAACCGCCATATTGACCGCCGCCCGTGCCACCCGCGTGCTGAGTGCTATGGAGTAACTGCGCGGCTTTTTCATCTGCCGGAACCAGGTTGCCTTATTCTTATGATAAGCGCCGAAGTACCAGCGTCCGCCCAGCGTTACAATTCCATACACCAGCTCCGGATGATTCACATCCGCCTCGCCTTCAATCCGCAGGCCTATTTCCCGTTCAATCACTCTGCGCTCATCGTATTCAACTTTATGCTCAGGTGCCAGATCATTCGTCTTCACAAAAATAACTTTAAAGGTCTTCCCCTCCAGCTCCACCTGCTCCGTCTGCCGGTAGATTTCCGGGAGCGTGTCCCCTTCATATATCACATCAATCCGCTCTTTGATAAAAGGGCTGCGGCTGACGTCCACCCGGGTCCCGCTTGAGAATATAGCCGGCGGGATCTCCCGTCCAAACAGGCAGCGCAGCTCCATACCGCATAGGGATGTCTCATCCTCAGAATGGGCGTACGTATAGATATAAGACCTGTTTCCGGCCTGGGGCATTTGTGCTTCATATTCAAGACTTGCTGGTACATTCGCTGACACTGTTATTCCGCTCCTATCGCTTCCGCCGCTGGCGGCGCTTCTGTTTCTGATTCTATACTCAACTTTTCCGGGCTATCGGCCGGCTCAACATCCTCATGCCCGCTATCATAGCTGATCCTTGCCTTGGCGATTTCGCCACGGTTTCCATTCACCCATTCTACCAGTAAAGTCAACGGGCCAAGAAGAGATTCACCCAGTGCTGTAAGACCGTACTCTACAGTTAAAGGGACTGTGGGTGTGGCCTTGCGCCAGACCAGCCCATCACGTTCCAGATGGCGGAGCGTCTGGGTCAGCATACGCTGAGAGATACCGCTCGAACGGCGCTGCAGTTCCTTGAAACGCAAAGACTGCACACCAAGGTTCACAATAATCAGCATACTCCATTTATCGCCAACACGGTCTAGGATCTGCCGGGTAACCGTGCAATCCTCCAGCGTAGTAAGCTGCTGTACCTGTAGCCGTTCATTCGATTGATTCTTCAAGGTAGTTACCTCCATGTAACCTAAGCAGCTAATAGTGCCTTCTTGCCGCTTAAGCTAACTAAGTCTATCATGGTTACTGTTAGTAATCAACAACCTGAAAGGAACTGATGAACCATGAAAACTATCGCTATCGTAGGCGCAGGACCGGGTCTGGGATTATCTATCGCCAAGAAGTTTGGTGCACATGGCTTCCGTGCCGCTTTGATCTCCCGCAACGCGGACAAATTAAATAATTTAGTAGAGGAACTCGCAGTATTGGGCATTGAAGCCGCTGCCTTTCCGGCAGATCTCTACAATAAAGAGCAGCTGACCGCTGCCTTCCAGGACATCAAAGACAACTACGGCTTCATTGATGTCCTTGAGTTCAGTCCGGCCAGCGGCAGCTATCCGCCGACTCCGGCAACGCAGGTTACGGAACAAATTGCCCTTGACGCGTTCCAGTCACAAGTCATCGGCGCGATCCGCAGTGTGGAGCAGGTGCTGCCGGAGATGCTGGAGAAGAAAACCGGCGCTATTTTATTCACAACCGGACTGTCCTCCCTGTACCCGATTCCGATGATGGGCAATATGGGTATAGCTCTCAGCGGGCTGCGCAACTATGCGATGAACCTGCATTCGGATCTGGCACCGCAAGGTATTTATGTGGCCCATCTGGCTATCGGCGCATTTATCAGGCCGGGAACTGCGGCCGATCCGGATCTGATTGCCGATGCATGGTACAATCTGTACGCTGGCGGCATTGAGGCCGAGGGTACCTTCCCCCAAGGCGTTACACCGGCCACCATCCTCTGGTAAGCGTTTTGAACAAACCTTTTTGATCCCTAATGATATCTCCAGTATAATGGATGCATTACACTGCCGAACCTAAGCCCGTCCGGACCTGTTATCTTGCCCTGGCATGATACGGGTCTTGGCGGCATTATGCAGCGATTCCAAGGAGGTACATAATTACTATGTCTTACGAAACTTATTTTCAGACTGAGCGTGAGGCTCAGCTAACCGAACTCAAGCAATGGCTGGCAATTCCCAGCATCTCGGCTATCTCTACCCACAAGGAAGATGTGAACGCCGCCGCAGGCTGGCTGGTAGAGACCCTGAAGCGTGCCGGACTGGACAATATTGAGCTGCACCCCACTGCAGGCCATCCTGTTATATATGCAGACTATCTTCATGCCCCGGGCAAGCCGACGATTCTGGTGTACGGACATTACGATGTGCAGCCGGTTGATCCGCTGAATCTGTGGACTACCCCTCCGTTTGAACCGGAGATCCGTGACGGCAAGCTGTACGCGCGCGGAGCCACTGATGACAAAGGCCAGGTGTTTATGCACATCAAAGCCATCGAAGCCATTCTCAAGCAGGAAGGCACACTTCCTGTCAACATCAAGCTGTGCATCGAAGGCGAGGAAGAGATCGGCAGCGTGAACCTGCCTCCATTCCTGGAAGCCAACCAGGACAAGCTTGCGGCAGATGCCGTACTTGTCTCGGATACCTCCCTGCTGGAACGCGGACGCCCTGCAATCTGCACCGGACTGCGCGGACTGTGCTCACTTGAAGTCACTGTGAACACCGCACTGACAGATCTTCACTCCGGCTCTTACGGCGGCGGCGTTCCCAATGCGCTGCATGCCCTGGTGTCGCTGCTCAGCTCGCTTCATGATGACAAGGGCCGTGTGTCCGTTGAAGGCTTCTATGAAGGCGTGCCTACGCTCTCTCCGCTGCTGCGTGAGGAATTCGCCAAGCAGGGCGTAGATGAAGACAAAATCAGAGCAGGCCTTGGCCTGGAGCAATTATACGGCGAGGAAGGCTATAGCTTCGTAGAACGGGTTGGCGCACGTCCGACGCTTGAATTGAACGGCGTGTACGGCGGCTTCCAGGGCGAAGGCAGCAAGACCGTTATTCCGAAGGAAGCCCATGCTAAGATTACCTGCCGCCTTGTCGGCGACCAGGACCCGCAGCATATTCTGGATGCTGTAGAAGCGCATCTGCAGGCTAATATCCAGAGCGGCGCGAAAGTGCATGTGAAGCAGATGGAGAAAGCCCGCGCCTTCAACATCGATCCTTCTCATCCAATTCTGCAGACTGCTGCGGATGCTTACGGCAAAGTGTACGGCACCCGTGCCCTCTTCACCAAAGACGGCGGCTCGATCCCGATCATGGAGAGCTTCTCCCGCATTCTGAAGGCTCCGGTGGTTCTGATGGGCTTTGGCCTCGATGACGAGAACCTGCATGCTCCGGATGAGCATTTCAATTTGGAGAATTTCGATAAAGGCCTGCTGACGATTGTAGAGTTTCTGAAGACCGTATAATCCGGCACAGCATTTCCCAGGCTGGTCCACAATAGCTGCAACAGCAAAGCCAGGCTCCCGGAGAATCGGAAGCCTGGCTTTTTGCGGATCATAATACGTAATACGTATGACTGTCCTATAATCCTATTCTCGCCGGTTGTATAACGAAAATAAGCAACAAAAAAACCCTTGCGGACAAGGATTTGGAATTAAAATATGGAGCGGGTGATGGGAATCGAACCCACGCTATCAGCTTGGAAGGCTGAAGTTCTACCATTGAACTACACCCGCAACTCAAATTGAGTACAAAAAACATTGTAGCATCACTACGAATAAATTGCAACCCTAGCAGGATCTCCAAGATCACATTACGATGGCATTTCCAGCAGCGGCTTCAGAAAAGACAGTTCGAACTCCTCTGCCTTGACCGGCTTGCTGAACAGAAACCCCTGGGCTTCATGGCAATGCTGCTGGCGCAGGAATTGCAGCTGTTCCTTATTCTCAACGCCTTCCGCAGTTACCTTAAGCTTCAGGTGGTGAGCCATGGACGTTATCGTGGAGACAATCGCCGCATTGTTGCTGTCCTCCATCACTTCCGAGACAAAGGAGCGGTCAATCTTGAGCCGGTCAATCGGCATGTTCTTGAGATAATGCAATGAGCTGTAGCCTGTGCCGAAGTCATCAATACTGATGCATACGCCAAGTCTCTTCAGGCGGTTCAACTGGTCAAAGGCAGTCTCCTTATCCAGTGTCATGCTCTCTGTAATCTCCAGATCAACATAGCTGGGATCGAGACCGATCTCCTGCAGAATTGCCCCAATCTTACCAGCCAGATTCGGCTGCAGGAACTGACGCATCGATAGATTAATAGAGACACAAATGGGCCGATAACCGGCATTTTGCCATGTTTTATTCTGCTGGCAGGCCGTTCTTAGCACCCATTCCCCGATTGGAACAATCAGCCCGCTCTCTTCTGCGATTGGAATGAAATCAACGGGAGAGACGAGTCCGCGTTTGGGATGATTCCAGCGCAGCAGCGCCTCCATGCCGACAATCTCTTCGGTCTCAAGCAGCACCTGAGGCTGATAGACAAGATAGAATTCATTACGCTCCAGGGCTCTGCGCAGATCATTCTCCAGCTTGAGGCGTTCCTTCGCCTTCATCTGCATAGCCGGAATATAGCGGCGGATATCCACCCCTTGCTCCTTGGCATTGTGCACAGCAGTATCCGCGTTCTGAATTAGCTGCTCTGCCGTATCACCGTCTCCGGGGAAGATGCTCATCCCCAGACTAAGCGAAATGTGATATTCTCCGGACTCGAGGCTTACGGGTGTCTCGAACAGCCGCAGCAGCTCATTCGCCCGGACCAGACAGTTCTCAAGACCGGTCCGTTCTGTCATCAGAAAAGCAAACTCATCCGCTCCCATACTATAGAGCTCTTCATTCACTCTAACCTGATTCCCGATCCGCTGGGCGACCAGCTGCAGCAGCAAATCTCCTGCATAATGTCCGAGGGAGTCATTAATATTCTTGAAATGATTGATGTTCATGATAACCAGGCCTGAGAATCCGCGGCTTTTGTCCTTCTCACTCTGGAGCACGATCTCTTCCATACGCTGCATCAGGCGGCGTCTGTTCGGAAGACCTGTAAGATCATCGTGGAAGGCCAGATAATTAATCCGCGCCTCAGCCTGCTGGTTCTCCTCAAAGGGCTCCTCAATCGTCAATCTGTAGACACCAGTCAGCAGAAGATAATAAGCAACTCCGCTGCTGAGCATCCCGAACAGATAATCCATATCTCCGACACTGAACAGATTCATGAAGAAGACCTGGCCCAGTGCAAAGAATACAAGGGAGCGGATAATAATCAGCAACGAAGCCGACTTCTCAATTTTGCCCGGATATACAATAATTCCTACTCCAAGCAGATAAACGAACAGTACAGCCATATTCACCAGATCTCTTACGGTCTCTACCCACGAATAACCCGCCAGTCCAGGGATAATCAGGTTGCCGGCGCCAAACGCTGCCGCAGATAGCAGAATTAACATAAATGAATTCCGGAATACCTTGTGCTTGCTGTCAACCGACACCGGCTGATCTGCCCTGCAGAAGATAAGTACGATCCCCAGCGCACTGGCAAGCCGCGAGAAGGTCAGCAGCCATAGGGACTGTCCGGAACTAATATAAGAGGCAACTCCGGGAATGCCTACAAAACTGAGAACATGCAGGAAATCAAAGATGCTTACACCCAAAAACAGCGCGGATGTATAAAGTCTTGCTTTGGATAATTTATTGGAGAATAACAACCTGCCCTGGGCAAAAATCGCAAAGCCGAAAGCCACAGTGCAGCAGCCCGAAATAAGATAGAATGCCAGCAGTAAATCTTTATCCTCTATATGGCCCAGCGGTGTACGAAAAATCTGGATCAGAAGGAACAGCGCAGCCCCTATAACCGCCGCATGAATGGTCTTTCTCTCTTCTTGTCTCATAAGTCCCTCGCGTCTAAAAATGATATCTATAATAACTAGTTTATGTGTATCATGTCCTATGTATAAATATCGGTTGAATACCCCCGTAAAGTTACATCGTTCATCCTACAATATTAAAAGAAGCCATCTCTGGCAGAAAAAAAGCACCTTCCTCTAAATAGAGGTCAGTGCTTTCTTCTTCCGGACGTTTATTTATCCCCGAAATTAACCTCAGGTGTAGTCAGCTTGTCATAGAAGTCAACCGCCTTGTCTTTATCGGCTGAAGAACGCAGCGCCATCGCCGAGCGCGGATGCTCGTCCAGTGTTCCCGTAATCATGTATGGGATGATATATCCCCACTCTTCCTTCTCGCGCAACGGAATCATCAGGTTCTCAACGATATCCAGAACGGGACGGAGGGTGTATCTGGTGTTCTTCAAATGGGTAACCAGCAGCTCTGTAGGACAATTGCCGGCAGCACGGCCCATGCCGTAGCAGGAAGCGTCCAGCAGTTCGACACCTTTTTCCGCTGCAATCAGTGTGTTGGAGAAGGCCAGCTGCAGATTGTTATGCGTATGTACACCCAGGCGCTTATCCGGCAAATGTGTTCTGAACTTCTCTACCAGGTAATGGATGTCATTATGATCCAGACTGCCATAGGAATCTACGATATATACAACATCAACAACGCTTTCGCGGATTTGTTCGAACGCTTCAAGCAGTTCATTCTCCATGACATTGGATAGAGCCATAATATTAATCGTAGTCTCATACCCCAGATCGTGGAAGGTCTGCACCAACTCAAGCGCCTTGTCCACATCTTTGCTGTAGCAGGCTACACGAATCAGATCCAGCATACTCTCACTGCGGGGCAGGATATCATTCACGTCTACACGGCCGATATCGACCAGTGCCGACAGCTTGGTGTGGCCTTTTTGCGGAATAACCTTGCGCAGGAAATCATCATTCAGAAAACGCCACGGACCGGCACCCTCCGATCCTTTCAGCAGCTTCGGTGAGTTTTTATATCCGATTTCCATATAATCAACACCGGCTTCATTCAAACCAGCGTATAATTTCTGAACAAATTCAATACTGAAATCCCAGTTATTCACCAATCCCCCGTCACGGATGGTACAATCGACAATTTTGCTATGATTAGTCTTCACAATCTGTTCTCCCTTCGGGCTTAGCTTCATATTATATCCTCATAATAAACAAGGCCACAAACTTACTATGCTTACATTATCGTTCAATCATACTTTAATGAAGAATAAATTGTAAAGAAAATTTCAGTAATTTCCATATAGATTTCAGGAGATCAAAACAATGATATTAGTCACAGTAAAGTTCCTTACAAAATGCTACAGTACAAGAAATAATTGAGATTGATTATCAATCTCTCTCGGAGGGATTACAATGGCTTCTGCATCCTGCTCCTTGCTGCGTTTACAACCGGGCACTACCGGTTCTATTTATAGAATTGAAGGCATGAACCCCATCTTGCGCCGCCGCCTTGCCGATCTTGGAGTATCCGAAGGTGTAATGATCCGCCTGAAGGGTAAAGGTCCTTTTATGGGCCCCATTACGCTGGAATGTAACGGTCAATTATTCGCTATCCGCCGGAAGGAAGCTTCGATGATTGAGGTGAAAGTTTCATGAGCTCCATCGCCCTTGTAGGGAATCCAAACACCGGAAAGACCTCGCTTTTCAATACACTCACATCTTCGTATGAATATGTCGGGAACTGGGCAGGCGTTACTGTTGAGAAGAAGGTCGGCAGCCTGAAGAACGGAGCCGGCAAGCTGATCGACTTACCCGGAATCTATTCACTTCATCCGCTCTCCCGCGATGAGGGCGTAGCCGCCCAATATCTGATCGAAGAATCACCCGAAGCACTCATCAATATTGTCGATGCATCACAATTGGAACGAAATCTGCTGCTTACCCTGCAGCTGCTCGAATACGGCAAGCCGATTATACTCGGGTTGAACATGATCGATGTTGCCAATGCCCGCGGAATTCAGGTGAATCCTGAAGTACTGCAGGCACAGCTTGGGATAACCGTGTTACCGCTGATTGCCAGAACAGGCAAAGGCAGCAGCCAGGTGCTCAGCGTTCTGGAGAAGCCGGCGAATATTCCGCCTGTAAGCTTCCATCTGAATTATGGTGAACTCGTTGAAGCGACGATAGCTTCTATTTCAAATCAACTGCAGCAGATCTCCGGGCTGCCTAACCTGCGCTGGGTTTCCCTGCAGCTGATGGAGCAGAATCCGGTAGTACTGGAGCTGCTCAAGAAACGTATGGATACTTCTGAGCTGATGCTCCTCTGCGATGCCTGCCAGACCCAGCTGCAAAAGCAGAAGCTGGCGCTTACCCTCCCGCAATGGATCCGCTCCATCCGCATGGACTACATCCGCAGTGTATGCGCGGCGGCCATCGATGCGACGAAGCAGAAGCCGCATAATCTGACGGAGCGGCTGGATTCCATCCTGACTCACCGTTTTCTGGGATTGCCTCTGTTTATCGTCTTTATGTATGCTATGTTCAAAACGACCTTTGACTGGGCAGGCGGACCTTTATCGGATCTTCTGGACGGCTTTATTGGGGGCCCTCTCAGTGACGGAGCCAACTCATTGCTGCAGGCGATCGGTGCATCAGGCTTTACTCATGCTTTGATTGTCGATGGTATTATCGGCGGTGTCGGCGGCGTGCTTGTCTTCGTTCCCCAGATTTTCATTCTGTTCCTGATGATCTCCTTCCTGGAGGATTCCGGTTACATGGCACGCGTCTGCCTGCTGATGGACAGCACGATGGAACGGATGGGCCTGAACGGCAAAGCCTTTATCCCTTTCATTATCGGCTTCGGCTGTAACGTGCCGGCGATTATGGCTGCGCGCAGTATCGAACAGCCCAAGGACCGGATGCTGACAACGCTGCTTATGCCGCTGATGTCCTGTTCAGCCCGGCTGCCGGTGTACCTGCTGTTTGCAGCGGTCTTCTTCCCGGCCCGGCAAGCAACTGCGGTGCTGGCGATGTATGTGATGGGAGTAGTCTTCGCCCTGATTCTGTGTAAATTATTCTCCAAACATCTGTTCAAGAATGAATCCTCCATCTTCATCATCGAGCTGCCTCCTTACCGGATGCCGCAGTTCAAGACACTAGGCCGAAGCACCTGGGAGAAGGGCAAAGGCTTCCTGCGTAAAGCAGGAACCATCATTCTTGCCGGTTCGGTCATTATCTGGCTGATGTCCTACGCGGGTCCTGCCGGATTCAATGTAGAGATGGACCACTCGTTCCTGGCCAAATTCGGCGGGCTGATCGCACCGCTGCTGCAGCCGCTCGGCTTCGGCACCTGGCAGGCCGGTTCCACACTGGTTCCCGGCTTCCTCGCCAAAGAGGTTGTGGTCTCCACCATGAATATCATTTACCATGCGCCGGATAGCGCTGGGCTGGAAGGACAAATTGCTTCAGTCTTCACACCACTTAGTTCGATCAGCTTCATGGCCTTCATCCTGCTCTATATTCCTTGCCTGGCTACGGTCGGAGTAATCAGGAAAGAGACGGCATCCTGGAAATGGACTTTCTTCTCCATGGGATATTCACTGGTACTGGCGTATGCCGTGTCACTGGTTATTTTCCAGGGCGGCCGGCTGTTGGGATGGTCGTAGAGGCAGCAAGTCCAAGATTTACTGAGAGGAAGCGAGAGCAGCAATGATAGTCAATATTCTGATTGTAGCGCTTATCTTCGGGTACTCCGGCTGGATGCTGTACCGTCATGTTCAAAAGGGCAAAGAAGGCGCCTGTGCCGGCTGTGACAAAAGCAAAACCTGTTCGGCCGCATCGCTGGATTCACCTTTGTCCTGCTGTGGAACTACAGCCGATCCCAAACATTAGATCCGTCTGCGTCTCTAGAGAAAAGAATACAATTCGTTTAGAATCCTTGGCATGCGGGTATGTTAGTTATAAGCAATTACAGCCAGACCATACCAAGGAGGAATTACCATGAACACCAAAAAGACATTGTTTACTACGGTAGCATTGGGAGCAGCCTACTTGCTGAAGAATAAGAATACGCGGGACAAGATCATGAATGGGGTCCAGTCCTTTACTGCACAGATGAAAGCCAGAAAATAGGTTGTAACTCAAACTAAAATCGCTTCTTCCAATAATAGTTCAAGCTTAAACAGCCGCAGTCCCGGGAATCCGGAGACTGCGGCTGTTTAGCTTCATAATTGGTCATAACAGATTTATGAAGAGGACTGCGCAGTATCTGCCTCGAATCCAGAGCCAGGAGCTAAGCGGAGCAGATACTCCAGGAGCGTGCGCACCATCACACCCGTTGCCCCCTTCGGGTTCACTCCCCGCTCTTTCGACAAAAATGCCGTTCCGGCAATGTCCAGATGAATCCATGGCAGACCTTCGGCAAATTCGCCGATGAATAATCCGGCTGTAGTAGCTCCGCCGTATCTTCCGGCAGCATTGCGGATATCGGCGACCTCGCTTTTTAGCATCTCGCGGAACTCCGGATAGACGGGCAGGGCCCATATCTGCTCGCCTGACAGCCTAGAGGCCTCCAGGAGCTCCGCCAGGAACTCTTCATCATTCGTTACAGCGCCCGTAGCCACATCGCCCAGAATGGACAAGACGGCCCCTGTTAGCGTGGCGACATCAATAATCCGTTCCGCCCCCCACTCCCGCGCGTACGTGATTGCATCTCCCAGAACCACTCTGCCTTCCGCATCGGTATTCAGCACTTCAATCGTTCTTCCGCTGAGGGAGGTTATAATATCACCAGGTTTAAAAGCATTGCCTGCCGGCATATTCTCCGCCGACGGAATAAGCATGACCACATTGATCCGGGGGCGCAAACGCCCCAAGGCCTCCATGACTCCGAGTACTGCGGCTGCACCGCCCATGTCACTGATCATATCCTCCATCCCAGGAGCTCTTTTGAGCGAAATGCCTCCAGTGTCGAAGGTGATGCCCTTGCCGACAATCCCCACCACATTCTCCCACTGATTGGTTCCCTGATAGCGAATGGCTATCATACGCGGCGGATTCACACTGCCTTTGCCTACGGCCTGTAATCCGCCCATTCCCTTAAGCTCAATCTCACGTTCATCCAGCACCTCAGCAGGAAGGCCGTGGCGTTCTGCTACTTCGATGGCTGCTGCCGCAAGCTCTGAAGGGGTCAGCAGATTACCCGGGAGATTGGTTAAGTCCCGGGCCAGATTCGTCGCTTCCCCAAAAGCCTGCCCCCGCAACACGCCTGATTTCCAGCGCTCATCCTCTGACTCTTCGGTCTGACGCTCCATATGCAGCCTTACGGCGCTTAAGCCGGCGTAACCCGGCTGCTCCAGCTTGTATTGTCTGCGGCGGTAGGCCCCAAGGACCAGGCCTTCTGCAAGGGCCTGGCCTGCTGTCTCAGCCTTCAGGGCCTCAGGCAGCTGGTTCAGCTGATCGGGGATCTGCACGATCAGGGTAGCTGCCTTCAGTCTGTGAGCCGCCCTGGCGGCCTGCGCCATCAGCAGCCGCAGGTCATGGACTGCTGCGCTGCCATTGCCGCTTCCGGCCAGAATGACTACCGGCAGCTCCGGACGGCCAGTCACCGGCAGCAGGTAAATTTGCCCCAGCTTGCCGCTAAACAGCCCTGCCCGGGACAGCAGGCTGATCCTCTCCGCCCATTCGGCCGAAAGTCCTTCCCCCTGCGCCTGTTCCTCCGAGACTATGAAACATAAGGCATCGCCTTGCAGCGAAGCTGCCTCTGAACCGCTGCTCCATTCAATATTCATGCTGCATCCCTCCACTGACTCACTGTATTATTCTAAATAACGCAGACAGGGCTGATCTCCCGCACATGACCGTGCACTGCAGGAATCAGCCCTTAATATATTGATTATAACCCGGAAGCCTGGAAATACCGAGTCTATTGTTAGATTAATGAATAAGCGGAAGCGAAATCACGAACCGGGTTCCCTCATTCAGCCGGCTGCTGACAGAGATGCAGCCTCCATGATTCTTGATGATACGGTCACTGACCGAGAGTCCTAATCCCGTACCATTCTCCTTGGTGGTGAAGAAAGGATTGAACAGCCTATCCAGTGTGCATATATCCATGCCTTTGCCATTGTCAGAGATAAAAATCCGCACCTCTGTTCCTTCTTTGCGCGCTCCGACCTCTATTCTGCCCATGGAATCATCCGCTCTCTCCGAGATCGCTTCCATAGCATTCCGAATCATGTTTAAGACGACCTGCTTCATTTGTTTCGTGTCTCCGGAGATGAACAGATCTTCCTGAAGCACCTGCAGATTAATCTGGCAGCCCTTCATCAGAGCTTCACTCTCCGTAAGCAGAACGACTTCCTTAAGGAGCGCCGAGACAGGAATCATACTGACCTGTGGCACCGAAGGCTTGGAGGAAGTCAGAAATTCATGAATAATGTCATTGGCACGATCAATCTCAGCCAATATAATCTTCGCATACTCCTCCTTGCCGAGCAGGTGAAGATGGGGATGCAGCAATTGAATAAAACCCCGGATCGCAGTCAGCGGGTTGCGGATCTCATGAGCAATTGAAGCCGATAATCTGCCGAGCATCGCCAGACTGTCGTTCTGGTATGCTGTCTGTTCAATCAGCTTGAAGTCTGAGATCTCTTTGAGCGTGAACAGGTAGCAGCCCTTCATCTGCTCACCGCTGCAGAGAGAGGCGCGCCAGTATCGGCCATACTCATCTACAAATTCATAGCTTGGCTTACCTTTGATCACCATTTCACGGTAGCTCCGCAAAACGAGCTTCTTCTTAAAACGGCTTAGTTGAATATGGCTTATCAAATGAGTCAGGGTGCAGCCAAGCAGAGAATGACGGCCCAGCTCCAATATGCCGTACATCTGCTTGTTTACAAACGTCAGAACTCCCTCTTCATCAAAAAGCAGAATCCCGCTGTCGATATGCTCCAGAACATCCTCATATGTAGTATCCATCGGTCCGGATTGAAACGTTCTTGCCGGTAAAAGCAAGCTTTCCTGATATTGGCTTATCACGATACGAAGTTCCCCCTTTTACTGCAATTGACGAAGACGCTTAAGCGACATCAAATTACTATGTATATGAGTATATGACGAAGCCGCCAGAACATTCGGAAATCGTATTATATTATCCAACCGTTTCAACTATATTCCAATCATATCCAAGAGAAGAAGACAACGCAATCGGAGAAACTGTCGAATGATAAAAATATTCTTAAAATGATTCTTAAGACACATTAAATATCGTTAGAATGTTTCGTTTCCTGCAAATACAATGAAAAGAGCCTCCGCATTTCGCGAAGACTCTCCTCTTTTATGACATTCCGTGGAAGCATTAAGCTTGGTATTCAGGCTTTCTGCTGCAGCCGGTGACGCCGCTGACTCATAACCGCCAGACGCTTCTTCAGTTCACGTTCCCATTTGGTATCGCCAATTTGTTTGGCTACGGCCAGCAGGTCAAGCGACATGTCGATTTGGCTGCGCACAATAGCGAGCGGATCCTCGCTCTCCATATTTATCACATTCTCGAAGATTGCTTCCTCATCTTCCATTACATAATCCTGGAAATCAACATCCGTAACTCCGTCGCCATGGGCATATTCTGCCAGGATTTCATATTCATTTTCGACTTTATAATGTACCTCTACCCGGTGGCATACCGGACAAAAAAGCAGGGGAACATTATGGACTTGCGTGCGATAATGCTTTAGGGTCCCCTTAGTTCCAACCATACTCGCTCCACAGCAAAAGCTCATTTTTGTTCACCCTCCTTGATTTTTTCCGTTGAATTCCTATTATTATATTACACAATGGCAGGAGAGATTCCTCTCCTTGAAGCTATATATTAACCTTTACGCCCATTTTCAAACGGCTTGTCCGCTAAGGATGGGCCGTTTTGGTGCAAAAAACCCCCTTGCCGGGAAATACTCCCGCAAGGAGGTTCTCTTCGTATATCAAAGATCGCAGCTGATGAGGACCGGCAGCTTACAGATTCTTGTCGCCCGGTTTCCAGTTCATAGCGCACAGCCCGCCGGATTGCAGGGCCTGCAGTACACGCAGAGTTTCTTCCACACTGCGGCCTACATCATTGTGGTTAACCACTTGATATTTCAGTTCGCCGTCAGGATCGATAATGAACAATCCGCGGAGTGCGATACCTTCTTCTTCGATCAGGACGCCATAATCGCTGGCAACCTTCTTCGTGATATCAGACGCCAGCGGGAAGTTAACCGGACCAAGGCCATTCATATCCTTAGGGGTTGTCAACCAGGCTTTGTGGCTGTGAATGGAGTCGATGCTCACACCAAGAATTTCTGTATCGAGTTCTGCGAAATCAGCCGCAGCATCACTCAGTGCTGTAATTTCGGTCGGACAAACAAATGTGAAATCAAGCGGATAAAAGAAGAATACAAGCCATTTGCCGCGATAGTCGGACAAGCTAACCTTACCGAAATCCTTACCGTCGCCCGTTACTGTCTCCATGAAGAAATCAGGGGCTGGTTTACCTACCAAACGTTCTGCCATTGCTTAAATCCTCCTTTGATTATGTAAGAAAAACAACTACGGTGCCGTTAGCCGGTGCAATATGCTTTTCTTGATTTTGATGGGATGGTTACATTGTTGCTGCTACAGAACAAATGTTATCATCGTACAAAATCAAAGTCAATATTACATTGATTACTTTTTTATAATTATTATAAATAAGCAACATTTTGTGAAGTTTTTCTTCTTTCTGCGTCAAAGGAGGGCATATGTGGTAGAACTAGGCTTTGCGGATAGCGGCAACAATCAGATCGCCCATCTCTGTAGTACTGATTGCCTTGCTCTTGTCTACAGCGATATCGCTGGTCCGGTGGCCGGCATCGAGCACCTCAGCGACAGCTGCTTCTATGGCAGCCGCTGCCTCTTCGTAGCCGAAGGTCATGCGGAACATCAGCGCAAGCGACAGAATCGTCGCGATCGGATTCGCGAGCCCCTGGCCGGCAATATCAGGCGCAGAGCCGTGTACCGGCTCGTAGAGGCCGTAGCTGCCTTCTCCAAGTGAAGCCGAAGCCAGCATACCGATGGAACCGGTCAGCATCGCTGCTTCATCACTAAGGATATCTCCGAACATATTCTCAGTAACGATGACATCGAAGCTTGAAGGACGGCGCAGCAGCTGCATTGCACAGTTATCCACCAGTACATGCTCCAGCTCTACCTGCGGATATTCCGGCGCCAATCTGTTCACTACCTCACGCCAGAGGCGCGAGGTCTCCAGGACATTGGCTTTATCGACACTGGCCAGCTTATTGCGGCGTTTGCCGGCTATCTCGAACGCCTGGCGTACAATGCGCTCTACTTCCGTTACGTTGTATACGCAGGTATCCACAGCTTCTTCCCCGTGTTCACCCTGACGGCGCAGCTTCTCACCGAAATAAATACCGCCTGTCAGCTCACGCACCACCATCAGGTCCGTGCCTTCCAGTACTTCCGGTTTCAGCGTTGAAGCATCCTTCAGGCAGTCGAAGACAACTGCAGGACGCAGATTGGAGAACAGACCCAGTGCTTTGCGGATACCCAGCAGTCCCGTTTCCGGACGCAGCTCCTTCGGATTGTTGTCCCACTTCGGTCCGCCAACGGCTCCCAGGAGTACGGCATCTGCACTGCGGCAGATTTCCAGCGTATCCTCCGGCAGGGGTGTTCCCCGCTCGTCAATGGCAATCCCGCCAAAGAGGGCATGCTCCGTTTCAAAAGCAAAGCCAAACACTTCTTCCGTTCTTTTCAATACTTTTTCCGCTTCTGCCACAACTTCAGGTCCGATACCGTCCCCGGCAATTACGGCGATTTTCTTAACCTCGCTCATTCCTGTCACTCCTTAGGTAGTCCTGCTGCTCGCAGACATAGTTCTTCTGTATATTGTTGTATCATAACAACAGACAAAGAACAAAGATATAGATTCTATTGAACTGATAGGCGAAGCCTATAGGAGTACGGTTACCGTATCTTGCACTGATAAAAACTGCACCGCAGTTTGCTCTTGATTCTTAAGTTGTTTACAATTAGTATGCAATTGTTGTATATAACCGTTAGTCCATCTTAATGAGGGAGTGATACTAAGGTGCAATATACTAAGCTTGGCAAGTCCGGTATGAAGGTTAGCCGCCTCTGTCTGGGAACGATGAATTTCGGGCCGATTACCGACGAGAAGGAAGCCTTCCGCATCATGGATGCTGCGCTGGACGCCGGAGTCAACTTTTTTGATACTGCTAACGTGTATGGTTGGGGTGAGAATTCCGGCCTGACCGAGACCATTATCGGGCGTTGGTTCAAGCAGGGCGGCGGACGCCGTGAAAAGGTTGTGCTCGCCACTAAGGTCTATGGCGCAATGAGTGACAAGCTGGATGGTCCAAACGATGAGGCCGGCCTCTCTTCCTATATTATCCGCAGGCACCTGGAAGCCTCTCTGCAGCGTCTGCAGACCGATCATGTTGAACTCTACCAGATGCACCATATCGACCGCAACGTGTCGTGGGACGAGCTGTGGGGCGCCTTTGAGCTTGCTGTCAGCCAGGGCAAGATCGGTTATGTCGGCTCCAGTAACTTTGCCGGCTGGGATATTGCCGTAGCCCAGCAGGAAGCGAAGGCCCGCGGGTTCCTGGGTCTGGTATCGGAGCAGCATAAATACAGCCTCACCTGCCGTCTGCCGGAGCTGGAGGTTCTGCCTGCTGCCCAGCATCTCGGTCTTGGAATTATCCCGTGGAGCCCGCTTGACGGGGGACTCCTCGGCCGCAATGCCTTGAAGAAGATCGAAGGCAGCCGCAGCGGGGGCAATTCAGAACGTGTAGAGCAGCATAAGAGCCAGCTGGAAGCCTTTGCGGAGCTGAGTCTGGAGCTGGGCGAACCGCAGGATAATATCGCACTGGCCTGGCTGCTGGCCAATCCTGCGGTGACGGCTCCGATTATAGGACCGCGTACACTGGAACAATTCGAAAGCGCGCTGCGCAGCCTGGAGATCACTCTGGACGAGTCCGTGCTGAAACGTCTGGACGAGATTTTCCCGGGACCCGGCGGGGCTGCTCCGAAGGCTTATGCCTGGTAAGCAGGGTTTAAGAACCCCGATCTGACTCGTATTCTTGTTCTATAGCAGGTCATAAAAAGAGCTGTTCACCGGCAATTATTCCGGTAAACAGCTCTTTGTGCGATTTATTGTGCAGTGTCCACCGTCACAGAACCATTGCTGGTGGACAATGTAACTTCATGGGTTCCGCTGCCAAGCACAGCTGTTCCATTGTTATCATCGCCATCCCAGGTAACATTCCCTTTAAGCGAACCATTGCTCGTATCCGCATGGATTGTCGCATCCGTAACAGCCGGCAGGCCCACTATAATCTTGCCATTGCTGGATTTCAGCTCCCAGTCGCCTGTCACCGCAGAATTGACCGTAATTTTGCCGTTGCTGCTCTTGGCAGATAAGGAGCCGTCGATATTGCCCAGTGTAATCGCCCCGTTCGAGCTGACCAGCTCCACTTTACCCTGTATATTCTGCACGGTTACTGTACCATTGCTGGTGTGAGCCTCCACGCCTCCGGTAATATCATGGATATCCATTGTCCCGTTGCTGGTGTCCACATCAATGCCTGCTGTCAGACCGGCAGCTTCGATGGATCCGTCGCTGGTCTCTACCTGGGCGGCTAAATTCTGCGGAATGCTAACATTCAGGTAAGGAGCTTTGACATTAATTCCGAACTGGATGTTCGCGAGCCAGCCGGAATCTCCTTCCAGCTCCATGACAAGCGTGTCGCCTTCGGTCGTCACTTTCCATTTACGCTCTAGTGCGCTTGCTGCTTCACTGTCCGTATTGCCCGGCAGCTCCAACTTTCCTTCATATTCCAGGGTGTTTCCTTGTACGCCTTCAATCTTAACCTTGCCGTCAGGCAATTCAATCCGTACATTCTTAATTTCCTGATTCACTTCTACCGTCCCGCTTACCGGGACAAGCGTTGTATTGCCCAAGATACTGCTCAGCGAACCGCCGGCCAGTACCGTCTGTGCCCCGCTTGCCGCGACAAGCACGATAATCAGCACAATCGCCCAGCCGCTCACACGGCTCTTGACATCCGATTTAATGAAGAGCCTAAGCAGCATCTCCAGCCCGAACAGAATAAGCAGTGCCGGCCAGATATAGCCCAGCGCCTCGTAAGTGATTACATCGTACTGGGCAAGTACTACAATGACCCCAATCACAATGCAGCCTATTGCGGCGGTAAAGCTGCCGATTTTCCATCTCCCCATAATTCATTTCCCCATTTCACTATACTTTAGAATTGTTCTTCAGCATTCTCAGTCCATATCCGATCAAGGCAAGAGACAGCACGATCGCCCCGATGTTCATGTCATTGAGTATTCTCCAGAGGGTTGGAAATACCGTAATGAGCATTAGCATAATACCCGCTATGACACAGCCTATGCCTACCCATACCGGATTAACATCATCATGCGGATACACCGGAGGTGCCGGCATTCCCATAGTCCAAGGTGCCCCGAAGCTGTCTGGATGGAACATCATCCGCTCATGCTCAGCCGCAGAGAGCTTCATCCAGGCCGCTTTTTGCAGCGCATCGAATAGTTGATAGAACCAGAGTGCTGCCAGCGCGAACGGAAATACGGTGGGCATCGACGGAATGAACATAATACACAGCGATGCTCCAAGCATATACTCAAGACCCAGTTTTTTAAAGCCTAAATACATATGGCCCAGTCCCGGAACCATCGCCAGGAGAAAAGTGAGCCAGCGTCTTTTCTTAATCATATAATAACCTCCTAAAAGTTTTGCGGAACATCCGCTTCTTCGAACTCTCTTTACAGCAAAACTGCTTCGAAAGCATATGCTGAGTTTTGCGGAACATCCGCTTCTTCGAAATCTTCTTGCAGCAAAGCTGCTTCTATCGTACGCGGGTTT
Organism: Paenibacillus sp. FSL R10-2736; assembly: GCF_038000245.1. Lineage (NCBI taxonomy): Bacteria > Bacillati > Bacillota > Bacilli > Caryophanales > Paenibacillaceae > Paenibacillus > Paenibacillus sp. FSL R10-2736. The sequence continues at coordinate 5,936,496 of NZ_JBBOBN010000001.1, forward strand.
TAATTAGTATGAATTAGCCGGAATAGCCCCTGCGAATTGTTGGATTATTTGCCTTGAGGGCCGAACCAGGCGCTGACTGAAGTGGACATTTGCCCATTAATTTCGGTAATGCCATAGGCAAGGTGTTCGAACACACCGAACTGCAGCAGGAGAAAAGTCAGCCCCACGGCAACGCCATAATGCATCCAGGAGGTTCCCGGGGCGGTACGCCGTCTGGACATCGTTGCTTTAATCACCCGTTCCCTGCGGCCATTCTCCATACGGTCAATCTTAGCCATCACATCCGCTGTAAGATCAGGGAAGTCCATAGGCTGCATTGCTTCCTGGCCAAGGCCGTCCAGCCCGGCTTCCATCTCATTCCACAGCGCTGCGAGACCGCGTGCCTCTTCCAGCCATTGCGCGCAGTCGGGACAGGACTCGGCATGCAGGCGGATTGTCTGCTGCGCCTCAGGCGGCAGCTGGCCATCGATATAATGCGGCATCCATTCTTTTACTGTTGCACAATTCATCGCCATTCCTCCCCGCTTTTGCGCATCATCTGTCTGGCCCGATACAACTGCGATTCAACCGTTTTGACCGAAATCCCTTTCTGATCGGCAATCTCCTGATACGAGTGTCGCTGAAAATAGTACAGCTGCACAACCGACCGGTACGGCTCTGTCAGACTGTTCAAATTCTCACCCAGCTCCTGGGAGGCTTCCTTGCGGAGCGCCGCCTGCTCAGGCGTTTGCGAAGTCACCCAATCATTCTCAGTGTAGTCCGCAGTGCTCCGGTGCCGCCATTCCCGGTCATTGGCCCGTTTCCAGTCCAGACAGGTCCGGTAAGCAATCCGGTACAGCCATGTGGAGAATGAAGACTGTCCTCTGAAGGAGGGAAGAGCCTTATAGGCCTTGATGAAGACTTCCTGGGCCATATCCTTGGCCGACTCGGCTTCTCCTGTGATTTTGATGCATACACTGTATACCATGCCCTGATAGCGTGTCACCAGGTGCCCGAAGGCCTGATGCTCTCCGCTGAGCACAGCAGTAATCCACTCCGTCTCTTCCAAGTAATTCTCCCCTCCTTCAGTTACATAACGTTAGACGCCGGGTAAGCTGATCCCCCTGCAGGACATACGAAATTTTTTTATAATAATTTTGTAGCCTATTTTACTTTACTATATCCTACATGGGGCTTATCCTCTACAGAAAGGGAATTCCTTTTTCTTGTCGAATTCATTTATCATCATGGCTAGGCAGCATACAAATAGAAACGGCTGCTCCTTCTGAGGATGTTATCCGTTCAGCGATAAAGATAAGGAAAGCGGTGGACAGAAATGATTCGAGCTATGCTAGTGGATGATGAACGTCTTGCACTTATAAAACTTCAGCTCATGCTTGAAGAATTAACGTCAGTACAGATCCTTGCCGCCTTTACAGACCCTTATGAAGCGGTAAAAGCAGCACCGGAGCTGGACCCGGAAGTTATTTTCCTGGATATTGATATGCCCGAGATGAATGGAGTTCAAGCTGGTGAAATCCTGCAGAATCTTTGCCCCCGTGCCAAAATCATATTTGTGACTGCATACAATAACTACGCTGTAGATGCTTTTGAGCTAAACGCGCTTGATTATGTATTGAAGCCGGTAAGCAGAAGCAGGCTGGTGAAGACTATTCAGCGTCTGGAGGAACGGATCGAGCTGGAGCCCGACAATAAAATTACAGATCATCAAATCATGATCCGCAGCCTCCAGTCCCTGCGTTTCGAGCGCGGCGGACAGCCGCTAAGCAATATTCGCTGGCGTACCTCGAAAGCCCAGGAGCTGTTTGCTTATCTTTTTCATAACCGTAACCGGTTTGTCAGCAAGGACAGCCTGATCGATCTCCTGTGGCCTGATTTCAATCTCAAAAAAGCCTCAACCCACCTGTACACTACCATTTATCAGGTAAGGCAGTGCTTGAAGCAGGGAGAAATCGATCTCCCCATCAATAATGTCAGCGGCGGAGAAGGCTATACCCTGGAGACCGGGGGCGCTTTAATTGACAGCTACGAATGGGAGAAAGGCCTTCTTACTCTGGAGCCGGTCAGCGCTGGAAATATTCAAGAGCATCAGCGTCTGCTGGATTTCTACACTGGTGATTATTTGGCCGACTACGATTATTTGTGGGCTGAGAGTGAACGTCAGCGGCTCCGGACGATCTGGCTACATCATGCGCTGAGTCTGGCAGCGTTCTATATAGAGACCAGCAAACTCCCTGAGGCTGTTACGATATATCAGCGTATTGTCCGTCTTCAGCCTTATTTCGAACAGGGATATTTCGGACTTATGAAAACGTATGATATCATCGGTGAACGCTCCGGGGTCGAGGAGCAATATAACACGATGACAGCTCTTTGGAACGGGGAACTGGGAATCGGCCTGCCGGCAAATATAACCCGCTGGTACGAGGAATGGAAGCAGCATAATTTCAGAAGTCTGTGAATTAATCTTATTCTTCTGCTGAATATAAGAACAAGACAACCCGCCCGTAGCATTTGCTTCGGGCGGGTTGTCTGTATACCAGTATAACCTTATTTATGCTATCTCTGATTACTCCGGTTTATTGCGTGTCTTGAATCTGCGTGCCAGGATAATCCCCAGAACGATCAGTCCCCCACCCATCAGATACAATGGAAGCGGGCTTTCTTCCCCTGTCTTAGGGAGATCTCCAGGCAGGCCATCTTCACCGGAGGTTGTATCAGTTACCGTACCTGTCGGCACCTCATCAACACCCACCTCAATAATGATATCCAGATCATTGCCGTCTTCATCCGTTACAGTAATGGTGAACTTATCCTTGCCTGTATATCCCGGATCAGGAGTATAAGTCCATTTGCCGTCTGGTGTAATGACTACTGTACCATGTGACGGTTCCACACTAATGCTTGGAATGCCGCCCAGCGGAATTTCCCCATCGATTGGAATATCCTCAACAGTCGTTGCTGACGTAGCCTGTGGCGTCGGTGCGCTGCTTACTGCAGGTGCAGTAGGATTTAGGGTCGCTATTGGTGTAGGTCCCGGTGTAAACGTCACGCCAGGTACTCCTGTTGCGGAAGGACCTGGTGTACTAGTTACACCTGGCGTTACCGTACTAACCGGAGTAGGTGTTGGAGTAACCACCGGGTTCGTTCCGGGAGCTCCTGTCGGTGCCGGTATGTCTTTATTCGTAATTGGGGCCAGCACCTTTTGTACCTTCGAATCAATGATGATGCTGCGCTCCGTGGAATCCAAATAATAGCCGGTTGGAGCCACGGTTTCCTGCAATGTGTATACTCCAAGCTTCAAATCCTTAAATTCAATCTCACCATTCACGTTGGTAATCCCCGTTGCCACTACGCTCTTGCTGGAATCATAAAGCTTAAACTCAGCCCCGGCAAGCTTTCTCGCTGCGTTACCTTCGGCGATCTTAACGAGCTTGATTGAACCCAAGGTCTCCTGGTTTGTGATTGGTGCCAGCACCTGCTGTACCTTTGAATTAATCGTAATAGTGCGCTCCGTTGGATCTAGATCATATCCCGCTGGAGCCTTTGTTTCTTCCAGCGTGTACGTGCCCAGCTTCAAATCATCGAACACAATTTCACCGTTCGCATTGGTAGTTTTCGTTGCTACCACAATCTTGCTGGAATTTGTGAGCTTGAACTCTGCTCCGGCAAGCTTTTTCGTGGCGTCAGCGGCGTCTACCTTGATGAGCTTGAGCGAACCCAGGGTTTCCACATTCTTAATAGGAGCCAGCACCTGCTGGGCCTTCCCGCTGATTGTGATGTTACGCACTGTCCCATCCAGATCATATCCGGCTGGAGCTTTGGTTTCCTCCAGTGTGTACGTACCCAGCTTCAAATCATCGAACACAATTTCACCGTTCGCATTGGTAGTCTTCGTCGCTACCACAATCTTGCTGGAATTCGTGAGCTTGAACTCTGCTCCCGCAAGCTTTTTCGTCGCGTCTGCGGCGTCTACCTTAACGAGCTTGAGTGAGCCTAAGGTCTCCTGGTTCGTGATTGGTGCCAGCACCTGCTGGGCTTTCACAGTGATTGTGACGTCCTTCGGCGTTGAATCTAATTCATACCCGGCTGGAGCCTTTGTTTCCTCCAGCGTGTACGTACCCAGCTTCAAATCATCGAATACAATTTCACCGTTCGCATTGGTTATCTTCGTTGCTACCACAATCTTGCTGGAATTCGTGAGCTTGAACTCTGCTCCGGCAAGCTTTTTCGCCGCGTCAGCAGCGTCTACCTTGATGAGCTTAAGTGAACCCAGGGTTTCCACGTTCTTAATCGGTGCCAGCACCTGCTGGGCTTTCCCGCTGATTGTGATGTTACGCACTGTCCCATCCAGATCATATCCGGCTGGAGCCTTTGTTTCTTCCAGCGTGTACGTACCCAGCTTCAAATCAACGAATACAATTTCACCGTTCGCATTGGTAGTCTTCGTTGCTACCACAATCTTGCTGGAATTCGTGAGCTTGAACTCTGCTCCGGCAAGCTTTTTCATGTCATCAGCGCCGTCTACCTTAACTAGCTTGAGCGAACCCAGGGTCTCCTGGTTCTTAATCGGGTCCAGTACCTTCTGTACATTAGAATCAATCGTAATATTCTGTGGTGTTCCATCCAAGTCATATCCGGCTGGAGCCGCCGTCTCCTCCAGGGTATAGACTCCGACCTTCAAATTATCGAATACAATTTCACCGCTGGCATTGGTAGTCTTTGTTCCTACCACAACCTTGCTGGAATTCGTGAGCTTGAATACAGCTCCTTCAAGCTTCTTCGTCCCGTCAGTTGCATCGACCTTAACGAACTTAATCGAGCCGATGGTTTCTATATTCGCAATCGGGGTCAGAACAAGCTGATCCTTCGAAGTAATCTTGACATTGCGTACCCTTGCATCCAAATCATATCCGTAGGGGGCCTTGGTTTCCACCAGGGTATAGTCCCCAAGATTCAGATCTGTGAATTCAATTTCACCATCGTTATTCGTAACACGCGTTACCGCCACATTTGTGCTGGTATTCGTGAGTCTGAACTCTGCTCCGGCAAGCTTCTTATTCACATTATTATAATCTACCTTACTTATCTTGAGTGAGCCCAAGGTTTTGGTGTTCTTAATTGGGTCCAGCACCAGCTGATCCTTTGAATCAATCTTGATAGTACGCACTGTTCCATCTAAATCATATCCGGTTGGAGCAATAACTTCCACCAGCTTGTAATTTCCGAACTTTAAGTCACCGAATACAACTTCACCATTTTCTTCGGTAATAGCTGAGGCAACAAAAGCATTGTTGCTTGCGTTATACAAATCGAACTTTGCTCCTGAGAGCTTCTTTGTCCCGTCAGCCGAATCTACCTTAACGAACTTGAGTGAGCCTGTGGTTGCTTTATTGGGGATTGACGGCAGAATCTGCTGTACTTTCGAATCAATCTTGACATTACGCACCGTTCCATCCAATTCATACCCGGTTGGAGCTTCGGTCTCCTTCAGTGTATAGTCTCCAAGCTTCAAATTATTGAAAACTATTTCACCATTGGCACTGGTAGTCGCCGTTGCCACCAGAGCATCGCTGGAATTGTAGAGCTCGAACTTCGCTCCGGCAAGCTTCTTCGTTCCGTCCGCCGCATCTACCTTAACAAGCTTGAGCGAACCCAAGGTTTCTTTATTCGTAATTGGAGCCAGCACCTGCTGTACTTTCGAACTAATCGTGATGTTGCGCACCGTGGAATCCAAATCATATCCAGCCGGAGCCTTGGTTTCCTCCAGGGTATATGCTCCAACCTTTAGATTATCGAATATAATTTCACCACTGGCGTTAGTAGTTGCCGCTGCCACCATTGCATTGCTGGAATTGTACAGCTCGAACTTCGCTCCGGCAAGCTTCTTCGTACTGTCAGCTGCATCTACCTTAACGAGCTTGAGCGAGCCCAGAGTTGCTGTGTTCTTGATCGGTTCCAGAACCTTCTGCACATCCGAGTCGATCGTAACGCTCTGCTTTGTTGAATCCAGTTCATATCCGGCCGGAGCAGCAGTTTCCTGATAGGAATAGGTTCCGAACTTCAAATTACTGAATACAATTTCCCCGCTGGCATTGGTAGTAGATGTTGCCACTAGAGTATTGCTGGAATTGTATAACTCAAACTTTGCTCCTGAAAGCTTCTTCGTTGCATCATCTTTATCTACCTTTATTAGTTTAAGCGAACCTTGAAGTGCTTCATTAGTAACCGTCACAGCATTTTGTTGAGCCGGATCAATAGTTACGGGAACACTATTACCATTAAGCTTATATCCAGCCGGTGCTTTGGTTTCTTTGTATGTGTAGCTTCCTCCCATTAATTTCGTAAAAATCACTACGCCGTTTGCATCGGTAGTTCCCGTTTCGACCAATTTATTTGCTGCATCATACAGTTCAAACTCTGCACCTGCAAGTTTTTTGGACGAATCATCCTGGGCAACCTTAGTCAGCTTGAGCGAGCCGTTATAATCATTCGTAACGTTCAGCAGAACAGGTGTAGAAGAATTAATGGTTACCGTCCGTGCTGTAGTATCCAGTGCATATCCGGTAGGTGCCTTTGTTTCCTTTAGAACATATTTACCGGCCCGCAAATTAGTGAACTCCAGATTACCAGCTGAATCACTGGTTGCTTTCACTGTATCCTTCAGTTCTGTACCTACAATGCGACCCATGGAGAACTCAGCACCCTGAAGATTTTTAGTTTGGTCTGCATTTGTTTTCAGCACCTTAAGCGAGCCTTTCACACCGCTGCCCGTACCTCCGGTATCAACAATGGTGAAGCTTTGGGTGAATGGAAAAGGTTTACTTACCAGTTGGGACCCCAATCCACTGAACGACACAGCATTGGTTACAGGTACGGTCCCTACTGCCGTAATGACTGACTTATAGGTGAGAATGTATGGTTTATTAATGGTGTTCGTAAATGCCAGCTTGAATGTATCCTTGCCGGTACTGTCCGTGATGAAATCCAGCGTATAATCCTTGTCACGCTCAAGCTTGTTAGCCGTTACATTTACAGCCCCATTCTCAGGGTTAACAGTGGTCTCAACAAGCTGGAAGCTTTCAGGCAGCAGTACCTGATTACTACTCGGAGTATCCACGACTTGAACATTGCTCACGTTTGACTGGTTTGCATTAATCGTTACTGTCCAGTTAATGATAGTTTGATCAGAACTATCCCGGGATCCGGCTTTTGTTACATATTGTCCGCCATTCGTTACACTTGCACTGCCGGATAATACTTCCGAGACTGGCTTATCGCCCGAGTTATTCAAAATGGCGTTATTAGTAACGCTAGACAGGTTAATATCACCGTCTTTGAACTCCGTTTTAAAAACTACATAGAAAGCATAATCCACGCTGTCTTTGAATTTAACCTTGAGCAATTTATCTGTTACAGTAACTGTGTAGTCTGTACCCTCAACCAAAGCAGGATTTACAGAGTAATGTGCTCCATCAGCACCATAATTCATCTTATTAACAATCACAGTACCCGCAACTACCTGCTGACCCGCCGGAAGCGTATCAACCAGCTCCGCACCTGCAGCGAGCACTCTTTTATTATAGTTCGCTCCAACTGTCCAAGTGATTTTCTTACTGGCTATATCATACTTTCCTGTCTTAAATCCATTCTTTATAACTTTACCGTCTGGAGTAAATGTTGAACTTGATGTCTGAGCACTGCTTGATGTTTTTTCATTCCACACAATGGATGCAGTATTAATGAAATATTTTGAAGCAGTGATCAACGAGTAATAATCAAATTTAGTACTGTACGTAATCGTGTAAGCCTTAGTAATTGGCTTTAAAAATTTAATCTCAAAACCCTCATTCACCTTAAATTCACCAGAGCCTAAATTGGTGATCTCATAATCTGTACCTTCAACAAGCGCAGGCGAAATATCCGGTTTCCCGATCAGTTGCAATCCTGCGTTAGTAAATTTATCGGTAAGTACCAGGTTTGTCATAGTTCTGCTGTCTTCATTAACCTTAATAGTCCATTTCACGGTCTTGTTCAAGTAGTCTACATCCGTACCGTTATTTACAGCCTGCTTGTTCAAAATACGTTGGGTAGTCGAAGTACTCGTTTGAACAGTTTGCCCGTTATATGTCGCCTTATTTACGATACTCTCACCAGAGTATACCCGCTCAGCTACCTTTGTCTTATAGACAATCCGGTAGGCAGATTGAATATCATGGTTGAACTGAAGCTTAAATCCGGCTGTATCTGATACGTCAGGTAGTTGTGTCAGCGTATAATCTGTATCTGCGATCAACGTTCCGTCATCTGTTCCAGATCCATTTTGATCCAGCTTGACCTTATAGATAATCATTGAACCATCAACATAGTCTTGGGTTATGTTGAAATAATCAGTCAGCACAGCATTATTCGACGTTATTGATTTTTCATTATAATTGAACCTAATCTCCCAAGTAATGGTCTCATCCGATGAATTATAACCGCTTGTAAACTTTTCCAGCGTTTTGCCCAAGTTAATATTAACCTCTGCAGAGGCAGTTTGAGGTGAGCCATTAGCAGTCAGTGTAGCTGTATTATTAAACTTTGTTTGCTCTGTAGTACTTATGTTCTTGGTAGTAAACTTTATCCGGTAGGCTTCATTTATTGAATTATTGAATTTCAGATCCAATTTGGTCAGATCACTTGCGGTCGTGTCATAGAGTGCAGAACTGACCTGCCCGCCAAGGGTTAAGTTTCCTTTAACATCCACCGTCAAGGCATATACAGCAATAGAAGCCGGGTCCAGCTCCAAGCCTGTCTGCATGGGGTCCGTAATTACAGCATTATCAAGTTTGTTCAAAAGCGTATTTACATCAACCGTCCAGTCAATACTGCTGGCATTATATTTTTGCGGCATGGGTGTTCCGGTTTTGGTGATAGCTTTGCCGTTAATGGGTTGAACCTGGAGTGTAATTGAGTTATTGGCATTTCCCGCTATCGGAAAATAAAGCACCTGCGTTGTGCTGCCGGTAACTGTAGTTGAGCTTAGGGTGGATTCAACCCAAAAAGTGCCTTTTATATCTAATAGCCCTTCAATATTTTCATTAAAAACAAAGACGACTTTATTATCAGCACCTACAGTATAAGTACCAATTCCATTAGCGAATTCACTATTAACCAGCGTACCGGAATACGTTTGATTAATTTTTAATTGGGAAGGAAGGGTGTACGTGTACGTAGCGCCTTCGTCATACTTTGCATCCGGAAGCTCATAAGTCAAATTCAGCTTAACCATAGAATCCAGCTTGTACACACTATCCGTAACCTGCGTCCCATTTTCGTATACCGAGAGTGTTACAGTTTTAACAATATCTTCGGTAATTTCTGTGTTCATTGCATCCGCATTTACATTGGTGAAGAAACCCATTGCATTAGCGAATGATGTTATAAACAGTATTATTCCGAGCCCCAGTGCCCATTTTTTCTTTTTCATTAATCTCAAGACCTCTCCCTCTTTCATATGTATAATTTGTTCTTACTTCAGTCGTGGAATGATCAGATAAGACATTAGAGCAGTGACATGAACAATTTCTGAACAGCTAAGTAATTTCCCCATTTCTCACTCCAATTTCCTAAATAACGCTTAGTATTGACAAAGAAAGTGCCAAAAGGCGTGATTATGACTAGATAAATTGTAACTAAAGTCACTGATAAATCACTGACAAACCGCTGATAAACTCACAAATCCCCCTAAGAAAAACAAAAAAGCCATTGGGCCAGCAGAATGTTCTGCTGGCCCAATGGCTTAAACTCAGGTTTTACTTTAGTGGAAAGCTTCTATATATACCGTTTACAGGCTGGCTTGGTCGGCCGGGAGCAGCGTCTTACGCTTCTCAATCAGCTTGTTCAGTGCATCCAGATAGGCTCTGGCACTCGCTTCCAGGATATCGGTACTAAGTCCGCGGCCCTGCGCTGCGATCTCACCTTGGGACAGCACAACATGAACCTCACCCTGTGCGTCTTTACCTCTGCTGACTGCCTTAATCGAATAGTCGCCCAAGGTGACTTCCTCACCAGTAGCCTGATCAATGGCGTTATAGATCGCGTCTACGGAACCATTACCCTCGGCAACTGCCACAATCGGCTGCGGCTCCTGCCCGTTAATAATAACTTTGGCCGTTGGCGTAGCTTCATTACCATAAGTCACATATATTGTCTGCAGGCTGAAGGTCTCCGGTGTATCAATCAGCTTCTCTTCCAGAAGAGCCAGAATATCCTCATCCGAGACTTCCTTCTTCTTGTCCGCCAGATCCTTGAACTTGGCAAAAGCGGCATTCAGCTCTTCCTCCGGGACGTCATAGCCCAGATCACTGAGCTTGTCGCGGAAGGCATGGCGTCCGGAGTGCTTGCCGAGCACCAGCTTGCTCTCTTTGAGTCCGATCGTTTCAGGCGTCATGATCTCGTAGGTGGTCTTCTCCTTCAGCATGCCATCCTGATGAATACCAGATTCATGCGCGAAGGCGTTGGCCCCGACGATGGCCTTATTCCCGGGCACTACCATCCCGGTCAGCTTGCTGACCAAGCGGCTGGTACGGGATATTTCCGACAGGACCAGTGAAGTTTTGGCGTCAAAAAATTCGCTGCGGGTCTCCAGCGCCAGCGCTACTTCTTCAATAGCCGTATTTCCTGCCCGCTCACCAATGCCGTTAATGGTCCCTTCGATCTGATCCGCGCCATTCTGAATGGCAGCAAGCGTATTGGCGGTAGCCATCCCCAGATCATTATGACAATGTGCACTGAGCTGTACCCGTTCGATATCCGGCACCGTATCCTTCAGGAATTTGAAAATCGCTCCGTATTCCGAAGGATTCAGATAGCCCACAGTATCAGGAATGTTCACCACATTGGCTCCTTCACGGATCGCCATCGACACCATTTCAGCCATGAAATCACGTTCTGTCCGGCCGGCATCCTCCAAAGAGAACTCCAGCTTGGGGAAATATTTCTTGGCATAACGGATAGCCGACTGCGCAGTTTCCAGTACCTGTGCTTTATCCATACGGAGCTTGTGCTGGCGGTGAATCGGTGATGTAGCAAGGAAAATATGAATACAAGGATCCTGTGCTCCCTGCAGCGCTTCCTTAACCGCATCGATATCACTCTCTCTGGAACGGGAGAGGCCAATCAAAGTGACGTTCTTCACGGCTCTGGCCACTGCGTTAACCGCAGCCAGATCTCCGGGCGATGCCGCAGGGAATCCGGCTTCCATCCGGTCAATTCCCAGCTTCTCCAGCTGATAGGCGATTTCCACCTTCTCGCGCGTGTTGAGGTTCACACCCGGTGACTGCTCTCCGTCACGCAGCGTCGTGTCGAACACATATATTTTCCGCATGCTGAGCACCTCCTGCAAATTGTCCATAAATCCCCAAATGCGGCTCGCAAAATTACGGCCGCATCTGAGAATCACCTATGGTTCATGTAGTCTTAAGTATATGTCCTATTTCTTAATCCAGTGCATCATTTCACGCAGCTGGCTTCCTACCACTTCTACCGGATGAGCGGCTTCGTTGCGGCGGGTAGCTGTCAGGAAGGCACGGCCGGATTGGTTCTCAAGGATAAAGTCGCGGGCGAATTTACCTTGTTGAATATCGGACAGCACTTCTTTCATTGCTTTTTTGGTTTCATCTGTGATGATGCGTGGTCCGGTTACATAATCACCGTATTCAGCTGTGTTACTGATGGAATCGCGCATAGTGGCAAGTCCGCCTTCATACACCAGGTCCACGATCAATTTCATTTCATGCAGACACTCGAAGTAAGCCATCTCAGGAGCATATCCGGCTTCTGTCAGTGTTTCGAATCCGGCTTTGATCAGTGCGGATACACCGCCGCAGAGGACAGCTTGTTCACCGAACAAATCAGTTTCTGTTTCTTCGCGGAAGGATGTTTCGATAACTCCTGCACGGGTACAGCCGATACCTTTGGCATATGCAAGTCCGATCGCCTTGGCATTACCGGTAGCGTCCTGTTCAATGGCGATCAGGCCGGGAACTCCGAAGCCTTCAACATAAGTACGGCGAACCATGTGGCCCGGGGACTTAGGTGCTACCAGCAGCACGTCTGCATCCTTAGGAGCAACGATTTGACCAAAATGTACGTTAAAGCCGTGGGAGAACATCAGAGCCGCGCCGTTCTTCAGGTTCGGTTCAATTTCATTCTTATATACGGATGCCTGTGTTTCGTCCGGCATGAGAATCTGCACTACATCTGCACGGGATACTGCTTCTGCTACAGACAATACTTCAAAACCGTCATTCTTGGCAGTTTCAAAGGATTTGCCTTCACGCAGGCCGATGACAACCTGAAGTCCACTGTCACGCAAGTTCTGTGCCTGAGCATGCCCTTGGCTTCCGTACCCGATTACTGCAATTGTCTTTCCTTTTAATACGCTAAGTTCTGCATCCTGTTCATAGTACGTTGTAACTGCCATTGTCAATATCCTCCTTTAATTTGGACCCATCGTAAAGAGCGGGTGCTTCAAGAGCGCGGTGCTTCCTTACCTATGCATTGGCGTGCTCCTCAAGCCCCCGCTCTTTCGCGGGAAAGCCTAACCATATCTTAATAAATTAATGCAAGCAAGCAGTAATCCGTTAAAGCTGTAAATTGTGACGATCACGCATTGCCGCGGATCATCGCCGTTACACCTGTTCGTGACAGTTCCTTAATGCCATAAGGCTTCAGCAGCTCAATCATAGCATCAATTTTCTGGGTCTCTCCAACCACCTGTACTAGTAAGCTTGTTGTTCCGATATCCACTACCGAGGCCCGGAAGGTTTCGACAACACCCATAATCTCAGGCCGTTCAGCCGGATCAGCCTTGACCTTAATCAACGCCAGCTCACGGGCAACCATGGGCTTGGAGCCAAGATCAATAACCTTGATGACATCGATCAGCTTGTAGAGCTGCTTCTCAATCTGCTCAAGCGTATGCTGGTCTCCAAGAGTAACGATAACCATCCGGGACAGCCCAATCTCTTCAGACTGGCCTACAGTTATACTCTCAATATTGAACCCCCGGCGGCCGAATAGTCCGGATACCCGCTGCAGCACACCTGGCTGGTCATTTACAAGCACGGAAATCGTATGTCTCATCACCGCTATTCATCCCCCATCAGCATTTGATCAATGGTTGACCCTTGGGTTACCATCGGGTAGACATTCTCGTCTTTAGGGACAACGAATTCTACCAGGACGGGTCCAGGTGTTTCCAGGGCTTCTTTCCACGCAGCTCCGGCTTCCTCTTTATTCGTAGCCCGCAGACCCTTAACTCCGTAAGCTTCAGCCAATTTCACAAAATCCGGACTGCCGGCAAGATCGGTATAGCTGTAACGCTTCTCATAGATGAGATTCTGCCATTGCCGGACCATTCCCAGTACCTGATTGTTGATTACAACGATTTTGACCGGAATCTTATTAATCGCACAAATCGCAAGTTCCTGTGAACACATCTGCATGCCGCCGTCACCATTAATGGAGACTACCAGCCGCTCCGGATGTGCCATTTGCGCTCCGATTGCCGCAGGGAAGCCGAAGCCCATTGTACCAAGACCACCCGAAGTAATCCATGCGCGCGGGTGATTGAATTTGTAATATTGTGCAGCCCACATCTGGTGCTGTCCTACGTCAGTAGTAACAATTGCCTCGCCTTTAGTGGTGTCATTAATCATTTGAATTACCCATTGCGGTTTCAGCTCTGACTCTGAATCTTTATAACGCAGCGGCTGATCCAGCTTCCACTGGGCGATTTGCGTTCTCCAGGCATCCGCATTCGCAGCCCGCTTAACATCAGGAATCAGCATTTCCAGCACGGTTTTGACATCGCCAACGATTGGAATATCAGGCGATACATTCTTGCCGATCTCCGCCGGATCGATGTCAATATGAACAATCTTAGCTTTGGGAGCGAAACCATCCAGCTTACCGGTTACACGGTCATCAAACCGGGCACCGATATTAATCAGCAGATCGCATTGTTGAATCGCATTGTTCGCTGTATAGGTACCGTGCATGCCCGGCATTCCCATCCACAGATCCTCCGCACTCGGATAACAGCCCAGACCCAGCAGTGTTGTAGTAATAGGAATTTCTGTACGCTTCACGAATTCATACATCGCTTCATGCGCTCCGGAGTAAATGACCCCGCCGCCTGCAATAATGATCGGACGCTCTGCAGCAGCAATGGCCTTCACCAGCTTATCAAGCTGAAGCTTGTTTGGCACAGTGCGCGGGTTGTAGCCGCGAAGGTTAACGCCTTGCTGCTGAACCGGCGTGAACAATGTCTTAGCAGCAGATACATCCTTGGGAATATCAATCAGTACCGGACCCTTGCGTCCCGTATTCGCGATATGGAAGGCCTCATGAATAATTCGCGGCAGGTCTTCAACATCCCGTACCAGATAGCTGTGCTTCGTAATCGGCATCGTTATACCGGTAATATCCGCTTCCTGAAAAGCATCTGTGCCGATCAGGCTGGAGAATACGTTCCCGGTGATTACCACCAGCGGAACAGAGTCCATGAATGCAGTAGCAATTCCTGTTACCAGATTAGTTGCCCCCGGGCCTGAAGTGGCGATACATACGCCTGCTTTGCCGCTCGCTCTGGCATATCCGTCAGCTGCATGAATCGCTCCCTGCTCATGGCGTGTCAGAATATGTTTGAAATCATCGAATCCATAAAGAGCATCATAGATATAGAGTACAGCCCCGCCCGGATATCCGAATACAGTATCCACACCTTCCAGTACTAGACTGCGCAGCAGGACTTCGGACCCTGTAATCACCTCAGGATTTTTCCATTTCTCACGTAACTGCTCTATAGACCGCACTTCTTCCGGTAATTGCGCGCTCATCAGTATTCCTCCCTTCGATTGTTCACATTCATTATTCAAATGACAGGACGTCTTTTATACAACATTTAATATTGGCGAACAGGCCGTAAATTCTCCCTATTCAACAAAAAAACCTCTCGCCTCCCACGCGCAGAATAAGCGCGTGAGGGACGAAAGGTTTAGCTTCCGTGGTACCACCCATGTTTGCATTACATCTCACGATGAAATGCCTTATCAGGATACAAAAATCCATCGATGTAGGCAGGGCCCAAATCTCTGTAACCTGAAGTCCCTAACGCGGACCAAACGATTCCCCCTAATAATTCCACCGCTCTTGCTGATGGACCTTTCAGGGAAACAGCTCCGAGGTGAGCTCGTATATAAGGGATTTTGGTGGAGGTTGCAGCAATTCCTCTCACTCTCTGAACAAAAGAGCCCTTAAAACTTCGTCCTCTTCATCGCCGATACATGTATGTTCGTTAAAATGTTTAGACACATTATATGATTTCCTCACACGGTAAGTCAATACCCATCTTGCGGATATATATTAAATTCTTCACAAAATGTTGTTCTACCCTTTCCGGAACGCCCACACCAAGCAGGGCATATGATATACGACAATGCGTGGAAAGGGGGCATTTTATGATTCGTTACCGCAGACCCAAGCAGGATGACACCGTCATTTTTGACTTGATTGAAAAGCAGCTTGTCCCGCTATCCCATCTTCCACAGACGATTATCAATCAGGTCAGAAAAGATCTGCCCCGCCGTCTGGGGCAAGGCGTTACTCTCGTGGCTTGTCCTGACTATGAGAGTGATCCGCTGGGGTTCGTACACTTTATGCTGCATGGAGATTTGTTATATATCGATATGCTCGCTATTGCGCCTAATGCAAGGCGTAGGCGTTACGGGAATATGCTGATGGACAGAGCGGAGCGGTTTGCACTATCACGTGCATGCCGGCGGGCAAAGGTTTCTGTGGATACCGGGAATACAGCCGGTCTTGCCTTTTATGAAAAACTGGGCTACAGCGTAGCCCGTTATCAACCGCAAAACTACTGTTATGAGCTTGAAAAACAGTTTATCTGATGAACTCAGGCAGCTCTACAGCTTAAAAGAATCCAATAGGCGGAACACCATAACCGGGACCAGGACCATAACCGCCGTAAGGACCGGGAACAGGCCCTGGGCCATAGCCATAACCGCCTCCATAAGGGGCACCGCCATAGCCATAACCTCCACCGCCATAAGCGTATGGAGCCGTACCGACGGCCAGCAAATCAAACAATACAAGCGGAATCAATGCTTTGGTTTGTACTTTTTTACCACTGATACGCTGTAGAACAAGACGGTTGCCCGAAACACGGAGTAACTTGCCCATCACCTTGGAGCCGTCTTTTTTTACTGCAACGATATTTTTACCCACCAGCTTCATGACTTGTTTTTTCGTAACCGGCTGTGCCATAATATCCCTCCTAATGAGTTTCTTAAGCAGTCTATTCGCCTCGGCCGGTATTTGCCTGTACATCTGTCCTGCCCGAATCATGAAGGAGCAGCATCACCGCTAACAAAAAAACGCATTTCCGGATAACCGGAAATGCGCTCTGCTACGAAAAAGAATTAAACAAGGAGAAACTGACCCTAGCGTTTACCCGGGTCGTACGGTTCCCCCAAAGCCTTAGGTGCCGAAGAACGTCCGACTGCACTGACCAGGACGATGATGGTTAGTACATAAGGAATCATGAAAATGAATTCCTGCGGAATACTCTTGGACCATTCAAACAATTGCACATAGTTACGGATGGCCTGGGACAGACCGAAGAATACGGCTGCTCCGAAAGCACCCAGCGGATTCCATTTACCGAAGATCATCGCCGCAATGGCAATGAAGCCTTGTCCGGAGATGGTATTGTGCGCAAACGTACCGGTAGTTGTCAAAGTAATCGTAGCTCCGCCGATACCAGCCAGCAGGCCGCTAAGCATTACACCAATATATCTCATCTTGTTTACATTTACACCCAGTGTATCAGCTGCACTCGGATGTTCACCGACTGCACGCAGACGGAGTCCAAACGGAGTTTTGAACAGGACGAAATAAATAACAACTACCAATATAATCGCTAAGTAGGTCGTTGGATAGGAATTAAAAATCCCTTCTCCGATCACTGGTATCTTGGAAAGTCCGGGAATGGCTACTTTGCTAAAACCGTCGATCAGCGGAGTTTCACCGGATCCGTCGAAGATTAGCTTAACCATGTACAGTGTACTGCCTGCGGCAAGGAAGTTGATGACCGTACCACTTATCGTCTGATCGGCCTTGAAGGTTATCGAAGCCACCGCATGAATCAGTGAACCAATGACACCCACAGCCATGGCACTAAGCACACCAACCCATGGCGCCCATTCACCCATTCCTGCTTCCTGAGCATAGTACCCGCCTACTGCTGCAGCAAATGCACCAAACATCATCAAGCCTTCAAGTCCGATGTTGACGACACCGGATCGTTCAGAGAAGATGCCGCCAAGGGCGGCAAATATAAGCGCCGTGGAAAAAACAAGCGTTGTATTGAGCAGTTGGCCTAAGACTTCCATCTATAACACCTTCTCTTTCTTGCGCTTGAAGTAAAACGGTTTGAGCACCCAGCGTACAATGCCTTGCGCAGCAATGAAGAAAATAATTGAACCGATGACAATACGGATCAGCTCCGGAGGTACATCAGCACCAAAGCTCATCCCTGCAGAACCATACGTAAGCGTACCGTATAGAATAGCAGCGAGAATGACGCCGAGCGGATGAGTCAGCCCGAGCAGAGCCACAGCGATACCGTCGAATCCATAACCAGGTGATGCCGCGAATACCGATTGATAATGGAACACACCCAGTACCTCACCAGCTCCCGCCAATCCGGCGAACACACCACTGATGAACATCGCTTTGATCACATTGCGTCCTACATTCATACCTGCATATTCTGCAGCATGCGGGTTCAAACCTACCGCACGCATTTCGTAACCTTGCTTGGTTTTCCACAAATAGACGTAGAAGAATGTAGCTGCTGCAAGGGCAATAACCGTTCCCCAGTGCAGACGGGCATTGTCGAATGTGGAGAACAGGAAGGTCATCGACAGCGATGCCGGATTATCTTCCGAACGGTTCTGTCCTTGTAAGAGCAGGAATGTCCGGACAATATAGTTCGACAGGAAGAGCGCAATCCAGTTCAACATGATCGTAGTAATAACTTCGTTGATTCCGCGTTTGGCCTTCAGGTAACCGGCAATCCCCGCCCAAAGTCCGCCGCATACACCCGCTGCAATCACCGCAAGAGGTACAAGCAGGAATGCAGGCAATACGCCGCCAAGCTTGATGCCGACTACTGAAGCAGCCGTCATACCAATCATTACCTGACCATCGGCGCCAATGTTAAACATCCCTGAGCGGAAAGCAAAGGCTACCGCGAGACCTGTGAACATTAGCGGAGTCATCTCGCGCACAGCTTCACCGAAATCGTATGGACTGCCAAATACGCGTTTGAATAACGCCGAGTAGGCTGCAACCGGATCGTATCCGCCAATCAGCATAACGATAGCGCCGACCAGGAAACCCAACAGAATCGCAATAAGCGGAATAATGTAGGTGTCTGTAGCGAATATTTTTTTGATTCTAGACATCCGCGTGGCCTCCCCGCTTCAAGCTGCCCGCCATCATCAGACCCAGTTCCTGGTCATTCGTATCCTGCGGGAATACTTCTCCGACAATCTGCCCTTCGTAGATAACGGCAATTCTGTCAGATACATTCATAATTTCGTCCAGTTCAAAAGAGATCAGCAATACGGCTTTGCCCTGGTCGCGCTGGGCAATCAGCTGCTTCTGAACAAATTCAATGGCTCCGACATCAAGGCCGCGTGTAGGCTGTGCTGCAATCAGGAGCGTCGGATTTTTGTCTATTTCCCGCGCAATAATCGCTTTCTGTTGATTACCGCCGGATAATGACCGGGCTTTGTTCTCAATTGAAGGCGTACGCACATCGAATTGCTTCACCAGATCCTCTGCATGCTGGTTGATAACATCCTTATTCAAGAATCCGTTCTGATTGTACGGGCTCTTATAATACGTTTCCAGCACCATATTCTCACTTACAGTGAAATCAAGTACCAGCCCATGCTTGTGCCGGTCTTCAGGGATATGGGAGACATTCATTTCAGACACTTTACGCGGAGAGAGGTTGGCAATTTCCTTGCCCGAAACTGTAATTGAACCTGAATCGATCTTGCGCAAACCGGTAATCGCCTGAATAAGCTCGCTTTGTCCGTTGCCGTCGACTCCTGCAATCCCCAGAATCTCGCCCGCTTTCACTTCAAAGCTGAGGCCGTTCAGCACAGGGACCCCATCCTTGCTTTTACTTCTGACATCCGACAGCTTCAGGATGCCTTCACCAATATGTGCAGGCTGCTTGTCTACTTTGAAGGTAACACCGCGTCCGACCATTTTTTCGGCCAGCTCGTTCGGATTCGTTCCGGAGGTCTTAACGGTATCAATTACCTTGCCCCGCCGGATAATGGTTACACGGTCGGAAATCTGCATAATTTCTTTCAGCTTATGGGTAATAAGTATGATGGACTTGCCTTCGGCAACGAGCCGCTTCATAATCGCCATCAGTTCAGTAATTTCCTGGGGCGTAAGTACAGCGGTAGGCTCGTCGAATATAAGTATATCCGCTCCGCGGTACAGGGTTTTCATAATTTCTACCCGTTGCTGCATGCCTACCGAAATGTCATGAATTTTGGCATTTGGATTGACTTGAAGACCGTACTGCTCCGATAGCTTACGAACCTGCTCCGCAGCGGATTTATAGTCGATTTTAAGACCTTTTTTCGGTTCCATGCCAAGAACAATGTTCTCGGTTACCGTAAAAGGCTCTACTAGCTTGAAATGTTGGTGAACCATACCAATGCCAAGCTCAATAGCCTTATTAGGGTTATCGATAATAACCGGTTTCCCGTCGATTTCGATGCTGCCTTCATCGGGCTGGTACAGTCCGAATACGATATTCATCAAGGTAGATTTGCCTGCCCCATTCTCACCAAGCAGTGCATGTATCTCGCCTTTTTCCAGCGTCAGACTGATAGAGTCATTCGCGACAATACCGGGAAAGCGTTTTGTGATTTGCTTCAACTCTACGACAGGAGCCGCAGCACTCATGGTATCACCCTCATCACAGAATATATAATACTGCCTTATAGACACGGCTGTACCGCCCTATGCAGGACGGTACCGCTGTGTATACCTATAACAAATGTTGTAACAGAGAACAAGGCCAGCTCAAGTAACCGGCCTTGTTTCTTGATATGGTTAAATCCAGTAAAGGTGAGGCAAAGAATTACTCGGCAGGAACAGTGATTGTTCCATCGATGATTTGTTTGCTGTACTCGTCAACTTTAGCCAGGATTTCTGCAGAAACGTTAGCTTTGGATGTTTCAGGAAGGCCTACGCCGTTGTCTTTCAGACTAAGAACAGTTGTAGTGCCGCCTTTGAATGTTCCGTCAACCACTTGCTGGGAAACCTTCTTAACCGCTTCGTCAACACGTTTGATCATGGAAGTCAAAGTTACGTCATCGCCAAATTCCAGGGATTGGTCTTTGTCTACGCCGATAACCCATACTTTAGTACCGCCAGCTTTGTTGCGGGATTTAGCTTCATTGAATACGCCGTTACCTGTAGCGCCGGCAGCCGGGAAGATGATGTCATTGCCTGCATCATACAGGGTAGCAGCCAGGGATTTACCAGTATCAGGCTTGTCATAAGCACCTGCATAAGTAATTGTTACATTCGCAGTAGGGTTAACTGCCAATACGCCGGCTTTGAAGCCAACTTCGAAACGTTTGATAACCGGGCTTTCCATACCGCCGATGAAGCCTACTTTGTTAGTTTTGGTTGTCAGACCTGCAACAACACCTACCAGGAAGGATCCTTCGTTCTCAGCAAATGTAACAGATTCAACGTTAGGAGCTTCTACTACGCTATCGATAATCGCCAGGTTAGCAGTCGGGTTCTCATTAGCAACCTTCAACACTGCATCGCCAAGGTCAAAACCGATACCCCAAGTCAGATCATAGCCGCCTTTAACGAATTGGTTAAGGTTTGGCTCATAGTCTGCATTGGATTTACTTTGCAGGTATTTGATTTCAGCGCCAGATTCTGTTTCCAGAGCCTGCAGGGCTTCCCAAGCGGATTGGTTAAAGGATTTGTCATTAACGCCGCCCACGTCAGTTACGAGACCGAGTTTGACAGCCTTAGGAGCCTCAGTTGCTGCTGGTGCTTCTGTTGCTGCTGCATCTGTGGTTGGTGCAGTAGTTGCCGCTCCAGCATTGGTGTTTGCGTTGTTATTGTTTCCGCATCCTGCCAAAATAACAGTGAATGCCATAACCATAACTAAAGATAGTTGGTAAAACTTCTTCATCGAATGTGATCCCCCTTAGAAAATTGGATGTCTTCTGTGTTCTGCTTGGACATACCATTAGAACAAATTATACCTGCAAAAAAAGCTAAAATCCAGTCTATTAATGACCTCAGGTCAATAATAATTTGCATTTTTCAACAAGAAACCGCTTACCATGACACGGCATGTAACCGCTATGTATGGTAGGTGTCAGGAAACCTCGAAATTCATCTTGTGATACCCGCGCATTAACGTTATTATTGCACAGTGATGGCTTTTCTATTATCATGAATGTTTACATATTGTTCGCAAAGGGAGTTACTGAAATGGATCAAGAAAACAAACCTCAAGTTGTTCCGGCCTCTAAATACTGCCACGAATCCCGCGTATTCAAAACCGGCCGTGTCTTCCCGAATGATGTTAACAACCACAAAACATTGTTCGGCGGCAAACTGATGAGCACAATTGATGAAGTCGCCTCCATCTCGGCCATGCGCCACTGCCGTACGAACGTGGTAACCGCCTCCGCTGACTCTGTAGACTTCCTTCTGCCGATCAGGCCAACTGATTCCGTCTGCTTCGAATCCTTTGTCTCCTGGACGGGACGCACCAGCATCGAGGTATTCGTCAAAATCATCTCGGAGAACCTCTATACAGGCGAACGCGCTGTTGCGGCTACATCGTTCCTTACCTTCGTTGCAGTCCATGAAGACGGCACTCCATCCCCGGTTCCGGCCATCATTGCCGAGACTGAGGAAGAGAAGCTGATCTGCCAATCGGCCAACGAGCGTTCGGAGCTGCGCAAGATCAGACGCGCCAGCAGCAAGAAGCTGGCTTCACAGCTTAGCACAACAAAGTACTGGGAATAGCACTCTCCGGAATTCTGTTCCTTCAATATAGCAGGGAGCAGCAGCTCAGCCTTACGGCACAAAAAAGCACCGTCACGCGGGACATCCCGCAGGCGGTGCTTTTCGGTTTATATCATTCTTACGCGTTGATCTTCTCTTTGGCAACTACAGCCAGGGAGTTGAATGCGTTCAGATCGTTCACTGCCAGATCAGCCAGCATCTTACGGTTCACTTCTACGCCAGCCAATTTCAGGCCGTATACAAGCTTGCTATAGGAAAGACCGTTCAAACGCGCTGCTGCGTTGATACGAACGATCCACAGTCTGCGGAAGTTACGTTTAGTCTGACGACGGTCACGGTAAGCGTAAACCATCGATTTCATTACTTGCTCTTTAGCTGTTTTGAAAATGCGGTGCTTGGAACCGAAGTAACCTTTTGCCAGTTTCAATACTTTTTTATGTCTACGACGAACTACAAATCCGCCTTTAACTCTTGCCATATTAATAAACCTCCCAAAAATGTGTAATTAACTATTTCAAGTTAGCAAGTCCTTGTTTCAAACGTCTTACATCCCCAGGGGCCATTACTGGATTGCCGTTCAATACGCGTTTTGCGCGTTTCGATTTGTGGGACAGCAAGTGGTTCTTGTGAGCTTTGTAACGCAATACTTTACCAGTTCCAGTGATCTTAAAGCGGCCTTTCAGGCTGCTATGTGTTTTCATTTTAGGCATGGTGTTTCCTCCTTGAATATTATGCGGCGCCAAATTGCTGTGCAAGTGACTCCAGGATTATTGGGCTTTAGGAGCCAAAATCATAATCATGCTGCGGCCTTCCAGCTTAGGCTGGCGCTCAACAACAGAAATATCTTCCACTTCGTTCTTCACACGCTCCAGGATTTTCTGGCCGATACTCGCATGGGTAATCTCACGTCCGCGGAAACGAACGGAGCACTTCACTTTATCGCCTTCGCCCAGGAACTTGATAACATTGCGGAACTTGGTCTGATAATCATGTTCTTCAATGTTAGCACGGAACCAGACTTCCTTGATGTCCACGATCTTCTGGTTCTTGCGCGCTTCCTTCTCTTTCTTCTGCGTTTCATAACGGAACTTGCCGTAATCCATGATGCGGCATACCGGCGGTTTCGCCTGCGGTGCTACATTGACTAAATCAAGATTAAGATCGATCGCCATCTGCAACGCCTCGCGGATCGGTTTGATCCCGATTTGTTCACCTTCTGCTCCAACCAGCCGGACCTCTTTGGCCCGAATTTCATCATTGATCATATGTTCCTTACTGATAATACTCCACCTCCGGATCTTCTTGTAATGCGGTTCTCCATAAAAAAGGGATGCCGGTAACTCCCCGACACCCCGTTTGATCAACGTTCATGAATTATAACCATTCATAAAGCATTGAGATCAAAACCAGCCGGCAATTTAGCCGTTCAGGTGAGAAGCCGGTGCTTCTGCTTGCAATCCCTATGTTTTGCATACTTGAATACTATACAACACTGAGCGAACAGTGTCAATATCTTCCCAAAAAAATACTTAGATAACAATCAGGCATTATACTACACTTGCTTGCTCTGCACTTCCTCAAGCCGCACCACACGCGTGTGCTTGGTATGGCTCCATTGCTTGTTGTTCTGCGTGAAGAACGCGTAGAACGTAATGGGGTACCACGAGAGCAGATAAACCGGGAAGGCCAGGAGGTACAGATATACCTTCTTGAACTTCACCTTCTCCAGCGCCATGGCCAGCAGGAAGGTCAAAATATTGGCGCCAATGGCAAAGTAGCTCAGCCAGAGCGGCAAATGACCGTAAATATTAGCAATATGCGGACCATCGAACATGGAGTTGTCGATCCACATTACCGCCGTCATCAGGAACGTCAGCAGCACAATGTAGACGTTCGCTCCATAGAGCGCCAAGTCAAACTTCGTCAGGCTGCGTTCTTTGATGCTCTGCCACAGCAAAGGGAAGAAATAACGGCGGGCGACTGTGAAATGCCCCTGCATCCACCGCAGACGCTGTCTGGAGGAAGCCTTGAACGTAAGCGGCTTCTCATCGAAGACTTTAGCATCATAGTTAAATCTTGGATACACACCCTTAGAAGCGCTGCGCATGGTGAATTCCAAATCCTCCACCAGACTTGTGGCCCCCCAGCCCATCTCTTTGAGCAGGTTCGTCTCGAAGCACATGCCTGTTCCGCCGAGGAAGTTGGCCATATTCAGATTATGGCGCGACAGCTGCCAGAGCCGGTTGATGTACCAGTAGGATACGCCATAAGCAGCGGTAATCCATGAATCCTCCGGATTCTTGGTATCGATATAACCTTGAATTACACGGCCGCCTGAGCATAGATCATTATTCATTTCGGTCAGGAATTCGGTATGCGCGAGGTTGTCGGCATCAAACATCACGACAGCATCATACTGGCGGGGCAGCGCCCACAGCTCCTTGAGCATCCACTCGATAGCATAACCTTTTCCGCGAAGATTCGTGTTGGTCCGTACACAGGCATTCATGCCGTGCTCCCGTACGATGGCTGCTGTATTATCCGTACAGTTATCGCAGATGACAAATACATCGTACAGTTCCTGGGGATAATTAAGCTGCTTCAGATTTTCCATTAACGCGCCGACTACTTCTTCCTCGTTGTGCGCGGCAACCAGTACGGCAAATGACTTTTGCGGCGCATACTTAACCTTGTTCTTTTTCTTGTGCAGCCCAAACAGTGAGAATGCAAACTGATAAACTGCAATTGCCGCCAAGATCACTTGGAGCGTAACAAACAATGCGTCTGTCATGATCTTTTGATGCCCCCTTTTCCAAGTCTAGATGTTCTCTTTCTCTCTCAGGCTTGTTAACGTTCTTTCTGACCCTTTTGTTGCATCCCTTACAGCAGACAAGAATTATCCCTTTTTCTCGGGCAGGCTTCCGAATTGTGTATAGCCCCGTTCCTAAGATATGAACATGGTATCCGGATCATGGCCGAATCCTTATTTCTCTGTTACCTTATAAACGGGATCTTCCTGCTTGAATCATTGTAGACGCATTGGGGTACACAAGTCAAAACTGGCATTTTTCGAGTGATTCCGAGCTTTTTCTTGAAATGGACTGCCTTAAAAAAGTATGATAAAGACAGCTTCAGGTCTTGGAACCTGCTGCTTAAGCTGCGCCAAATATCTTTAGCCGGACTAACGGAGGGACAAGATATGAGACCTTTTTTCAAGAAACTGCATCTCTTGGAGCGGCTTCTCTTTCAATGGATTAACGGACGGCTGCATAACCGTTTTCTGAACTTCTGGCTCTGGTACCTCACTCATCTCGGAGGAGCTACGAGCTCCATCGGTATCAATCTTCTGATCTGGGCACTGTGTCCACAGCCATGGAGAACTACAGGACTGCAGGCACTGACCGCACTGGCTGTAAGCCATCTGCCCGTTGCCGTTGCCAAAAAGCTCTATCCGCGCATGCGGCCTTATCTGGCGCTGCCGGGCACCAATACGTTTCATAATCCGCTTAAGGATCATTCTTTTCCTTCAGGCCATACTACAGCTATCTTCGCCTCTACGGTTCCTTATATGATGGCCTACCCTGCCCTGACCTATATCTTGCTTCCGCTCGCCTGCACGGTCGGCTTCTCCCGGATCTATCTCGGGCTGCATTATCCGTCCGATGTCATCGCTGGTGCGGTAATCGGCTCCGGCGTTGCCGCAGGCACGCTTGCGCTATGGGTCTGACGCCCTCCCGGCTGCCGGACCCCTGAATACCACTAAAGAACAGGTGAACTATACATTGCGCAAAAAAAGAGTATTATTGCTGTCGGAAGGTTTCGGCGCAGGGCATACCCAGGCAGCATACGCGCTGTCGAGCAGCCTGCGCAAATTGTCGCCTGATGTGCAGACGAAGGTGCTGGAGCTCGGAAGCTTCCTCAATCCCAAGATGGCGCCGATCATTGTCTCTGCCTACCGCAAAACGGTGATCTCCCAGCCCCGGCTGATGGGCTACGTCTACCGGCACCAGAAATCATTCAATCGTCTTACCACACTTGCCCTGCACCGCATATTTTATACGCATACGCAAAATATTGTGAAGCAGCTGAAACCGGACATCATCGTCTGTACTCATTTCATTCCCGGCGCTGTGGTTTCCCGGCTGAAACGGCTGGACCCGTCGCTGAAAGCGCCGCTGATCACAGTCATCACGGATTACGACGCCCATGCCAGCTGGATCAGTCCTGAAGTAGACCGTTATCTGGTCTCTACACCGGAGGTCAAGGCTAAGCTCCGCCGCCGCAGTGTTGCTGCCGCCAAGATCCGGGTAACCGGTATGCCGGTACATCCCGATTTCTGGGAGCATCCCGGCCGGGAAGAGATCCAGAAGCAGTTCAGCCTCCGGAACATGCCTACGGTCATGGTCATGGGCGGCGGCTGGGGCATGATGAACGATGAAGTGGTGAACGAGGCCCTCGCCGGCTGGCGGGAGAAGGTGCAGCTTGTGTTCTGCCTCGGACAGAATGACAAGCTGCTGCGCGGAATGCAGGAAGACCCTCGCTACAGCCACCCCAACATCAAGCTGCTGGGCTTCACCCGTGAAGTCGATAAGCTCATGGAGGTCTCGGACCTGCTGGTCACCAAGCCCGGCGGAATGACCTGCAGCGAAGGATTGGCCAAGGGCATCCCTATGCTCTTCCATTCACCGCTGCCGGGGCAGGAAGAAGAAAACTGCCGTTATTTCACGGCCGCCGGCTTCGGGGAACCGATAAGCTCCCTAGATGTGGTCGACCGTTGGATGGAACGGCTGCTGGGTGACTACGGGGATGTGCGGGCCAAACGTCAAGCCCATCTGGAGGAGATTTCCCGGTTCAACCCGCTGCAAAGCGCCCAGAGCATCATTGACATGCTGGAATAGCCTCCCGGATTCTTATAGAACAATGGGACCTAAGGCATACACCTCCTTATATTGGATGATAAACGGCAAATGGCAGCCCAGGGAAGATTCCCCGGACTGCCATTTGCACTATACAGCTAATAATGTCGAAAGGACTACAGGCGGTATTTGTCCAGCCGGGAGGCCTGATACTGCTTAAGCGCCTCTTCCCCGACAATGGCCTCGCAGCGCTGAATGTTCACACCGCGTCCGTAAAATTTGGTTTCATATTCCGTCATGACATGCTCTTCATTGATCACGCCGCCTTCATGCAGATCAAGGGAAATGTTCTTCATCTGCAGACCATAGTCGGCAAAAGCATTCAGGGAGAATTCAAACAGGCTGCGGGAATCCGTCTTCAGGTGGATTTCGCCAAGCGGACTAAGCAGCCCGCGGTATTTGTCGAGAAAACGCGGATGCGTCAGACGCCGGCGGGCATGCTTGCTCTTCGGCCACGGATCGCTGAAATTCAGGTAGATCCGCTCCAGTTCACCCGGAGCAAATACTTCCTCCGCATAATCGATATTGGCCAGTGCCACTCTGACGTTCGGCGGCGTCTCTTCCCCTGCCGGCTCCCACACATTTCTGGCCTTCTCGGCTGCACGCCGGACCAGTTCATCGTACATATCAACGCCGATAAAATTGATACCGGGATATTTGAAGCTCATCTGGCTGATAAACTGCCCCTTGCCCATTCCGAACTCCACATGAATCGGATGATCATTGCCGAACAGCTCCGACCAACGGCCCTTCAGGCTGCGTGGATCAAGAATGACCAGGTCAGTCTGCTCCTCAAGGCTTTCACGTATTCCTTTTCTTCCGCGTAAACGCATTAGGTATTCCTCCGCTTATCTCTTATTGCATTATCTGTGAATAGGGAGCTGCGAGGAAATTAGTACCCGCTTTTGTTGACAAAATCTCCACGGTTTTGGGAGTTTTGTCAACAAATTAGCGGTACTTTATTTCGTCGCAGTCTCTAGGATAACTGCCACTTGCAATATTGTGCCGAACTTGCCGTCAAAAGTAAAGGGATTTAAGCAGGAAGCTGAAAATATCCCTGCAAAAATCCAAAAAAAAGGATTCCCCGTCCAGCCTGAAAAAGGCCGGTTGGAAAATCCCTTTTTGTTGTATTTGGAATTGGGGTCCACTTTTCAACAGTACATAGTCTACCTTGCCGGAGCGTTAAAATCAAATGTCTTCTCGAAGGCACTGCGGATCTTGCGCTGCGCTTCGGTCTTAATCTTGTGGTTGCCGTTAAATTCCACGCCTGTCAGGGCAAGGGCCTCATCAGGAGTCAGCTGCACATCAATCGAACCTTTATTATCGGGAAACACCGTTGGAGAATTCATCGTTATCACCTCTATGGTTTATTATGGACCGGACGACACGAAATTATGAATTCAAAAATGTGATTGTGGTTGCTGCAGCGGCTTTTTTACACTTTAAATATAACATATTGTGTAAGCATTTACAAGCGAAATCCCGGCTGTTTCCTGCCTATTTCTAGCCTTTTCCCGCCGGATTTCCGGGAGTAATTGTTACGCTCTTCTTTGATTTTTGATACAATGGGAAGGTTAATGAAAGGAGCTGCACATGTCTAATCTTCTACAGACCTCCTCTCCGCTTCTGTGGGGGGATAAACGGTTCCATACCTGGAACTATGAAATGCGTGATCAGATGGATACCAAGGTGTTCAAGGTCATGCTGGATGCCGGCTTCACCTGTCCAAACCGTGACGGTTCCATCGCCAAAGGAGGCTGCACTTTCTGCAGCGCCAGAGGGTCTGGTGATTTCGCCGGAAGCCGCCGCGATGATCTGGTTACCCAATTCAACAATGTACGTGACCGCCAGCACTTGAAATGGCCAAACGCCAAATATATCGGCTATTTCCAGGCCTACACTAATACGTACGCTCCCGTTGAGGAGCTAAGGGAATATTATGAGGTTATCCTGCAGCAGCCGGGTGTGGTCGGTCTCGCCATCGCTACCCGGCCGGACTGCCTTCCCGATGATGTGGTCGAATACCTTGCCGATCTGAACAAGCGCACCTATCTGTGGGTGGAGATGGGTCTTCAGACCATCCACCAGTCTACCTCCGATCTGATTAACCGGGCGCATGATACAGCCTGTTATACCGAAGCCGTTGCGAAGCTCAGACGTCACGGTATCCGGGTCTGCACCCATATCATTCACGGGCTTCCGCAGGAAACGCACGAGATGATGCTGGAGACTGTATCTGCTGTTGCCAACATGGGCGTGCAGGGGATCAAAATCCACCTGCTTCACCTCATGCGCAAAACGCCGATGGTGAAGCAGTACGAAGCCGGCCTGCTGCGCTTCCTGGAGCAGGATGAGTATGTGAAGCTGATTGCCGACTCGCTGGAGATTCTGCCGCCGGACATGATTGTCCACCGCCTGACCGGCGATGCTCCGCGTGATTCCCTGGTCGGCCCGATGTGGAGCCTGAAGAAGTGGGAAGTTCTGAATGCCATTGACCACGAGCTGATTGCCCGTGATACCTGGCAGGGTAAGTACTGGAGGAAGGGCTAATGGGCTTCATGTCCGTCCTTAGCTTTGCTCATAAATTAACCGCCGAGCGGCTCGCCCCCGGCGGACGGGCCATTGACGCCACCGTGGGCACAGGTAGCGACACCCTGTTCCTCGCCAAGGCGGCGGGGCCGCGCGGCGGGGTCTACGGCTTCGACATCCAGCACGCGGCGCTGGCTCTTGCCGGAGAGCGCCTGCGGCTGGCCCGGGAGGAAGCGCCTGCTGCGCTGTCTCCCGTGACGCTGCTGCAGCGGAGCCATGCAGCAATGGCTGAAGCCGTTCCGCAGGATTGGCGCGGAACGGTCTCGGCGGTGATGTTCAACCTCGGCTATCTGCCTGCAGGCGATGCCGACAAGACCATCATCACCGAGCCGGAGAGCACGCTGGCCGCGCTGGAGGCGGCGCTGCTGCTGCTGCGCCCGGGCGGGATCATCACGGCCGTGCTGTATCCCGGCCACGAAGGCGGCGGCCGTGAAGCTGCCGCCGTGGAAGCCTGGGCCGCCGGACTGGCCCAGCCGGACGCGCAATCCATCGTGTACCGCCAGCTGCAGCGCGATTCCGCCCCGTATGTTGTAGCTGTAGAGAAGAAAAAAGGAGCTGATCACTAAATGGCAGTAACCAAAATGGAGCATGTCGGCATTAAAGTGGACATTCTTGAGCGTTCACTGCAATTTTACCAGGAGGTCATCGGCTTGACGCTTCAGGGTATTCTGGGCCAGCCTGGAGATGAAGTGCGTCTCGCCTTTCTCAGCTTCCCCGGACAGGCCAGTGTTGAGATTGAACTGATTGAACGGGCATTCGAGGGTCTGCCGCAGGAAGGACGGGTAAGCCATACCGCCTTCACAGTCGATGACATTGAGGAAGAGCACAGAAGACTTGCCGGACTCGGCATCCCGGCACTGACCGGTATTTCAGAGCTCGCGAACGGCAGCCGCTATTTCTTCTTCGAGGGACCGGACAGCGAGAAGCTTGAGTTCTTCCAACCGGCGCATAGTCCTACAAATCCTGCACGAAATACAACATTTTCTTCATAAATAGCGATTTCCATCCAAATTGTTGTACAAAAGGCAGCATTTCTCCTCCTGCAAGTATTTTAGCGGCAAAATTCTTGTATTTTGTACAACAATGCTTCCAATCACCCTGGTATCACTCAATCAATGTTGTAATAAGTACAACATAACCATGATGCTGCCAATAATGTGTGAGCTTAAGCGTGTCACATATGATCCGGCTTGGTTGACCAGGGTCTGACCAGGGTCTGACCAGCGTTTGACCGGTTACTTATTGGGTTATAGTCCGATGTACCGTTTAAATATTAAGTCTTAAACATTCTATAATCAGGAAGGAAGATGTTGTAATGACTAAACCATATCCTCTGAAATTTCAGCCGGAGTTCAAAGAACGTGTCTGGGGAGGCCGTGCGCTGGAGAAATTCGGCCTGGAGCTGCCGGAAGGCCATATCGGTGAAGGCTGGATGATCGCTGACCACCCGAACGGAACCTCTTCTGTTGTGAATGGCGAACTTGCCGGACTAGGTCTGGATGCCATCCGTGAGCAGTTCGGACATGAATGGTTCGGCAGCAAGGGCATTACGGAAGACGGCGGAAGATTCCCGCTGCTGATCAAGCTGCTCGATTGCAATGACAATCTTTCCGTACAGGTACACCCTACTGATGATTATGCCGGATTACCCAAGGGCGAACTGGGCAAAACAGAAATGTGGTACGTGCTGGATGCCAAGCCGGGTGCCAAAATCATCTACGGTCTGAAAGAAGGCGTAACCCGCGAGGTTCTGCAGGATGCACTTGAGAACGGGACCGTTATGGACAGCCTTCAGGAAGTGACTGTAGCGGCAGGAGATTCTTTCTATATTCCCGCAGGCACCGTTCACGCCTTGTGCGCAGGTGTCGTTGTAGCCGAAATCCAGCAGAACTCCGACACTACATACCGGATTTATGATTACGACCGTCCCGGCCTGGACGGCAAGCCCCGCGAGCTGCATATTGAGGATTCCCTGAATGTTACTGCCTATGAAGGTGCAGGCGCGACCTCGATGAAGACAGACGGTGCAGTGACCGGTGAATGGCTGCAAATCGCCTCCTCCCCTTATTTCATCGTTGAAAAAGGTGTGGTCGCCGGTGAATGGCAGCTTGCCACCACGGACGACAGCTTCACCATTCTGGTGATCTGTGAAGGCAGCGGCCACCTGATCTGGGAAGACGGCTCCCAGCCTTATGCAGCAGGCGAATGCTATCTGCTCCCGTCCAGCCTCGGCGCTTACAGCATCGAAGGCATGTCCACGGTTCTCCGCTCTTATCTGCCGTAAGCAACCATAACTTGTATACCGGGCAGATTTAGTTTAACGAAGTACTCTTGCGCTAGGATTGCTGAATTTAACTTTCAGGAGGACGGCGATGACAGAGAACACCTTTACGATGACGGATCCACTAGGTGTCAAAATCCATGTCTATGAATGGCTGCCGGAAGCTGGAGCTGACGTCAGAGGGATCGTGCAGATCTCTCACGGCATGTGTGAGACGGCTGCGCGTTATGCCCGTTTTGCGTCCGCGCTCACCGCAGCCGGTTATGCGGTGTATGCCAATGACCACCGGGGCCATGGCCTCACCGCCGGCCAAGTCAATCTGCTAGGCGATACCGGGGAGAACGGTTTCTACTGGATGCGCCGCAATCTGCTGCAGCTTGCGGGAATCGCCTGCTCCCGGCATCAGCATGTGCCGATTTACCTGTTCGCCCATAGCATGGGCTCCTTCCTGGCCCAGAAGCTGATGTGCGAAGAAGGTAACGAAATCTACAGCGGCTTCATTCTCAGCGGTACCAACGGTCCGCGGAGCATGCTGCGGCTGGCAGAATCGCTGTCGGCAATGCAGCTAAGGCTGCAGGGAGACCACCATCGCAGCGTATTGTTGAACGGCATTGTCTTTGGCGCTTATAACCGTGCCTTCTCTCCTGTCAGGACCGCCTTTGACTGGCTTAGCAGAGACCCTGTGGAGGTGGACCACTTCATCTCCGACCCGTTCTGCGGGGCGATCTGCACTACCCGCTTCTTCCGGGATTTCTTCCATATGCTGCGGGAGCTTCATACCAGGGCCACCCTGCGGACCTTGTGCAGAGATAAACCTGTCTATCTGTTCGCCGGAGAGAAAGACCCCGTGGGGATGAACGGTCAAGGGGTGAAGCGTCTGGCCGAACTGTACCGCGGGCAGGGAATACAGGACGTAGAGTGCAAGCTGTACCCTGAAGGCAGGCATGAGATGCTGAACGAGGTCAACCGGGATGAGGTCACCGCCGATGTGCTGGACTGGCTTGCCCGCCACCTCCCTGCCGGCTCCATGCGGCTTCAGCCTACGGCGAATTAGCTTCAATGGAGCTTTGACTTTGGTGCCCTGGCTGACCATTCGTGTAACCCGCAGGGGAAATGCTGAGAAATGTCAGTAGCTTAAATCGGTATGTATCCAAAATAAAGCGAGGTACGACGTCTCTGACGGCGTACCTCGCTTTCGCTTATGCTGCCAAAGTTCTGCTGCTGCCCAGGGTGCCTCCACCTGATTGACATTGCAGCAGCAACTATTGCTGTATTTTCTGCAGGATCCCCGCGGAATTGCGCATCCCGGTATGAGACTCCCCCTCAAGCTTTAACTGTAAAATGTACAACTAAAACGATCTTTTTCTGCGCAGAAGGAGTTTTAATTGCACTCTATACACTTATAAAATGCTCCTATGCCATAAAAGCGCACTATTCTCTAATTTAATTGTACAGAATACAGTTATCCCTGCTCATCCGGCTTTTCGCCGTATTTTAACTGCACGAAATACAGTTATCTGCTAAGCGCTCTGCTTGAGAACGGTCTCAATCCTTACCGATTGCACCTAATTCAGGCCCAAGCTTGAGGATGATCCAATTCCAGGTTCCATCGCTTATCTGCCTTGGGAATCCCTTCAGTTTATATCTGATATTATCTTCACTAAAACCTCTCTGTACGCATCTAAATCATATGAAGAATTGTTCACTTTTGTCTTAGCCATATTTACGCCGTTAAAGATCCTTTCTTCCAGTCCCCTTCTTGCCTTAAGAACCTGTAAAGTCCCTGCCAAACCATGGTGGCCGTGTTTCTTGCCAAACCCTTGTTTGGTGTAATAGTCAATAAACCCTTCTGACCATTCCCGGGGTCTTTCTTCAACAGCCTTGCCGAAAGAGTAATCAAGATCGTTCTGGTCAACGTATATCAGAAGCGGATTCAGCGTTTCTACAATGGCTGCCAGTTCAATAACATAACTTGTGACGTCTTCCTTGGCGGCATCATGTTTGATCATTCCCATGGTCACAGGATTCTGTATGAAGCAACAATCAAAAATATAAAGGTCAGCGCCATTTAAGGCACTCTCCGCAAACTGCTTCCATTTTTCCGTAATCAGTTCCCTATTTCGGGGTAGCGGCAATTCATACACATCGTGCTTCACCAAAGTATCCAGCATTTCATTTGGAATACTTGAACCGTGTTCATTGATTAGTTTCCGGTATTCCACGAAATAACTATTTCCTTGATTCCATGTATATGGGCTTAATAAATCCCTGAATTCCTCATAGGCGCTTAATAGATCATCGTATTCAACTTCATCTAGACAAGCGACTCCATCATAATCAGCAGGATGATCCAAATTTCCTTCAAGGAATAGCCTGGCCTTAAGATTTCTCTCCGTAAGAATTTCTTGCACCAGCTGAGCCGTAGTTGATTTCCCGGAGCCCGGTAAGCCCTCGATTAAGATCAATTTAGTTTGCATATAGTAGTTCCTCCATTCATTTTCAGGAGGATAGGCAGGTAAGAATCAAGGGAGATGCGTTATTCCCGTAAAAATAAAGCGGATACCCAAAGGTATCCGCAGAGTGGTTTTTATGATACACCTTATCCTGCATACCCTGTAAGATTAAAGAAAGACATGCCTAATACAATAGTGCGTTCACTATTACAGGCATTCTTTAGACTTGTTAATCTTTACAGAGTCATCCACATGATACGGTTTATGCTCCTTTATAGGCATCTCATTTCTGATATTAACACCGGATACCACCAATTACAATTACGTTGTTTCTATTACAGCCTGCGTTTTATTATATCCGGTAATCGAAGCATGCGGAATTTCTTCCACCTCTCCTACCAGGGTACGAAAAGCCATGCCGTGTCCGGTAATGATCACTTTTTTATATCCGAGATATCTGTCAATTACCTTCTCAATGCGGTTCTTCAGCAGTTCTTTGGACTCCCAAAGCTTGGTTACCCCGGGAGGATACACTCCATGATTAGCATCATAATCGTTCCCCAGCTCTGCAAGCCGCTCCAGGGAATCATATTCAAAGGTTAAGTCAGGCTGCCATTCCCTTAAATCCAATTCAACCTTTATGTCTAAACCGAGTTCCTTGGATAAAATAGCGGCCGTTTGAAGGGCTCTCGTATATGGAGAAGAGACAATCACTTCTGCCTCTTTTAAACGCTCATCCTTTGCTGTCCAATATACCTGGTTCACTCCTGCTTCCGTAAGAGGTACCAGATCCCGGCCATGGCCCTTTAATTTATACTGCTCATTGATGTTCCACTCGGGTTCACCATGGCGAATGAGATAAAACTGTGTCATTGAAATCCCCCTGCATCTTTTTTTGGTACTAAATCTATTCGCTCCTCCTGCTACACAATCCTACCCGGTCGTATTTCTTAATGGAAGCCTGCCACGCTCTTCATATCGCATCTGCTGAAGTAGTAGAACGTCATGAACACAGCAAAAAGCCGAAGCTTCACTGCCCCCATGGGACAACCGTAAGCTCCGGCCATTTCGACTTCCATTTCCGTGTCTTATTCAAGTAGACATCCTCACTGATTAGCGCCTTGTTCGGCCTCAGGATTAAATGAAACAGATCGTGCAGACCGAACGGTGCGTATACCAGCCACTTACCCTCGCTGCTGAGTCTCGCCCCCAGCGATGTGACTGTTGTCGGCCAGCTGTTAATTGCATCCTCCAGAGAAGCGTAAGGTGCCAGCTCTACACCGAACTTATCACGGTACCACAGATGAACCCGGGCCTGGTTCTTGATATCCACCGGAATTGAAATACCTGCAAACAGCTCACGTCCGTTGGCGATCATCCGGTCCTCCGCAGCATAGCTCAAATCATGCCCGTCGTAGTAGATTATATCAATATCACTGATTCCGTAACCCTGCTCCCGCCCGGTAAGCTCGTTCCACACCGCCTAAACCAGACACCCTGCACCAATATAATAAGGAAACGGACCCAGACCTTGAGCACGCTTGAAAATATCCATCAGCAGCATATTGCGGGAGAACAGCTCCGTCAGACGATTGCGAAGGATATCCCCATCATCCATGGGCAGCCGGAGCCACGGCCTCAGTAGCCAGCTCATATTGTAAAATCAGCTGCGGCCCTTTGCTCCCGCTGCGCCGCAGCCCGTAATCCTGAAACCCTGCCCGGGCGTATAGCTGTCCGGCAGGGATGTTGCGCTCATTAACGGCCAGCACAATCTGCTCTGCTTCCGGGTAATGACGGCGGACGAAATCAGGCAGAAGGGCCATCGCTGCTTTGGCGAAGCCTTGTCCCTGGCTGGAATAATCCATCAAAAATGCGCGCAGAAGCACTGCGCCGGAGTAGTCTTGGAAGAAGTCCGCGATGCCTTCTCCGGTATGAAGAACGAAGAAGCCTACCGCCCGGTCTCCCTGGGCAATGACGACTCCCATTTTGCCGGCATCCGTGCAGGCATCCTGCAGCGTCTCTTCAGGCAGCCCGGTAAACTCCGCCTGCTCCGGAGGAAGCTGAAAGCTCAGCAACTGGTCCTTAAATTTCTCCTCATGCTTCTCTTCATACCTGAACAATGTAATGCGCTGATCCAGACTCATCCTTACATCCCTCCCCCAAACAGCATATTTCCCATGAGCCTAACTTAAGCTGTTTACTATTACCGATACAAGCGCGAACTTAAAAAGTTTAATTCTGCCAGCAACCAATCTGGGAATCAGTATCTGAGGAATCGGGCAATTCCGGCTTATCCTATAGCCGAAGCGATTAATCAGTTACTTGTTTGATTTGGTTGTAGTCCTCAGTGCGGGTTATATAGCCGCAAGTTCTTGCTGATTCAGCAGCTGGCTTCCGGCTATATAGGCAGCGTGTAATACTGCGCCCGCTGGCTCTCGTCCTGCTGATACAGCACAATCAGCAGCGTACTGCCATCGCTTGAACCCGGATGCGCATCAGCCAGAGCCGGGGCTGCCCCCTCGGCCACAGCCAATGCTGCCGCAGAATTCGGCGTTGCTATCCCAGCCGTCACATTCTCTGCGGCTTCTGCTACAGCAATACCAGCGTTCTCGCCTTCAGCACCATCCAAGCCGTCAAATCGCAGCCCGCTGATCGAATCCAGCACCGGCTCAAGCCGGAACGGAAGCACATCCAGCACGATGTACTTCTGCAGCTCACGCTCACTTAAGCCCGCTTCTGCCAGCTTGGCCGAAATCAGCTCCGGCTGCCCGGCAATCTGCTTCAGGTATTTGGCCCACTCCGACTTGCCCATCACCTCATCCCACCAGATTTTGCGCGGCTTGTACTTATGGCCGAGGAAATAATCCAGCTTCATCAGTCCGGTGATGATGTCCATGGACGCCGTCCCCCGGTCCGTGAGGAAATTATGCAGCCGGGTGAACAGATCCTCGAGCTGATGTCCGATCTTCTGCCAGCCCCGCGCTTCCCAGTAGTCGCCGAATTCCTGGAAGAAATCGAATGGTGACGGGAAGACATGGCGGATCAGATACTTGACCGAATGAGCCAGGCGCTGGCTGTTCCAGTACTTCTCCAGCACGTCCTCCAGCCGCTTCAGCCGGATAATGTCCGAGAACGGCATGACATGGCTGCTGAGAATTTCGTACGGCGCATGCTCCATGTACGTATAGTCGTATTTGGCCGCCTGGGCGCGCAGCCCGGTGCCGCGGAGCATTTTGAGGAAACCCAGCTGCAGCTCCTCCGGCTCCATGGCGAATACATCATTGAAGGTCTTGCGGAAGGTCGAATAATCCTCCATCGGCAGTCCGGCAATCAGATCGAGATGCTGGTCGATATTGCCGCTGGCCTTGATCTTCATTACCGTGCGGGACAGCTTCGTGAAGTTCTGACGGCGTTTGACCAATTCATTGGTCTCGTCATTGGTCGACTGCACACCGATCTCGAAGCGGAAAACTCCGGGCGGCGCATTCTGGGCGAGGAAATCCAGCACCTCCGGACGCATAATATCCGCTGTAATCTCGAATTGGAACACACAGCCCTGGTGATTGTCGATCAGGAACTGGAACATCTCCATCGCGTAATTGCGGTTGATATTAAAGGTGCGGTCGAGGAATTTGATCACCTTGGCCCCGCCTTCAATCAGATAGAGCAGATCGGATTTCACCCGTTCAATATCGTAATAACGCACGCCTACCTCGATGCTGGACAGGCAGAACTGGCAGTTGAAGGGACAACCCCGGCTCGTCTCAAAATACACAATACGCTTACTGAGCTCCGGCAGATCATCCGCGAACCGGTGTGGCGTCGGCAGGGTATTAAGGTCGCTTTTGGGACGCGGCGGGTTGACAATCAGTTCCTCCCCCTTGCGGTAGGCAGCGCCGTATACGAAATGATACTTGTGCTCATCCCGGATCTCCTGCAGCAGATGATGGAAGGTCTCCTCCCCGTCCCCGTTGACTACGAAGTCGATTCCGGCTTCCCGCTTCATCCAGTACAGCGGCTCATAAGACACCTCCGGCCCGCCAAGTACGATCTTCACCTCCGGCATCACCTGCTTGAGGATCGCGACCAGCTTGACCGTTTCTTCAATGTTCCAGATATAACAGGAGAAGCCGATCACATCCGGCTGCTTCTGGAAAAGGTCCGACACGATATTCATCAAGGGATCTTTGATGGTGTATTCCGCCAAAAGGATATCTTCGAATTCATGCTCGCTGTACGCCTTCAGAAGCCGGATCGCCAGTGACGTATGAATATATTTGGCATTTAATGTGGCCAGGATGATTCTCATGCCTTATAACCTTCTTTACATTTCATTTTGAAAAAACTCCAGGAATGCCTTGCCGTATTTGCGGTACTTCACTTCGCCGACACCCTTCACCCTCAGCATCTCCGCTTCCGTCTGCGGACAAACCACGCTCATCTCGCGCAGCGTCGCATCATTGAAGATGATGTAGGACGGCACATGCTCGCGCCCCGCAAGCTCCCGGCGGATCAGGCGCAATTGCTCGAAGACCGTCTCGTTGACGGCCGACGGCGAATGGTCGCGCGTACGGCTGCGGTCCCGCGTGCCGGAGGTGACAAGCGTGCGGGCCACGCGCTGGTGAACCTCACGCTGGCCGCGCAGCACCTCGGCAGCCAGCGGCTGCAGGCGCACGACCGG
Organism: Paenibacillus sp. FSL R10-2736; assembly: GCF_038000245.1. NCBI lineage: Bacteria > Bacillati > Bacillota > Bacilli > Caryophanales > Paenibacillaceae > Paenibacillus > Paenibacillus sp. FSL R10-2736. Next base: position 5,975,589 of record NZ_JBBOBN010000001.1, read on the forward strand.
ATACTGGCCTTCGGACAAGGCCAGATAACCCTCCGAGATCAGCACATTGATGCTCTCGGTAATCTCCTTCTCGCTGCGCCCGGACATCGCCCCGTGGGTCGGCAGCTTCTCGAAGCCGTACTGCAGCACCTTCTGATTGCGTGAGCCCTTCAGCACTGAGGATACCAGCGCCACCCCGTAGCGTTCACGCATGCGGTGGATGCAGGAGAAGATCTTCTGAGCATCCACCGTCATGTCTACCAGCTGCCGTTCATCGGTGCAGGAGCTGCAGATGCCGCACGGATCATCGTCATGATTCTCGCCGAAATAATCCAGCTGTGCACTGCGCAGGCAACGGGTGGTGTAGCAGTAATCAATCATCTGCTGCAGCTTGCGGTATTCGTTGGCTTTGCGCTCTGTGTCCTGCGGATTCTGCTCAATCAGGAATTTCTGCGTCATGATATCCTGTGCACTGAAGAGCAGAATACAGTCACTCGGCTCCCCGTCGCGGCCGGCACGTCCGGCCTCCTGGACATAAGCCTCCATATTCTTCGGCATATTATAGTGGATGACATAACGGACATTGGACTTGTCGATCCCCATCCCAAAAGCATTCGTTGCAACCATGACGCGGATATCGTCATACAGGAACCCTTCCTGGTTCTCGGCCCGTTCCTGGTCGCTCATCCCGGCATGATAGCGGCCCGCGGCGACTCCCGCCGCCTGCAGCCGCTGATAGAGATCATCCACCTCTTTGCGGGTGGCGGCATAGACGATACCCGGCTGATGCGAATGCTGCGCCGTGTAGTCTAGTACGAATTCACGCTTATTCTCTCCGCGCAGCACTTGCATGGCCAGATTATCACGGCCAAGTCCGGTCATGAAGACGCCCGGATCGCGCAGACGCAGCAGCCGGACCATATCCTCCATAACCTCAGGTGTAGCGGTAGCGGTAAAAGCGGCCAGAATCGGCCGCTGCGGCAGCTCCTCTACAAACGGCGACACCGCCAGATAGCTGGTACGGAAATCATGGCCCCACTGCGATACGCAGTGCGCCTCATCGACAGCCACGCAGGAGATGGACAGCCCTGCCATCTCCAGGCGGAACCAGTCCAGCTCCAGACGTTCCGGCGCCACATACAGAAGCTTCAGCTCGCCCCGGCGGGCAGCGCGGATCCTGTCATTCACTTCCTTGCCGCTTAGGGTGCTGTTGATATAGGCAGCCGGAATTCCGGCGGTAGTAAGGGCGTCCACCTGATCCTTCATCAGCGAGATCAGCGGGGACACAACAAGTGTAAGTCCCGGCAGCAGCAGTGCCGGAACCTGATAGCAGATCGATTTACCGCCTCCGGTAGGCAGGATGCCCAGCGTATCGCGGCCTTCGAGCAGATTGTTCACAATTTTCTTCTGGCCTTCCCGGAAATCGGGATACCCGTAATATTTTTGCAGTTCAGCCTGCGCTTGCTCCATTAGTGATCCTTGCATCTTCATATCTCTTCTGACTCCTTAAGACTTTCTACCTTTAGTTTACCGGGCAACAGGGTACTTAGGCAACCGCTTGAAGCAGATATCCTAGCACTCCTTTTGGGCCTGTTACATAAAATTTACATAAAAATCACGCGATCAAGCAACACTTTATAGAAATACATTCGAATTGTACTGCTGAGGAGGCCGCCATTTGCAAGCCTGGAAAGATAAATATACCGCTTATGTGCATAAGCAGCAGCAAGCTTCTCCTCCGGAGCCTGACAAAAGTCCGCTTACAGGAAATCTGCAGGCTGATTTACAAGCGCTTCAGGCACGGCTCGGCGACAACGGCGACCTCGTAGTCCGCGACTTCCAGCTCTTCGGAGCCCACCAGGCCGTAATGCTCTTTTTCTCTTCACTGGTTAATACGGAGCAGGTGCGCGAGCATGTCCTTAAACCTTTAATGGCCGGGCCCACCGGGCATAAGGAAATTCCGGAGCATATGGCCGGTATGATCCATTATATCTGGAGCACAGCCGTCCAGGTAACTCAGGGAACAACCACTACAGACATTTCCGTGCTGCCGGACGCTGCCGTGAAGGGTGAGCTGATTCTGCTGATAGAGGGAGTGCCCGAAGCCCTTGTGCTCGATATGCGCCAGATTGATATGCGCGGCGTGGAGCAGCCGCAGACCGAGCAGGTCATCCGCGGACCCCGTGAAGGGTACGTAGAGAAGCTGGAGAACAACCTGTCCCTGCTGCGCTACCGGCTTCAGAGCACAGATTTCCGGATTGAAATCAGCCCGATCGGAACCCGTACCCAGTCGAGGGTGGCCTTATGCTATGTCGAGAGCATTGCCGATAGCGGGCTCGTTGCTGAAGCGATGCGCAGAATCTCAATGATTGATACCGACGGCATTCTTGATGCCGGATACATTGAGCAGTTCATTGAAGACCAGCCGCTGTCTCCGTTCCCGCAGGTGCAATGCACAGAGCGGCCCGACAAGACGGTTGCCGCTCTGCTGGAAGGGCGGGTTGCCATGCTTGTCGACGGTTCTCCATTTGCTGTAATCGTCCCTGCTCTATTCAACCAGTTCTTTCAGACGGTAGATGATTACACAGAGCGTTTCATTATGGGCAGCCTGATCCGCATAATCCGTCTCATCGCGCTGTCTTTCTCACTTTTTTTCCCGGCGTTATATGTTTCTGTGATCTCGTTTAATCCCGAATTAATGCCAACGGAATTCGCTGTGGCTATCTCGGGCGGAAGAGCAGGTGTGCCGTTTCCTGCCGTTCTGGAGGTACTGATCATGGAGGTCTCCATGGAGGTGCTGCGTGAAGCTACGATCCGTCTGCCGCAGATGATCGGCGGCGCCTTATCCATCGTGGGCGTTCTCGTGATTGGACAGGCAGCAGTAGGTGCCGGACTCGCCAGTCCGATTACCGTGGTGATTGTGGCGCTGACGACCATCGGTTCTTTTGCCACTCCAGCCTATAATGCTGCTATTGCCTTGCGGATGCTAAGATTTCCGCTGATTATACTGGCCGGAATGTTCGGTCTCTACGGTGTGATGATCGGTACGATTCTCATTCTGAACCATCTGCTGTTCCTGGAATCCTTCGGCGTCCCGTATATGTCCCCTTTCATACCCGGCAAATGGCGTGACCTGAAGGATACGCTGGTACGTGTGCCGCTGTGGTGGATGCGCCGCCGTCCGAGCTTCCTGCATGCCCAGAATAATGACAGGCTGTCCCGCAATGTTCCCGCAGTACATGTAGATCAGATCCTCAGGCAGGAAGGTGAACCCAGTGAACAATCTCCGGCAGATCACAACGCTGCGCGCAGCCGCCGTCATCAGTAGCACCATTATCGGTGTCGGGATTCTCAGTTTCCCCCGTTACATGGCATTAGCCGGGAACAGCAGCGCGCCCTTCATCGCATTCAGCGGCGTCGTCCTGTCTTTCCTCAGCTATTGGCTGCTCGCCTCCCTGTGCCAGCGTTTCCCCAAAGAGTCCCTCTTTGTGTTCAGCCGCAGGCTGATCGGACGTCCGCTAGCCACCGTCTTCACCGCCGTAATTCTGATATTATTTATTACGCTGACAGGGATCACTACACGCCAGTTCGGAGATGTCGCTACAACCGTGCTGTATAAAAAAACACCAATTGAAGCCACCATTTTTCTGATGCTGCTCGTTAGCCTGCTCTCCTCCAGACGCAATGTTGTGAAGTTCTCGTATATCCATTTTTTCTACCTGCCGCTGATTGTCGGCTCCATCGTACTCACGATCCTCATCTCCCTGAAAAGCGTTGATCTGCTTAATCTGCAGCCCATTCTAATGTCACCTACCCTCGAATTCTGGAATGGTGCACGGGAGGCAAGCTATCTGTTCCAGAGCTCCTTCGTGATTACACTGCTGATCCCTTTCATGGAAAAGCCGAAGCACGCATTCCGTGCTGGCGCGCTGGCCATAATCATGTCGGGTGCCATCTATGTACTGATCGTGATTGCCTCTGTGGGAATGTTTGGTGCGGAGGAGACCAAGCTGCTGATCTATCCCACGCTGGAAATGGCGCGTTCCGCAGCATTTGGTGAGGGTTTTCTTGAACGGCTGGATGCCATCTTCATCATTATCTGGGTCATTTCGGTCTATACAACGGTGTACACTACGTATTACATATCCGCTTACCTGATGCAGAACCTGTTCGCTCTCCGTGATCAGAGTATGGCCGCAAGTATACTGCTGCCGCTGATCTTTGCTCTGGCGATGCTGCCCCCTAATGTCTTCGAGGCCTATGAATGGATTCTTCACCTGGGCAATGCCGGAATGGTACTGATGATTGGATATCCGCTGCTGCTATGGATGGCCTACTTCATCCGGCGCGCCGGGAAGGAGGCCTCCTCATGATCAGAAGGCTTCCGCGCTCATTCGCCCTAATCCTAATGCTGGCTATGGCTGCCCCTGTTCTAAGCGGTTGCTGGGATCAGGTAGAAATTGAAGACCGGGCGCTTGTACTCGGGTTGTCCATCGATAAGATCTCGGCCGAAGAGGCAGAGAAAGGAGACGAAGTCACCCATATTAACCATGATAATCTGCCTGCAGAAATGATCAGTGTGACCGCACAGATTGCGGTTCCCGGCAGAGTTCCCCTGGGTCCCGGAAGCGGAGGAGGCAACCCGGGTGACGCCAAGACCAGCCCGGTCTGGGTAGTTAGCGTGCGCGGCATTTCACTCGATGATGCCATGAACAATCTGCAGCAGCAGATTGCCGACCCGCGTTATCTGGTTCACCTGCGGATCATTATCATCAGCGAGGATATCGCCCGGGGCAATCTCGAAGAACTCAACGACTATCTCCGGCGCAATCCGGAAATCCGGCGCAGGACCTGGCTGCTGGTATCCGAAGGCAAAGCTTCTGATTTCATGGATGTGAATCCGCCGCTTCAGCGTGTGCCCACACTTTATATTTTGTCCATGATGGAGAAGTCGGTGTCCTCCGGGAAGTTCCCCCGGGATTATATCGGCACATTCTGGTCGGCGGATACCAAGTGGGGCCAGAGCGCGTACTTGCCTTATGTCGCACTTCGCAATAGAGATAATATCCTGATCAAAGGATTGGCTTATTTCAGCGGCGGAAGAATGGTCAACAAGACCGCTCCGATTGAAATCGGCGGCTTCATGGCACTCAAGGGAATCGACCCGGGAGGTTATTCTACCCTCTTTCATACCAATAAGATGGGTATCGTCATGACCAAAATCAATGAGCGGTTCACCCGGACGCGGAGCTACATCAAGGACGGCAAACCGGTTCTGTCGTATCAGGTCTTCCTGGAGGCCGATCTCGATGAGCAATATGGCAGCAATATCCCTGTCGACTCATCCGCCAAGCTGCAGGAAATTGAACGGGATTTCGAGGAACAGGTCCGAAGCATACTGACCGGACTGGTTAAGCAGACCCAGAAGGATCACTCCGATATTTTTGGCATGGGCGAAATGATCCGAAGTCACCATCCTGCCTACTGGAAAGAGCATATCCATGACAAAGATGACTGGGAAAACCTGTATGGCAGCATTGAGGTAGACATTCAAATGAAGCTTCATATCCGGAGAGTGGGACTGAAAGACCAATAACCGGTAATTAAGTTCATGTATCTATATTTATAAGGGAGCGATCCGCATGGTCCGCCTGTTCGGAAGTCTGGTTATCATAATGTTAATCTCCACACTGATGCTGCTGGCGGTAGATGCCCGGATTTACAATAGCAAAGGCTGGCTCCGGGAGAAAAAATACGCTATGGTTCTGGGATGGGCCTACGGCGTCATCTCCCTGGCTATCCTTATCGGGCTGATCATTTATGTCTAGCTGTCCCGGCACCCTCCGTAGTATTTCTTCACGGCCCATGGTATATTGAGGAGTACAATATTACAGGACGGAGAATGCAGGCATGAATACAAGAAGAAATCCCAAAGAGGGTTCCAAGCGGGGCGTGAAGCCCGCAGCAGCCTCCAAGGCTCAGCCTAAATCAGGAACCAGAAATCAGGGGAACAAGACCTCTAACCATAAACCGGGGGCAAGACCGGGAGCACCTGCCACAACAACAACTAAAACACCTGCACAGATAAAATCCTATACGGTGTCCGAGCCCGCAGAGCTGCTGCCTTACCTGCTTAAGACGATTACGAATAAGGGACGGAATGCGGTCAAGTCGATGCTGTCCCGGGGACAGATATCGGTAAACGGCAAGCCGGTAACCCAGCATAACCATCAGCTCCATCCCGGTCAGACCGTGACCATTGATCAGGAGAAGCATGCAGAAGCCAAAGAAATGCTCGGGCTGACCATTGTCCATGAGGATGATGATATCATCGTCATTCAGAAGGATGCCGGACTGCTGTCGATTGCTACCGGAGAAGACAATGAACTGACAGCTTACCGCCAATTGATGGAGCATGTGCGCCTGACGAATCCGAAGAACCGCGTCTTTGTGGTACACCGCCTGGACCGTGATACCTCAGGAGTCATGATGTTTGCCAAAAGCGAGGCGATTCAGCAGTCCCTGCAGAACAGCTGGAAAGAGACCGTCAAGGAACGCTCCTACGTGGCGCTGGTGGAAGGCGCAGTCAAGAAATCCGAAGGCACCATCAGCTCCTGGCTGAAGGAGACGTCTACGCTGAAGATGTACTCCAGTCCGCATGAAGGGGACGGGCTGCATGCCGTAACCCGTTATAAGCTGATCCAGGCCAACCGCCATTTCTCCCTGCTGGAAGTCCACCTGGAGACCGGACGGAAGAACCAGATCCGTGTCCACATGTCAGACATCGGGCATCCAATCGCCGGCGACAAGAAATACGGCGCAGAGACCAAAGCCGTCGGCCGTCTCGGACTGCATGCCCGCGTGCTCTCGTTCGTTCATCCGACTACCGGGGATATCCTCACCTTTGAGAGTCCGATTCCAAAGACATTCCTGAAGTATACTGCACCTGCGCCGACGAACTGATTAAGCCCGGCTAATTTCTTAGTCAATTACTAGAGTGTGATTCCACTCCAGACACATTTATTCGCGTAACTAAAGGAAAATGAGAGGCATTTATGCCTCTCATTTGTCGCTTTCGGGAATTCCCCGATTCATCCGCTTTCTGTGGCAGAGATCCGGCCCAAATCCACAATTGTTGTACAAACTGCAGCATTTCACCTTTTTCAAGCGGCTCAGCAGGATTATTCTTGTATTTCATACAACAATCCTCCCGATCACCCGGCTATCCATCAATCAATGTTGCAAAACGTACAACATTTCTATTTACAGTGTCTATAGTGCTTCCCAAGAAGCCTCCACTCCGCCGCTAAAGAATCCAGTGTAGAGGCATTGACGTATTCCGCCAGTCCCGCAATCATCCGGCTTAGATAAACTCCCCGATCTCCAGCAACGGCGGATCGGTCTGCACGGAGTCGGGATACTTAATGCCCGCGCCTGTGTTCAGCACGACCACCCGGTCCTCCGGCCGAATCCAGCCAGACTGCGCCAGCTTGCGCGCAGCGGCGAAGGCGGCGGCACCTTCCGGACAGATGAACGAGCCCTCCAGCCGGGCAATCTTCTCCTGCTCGATGCTCATCTCTGCATCGGAGACAGCGATTGCCACGCCGTCCGTCTCATAGACGGCCTTCAGCACCAGGAAGTCGCCCAGCGCCTTCGGCACATTGATGCCGAAGGCGGCGGTGGCGGAATCCGGCCAGAACTGCGAACGCTCGGCCTTCTCTTCCCACGCCTTCACGATCGGCGCACAGCCTTCGGCCTGCACGGCAACCAGCCGCGGCAGCGGGCCCTGCACCCAGCCGAGCTCCTGCAGCTCCTGCAGCGCTTTATAAATGCCGATTAATCCGACTCCGCCTCCGGTGGGATAGAGAATTACCTCCGGCATTTCCCAGCCAAGCTGCTCGGCAATCTCCAGCCCCATCGTCTTCTTGCCTTCGATGCGGTAAGGCTCCTTCAGGGTGGAGGCGTCATACAGCCCTTTGTCCGCCACCTCCCTTGCTACAATGGCCCCGGCATCGCTGATCAGGCCGTTGACCAGATACAGCTTCGCTCCGGCAAGCGCCACTTCGCTGCGCGTAATCTTCGGCGCATCCTGCGGCATCACTATCGTTGCCTCAATGCCAGCCCTTGCCGAATAGAGCGCCCATGCTGCTCCGGCATTGCCGTTCGTCGGCATGGCCAGCCCTGTTACGCCAAGCTCCTTCGCTTTCGAGACACCAACCGCTGCCCCGCGTGCCTTGAAGCTGCCGCTCGGCACCAGACTCTCATCCTTCATTAACAATGAAGAGATACCATAGTCTTCTCCGAGACGCGGCAGTGCAAGCAGCGGCGTCATTCCTTCCCCGAGTGTGACCACATGGCCCTCCTCCACTACCGGAAGCAGCTCATGGTACCGCCATAAATCAGGATTCCTGCTGCCCAAATCCTCTTTCGACCACTCCCTCTTCAATCGTTCCAGATCATACCGCACCAGCAGCGGGGATCCGCATGTACAGAGCTGGCGCACAGCATCAGCACTATAGTATTCTCCGCATTGCGGACATTCCAAATGTGATATATAGCTGTAACTCATCCGGCACTCCCCATTCTTATTATGGCTGTCATTCCATTTTAAACTTAGTATATAGGATTAATATGCTTAACTCTATTACTAACCTGCGAAATGCTCTTTCACCTAAAAAGACACCCGCAAGGGTGCCTTTTCATGCTCACTATCTGATCTCGTACCAGTTCCTCAGACCTGACGCCATAGCGCGGCCAAATTACTCTACCTTACCGCCTTCAACTACCAGCTCGTCAGTATAGCCTTCTCCATAGACCTCATTCAATGTATCGTTATAGGCCTGATGAATGAATTGCTCTTTACCAATGGTTTCAAGCTCTGTATTGATCCAGTTCAGCAGCTCCGTGTTGCCTTTGGCTACTGCCGGGGCAATCGTATCCTGTCCGCCAAACGCCGGGATGCTTACCGTGAAGCCGGGATTGGACTTCGCCCAGGCGATCAGCTCGGTGTTATCGTTGGCAATCGCTGCACCGCGTCCGTCTTTGAGTGCTGCAAAGATCTCTGTGTACTGGTCAAATTTCAGCAGCTCAATGTCCGGGTACTCTTTGGTGAAGTAAGTTTCTGCAGTGGTTCCTTTGGCAACGATAAGCTTCTGGCCTTTCTCCTTCAGCTGGTCAATCGAAGTAACCGGTGCACTGTCAGGGGATACGATCCCGAAGGACAGCTTCATATACGGATTGGCAAAATCCACTTTTTCTTTTCTTTCATCCGTTACGGTGAAGTTAGCCATAATGATATCTACTTTATTGGATTCCAGATAAGCGACGCGGCTGGCCGCATCTACCAGAACGAATTCCGCCTTGGATTCATCCCCGAGCAGGTCCTTGGCGAATCTTTTGGCGATATAGACGTCGAAGCCCTGATTCTTTCCGTCAGCATCCACATATCCAAATGGCGGTTTATCCGCAAAAACACCAATCCGGACCTTGCCGTCCTTCTTCAGCTGTTCAATAGAAGCAAACTTGGATGAGGCCGATCCTGCACTATTATTCTTGTTATCCGAATTACTGCAAGCGGTTAAGCCCGCCAGCAATAAACCCGCTGCCATAAATGATACTGCCCATTTCATCCCTTTTCTCATTCCTCTTCATCCCCTGTTTTCTATGATTTTTAATACTGAAATATATCCAGAAAGTGCTGTGCACGCTCTGTCGCTGGTTGGGTGAAAAATTGCTGCGGCTCCGCGATCTCACAAATGCTGCCCTGATCCATAAATACGATCCGGTCACCTACAGACTTGGCAAAGCCCATTTCATGGGTCACGATAATCATCGTCATGCCCTGTTCGGCAAGCCCCAGAATAACATCCAGCACTTCACGCACCATTTCAGGATCAAGCGAAGCCGTTACTTCATCGAATAACATGATCTCGGGGTTCATACATAACGCGCGTACAATCGCGATCCGCTGCTTCTGTCCTCCGGACAGCTGCCGGGGATAAGCATCCTTGCGGTCCAGCAGCCCGACCCGGCCCAGCAGCTGCTCTGCCTGCTGCCGCGCTTCTTTCGGTTCTCTCTTTTGCACCTTGAGAGGTCCGAGCAGAATGTTGTCCAGCACCGTCATATGCGGGAACAGCTCATAATTCTGAAACACCATCCCGATGCGCTGCCTGACTTCACGCCAATTCACCTGCGGCCCGGCCAGATCCTGGCCATGGTAGCTGATTCTTCCGCCCTGCACGGGCTCCAGCCCGTTAAGACATCGCAGGAGCGTGCTTTTTCCGCAGCCGGACGGGCCGAGAATAACTGTTACTTCCCCTTTAACTACCTGCAGATCAATGCCGCTTAGAACCAGCCGTTCTCCGAAGCTTTTCTGCAATCCTTCTACCTCCAGCAACAGTTCGCCGGTATTTATCATGATTATCGTTCCTTCCTAACGGCTAATTCTGCCATCTGCGTTCCACTCTCCGGGAAATACGGGATAACGGGAAACATACGGCAAAGTACAGGATAAAGATGAAGCCATACACCCAAAACGAAGCGTTTGGCGCTTTGATGACCCCAAGCTCAATGATCTGCTGCCCGATCTTCACAACCTCTATCACTCCAATCAGCACAACGAGCGAGGTGGTCTTGATCATCCGTGTCGCCAGGTTAATTGCGCCAGGCACCATTCTGCGGATAGCCTGAGGGATAAGAATATACCGGTACAGCTGCCCCCGGCTGAGTCCCAGCGCTGCACCCGATTCCTCCTGATGCTTCGGCATGGACTGCAGCGCCCCCCGCACAATGTCGCCAATCTCGGCCGCTCCCCACAGGCTGAACACGAGAATGGAAGTCGTCTCACCGCTAATGTCGATATTTAATAGAGGCGTGAAGCTGAAATGCACAACGTAGAGCCAGACCAGAATCGGTATAATCCGGAAAGCCTCCAGATACAACCGTAGCAATGCCTGCAGCGGCTTCACATTCAGCGTCCGGAGCAGCCCCATCACTATGCCCAGCACCGTCCCGATCACAATGGAAACAAACGAAATTTCAATGGTAACCAGCAGACCGCCGAGCAGACGCTCGAAGTTCGAGCCTTCAAACAGTACCTCAATCCCCGAATTCTGCATATCTTACCTTCCTTTCCAGCCAGCTCAGCACAACCGACAGAGGAAGCACCAGAATGAGATAAGCGGCCACCAGCAGCAGCAGGGATTCTGCTGTTTTGTAATGCATGCCGATCAGATCCTTCGCCACATTCATCAGATCCATTAAGGCGATTGCTCCGACAATGGAGGTCTCCTTGAGCAGAAAAATCACATTCGCTCCCAGTGAAGGAATGCTGATGGCAAAGGCCTGCGGAAGAATAACATATCTGGCGAGCTGGGTCCGGGATAATCCGATACTAAGTCCCGACTCCACCTGTGTCCTGCTTACAGCTTCCATTCCGCCGCGGAAAGCCTCGGTCATATAACTGCCTCCCAGGAAGGTCAGCCCGACAATGGCACAGGTGACCTCGCTCATCCGAAGGCCGACCTTAGGCAAGCCATAGTATAGGAAGAACAGCTGTACCAGCAGCGGGGTATTCCTCGACAGCTCGATATAAGCTTGAATAATGAAGCTGATGCCCTTCACTTTGTAATACAGGATAACGCTGAATCCCAGCACCAGCGAGAACAGAATGGCCCAGAAGGCCAGCTTCAAGGTCAGCCACATCGCGTCACCATACAGCGGCAGGCTCTCGGCGATAAACTCCCAATCCAAATTCATAACCATTCACAACCCTTTGTCTGTAAATAAAATCCCCCATGAATGCAGATAAAACTAACTATTCAAATGTGAAAACCCCACTTTATAGGCGGCTTAAGACGCCTTTGGATTTTTGTGAGCAACGATGATTGCCCTATGTACAATTCTGCCAAACTATTTAAAATTCTTACAAAAACCTCACATACTGTGGTAATCATCTTATTCACATAATGCCTACTTGTCAACTATGTTTTCTTAATTTTCACTCTTTTCCGCGTCATGGTACAATACAGAGAAACGTTAGAAGGTGCCGCTCTTGTTCCATCCTACTGTATTTGACAATATTAAAATCGCTTTTGAGAACCAGATCTACGACTATGATAATCTGGATGGAATCCTTGTCGTGACGGACCGGTCGGATTTGCTGAACCTCGCGCTGATGTCACGGGAGTTCAGTCTCTCTTTCAAATTGACTGAAGGCAATAATGTAACCTCCGAAATTATGCTGCAATCTTCGGTGAAGGATCTGGGCGACGAAATTATGGAAACACCGGGGAGTGATCCCGGTTGCACTCTTCTATTACGCTTTTATATGGAGATTGACGATGTGAATGTGCAGTGTCCAGCGGCGGAGAAGATTCTGTCTACGATCTGGGGGCCGGATTTCCAGCCTGTCCAGTCCCTCAGCTTCCGCTACGGCCAGGAAGGCGATACGTACAATAACTGCATAGAACTGCAGTTCAAGCGACAAATCACTGAAGAACAGATGGAAGATATTCCGAACCTTCTGAAGTTCCTGCTGCAAAGCGCCGGGGAACTGGAGGAGGTATAATTCTTAAGGCGGGGTGAACTGCATATGAATTTTCTGCCTCCTGCAAGGACGGGCCGCTGGCTCTGGTGGTATGTCAGTTATGCGCTGATTGTGTGGCTGCTGCTGATTCTGCACCGGTTCGTGCTGCTCGGCGAGAGTTTCGATCTTCTGATCTTACTTCGCTGGGCTGCTCTTTCTATCGTGCTCTCCGGTATTATTAACAGCTTCGGCTGGTATGGCGCCCGGCTGGTGTGGATATTCTCGACCGCAGGCGTTGTGCTCGGGATCAGCCTGATGTTCATTTACACTTCCCGCGATATGTCAGGCTGGGAGGATCTTGCGGGCTTTCTGTCTTTTCTCCTGTTCACGGCGGGTGGTTTCGTCCTTGGTTTGCTTGTGGAAGGCAGCCGGCTGCTTGTTCAATATTTGCGCAGACGCTGATGCCTTCTGCTGGCCGGACTCTACCCTTATACAGGATTACAAGAGGAGCTGATGACCCTGATGTCCAATTCCTTGCTGACCAAAAATGCGCTCGCCCGCTCCCTGAAAGAGCTGATGGCACATATTCCGCTGAACAAAATCTCCGTCAGGCATCTGGTGGACGACTGCGGAGTGAACCGGCAGACCTTTTATTATCATTTTCAGGATATCTTTGACCTCCTGGGCTGGATCTACAAGACTGAGGCGGTCGAGAGTATTGCCCAGTACCGCAGCTACAGCACGTGGACGGACGGATTTCACCGGATTTTCTGCTATATCGAGAGCAATAAAGCCTTCTGCTGCAACACGCTGGACTCACTGGGACGGACACATCTCGATGCCTACTTGTATGAAGTAACTAATGATCTGATCATGGGAGTCATTAACGAGCTGGCCGCCGGGATGGATATCAGGCTGGAGGATAAGCAATTTATCGCTAACTTCTACACGCTGGCCTTCACCGGGCTTGTGATTCAGTGGATGCGCGACGGTATGAAGGATCAGCCGAAGCATATGATTGAGAAGCTCAGCGTGCTGATCGAAGGAAATTTCCTCAAAGCGCTGCATAAATATGAACAGGCGATGCCGTAACCCTCCGGGTTGCGGCTTTTTTAATGAAATAATATGTTTTGGGGTTATTTTCCTGTCCAAAAACTATACACTTTGCTCCATATGACCAAATTTCATACACTCGCGGACTTTTGATGATACCTTCCACAGCGGCGCTATATTACACTCGGTTCAGGTACAGCAATCAAGCAAACCTATGGAGGCGACAATCAGTGAAAAAAGAGTACGGTAACGAGCAGGTGTATTTTGTCGGAGGCGGAATTGCATCACTTGCGGGTGCGGCATACCTCGTCAGAGACTGTGGTTTTCCCGGACAGAACATTCACATTATTGAAGAGATGAAGATCCTCGGCGGCAGCAATGACGGCTCAGGCAGTGAGGAGCACGGCTATGTAATCCGCGGCGGCCGGATGCTGAACGACGAAACCTATGAGAACCTATGGGAACTTCTAAATACGATTCCATCGATTGACCAGCCGGGGCTGACGCTGCGGGAAGAAATCACACAGTTCGATGATGCCAATCCAACCCGCTCCAAGGCGCGCCTGGTGGACAGCAAGGGTGAGATTCAGGATGTCAATTCGATGGGCTTCGATATGGCTGACCGCCTGGCCCTGGGCAAACTGATCATTACTCCGGAGGCCAAAATGGGCAAAGCGCGGATTAACGACTGGTTCGGACCGCATTTCTTCACCACCAACTTCTGGTATATGTGGGCGACTACCTTCGCCTTCCAGCCTTGGCATAGTGCGGTTGAGCTGAAACGCTATATGATCCGCTTCATTCATGAATTCCCGAGAATTCAGACGCTCGAAGGCGTAACCCGCACCCCTTACAATCAATATGACTCGATTATTCTGCCGCTGCACCAGTATCTGGAGCCGTTTGGCGTAGATTTCACGTTAAAATGTACGGTAACCGATCTGGAATTCAAAGAAGGCGACGGCATTACCGTTACGAAAATGAAGGTCTCCCGTCAAGGCGTGGAAGACGTGATAGAGATTAATGAAGGCGACCGTGTGATTATCACCAACGGCTCGATGACCGAAGGCTCCAGCCTCGGCTCGATGACCTCGGCGCCGCGCCTGAACGGCAAGGGCAGCTCCTGGAAGCTGTGGGAGAATATCGCCGCCAAGAAGCCGGGTCTCGGCAATCCTTCGTCCTTCGACGATCATGTGGACGAGTCCAAGTGGGAATCCTTCACGGTTACCTTCCAGGACTCGAGGTTCTTCGACCTGATGGAAGACTTCACCCGCAACCGGGCCGGCACCGGCGCACTCGTGACCTTCAAGGACTCCAGCTGGCTGATGTCCGTTGTATTGGCCTTCCAGCCGCATTTCCGCAACCAGCCGGAGCATGTCAAGGTATTCTGGGGTTACGGACTGTATCCGGACAAGGTCGGCGATTATGTCCACAAGAAAATGTGCGACTGTACCGGCGAAGAGATCATGCAGGAGCTGATTGGCCATCTGCATTTCGAGGCGCATAAGGAAGAGATCATGGCTACTGCCAATTGCATTCCTTGCATGATGCCGTACATTACGTCCCAGTTCATGCCAAGACTGAACAGCGACCGGCCGCAGGTTGTGCCTGAAGGCTCCACCAACCTGGCCTTTGTCGGCCAATACTGCGAAATCCCGGACGATGTGGTTTTCACGGAAGAATATTCCGTCCGTGCAGCCCGAATCGCTGTCTACACCCTGTTCGGCATTAACCGTCCGGTCGAGCCGATTAAGGAATACCAGCATGATGTGCGCACGCTGTTATCGAGCCTTGTAACTTCGTTCAGATAGTACTGTTATAGGCCCGGAATAAGTAAACGAAATACCCCGCTGCATGGAGAGAATCCATACAGCGGGGTATTTGTGTGCGAGTCTGCCTAAGCGGAATCAGATGCTGCAGGAGCCATCATCACAGCCGTCAGCATCTTCTGCCTTGGACTGCGGCTTGCCGACTACCTGGAGCACAGGAGTATTCTGCTCTTCGGCCCATACGGTGTCCAGGACTTCGGTGAATACCGGACCCGGCTGCGCGCCGGACACCGCGTATTTGTTGTTGAAGACGAAGAACGGCACGCCGGTGATATTCAGCAGCCGGGCCGCATCAATATCTGCATTCACCTGATCAGCATAAGCGTCTCTCTCCAGCACCGCAGCCGTTTCAGCCTGATCCAAGCCGACTTCAGCGGCCAGCTCAGCCAGTACCTTGCGGTCACCGAGATTCAGCGAGTCGGTGAAATACGCTCGCAGCAGCCGTTCGGTCATTTGCGGGGCTTTACCCTTTGTAGCCGCGTAATGGCTTAAGCGGTGACCGTCGAACGTATTGGTCGACTGGACTGTATCAAAGTTGAACTCAAGACCCACACCCTGCGCTTGTTCGGCAAGCTGTGCGTTCGTAGCTTTAGCCTTGTCACGGGTCATGCCGTATTTGGCAGCCAGAATATCGTGAATATCTCTCGTTTCGTCGGTGCGCGCATTCGGATCCAGCTGGAAGCTGCGGAACACGACCTCCACTTTGTCACGGTCCGGGAACTGGCTCAGGGCGTGCTCCAGCCGTCTTTTGCCGATATAGCAGAACGGGCAGGCATAATCGGACCATATATCTATTCTCATGGGAATTCCTCCTGAAATGTATTGGATGCAACGCTGTACTACAATCGACGAGTCTTACATGTCACTTACTATTATATAGTTAAAAACCGAAAATTACAAACAAACTTTCTGCCGGGATACAGATGGCGTTGTTCCGGTGCTTATGGATCATTACATTGACTAATTGGTGATTAGACGGCAGGTGAATTCCATATCAAGTCCGCAGATGTATTTAGGGAGGCGTTCCATTGTTCAGAGAGGATTCCGGGGTGATCATCCGCAGATTGGATGCTTGCTTATAGCGGGTCTGTTTATATATGCGGCAGCTATCCCAAAATAATCGCCCCGTTCCGCAACAAGCTGCTGTATGCCTGTATAGCCTCTATCGGCCTCTATGCAGGTATACAGCAGCTATAGGCTTCTATGTAGTCGCAGAGCATGGGATCTGCAACGGGTTCGCCAATTAGAGGAGTGACCATCCGCCGTATTCCGGCAGCCGCGGCCTCAGTCACAACGGCACAACAATAAGACAGCGGTCTACAAGGGAGACGTTAACTCCGGAGCATACCCGTCACCGAAGAGCGGTGCGGACGGATCAAGCCCTAAGCTCTCCTGAAGCAGATTGTAGAGTCTGGCTCCGATAATCTCTTCCGAATAATCAGAGCGGACGATCTGCAGCGCTGCTGCCCCCATCTCCCGGCACATATCAGGATTGCCGAGCAGCTGATCCAGGGATGCAGCTAGTTTAGCCGGGTCAAGCCCCTCAGCGAGCAGTCCGCTCTCCCCGTGGCGTACCAGACCTCTGACCCCCATCACATTAAAAGCAACGGTGGGAAGACCGCAGGCCCCGGCTTCCAGGATAACCAGCGGCAAACCTTCATAACGCGAAGGCAGCACAAACAGCTCTGAGACGCTGTAATAGCTGGCCAGCATATCCTTGTTGCGGATTGTACCGAGCATGATGAAGCGGTCCTCCAGCCCCTTGGTCCGGATCAGATCCTTCAGACTCTGTTCATCCGGACCGCCGCCGGCAACCAATATTCTAAGGTCAGGGTGCTGCTTCAGCTGCTCCATGGCCTGCACCAGCAGTGAATGGCCCTTCTGATGCTCAAACAGCCGTCCAACGGTAATGATATATCTGCAGCCGGGGTCCAGCCCCAATGCGGCTATCGCCTCATCCTTATCCCGCCGGTAAAAGATCGCCGAATTCACGAAATTCGGCAGCAGCCGGATCCGCCCCTCCAGATGCGGAAAGTGGCGCACCATGCTGTTCTGCTCATCTTCGTTAAGCGTAGTCATGAATGCTGCCTTATGAAGCGTATGCTTCTTGATCGGCAGAATCCACTTATGGATGCTGCCCCCGTGGTAAGCGGCAATGATCGGGATGCTCAGCTTCTTCGCAGCGGCAGCCAGCCGCTCAAAGCGTCCGGAAGCATATTCCTGGGCATAGATCAGGCTGATTCCGTCTCCCCGCAGAATATCACACAGGTCTCTCTGAATCGTGGATATATATTGTGATACGAATTTGCCGATCGGTGTCCGGTGGGACAAGGGAATGACGGAATACCATTTATACAGCATGCCCACCGGGATAAACTTAATCGTACAATCCACGATTCCGTGCTGATAGGTGCGGACCTCACTCCCAACCCTGGTGAAATTATAGATGGTCGTGCGGATCCCCTTGGTTTGCAGAAGACGCGCATAGTCGAAAGAAAAATCGTTATGATACGAATGTACATATTCCTCTTCACTGAGACCCAGACCCTTTACGAAGAAATCTTCAAAGTAATTGGTATGCATAAAGATCCCGACATGCATAACGTCCCCTCCTAAAAGTTTTGTTAGCGTTGCTTCTTCAGATGATACTTCGTACAAAACCTGCTTCGGAAGCATCCGCTTAGGTTTTGAAAGCATATACATTCTGAAATTAATTCTATTATAAGCGCAACTGTACTAAATAAAAGTAAACCAAAGTGGTATATACGGCCTACAAAAGGGGGAGTAAAATTAGATCAACACGTACTTTCGGTGCATTGTAATCTAAAATTAATGCGGACAGTCTAGGACGTCCCGGGAGGAGTCAGCGGTATGCATGATCTGTCTATAGTAATTCCTACACGCAACCGGATCAGCGATCTGACCCTGTGCATTGAATCCATCGGCAGGCAGACAGAGCTGGAGGATGTTTCAATTGAACTGCTGATTGTGGATGACGGCGAGATTGAGGAGAAAGTGCTGGAGTATTTCCGCAAGGTACTGGGGCGTATGCCTCAAGCCGAGCTGCGCTATTACCGCAAAACCAAACCCGGCGTCTGGCTCTCCCGCTATGAAGCCCTGGGGCTTATCGACGGTGAGATTCTACTCAGCTTCGATGACGATGCCGAGCTGGATGATCCGCTCTACATCCGCCGGATGCTGGATACCTACGCTTCGGACCCGTCCATTGCCGGAGTAGGCGGCATCGCCAAGGGCCTCTCCAGCAGCAGGTCCGGCAAACTGCTCGGCAGGCTGACCTGCCAGATGTCGGCTTCACCCGGCAGGCTGTCGGCAAGCACACTGGCAGGCTCCCTGCTGCTGTGGGGGGAGACCGAGAATATTTTTGAGACGGATTTCTTCCATGGCTGCAATATGTCCTTCCGGACGTCTGCGCTTCAGGATATGAAACCTTACCCCTGGATGACCAGCTACGCGGTGGCTGACGATATCTATATGTGCCATCTGGCCAGCAGATACGGCAAGCTTGTCATCAATCCGGAGATGAAGATTATGCATCATGAATCGCCCAGCTCCCGCGACAAGGCAGGCCGGGTGGCACGTGCTACTGCAGTGAATCATTATTATTTGCTTAATCTGCGCAAGGCACCGGTGAAGAATTATGCCGCATTGCTGTGGACACTGACCTATTTAACCGGCAAAGCTACCCTCAAGCGGAATTTCAATGCCGTCTCGGGCTATGCCAGCGGAATTCTCTTCGTACTGAACCCCCGCAAGGATAAATACAGGGAATTTATGCTGGACTAGCAGCGCCAGATTCAACCTATATAGATTGAACTTGTATTTTTTCTATTATGGGATTGCCGTGACTCCAGAGGATGTTTGGCCCTCCGGCCGCTGCCCGTCTGCCGATTTCTTGAATTTAACCCGCTGTTCGCGGTGGAAATCCGCAGACAAAGGCGGACCCTGTCGCTCCTACAGTTCCAAAATTCTCCTCCGCCACTACTGAAGGTTAGCGGTGACCGGATTACAGTGATCGGATTACGGTATCCGGCATGCTTAATTGCACTTTATACAACTAAATCGTCTAATTCACACCCCATTCTCCGTTTAGTTGTATTTCGTACAATTAAAATGCCGGTTGTAGAGGGTTCTGTCCGATTTGGGCGGATTTAGTTGTACAGACTGCAGTTATAAGACGGAAGCAACCCTTTTCGCAGGTTTTAATTGTACATAATACAACTATCCTGAATTTCCACTTGGACTGAATACATAAGTTGCTGCATTGTTTGAATGAACTCACTTCTTTAGTCCTGTTGTGTGCTGGTTCTTAAACCATCAGGCAGTATAACCGAAGCCCAGTACCGTGAAGCATTTGTCCTTATCTTCCTTCGCCATGCGGATCTCAATGACATGCTCCTGACTCTGCTCATTCTGGTACAGAATGACCGGATTACAGTGCGTCCAGCTGTTCACATGCGGGTCAGCAGTCAGCACAAGGCTGCCATCGACGAAGATATCTGCTCTGCCAAACTCAGGGCTGCCCGAATCCTTGTATACGAGGATCAGATTGCTGCTGGTGAGGGTCAGCCTGAAGCTCTCCTCACCGGATGCTGCTGTATGCAGCCAGTTATGCGGAAATTCCGGGGTGCCGAAGGGATCGGCATCCAGCTCTACCCGCTGCAAATCCGTGTCGGTTGCCCCGAAGCCGCCAGCTTCCACCCCGACATCGCTGAGATCTGGCAGGCTTTTGCGGTCAAGCAGCCGTATATTCGCGTAATCATTTCCGAGGACCGGTCGTTTAGCGGTTGTAATATCCTCTTCGTCCCGGAGCGACCGGCAGGTCTCGGAGAATAAATAACCCAGACAGTCCGCCATTACCCGGTGTCCGTCATTAGCAGGATGATAAATATCGTAGAAAAATTGCCGTTTCGATATGACGTTCCCCTCAGTCTTGCTCAGACGGAACTGTCCGGTTACCGCATCTTTGATGCTGACCATCGGGAGGTTATAGTGCCTGCCCACAGGAGCGAGCCGTTCCTGAAGGTTCCAGTCGTTCACAAACACACTGAACAGCAGAATCACGGCGGGCCGGGCCGGGTCAGACAGGATTTTTAGACAAAGGCTCTCGAAGCAATTGCCCTTCGTTTCATCACCCTCGTCATTCACTGCAAATTCCACCACCACGATGTCCGGCGTTACCGCACCCTCCCGCAGAATATCTCTTTCATAACGGATTACTCCAAGCTCAGAAGGCGTCCCGCCTACTCCGGCTTTCACATAATGGATATTCTCTCCACCGTCCTTACCGAACTGCTCCTTGAACTGCAAATAAGACTGATAGGCATAACATCCGGTGTGGATCGGCTTAGCCCCTGCACCTTGGGTGATGGACCCTCCAATATAAGCAATGGTGACATCCTCCCCCTTGATTGCCTTGTCTATAGCTGTTCTGAGCCGGTAATTATTGCCCGAATGCAGCAGAGACTTAGCAATCATTGCGCGGTATTCCAGCGAACCGAAGGCAACCGGAGCTTCCATTGTAGCTTCTGGCGCAGTATAGCCGTCATTCAGATAGAAAATAATACTCGCCGTTGCCAGCTCTCCTTCACGGCTAAATTCAAAAGCGAATTTGCCGGGACTTACATCGTCCCCGGACCACACGGCTTCCTCCAGCTTCAGCAATACCTCCGTCCCGTCCCCCGGACAGGGGACACGCAGCTGCGTTCCTGTCTCATACTTGCTGCTTCTGCCCCAGTTCTGCATAAGAAAGGAGACCTTTCCCCCTTCACTGCCGGTCCCGGTCTTCACGGACACCCCGATGCTATGCACCAGCTCACGGAACCCGGCCCAGGTTGTCAGAAGCGCCAGCATCCCCTCATCCGTAATCCCGCCTATGTATCTTGCCTTATCCGTCAGATAATTGCCTTCCAGATACACTTCCTGGGATGGACTGCCCTCCGCTCTGGCTGTCGCCTCGATCGCTGTTTCGAACATGACGAAGAAGCCGCTTCTTCTCTCCTCCGGATCTTTGGGGGCCGCCGGACCTTCCAATCTGCCGCCGGTAAAATCATTGTTATTGCCCTTCACTTGGATCAGCTCGCTTTCCGGTATATATGAAGACGCTCTCATTATAGACGGGAGGCGGACTACGCTCAACCGGGAAAGGCGGACTTTGTTAAGTTATTACAATAATTCTCTAATTTGTCCACCATACTATAGTAAAATCCCTGTAGAAATGAACAGGATCATATGCTCTTTAATCCGGTTTTTGTCCAGCGGCTCATGGGATTTGTTCCATTCCGTGGTGAGCGCCAGGTACATTCGCAGAATCATAAATGCCGCAACACTGGAATCACAGGGCTTCACTTCACCGCTGCCGATGGCTTCCTCAATCTGCTGTCTCAAGAAATCCAGCGCGTATGCCTCCATCCGCTTAACACCTTCCAGCGCCTGGGCTGTTCCGATGTCCCGCACCTCCTGGGCGAGCTTCACAAATAGCTCATGATCAGACCGGAATTCCAGAATAGAATCCAGCAGATTAAGCAAATTATGCACAAAGGTCGTTTGTTCTGCCGCTACACGGTTCATCACCGACATTAACTCCTGCGAAGCCTTGTCCAGAATTTCCTCAAACAGCTCTTCTTTGGTTTTGAAAAAAGTATAGATCGTGCCTTTGCCCACATTGGCGATTCTGGATACCTGATCCATAGTCGTAGCTTTATAGCCAAATTGTACAAAGGACAGGGTCGCTGCCTGCAGGATCAACGCCTTGCGGTCAATGGACATAGGTAAAACTCCCTTCTTCCTGTACGACCATAAATTGACTGAATTTAATTTTTGGTCACTAAGTCACAAATCAATTTACCATGTCCCCGGGAAGAAGACAACTTTTTGATAAAAGTTTCAATCCGCTTCCGTTCTGCAAGCTGCTCTTCTGCACAAAATGTCATGAAATTAGTATCCCTTGCCATTCTTTCTGGGGTATGATAATAAAGATGTGATCAAGAAACTAACTTTATGGATGGTGGAATATGTTTAAGAACAAGAAATCCGGCGTTATTCTGGCCGCTCTCGTCATTGTTATCGTCGCAGCTGTGGGCATCTGGCTCTTGGTGGGCAACAATGGAAAAGACAGCACAACTACTGAAACTCCCGGCGGTGCAACGGTCACGAAAGATGGCGATACGAAGTCCCTGGAACAGACGTTTTATATTTATGATACGGTCGTGAATATCAAGGTCTTCGGTGATACTGTAGAGCAGAAGAATATGGATGATATTCAGGCGATGCTAGAACGGATGGACATCGAGTTCAGCCGCACCAAGGAGAACGGGGAATTATACGCTGTGAATCAGGCAGCCGGTAAAGAAGCCGTAGCCGTATCCGACGAAACGCTGGATATCGTGAAGCTTTCCCTCAAATATGCCGAAGAAATGGACGGGCTATATGATCCGACTGTTGGACCGCTCGTTGACCTCTGGGCAATCGGTGAAGGCGGAGAGCATGTTCCCGATCAGGCAGCGATTGATAAAGCCCGCAGCCTGACCAATTACAAGGATGTTATTGTGGATGATGCCGCGAAGACGGTGAAGCTGGCCAAAGAAGGCATGGTGCTGGACATGGGCGGGATCGGCAAAGGGTATGCCGCTGACCGGATCGCCGACTATCTCAAGGCGCAAGGCCTGGATAGTGCGATGATCAATCTCGGCGGCAGCAGTATTATTGCACTTGGCAACAAGCCGAACGGCTCGCCGTGGAATATCGGCCTGCAGGACCCCGATCAGAGCCGCGGTACCCAGCTGGGTACCATCAAAATCTCGGACGAGGTTATCGACGCATCCGGGGTGTACGAGCGCTTCTTCATGCAGGACGGGGTGCGCTACCATCATATTCTAGACCCGCGGACGGGCTTCCCGTCCCAGAACGGGCTGAAGAGCATTACCATTATGAGTCCGAACGCAACAGATGCGGATGCCTTGTCAACCGGTGTATTCCTGATGGGTCTCGAAGACGGCATGAAGTATCTTGAAGCGCTCCCGGAGAAGGTCGATGCCTTCTTCATCACAGACGACAACAAGATTTATGCCACCTCTTCGCTGAGAGAACGGCTGAATCTGACCGATCCTACGTACAGCTTCGCTAATTAATACCGCGCAGTGATGGATGTACAGCATCATATGCAAGCAGAAAAGGTGCCTTCCTTTGGGGAGGGCACCTTTTTTGTCATACCAGCGGCAGCTCACTGAACTCCTTATAATTGGTGAAAATATAGCTTGGCGTGTGATCTCCACCCGGCTGCCGGCCGCGCGGGTTGTACCAGCATACCTTCCAGCCTGCCGCAAGCGCACCAACCACATCGTTAGCCCATGTATCGCCTACATAGAGGCTGTTCTCAGGTGCAGTTCCCGTCATCTTATTGACATGGGCGAAGATGGCCGGGTCGGGCTTAGCCAGACCGACAGCATCCGAGATGAAGATCATCTCCTGCGGAATGATCTTATCTATACCCAGCCCGCGCAGCTTGCCCATCTGGTGCTCCAGCGGGCCGTTGGTGATAATGCCTACCGGATGCCCCAGGCTAATAAAGCGCTGAAGCTGCTCCGCCACGCCTTCGATCATCCCGATCGTGTACTGGCGGGCAATATAGGAGGCCTGAACTCTGGCTGCCTGCTCCCGGTTCAAGGGCAGGCCATATTCGGCAAAAGCCAGCTCCAGCCGCATCACCCGGGTCTCCTCCAGCTCAAGCTCCCCGCGCAGATATTTCGGCCATAGTAAATCACTATGATGCCTGACGGTGTAGAACAGCTCCGCATAATCCAGCTTGTCTTCGTCTGGCGCCAGCACCTCGCGCACCGCTTCCCGGAAAGGCACCAAATGGTCGTACAACGTATCATCCAGATCAAAAAACACGGCCAGCTTATTGCTTGTCTCCACGTAAACTCCCCTAACTATATCTTTAGAAATATAAATGATAAGTGAAAAAGCTCTCGTCCCGGATGTAGCCTTGGGCTTCATACAGACGCTGTGCGCCGGTATTATGCGTCAGCGTTGAAAGCGTCAGTCCCTTCGCACCAGTACCCTGCGCAAATCCGCGCACGCCTTCAAGCAGCAGTGAGCCAAGTCCATGCCCGCGCTGCTCCTCCGTCACAAACAGATCGTTCAGAATCCATACGGGCTGAACTGTAATGGAGGAGAAGGAAGGGTACAACTGTGCCATTCCATACGTCCGCTTGTCCGCACCCTCACCGGCAACAGCCATAAAAATCACAGACTCCTCATTGGACAGTCTCGCCTTCAGAAATTCCCGCGCAGCTTCCATGTCAGAGACTTGGCCGTAATAGCTGCGGTATTCATCAAACAGCGGAGCGAGCTCCTCCACATCCTCAAGACCTGCCCGTTCAAAACGAAAATTCAACATGGCTCTCCCCTCCTTCTACCAGCTTCCTTTATTCCTTGGAGTCATAAAAGACATGACGGGCTGTGATCTTGCCGTCTTCAATGTCCATCAGTCCGAAGGAATACTGCTTCTCCCGGCGTTTGTCTGTAGGCGAGCCTGGGTTGAACAGCAGAATACCGTTCTCCCGGCGCATCAGCGGCTGATGGGAATGGCCGAAGAGAATACAGTCCACCTCCTGGCCTTCAAAGGCCAGCAGCGCATTTCCATCTGTCCCTTTACGGGAATACGGCGCATGTCCGTGAATCATTCCTATACGCATGCCCTCCAGCGTAACGATCTTGATCTCACCGAAGCGCTGAATAATCTCGGCGCCATCGTTATTGCCGGCGATTCCCTCCACCGGAGCAAGCCGGGCCAGCATATCATAAATCTCCAGCGCTACCCAATCCCCGAGATGCAGGATGATATCCACATGGCGGAATTCTTCCGTAAGCGCCCGGGGTAAACCCTTTGCCGTCCGTGACAAATGCGTATCCGATACTACTCCAATCTTCATCTGCTTCAGCTCCTAATTCACATAATCACCTTAGAGATATCCTGGTAGATTCCATGCAAATATTCATATGATCCATAATGAACCCGAGGGACAGGTAGTAAAAAAGCTGAGAAGCGCTGTAAACTGCGATTCTCAGCTTTTCACCTTAACATACTCAAGTTTACGTACTTATAATTGTACGGTTTGGCGAACTTAGAAGCAAGCCGTGCCCGGCCTAAGCCTCATTCCCGCCAATTCCAGAGCCGGACTTCACCCACCCGCATATAGCTGACCCAGGAAGCCTCGCGCAGCTTCAGCAGTTCCTTGACCGGCCCTGTAGCAACGGCTCCATAGATCTGAACTCCGTGCTCCTGAAGATAGGAGAGCGAAGTATCCAGTTCAATAAACGGCGCTGCCTTCCTGGCCAGTGACTGATGCTTTTGCAGCAGCTTAAGCGTTTTGATGAAGTTGGCATCACGCAGTGCCCCATCCCCATAGGGTTCAACAGAAGGCGATACGCTGCTGTAGGAGGAGACCGAGCTGAACCAGCCTGTTTTTTGGGTGGTGACCTCTGATTTCAGCATATCATCGTCATGCCAGATGGGCTGATAGGGGAAACCTAGCGGAGAAGTAACCACCTCATCGTGGGTAGACGGACCCGTATCTGCTCCGAACCACACAGGCAGGATATTCAGCGGCTCAAACTCCTTGAGCAGCTCCTCCGTGGTGTATAAGTGGTCGAACGACAGATAAGCTTCGGCAACCGTACCCTCGGGAAGCTTATCCAGCTTGTTCCACTCATCACTGTTATCCCCGCTGCTGACGGAACCATCTGCTGACGGATAGTAGAAAATGTAATTACCTGCATTCCGGTCATCCATCCAGTTGAACACTCCGGGATAGGATAGCCCCAGGAGAAAGGTCTGGTTGTAATTACCCATCTGAACCTTCTCCCCGCCTACCTGCTTCAGCAGTTTACCGGTCAGATTCATCCGGAAGACCGATTTCGCATTGCTGGAAAGATATGTGGTTGTGTTGGGCCGGGTCACGGCAATCGCCGAGGATACAACATCACTATAGGTCTCACCACGGTTCCCGGTGTTGTAGAATACTATAGTAATAATATTACTGATGATCATGAAGACAATGAAGGCCGCAAATACAGTAAGGGTGTTCACGAGCCGCGCCTTCCATTTGCCGCGGCGGATAATTTTCTTCTCCCGCTTTTCCGCTTTTTTCTTTACCTTCTTGAGTCCCGGAGAATCGCTGCCGGCCGGGTCCGCCTTGGTCCACCGTCCGCTGGTCTGCTCTTCCCGCTCCATTTGCTCCTCCAGATACAGCTGATAAGCCTCCAGCTTCGCAAGTTCACTCTCCAGCGCCTCCCGCTCTTCCTCCGGAAGTGTTCCCTCACTGTATTTCCTCAGCTGTTCTTTGAACTCCTCACTCATGCTCATTCCTCCTCCGGTCCGCCTCACGCAGCTTCTGCCTGGCGCGGAATACCAGTATCTTGTATTGGGACAAACCTACGTTCATGATGCCAGCAGCTTCCTTGTAGGTCAGCCCATGATAATCATGCAGCAGCAGCGCATGGCGCTGCCCCTCCGGCAGACGGCTGAGTGCCAGTGCTGTCTCTTCCCAGCGTTCCTGACGCAGCAAAGTCCCCTCCGTGGTTTCGGGATGGGGCAGCCCGCTGAAAAACCCGTCTTCCTTGGACACACTCCGCTTTTCCTTGCGCTTGTAATCCACGAAGGCATTGTAAGCCACGCGGAACAGCCACGGCTTAATCCGCTCTTCCCGGCAATCCTCCAGATACAGATACGCCCGGTAAAAGGTCTCCTGCATCAAATCTTCGGCCGCATGGTGGTCATGGCAGAGGGAGCGCAGATAGCGGTAGATGTCCGCCACATAATTCTCATATAGATCATCCAGCGAATTCGGCTCCATCTCCTCCCCCCTTAATCCATCCACGTATGAGAATGCCAAAAGTTACACTTCTGTATGAAAATTCCCCGTATCCGCGCCGTTGTTGAGGGGACAGAGGGGAAGCTAAGTTTGTTAACGGACAGCAGCACGCTTATTTGCGGATTTTTGTCGGTAGTGTCAAGAAGTTTTGCTTACAGTTCGGAGTGCTGCGGATGATCTAAGTGGAATTAGTACATCTAATTTAGCGTCAAAGGTACATTTTATTAAAAGCAATTGGAAAAACAACACTTAATCGGTCCGATTTCAGCTAAATCCAGGTGGGTCGGTGGATTAAGTGGACTTTTTCCAACTGCTTACTCTCAACTCTCCGTTCTGGCAGAATTAAGTGCCTTTTTTCCAACTATGTCCGCTGTCCCCGGTAGCCACTAAATAAATAAGGAGTAAGCTTCGCTTCTCCAAACCTATAAACTCTTATCCCCCAGGAAAAAGGGAGCCTCACGGCTCCCCAAATCTTCCCTTTACAGTCGCTTCTCTCTTACTTAATAAAATCCGATACTGGACGAAGCATCCTTCATCCATTCCCGTTTGCGCCCTTTGTCCAGTTCGCCGCGCATGCCGCGCACCAGCGACTCGACATCAGCCGTGCCATTCTCATGCCATTCCAGTGCCGCACTGACATACAGCTCGCCAAGCTGGGTCAGGGAGAAATCTCCTGTCAGGCGCGCAGCGGTGGCCGTACCTTCTTCACCTGCGAAGGCGGAGAACCCGCGCAGCTGCAGATATTCGAGGCGCAGCGCCTCATTTGGCATCTTGATCTCATAAGCCCGGTCGAAGCGCCCGGCGCGGTTCATGAGGCCCGGGTCGATTTTCTCCGGATAATTGGTGGTGCCGATCAGGAAGATGCCTTCCTTCGAAGTGGCCCCGTCCAGCGTGTTGAGGAAAAAGGAGCGGACCTCCTGCGGCATGGAATCGATGTCCTCAATCACCAGTACCATCGGCGCCAGCCGGGCCGCAGCCTCGAACACCTCATTCACTGACTCACTGCTCGTATATTCGGTAATCTGCCAGTAGATCACAGGTCCCGGTACACTTCCGGCGATCGATTTGACGAGCGTAGTCTTACCGTTGCCCGGATGGCCGTAGAGCAGAATGCCCCGCTTGTACGGGATATCGTAAGTGACGTAGAAGCTGCGGTCCGAATCAAAAAACTGGTCGAGCGAACGGTAGATTTCTTTCTTGATCCCCGCGTCCAGCACGACCTCCTCACGCCCGACAGAGCGGGTGATGGGTTCATCCTCACGGAAGATTCCGTTACGCCGGTCAGTGAACACCGTCACCTTATTAATGTTCTGCTCCCGCTGCCGGGTGCGCACATTGGCCAGGAAGAATTGCAGCTGCGCGTCAGATGCCGCGAACACATAGTCCTGAAAGTTGATGCCGTTCTCCTGGAACACAGGCACCCGCGCCAGAGCAATGCCCATGGCAGGATACGCCAGCACATTATTGCGGATCGAGAGATGGATATTGTACTCCGGCTGCTCTTTATCATCGTCGTACACAAACGTCCTGTCCTCCAGGCGGTCAAAAATCCGCGCCACATGCTCCACCCCGGCATTCCCGCTCTGCACATCATTCTCCAGCAGCTTCCAGTATTCACTGTTGGGGTCATCGCTCGCATACAGCTCATAACGGACGCCGTAGCGGCTGTAGAGCGCTTCAAGTATGCCGTCAACCAGGCGTGCGTACACATCGTAACCTTTGATGATTCCGGCTCTGTCTTCATCGTATTCGTAGATTACAGTAGGTTTCTTAATCTCCTGCTCCATCCTATTTCGTCCCCTTTATCGCTGCGAGCGGCTTGCATTTGGCTACAACAGCAGCCAGGCCGGCGCCCGTAACGCTTTCTATAATCTCATCTACATTCTTATAGGCCTGGGGAGATTCGTCAATGATAGATTCCAGGGAATGCTGATTCACTACAATCTCGTCTGCCGTCCCCACCTTCATCGACCGGGAGAATTCATGGACAGATACCAGCCGCTTCGTTGCCGAGCGGGAGCGGATGCGTCCGGCTCCATGGCAGATCGAATAATAATTCTCTTCTCCTCCGGGCTGGCCGACCATGATGTAGGAAGCGGTGCCCATCGAGCCGGGAATCAGCGCCGGATGCCCGGTTGCCGCATAAGCCCGCGGATTATCCGCATGGTCTGCAGGCAGGGCGCGTGTCGCCCCTTTGCGGTGAACAAACTTGGTGCCTGAGGAGGTTTCCTCTTCCCACGCATAATTGTGCATCAGATCGTAGAGGGTGCGCAGCTCGCATTTCGTGCCGAAGACGTCACGGAAGCCCTCACGTACACCATAAGCGATCAGATGGCGGTTCACCACCGCATAGTTCAGCGCCGAGTACATCAGATTAACATAGCGCTGAGCCTGCGGATGTGACAGGGGCGCATAGATCAGGCGCGGGTCAGCGCTGCCCAGTCCAAGCTGGCCCATGACCTTGGCGAAGGCCGGGGTACAGAACTGATTGACCATGCCTCCCCAGGCCCGGGAGCCGGAGTGGATCATCACGGCAATCTGCCCGTCTCTCAGGCCCCACGCTTCAGCCACCTCCCGCTGCTCCTCGGCGATTTCAATCGCCTGGATCTCAACGAAATGGTTGCCGCCGCCAAGGGTGCCGAGCTGGCGGTGACCCCGGTGCCAGGCCATATCCGGCAGCTCTTTCAGAATCTCGTCATCGAAGGCAAGCTTGCTGATCTCCACATGGGACAGTGCGCTTGATTTCTTCGGAGTGTAGCTGTCCGGAACATATTTGCTGGGCAGGCCGTGCAGTCCCTTGCGCACGATATTCTCCAGCCGGATATCGCTGTAATGGCCGCGCTGCTGAGCCTCCATGGGCAGATACTTCTCAATTGCCCGGACCAGCTTCCGGCGCAGCTTCACTTCACGCAGATCATCCATATGCAGATTGGTCAG
The DNA here is from genome assembly GCF_038000245.1 of Paenibacillus sp. FSL R10-2736. Taxonomy (NCBI): domain Bacteria; kingdom Bacillati; phylum Bacillota; class Bacilli; order Caryophanales; family Paenibacillaceae; genus Paenibacillus; species Paenibacillus sp. FSL R10-2736. The sequence goes on from NZ_JBBOBN010000001.1 coordinate 6,005,807, forward strand.
ATGTACACGCATGCCGCAGCCGATATCGCTGCCTACAATGGACGGCGATACATAACCTGACGCGGCATCCCAGACCGCGGTAGTCCCGATGCAGGTTCCGACGCCTACATGTACATCAGGAGTGTAGCTCATATATTCAATATTTGGAATCTGCAGATTGTTGTTAGCCATTTCCAGGACCTTATAATCAAGTGAGCCAAACAATTGCTCACTTGCATATACTTTGAGGTCGCCGCCCGGAAGGGCTACCTCATGTTTGTAGCGGGATATCTCCCCCGCCTGCTGCTTCATGCTATTCATAAATGTTTTCATTTCCTCTCAGGTTGGTAAGATAAATTCCAGTTTTGTGGTACGCAAAAAGAGCCGCAGATCAGTTCTGATCATGCGGCTCCCGGAGCGCTGGGTGCAGCTTCGAATTCAAGCTGGGACACCCATATGCAGTTGTGACATAATAAGCACGCTGCGCATTATGTCTTCCGGACGAAGGCGATGAGATCAGATAGTTCATATGCGGTTGTAATTTGACTATGCGGCGTTCTCAAACCATTTGTTCCAATCATGACCCATCGGCCTCCCTTCTCTAAATGATAAACCCAATAATATATGGCGCTGCTGCAGATTGTCAACCCTGAATTTGGTAAAGTTTGTTTTATTTAAATTTCGACCAGTCCTGATTGCTGTTCTCCAGCAGGTGGCCGAAATCATTCTCCAGACGTTTCTGCTCTGCCTTGCGTTTGTCCTCCGCTTCCTTGAGGGCGGCGTCTTTCTTGCCTTGCTCTTCGGCTTTGAGCGCATCGGACTGCGCCTTCAGCTTGTCCAGCACCTCGCGGCTGAGCAGGTCTTTGAGTGTTGCCGGAGCATCGGCCGCAGCAGGGCGCGGAGCCGGAGTTATCTTCTTCTTTTTAGCCAAGGGAATCATCCTTTCAAGTAGTGCAAATAGTTCAAATTTGTTTTAGTTATAGGTCTTTTCGTTTATAATGTACAGTAAGAGGTGAGCCTAATGAAATCCACAGAGTTATGTCCAAGGTTACAAAAAAGCATGGATATTATCGGCAGACGTTGGACGGGCTTAATCATCTATCAGCTTCTGCAAGGTCCCCAGCGCTTCGGCGCCATTGAAGCTTCGCTGCCCGTCAGCGGCAGGCTTTTGTCCGAGCGGCTGAAGGAACTGGAGCAGGAGGGTATCGTCCTGCGCGAGGTTTTTCCCGAAACACCTGTAAGAATCCAGTATTCGTTAACTGACAAGGGCCGGGCCCTGGAATCCGTCATCCGTGATTTGCAGGTATGGTCGGAAGACTGGATTACGGAAGAAGAATGCCGGTCTGCTTCAGCCGCTCCTCCGCAATAAGTTTCACACACTGTTTCTGCGAAAGCCTTATATAAATTTACAGCTTGCGGCCTACGATAACAAGGTCACGCGGAATGCCGTCCAGCACGGCGACACCCGGCAGCAGGCCCCATTGTCCGAAACCAAACTTCCGCAGCAGTGCAAGGCTTGGCTCATTATGGCCAAACACAAAGCCGACCAGGTTCTGCAGACCAAGACGCGGACATTCTTCAAGCGCCTTGGTCAGCAGGATACTTCCGGCGCCGCTGCCGCGGAATTTTTCACTTACATAGACGCTGATCTCTGCCGTTCCATTATAGGCCGGACGCCCGTAGAATGACTGGAAGCTGAACCAGGCCGCAATTTCGCCGCCTTGCCGCAGAATCCAGAGCGGACGGTGATGGCTGTTATGCTCATGGAACCACTTCACTCTATCCTCCACGGCTACCGGCGTAAGATCCGCTGTTACCATTCTTCCGGCAACCGTCGTGTTATAAATCTCCACAATCGCTCCCAAATCCTCAATTGCTGCATCCTCTATGCTGTTCACTTGCCAATCCATCTGTTATTCCTCCTAAAAGTTGTATGTGATATGTGAACAACATTTCCCTCATCCTACGGCTCAAATCCAAAGTTGTTGTACAAAAGGCAGGATTTCAGCTTTTTCAAGCAGCTTAGGCTAGTTCAGCCCTGTCTGTTCCAGACTCCACTTCCACAGCCGTGCGGCTTCTTCTGTATTCTTCGCCCTTGGCGATAATTCCTTGATCTCGCGGCGGTAATAATACTGCCCGCTAACTTCGCTCAGCTCTGGCGCAGCCGCCAGATAAATGGCCGTGTCCGCACCTTTCTCAGGCGTCAGGAAGAAGTAGGACAGCAGCTTCAGCAGCGAGCGCCCAAAGCCTGTCTCCCGGTTCACTCCGATGCTCGTCCCCACCGCTCCCGGATGCACACAGTTCGCAGTAACCCTGGTGCCCTTCAGTTGAGCAGCCAGCTCGCGGGTAAACAGGATGTTGGCCAGTTTGGAACGGGCGTAAGCCTTAGCCGGGTTGAAGCCGCGTGACAGCGTATGATCCTCCAGATGCAGCTTGCCAATCTTGTAAGCACCTGAAGCCACTACCACAATCCTGCCCTGTTCAGCATGCTTCAGATTATCCAATACCAACATGGTGAGCAGAAAATGACCCAGATGATTCACGCCCAAATCCTGCTCGTAGCCGTCTGAAGTAAGCTCACGTCTGATGGCGACTACTCCAGCATTATTGATCAGAACATCAAGCACCGGATAGCCGGCCGTGAATTCCTCTGCAAAAGCGCGAATGCTTGCGAACGATCCCAGATCGCACAGCATCAGCCGGATTTGATCAGAGCCGCTCTGGCGCACTGCTTCCGCAAGAGCTTCCTCCCCGCGTTTGCGGCTGCGGCAGGCCATGATTACATGGGCTCCTCTGCGGGCCATTTCCACTGTCGTAGCCAGTCCCATGCCGGAATTCGCACCGGTGACAAGCACGGTCTTTCCTTTCATGGATATCTTCCCCTCTCTTGCGGGCCAGCCAGGCCAGGGCATGGCGTAGCCTTTTCAGAGTATATGTTTTATGATAATGTTACATCATTTCTTAGGGTTAAAATAGCCCCTGGGCATGGAATAACTTCTCAAGAAGTTTATTCCCGGTTAGAAGCAACTTATCAATTACAGGGGGCGAGTACATGGCTACTATTGAAGATTTCTTGAAGCTGGATATACGCATAGGAACCATTCTGTCCGCTGAGCCTTTTCCTGAAGCACGCAAACCGGCGATTAAGCTGCAGATCGATTTCGGTGAACTCGGCATTAAGGCCTCCAGTGCGCAGATCACCAAACGTTACACTCCGGAAGAGCTGATCGGCCGGCAGATAGCCGCTGTCGTGAACTTCCCGCCCAGACGGATTGCCGGCTTCCTCTCGGAAGTGCTCGTCCTCGGCGGCGTGCCGGAGGAAGGCGATGTGATCCTGCTGGCTCCGGAGCAGCAGGTTCCGAACGGAACGCCGATCGCGTAACGGACCCGCTGAACCGGCCACCCCGGGTAAGCCGCTTGCACTGCGTAGTCTCGTAAGCTCGCAGACCTGACGGTATAGAATATCGTCTGCAACTGGTGCACGGTATGATGGCAGCCCGCAGGTACTGATCGGTTGCTTGCGGGCTGGCTGTAGCCGGAGTTTGCACGCTGCAGTCCCATAACTGGAAAGGCTGTCCTCTGTGCAGGTGATCTGCAAGGAGGACAGCCTTTGTTTGTTACAGAGTTACAGAGTTATAGAGTGAAACGGACTCAGATGACGCTATTTTGCGGAAAAGGGTACTTTTGACGTTTATCCGGACTCAGAAGCCCTTATTCGGAATATTATAGACCCGAACACGGTAAAACTGAGCCATTAAGGTCATCTGAGTCCGCACCGGACAGAAACCGGGCTATTATCCGAAAATAACGGCTTCTCAGTCCGCATCAGCGGCGGATGGCCGAGAAATCCCTTCGCCATTAGCATAACCTGGTAAAGTGCCTGAAGAAATACACGGAAAATACAGCTAACAGCACTTATTTCCAATTCGGCCGCAGCGCAATCAGCTTATCATCCTGTGCGCGCGGGTTGCCTCTGCCATCCCGGTTATTGGTCATAATATACAAGGTGCCGTCAGGCCCTTCCGCCACATTGCGGATTCGGCCATACTTCTCTTTGAATAAAGCCGTAATCTTAGGCTTGCCGCCCGAAGGAGACAAAGATACCCGCAGCAGCTGCTGCCCGGACAGACCGGCAACCAACAGTTCGCCGCTCCATGGCCCCTGCGTAATAAAGGTCATGCCCGACGGCGCCCAGGTCACCTCACCGCTGTGTGCCAGCGGAGCCTTCAGCTTCAGCTTCGCGGCTCCGGTCTCATCGCCTTCAATCAGCGGCCAGCCGTAATTGGACCCGGCCTGAATACGATTGATCTCATCATGGCTCGACTGGCCATGCTCCGAGCTGTATAAGACTCCGCTCCCCGGCTGCCAGGCCAGACCCTGCGGATTGCGGTGGCCCATGCTATAGACCGGAGATCCCGGCCACGGGTTATCTTCAGGGATGCCGCCGCTGGTGGTAATCCGCAGTATTTTTCCGCCCAGGCTGGTCTTATCCTGCGCGAGATCAGGCTCATAGCGTTCACCTGTGGTGATGTACAAGTAGCCGTCCGGGCCCAGCTTAACCCTTCCGCCGTTATGATTGGTGTCTCCTGGTATATTATCCAGCAGAACCTGCTTGATCTCCGCTTTGCTGCTGCCGATCTTAATCCGCAGGACCCGGTTTGCCACTCCGCCCTCCGCATTGCGGTAAGAATGATATACATACGCCAATCCGTTGTTCTCAAACTCCCGATCAAGCGCAAGTCCCAGCAACCCGCCCTCTCCCTTACTGATAAAGGGGGCTTCAAGCTCCAGCAGCGGGGCCTCACGAAGCCTGCCGTTCTCTATGACCCGCAGACTGCCAGGCCGTTCGGTGAAAAAGATCCGCCCGTCCGGAGCGAACGCCATCTCCCAAGGCACATTCAATCCGTCTGCCAGCGTATGCGCGGTATAAGGGAAGACTGACGAAGCTGGCGGCTTCGGCGCGCCAGCCGTTACTTCCGGTGCCTGTGTGCTTCCAGAGGCACCAGGTGATGCTGCGCCAACCGGCGCACCCGTTCCTGCACTCGGAGACGCTCCCGGTGTTCTTGTCACCGGCGTTTCGGTCATCGTAGTCATCGAAGATGGAAGAGCAGTGCCGGCAGGCTGTGCGTCAAGATGCGGATTCTCGCCTGTCAGCTGCCCTTGCATAGTATCTTGTTCAGAAGAGGTGCAGGCTGACAGCAGGCCCATCAGCAGGACCAAAGTTCCGCGCAGCAGAAATGTACGGGAGAGGACCGATGTACCGGACATATTCATAACCTCCTGTTAAGTGAAGCGGGAATAGAAACCAGAAATGATTGTGGCAACTATTACCCGGTGCTTAACTTCACTAAACCCCCTTTAGCATCCGCTCCAGGGACGTGCAGCCTCCCGGATTATGAATTATAATGAGAATAATGCTGTTTCAAGCGTGTATATGAAAGGGGAACTATTACAATGAATGAAGCTCTGCTTAAGCTGGAGCAAGGACTTACAGGAGGGGGCTTGGATGCTCTCCTCGTGACCGATCCCAAGCATGTATACTATCTGACCGGCTTCGCCAGCAACCCGCATGAACGCTTTCTGGGCCTGCTGCTGATCCGCGATGAGGAGCCTGTGCTGATCGTTCCGGCGCTGGACGCCGAAGCGGCGCATGCCGCCTCCTCGGTGAAGACTATTCTGACGCACAGCGATACGGACAACCCGTACGAGCTGCTCAAATCCCGCTTCGGCGGCGCTGCTCCGGGCAGCTTCGGCATAGAGAAGGAGCACTTCTCCGTCAGCCGCTATGAGTTGCTGGCAGACGCCATCCCAGCGGGGGCATTCAGCGACATCGGCCATCTGCTTCGCGCTATGCGCGCCATGAAGACGCCTGAAGAAATCCGCATTATGAAGCATGCCGCCGAACTTGTGGAGGAAGTTCTCCGCCGGGGCCTGTCGCATGTCAAAGCCGGTGTCAGCGAGAATGAGCTGGTAGCGGAGCTTGAATACCTGATGAAAAAAGCCGGAGCCTCCGGCCCCTCCTTCGACACCATGGTGCTCTCCGGCCCGAATACGGCCCTGCCGCATGGTGTACCGGGTGAACGCAAGATTCAGCCGGGTGATCTGCTGATGTTCGATCTTGGCGTATACGCCGCTGGCTATGCCTCCGATATTACCCGCACCTTCGCTGTAGGCGAGATAGACAGCAAGCTGATAGATATCTATAATACTGTGCTTGCTGCCAATGAAGCTGGTATTGCCGCTTCTGTTGCCGGAGCCACCTTCGGTTCTGTTGACAAGGCCGCCCGTGACGTTATTGAAGCCGCCGGCTACGGCGAATACTTCATGCACCGCGTCGGACATGGTCTCGGCATGGATACCCATGAATATCCATCACTGCATGGACTCAATACGGATATTATTGCAAACGGCAACGTCTTCACAGTAGAACCGGGGATTTATGTGCCGAATCTTGGCGGCGTGCGCATTGAGGATGATGTGCTCGTTACGGCAGAGGGCCCGCAGACGCTGACCAGCTTCCCCAAAGAATTGACTGTGCTGAGCCTGTAATTCAGAAATCAAAAAAAGCCCCAATCTCCAGATCACTGGAGGTTAGGGCTTTTTTATATAAAACTATTCTATGAAATATTGCGCTTGGTCTCCTGGGAGCTGACTGTCTGCTCCTCTTCAGCGAACTTAAAGGAACGGGCAAGGTAAAGTACCGGTGTGCCTGCACCTGTAAGCAGGAATTTGGCCAGATAGGTGGTCAGCAGAATCTCTGTCCATACCTTCAGGTCATAGGTTCCGGCAAAAGCAATCGTACAGAAGATCAAAGTGTCAACAAAAGAGCTGATCATGGTGCTGCCGTTAGAGCGGATCCAGAGCTGCCGTGAGCTGCCGTAGTACTTGCGGATCCATGCGTATAAGCGCACATCCAGAAACTGGCTGATAAAATATGCGGTAAGACTGCCCAGTGCAAGTCTCGGCATCAGGCCGAAGATCGTCTGGAGTGAGGATTGGGCAATATCCGTCTCCTGCGGCTCAAATACAAGCACCATCTGCATAATGACGGTAGTCATCAGCAGAGTGAAGAATCCGAACCAGACGGCATTCCGCGCTTCTGCCCGCCCGTATCTCTCATTCAGCAGGTCACTGGTCATATATAACGTGACATACATCGTATTCCCCAGCGTCATTACGATATCGAAAGGCATCGCAATCGTCTTGGCGACTTGTATATTGGCGACCACGGTTGCCATGCCTACCCAGGCATAGAGCCCTTTTTTACCGAACAACCGGTAGCAGAGCAGAAAAAACACAAAATTAACAACAACAAACAAAATCCCCCACAACAAATTAAACATATTTCTGTTAACTCCTCCTAGTTTTGGTTACGCGGGATGGTTACGAACCGCGGCTATCCACTCTTATAGAAACAAAACATTAATACTCTACCACAGAAAAAGCTAACATGCTATGAAATTTAAAATTTTCATGAAAACAGCGTATAATTCATTTTTTTCGGTAAATTGGTGATAGACTCGTTAAATATTCAATTTTTTCTGAAAAATAATGCAGTATAGAGCAAACTTTCACTATTCAACCTGAGGTTAATTCTATAGAATAGTTATCAATCACAATTCCCGTTCACAGATAGCTTCATATATGACCTACACCAATGGAATATATTGCTGCTTGCCTGGCTCTTTGTCTGGCTTGGGATATTCAGATGCAATTGACAGAAAAGGAGAGAAAGAAATGTTCCGTTTCAAAAAATCAATTAGCCGCAAGTTTACGCTTCTGCTGTTTGTCGTTCTGTTACTCACTTCTCTTTTGCTAAGTATCAGCTTCTACTTCATATCCATTAATATCATCGACAGCTATGTGATGCCGCAGATCAACAAGTCTCTGACTGCCTCAGCCCAGGATGTATATAAGAATCTGAATGCTACAAGCGCGCAGCAGGCTCTTAACAAGAATGAACAGGCGGGGACCAATGTAGAATTCTATTTCGAGGAAAAGCGGAAGCAGCACGATGTTGAGACCATTTTCCTCATTGACCTGAAGGAAGGCAAAGCTACTGTTCTGGTCGCGGATCATAGTGCCAAGCTTCAGCGTGAAGAGTCCATTGAGGTATTGCCTGCCATGGAGCAAGCCTCCAAAGGAAAATCCGGACTTAGTGAAATCTATAGTGATAGTCATGGTATACATAAGAGTGCATTTGTTGGCGTTCCCGGTACCACCATGCTCGTTGGCGTAAGCTCGGATGTCGGCTTTATCCAAGAAAAGATGAGCAGCATTCTGTGGACCAGTGCGGGAATCACCCTGCTGGCACTTATCATCGGACTCTCCGGCGCCACACTGATGAGCCGCAGAATCATCCGTCCGATCAAACTGCTGGCGGCCTACAGCAACAAGCTGGCCGGAGGCGATTTCACCGAAGCACTTACGATCAAAGGCAACGATGAAGTAGGCCAGCTCTCCGAGAGCTTCCGGATCATGAGCGAGCGGCTCAAGGAGATGATCGGACATGTGCTGGATACATCGGGCGCAGTAGTTGCCGATTCCAATGATCTGAAGGAACGTGTTCAGATTCTGAACAATATGGCTGAGCAATCCGCTGTCTCTGTAGAGGAAATCGGTAAAGGCAGCACCACGATTGCGAGCAGCGCACTCGATAATTCCCGGGCCATGGATGAGATCAACATTGGCATCCAGCATATCGCTTCCGCCGCCGGTGAGGTCACGGAGCAGATCAGTGAAGCCTCCGCCGAAGCGATGGGCGGTAATGACATTGCCCAGAGTGCTGTGCAGCAGATGCGCCAGGTGGAACAGGCCTCGATACAGTCGCTGGAGCAATTCCGTATCATGAATGAACGCTCGCTGATGATCGGGGAAGTGGTGCAGGGTATTACCGAAATCACGAAGCAGATTCAGATGCTGTCGCTTAACGCATCCATTGAAGCAGCGCGCGCCGGAGAGCATGGCCGGGGATTCGCTGTCGTGGCCGGTGAAGTGCGCAAGCTGTCGGAGCAGTCCAAGGAATCCAATGAGCAGATCCGCGAATTCCTGCTCGGACTTCAGGAAGATATGAACCACTCGGTATCCGAGATGAACCACGTAAATACAGAAGTAGCTTCAGGTATGAACAAAGTGGTGGAAGCAGGCAATGCCTTCAATCATCTGCTGATTCTTATCCAGAGCATCAACCACAGCATCCAGTCCGTATCTGCTGCTACCCAGCAGATTTCGGCAGGCACCGAAGAAGTCAGCGCCTCGGTGGAAGAAACGGCACAGATTACAGCCAAGTCGCAGCAGAGCGCTGATACGCTGGCCGGCAACTCTGCCCGCCAGCACCAGGAGCTGGAAGGCCACGCGCTGACCGTAGAGCATCTGCATGAGCAGGCCGTGAAGCTGCAGAAGGCTGTCGAGCAGTTTAAGATTTAGCTAGTTTCTGTTCAATCAAATCTATAAAGCTGTTTAATAGTAAAATATAAAAAGCAGCTCCAAAGGCCTCGTGGCTGTTGGAGCTGCTTTTTTGTATAGGGACAAGCGTAATCCTTCAATTCCTCAAATTTGATTCGTAACCGGCAAATTGGGTTTGTTAGGTACACGCCGTTTCAGTATAAATGTTGTACGATTTACAACTCCGCTTCATAGATACCAGGTTTTTTAGAAGGATTGTTGTATGTAATACAATAATTTTCCTGATTCCCTGTTTAGAAAAGGAGAAATCCTGCCTTCCGTACAACATTTTCAAATTAGGACCGAAGCAATCCGCAAAATGTTGTATTTTGGGCAGGATTCATAGAATAACAAGGTTCCATCACAATCCGTGGATGAGAATAGAGGGATTCGTGCGGTAACTGATTAGGACATGCTCAGTGCCTCGGTGCCCACAAGATGACAGAGACCCCAATCACGCAGACGCCGGCGCCGATCCAGTCGTAGAGATCCGGTGTTTTCCGGTCCACCAGCCAGCCCCACAGCACAGCAAGCACGACGAATACTCCGCCATAGGCGGCATATACCCGGCCAAAGGAAGGAAACTTCTGCAGCGTCGGGATAATACCATACGCGATCAGGATGGCAGAGCCTGCCAATCCGTACCACAGCGGCCGCGATTCCCGCAGCCAGAGCCAGACCAGGTACCCGCCGCCGATCTCGGCCAGTCCGGCAACAATAAACAGCAGAACCGCAATAAACATCCCTATTCCTCATTTCTTGGCAAGCCCATAATATTGTACACGGCATTCATGTCCAGATGTGACCTTACAGCATCCGCCAGCCGGTCAAATTCCTGCTCACGGAGCGCAGCAGCCGAGAAGGTTACGGCTAGCGGTGCGAGTCCTTTGGCAATACGCAATCCGTCCAGCCAGCTGCGGCGCAGCCCGTCATTGTGGAACAAGCCATGCAGATAGCTGCCCCAGATTCTGCCGTCCGGGGTTCCCCAGCCTTCCGGCAGAGCCTGTCCTTCCGGCCCGTCCAGACTGAACAGACTGCGTACTGAAGCAGCATCATGATTCGTCGTCGTTCCCATATGTATCTCGTAGCCGGTAATGGGCATCTCTCCGATTGAGGCGGGCGCCTGAGTGCTTAGTTGCAGCGGATGAGCCGCAGCCAGTGTTCCGCTCACGCGTACTGTGGTCTTCTGCTGCAGGAACGCCGTTGACAGCGGCAGATACCCGAGGCCCTCACTCTCACCCGGTTCAGCACTCTCAACCGCATGAGGATCAAGCAGCTTCAACCCCAGCATCTGATACCCCCCGCAGATTCCGGCAAGCTGCTGCGTCCCCTGTCCCAGTGCACGCTCTATTGCCTCCGGGAACCCCTGCTCCCGCAAATACTGCAGGTCGGCAGCTGTATTCTTCGTGCCCGGCAATATAATGACATCCGGCGTTCCAAGCTCGTCTGCCGACAGGACATAGCGTACGGCAGCATCCGGCTCATCCTCCAGCGGATCGAAGTCGGTGAAATTGGAGATGCGCGGATAGCGGATGACCGCAATATCAAGTTCTTTCATAGAACCTTCACGCACACGGCCTGAGGTTCCTTCCAGAACTACGGAGTCCTCCGCCTCAATCCGCAGCTGCGGCAGGAACGGCAGCACCCCCAACACCGGAATGCCTGTACGCTCCTCCAGCCAGTCCAGCCCGGGCTGCAGCAGCGAGACATCGCCGCGGAATTTATTGATAATGAAGCCTTTGACCCGGGCCCGTTCATGCGGCTCCAGCAGCTCCAGCGTACCCACAATGAAAGCAAACACGCCGCCCCGGTCAATATCGGCAACCAGCAGCACCGGCGCATCCGCCCAGCCGGCCAGATTCATATTGACGATATCCCGCGCCTTGAGGTTGATCTCCGCGGGGCTGCCTGCGCCTTCCATCAGCACAATATCATAGGCCTCGCGCAGACGGCCAAGCGCATCCATCACCGTCCCTTTGGCTTCGGGGAGAAACTTCTCACGGTATTCTCTCGCACTGAGCGCGGCATGCGGCACACCATGCACCACAATCTGCGCGCTCATCTCACCGGATGGCTTCAGCAGGATCGGATTCATGTCGCTGGTAGCCGTAATACCGAAGGCTTCCGCCTGCATCCCCTGGGCGCGGCCGATTTCTTTGCCGTCCGCTGTAACATAAGAATTCAGCGCCATATTCTGCGACTTGAACGGTGCCGTACGGTAGCCGTCCCGGGTCATAATCCGTCCGATGGCGGCGGTGACGAGGCTTTTGCCGACATCGGAGGCAGTTCCCTGCACCATCAGCACGGCGGCTGGCCGCTGCTTGCCGCGTTCATCTGCACCCCCCGGCGCTGCCTGGACGGTAGCTGGCTGCTGCTTATCCGGTCCCGGTGCAGCTCCCGTCACTGCCTGAAGTGCGGCCTTACCTGAGGCTGTATCTTCCATGTTCATCTTCTTCGCTTCCTCGCTTTCTGGCTGCTTGCCGGTGTTCAGGGCGGTGCAGCCCTATAGCCCTATTGGAGCGCTGTGCGGCGCTGCCCTAAGTGCATGGCGGACGCTGTCCGCTACAGATTGTGCTGCAGCAGTACCAGCACAAGCAGAACCACCGTCTCCAGCAGTTCGCCCAGCGCGCCGTAGACGTCGCCGGTGAGCCCGCCGAGCCGGCTGGCAATCCGCCGCGCTGCGAGCATGCCGCAGGCTGCCGCAGCCGCCGGCGCCAGGACGGCCGCCGCTGCCAGCTGCGGCCAGGCCCCGCTGCCCGCGCCGAGCGCCAGAGGCGCCGCGGCAGCGGCCAGCGTAAGCAGCGCGGCGGTTAGACGCGCGCGCCGCTCCAGCCGGGCAGGCAGCCCGCCGAAGCTGGCGGCCAGCCCTTCATTGCCGCGGGCCAGCGGATAGCGGGCCATGGCCCGCACCATGTACCAGCGGCTCCAGACCGGCGGCAGCAGGAGCAGCGGCAACATGCTGTAGCTGCCGCCTTCAATCAATGCCGCCAGCAGCGAGGCCTTCAGCAGCAGGAGCAGCACGCAGGCCAGCACGCCCATAGCGCCTACGCGGCTGTCCTTCATAATCTCCAGCATTCGCTCCCGCGAGCGGTAGCTGAGCAGCGCATCGGCGCTGTCCATCCAGCCGTCCAGATGCAGCCCGCCAGTCAGCCCCACCCACAGGATGAGGGTGATGACAGCGGCAGGCCAGGCCGGCAGCAGCCAGGCGGCGGCAGCTGCGCCAAGCGCGGCGCTGAGGCCGATGGCTGCGCCGACCAGCGGATAATAGACCACGCTGCGGCGCAGCAGCTCAGGCGAGAAATCCGGGCTGTATTTGACCGGAAACCGCGACAGGAACTGAAAAGCAGCAGCGGCATCCCCCCGCGCGCTCACAGAATGTACTCCCGGCTCTTCAGCTCAACAGGTATTCCGGCCGTAACCAGGAATACCTGCTCACACTGCCGGGCAAGCCGCGCGTTCATCCGTCCGGCCAGGTCACGGTACAGCCGGCCGAGTGAATACTCCGGCACAATGCCGTCGCCTACTTCATTGGTAACCAAAATTAGCGTCCCCTGGAAGCTGGAGACACTCTGCTCCAGTCCGGCAATTGCCGCCTCCACCAGCTGCTGCCGGTCACTGCGTTCCTCCACAGCCAGCAGCTGGTTGGACAGCCAGAGCGTCAGGCAGTCCACCAAGACTGCCTGACCGCAGCCGCTGCCGGACAGCCGCCGGAGCAGCGCCGACAGTTCAAGCGGCTCCTCCAGAGTCTCCCAGCGGAAGCCGCCCTCCTCCCGCTGCTGCCGGTGCAGGGCAATCCGGGCCTTCATCTCTTCATCGAACGCTTGCCCGGTCGCCACATAGACCGCCTGCTGCGGGTCTGCCAGCTTCCGGGTTAAGCGCTCGGCGAAGCCGCTTTTCCCGCTGCGTGCCCCTCCGGTTACAAGGATGCTCATACGCTCTCCGACCCGGAGACCCCCGCACTCTCGAAGGTCGCCATCTCCCGCATAATCCGGCAGACCGCTTCAATGAAATGCAGGCACAGCGCTCCGCCGGTACCTTCACCGAGGCGCAGTCCGAGATCCAGCAGCGCCTCCAGACCGAGGCGGTCCAGCATCAGCTTATGCCCCTGCTCGCCTGAGACATGGGAAGCAATCATGTAAGCCGTTGATTCCGGTGCCAATGCCTTGGCGACGAGGGCTGCCGCTCCGGAAATAAAACCGTCCAGAATGACCGGAATCCGCAGCGCAGCCGCTCCCAGAATCAGACCGGCCAGGCCGGCAATCTCAAGCCCGCCTACCTTCGAGAGCACATCGATCGGATCTGCCGGATTCGGAGCATTCACCTTCAGGGCGCGTTCGATCACCGATATTTTGTGGCGCAGCCGCTCGTCGTCAATGCCTGTCCCCCGTCCGGCCGCCGTCTCTGGCGGAATACCTTCCAGTGCGCATAATACTGCAGCACTTGCTGTAGTATTGCCGATCCCCATCTCACCGGTAATAAAAATCTCCGTCCCGTTCTTCACCGCTTCCTGAGCCACCTGAACCCCAACCAGAATCGCGCGCAGCGCATCATCGCGGCTCATGGCAGGACCTGCCGCCATATTGTCCGTGCCGCGGCGCACTTTGCGGTCGATCAGCTGCGGATGGGTAATATCACCATTGATGCCGATGTCCACGAACTGAACTTCTGCACCACCCTGGCGGGCCAGCACGTTCACGGCTGCGCCGCCGCTCAGAAAGTTATAGGCCATCTGCATTGTAACCTCCTGCGGAAAAGCACTGACCCCTTCACAACAGACCCCATGATCCGCTGCCATAACTACTACCGTACGTCTGCTGTAACAGGGCTGTTCTACTTTGGAGATCCCGGCCAGCCGGACGGCCAGCGCCTCCAGCCGCCCGAGGCTTCCCGGCGGCTTGGTCAGGCTGTTCAGGCGGAGCACCGCGCGTAAGGTCGCTTTTTCATCAGGCGGAGCGATCCGTCCGGTTACTTCTTGTATGGCTGTGATCATGATATTACCTCCTGTTATCTATTGTATATTCTATTGAAAACAATCTACTGAAAATAATCCACTTCTATCTGCTCTGCATACTGTCATCAGAACACAAAAAAGCTCCCCTGCTCTGAAGAAGGGAGCTTCCGCTGACTTGGCTGCAAGCCAATTGAATTCTAACATATCCCTATTTCTTCCTTAAAGGATTATAGGTGATATAGATTGATCTTACAATTAGATTTTTACCTTCATGAAGCCTTCCAGCCGCTCCAGCGCTTCGGTCAGCTTCGCTGTAGAAGCCGCATAGGAGCAGCGGATATACCCTTCTCCGCCAGCCCCGAACACATGGCCCGGAACAACTGCGACTCCCGCCTCCTTCAGCAGCCTTAAGGCGAATTCCTCCGAGCTCATGCCGGTGCGGGCAATGGAGGCAAAAGCATAGAAAGCCCCCTGCGGCATATGGCAGGGCAGTCCGGCAGACCGCAGTCCGTCTACAAACATTGTCCGGCGGTCCTTAAAGCATGCCTTCATCCGGTCTTTATCCGGCAGAGCACTGCGCAGGGATTCGGCAGCGGCGATCTGGCCCAGCACAGGCGCGCACATGGCTGTGTATTGATGAATCTTGAGCATAGCCGCCAGCAGTTCGCGGTTCCCGCAGGCATATCCGACCCGCCAGCCGGTCATGGCAAAAGCCTTTGAGAACCCGCTGATCACCACCGTCCGCTCCTTCATGCCCGGGAGTGAGGCAATACTTACATGTGCGCTGTCGTAGGTCAGCTCGGCATAGATCTCATCCGAAATCACGATCAGCCCATGCTCCTTCACCACCTCAGCTACCGGCAGCCAGTCCTCATAGGTCATTACCGCCCCCGTAGGGTTGCTTGGAAAATTCACCATCAGCAGCTTGGATCGCGGAGTGATTGCCCGCTTCAGTGCTTCGGCCGTGAGCTTAAAGCCCTGCTCCACAGTCGTCTCCACCGTGGCCAGCGTTCCGCCATTCAGATAGGCGATAGGTGCATAGGCGACATAACCCGGGGAAGGAATCAGAATCTCATCGCCCGGTGCGATGAAGGCGCGCAGCGCCAGATCCACGGCTTCACTGCTCCCTACAGTAACCAATATTTCGTCCGCAGGATCGTACTGCAGGTCGAAGCCCTTCTGCAAATACCCGGCAATCTCCTCCCGCAGCTCCATCCTCCCGCTGTTAGGCGTATACATCGTCTCCCCGCGGTCCAGGGCGCGGATACAGGCCGCTCTGACCTGTTCAGGAGTAGCGAAGTCGGGCTCACCAACCCCGAGTGTAATAATATCGTTGTTACCCGCAGCCAGATCAAAAAAAGCGCGGATGCCCGAAGGCGGGATCTCCCTTAAGCGCGGAGTAATGGGGTCGCTGTGCAGGGAGATGCCAGTGAGGCTCGGGATGCGGGGGTGGCGGTCCACAGGCAAAGCAGATTGTTTTCTGTTCATAACCTGCCACCCCCTTGCTGTGCCAGTTGTGCTTCCGGTGCTTCCGGTGCTTCTGGTGCTTCCGCTGCTCCACCCATACCTCCGCGCTCCCGCAGCGATCCGGTGATAATCTCATCCAGCAGCCGGGTGAAGGAGATGCCAGACGCCCTTGCACTTTGCGGCAGCAGGCTGGTTGCGGTCATGCCGGGCAGCGTGTTCACTTCCAGCACATAAGGAATGCCGTCCTTCAGCAGCATATCCACCCGTGCATACACCGCGCATTTCAGCGCCCGGTAGCAGGTAAGTGCCGCCGTACGCACCCGTTCCTCGACCTCCGCAGGCAACTGGATGATCTGTTCCTCCGCCCCGCCCTGCTCATATTTGGCGCTGTAATCGAACCAGTCGGCACCGAGCGACTGAATCCCGATTACCGGCAGCAGTTCTCCACCGAGAATGGAGCAGGTAATCTCCTGCCCTGTTGTATAACGCTCAATCAGCACCGAACAGTCAGCGGCAAAAGCCTTCTCCACCGCCCCGCGCAGCTCCTGCGGATGATTCACCTTGGTCATGCCGATGCTGGAGCCGCCGGAATTCGGCTTGACCATCACCGGATAACCCAGCCGGTCCACGGCTTCAGGTGCATATTCATTGATATTGTCCCAGCACAGCCAGTCGGGTGTGGGGATGCTTTTGCTGCGGATAACCGTCTTGGCCAGCCCTTTATCCATGCAGAGACTGCTGGACAGCACGCCGCTCCCGGAATAAGGAATGCCTAGCGTTTCAAGCGCACCTTGTACGGTGCCATCCTCGCCGTAGGTCCCATGCAGGGCGAGCAGAGCGAAGTCCAGCCCCTCCACGCCCTCCAGCAGCTCCTTCCGTGAGGTGATAGGTACAGGAATCCCGGTGTATTTTGCCGGATCCAGCGCCTTCAGCATCTCCCTGCCGGTATTCATGGACACCTCATATTCAGACGATACGCCGCCCATAATAACTCCCACTCTAATCATATCCGTACACCCCTTCATCCCATAAGTTGCCGTGCTGTCCTGCCAATAATTTCGATCCCTCTGCGTATATCCTCATCCGCCACTCTGGAGAAGCCCAGCCGCAGCGTATTCTGCCCTGTACCGTCTGTGAAGAAGATGTCTCCCGCCGTAAAAATAACCCCCTGCCCGTGGCACGCTGCCAGCAATTCCCTTGTGCTGAAGCTTTCAGCGAACGTTACAAACAGATGCAGTCCCCCGTCCCCCGACAATGAGGCATACGGAATATGCTCCTTGCAGCAGGCCAGCGTCAGCTCGTATTTGCGTTTATACTCCAGCCGGGCCTTCTTCAGATACTTCTCCAGATTGCCGCCCAGCAGATATTGGTACAAAATAGACTGGTCGAGCGTCGAGGTATGGATACTGCGTGCCCTTTTGACACTTTCGAGATAATAGATCAGCTCCTGATCCGCCAGCACCCAGCCCACCCGCAGCCCGGGGAACAGCACTTTGGAGAAGCTGCCGAGGTAGATGACGCTATTCCCGCCTCCTGCCGCCGCCATTAACGGAGCCACATGGGCACCCGAATAACGCAGCTCCTCGTTGAAACCATCCTCGATAACCGGCACCTTGTAATCCGACATGAGCTTCATCAGGCCTTGTCTTTTCTCGGGAGACATGACAATTCCGGTAGGATTGTGGTAGGAGGGGACCAGATATGCACAGTCGTATTCCCGCTCTTCGAGCGCGCGCTTGAGTTCGCCGAGGTGGATGCCATCCCGCTCCATCGTTACCCCGTGTATCCCGAAGCCGTGCAGCTTCAGATTCTTGATCGCCGTATGATGGGTCGGGTTCTCACAGATTACAGCGCCATGCCGCTTACCCAGAGCAGACAACACTATGTCGAAGCCCTCCGTGAACCCGTTCGTAATCAGCAGATCCTTCCCGCGCATATCCACGCCCTTGTGCTCCATATATTGCCGCAAATAATCTATTAAAGGTTTATATCCCTTGGCATATCCATAATTCAGCAGAACGTTGCCCTCCACGGACATGCGTTCCAGAAAAGCTTTTTTGACATGATCCAGATCGAAGAGGCTCTCATCCGGCGCGATACTGGTAAAAGAAATCGTTCCTTTCCCCGCGCGGATTCCCCGCTTCATAATGTCCAGCTCTTCCGCGAGCAGCGCCTGGCCGCTGAGCCGCTCTTTCCAGTCCACGCTCCAGGATGCCGCTTCCGGATCTCCGTGCCCCGCTGCTGCGCCATGTGAGACATAACTCCCCTGGCCCTGCACCGTATACGCGAAGCCGTCATCCTCCAGACTCTCATAAGCCGAGATAATCGAGTTGCGGCTGACCTTGAGGAGTGTGCTGAGTTCCCGTGTTGAGGGGAGCTTCTGCCCGCCCTGGAGCGCGCTTTTGATAATAAGATGCTTCATGTAATCCTTCACCTGGATATATACCGGACGTCCGGCAATGAGCTTGAAATCCTTAAACATACCGCTATCGCCCCCATAGCTATCATGGCACAGACGCCGCCGTAAAAAAAGAACCACAGCCCCGGGATTTTCTTCCGGCTGTGGTTCTAAGGGGGGACAATGTATTCGGTTTTTCGCATACACTTGGCTAATTAACCCTATCGGCGGCGCATTATATTCGGTTTTTCGCATACATTCGGCTTGTTACCGCTGTCGGCGGCTCATTGTAGTCGGTTTTTCGCGTACATTCGGCTTGTTACCGCTGTCGGCGGCACATTGTAGTCGGTTTTTCGCATACATTTGGCTCGTTAACCCTATCGGCGGCACATTGTATTCGGTTTTTCGCATACATTCGGCTCGTTACCGCTGTCGGCGGCTCATTGTATTCGGTTTTTCGCATACATTTGGCTTATTAACCCTCTCGGTGGCACATTGTATTCGGTTTTTCGCAACCGAATTATAGTGGTCCCTATTCCAGCCGTGGTAGCTACACTTCGCGCGGTATCATGCGCCAGGCTCCTTCATCCTTCCGAAGATTCAGTACAGTGACTTCACCAGGCGCGGGTGCAGCTGCTGTATAGAAATTTACTCCTTCGGTCAGACGCGCCAGCAGCAGCCGGATAATGCCGCCATGAGTCACTATCAGCACGCGCGGAGGCGGGGGATTGGGCGGTGAGTCTGGCGCTAATGGAACTGCCGAAGATGAAATTGGTACTGGTGAATCTGCCGCTGGTGGAACTGCCGCAAATGGAATCGGCACTCGTGAATCTGGTACTGGTAGAACTATCACAGATGAAATGGGCACTGGTGAATCTGGCGCTGGTGGAACTGCCCCTGGTGGAACCACCCTTAGCTCGCTGGTTTCAATCCAGGGCATCCCCCTGTTAATGCTTGTATGCTCCAGTTCCTGCTCCAGCTGAGCCCAGAAATCATCCACCCGGGCTTCAAATTGTTCCCACGCTTCCCCTTCCGGCGGTGTTACTAATTCGGGGTGGTCAATCCAGCTGCGGTAGAGCTGGTTATCCTGGAGCTGCTCATACGTGCAGCCTTCCCAGGCGCCGAAATCCAGCTCGCGCAGCCGCGAATCATAGATGGCCTGCCGCTCCAGGTGTGGAGCCACGGCTGCCAGCGTCTCCCTGCACCTGAGCATGTCACTGCAATAGACACGCCAGAATTCCCCGCCGAGTGCAGGCTGGCCGCTTAGTGTGGACAATTGCTGCCGCTCCTCCGGCAGCAGCGGTAGATCCGTACTCCCTAAATAGCGCCGTTCCTTGTTCCACTGCGTGTGCCCATGGCGGATAAGCACCAGCTCTAATTCCAGTTGAGGTTCCTGCTCCTGCTCCAACTCCAGTTCTAACTCCTGCTCCAGTTCCTGCTCCAGTTGAGGCTCCCGCGCCAGCTCCTGCTCCAACTTCTGCCCTAGCCCCAGCTCTTGCTCCAACTCCCGCCCTAGCCCCAGCCCCAACTCCTGCTGCGGTGCCGGGTTACTTAGAACGCTGCGAGCTACCAGAGCCGAATCCTTCAAGTGGCTTATCTTGTCATTGTCCGCATTCTTACCCTCGTCCTTGTCCATCTGCACTCCGCTCAGCCTCCAATCCCGTTCCTTAACAAAGCAACCGCTGCACACAGGCAGACAAATATGGCTGAAGACAGCATCATCATACGCGAAGTCACGATAATATCCTCCGGCTCCATTGTCCGCAGGGGATCTCCCATGTAGGCGCGGAAGGAGGTTACGCCGTGGTATACATTTTCTCCGCCCAGGCGGATGCCCAGTGCTCCGGCAACTGCCGATTCCGGGTAGCCGCTGTTCGGGCTGGGATGAAGACGTGCATCCCTCCGCACGGTACGCCAGCATCTCCGCCAGTCCAGCCGCAGCAGCGCCGCACATAAGGTTAGTAATAGCGCTGTAATCCGCGCCGGTATGTAATTCGCAACATCATCCAGACGGGCGGATGCCCAGCCGAGGTCGCGGTACTTGTCGTTCTTGTAGCCGACCATGGAATCCAGCGTGTTCACCGCACGGTAAGCCATAGCCAGCGGAGCCCCGCCCAGCAGGGCGAAAAACAGCGGCGAGATGATCGCGTCGACTATGTTCTCCGCCACTGTCTCCACTGTGCCGCGGACGATTTCCGGACTCCCCAGGTGGGCCGTATCCCGGCCGACGATCATTCCCAGCGCTCTGCGGGCAGCGGGAATATCTCCTTGGCGGAGTTCTATATATACCGCCAGCCCGGCATCCTTCAACCCTTTGGAGGCAATCGTTGTGGAGATCAGCCATACTTCGGCAGCCCCGGCCAGCCAGGGGGATATCTTATAGAGTAGCATGACAAGCAGCGCTGTCAGCATCCATGCGCCTCCTGCTACCAGGAGCGGAAGCAGCAGCCCCGCCCGCTTCAGGGCACGGGGCGCCGATGCGAAGCGGCGGATAAGCCGCTCTATCGAGCTGATGGCCTTCCCCATATAGACAACGGGATGGGGAAGATTACGCGGATCGCCGACAATCCGGTCCACTATATAAGCGGCCAACAGTATGATGGCAAGCTTCACCTTGGTTCACCCCGCTGCGGTTCCTGGCGGTCCTTCTTCATCATTCCAGACATTATTCCCGGCCGCCCTTCTTCAGAGGACCGGGCTGCCCATTTAGTGCTTCTTGCGGCGGTAACAGTTCAGCTGCCACTACTGCTTCGACTTCAACTGCTTCGACTTCAACTGCTTCTTCTCCACCCGCGGCTTGCCCAGTTCCCGCAGAAGCCGCAAGTTGCTCTGCCTGCGCCAAGTTAGCTAGTTCCGCTCTCCGCGCAGCCTCTGCCGCCTTCACCGAACTCAGACTTTCCGTCACCGCACTGTACACCAGCCTGCCGATGGCTCCGCCCAAGTCAGTCGCAGTTCCGGCGTAGACATGCTCCGCTGCATAGCGGCGGCTCCCGCTCACCGCGAGCACGATGGCATCCGTTGTGGTCCCGGTTGCGATTAGACCGTTCTCGGAATCCGTAATTCCGAGATCTGCCAGTGCGGCAGCCTTCGCTTCCGTCGCCGTCATCACGGCATTGACCATGGCCGACGGCGACAGCCATCCGTCAATGCCAAGCATAATGTTAATCGTGCCCGGGCGGTAAGCCGCCAGCACGCTGCGCTGCGATCCGGCGCGGGCGGCATTGCCCGCAGCCGCTGTCACGCAGCACATAATCCCCGCAGAGCCGGTATCCTCCTCGGCAACTGCGGCATGTTCAAGCGGAACTGCCGTCATCAGTCCGGCACAGCCTTCCAGCGGATAACCCCACTCCTGCAGCTTATTTTCCATATCCCGTACCGGATTGCTGCATTCGTAGTCCCGGGTGACATATTGGTTCACCGCCCGCTTCAGGCGGCCTGTTCCTCCGCCATACACTGCGCTTGATATACTGTCTACCTCAGCCGGAAATTCCAGCAGCAGATGGCCTTCCCGCCACTCCAGCGTTAATCCCTGCCAGACCCTGCTCTGGTACACTGCCAATCCACCGTCAAGATTAAAGGGTAGGTTCACATTCACTTTTTTCACAATACATCCGCTCCTCTCGCGCAATAAACTATTCCTAAACCGACTATATCATTATATAGTATCTCGTTTTCTCTGTATCAATGTTTGTAGCCTACAAACAAAAAGCTGACGCCGAAAATCCGGACGCCAGCTTGCTCTGCCGTATGCTACTGCTGTTCAGTTATGTCTAACAGTCTTAGAATCAGGGTTACTGCCTCTGCCCGCGTTGCCTGATCATTTGGAGCCAGCCGGTTATTGCCTTGGCCTTCAACCAGACCCGCTTCATAGGCGGCTGCCGCATACGGCTGACCCCATGAAGGAATAAGCTCCGCATCTACAAAAGCTGCCTTAGCCTTAGGTTCTGTCTTCCATTCCAGCGCCCGGACAATCATGGCAATCATCTCCAGGCGGGTAATGTTTCCGCCCGGCCGGAAGGACTGATCCGTATAGCCTGTAATCCAGCCGGATTTAACTGCTGCGGCAACATACGGCTTCGCCCATGGCGGAATGCTGCCTTCATCCGTGAAGGAGGAAAGTCCGGATTGCGCAAGGTCCACCTGTAAGGCGCGGCCCAGGATCACCGCGAATTCACTGCGCGTAACCGCTCCGTCCGGACGGAAGGTTCCGTCTGCATAACCGTTCACCAGCTTGCGCTGCGCCGCAGTTATAATGCTCTCTTTTGCCCAGTGCTTCTCTACATCCTTGAACGCAGGCTGAGTAGCCATACCGCCATCGCCTGGATTTCCTGTGCTGCCCGTATTGCCGGTGGTTACGATAGTACCGGTATTCCCCGTGTTGTTGCCCTCATTCCCATTATTGTTTTTATTGCCATTATTGCCGTTATTGCTGTTGTTACCGTTGTTACCGTTATTACCATTATTACCATTGTTCCCTGTATCCGTGCCTCCGTCAGGCTTGGTGTCTGCCTTTAGAACCGTCAATACGAAGCTTTTCTGCGCCTCTGCCCCGTCTTTCTTCAGGATGGCCGTCAAAGTCACCCCGGTTGTGCTCGCCGGACGCTTAACCTCTCCTTTACTGGAGATGATATCGGGACTACTTGAGGTCCAGGTAATTTCACTTCCATGTTCGCCTGCTGCCGGCAAAATAACGTCTTTCGTAACCGAGGTCTGGAGGTCTCCATCAGCATAAACAATTTCAAGCTTATCCTTATCTAAGTTAACAGCCAGCGGTTTCGGTAAATCCCCTAAAGTTATCGTTACTGAGGCTGTATTTAACGGGACCGTAACGATACCTTTGCTGTTATCCATTATGCCTGCAGATACATCCGTAATATTGTTCACCATGCTTGGCAATTGGACACTGAAGCTGGCCCCTCCGGCCTCTACCTTCGCCTGACTCAAATCGCTGCTGAAGGTCACCACGAGCTGATTGTCTTGTCTTACAATGCTGTACCCGACTCTGCCGCCCTGCAGAGCGGGGTAATTCTGCACACTGGCCACCACATTATTGTTCTTGGCAGCGTCCTTGACCCACTCCTTAGGGATCCCGCGGCCTACAATAATCTCAGCCTTCTGGTTCTGATCATATATCCGCTCGGCAATCAGGGAATCAATGAGCACCTTGGAGTTCACGGATTGTCCCCACATATGCTGGGCCGATCCGCCGCCGCCCGGTGTATTCTGAAGGTTCAGCTGATCATTCGTCTGTGCCCAAGGGCTTCCTGCGACAGGATAATTGATCCCTTCCCACCAGCTGAACGGCCCGCTCATCGAATTTTCAATCATGAATTCATACGCTTTGATGCCCATATCCCGGTATTCTTCTCCGCGCAGCGCAGCGCTTCCGTATCCGGCGTTGTACGCGCTTGAATAAAAGCCATGCGGATACCCCCCGAAGTTGTACGGAGAATCTGTCGTATCCTCCTGAATACGCCGGTTGATTCCATAGGAATACGTATCGTCCAGCAGCTTCAGGTTGATGTTGTCCTCGGGCTGCTCCGCCCCATACAGATATCCGTCCCAGTGCCATCTGCCGAACAGGAACATGGAAGCCCAGTTCGCATCTCTGGAGTCTCTCATCCGGTTCTCATCATTGGTCTCAACGACCGAGGCCGGAATATAATCAAGCCCTTCTTCGGTTATCGTCTGCTGCAGCTTGGCTGTGAATTTGGCCAATAAGTCGTCATACCTTGCTTTTGCCCACTCCGCCTCCTGCAAATAGGCTTCGTCATTCTTTATACGGTAGAGCTCGCGGGTTACATATTCGTAGGCGGTCAGACCGGTCAGGGCAGAGTAATTGTCGATCGTCCAGTTGCCCTCGGAATCAATCGCATACGTTTTTTTCATAATTCCGTCAGCGTTGCGGTCACTCTCGATGGTTCTCGCTCCGAATTTAACCCGCTTCTCAAATACGGTACCGGTAGAGCCGTCATCGGCGGTCATCTGCTCATCGAAGATAGAGGCATCTCCGGTTTTACTTAAGTAAACCGCATAGGCCCACGGAATTTTCCAGTTTGTGTCCCAATACAGATTGCTGTCCACCTGACCCGTCTCAATGTTGATTCCGCCTGTCAGCGGGATACTCTTCAGATAATCCTGCGCATGGGCGAAATCCCCGCTCTGAATCAGGTTCACCAGAATGCCCAGCGTATCATGGGAGAATAACCGGGCATAGCCGTTCTCCCCTACATGCAGATACGTATCATCTTTAATAATCAGCGTATCGATATAGCCGGATTTGAACGCATTCTCAAGCTCCCGGTTCGGCAAGCCGATATCCACCACTGCGGAGAGTCTATTCAGCCAATAAGCCTTCATCTCACTGTAGTTGGCTTCGAAGGTTCCCAGACCCGCCACCTGCTCTTTGGTCAAGGAAGTATACCGGGTCACGTTCTTGTCAAAATATTCATATTTATCAGCTTCAATCGCATATTCCCTGACAACGCTCTCCCCCGGCTGAACGGTGTACGTATTTACAGCGTCCGCATTGAGTGGCACCAGATTGCCCGAGACGACCGGCAGCAGCATGAGCTCGCCTGAATGATTCGCAGCCGTGACTCTCGAATAGTTGATGACATAATCCTTATGGTCCACCGTATGCTTGTTGGCGAAGGTCTCAATCTTGTAGTCTACTTTATTCTTCGTATATTCACTGATCATTACCGGTAAATAACCTTCCCCCTTAGTCCACTTGATGTTGCTTGTATCTGCAACTCCGAACGTGACCATTTGCTTAGGGGCTACCGGACCATGCTGCTCCGGACGGCTTCCGCCGATCTGATACGATCCGTCCAGAAAAGCAAGCGAAGCATTCTTGTCGCCTTCGAAGCCGAAGGCTGCTGTCATTTGCGCATGCGTATCGTAC
Source organism: Paenibacillus sp. FSL R10-2736 (assembly GCF_038000245.1). NCBI lineage: Bacteria > Bacillati > Bacillota > Bacilli > Caryophanales > Paenibacillaceae > Paenibacillus > Paenibacillus sp. FSL R10-2736. Next base: position 6,030,953 of record NZ_JBBOBN010000001.1, read on the forward strand.
TGGTATTTGCCTGCGGTCTTCAAATTATGAACCGCTTCCAAAACAGCGGAGAAGGCGGTCAGCTTCTCGTTATCCGGAGCGTTAACATCCAGCGCCTTGGCGGCTTGCACAGCTGCATTCAAGGTGTTCAGGGAACTGAGGGTGTAGCCTTTGATGACGGCCCGGCTAATAAGATCGATCTGCCCGGCAATCGCCGCCATATCCATATTAATCTCCAGCTGGCCCCTTGCCGCCTGTAAATGGCTGAGCGCTGCATTGATCTCCTCCGGGTCAGCGTCAAAATCGTTCAAAACCAGGCCGGCATTAGCCAACGCAGCTTCGAGTGCAGACCACGACTGCACGGTGTACAGCCTGCTGTTGTAGTTAGATTTGGCAATATCATCGATTAAGGCCTGTAAGGCGGTTCTGTCCACATCCGTATTCTTAATAATTCTTAAGATGCCGGTACCCAGATGTGCTTCGGATTGGAAGGCACCGGAGACACTTTTGCCAAAAAATTCACTTGCCGTTTCCCCGTTCTTCTTCATGACCATCCAGCGGTATTTGCCGGCGGACAGATTCTTCTGTGATAAAACCAGAGCGTACCGTGTATTTCCGGCGAGACTGTAACGGAGTGGAATCGTAGTCATTTCACCGTCCGCAACACGGTCCCGTCCGACCACCGTCTCTGCAAGAGGAGCACCTGCCGGGAAGCCGGAAGGGTCTGTCCCATATAGCTTCACGGTCAAGTCGCTTACGCTATTGGACATTTTCCTCACATTTACTTGTGCGTACTGCATCTCGAAGCTCTCCTGAGCTGTAAAAGTCTGATATCTGTCCTGCTGATCCCCGTTGCTGCCGAACTCGTATTCATTCTCCGCAGCACCTGTGTAATCGATCATCAGATTGGTTTCTCTTCTTACCAGAGCCGCTTGCTTCTGCTCCAGAAGCGACAGGGCACTGTCGATTTCCTCCTGTAGGGCATCCTGCTTGTCCAGAACCTCCTTGGCTTCAACCCTTGCCTTGGCAAAGTCCTGCCAGGATTCATCCGTGTATACACCTTGGAGTTTGTCCTTCACCTGATTATAGGCAAGCTGCAGCGCACTTTTGTCGGCTACCTCCTTGCTGCTTACCGCAAGTCCCGAGAAGGACATGTTACCGTACCGTGAAAGGGTTTCTGCCTGCAGACCCTCCACTCTTAGTTGCACATTGGCTGGCACCTTAATCTGATACTTGTATACTTCCGAGGTTCCCCCCGCACTGATTTCCTTCGTCTCCACGAGGTCCATATCTGCATAGATCTTCACAGCAGCTTTCGCCTGCCATAGCCCGATGCCGAAGACGACCGTCGACTCCTGCGGCTGAGGGGCAACTTGGAAGGTCCAGCCTACATCCCCGTATATCCCCGAATCTCTGTTTTTGGGGAAAAACACGCCGAATCCGGTATCCTTGACAGCCCTTTCATAACCAGCCATGCCGTCATTCCAGGAATAGGACAAATAATTCCCGTCATTGCCCCTATCCGGCTTCCCTTCGGTACCTGTCGTACCGTTCCCGTACACGCTGAAGGTTACAGAGCTGGGAACGGCCTTTTTAATCTGAATGATGTCATCCGGGCCGTTGCCTTTCAGATGCAGCCAGTCTACATTCCCAACCTCGGACAGATCCAGCGCATACTCACCTTCTACTTTACTTTGGGTAATATCAAGTGCGGGGGAGCTTACAGCGGCATCTGCGGCATCTGCGGCATTTGCACCGTCTGCTCCATAGGCGGCCGGGGGCTCTCCAAACGGAGCTGAGGATAAGACCAGTGAAGCCAGCAATATCAAGACGGGGATTTTTCGTAAGGGTATTCTGAGCATTCTTTAACCTCCTTGTGTATTTGTTTTAAGCATATAAAAACCCGGTAAGTTTAAACATACGAATATCTTTACATCCAGCCGACTTTTTTTACCTCTTTACGGCCGGCCATCCGGGTAAACGTAATGCTTGGGTTCAAGCACGCTTCGTAACGAACGCGTAGCGAATTAACTTTCCGGTAACATACATACTTCAAAACAACACAAAAAAAACCGTTCCTGTAATTAATGGAGGTACTACCCGCCATTTCAAAAGGAGCGATTTCTTTGTACATTAGGTTGATGATGGACCCTTCCGGTAAGCGAAGAGTTCCGTTCCGATGCTATAGCCGGCTAAATAAGTGGATTTATGACATTTAATTATATGATTTAACCGTATATGCATTTATTAAGTGGAAAAATGGCATCTAATTCTCTTGATTCCGCCTCCAAACGGGGATGCGGGACGAATAGATGTACTTTTTCCAACTGCTGTCCCGAAATTGTCTGGTTCAGGCTAAATAAATGCTCTTTTTCCACTTATTTCTTGTGGAGAGGCTGCGTGCACACCGGTAGCGAAGCGAGCCGGAGAACCGTTGACGGCTGGCAGCGGCTGGTATCTGGCACGCTAACGGCTGGCGGCTGACACGCTGACGGCTTGCGGCTAGCACGTAACGGCTGACGGCTGGCACGCTGACGGCTGGGCACGCTAACGGCTGACGGTGGCGCGTAACGGCTGGCGGCTGGCGCGTAACGGCTGGCGGCTGGCGCGTAACGGCTGGTGGCTGGCGCGTAACGGCTGACGGTGGCGCGTAACGGCTGGCGGCTGGCACGGTGGCTGGGCACGCTAACGGCTGGCGGCTGGGCACGCTAACTGCTGGTGGCTGGCACGCTCTCAACTGCTGCAGCTCTCAGATCCCCGCCCGCAGCAGCGCCCCCAGCTCCCGCAGCAGCCGGGCATTGTCCGCCCGGCCCTTCACCGCGACGCGCATATGCCCCGGCTCAAGGCCGGGGTACATCGCGCAGCTGCGGACGAGTATTCCGCCCGCGCCCAGCCGCCGCTGCATCTCCTGCGCGCTCCACGGAGCGGGCAGCCGCAGCAGCAGGAAGTTCGCTTCGCCCGGCGGCACTTCGCAGCCGAGCTCAAGCAGACCTTGGCGCAGCAGCTGCCGCTCTGCTGCGATCAGCGCGCGCGTCTCCTGCACATAGCCGTCGCCGCTCTGCAGACAAGCTTCCCCGGCCAGCAGGGCCAGGCCGTTCACGCTCCAGGTCACCTGCTTGCCGGTCATCGCCGCGGCAAGCTCCGGGTGCGCGGCAGTGAAGCCCAGCCGCAGCCCCGGAATGGCAAAGAACTTCGTCATCGAGCGCACCAGCACCGTATGACGGTAAGCCCCCAGCTCCGGCAGCAGGGATTGCCGGTCCGCTTCCGGGATGAAGTCAATGAACGCTTCATCCACGGCAAGAATTGTCCCGCAGGCTTCCGCCTTGCGGGCCAGCAGCCGCAGCTCGTCCAGCGGATACTGGACGCCGTTCGGATTGTTCGGCTGGCCGAGGAACAGCAGATCCGTCTGCTCCAGCAGGCCGGAGATCTCGTCCACGGAGGCCCGGTAATCACTGCCGCGGGTCCCCTGAACGGATGAAACCTCTGCACCGAACTGCTCCGCCAGCTGGCGGTATTCGGAGAAGCAGGGTTCGATTATGCCTACGCGGCGCGGGGCCGCTGCCAGCAGGAGCAGGGCCATCGACTCGGCGGCTCCATTGGCAACGGTAATCCAGTCCGTGCCCACTCCCAGATTTTCCGCGAGCACCGCTTTCAGCCTCCGGTGTCCCGGATCAGGATAAGCCGTAATTGCGGAGACCGCATCCCGCAGCAGCGCCAGCACCCCCGGCGGCGGGCCCAGCGGGTTAATATTGGCGCTGAAATCCAGGAAGCCGCCGCTATTCTCCCCGTATAGCTCGGCCGCTGTCAACAGATCGCCGCCGTGTCCGTATTTTTCAAGCATGAGTACACTCCCTTTACGCTCAATCATTACTTCATTAATTTAATTGAACTACACTTATTTGAGTAGCAGATCTGCCGCTGCAAAAATCCTGCCCATAATACAACATTCTCCGCATGATCCCGGCAATAATCCAGAACTGTTGTATAAAAGGCAACATTTCGTCCCCTCCAAGCGGTTTAGCAGGACAATTCTTGTATCGCATACAACAATCTGTGTGAAACTCAGCAATCCTTCTCCCAATTATCGGCCTATTGCCGGAAGTACGTCAATGCCCTCACAGCAGCACACACGTGCCCCCGGCATGATGATCCCCGGCACTTTCAAGCGGAGAAATACCGGGCGATGCTGATTCTGCCGGACAGAAGTCCGCTTTCAGCCTCAGTGGAGGGTGAACTGGCGGCCCTTGCGTAACTCCGGCCGGATAAGTTAAACTTTCGATTTTGTGGAAACCTCTCTTTTAGTTTAGAATAAGTACAGCAGTTTACTATGGCCAAGCGGAGGAATCACTATGCTTTTTATCGATAATACCGGAATTACAGACGCATCGGTCAATCTGGCAATTGAGGAATTTGCACTCAAAAACCTGCCGATGGACGAGAGCTATCTGCTCTTTTATATCAACAGCCCGTCGATTATTATCGGCAAGCATCAGAACACCATCGAAGAGATCAACCAGGAATATGTGAAGGACAACAATATCCAGGTCGTACGGCGGTTATCCGGCGGCGGCGCGGTCTATCATGATCTGGGCAATCTGAACTTCAGCTTCATTACCAAGGATGACGGACAGTCTTTCCATAACTTCCTCAAATTCACCCAGCCGGTGATTGATTATCTGCAGTCGATGGGAGTGAATGCCGAGCTGAGCGGACGCAACGATCTTCAGGTCGGGGAGCAGAAAATCTCCGGCAACGCCCAGTTCTCCACACGCGGACGCATGTTCAGCCACGGCACATTGATGTTCGACCTTAATCTGGACGATGTGCAGGCTTCACTGAACGTAAATCCCGAGAAGTTCAAGTCGAAGAGCACCAAGTCCGTACGCAGCCGTGTCGCCAATATCAAAGAGCTGCTGGGCAACCCGGATATGACAATTGAACAGTTCCGCGAAGGCCTGCTGCGTTCCATCTTCGGCATGGAGGCGTCCGAGGTTCCCCAGTACAAGCTGACCATGGACGACTGGGTGCGGATTAATGAAATCTCCAAGGAGCATTACCAGAACTGGGACTGGAACTACGGCCTGTCGCCGAAGAGCAATGTGAAGCACACCCGCAAATTCCCGGCCGGTCTAGTCGATATCCGCATGGACATTGAGGATTCCATCATCCGCGAGATCAAAATCTACGGGGACTTCTTCGGCGTCGGCGATGTGGCGGACGTAGAGAACGCGCTGCGCGGTAAGCGTTATGCGGAAGCCGAGGTCAGAGAGGCGCTGGCTGATCTGGACCTCAAGCATTACTTCGGCCGCATTGAGCCGGAGGACTTCATCGGTCTGGTATTTCTTGAGGAGTAGGGCTCTGCACCGCAGACACCACTCCGGCAAGCAGGTACTTATACAGTAAAAAGAACCCCGCTATCCTGCCGCATCCTGCGCAGCTGATCGTGGGGCTCTTGTCTTGCCGTCCATCTCTTATCTCGTTGTTCATCTCTTAAGCTGCTGCCCAGCTCTTGCTTGCCCTTTACACCAAAGAAGGCGTAAGCACAAAAACATAGACAACCAGCGCCAGCGTAAGCATTACGCACACCTTCTCCACCGCATTGCCTTTCTTCGTGCCGGTGCTCATCAGCTTCAGCCGCAGCTTGACCGGGAGCGGGGGCAGCGGCGTAATTCCGCGCTGGGTCAGGGAATCGGCCAGCAGATGCAGGCCGTAGGACATACTCCCGGCAATCCAGAGACTGCCGCCGTCATCCATGCCCTTTGATACAAAATACAGCAGCGCCCCCCAGCCGGCCACGGCATACAGCGTATGCGTGATTCCCCGGTGCGGGACAACGGAAGCTACGACCAGCACACAGGCGGCAATATAGTTCCATGGATCATAGGCATCGGCAAAAGCAAACAGCGCCAGCGCAATCAGCAGCATCACCAGATGCCTCAGCCTGCGGCCCGGCAGGAAAGACACACTGCCGACCAGCAGAGCCAGGGCAATATTCCACGGCGGAGCAGCGATTCCGGCAAAATAAAGATAAATAGCTGCCCCGATCAGGGATACCTGCAGGATACGCAGCAGAAACTCGGGAACTGCCTTGCGTACCAGCAGTGAATTCGGCTCGTCGATATCGGGCAGCAGCGAGCTGACCACCGCAACGGCGACGGCCGGAAGAGTGATTTCAAGCCCAAGCAAACTCATGGCGGACAAGGTAACCCCGGTGCTGATAACTAAATGGGATTTGCCCATCATGGTGAATCCGCTCCTTCATATGAGAGTATAATGATTCTGGATGCCCGAAATAAGAACAAGTGTGCGGTTATCGAAGTATACCAAGGCTTTCCTTTTTTGTCCAGCGTATAACGGGCTACAGGCCTCCTTCATCCCGTGCGGACACGGCCGCTACGCAGTTTCGGCTTGTCCTGCCCCCTGATTTAGGATACAATTTGGACAACTCATACGGCCCTGAAAGGATGACACCCTGTGAACCGCTCCCGAATCGCCGATCTAAGTCTGCTGCTGGTGGCGATGATGTGGGGATGTACGTTTCTTATTGTGCAATCTGCCGTCCGGGTACTGCCGCCACTTGCCTTCAACAGCATCCGGTTTACAGGCGCCGCCCTGCTGCTTGCACTAATTACCGCCGTCTTCTACCGTCAGGAATGGAAGAAGCTAAGCTTACGTATGGTTCTGCATGCTCTGCTGCTGGGCCTGCTGCTCTTCCTGGGCTATGGCTTCCAGACCATGGGACTGCTGTATACCACCACCTCCAATACAGGGTTCATTACCGGACTGTCGGTGGTACTTGTACCTTTCCTGTCTCTGGCGCTGCTGAAGCATGCCATATCCCGTTACACCTGGTTCAGTGCCGGCCTCGCAGCGGTTGGCCTGTATCTGCTGACCTTCACCGGCTCTGCGTTCTCCCTTAATAAGGGCGATGGCCTGATCCTGCTCTGCGCTGCCTTCTTTGCGCTGCAGATCGTGTATACCGGCATATATGCGCCGCGTTATCCGGCCTTGCCGCTGGCCGCGCTGCAGCTTGCCTTTGTGGGCCTGTTCAGCGTTCTGGCCACCCTTCTGGTGGATGGCCCCGCACCGCTTATGCACAGCGGGGAGCTGCTCGCGAAGCCGGAAGTGCTCTGGGCCATGCTAATCTCCATCGGCCCGACCAGCGCCTTCGCCTTCTGGATTCAGACCGCCTGCCAGAAATACACCACCCCGTCCCGGGTGGCGATTATTTATGCCACAGAGCCGGTATTCGCTGCAGTAACAGGCCTGCTCTTCGGCGGAGAGACACTCGGCCTGTCTGCTGCGCTAGGCTGTGGATGCATTCTTGCCGCCATGCTGATGGCGGAGCTGAGTCCTGATCCGGCGCGGACGCAGGCGGAGGGCTAGCAGCATTTTATAGTTACATGCTTCAGACAAAAAGTCGTGCTTCCGTTCCCCTTCTTATAGAAGATTCCCCGGAAAGCCGGACTAAACCAACCTTTTAGGAGAGAACCCAAATGTACAAATTGATTGCTATCGATATTGACGACACCCTGATTAATGACGACAAGGAAGTTACCCCTGCCACCCAAACCGCGCTGGAGCAGGCTGTTGCCGCAGGCGTTGTGGTTACCCTCGCTACCGGACGCGCTTATGCTTCCGCCCAGGCGATTGCCCGCCAGACCGGACTGAATGTGCCGATCATCACCTATCAGGGGGCACTCGTTAAGAATCTGCTGGACGAAGAAGTGCTCTATGAGCGTTATGTACCGCAGGATGCGGTGCGCAAGCTGTTCCAGTATTGTGTGGAGCATGACCTGCATCTGCAGACTTACATCGACGACAAGCTGTATGCCCGTGAGGAGAACCAGAAGCTGATCGATTATGCTGCCTTGAACAAGACCCAGTACTACATTGAGCCTAATTGGGAAGAGAAGCTGGTCCCGCAAAAAACACCTAAAATGCTCATCATCGACGATCCGGCCTTCCTGGATGAGCTGTCCCCGATCCTGCGCAACCTGCTCGGTGATTCGGTTCACATCACGAAGTCCAAGCCGCATTTCCTGGAAATCATGCATCACGAAGGCACCAAAGGCCTGGCGCTTGAATTCCTGGCTAAGCATTTCGGCTGCGAGCTGTCCGAGACCATCGCTGTCGGCGATTCCTGGAACGATCACGAGATGCTCGAAGCCGCCGGCCTCGGTGTCGCTATGGCGAATGCCATTCCTGCCCTGAAGGAAATTGCCGATTTCGTTACCCTCAGCAACAATGAGGACGGCGTGAAATTCGCCATCGATAAATTCATTCTCGGTGCAGAATAACAGGCATACCTCTCTGAGCGGATATCTTATATGACAAAGGTGGCTTACCGCCGGTTCAGTTTATTGAACCGCTGTAAGCCACCTTTTATAATCCAAGAAGAAAGGAGGGTCATCCATGGAAGAAGTATCTGCTGCGGACCAGCTCGAATCCATTAAATCCTGGCAATCGACCATCAAAAAACTCGAAAATGCCTTTGCGCAAATGACTCAAAAGGGCACAAACATTACGCTGGTAAAGAAACGGCTCAATGCTTCACACATCGGCTTAGCGGTTCTGGAGAACGTCTGGAATCAACAACCTCATCAGTACTCCCATGAAGATATAGCAGAAGCCCGCAAAGTTCTGATTGAAATAACCCCATCTGTTGAACATAGTTACGCTAAATCCAAGGCTGGCAGTCCACAACAAACTCTTTTAGAAAGAAGACTCCAAGCCTTGAAGCTGGCTGTTCAAGCGATTGACGCTCTCTCTGCCAAGTAGCGCGTAGCGCATGCTGAAAGCCAAGAACATAGCTGAAGAAGACTATTATAACGTACCTGCTGCAGCTGTCTCCTGCTTGAGGGGGGCCGTTCCGCCGCTGCTCAAGCTCTCACCGCCCAAAGAAGAATATTGCCCTTCCTCCACAGCCTCCTGCTCCAGTTGGGAATTATACAGCTCGAAGTACCGTCCCTCTGCCTCCAGCAGCTCCTCATGTCCGCCCCGCTCCACAATCTCCCCGTTCTCCATCACCAGAATAATATCGGCATTCTGGATGGTTGAGAGGCGGTGGGCGATGACCAGCGTTGTTTTATCCTTCATCAGCTTGCGGATCGCCTGCTGGACCATTTTCTCCGACTCATTGTCGAGAGCCGCCGTAGCTTCATCCAGCAGCAGAATCGGCGCGTTCTTCAGCATCGCTCTGGCAATGGAGAGACGCTGTCTCTGCCCTCCGGACAATCTCGAACCATGCTCACCAATATCGGTGTGGATGCCTTCCGGCAGCTCCATCACGAAATCATAAGCGTTCGCCTGCCGCAGCGCTTCTATAATCTCTTCTTCCGTAGCGCCCGGTCTGCCGTTACCGATATTGTCACGGATGCTTCCGGTATACAGACCCGACTCCTGGGGAACATAGGCGAAATAACTTCTCAGCTGCTCAAGCGGCATCCCGGCAATCGCCTGATTGTTAATTGAAATCTCACCTGCATCCGGTTTATAGAAACCGAGCAGCAGCTTGAATAGCGTTGATTTACCGCCGCCGCTCGGACCCACCACGGCCATCTGCTTTCCGCGCGTTAACTCCAGGTTAACCTTGCTTAGACTCTGCTTCTCACTCTCCGGATATCCGAATGACAGGTCTGCGAGCTGTAGCACATTGAAATCAGGCTGCTGCATCTGCTGGTCAGGCAGTACCTCAACCTCGGGAGCAGCATCCATCACTTCAAAAATCCGTTCCGCCGCGCCCAGCGACTGCTGCATGGAAGCGACCAGGCCCGGCAGTACCGAGAACGGGCCCACCAGATAATTCATCAATTGGATGAATGCAATCATCGCCCCGACCTCAAGTGATCCCTGGGCCACAAACCACCCGGCAATGACCAGCGCGAGCAGGAAGGTAAGGTTGCCCAGCACAGAGGAGATCGCCCCCGTTGCCCCTTCGATTCTCGCCTTCTTCTTCTCCCCGGAGGCAATGCTCTCACTATATTCTACATACTGCTTCTGCAGCCTGCGCTCAATCGAGAACGCCTTGAACACCATGCTGCTGCCCAGGATATCATTCAGAAAAGCCGTCGTTCTGCTCATATTCTCCTGTACCCGCACGCTGTTGGCACGCATGGCGTTGCCGAATATTTTGCCGGTCAGGAACAGCAGCGGCCCTACCGACAGACAGATCAGTGCAAGCAGCCAGTTGATATAGATCAGATAAGCGAAGGAGGCCACCGCCAGCAGCGGATTGCGCAGCAGATCCATCATGACATGTCCGCAGGCTTCGCCGACCGACTGATTGTCGTTCGTGAACCGGGACAACAGATCGCCTGAATGATTGCGGTCGAAATAAGACTGCGGCAAAGCCAGGGTATGTCCCATCATGTCCTGGCGCAGTTCATTTCTGATTTTGGCCGATATATTAGTTTTGAGATACACACTTAGAAAAGTGTTGATTCCGGCGACCGTCAAGAATATAACTCCGAACCAGGCAAGGCCTGTAAAAGCCTCTACGTCCAGACGGACCGCCGCATCCGTAATCCGGGACAGGAACCAGGCCATCGTCAGATCAAGGACAATACTAAATAGGGTAACTAGCAGTAATATGCTATAAATCAGCTTATGTCTGAGCATGTATGTACTTAATCTGGCAAAAGCACCTTTCTTCTTCTTCACATCATCATCTCCCTTTAGAATTCAACACCCCGCACCTTAGCGTACACTTTGCTATCATGGAGTTCCCCGTCCGCCTCGCGTGTGCTCTTGCGCAGAATGCCGTCCAGCGTGAACCCGGCACGCTCGGCAACAGCAGCACTTCGCTTATTCCGCCCGCTGCAGCGGATTTCAATCCGCTCCGCCCCAAGCTCTCTAATGGCAAAATCCGTAATTCCATGCACCGCTTCCGTAATATATCCGTTGCCTGCGCATGAGCTTCTGATCCAATATCCCGTCTCGAAACGGCGGCAATCCCAGTCGATATGATGCAGGCCGATGTTGCCTATGTATGTGCCGTCCGCCTTGCTGTAGATCTGCATATTCAGTGTCGAGCGTTTCAGATACGCTACCCGCGACTCCCGGACATATACCTCGGTCTCTTCCACCGCCGGCATGCTCTGGGCAAAAGGCATCCACGGCTTCAGCTCGTTCAGGCTCTCTCCGATCGCCTTATTCATTTCCGTCCCGTCTCCCGGCCGCGCAGCCCGGACGAGCAGGCGCTCCGTTTCAAAGCTCTCCGGAATATCCAGCAGAATTGGAAGCAAATTCTCACTCATACCAAATTCATCCTCCACTATAATCGAATATCGTTATATTATAGTGCCTTCTCCTTTTCTTGAAAATAATGAAAAATACACATTAGTTGCTTAAAATTGGAAGACGGGCTCATTGTTTATTTACATTCCGTGCTTGGATGCCTTTAGTTTACAGAGCTTGCGGGAAAGCGCCCAGCGGCGGCAGGCGGATTCGCGGGTCGGTCTTGGGGCTGAAAAATGTCGCTATTACACAGCAAAAACCGCCTTTAAAGCCACGAACAAAGCTCTTCAGCAGCTCCGTTCAGTACTCACAGGCGGTTTCAGGTGGATTGAACTTGAAATACTTACTCATACTTAGCTTTCCTCAGTGAATGTTGTACGGAATACAACAATTCCTTCCTAATATCGAGCGAAATCCAAAATTGTTGTATAAAAGGCAACATTTCCGCTCATCCAAACGGTTTAAAGGGACAATTATTGTATTTCATACAACAATCTGTCCAATCATGTTGGTTTCTGGGGAGCCAAGTTGTAATACGTACAACAATTGCTAGTGTTGACCGGTTACTTGTTTTGGTTTTGATCAATAGTGCGGTTTATAGTAGTTGTTCTTCTTAGTAAATTGGCCGATAGTAGTTGCTCAGGCCAGTTGCTCACTGTTAATGGTCTGTCCACTTAGTATTTAGTCCCTTAGTATTTAGTCACTTAGTATTCAGTCACCTATCAGGCACTCATTTAGCGCCACGAGTCTCCGCCACTGTATACAGCGCCAGAATCTCCGTAACGATCTCCGCCGAGTTGGTGGCGGCAAGCTCCAGATGCGACTTGAATAATCCTGCCGCTTCTGATCCGGCAATGTCGGAGATCGCACGGACAGCAAGGAACGGCACACCGAATTGGTAGGCGGTTTGCGCAATCGCTGCACCTTCCATATCTGTAGCCTTAGCTGCAGGGAAGCGGCTGCGGATCTCATCGGCCCGCTCCGGTCGGCTGATGAACGAATCCGCCGTAGTAATCAGTCCGGTGACGACTGCCTCCGCCCTGGAAGTGCGGGCAATCACCTGCTTCGCCGCAGCCAGCAGATCGCCCGCGACCGGATAACGGTCCGGCATCTGCGGCACCTGCCCATAGGCATAGCTGAATGCTGTTGCGTCCACATCGCTGTAGATCAGTTCCTCGGCGATGACCACATCGCCAACCCTAAGCTCCGGAGCCAAGCCACCGGCAGCGCCGGTATTAATGATGAGCTCACAGTGGAACCGCTCCAGCAGCAGCGTTGTAGTTACTGCCGCATTCACTTTGCCGATGCCGGACTGCAGCAGAACCACATCCAGCCCGTTCAGCCTGCCGGAATGAAGTCTTCCCACGCCTGCCTTCAGGCTACGCACATCCGTCATCCGTGACAGCAAGAGCGCCACTTCCTCTTCCATTGCGCCGATAATCGCAATACTCATGATGTTACAGCCCCCTGACCGATGATGTTCTGTGGACGCACACCGGACTCCGTCCGCCCTCTTTGATAGCTATCGTCCGTGTCCACTTTCCAGCCAGCTTCGTCCACATACCCTGCTCCTGCAGTATCGTTTGTCTGTGCCACTTCACCGGTACCTGACGCCCGTCCCGGTCCTCCGGCGGAATCCCGGCGCCAGCTGCCGACGAACCGCTCCAGTTCAGCCGCCGCATCCGCAATCCGCGCGGCAGTAATCACGCCGTGCATCCTGTGAATGGAGGCCTCCGGCACCGCCGCCCGTTCTCCCAGCTCCAGCAGATCGCCCGGAGTCAGGAAGTCCAGCCCCATATCCGCCAGACTGGCTGGCAGGCCGATCTGCCGGTAGAACGGTAGCAGTTCTTCTATCTCCGCGAAGTTCTCTTCCAGCGCAAGCTGAACCAGCACACCGTAAGCCACCTTGCTGCCATGCAGCAGGCTGTGGGCCTCCGGGATAGCCGTAAGCGCATCATGGACGGAGTGCGCACCGGCAGTTCGGCCATAATCTTCACCGAAGCCGCCGACCAGACCGCCCACCATGATGATCGTTTCTACCGTCCGGGTTAACGCATCATCCAGCACGCCCGCCGAGACGGCCGCGAGCGCTGCTGCGCTGTACTCCAGCAGGTGATCACGGCATTTGCGCGCCGTGAACCAGGCCAGCTCCACTTCAACCGGAGGCGCAGGCAGATGGCGGATGATGGCGTCAGCCTCATACCATTTGGCCAGCGTATCGCCAATGCCGGCTGTCAGCAGCTCCGGCGGTGAAGCAGCGATGACGGCCGGTTCAAGCAGCACCAGCGCGTTGCTTCGGGGGAACACATCGAAGCGTATGTAAGCGCCCTGAGCATCGTACATCACACTCAGTGAGGACCAGGCGGCGCAGGTAGCGGCCAGCGTCGGCAGAATAACCGCCGGCAGATTCAGCTTGGCTGCAGCAGATTTGACCACATCCGTGATCTTCCCGCCGCCTACGGCAATAATCGCCTGCAGCTGATGCTCTGCCGCGTAAGCGGCTATGGCATCACGCTCCCCGTAGGTGCATTCTCCGCCGTAGACATGATAATGGATCTCCGTTCCGTCAAGCTGCGGCCAATACCGCCCGGCCGCCGCCCAGGACTTCACACCGCGCACCACCAGTACCCGCTCAATTCCCCGTCTGCGCAGATGCTCCTCCAGGTCATTCCAGCTGCCCTCCCGGCAGACGAATTCCTGCGGTGCCGCGCGCACAATAATACGCTCCGTCATAATGGTCCCTCCTTAAAAGTTGTGTAAGCCTACGCTTCTTGAATCACCTTCATACAAAACTTGCTTCGGAAGCATCCGCTTAAGTTTTGTAAGCCTACGCTCAGCCTAACAACCGCCTCAGCCTCAGCCTCATTCCTAGTCCCGCCGCGCCTTACGCGCCAGCCGGTTCCCTGCAGACTGAATGCCCTGAACGAAGATAATCAGAATGGCCACGGTAACGATCATTACGAAGGTGTCGAACCGCTGGTAGCCATACGAGATCGCCAGATCACCGATTCCGCCGCCCCCGACCGTTCCCGCCATTGCTGTGGCCCCGACGAGTCCGATCATCGCCGTGGTCATCGTCAGGATTAGCGACCCGAACGCCTCCGGCAGCAGGAAATGCCAGATCACCTGAAACGTAGTCGCTCCCATCGCTTCCGCAGCCTCCAGAATCCCCGGGCTAACCTCAAGCAGAGAGTTCTCGACCAGGCGTCCAATATAAGGCGCTATGTATACAACAAGCGGTACAATCGCGGCGCTGGTACCAATCGAGGTGTGCACAAGCAGCCGCGTGAAGGGAATAATGGCTACGAGCAGAATGATGAATGGCAGCGAACGGACAATATTAATGATCGGATTAAGCACCGAATAGATAATTCTGTTAGGCAGAACACCGCCCGGACGTGTAATAACAAGGATGATGCCGATAGGAATCCCCAGCAGCGCTCCAAAAAACAACGAAACCCCAACCATAACCACCGTTTCCCTCAGTGCCTGAAACAGCTGCTCCGAGGTAATCACTGTATCCAGCATTAAACCTCCACCTCCTGAATGTCCACACCCTGGCTGACGATAAAAGCCGCCGCCTGATCGATCACTGTATGCTCGCCGTTCAGCTGCAGAATCATTGTCCCCAGCGTTGTCTGCTGGATTTCCGTCATGTTGGCGAACAGAATATTCGCATTGACTTCGAATCTGCGGATCAGGCTGTTGATAATCGGCTCCGAGGCTGTGCCTCCAACGAACTTCAGCCGGAACAGCCGCCGCCCCGGTTCGGCCTTCAGCGTGTTCAGCACACTTTGCGGCACACTGTTATGAATAACCGTCTGCACGAAGCTCTGCGTAGTGGGGTGATGCGGACTGCCGAACACATCCAGTACTTTGCCCTGCTCGATGATCTCCCCCTGCTCCATCACGGCAACCTTGTTGCAGATCTGCTGGATGACAGCCATTTCATGCGTAATGATCATGATGGTGATGTTGTATTCTTTATTTATTTTTTTGAGCAGCTCCAGAATGGATTTGGTCGTCTGCGGATCAAGTGCCGAGGTCGCTTCATCACATAGCAGGATCGACGGGTTAGTAGCCAGTGCCCGGGCAATGCCCACCCGCTGCTTCTGGCCGCCGGACAGCTCCTTGGGATAACTCTTCGCCTTATCCTCCAGCCCGGTGAATTTCAGCAGCTCGGTGACCCGGTCCTGTATCTCCTTCTTGCTGCGTTTCAGCAGCACCAGCGGAATCGCGATATTGTCGAATACGGTCTTGGATTCCAGCAGGTTGAAATGCTGAAAAATCATGCCGATCTTCTTCTTGGCCGCGCGCAGCTGCGCCGAATTGTACTCCGCCAGCGGCTCACCTTCCACGAGCACCTCTCCGCCTGTCGGCCGCTCCAGATAGTTGACCAGCCGGATCAGGGTGCTTTTGCCTGCACCGCTGTAGCCGATGACCCCGTAAATATCACCCTTGTCCACATGCAGGCTTACCCCGCGCAAAGCTTCAATGGATTGGCCCTTCCGTTCAAACGTCTTATAAATATCTCTTAGCTCAATCATGCTGAGCTGCCCCCCTCAGGTCCGTGACCACCGTCTGCTTGAAAATACCTGCCGCGTCTATCCGGTCTACCGCTTCGTTCAGCCTGTCCTCGCTGTTCACCAGGCTAAGCCGCACATACTGCCGTCCTTGTTCTCCGAAGCCTTCCCCCTGCGCCACAGCCACCTGCGCTTCATCCAGCAGCCGCTGGGCGAAGGTTTCCGCTGTATAGCCTGAAGGCACTTTGAACCACGCGAAGAAGGTGCCCTGCGGAGCCGGAACCTCCCAGCCGATGCCCCGAAGTCTCTCTACCAGCACATCGCGCCGCCGCTGATACAGGCTTCCCAGCTGCCTCACCGCATCCTGCGGTCCGAGCAGAGCCGCCGCTGCCGCATCCTGCACTGCACCGAACACGGTGCTGTACGCCTGCGTATGATAATGCTTCAAGGCAGCAATGATCGAAGCATTGCCGGCGGCGAAGCCGAACCTCCAGCCTGCCATGTTGTAGGTTTTGGACACAGTATAGGTTTCAATTCCATAGGCTTTGCCGTCCGCATGCTGAAGCAGGCTAAGCGGCTTGTGGCCGTCGAAGCCGAACGCGCCATAGGCAAAATCATTCAGCACCGGGAACTTATAGCGGGCGGCCAGCTCCAGCGTCCGTTCCCAGAATTCCCCCGTAGCCACCGCTCCGGTCGGATTATTGGGATAGTTCAGCATCAGCAGCTTCACCTGCCGGAGGATCTCTTCAGGAACACGCCCGTAATCCGGCAGGTAGCCGTCCTCTTCATAGACAGGAAGGGTATGAACCCGGGCTTCCGCCAGCTGGGCAGCGGCATGATAGGCCGGATAAGCCGGATCGGCGGTAAGCATCAGATCCCCCGGATTCAGCAGACTCTGAGGAATGCCGACCACCCCAATGCCCGAGCCAGTGAACACAGCGACCTCATGCTCCGGGTCAAGCTCAACGCCATACTCCCTTTTATAGAAGACAGCGATGGCTTCAAGTGTGCTTTTTTTACCGTAAAACGGCGGGTAGCCCTGATTCTCCGGTTTGTCGATTGCCGCTTTCAGGGCATCAATTATGGGCTGCGGCGTGGGCTGATCCGGGTTGCCGCTGGCCAGATCGATCACGTCTATCCCTTTGCTGCGGTAATCGGCAATTCTGGCTTTCAGCGCGTTGAAGTAATTCCCGGACAACTCTTTTACAACATTAGCGGGTTCAAAATCCATATCACTTACACCTCTTCACAAGATCTCTGAGACTTCTAGCTTCAGGCTGGAATATACAAAGGCGATCTGCCACTTCTCCCAGACAGGGAAATGACAGATCACCAGGCAGCGCTATAATGGTTTGTTATTTCGTAAAGTAGTCCGGCAGCTTGTAGCCTTCATAATCCGGATTCGACGTGATGTACTCCTGGAACTCAGGAGAATGGTAGCCTTCGATGATATCTTTGACAAATTGGGCATCCTTGTTCTTGCTGTCGACCGCCACGATATTCGTGAACGGGTCCGTCATGTTCTCCAGCTGCAATGCCGTGGTCAGCTTAATATTGTTAGAAACGGCGAAGTTCCCCTGAATAGCAGCGTAATCCACATCCTCCAGTGCGCGCGGGCCCTGGGCCGGCTCAGTAGCGATGAACTTCAGATTGTGGGGATTGGATGTAATATCGGCCAGCGAAGTCTGCAGCGGATCAATATCATCCTTCAGTGTAATCCAGCCCACATCCTTCAGGACGTTAAGCGCGCGGAGCATATTCACCGGTTCGTTCGGCAGGTTGACCTGATCGCCGTCGCTGACTTCATCCAGGCTGGTGTGTTTTTTGGAATAGAGGCCCATCGGCGGAGTAGGCACCTTCACCACACCTACCAGGTCGATTTTCTCACGCTCATTGATAGATTCGAGGTACAGGGAATGCTGGAAGACATTAGCGTCAATCTCGTCATTCGCTACAGCCACATTGGGCTGGATACCATCGGTGAATTCTTTATAAGTTATGGTGTAGCCCTTGCTCTCCAGGTAGGGTGCAACACCGTTCTTGAACTGGTCACTGTAGGGTCCGGGATTGAAGCTGATGCGCAGTGTCTTCTTCTCTTGTCCGGAGGAATTACTGCCTGATCCGGCAGCATCACTGTTATTACCGCAGCCTGCGATAACCAAAGTGGTGGCAATGACTAACAGCGCGGAATGAATCCATTTTTTCTTCAACATGTAATTTCTCCCCCAATGTATATATTTCTGTAGAAACCCAAGCCAGACGATCCGGCAACAACAACCGACAATTAAACCTAGTAAAATCATCAGAATTAAGTTGATTCATATGTTACAATGCATTAATATTCATGTCAACACATTTTAATTAAGATGATTGGATTAATCGGCTTTGTCTATTTACATCTTTTATACGTTGTGATAGTTTGATATGAAAAGCTTGAAAGGAAGAGGAATAACATGGCGAAGGTTGAAAGTTTCCAATTGGATCATACGAAGGTAAAGGCCCCTTATGTGCGGGTTGCAGGTACGGAGAAGAATGAGAAAGGCAGCACCATCCAGAAATATGATTTGCGCTTCCTGCAGCCGAATGCGGATGCATTGCCTACTGCCGCTGTCCACACCCTGGAGCATTTGCTGGCCACTTATTTGCGTGATGAGCTGGAGGGCATTATTGATATCTCGCCGATGGGCTGCCGGACCGGCTTCTATCTGATTATCTGGGATGAGCATAACCCTGCCGATGTTGCTGCCGCGCTGACCAAGGTTCTGCATAAAGTACTGGATACAGAGGTTGTTCCTGCGGTCTCTGCACTGGAATGCGGCAACTATAGAGACCATTCCCTATTCAGCGCCCAAGAGTACGCCCGACAGGTCCTGGATGCCGGCATCAGCGATGATCCCTTCAGAAGCTAGAGTGAGAGGAAGCCTGCTGCCATGCTAAACATCGATTTTACGGGAAAAACGCTGGTAGTCACCGGGGGACTGACCGGAATCGGCAAAGGCATTGCCGATTTATTCCTGCAGGCTGGCGCGAATGTGGTGATTGGCGATATCGCCTGTAAGCCTGGCGTGGAACAGATCCATGAGCGGCTGGTGCAGATCCGCATCGATGTCACGTCAAGTGAGGATGCCGCGCGGCTGGTTGAATGTTCAGTGGATTCTTTTGGCCGGATCGACTTTCTGGTGAACAACAGCGGGACATCGACGATGGACTTTGCCGTTGACATCAAGGAGGAAGACTGGGATAAGGTAATGGATATCAACGCTAAGGGCGTATATCTGGTCTCCCAGGCCGGGGCGCGCCAGATGCTCCGCCAGGGCGGCGGCGGCCGGATCATCAATATTGCCTCACAGGCGGGCAAAAACGGCTACCGCTGCATGGGCAATTATGTAGCCTCCAAGCATGCGGTCCTTGGTTTCACCAAGGTCATGGCGCTGGAGCTGGCCCGGGAGCAGATTCTCGTGAACGCGGTCTGCCCGGGGATCGTCGAGACGGACATGAAGAAGCGCGAGCGTGTGGAAGGTGCTGCCCTGCGCGGAATGACACCGGAGGATATTCTCGCCGAGGACCGCTCGCAGGTCCCGCTCGGCCGGACGGCTGAGCCGGAGGATGTAGCGAACGTAGTACTGTTCCTCGCCAGCCCGCTGGCCTCCTACATGACCGGCCAGGCGATCAATGTCACCGGCGGCATGACGATGAACTAACGCAATCCCCCCGTAAAGCGGGGCCTCTCATGGACCCTGATAACTTTTCAAATTTATTATTGCAACAAAGGGACTTCACCTGCGGCAGGCGCCGCCGGGTGAAGTCCCTTTTTAACAGATTCGCCGTATGAAATTGAATTTCTACCTTCTATTTCTCCCAAAGCTCAATCAGCCGCCCGTCAGGATCTTTAATCCACACAAACTTGCCGAATTCGCTGCTCTCTTGTTCCTTGGCAAGCGGTACGCCTATTGTTTCAAAGTGCTGAATAGTCTCGTTTAGGTCATACACCTGGAAATTCAGCATCACTTGTTGGTCGGTTGGAAAATAACTGTCATCCTCTGCAAAGAACGAAAAGATCGTCTCATTCCCGGATTGGGGCTTAATCACAGTCCCATTCCAGTTGCCGATTTCAAGCTTCAGCACATCACTGTACCATTTTTTCACAGCCTCAAGATTATTAGTTCTCCAGAATATTCCTCCGAAACCTTTTATCATCGCATCCGACTCCTCTCCATCATCACATTGTCAGCTAGCCGATTACGTTAGATATTCGAGTTCTGAAGCGGAGTTCCTTCTGACCTAAGCTTTAAATAAAGTCTATCTGAATTTGCGGAGGCTGCGTAAGAATGAACGTTGAGGTGCGCCGCGAATGCTGCCGTCCTCCCACCACTACCTCATTCTCATCATACGCGTTCACACGCCCTCCGCCAGTCATCTTCCCCTCTGTTATAACCAGAACATAGCTGCGGAAAAAAATTGCATTATCCAGCTCAAAATCATGCTGCAGTGTTGTCATGTTTATGTTCACCCGCACTTACAGCAGATCTGCCGTTAACGTATTCATGTAGGCCTCGACGTCGTGTGCATTGGAAGCCTCCATATAATCAATAATCACCTGTGGCAATGATGGTTCATTTTGACTCATCAGTATATTCACTCCTGTCCGTCATCTTCGCTGCCAGCCGGGCTACCGGTCAAGCTCACAAGTCCACTATACGCCCTGTAACAGGACAACATTATGTCATATTAAGCAGGAGTCATATTCTAATATGACATAATGCCGTCTAATTAGGAGTGCTATATTGGGCAGACGATATACTAACTTGCCATAAGGGAGAAGAGGAAAAGATATGAATATTAACGAGGCGGCATTACGTTCCGCTCAAATCAGACAGCTCTATCATCAATTGGAACGGCAGCATCATGATAAGGAGTGGACAGTCGAAGAGGATGCACTGGCATTCCTGACAGATGCCGGATTGGTGGGCCGTCTGACCATGTCACAGCAGGGGCGCTGGCTGGCTCAAGGGGATACTGCAGCTGAACTGGAGCATAAGCTTGGCGAATGTGCGTGGTGGCTGATGGTTTTGGCTGAACGGATGAATATTGACTTCGCTGCAGCGCTGGATACCTTCTTATCCAAAACAGAGAAGCTGCTTGGGCAAGAATAATTAGGGTTGTATGTAAAGAAGCTCCGGGGCATCCGGAGCTTCTTTGTTTGTATATACACGGATCGTTCATGCTGAATTACCCGCTGATCCGGCTGTTCAAGACTCCTCACGATACAGCGGAAGCCTCATCCCGGTAACGGCAAGGCTGACCTTCTCCGGCAGAATATAATCCTTCTCCAGATTCACATCATGGGACATATGCGTATATACCGCGCGGCGCGGCTGTACAATCTCCAGCAGATCTGCCGCCTCCGTCATGTCATATACTGAACGGGTGGATAATTCTGCCGCCTCGTAATAAAAGCTGGTTCCCAGCACCAATAAGTCTGCTCCGTGCATATGCTTCGTTTCCTCCGGTGTGAGGGAGATGGAGTCCGGGCAATAAATCCAGACATAGCCGTTCTTCTCCAGCCGGAAGGCGTAGGAGTAGCCGTTCTTACCGTGGTTGACCCGCCAAGTGCTGATCTGCCAGCCGTCCAATGTAATGCCGTCATCGCAGGGAATCATGTCGATATGAGCACTTAGCCACGGGTATTGGCGCAGGATCACGGGAATCACCTCCGCGGGAGCGTAGAGCTCCCCCCTGAAGCCCATCCAGCGGCAGCTGTCCGCCCATTCCGGCAATCCGCCGATATGGTCAAAGTGTGCATGCGTCACCAGCAGCCGCTGCATACTGCGGTGCCCCAGCAGCTCCATCTGCTTGCGCCAGTCCGGTCCGCAGTCAATCGTCAGAAAGCCGCTGCCGTTATCTATAAAGACAGAAGAACGCAGCCGGTTATTGCGGCCGCTCGTTCTTGCTTCCGTGCAGGTTTCACAGTCGCAATAGACCCGGGGTACGCCCATGGCATCCCCTGTTCCCCCAAAAATCAATGTATCCATAAGCCCGCCCTCCTTCATTGTGCAATATTTCAGAGTGTCTCAATCTGTATATTATAAAACAGCAGCCGTCCCTTTGCATCCTGCATCCCGAATCCCACCGCCTCCCCGCCCGCAACACGAAGACGAACAAACTCATCCTAAACGGGTGAATCAAGCCGGGGCTTATGCAGCCTGTGCGGCCTGTGCAGCTTATGTAGATTATAGGCCACTCACTTCCGGCGGATTCAGAGGGATTTATCCCTTTAATTTCCTCATACCGTCCACTTTCAGCGGTATCAGCGGGATTCCTATACAAAAGCAAAGAGCCGTCCGGCAGCATCCAGCCGCTGAACAACTCTCCTAATCGCCCGCATCTCACCGCAAGCGTGAATCACGAATTATGCCATTTCCTCTAACCATCATCCGTCAGACTGAATCCTCCAGAACCCCAACTAAATCCCGGCCAGCACCTGATACCAGATTCCACGCTTGGAATAGAGGGTCGTACGGACTTCTTCCCAGCCGCCAAGGTAGCTGATATCGAACAGTCCCGCAGGAACCGGATACCGACTCTCATGCTCCGCGTAGACCCGCTCGTTCACCGGACGGAAGCCGAATTTGGCGAAGACCTCCTGCGCCTCCGGCGTGGTCAGATAATCCACCAGCGCCTCTGATGCCTCGCGGGTACCATGCTCATCCGCATATTTGTCCACCACTGCAGCGGGGTTCTCGATCAGGATTGTATTCTCCGGGATGATCACCTCATACTTCACCCCTTGGGCTATCCGCGCCAGCAGCTCATTCTCATAAGTGACGATTACATCGCCTACCCCGTATTCGAAAGCCGCCATCGAAGCGCGTCCGCTTTTATCCAGAGACTCCACGTTGGCGTGTATGCTCTCCAGAAAAGCTTTCGCGGCAGCAGGGTCTTTCGCCCCTTCCTGCTCCTCAGACAGCTTCAGACCCGCCCCGTAGATCGCATTGATGTCCCACTGTGCACCGCCGGAGGTCTTCGGATTGGGATAGAGCACCTTCACACCCGGCTTCGCCAGATCGGCAAAATCATGAATGCCCTTGGGGTTGCCTTCCCGTGTACCCAGGGCCACAACCGAACGCGTGACCATTCCGGCCTCGCCGCGTTCCTTCCAGCTCTTGTCCACTAGGCCCGCTTTGACCAGCTTCTCAACATCGCCTTCCATCGCCAGCAGGGTGACATCTGCCTCGAATCCGCCGGCAATCGCCCGCGCCTGGGTTCCGGAAGCCTCATAGGACTCCTGGAATACGATTTTTTGGCCGGTCTTGGCCTGCCATTCCTCCGCGAACAAGGGCAGAATTTCGCCCATCGCATCCTTCGCTACACTGTAAGCCCCGACTACCAGGGTCAAGTCCCCCTGCTGCGCCGCAGCAGCTGTTGAACCTTCCTGCTCATTTCCGCAGCCGGCGGCGGTCAAAGTGAGCACCGCCAGCATTACGACAGCCAGCCATCCGTGCAGTTGTCTGCTCCTTCTGAAAAGCCTCATACCGGCGACACATCCTACATCTTTTATTTTTAAATATTTCTAGATAAATACAGGCATCGGATCTTCCTTCAGCCCGTTCTCCTGAATCCAGCTGTGTTCATCATTGAACAGGTAGGCGCGGTGCACAAGCACGGAAATTTCCTGCCCGGGAGTCAGCGTCTCCTTCTCCAACGAGCGATAGGTTACCAGCTTGTGCCCGTTCACCTCAACCTCCACCAGCCATTCGCTGCCGCGGAAATGCAGATGCTTCACGATGCCCTGCTCGGTGGCCGAAGCCATTTTGAATTCATGCAGGTGGCCCACCTCGATATACTCGGGACGGATCAGCGCCTTGGTCGGTTTGCCGCCGCCTGCCCCTTTGAAGCCCTTCAGCTCGGAGGCACTCTCAATCAGCGTCGATTCCCCGATAAAGGTCGCCACGAACGGTGTCTTCGGCTCCTTGTAGATATCCCACGGCGTACCCTTTTGCTCCAGGCGGCCCTGGTTGATGATCATAATCTCATCCGCCACCTCAATCGCTTCATCCTGGTCATGGGTAACGAAGATCGAGGTTATGCCGACACGCTCAATCAGCTCCCGCAGCCAGGAACGCAGCTCTTGGCGGATCTTGGCATCAATCGCCGCGAACGGCTCATCCAGCAGCAGCAGCTGCGGCTCAGGGGCAAGCGCCCGGGCAAAAGCCACACGCTGGCGCTGCCCGCCGGACAGCTGATGCGGATACCGCTTCTCGAAGCCCTTCAGCCCGGTAAGCTCCACCAGCTCAGCCACGCGGTCACGGATGGCATTTTTCGAACTCTTTTTCACCTTCAGCCCAAAGGCAATATTCTCAAACACCGTCATGTGCTTGAACAGTGCATAGTTCTGGAACACGAAACCGATCTCACGCTCCTGGGGCGGTAAGTTATTCACAGTTTTGCCATGGAAAATAATCTCCCCGCTGTCCGGTGTCTCCAGTCCCGCCAGCATGCGCAGGATGGAGGTTTTACCGCCTCCGCTTGGGCCTAGCAGCCCGATCAGATGACCTTTGGTAATCCCGAAATTGACGTCCTTCACGGCGTGGAAATCTCCAAAATGCTTATTAAGTCCCCGGACCTCTACATGCATAACTAGTGCACACCCTTTCTTCTCTTGCTCCATTCCATCAACAGCAGCAGACCCGCGGAGAATGCGGCCAGCACCAGCGCTATACCGCCCGCAGCCGTAACATTGAAATTCTCGACATCCTGATAGACCAGCGTGGTCGCGGTCTGCGTTTTGTTCATAATATTTCCGGATACAACGAGCACCGCACCGAATTCACCCAGCGAACGGGCCACCGTCAGAATCACTCCATAGATCACGGCCCAGCGGATCGAAGGCCAGGTTACTTTCCAGAAGGTCGTCCAGCCATATGCACCAAGCGTCGAAGCCGCTTCCTCCTGCTGGGAGCCAATCTCCTGCAGCACCGGCATCACCTCACGCACCATCAGCGGGAAGGTCACGAACAATGTGGCAATGACCATTCCGGGAAAAGCATACACAATCTTCACTCCGATTTGTTCAAACAGCGCGCCCAGCGCACTGTCCGGCCCCAGCAGCAGGACGATCATCAGACCGCCGATCACCGGCGATACCGCATAAGGCAGGTCAACGATGCTGTTCAGCAGGCTTTTCAGGCGCCGTCCCAGCCAGTTCGCCCGCACCAGATACAAAGCCATCATGATGCCAAACAGCGTATTCAGCAGCGTGACTACGACCACCACGAATCCGGTCATCATCAGCGCGTGCAGCGCCTCCGGCCGGGTCAGGGCATTCCAGAAGCCGCCCCAGCCTTCGCTGAAGGCACCAATCGTCATTTTACCCAGCGGCGCGGCAATCAGCAGGAAGAATACGAGATACGTCAGTGTAATCCAGAGTCTTCTCATGATCTTCTCCCCCGCATCTGCAGCAGACTAATCAGCCAGAGAATAAGAAAGGACAAGGTCAGGAGAATGATGGAGACCGCTGCGGCCCCCACCGGATTATCACTCTCAACTTCTCCGAAAATAAATACCGAAGACACCAGCGTCCGACCCGGAATATTGCCCGCCACCAGCACAACCGCTCCGAATTCAGCGAGGGCCCGGGAGAAGGCCAGCATCCCCCCGCCAATCATACCCGGTGACATCGACGGCAGAATGACCTGCAGGAAGACCCGGCTGGGCTTAGCCCCCATCGTATACGCCGCCTCTTCTTCAGAAGCGTCCAGCTCCTCCAGCAGCGGCTGTACCGCCCGGATCACGAAGGGAAAAGTGACGAAGACCATGGCAATCACAATCGCCGGCTGATGAAAAACAATCTCAAACCCCAGCGACTCCGCCAGACCGCCGATTAGGCTCCCTGGACCCAGCAGTAGAAGAATCATTAGGCCTCCAACGGCAGTAGGCAGGGCAAACGGGAGATCAACGAGACTGTTCAGCAGCGCTTTTCCGGGAAATTTATAGCGTATAAGCACCCAGGCAATCATCGTCCCCAGCAGCACGTTAATGAGTGTGGCGATTACCGCCAGCTTAAGCGTTAATAAGACCGACTTCCAGGCAATCGGATCAATGATACTCTCGACAAAACTGCCAATACCGAGCGAGAATGAATTGTAATAGACACCGAGTATCGGCAGCACGATCAGCACTACAAAATAAAGTAAAATAGTTGTACGGAATCCCCAGGTCCAGCCTTTGTGTCTAATCAACGAATTCAATGGTTAAGCCTCCCACCTCCGGCTATCCGGTCGGTATACTCGTCTTTAAAGCTGTAATTATTCCTATTAATATACTTGGTTTAAAGTTATCACTACTTTACCAAAGACCGCTTGCTGCCGTCAATTACTTTCGTAGCTTTTGGGTTAAAGTATATATAACATTCATTTTGCCTATGTAAGAGAGGGGAGTTCATTATGCTTCATACTATGGAGATCAGCACCAGCAAACGGGATGAGTTACGGGATATCACCCGCGAGGTCCAAGCTTATGTGAAGAAAAGCGCAGTGCGAAGCGGAATTATTGTAGTGTATTGTCCGCACACCACAGCGGGGATTGCGATCAACGAGAACGCCGACCCGGATGTGAAACATGATGTGCTGATGCGCCTGGATGAAGTCTATCCGTGGGAACATCCGAAATACCGCCACGCCGAGGGCAATACCGCTTCCCATCTGAAGTCAATCACAGCAGGCCCTTCCCAAACCATTATTATTCATGATGGAGCCTTGCTGCTGGGCCGCTGGCAGGGGATCTATTTCTGTGAGTTCGACGGTCCAAGACACCGGCAGTATTATCTGAAAATCATCGGGGGGTAGTCCGTTATTCCCTATAATAGGTTATAGAAAAGCAGCTTCGCCGGTTCCTGCGGAGCTGCTTTCTATATTATTTATAGCTTCTATAACACTTTCACCAATCAATGTTATACCAATGCAACGCTCTAAAGTGCGGATTGCTAAAAAAACAGCTATTATAAACTGCGGCTTAGTACTTTGACATGAGTAAGTGCGGCTTGCTTCACATCTTCGAACAGCACCTTATCTTGAATATAATAGGAGATAAATCCGTGAGCAGACAAGAACAGGGTCAGCGGCACACTTTGCCAGTCTTCCGACACATATCCCTCTTCCTTCATATGACGGCGGACAATACCTGCAAACAACTCGAAACATCGGCCCTGTTCAGCTCTACAATAAGCAAGCAGCTCTTCATCGCGGATCATGAACATGATCTCATACTGGTACGGATGATCCAGCCCGAAACGGATGAACTCCATGATCAGCTGTTCAACACGGGTCATTCCCTCTTCAGGGGGCATGCTCATTGCCTGATTCAGCAGTGTGGCCACATGATTGAAATCCTCGACTACGATTGCGTAGAATAATTCAGCCTTCTCTTTGAAGTGATAATAGAGAGAACCGTGACTATAACCCAGATGCTGGCCGATGCTGCGCATCGAAATGGCCCGGTACCCTTTGGTTATAAAAAGATGCCTCGCCGCCTCCAATATCCTTTCCCTCGACAATTCCTGCTCCACTGCTCTTCTTGCCATAAATTTATTCCCCTTCGCTGTAGTAAAGCCGCCGCCCTTCCGTAACCTGGGCCTGCGCCCCGGTAAGATCGGTTATCCATGCGATAAATGCGTCACCTTCATCATTGCGCGGAAGACATAGCAACGTAACTTTATCCGTAAATAAAGTTTCACCAGTCTGGATGCCTCTGCCCCGCAGCGCGTTCTCCACCTTGCCCAGCCAGGTGTATTCGATTTCCACGAACACCTCCCGCCTCAGTACACGGGTGATTACCTCTCCGGCTTCAAGTGCCAGCACTGCGCCGTCTGTATAGGCCCGAATCAGTCCGCCTGCGCCCAGCATAATGCCTCCGAAATAACGGGTAACTACAATAGCGACATTTTTAACCTTTTGGCTGCGGATTACTTCCAAAATCGGCTTCCCGGCCGTTCCACTCGGTTCACCGTCATCCGACTGTCTTTGGATCTCATCCCTCTCACCAATCATATAAGCAGAACAGTTATGTGTAGCGTTCCAGTGCTGCTTCTTGATGTCTTCAATGAATTGCACGGCTTCTTCTTCGCTCTCCACCGGCATTACATGTCCGATGAAGCGTGATTTACGGATTACGACTTCCCGTGAACCGGGAGCACGTACCGTCCGGTATTGTTCCAGCATTTGTTGTCCATTCCTTAATATGCATATGATAATTTGATATATATTAGGAGCAGCCCCCGGTAATGGTTACCTATGGACTGCTCCCTGATGACTTACATTAGTATGAATGATCTGTGCGTATGGTTACAACTACTCAGTAAGTCTGGCTTCCAGCTCTGCCTTTTCTTTCTCGTAGCCCGGTTTACCCAGCAATGCGAACATATTCTTCTTGTAAGCTTCAACGCCCGGCTGATCGAACGGATTCACACCCAGCAGGTATCCGCTGATGCCGCAGGCTTTCTCGAAGAAGTATACCAGATAGCCGAAAGTATAAGGTGTCTGGTCAGGAATAGTGACGATCAGGTTCGGCACTTGGCCGTCTGTGTGCGCCAGCATGGTTCCCTGGAAGGCCTTCTTGTTCACGAAGTCCATCGTCTTGCCTGTCAGGAAGTTCAGTCCGTCCAGATCATCAGGATCAGACTCGATCGATACATGGTGCTGTACCTGTTCTACCTGGATAACCGTTTCAAATATATTGCGGTTACCTTCTTGAATGAACTGACCCATGGAGTGCAGGTCTGTCGAGAAGTCAACGGAGGAAGGATAAATCCCTTTGTAATCCTTGCCTTCGCTTTCGCCGTAGAGCTGTTTCCACCATTCAGATACAAAGTGCAGGGACGGCTCGTAGTTCACGAGGATTTCCGTAGTCTTGCCTTTGCGGTAAAGTGCGTTACGTACTGCGGCATATTGATAGCTCTGGTTCGTAGCTACATCCGGATTGTTGAACTCATCGGCTGCAGCTGCGGCACCTTGCATCATTTCTTCAATGTTGATTCCGGCTACAGCGATTGGCAGAAGGCCTACCGGTGTCAGAACGGAATAACGTCCGCCTACATCATCAGGAATAATGAACGACTCGTAGCCTTCTTCGTTAGCCAGCTTCTTGAGTGCGCCCTTCTCCTTGTCTGTAGTTGCGTAGATACGTTTGCGGGCTTCTTCCTTGCCGTATTTCTTCTCCAGTGCTGCACGGAAGATACGGAAGGCAATAGCCGGTTCAGTAGTCGTACCCGATTTGGAAATTACGTTCACGGAGAAGTCTTTGCCTTCTACCAGATCAAGCAAATGCGTGATGTAGGTAGAGCTGATGTTGTTGCCGGCAAAATAAACTTCCGGAGTCTTGCGCTTGTCCTTGGACAGGTTATTGTAGAACGAATGCGAAAGCGCCTCAATAGCTGCGCGTGCTCCCAGGTAAGATCCGCCGATACCGATAACGATCAGTACATCGGAATCAATTTGGATTTTCTTGGCAGCCTGCTGAATACGGGCGAATTCTTCCTTGTCGTACGCTGTAGGGAGATCAATCCAGCCCAGGTAATCGGAGCCGGCTCCGCTCTTGTTATGCAGCTGTTCGTGGGCCAGTTTCACCGGAGCGGCGAAATAGTCAATCTCAGTCTGGCTGAAGAAGGAAAGGGCTTTGGTGTAGTCAAAATTAATCTTCTTGGACATCGGTAATGGTAGCCTCCTGTTTATCTCTTTAGATTTGACACCGTTTGTTGCAACATTATTATCTAGGATACTTTAATTTGCCTTGACTGGCAAGGTCTTAAGGCATATCCCCGGCTTTGGGACCATGTTTATGAAAATTTCATGGAAGCGTTTACTGACCGGAACCGGAAACCTGTTCTGTGGAACATGCCAGGACCTTCTGATAGAATGTAGACAAACTTAGTTTCTATATTATGATCTCAAAGAGCAAAGGTGGAAATGAAATGAAACAGATCGGCTTTATCGGACTCGGAACGATGGGAGCGCCTATGGCGTCTAACCTGCTGCGCAGCGGCTTTGAGGTTACGGTGTACAACCGCACAGCAGAGAAATGCAGACCTCTGGAGCAGGAAGGCGCGAAGGTTGCCACAACTCCGCAGGCTGCGGCTGAAGGCAAGAATGTTATTATCACCATGATCAGCAATGATGATTCGATCCGGGAAGTATTCTACGGTGATAACGGTATTCTGGCTACCCTTCAGCCGGGAACCACCGTTGTGGATTCCAGCACCATCTCGCCAGGCCTCGCGAAGGAAATTGCCGCAGCCGTGGAAGAACGGGGCGGCAGCTTCCTCGATGCTCCGGTAACGGGCAGCAAACCTGCGGCCATCGAAGGGACCCTCGTCTTCATGGTTGGCGGCAGCGCCGAAGTGATTGAAGAGCACCGTGATATCTTCGACTCCATGGGCAGACTGCTGCTGCATATGGGTGCTAACGGCAGCGGTGCCGTAGCCAAGCTCGCTCACAATGCCATGGTCGGCATTCATAATGTCGCACTCGCCGAAGGCTTCTCCATCGCCGTGAAATCAGGTGTTCCCGCAGACAAGTTCCTCGAGCTGGTGAAGAACGGATCGGCAGGCAGCAAGCAGGCTGAACTGAAGGGACAGAAGATTATTGATAATGATTTCAGCAATCAGTTCTCCCTTGCCCTGATGCTCAAGGATCTCAAGCTGGCATCCTCGCTCAGCGATTCTACCGGCGTACCTTCGCCTATGCTTGGTGTCGCCAAGAGTATGTTCCAGGCGGGCTTCAATCACGGCTACGGGGATGAAGACCTGTCTGCTGTGGTGAAATCTTACGAAGACTGGATCGGCCAGAAGATCGGGGCCAAGGCTGACCAGGAATAGTAAACTTATATTCAATTAACAATTACCGCAGGCGCAGCCGGGATTTAGGCTGCGCCTTTTAGTTGCAGTCCTATACAACACATTTTGTTAATTGCCACCACTGCCGTGAAATAGAGGTTCCATACCTGCTGCCATCACCCGGTGATCCGGACCGTTACCGTGAATGATCAGCAATGGCTTGCCCGTCCCGGCTTCCTCATAGTTGAAGATTATGTAACTATCTGAGTACAGCATATAAATCCCACTCCCCTGAACACCCGTACATACCCATTTGCAAACATACGTTCTTATATAATGGTAACAAATTTCCGGTTATATGGCAAGCATTAACATATGAATATACGCTTCCTATTTCACACCAAAAAGCCCCGCTAATTAGCGGAGCTTATGTAAATACACAATTATAAAGGCTAATTCGTTGCCTGCAGGATGTAGTCTTCTTAGTCTTAGTAGCGCTATACACATCAATGTTGTATTCCGGGCAGGATTTCAAAAAAATCACCTGAGCTCTGCCACAATAAGCGGGTGCTCGAGAGAATTCTGCGACAACAGCAGCCACCCGGAAGGCTAAATATCACAGTGTAAAGATCCTATCATTGTTCAAAGAGTACCCGCAGCACTCTCCGGCTGTTCTTCTCCGGTTATCCCGGCACCTGTTGCCGGATCCTGCACTATCTCCTCTTCAGGCCAGGTAATCGTTGCCTTACGCCCGTCAATCCACAGGTTCCCGCCCGGCGTTAAAGCCAGCAGCCAGGTCCCCCATCTTCCCAATACCGGGACGGTCTGCGGATCGAGAAAGGTTACTTTCGGCGAGTATGCATCCGGATACTGATAAGCAGGTATACGTTCGCTCCATCCGGCATTTGCCGTAATTCCCTCGATGATGGCCAGCTTCCCGGGGGACGGATGAATCCATCCCAGTCCTTCCGTTGCCTGAACCTGATACCAGTCACCCTTCCTGGCAATGACTTGAAGCTGCTGCGGCTGCAGAGGGATCCCTCCGGCAGAAGCCCCTATCTTCGTATAAAGCTCCGTGCCCGCCAGCAGGCTCATGGATTGCTGCAGATACTCCGCCTTCTGCTTATTCAGCCACAAGGAATAGGACTGTCCTGCAGAATACAATCCAACCACCTTGTTCTCAGACCAGATGCCGCTGAACTGTTGTAACGGAACATTGCTCTCCCCTGCATAGCTTGCAATTTCAATCGTGAATCCTGGACGGCCGTATTCCTGGATGAACCAATCCTTATATCCGCCGCCCGAAGGATTCTTCTCAGGAGCGACCAGAGAATATCCGGTCAGATTGGCAAGCGATCTGGCCATGGCTTTGTCACGGTTCACATTGCTGCCGGGCGTATTGAAGTGCCAAAATATGATCTCACCCGAGCTGTGATAAGAAATCGTCACTTCCGGATCAATCCTTTGCGTGAAATTCATCATCATCTGTACTTCAGGAGCTTCCCCCGGCATCTTCCCCTTATAATTCTGATACCATGGATAAGAACCTGCATTCTTAATGCTGTTCCAGTTCGCCGGATACTGGCGGTTAAGGTCAATTCCCTGCATATTTGCTTTCCAGCGGGTAAAATTGCTGCTGTTCCCGTTATACTTACGCAGCATCTGGGCCAAATCAGCCGGCAGTCCTGCCGTCCCTTGCTGGGACAAGGCAACCCCATCCGGATTGACCATCGGCACGATCCAAATGCTGACTTCATTCAGTAAACTGCGTACGTTATAGCCGCCTATCGTCTCATTATTATCATAAGCCTGGGCGTAAGTGTCGGTCATTTTCATCAATAAACTGCTGGTCATCCATTCTCTGGCATGATGGGAACCGTTAAGAAACAGCGCAGAATCTCCACGCCCCAGCTTCACAGCCCACAGCTGACGTCCATATGGGGTCTTCCCCAAAGATTCGGAGGATACCAGGTCGGGGTATTCCGCTACTAATCTCTCAATATCCCTTTGCATAAGGGTATAGGAATAGACCTGATTGGGATTCACTATATTTGCCGCTGCATAGATTGTCCCTGAAGGTACAAATATCAGTAGCGATAATAGACAACTGAACAATAATAGCGCAACCTTATGTATTTCCTTGCAAAAGCCTGACTTGCTCACATCCCCATCTCCTCTATCTTTTTACTAGCAGAAGCGCCAGTTGGCAAATTGATAGTGGAAGTATATGAGAATGTGCCTATTTCGTCAATAATAGATTAAATATGTTGATCTTTTGTCGAATTGTGGAATAAAAAAGAAGCATCCCGGGAGCAGGAGCTTCCGGAATACTTCTTCATTTCGGTCCTTCGAATTACACAATCGGGTAAGAACAGCAATAATCAGTTAATGCGAAGACTTCCAGCGCAAACTTGGAGTTGCCGGGAACATGGAACGTTTCTGTTCCGTCGATGTCTTTCCACACGTCAGTACCGGGAAGCAGTACTTTAAGATTGCCGGAGAGGATTTCCATCGTCTCTGGACCTTCTGTGCCGAATTCATACACTCCAGGCAGCATAATACCGAGTGTCACCTTAGTACCGTTCTCTAAAGTAACTGTACGGCTGGTAACTTTTCCGTCGTAATAGATGTTCGCTGCTTTTTGAATTGTCGCGCCCGTAAACTGACTCATATGCTTATTCTCCCCTTTATGGTTAATCCGTCTATTATAGCAGGGCTTTCACGCGGCTGACTACATTTTCCACGGTGAAGCCATACTCTCTGATTACTGTGTCGCCAGGGGCGGAAGCGCCGAAGGTAGTGATACCCAGAATGTCGCCTTGATCGCCTGTATAACGTTCCCAGCCGAAGGTTTGCGCCATTTCAATCGCCAGACGGGCTTTCACTTCAGGCAGAATTACGGAATCACGGTAAGCCTTGTCCTGTTTCTCGAACAGATCCCAGCTCGGCAGGCTGATTACACGGACATCAATGCCTTCTTCAGCAAGAGCAGCCTGAGCCTTAACAGCCAGCTGTACTTCAGAGCCTGTAGCAATGATCTGTGCCTGCGGGGTACCATTCTTGGAATCAGAAACTACATAGCCGCCGCGTTTGATGTTCTCGCGAACGCCGTCCACAGTTCCTGGCAGGATCGGCAGGTTCTGACGGGTCAGTACCAGCGCTACCGGATTGGCTGTGTTCTCCATAGCATAAGCCCAAGCTGCCGAAGTTTCGTTGCCGTCAGCCGGACGAAGCACGGTAAGGCCTGGAATGATACGCAGGGACGCAAGCTGTTCAATCGGCTCATGGGTAGGACCGTCTTCACCGACAGCGATACTGTCATGTGTAAGCACGTAGGTTACCGGCAGCTTCATGATGGAAGCCAGACGGACAGCCGGACGCAGGTAATCCGTGAATACGAAGAACGTACCGCCGAATACTTTGAGCCCGCTGTGCAGTGCAATCCCGTTCATAGCCGCAGCCATACCGAATTCGCGGACGCCGAAATAGATATTGCGGCCGTCATACGATTCAGAAGTGAACTGGGACAGACCGTTCAAGTGAGTCATTGTCGAGCTCTCAAGGTCAGCAGAACCCCCAACCAGCTGCGGGATACCGGCAGTCAAACCGTTCAGCGCATTACCCGAAGCGACACGGGTTGATACTGCTTTGTCTTCTGCTTTGTAGAATGGCAGATTGGCATCCCAGCCTGCTGGAAGCTCACCGCTGAGTGCAGTTTCGAGCTGTGCAGCAAGTTCAGGGTAAGCTTGTTTGTAAGCTGCAAATTTCTCATCCCATGCTTTGTTAGCTGCGATCCCTTTGGCTTTCACTTCTGCAAAGCTGGCGCGTACTTCGTCCGGAACAAAGAAATCTTCTTCATATACCCACTTGTAGAAGTCCTTCGTAAGCTTCGCTTCATCAGCACCCAGCGGGGAGCCGTGAGTACCGCCATGGCCGCCTTTACCTTGTTTGTTCGGGCTGCCGTAGCCGATAACGGTCTTCACTTCGATCAATGTTGGTTTGCTGCTGTCTGCTTGAGCTTCAGCAAGAGCCTTACCGAGTGCAGGAAGATCGTTGCCGTCTTCTACGCGCAGAACCTGCCAGCCGTAAGCTTCGAAACGTTTGGCCACATTCTCGGAGAACGCGAGGTTCAGCTTGCCGTCGAGGGAAATATCATTGGAATCATACATTACAATCAGTTTGCCCAGCTTCAAATGGCCGGCAAGCGAAGCGGACTCGGAAGAAATCCCTTCCATCAAGTCGCCATCGCCACAGATCGCATATGTGTAATGGTCAATTACATTATTTTCGTCCTTATTGTAAGTAGCACCCAGCTGCGCTTCAGCCATTGCCATACCTACAGCCATACCGATACCTTGTCCAAGCGGACCGGTTGTCGCATCTACACCTGCAGTGTGGCCGAACTCCGGATGTCCCGGTGTCAAGCTGCCCCATTGGCGGAACTGCTTCAATTCTTCCATCGGCAGATCATAGCCGCTCAGGTGAAGTAAGCTGTAGAGCAGCATGGAGCCATGTCCGGCGGACAATACAAAACGGTCACGGTTTACCCAAGTCGGGTGATCCGGGTTATGATTCATCGTCTTGGCGAACAACTGGTATCCCATAGGTGCGGAACCCATTGGCATACCGGGATGTCCGGAATTTGCTTTTTCAATCGCATCAATAGCAAGTGTACGGATCGTAGTGATGGCCAGGTTGTCCACCGTCGAGTTTTCTTCTTTATGGATGGCTTGATCTTTTTTTGCTTGTTCAGTCATTAAAATAATCCTCCTCAAATCAAGAATGTCATTTTGACTATTATTGTATCACGTAAGTGGAAGCATTTCCAATTGTTTTTGCTACAGCTTATAGTTAGCGGCTTCTGCCGGGTCTATGCACTCTACCGCCAGCTTTACAGAGTTTCAGGAGGGTTTGGGAGGATGCAAGCCGCGGATGGAGGGACTTAGCCTTAAGTCTAGTTTCTATCTAAGACTAAAGTTTGTTTTACAAAGCTGATTTATACAGTAAGATGGAAGTACCTCAGCAATATTTTTTACCGGATTATCCATTACTTCCAGCAGAAAGGGATTTCGAAGATGACTGCAAATAGAGATATCTATGTTGTGCTTACCGGAACGGGTACGGCCTTCAGCGGAATTATTAAATGGTTCACCAAAGCAGAGCTGAATCATGCTTCGATCGCCTTTGACAGTGAACTGCGCGAGGTCTACAGCTTCGGGAGAAAAAGAGTGCACAATCCGTTTATCGCCGGACTGATCCATGAGAACTTTATCCATCCGTTCTACAGCAGTGCAGACTGTGCCATCTATCAGCTTAGAGTCAGCGCCGAAGAGTATGACACCATGTACAACCATGTCCAAGGTATGATGCAGAATCAGGAGCGCTATAAATATCATCTGCTCGGCCTGGTGGGTGTGCTGCTGAATATCCGGATCGACAGGGAGGATGCTTTTTTCTGCTCACAATTTGTAGCCTCTGTATTTGAAGAAACGGCCGTGCATCCGGTGGCCAAGCCCTCCTGCTTCGTAACTCCGGAGGATTTCGCCTCGTCCCTGTGTGCCCACAAGATATTCAGCGGCAAACTTTCCTATTATATGCGCCGTAATAATCGTGTGGCTCTCCTTACGTCCAGCTTACATACCACCAGTTCACCCGTTCCGGGGGCGGTTGCCGCACGAATGCTCCGCTTAAACGAAGAACGGACTGAGGGGATCGTCTGAACGATCACCCTCCGCCCGTAGGATGCTGCGTGATATGAACACATAAGAACAAGATACCGGTAACGCAGTGACTAAGTTCCGCTATTTTACGCGATGACTCTGGTAGTATTCTGACCAATCCCCCAGGATGGTTACCGTAACCGAATCGACCTTGGTGGTGAATTCATTAGTGGCGGTAAAAGTGAACGTAACCGGACCATCCGGCAGCTGTTCAAACGACGGGTCTGCCAATTCGCCTGTCCACTTGGTCTTGTCACTTCCGGTCGGACTCAGCTGCGCTGTATACCCTCCGCTCATTGTAACCTGAACGGTATCCGGCAATCCGGTTGCCGTGCCCTGCAGCACGAATTTCTCGCCTGCCCAATAAACAGTATACCCCCGCGGACTCTCCGCATTCCCGCTTTTATTCAAATTGTAAGCCTGACGGTTGCTGTTCCACTCCTCAGTGTGCTGGACAGCCCCCTTAATGCTGAGCAGATTGACCATCATATATTTGCGCGGAGACACACTGCTCCAGCCGAACCCGTCATCCCCCTCAACTTCCACAGCATATTTCTCATTCTCAGCAAGCGTGCCGGAAGGAACCTTCCACTGTTTAGCGCCGGATACCTGTTCACCGGACTGGGCCTTTACCGCCCCGCTTGCCAGATTAATAATACGTACTTTGAAGCGCTGCTGCACATCGCCGTCTTCATCCTGATAATCCCACTGAATCACAGGGGTGAGTGTGCTAACAATGGTCGGACTGGATGGGCTGGTGCTGGTTGGATATGTGATGGTGACCTGCGGCAGCCGGTTCACAACCGTTATATTCTGAGACAGCTCCCGGTATAGTCCCAGGCTATCCGTAACAACTTGCCGCAGCGTGAAGATTCCGTTTGACGTGAACTGCTTGGTGAAGCTCTCCTGTACGCTGGCCAGCCCTTCCGTCCCGCTTGAAGGCTTCAGGAAATATTGATGTTTAATACTGTCGCCCTTCGGGATATCCGCATCGGTTGCAGTGCTAGTGATCTGCAGTACATCCGTCCGGTAAATGGGCACCGCTGCTGCATTGCGTCCCGTATCCGTCATCAGGGTAAAACCGGCATGTGGCGGATTATCGATGATGAAGGCTTTTTCATTGGAGACTTCCGACCAGGAGCCTTTTGAATAAGCCCGGGCGTATAGGCTGAAGATCGCGAACCGTTCAAAGGTGGGATTAAGCACCTGATACTGACGCAATCCGCCGGTAGAATCTGTATTCTCGACTGTTTTGGCCAACTGTCCGTCTGTCGCGAAGAACTCCAGCCGGTATTTCTCCTGCGAATCGTTCTCCGGGTCACTGTAGTTCCACCCAATGAGAGGATCGCCCTGCAGCTCTGCATCCAAAACAGTTGGATTTGTAACTGTACCTGCCGGAGCAGTAAGCGTGATAGCTGGAGCCTGGTTTTCTATGACATCAATCTTCAGCTTAGCCACGTTCGACTTTGCACCGATTTGATCCACTACCCAATGTTCTAGGGTGTAGGACCCTGTGTCAGGGAAATCTATATTTATATTGGCTGTGCGGTACATTGTTGTGGTTCCATCGCTGCTGATAACCTTCCAGTAGTATTGTAAGCTGCTTGCATCCGATGAGTCTTCATCCGTATCCACACCGTAGTAGGTTTTGTTGTCATATTGGTATACAACCGCTGGTCCATTGATTCCTGCCGTTGGAACATGATTCTTGACCGTAAACAACCGAGTGGCATTAGAACTCAGCGATCCATCCGATGCTGTAAGCCGCATTTCCCACCCATCAGAGATGGCCTGCTGCTGTGATATCCCGTAGTTTGAAATTAAATCACGGATCGTTATCACTGGACTCCGATTACCGCTGGTATAATAATAGCCGGAGTTATTGATCCGTGCGTTCCAGCCATAACTCAGTCCGTCCCCATCCTCGTCCGGATCGGGCGTCAAATTTTCCAGCGGAATTACCGTATCCCGGTACACTTCAGATGGCATATAGAACGCAGCTGCAGGTGGATGATTCATGACCTGCACGGTTTGGCTGTAGGGTTCTGACCAAAGTCCCCGATTATCATGGACCTGTAAGGTTAACTGGTAAGTCCCCACTCCGTAGGCGGCAATATTCGGAGGTGTAGTTGCCCCGCCCCAATGACTCCACACCTGCTGCCAACCGTCCTTTGTCACGGTCCAGCTATACACATCAAGTGGATCGTTATCCGGGTCAAAAGATTTGTCGGTGATCGTTGTAGACTGACGATAGGATACAATGTTGGGATCTACCGTAAAGAGTGCAACCGGTGGAAGATTACCACCGCTGCCTACGGTACGCACACACCAATCACTCCAAACCCCTGCCCCGTTTTCTCCGTCCACGTCACGTACCCGTAGCCGGATATCATATTGCTCGGCTGCCGGCAGCTGTGCAGGCGGTTGCCCGTCCATCCACATTTCGGATTCGGTTTTTTTATATTGCCATTGCCAGTCCATCAACCCCTTGTTATACGCCTTGATATGATCAAGATCGTAGGAGCTATCTGTAATTTGGAGCCATCCCCCCGTTAGCTTCGCACTAAACAGAGCAATCGGCTTCCGGTGTACATGAAACGTCATGGATGATAAATTATCACGGCTCCATAGCCGGTAATCATCGAACAGATTATCATTCTTCGGATTATCCCGGGACTGGAAGGTGGCCGTATAAACCCCGCTGTAGGGAAACGACTGGTATTGGGAAGTTCGCCATAGACCACTGTCACCAATCATCCCCATCGAATTATCAAAAAAGTTCGGGTCGTGATCATACCGGTACCTGTCTTGATACTTCGGGTCCCCTTCATAATCTGTGTAGGATGTCGAAATGTCTACAGGTGTATTGATTAAGATAAAAGACTTATTCCTTAACCTATAGGACACATTTACATATAGCGTCCTCTCGTCTTTGAAGTTGTAGGGATCTACGACTTTGACAGTGATCGCATGCCGCCCAGGAGGTATCCCATCTGCCAAAACATCTATGGGTATGGAGAATGGTTTATTATATAATGCCTGCGGTATAGTTACTTTCTTGTAGAATAAATTCGGGATCTCCGCGCTGACCACCACATCGTTATTGTCCACATCGCGTACATATCCTTCAATATTCATCCCGCTGAAGCCTGGCTCGTTAATGAGCTGCTGCTCGCTCGGAGTCGTTACGGTTAGACTTGGCGCTGAGTTGATAATTAGGGGTACATTATAAATATACCTGTAGGCTACATTAGACCAGCCATTGATAGGAGTGTTAAACCAATGATTGTCTCTCGACCATACTGTAATATCTACTTTGGTTGGAGGTTCTAGATCCCACAGTTGACTCCATCCTTGCGTAGGTGTACCCGATAGACTCAATGTATTAGAAGTTTGAGTAGCCGGAAACTCACTTACCGTCCATTCGTCTTGCTTGACTGTTGAGCTCCTTGTAGGTGAACTAAATCCTGTACTAATACTCACAAATCTGGTTCTCCAGAAGTCAGAATACCAATCTAGATTAGATGATTTCATTACAATGGGTGCATCCAAAAAAATATCATACTCAAACTTCCGAGTTATCAGGTCAAATCGGACATTTTTAAGAGTAAAACCTGGCACCTCAAGAATTACATCTCCGATCCCCCCCATAGAGGGTTCCCATTTACTTATCTGAGTAAATGCCTCAACACGGATATCAATATAGTTGATCACATTGGGATAACCCGCTGCCTCTACCCGTGCTTTTTCCGAAAAAGCTTCAGGATAGGTTAGAAGCAGTAAAACAGCAGCCATAAAAATAGAGAGTGCTTTTTTAAAATTCTGCATGCTCTTTCCTTTCTACCATGACCAATCCACATCTGGCGCCTGATTTTTAACCTTAAAGATTCGTTCAATAGCATTTTGTGTGATGTCTGAGTTGATCGATTGGCGATCATCCTGTGTTACAAATTCATCTATGGTCGGCTGCCCAAATTCTTCGAACACGGTAAGCCGTACCAGGTACTGTCCAACATCCCGCACTTTAAGATTGAGACGATCTAAATTCTCGTTACTAAAGATGACCCAGCTCTCATCTGCGAAATTACCGTTGTTATTCGAATCGTAGCGATATTCCC
The DNA here is from genome assembly GCF_038000245.1 of Paenibacillus sp. FSL R10-2736. Classification (NCBI taxonomy): domain Bacteria; kingdom Bacillati; phylum Bacillota; class Bacilli; order Caryophanales; family Paenibacillaceae; genus Paenibacillus; species Paenibacillus sp. FSL R10-2736. Next base: position 6,071,355 of record NZ_JBBOBN010000001.1, read on the forward strand.
ATAGCCTCCGGTCCACAATATCTTTATCGGGAGAATAGGACATGTCATCGATGGAGATGGTCGCCTGATTACCATCTGCTGGATTACGATACGCAGAACCAGGAAGTGTGAAGTAAGCAAAGGGCTTCTCATCCGGTACAATATCAAACGACACCTCGCTGCTCGCAGACAGCCCCAGGGTATTCTCGACATAGATTGTTGCTTTATATCTGCCGGGCTTTTTAAACAGTACATCTTTACTTGGCACGCCATTCAGCGACCCGCTGTATTTTATGTCTGCATTAGTCCCCCCAGAAACGGCAGTGATGGTGATTTTAGTTTTAGAATCTACCAACGGGTAATGTGTAGGGCTGCTGCTATAACTGCGAATAATGACCTTCCGGTTCTGTTTCAAGGTTCCTTCAGCATAAATGGACGCATTCGGGACCGGCTCAATGACCGTAATTTCAGTACTTGTGCTCCCGGCCATCGAATCATCATCCAAAACCGTAAGTGCCAGCGACTGCTCGCCCAAATGCTCCTTATCGTACCAAAGAGTCCCCCGCGGCCGATCCGTCAATTCCCCTTCAGCATTAGGAGTATCCCAATAATAGCTTTTGATAAAGCCATCCAGATCGTAGGAGCCTGCGCCACTGGCTTCAAATTCTTGTCCTGCTTTAATCGTCTTTGGTGCTGAGATAAGAGCAATCGGCGGCTTCAGCTCTCGCGGAGGATTCGGAGGAGAAGTTGGTCCTGGAAAATCACCGCCTGGAGGAGTTGGAGTTGTATATACTCCGGCTTTAACGGTGTAGGACTCCTTCAATGAAATGATGGTTCCCGTTTTGGTTACAACGGGTTTCTTGAACCTCACGACTACACTCAATTCGTACTCCTGTGTGATACTAGGTGCCTTCACTTTTGATTTTGGAATCGTAAAATCTATTTTCTTTGAGGACGTAAGGGTTTTAGAATAATCCTTTAGCGTTTTCAGTGTGCTCTCATTCCCCTTTTCCTTGGCATAAAACACCCATTCTTCGATGTTAGACGAATCTTTATATGCCAACAGCTCCCCCTTCAGGTTGATCTGCACCGGTACATCTTTATCTTCAAATTTTACCGGGTTGGGTGAGGGCTTTTCAAGAATGGCTGCCCCTGTGAGCGTTGCTTCATCCGGGAGGCCGTAGTCGAAGGTGACTAGGCCGCCGTAGCTGTAGGTGGTGACTTTGGCATTGGCTGTGAAGTAATAGGGAAGTAGAACATAATAAAGTCTACCTTCAACCCACTGTCCTTTTTCAAAATTATCTGATACCTGCTCTGGTCTTACATGGCTAGATGGTACCGTGTACGTAATAATAAATTTCCCATTTTTGGCACTGACCTTTCCTGAATCACCCTCCAGAGCAAGAGACATAAGTTGAATACTTGACTGTATGATGCTGCTGTAAGGTACAGTATTAACCCCGTTTTTAGACCAGGTTGCTTGCCCCGGGTCAACCGGTACTGATTTTGTAGTAACAACTCTTTCGGGTGGTTTAACTGATGGAGTTGATGAATCCTGAGCATTGGCATTATAGCTCTTGTTAGTATCAAGTCTTTCATCATAATCATTTATTTGCCACCTTCGACCATCCGCATAACGCCAGATAGAATTACCAGGATTAGATATGAAATTGTCTCTTCCATTTTTCCCTGTTACAGAGAAAGTTTCTGTTTTGGCATTTCCCTTTAAAGTAATCTTTATTTTCCCATTCTCAACAGTAATGGCATTAACCACACTGTTATTGCCTGAATATTTGAAAGTTCCTGTCTTAACAGTTGAACTGTTTACTCCACTCGGAAGATCCAGAAGGAAGGTTTTAGCGCTGTTATCAGACCCTATCAGTCCTGTTGAAACAGGAATACTTATTGATGCAGATTTTGTATCGGCAGCTTGTACGGAGGAATTTAAGAAAGGTGATAATAGCAGACTTAGGATAATGAAAAAAGACAACGCAAAAATTCTATTAATCTTCATATTCTCTATTCATCTCGCTTATTTACAATATCTAAATATTCTCGTTCCCCTTTATTATCAACTCTCAGATAAAAGGAAATAAACTTTCCGCTATAAATATATGCCTGATACGTACTTAACTTTTTACCAGGTGCCAAGCTCCAGTCCCATACAGCTTCCGTACTATTTGGTTTAGAGTAGTTGACTTGAGGCATAGTTGTAAAAGGGCTAGTTTCATCACCAAAACTCAACCCCCATTTATCGCTTAAATCTTTATAATTTTGCTGAACAGTATTTCCGCTCTTATTCTCTACTGTGATCTTCGTCCAAATAAAATACTTTGCTGACTCTGTACCTGTATACCCGTATTTTTTAATCAGCGCTTGTGCATCCTTGGACTTTGCATCATAAATCATAATCTTCTCCAGCGTATAACTAAGTCCGCCAGCCTCAACTGTTACCGGAAGCTCCACATCTTTCACTAATCCGTACTTCGAAAGATTATCTCTCATAATCGGAGCCGCCGTCGGCTTTGCAGCTGTTGCACTGACAGGCCCAACTTGACCTGCAATTACACCGGCTAACAATGCTGTTGCCAGTAAGGCTTTCACAGCTGTTCTTCCCATCATTGTTTTGCTGAGCATCTTTTTCATAATCGAACTCTCCCTTAATTGTAGTAGTTGGATCAGGACCCGCCGAAGCTAATATGGCTAACGATTCAGCTTATACTCTTGAACCGCCGGCACGGTAATTGCTTCTTGTACTTTGTTTCTGGAGATCAGGACCGGATGCTCCGTTTGAATAACTGCGATGACCGAAGGTCCCTGTATGTATTTGGTGATGCCGTACGCAGGGTTTTCATAGAGCATGGGAAACGTATTTCCCGTTGCTTCATCCACAATGTCGAACTTGACGATCTTCACTTGAGCCTGGAGCCGGCTCCCCGCTAAGGGGGATAAGCCGTCGTCCAGTCCCAGATTACTCTGCAGCGTGTGGCGGAAGGTATCATAGGCTTCATCAGGGTCAATAACCAACCGGCCTTGTGCCCGCGCTGCTTCGTCCAACTCCTGTGATGCATCGTGAACCGCCATATTGTTGGCATCCTTGAGCATACTGCGCATGATGTCCCACTCCTGATTCTGAATTTGAAAAAACCAGGAGTAAATAAAGATCAGCAGGACAAATGCCAGCTTAATAATATAATCCATTGGTCAGCTTCATCCCTTAGTTAATCGAGATATTCACTCATGATCGATCCGTGCCCATAATAACGTGTCGGCTGGGAGACGCCGGAGAAATTGTAGGGAAACAGGTTTACTCTTGGCGCTGTTACATACACATCTATCCGCTGCTTGCGCTCAAGAATCATTTCCGTACTGCTAGTAATTTCAATAGAGCTCTCCGGAAAACCGACAGCCTTCAGGTTCGATATGACCTCGCCTCTCATAGAGGCTGTAACCATTCCTTCGGTTGCGGCCTTTTGCGTGATATAGGATGTGTTGGCTTTGACCTGCAAATCCAGCAGATAATCAATATACGTAAAAATCGGCTGCAGGATAATGAACAGCACCAGCCACATAAACAATGCCCGGAGGACGGTTGCCTTCAAGCGCAGCGCCTCCTTTTAATACTGTTCAACTGCTTTGACATGGGTAATGATATCATCCTGGCTGCCGCCGATAATGCTTGTTGCCCCGGCGATAAAAATGCCCGCAATCACAAAGCCAATAGCCAGAAACAGTGCGACGGAAATCGAGTCCTTCTTCATCTCCGTTAAACCAAAGGAGGAACGATGGTATACGTTACGGCTGCTTCCCCCGAGCCTGACGGCTCAACCAGGCTAACCGCCGGAATGACCGGTCTGTTATCATCTGCATCGTCAATTACGTCCCGTACGACAGGAATCAGAATTGCGATTACGATAGCCACACACAGAAATCCGATAGCGATAAATAAACCAGTAGAAATAGCGTCCTTTTTCATTGTTAATATCTCCCTTTTTATTTTATATTTTTAAGTGCTGTTTGAATATACAAAAATTCACTCATTGAAACATCCCCACACCGCTAAAATTGCCCTTAATCAGCATAATGTACTGCATAGCCAGACATACAATCATCAGGAAGGTAGCGATAGACGGAATTACATTAATGATGGTCGATACATCGCCGATGAAGGACCATTTCTTCAGATATTGGTCGCTCGATATTTTGGTGATAATCTTGCCCTGCTCCCTTAAATAATTCGCTGCTTCATGATCATCATCCATGCCCTCCGTCGCCAGCAGAATCGAACGGATATCATTAATGAAAGCGTGGTTCTCTGGAAATTTGCCGCAAAACCATTCAATCGCACGTTCGGTTCCCTCATCTACCGCCCTTTCCGAGAGCTCATATAGATCCTGACGGATATAATTGAAGTGGCTGGCTGTCCCTGCACAAAAAGCTCCAAATTCCACATACCCGCGCTTGCGCAGCCGGTTATTCTCATAGAGACGGATGAAGGAAATCAGCTCCCCGTCTTTTTGAATAAGCGTCTTCTGATGCAGCCAGACCAGCAGCCAGCCAAGGGGCAGAACCCGCTGCGGACTGGTAATCAGCAGAATAAGCGCAGCAATAAGCGGATCATAAATAGATAAAGGCTCTGAACGTACGAAGTCACCTGCCGTCTGAACCAGCAGATAAATCAGCGCCGCCGAGTACCGGAACAGTGTGATTTTGGCTGCTGATATGGACAGACCGCTCTGATTCAGCAAGTGCTGCAGCCGTTCATTCTGCACCCGTTCCCCGAAGGCCTTCCATTTCACGCCGAGACGGAGCACATAACGTTCCTGGCGGCTGCTGCTGCTGACAAAAACCAATAGAGCGAGATACACAATACCTGTTACGGCTATCAAAAGTAGTAATCTATCCATTATTCATCACCTTAGTGGTAGTCCAGCTTGGGCCTGGCGAGGATGGTACTGATCATGAACGAGATGAACATTCCCGCAATGATGACCATCATAAATGTAAGACCAACGGTAGTCTCAAACTGCAGTTTGAAATAGACGTCGGGCTTCAGCATGTACATAAATGTTCCAACCGAAGAAACCAGCACAACCAGATTTCCGTACAGTCCCAGGCTAATCGCATCCCTGCTGCTTGCTTTGACCGTCAGAATCGTCTCCCGTTGCTGCTCCATGGAGCGGTTAAGCATCATGAGCGAGCTTTTGAGATAACGTGTGCCTTCCTTCTCGCAATAGAGCAGATCCGATACGAATTCTACGGCAAAGGTTGTTCCGATCGCTCCGGCAAAACGCCCCGCCTCCTCATTCAGCTCCCGTTCATTACTGTAATTGGCAAACGCCGCTCCAAGCAGCTTCAAGGGAGTCTTCAGCACATTATCCCCGGCCAGCAAATCACTGGTTCTCGACAGAATGGAATCCGCAGATAAATGAGTGAATTTTGTGGCGATTTTGATCACATCGAGCAGATCGTAGCTCCCCCGTACTTTCCTCTGAGCATAGGTATACCTCATCCGTAAATATGGAATGCTTGCCGAGAGAACTGCCAGAAACAGCGGGAGCCGCCAAGCGTCCTGCACAGCTGTACCGTCATTTAACACAATCCCCTCCAGGAAAGGATTATTAAAGCTCATTTGTCCCGGCAGCTCCCGCAGAGTCAGCAGACCCGATAGAAAAACCCCCGTGAACAGCATGCCTGAACGGGTGACAAAACGCATAACACTGATTCCCGGCTCATACCTCTTATGGGCAAAATACAGCAAATCATCCAGATGGCGGTATAGCCACATTCTTTTATTAATCATGCTTACCTTTTTGCCGAACAGACTCATCCTCAGGTTCATCCGAAAATCCATCTTTTGTCCCCACTGCGATAAATGCCGCTCAATAAGCGGCTTCACCAATAGCCACAATCCGCCCGCGGCCAGTAAATGAAAGACAAACTGGATGATATAGTACAGCAGCGCCACAGGCTCCCCCCTCATTCGTTCAAAACAATCCTGGATTTCAAGCTTTCCTTCAGCGGGTCCACCATTGGTTTCTGAGCAGCGAGATGTCCAAGCTCCTGCAGCATAAGCCGCGTGGCCCGTGCATTCTTCTTCTTCATCTTCAGCATTAGTCCCGGCGTCAGCTTGTCATTGTAGCTCCAGGCCGACTGCTCCGGCTCCCAGCGCATCAGATCATTAGCGAATACCGAGTTGCTTGCTTCCTCATAAAAAACCTCGGATATCCGCGCGAGCCGTTTCTTCCCATCGGGCACACTTTCCAGAATAAATACCAGCTCACAGGATTTCAGCGCTGAGATTAAATGCCCCTTCAGGCTGCCGCCAATCCGTGTAGATACGGCAAATGCACCCTGGTAAGGAATATCCTCCGAATCCACCGTATGAAAGGTTCCGGTAATGCCGTCATAGCCCTTCTCGCCGCTCCACAGATAGAATTCCCATTCGTTATAACGCATCTCCGTCATATAGAGAATGTTCGGGTCATGCCGCAGCGATTCCACGCCGACCTCCATCAGCTCCTCATTGGATGCCTGGATTGGAATGATCCGGTGGCCCTTGATCTGATATGGCAGAATTGACTCCGGATGCTTCTCAATCATCACCACTCCCATGCAGGAGGAGGAACCGAGCAGCTGCTCTCCGACAATTGTATTGGCAAAAGTGGTTTTGCCCGAGCCTACGGCACCCGCGATAATCGTATTACGAAACGTACCCGTAAGCGCACGGATCAGTTCAATCGCTTCCGCAGGGATGCATTCTGTGCCAGCTTGATCATCCAGATCCAGGAATTCGACGACCTGGCGGCGCAGCGATATAGTGGTGAAGCCTTCCCAGACCCGTGGAGACACCCAGATGGCTAACCGGATGAACCGCCCCGGCCAGAGGGGATCATCCATTTTGAATTCCACCGAAGGGTTATCCTTGTTCAGCTTTTTGTTGGGATCGCTTTTCAAAAGTGATCGCTTGAGCTGCTCTACACGATCCAGCGAAGGCATCTCATACGGATAAGCTACAAACCTGCCCTGGTGGTTATAGAAAATTTGCCGTCCGATCATCTGCAGACCGGTTGATTCACTATAAGCCCGGTCCGTAAACCAGCGGTAAGCGGGTCCGAACCCTTTCCATTCATGAAACAGCGCTTCAGCGGCTGTACGGTAAGCTTCGGGCACCTTGCCCGTAAACGGGGTGCGGCGCAAATACTTCTCGATCTCGTTCATGAAAAAGCTGACCGCCTGCGGATCACCAATCAACGCCTTGGCATTTAGCTCGAAATAGCTGTCATCCTCACGCTCCAGTCCGGCGTTCATTTCACTTTTCATTTTTTGCAGAAAGCCGTAGAAGTCTTCCTTGCCGGGTTTACTGGTACGGAGCACGCTCTGCTTCAGTGAGAAAAGCCGTATGTCCTCTGTCTCCTTCGCTAATCCAGGCAGTGCCTGTCCGCTCCCGTCCTCCTCTTCCTGCCGTCTTCCATGCTCAGGGTCTAGCGGAGTCCATCTTGATGGAATTCGCCCCTGCTTCAGCGGCCAAGCTTCATCCGGATATTCAATCATTGAAATATTCCCTTCTTTCGGACTTCCAAGGCCAGACCCAGCGAGACCAGTAACGCATGAACCTTATCGTCTACATGCTGAAGTTCTTTTTTGCCGAGCGGCAGGCTCTCCAGGAAAGGCTGGTAATACGGAAGCTCCAGCAGGATCTCACTGCCAAAGCGCAGCGCCAGATTCTTGGAGGAGGTCAGCTCTTCTACATTGCTGCGGTTAATGATCCACTGGAAATCCTGCGGATGCAGATCCATATGCCCGGCCAGCTCCATCAGAGGCTGCAGCCTGTATTCATGACGGGGATGCGTTACAATCATCCGCAGGACGGATTTCTGCATACCCACATACCAGGCTGCACTTTCCGGAATGGACCCGAAATCAGCCACCACTACATCGGCATTGTCACTTGCTCTGGCCAGCAAATACTCGATCTCCTCCTCCTGATAGTCCTGAGCGCTTAAATAATCGAAGTTGCCCGGCAGATACGAATATCCTTCCTGTTTCACAAACCCGGCAAAGTCCTCATCGTGAAGCATTTTGCCGGTAATCCGCGGCCGCAGCCTGTCCAGACTGACTGCTGTCTTACGGTCATAACCCGGATCGTACAGATCAAGACCCAGCACGATCACCCGCAGCCCCGAAGCCGCAATCCGTCTGGCGAATAGCTTAGCTGCACTTGTACAGCCAATGCCCGGCCCGGACCCGAAGAATCCGATCAGATTTCCCCGCTCTGCCTGCTCATCCTCAAGCATGTAGCGCAGCTTATCGATGATCGCTGATGAGGTGGAACGCGGAGGCATGAAGAAAATCCCCAGGCTCTCACATTGCATATGAATGGCCTGATACCCCCTCACTCCTTTTTGCAGATATACATACAAAATGTTGGAATCCGGATAACTCCGGCGCAGCCCGCTGAGTCCGGATACCGGTACCTGCTCGCTTGTCACCATCAGCAAATGTCCTCCGGCCTGCGCCGGCTCAGGCAGCACGCTTTGGGCAATGACCGTAAACCCGGCAAGCTTTATTTCATTAATTGTCAGCTGATCCATACCCAGACTGAATATTTTCAAGCTCGTCCTTCCTCCCTTCTGCTCTACTCTCCTACTCCACTCTTACGATCCACAGCTTCTTGCCCTGTTCCAAAAATGCCCCCAGCAGTTCCCCGTCACTCTTCTTCAGCTTCAGCTCCGGCGTAGCTACTTTCCCGGTCGAGGTGAAGCGGTTATTGTTGTTGCCATTCTCCGAATCCAGCACATCATTGTTGTCTTCAGTGCGCACATAATTCACGGTTACTCCGCTGAGAAATACTTTGCGGCCGGGAAGCGCCGGCTGGTTTTTCGAAGGCGAATCCCCTTCTACCAGATAAATATCCACTTTATCTCTGCTGCGGAGAGAACCGTTAATGGCATAGATCGCCTCTTTGGGTATGGGGAAAATCCCCTCATCCTGCTGCGGCTCCAGATTGCTCACATCAATCAGTGATTCGGTCAGAATACTGCCATCCGTCAGATTCACATTCGTAATCTTCCGTTCCACCTGATCCAGGCTTCGGATAACACCAGCCGGAATGTCTTTGGTCTGCACGGAATCCAGATAGAGATCTCCGGGCTTCAGCTCATAATTTTTCGGTAAAAAGCCTCCGCCATCCACGTTGATTTTGACGACAGTCTGAGAGAGTACATAGGGTTTGAAATAGAGATCATAGCCAAGCAGTCCGCCGAAGCCGGTGGTCAGGATGAGAAAGGCAAAGATGTAATTGCGTTTTAATAAATGTCCGCGTTGCGATGACAAGCCCTTTACCCCCTTTGAATGTGAAATCTGCACATAACAAAATACACTTTGGCTTAAGATCCAAAATGCCGGTAAAATGCTTTTTTACCTGTAGTGGTGAGAAGTGTATTAGATTATTACTGTGAGGTTGTTGTATAGCTTGAGGCTGCGGGAGAAGCTCCCGGCTGAAGATGTTTCCGGTAAAAATCAGGCCGGAAGGATGTTATGAACATCCGCGTTCCGTGTGATTCCTGACTTTTACCGGGGTGGTTGTAAAGGTTAACTGGAATGCTTCGCTGCTTAATTAAAAACTACTGTTTTATTATGATGCACGAGGATTCTGTCCTCAATATGCCATTTCACCGCACGGGCCAGAACTACCCGTTCAATGGTGCGTCCGATGCGCTTAAGCTCGTTCACATCATCGCTATGGCTGACCCGCTGCACGTCCTGCTCGATAATCGGACCGCCGTCCAGCTCTTCAGTCACATAGTGGGCAGTAGCGCCGATAATCTTGACCCCGCGCTGATACGCCTGGGCGTACGGCTTGCCGCCGACGAATGCCGGCAGGAACGAATGGTGGATATTGATAATCCGGTGCCGGTAATGCTCGATGAACGAAGGCGAGATAATCTGCATATACCGGGCCAGAATGATCACATCGATATCATCACCAATCACCTCAAGCTGACGTTTCTCGGCTGCTTCCTTCGTATCTGCCGTTACCGGAATATGATGGAATGGAATACCGAAGGATTCGACATAAGCCTGCATGTCCGTATGGTTGCTGACCACGAGAGCAATATCCGCATCCAGATCACCGGCCTGCCACTGCCAGAGCAGCTCCACCAGACAGTGATCCTCTTTGGATACAAAGATCGCCAGCCGCTTCTTGTGGCTTACATTGAAGATCTGCCAGTTCATCTTGAAGCGCTCGGCAACGCCGCCAAAAATCGTACGCACCTCTTCCAGCCGTTCATCCAGCTTAGGCAGGTCAAACTCCACTCTCATAAAAAACATTCCGCCGTCCGGGTCCATCGTATATTGATCCGACTGCACAATGTTCGCACCATGCTGGTACAAGAAATGCGACACCGCCGCTACGATTCCCGGCCCGTCAGGACAGGAAATGAGCATACGCGCCCGGTCCGGATATTGTCCGCCTGATGAATGATCTCTTTTCACATGTAACTCCATATTTCTCCGTCCATCCTCTCATCTGCTTGCGCAATCTGTTGTTGGATTAAGCGTTCACGAGCAGCTGCTTGCCTGCCAGCCAGGCGATCAGCCGCTGGTTGACAGCTTCCTCACTAAGCTGAGGGAATAATCCGGCGGCAATTACTTGATCATAGAGACGTTCCAGCGGTTCACGGGGATCGGCTTTTTTGGCTTTGGCATCATTCTTCAGCAATTCCCATACATCAAGCACATAGCGGCGGGAGTCCAGCTCCTGTTTGGCAAAAAAAGCATGCAGCTCTTCTAGCTCCTGCAGGAACTCCGCTCCGAAACGTTCAGCCACATTCCCGCGCAGCAGAGCAATTTCCACTTCATACATTGGACGAAGCTTCTTGGCATCCTTGCCAATCCACGGGGTCTCCAGAATGAACGGCAGACCTGCCAGTGCTTCATGATGTACGACATTGTTGATCGTCTCAAAACCAATATAGCCCGAGCCAATCGGAGTATGGCGGTCTTTGCCCGCTCCCCGTGGATTCTTGCTGTCATTAATGTGGATAACGCCGAGCCGTCCCAGGCCGATGGTATCGTCGAATTTCTTCAGCACGCCATCCAGATCGCCCACGATATCGTATCCGGCATCATGAATATGACAAGTGTCGAGACAAATGGACAAGCGCTCATTATGTACGACCTTATCGATAATGGAAGCAATCTCCTCGAAGCTGCGCCCGACCTCTGTTCCTTTGCCGGCCATTGTTTCCAGAGCAATATGCACTTCCGTCTCATCCGTACCGCCCAGCACTTCGTTTAGTCCGTCTGCAATACGCTGAATGCCGTATTCGGCATCCTTGTCAGTGAATGCACCCGGATGCAGGACGATATGCTTAACACCGAGCGCATGGGTACGGCGGATCTCCTCCTGCAGGAAATCAACTGCCAGCTGGTAGGTGCTTTCCTTGTAGGAGCCCAGGTTAATAATGTATGGGGCATGAACCACAATCTCTTCGACGCCATTCTGCGCCATAGCCAGCTTCCCTTCCTCAGGGAACATCGATTCAATCGGCTTACGGCGCGTATTCTGCGGCGCTCCCGTATATATCATAAACGAGGTAGATCCGTACTCATTTGCTTCATTGGCCGCGCTCAGGAGACCCTTGTCCGCGCAGGACACATGTGAACCTATTTTCAGCATGCCTATTTCCCTCTTTCCTTCACGAATTAACCCTTATTCTACCGTGATCGGGAAAATAAATCTAGGCAAGCCCCAGAAGGCCGCTTCCGCTTCGCAAAACTTTGGAAATACGCTATACTTTAGATGAGTAAAAGGAAAGTGACAATCATCATTGTCAAAGGCGGTGTATACATGCATTTTCATTCACCCTCAAGCTTGTTATCTGCAGCTCCGAGCAACTGGTTTATGAATTCCATCGCATTTTGGACCTTTTTACTGCTGGGCTGTATGTGCATCGGCGGCTATTTTATGTTCCGCAAATTTCTGAAGGTACTGCCCAAGGCTGACGGCAAGTCCAAGCTGGACTGGCAGAATTACTGGGTAGAACGCAGCCGTCCACTATGGAGCGACGAGATGAAGGCTTTTCTGGACCAGCTGGTTCAGCCGGTACCCGGCCCCTTCCGCGACATCGCCAAACATTCCATTGCTGCCGAGATCGGCAGAATTGCTGTGGAGAGCAACGCTCCGGAGGTAACCCGCGAGCACTGCATCAAAGGCTATATTATAGCCACACCACGGCGCGATAACCGCTTTCTGGTTACCTTCCTGGAAAAGAACGGCATCGACTACACACCTTATAAACATTTAGTCAAATAACTGCTAATCAGGTCACGCCATGGTCAGGCGTCCAGAACAGGAGCACCCCTATGAAATATATCATTTGCGGAGGCAGCGGCTTCATCGGCAGCGAGCTGACCGAATATTGGCTGCAAAGCGGGCATCAGCTCATTAGTGTCGGCCGCAAGCTTCCGGCGAACCCACGATCTCATCCGGGTCTGAGCTATCTTACCTGGGACAGTCTGAAATCAAATCCAGAAGCTGCCGAAGGCGCAGATGCACTGGTTAATCTTGCCGGAGCTTCCCTTAGCCAGCGCTGGACTCAAAGCGGCAAGCAGGCGATTATGAAATCGCGGCTGGAAACCGTTACCGCAGCAGGGAAGCTGCTGCAGACGCTGCTGCATAAGCCCCAGGTAGTCGTCCAGTCCTCTGCTGTCGCCATTTACGGGACTTCACGGCAGGATACCTATAATGAATCTTCTCCAACCCGCGTTGTAGACTTCCCTTCAGAAGTCGTCAAGACCTGGGAAGAGGCTGCCGATGAAGCATATTCCGGCTGCCGGCTGGTCAAACTGCGCACAGGCGTTGTGCTGGGCAATGAGAGCGGTGCTTTTCCCAAAATGAGGTTGCCGTACTCCCTTGGCTTCGGCGGCAGAATCGGCAGCGGCAAGCAGTGGCTGTCCTGGATTCACCTGACGGATATCGTCCGGCTAATCGAATTCTGCATTCTTCATCCTGAGATCGAGGGTCCTGTCAATGCCACTGCACCGCATCCGGTTACGAACGAACAATTCGGAAGCATGATCGGCAAAGTCTATCATCGTCCGCATTGGTTCCCCGTCCCGGCATTTCTGCTGAAGGCTGCCGTAGGTGAGCTGTCAGAAATTCTGCTTGAGGGACAGCGCGTACTTCCTTCCAAAGCAGTGAATAACGGCTTCACGTTCACCTATCCAACCCTGCAGCCGGCGCTTGAACAGCTGAAATCTCAAGTGTGAAACGTATAGCAGCCCTTAACAATCGTGAACACCGCTCCTTCGGTCAACGGATACTCTTTATAAGGAACCATAACCTCACCAGCGAGAAGTGTGCCGTTCCTGGAGTCCAGATCCTTCAGGATATACCCGCCGGCGCTTCTGGAAATTTCGGCATGCACCCGCGATGCCCCTTCAGATGTCTCTACATACTGGGCGACCTCTGAAGAGCGGCCAATAATGAAGCTGGGGCGGTTTAGTTCAATTCTCTCAGGAGTTCCGCCGTCATCCGCCTCGCTTCTTTCCAGATAAGGAACTGCCCGCCCGCTTGATGGGAGCCTACCCCCTTTAACTGGTTCCGGTTCCCGGATAAGCAGCGCCGTGGCAGCTACAGCAGCAGGCGCTTCTTTCACATGAATCCGTTCCTCGGCAATCTCCGGGGCTGTACCCTGTCCGCCTGCCATTGTCCCCCTAAGATAAGAGATTTCAGCAGATGATGCTTGTTCTGAACGCATGTAAGCGGGAGCTGAAGTCCGGAACGGCGCTACCGGATTTCTGCCAAAATCCCATTCCAGCTCATTCCTCAGCTTCCGGCCGGTACCCTTCCTGTCCTCTGTCCCCTCCTCCAAAAATTCTTCCTCTTCCTCAGATCCGCCCCGGGTAATCCTACCGATCCACACCATCCAGCATACAACTGCCAGCCCCAGAGTTACTGCTGCACAGACCGCAAGCCAAAGCGTCAAGGGATTATTTAAATAGAGAAACTTCCATAACAACGCATCGCACATCACTGCACCAAGTACAATATACGTCCGATACGATGATGTTCCGTCCACAGCAGCTTGGAGGGTATGTTCAGGCATATCAGGCATCAGCTGTTCTCCGGTTGCTCCCCCATCCTTCCGCTTCAGCCGCGGTGCGCCGCTCATCCATGGAGCCTGATCTGGCGCCTGTCCAGGAGCAGGAGGCACTGTGTCTTTATCTCCTTGCTCCCACGCGAAGGCTGCTCTCCCCGGTAAAGCCGTCTTTGGCTCTTCCAGATTACGGAGCGGAGGCTGTTCCATTCTGTCTGCTGACCGAATTGATTCTCCTGCCAGCTTCCCCTGAACCAGCCCCATGGCTTCAGGAGGAGCCCTGTATTGGTCTGCCCCTGTCAGCAATTCTGCTAATAGTTCCTTAAGCCCTGCAGGGCTGAAAGCCTCCTCCCCGCAGTATTGCAGCAGCCGCTGCATTCCGTCGCCGGACAGCTCATGGATGGCCGCCATAAATACCATGATCAGCGATCTCAATGACTCCCCCGGACTTACAGCTGATTCTGTATGCTGCAGTGGAAGGTAGGTAAGGAACACTTTTCCACTGTTTAACGGACCCTCAATGAAGATGTAGTCTTCATGCAACGCGTACTGCTCTGCACGCAGCATATACAGGCGCCCCTCCTCCATACCTGCAGCGATCTGTAGCAGCAGCCCGAAGAATTCCAGCATGCTCAGCCTCTCACTTTTGAGCAGAGCCCCCAGCATTTTTCGTCTTGATACGGTATATGCCAGTGTCACCTGCAGGTCTATCTCTCTAAGAAGCAGCCGCAGATGATGCGGAATACCGGTGTTCATCAGCATGCGGGCCTGAACCATGTTAAGCTCTCCTGCCGCCAATCCCTCTGGCTTACCGAGCAGCATCGTTATCCCATCCTGCTGCACGAAATCACGTTCCAGTCCAAACAAGCAGCTTCACCTCCTGAGCTGTTATAACTCCAAACCTCAAGTCAGAAATAATAATACGCACAGATAAATCCCGGAAAAACAGCCAGCATAAAAGGAAACCGGAGCAGATCACTCCCCTGTCCTTTTTTGAACATATCCGTATTACGGAGCAGCAGGAATCCCGCTGTTCTGCTTAATATACCGCGTACCCTCCGGCCTGATTCCCGCCTGAAGAGAATCATTATCCAGCCGACAACGGCTCCCAACAGCACAGAATACACAATTACCTGCAGGGAGAACAATACACCAGTCCAGGCACCAATTCCGGCAAAAAGCTTAACATCTCCAGCCCCCACTGCCCCGATAAAATACATGATCAGCAGCAGCAGAAACCCCGAACCTGCACCACACAAAGATAAGAGCAGTCCATGCCGGCCGCTCATAATCACCTGCAGGGATATTCCTGCAACAAGTGCAGGCAATGTAATCCAGTTAGGGATCTTCATCCAGCGTATATCGGTGAAAAATGCTGCTGTCAGGAACGGCAGGCAGCCCCAAAAAGCCCATTCTGTCATCCGCACTCCCCTTCCCGTAAACTTCAGTTATTTCACAACTGTAAAAGTAGCCTCCAAGGTGGTGCCGTCAGCCAAACAAATGACGAAGGGCCAGGTCCCCGGTGTTGTATTTACGCCTATCTTCCATTCCCATTCGATATATCCGTTCTCATCCGCCTGCTTCCAGCCCAGATATTTGGCCGTGCTCTGACCACTCTTGTAAAAAATGGCCAGGTTCGCCGAAGCGCCCGGAGGCACCTTAACCTTTATCATGCCCTGATGGTTCGCCACGCCCGGATTAGGCTTCTCCAGGACGACAATGGTGCCTGTTTGTTCATCAGGTCCGGCCGCACCGCCATCTCCGGATACATCTGTGTTGCCGACCCATAAGCGTTCGACTGCACTGGCCTCAAGTACAATCTTTTGATTCAGGAACGGGACATTCATCGGCAAGTCATAGCTGACTACCAATCCGAAGTAGGGATGTGTTCCTTTATTCAGATCAGGGACGGTTACATTGGACACATGAATCCGGCTGAATTCAAGCCAGTCCGAAGACAGATACGGCTTCAGCATAGGCTTAAGTGCTATATCCAATACGGCCTCGGAAGCTCCGGCCTGCACCTTCTGGAGCGGCCCTTCTCCCTGCTGGATTGCAGCGCTGACCCAAGATTCCATAGGTTCAGGAAGCTCCTTCACATAATGCTCGCTCCATTCGGCAAGCGACAACCGCGGAATACTCCATACACCCGGGGAGGCAGAGCCAGCGGACGAATCTGTGTTCTCTGCTTCACCTGCATCATCCCATTGCTGTGCGGCCAAAGCCGCAGGATACATATGCGCCGAGACTATTTTAACCGTATCGGAAACCGTGCTCTGCAGCGCCGTGGAATATAGTGTCATTTGCACAATAAAGATCAGGAACAGGACAAATAACAGAAACATGGGTAGAACCAGCGCCGCTTCTACAACCATGCTGCCTTCATCACGCGGGCCCGGCGATTTCCGCAGACAGAGCTTCATTCGGCCAATCCTCCTTCAATAAGAAAAGTCGGCCCCTACTTTCCTGAAATAATTCTTACCCCGGACGTCCCCGGAGAGTCCTGCACTATAATCCACCAGCTTCACTACTCCAGGGAGAAACCACAGCGGCATGCCCATTGTGAGCTCTGCTGAGGCATACGTGAACTTCCCCGCCGGATCAGTGCCGGTATTCAGGCGGATAAGTGCAAGCATCCGGGCCAATTGCTCCTCCCCTCCTCCATGCAGCAGAAGGAACAGCCGCAAATGATCACGATAGGTAAGCTTCGCGGTCATATATTTGGATAAGGGAATCTCCCCGTTCCTGCAGAGCAGAAGCATGTCCTGAACAGCCTGTTCAACTCCATACAAAAGTGCAGCAGCCAGGACCGCCAGCGGATTGCCCAGACTGGCTTTCTCTATCATTCCCTCCATAGTCCTTACGGCCAGGCGCAAGGCAAAGATCTCCCCATATGCCGCCGCTACATTCCCGGCAGGATTATAGAAGCCGTACAGAATATACTCCAGCTCCTGAGCCTGAGGATCAAGTTGTTCCCCGAGCTTTTCTCCGAATCCTTCTGCAGACCCAGAAGCCAGCGGAGTCAGCGCCGATAGATCAAAATGACGGAAATACATTGCTGAATACTCTGCTTGATACAATCTGTCCCTGGCGCCTTCCAGAACACTGCTCATCGCTGAGTACAAGCCGTCCATATTTTTCATTGATGATTTTCCGGCAGTATACTGATCACTTCTATTCACAGTAACTGTTGCTTCCTGCTCTATACCCTCATTGAAAGAGACATTCTCCTCGTAGTATTGACGCAGACTACGGTACCGTTCCACGGCTTCTTCTGCGCTTTCACCCAGACCGCGGATCTCATTAAGCAGTTTCATAGCCTCCCCGAGCTTGGTTTTGGCCTGTTGTTCCGTTTGCCTGCGCCCACTGTCCGAAGTCCGGCGGCCGTCAATCTGCGCGGCCTCAGCTGTAATAATGGATCCATGCTCGCCATAATTCTGTATATAACTATGAATTGTCCCTGAAGCATTCAGAACACCTGTAACCATGCCTGAATACTCTCCAGATGATCCTGATAATGCACTCAATACGGCTGGTAATCCGGATACTGCCGGCTCCAGGTTCATTGCAGCCTGTTCCTGTTCCCCTAAGTTATTGTCCATAGTACTAAACTCGGATGATGGGAGAATAAGGCTTGCTGCTTGTTCCCTCAGCTTCCTGAGCGGCTCTGAATTCATTTCTTCCGCGCTCCCCGGGATGTCCCAGTTCCGCGCAGGATCATTTCCGGCAGTATCTTCGGCAGCCATTGACTGATCGAGCATGCTTTTCATCTGCCGGTTTAAATCCTCAACCTTCGTAAGTGCTGATCTGGCCTCCTGTAACCGGGAGTTATGGTCTGCCTGAACCTCAGCCAGAACACCAGGTATCCGGCTGATCAAATCAGATACTTGATTTCTATACAGCGATAGAACTCCTGAGTACTTCGGCGGTTTTTTGGTATCCCGGAACAAATCCTCGTAATACTTGGCGAAATAATCGTTATACATCGCCGGGATATCCGCAGCAGAGGCAATGGAGCCCAGCCCAGCAGGATATATATGATTAGCAGGAGGATTCATCAGAAGCTTCTGCAGCTTCACTGTACTGTCAGCAGCCTCTCTTCTCTTCTGCAGCATAAGTTCCAATGCTTCCTCACGCTGAGTATATAGAGGCTGCAGGTCTCCCAGTATCTGCGTTGTCTGTGAAGCCTCCGTCATTGCCGCAGACAGGGGTTTCAGCTTTCCTGCCAGCTCCAGTGCGAAATCAACAGGTGCTTTATACTTCATATCTTCAATAATCTGCCGCCGGAAGATATCGTAGCTGCCAAGCGGCCGGCTCCAGTTCAGCGAAGAGGAATCCAGCTTTACCGGCAGCAGATTAAAGGCATCTGCCCGCCCGCTCTCATACAGATTATCGTTCAGCACCTTGGACAGCAGCTGATTGCCATCGTTACCGCCGAAGGCGAACAGGGCATACCGGTCCCGTAAAGTAATATCATAAGAGGACATCACGGAGCGGACCCCTGCTCTCGCCAAACGTTCCTCCTGCACATTCACAGCCGCAATCCGTGCGTAATCTATGAGCACAGTGGTGAAAAGAAATACGAAAGCCAGTATCATAATCAGAAAAATGGAGACAGATCCTTCAGTTGTATGCAGATATCTGAATTTACTATCGCTACTTCTGATGCTACTTCTGTTCCTAGTTCCGCTCCGACTTGCGTAATTCCGGCAGCGGCCCGGGCTAGGAAGCTTGCTGATCAACTTGCATTCCTTGGAATGCAGCATCCGTTATCACCTCCCTCTGGCCCCATCACCTGAACCAGTCCCGCCGAGATACTCTGGCAGCTTAGTGCAGCTTGTCCAGCATGAGGGCAGCGTTCTTCTTCTCCATGCCAGTGTCCTCCTTGCTGCCGGATGAATGATTCTTGAACTTGGACCCGTAGTAACGCATGAGGTCTACGGTTCGAATAAACTCAACAGGCTCAGTAACATAGGAGCTGGCAGATACCTCGGGAACCGCCTCATCCGCCAATAATTCATCCAAGACAGGTAAACTCAGCACCTTCTTTAATTCAGCACTGATCTTGCGGCCTGTGAGTCCATAAGTGTAGCTAAGCTCTCCCGTCAGATTCAACGGGACAATCTTCGAAGCTTGCCGCAGCTTCACTACGGGCAATTCGCCCCCACCCTCCGCCTCACCAGGCAGTACAATTGCCGTACTACCATTCTGTGCACCCTTTCCGAACAAGGACCCCAATAATCCATCTTCGCTGATTCTCCAGTACAGCGGATCATAATTGCCAGCTGCGAATTCCCCATCCACCGTCCTGTTGCTATTCTCCCAATTGTAGGCCGCACGCTCGGTTGCAGCTGAGCCAACCTGCAGCAGCATTGACTTCTGATAGCTGTAGAGGGAGAAAAACAGCAGCAGCATTGTGATGCACATAATGATCGGCAGCAGAAGCGAAGCCTCGATTGTGAAGCTTCCCTCCTCCTCCTGTAGAGGAATCACTCAAATACTTCCTGACTCTTATCTCCGGCAGTACTAATCAAATCCTTAACTACCTTTACAATCTCTTCACGGAACACCATCACTACCGCAATCAACACAGCAATAATCAGTATCATCTCGAGCGTGCCCAGTCCATCTTCATCTCTCCAAAAATTCCTCACACCTTCTGCAATCAGCGTCATCATATGCTTCTACCTCCTACATTTTTAACATCATCAGCGCCGGTGTCCCCACCAGCACAATCACAATTAAGAAGATAACCACCATCGGGAAGACCAGCTTTGAGGAAGCCTGTTCCCCGTGGGTCCGGCTGATAGCCTTCCGCTTCTCCCAGAGCATCCGCGACAGATCACGCAACGACAGAACAAAGTCAGCCCCGCCTCTGCGGTAATTTAGCAGTACTGTAGTTGTGAAGATGGAGACTTCCTGCACCGCACAACGCTTGCTGAAGTTCTCAAACGCCTGCTGGAACGAATAGCCGCCTTCCCATTCCGCTGTCATCTTCAGCAGTTCAGCATACAGCGGATGGGCGCTGTCTCCCTGGCGGCCGTTGACACAGCGGAGGATTGCCCTCTGCACCGTCTCGCCTGCACCAACAAGCAAGACTAGGCTATTCAGCAGCTCCGGCAGCTCAAGCAGGATTAGCTGCTCCCGCAGGCGCACCTTCTTGTGCAGGTCACTGACCATCGCAACCGGAAGTAGAACTGCTAGGAGGCCGCCAATTGAGATTCCCGCCTGCTCACCCGTAAACAAGGTTAGTGCGCTGCCTCCTGTGATCAACAGCCAGCTGTAGCTGAACATCTCTCCCATGAAAAGCAAAGTTCTTTCTGCGCTATGGCGCATGCCGTAGATCCGCTGCAGCGAGCGTTGAATTTTGAACATTACTGCCGGGATTAGGCTAACGACCTTCCCCTTCTCCACAAGCAGCAGGATTGGCTCGCCCAGCCACCGCAGCCGGAGCCCTGCCATGGGCAGCTCACGCAGCGCTGTGTAGCGGCCGCCGCATTTGAAGCGCAGAATCAGCCAGCCGGCGGTGAAGATAAGCATGACTGCAGCACATAACAGTGACATGTCAACCCTCCCTCCTCTTCACAATGGAATATCCATGATCTTGGAGGTCCAGAGATAGCAGAGAAATAAGGCAATCAGCGCCAGTGTGGAGACCGCTATTCCAGCACCTGTATACATTGGCTGCATATAGTCTCCCGCTGTCAGGCTCATGAACATCACCATCATCAGCGGAGAGACGAGTAAGGCCTTTGCCTCAAATTTCTTCTGGGCAATACTGACCGCAATATCCTGCTGGATATCCAGCTTCTCTCCAATAATTGTAGAAGTGCGGCGCACGATCTCCACGAGATCACCGCCCGTCCGCTTGCAGACCATGAATACATCTGCAAAACGTTCCACATCCTCCATGCCTGCCCTTTTGCTGAAATCATACAGCGCTTCTTCCACCGGCTCCCCGTACTCCATACGGGTACAGATAATATTCAGCTCAGCGATCATGTCACCGCTGCCCTCCGGGTCAAGCATCCGCAGATCAAGCACCGCCTCGCGAAATGCATTCTCTACCGACCGTCCGGCGGATAGCGATGAAGAGAGGGAGAAGAGCATCTGCTTGAACTGCAGATTAAGCGCTGAGCGCCGGCGCTGGAGCAGGTATTTGCGCAGCAGGCGGGGGCCGGCTGCACTGCCCGGCACAAGCAGGACAGAGAGAAGCAGATGATGATAGAACAGGTAACCAAGGCCAAATAACAGTACACCACCCGTCAGAATGACCAGAATTCGTTGCATGGCGTTCAATTCGTACCGGGTATAATCCGGAAGCACTGCTTGCTCGCCCGCAGCAGATCCGCCAGGCGGCTGAACCGGCTTTATTCCTTTCGCGAATATCCTTCTATCCGCTTTGGGTACACTCTGGCTTCTGTTCTTCAAGGCATTCAGGACACAACCTCCTCTGGCTTCCTTCTGGCTGCGCTGAAGCGCAGCAATGAATAATCACTGATTCCGGCCATTCGCAGTTTGTTTGTATGCAGCAGCGGATTGCCGCAGGCGGCAAGGCCGCCCAGTACCCGGCCATCCCTTTCCCCGGTTTCCCGAAATTCATATAACGGATTCAGCTCAACCTCTCCGCTGAGCAGACCCGCAACTTCACAAATCTCCATGACTCTGCGTGAACGGTCCCGCAGCCGTGAGAGATGTACGAATATATCAATCGCTGACCCGATCTGCTGACGGACTACAGCTACCGGCAGCTCCGCGGCACTGAGAACCATAGTTTCCAGACGGCTGACCATATCATGCGCACTGTTGGAGTGGCCTGTTGATAAACTTCCGTCATGGCCGGTATTCATCGCCTGCAGCATATCCAGGCACTCTGCTCCACGCACCTCACCGACAACAATACGGTTCGGCCGCATCCGCAGTGAAGTGCGGATCAGATCGCGGATGGTAATCTCGCCCCTTCCTTCCGTGTTGGCATTTCTGGTCTCCAGCGAGACCAGATTCGGGACCGTGACAATCTGCAGCTCCGCAGAATCCTCTACCGTAATCACACGCTCCTGCGGCGGTATGAACTGCGACAGGGCATTCAGAAAGGTAGTCTTTCCCGAGCCTGTCCCCCCGCTGATGAAGATGTTGTACTTGGCCGCAACCAGAATCTGCAGCAGCTCTGCAGCTTCCTGACTGAGCGCTTCACGCGTCACCAGCTCGGCCATGGTCATAGGTGTCTCAGGGAACTTGCGGATGGTCATTGCCGGGCCCCTTAGCGCAGCAGGCGGCAGCACGATATTGACACGCGAACCGTCCTGCAGCCGGGCATCTACAATTGGCGAAGACTCATTCACCACCCGGTTAACACCTGAGACTACAGTCTGGATAATATCTTCCAGCCGGCTTCTGGATTCAAAAGCCAGCGGCAGTCTGCGGATCATGCCATCCTCCTCCACAAAGATCTCCTCATGGCTATTGATCATAATCTCGGTAATGGCCGGATTATCTATCAGCGGCTGCAGGATATCCAGCCCCCGGAAGGAGTCGAACAGCTTCTTCACCAGCTCGTGCTTCTCCTTGGCCGTCAAAAATTGCAGATTGTCCCGTCCAAGAATAATCCGTTCAATAAAAACGGCAAGCTCATGGTTTCCTATGGCCGAAGTAACGTCCAGCCCTGCCCGGATGTCGCTGCGCAGTGCTCTGAACATTTCTTCATTCATGCAGAACTCCCGGTAAATACGCCCGGCAAAGCCGGTTCAATTATGCTTCTGCAGAGCTGCTGTACTCCCGCTATGAATTGAGGTGAGCTCAGACACAGCTCTCCGTAATGCTGCATCCCCCAGGAAGGAATATACGGAAGTGTACCCGCCAGCCCGGTTCGGGCATCCGCGAGGTTGTCATTCACCGCATCCGAACAGCAGTTCATCACAAATCTGCTCCTGGCTCTCAGTTCCGGGGGCATGCCGGAATGCGGGCTGTCGAAGTAGGTAAGCCAGCGTTCCGTCTTGTACCGGCTTACCTGTTCATTCTTCAGTACCCACAGCAGGAGTCCGCATCTGTGTAATACAGCCTGAGCCCGCTCCTCCTCAATGCTTCCGGTATCCGCAATGATCACATCATAGCTTCCGGACGCAGCCAGCCCTTCTAATATCTCCAGCGTATCCTGCCGTGACATCTGGAGCATTTCCCTGAAATTCTCCACAGGTCTGAATGCATCACAACGCAGGCTATCATGCCTGAACGCATAATCCTTCCATAAGGGCTTCCCCCTCCCTCCCTTGTTCTCTCCCCCAGCCTTGAGTTCGTAGAGCAGGCGTTCAAAGCCCGGAGCGTTACCGCCCGGCATCCGCAGATATAATCCGCTGCTGTCCACACTCTCCAGGTTGAGGTAGAACACCGAGAGGCCGAGTGCACCAAGCTGCTTCGCCATATTCAGGGCAAGCGTTGTTTTGCCGCTGCTGCCGCTTGCCGAGACAACCCCCAGCAGCAGTGTTTGCTCCTTGGGAGCAGCAGCAGTCCTGACCCGCTTCAGATCACACAGCTGGAGAACGGACTCCAGCAGCGAGGGAAGCGCCTGGTATTTGGCAATCCTCATTCCTCCTGCCGCATTACCGGCATTCGGCAGATCTCCCGCATCACTCAACACTGCCCACGGAACCGTGCTCCTTCCTTCCACCAGCCAGGCTTCAATGAAGGAAGGGTCACCGGCAACGGCATCCGGAATCTCGTCTCCCTTCATAAATTCCATAAAAGTGTCCAGCCTGCTGAACGCTGTGATCCGCAGCATTTCCCCATACTCACTATGGTGAAGATAATGCAGCAGCGGTTCAATGTACTCGCTCTCCCGGACTGCAAGTACAATTCTTGCCGTCATGAAATCACTCTCCTCTCAGAATATTGGCAAAAATGGCAGCAAAAAAAGCACCGCCAATAACCGTGGGATACGGTCATTGAACGGTGCTTCCGTTACTGTTCCTTTAATTTACAGCTATAGTAGCATATATATAATAGCTCAGCAATATCTTTTTTACCAATATCCGAGTGAACCCCCCAGAATCCCCCTACCTTACATGTCCTGCAAGGGATATGTGATCATTCTCCGCGTACCTTTATAATACATACGTACATACATAAGTTAGTCCAGATTATAGAGAGGAGTTTCACAATTATGAAACTAATTCCCGGATTCCTTGCCGTTCTTGCCTTATCCGGTGCAGTCAGCTTATCCGCTGCCGCAGCAGAACAACCTATTACAGTCCTGATTGATCAGCAGAAGCTGAACCTGAGTTCCAGCTCGCCGGTCAAAGACAACGATTCTATCCTCGTGCCTATGCGCCCGATCTTCGAGAAGCTGGGCCTGGAGCTTACCTGGGATGCCAAGACCAGCACCGTCACCGCCAGTAAGGAAGGCCTGAGCATCAAGCTGCAGATCGGCAGCAAAAAAGCCAGCGTGAATGGAACGGTCAAGTCGCTGGTATCCGCTCCCCGGATGATTAATAATGTGACGTATGTCCCGCTGCGCTTCGTCAGTGAAGCTACCGGCAACCAGGTGAGCTGGGATGCCAAAGCTAATACCGTAGCGATTACCAGCGCAGTAGACACTGCTGCATCCACCAAAGAAATCTCAGCCCTCTTCGATAAGTATGCCGACTATTTGAATAATGAGAATGCCAAAGGTTTCGTGTCGCTTATCGATCCGCAATCTCCGCTAACCGCGATTGGTCCGCAGCTTGAGGAACAAATGGCGGAGTATGATACCAAGACCACCATTGAGCAGCTGAACATTATTGATGTGCAGAAGAGTGAAGCAACTGTGCAGACGATCGAAACCAGCAAGAAGCTCGGCGGTGCTTTTATGCTGAACAGCAAAGCTGAGTACATCTATTCCCTGACCCGGAGTACCGGCAGCACACAGTGGCAGATCAGCAATCTGCAGATCAAAGCAATAGAGTATTCCCTTCCGGAGGGGACACTCGAAGCAGCAGTTTCGGTCCCCAAAGCTGACGAAGATCTGATCAATGCTGTGGTTCAGGCTAATTTTGATTATACCAACAAAGAGAACCTGGACGGCCTGCTCTCGACCATTGACGAGACTTCTCCCGCATATACTCAGACCAAACAGGTGTATGCCCAGATGTTCCAGGTCTATGATCTGGATTCCGCTATCGATTCTTCCAAGATCATTGATTATACAGCCGATGAAGCTTCCGTATATCTGGTGCAGACGACCAAGAAACTAAGCGGTCCTGCGTTACCGGATAGCCGCTCCACCACTGTGACAACCCTGAAGAAGTCTGCTGACGGCAAATGGAAGCTTTCCCAGAGCTATATGCTTAAGACAGAACCTCTGAAGCCGTAAGGCCCCGTTCAGGAAGCACGGAATTCATCCGTGTCAAAATCTTCTTACCAAAAAGCAGTGCCGTCCTCTGAGAGGCGGCACTGCTTTTTATTAAACCCGGTTTCCCGCTACAGGAATCTCCGCTTCAGATCCGGTGACGGGAGCAGACACTGCTCATCCCTGCCGAACCAGCGGTAGCGGTTCCTTGCCACAAGCCTGTACAAGGCGTTACGCAGCGGTTTCGGCACCAGGATGAACACATATGCGAGCGGCCACGGAAACCGCAGTCTGCGGGCAATCCGCAGCACTGCAGCCGACTCTGTATAATAGCTGCCGTTCTCCACAAGCACCACTGTGTTTAACTGATTGTCTGGCAGGCAGCCAGCCCTCAGCAATTCCTTGGCCGCCTCACTCTGCAAGGAGGCGAACATGAAGTTCGCCCGGGGATCACGGGGAACAATAAACCGGACCAGCCCCTGGCACAGATGACAGACTCCATCAATCAGCACAATGGATTTACCCTGCATTTCCTTGTACTCTTCAGCCACTTCGCCGCCCCCTTCCTCTTAATCATAGTGTACCCTTCATATCCTTCTTCTAAAAAACAAAAAACGCGGGATAGCTCCCGCGCCTACAACGTCCGTACGTGTAATTATTCAGCAATTGCCTTGTTAATCCACTCGTCCCCGATCATTTGCCCTTCGAAATCAGCTGTGAAGGAATCCATGCATCTGCAGATGAAATCTTTGCGGCATACCGGACATGGCGTCTTGAGCAGGCGGCTGATGTTCGTCATTTTCCATTCCGGAAACCGATTGTAGAACGCGCGGCACTCCGTT
Source organism: Paenibacillus sp. FSL R10-2736 (assembly GCF_038000245.1). Taxonomy (NCBI): domain Bacteria; kingdom Bacillati; phylum Bacillota; class Bacilli; order Caryophanales; family Paenibacillaceae; genus Paenibacillus; species Paenibacillus sp. FSL R10-2736. The sequence goes on from NZ_JBBOBN010000001.1 coordinate 6,097,607, forward strand.
CCGTCAGCAAGCTTGATAATGAACTCGTACAATCCTTCCTTATCATTGCTGCTGGCTTTGGTCACATTCGTAATATTCGGTCTGTAAGACATCTTCATCACCCATTATTTAAATTTTTGGTAGTTAATAGCACACGCGACATTAACAGATACTTAGACATATTAAAGAATTTCCGGGGTGATGTCAACCAAACAGCAAGCTCGCGCCCGCTATTTATTGCACTTCTAACCTTCTCCGACTCTATTTAGCCATTATTTCCAGCTTTGTTCATTCCTACCCGTTGTTTCTGCGACTCCACATAGTATAAGACCGGACATCGGCTGTCCGGCCTTATACGGGAACATATCATTTTCAATGATATTACTTCACCATACCTTACAGTACGTTCAGTTCAACCTCAATATTTCCGCGGGTCGCCTTCGAATACGGGCAGAAATCATGAGCTTTCTTCGCCAGATCTTCCGCTACAGACCGTTCAATACCCGGCAGCTTCACATCCAGTTTAACCGCAAGCTTGAAGCCTCCGTCGCTCTCGTCCTTGCCAATCAGCACGTTGGAAGTGATCTCCACATCCTGCAGCTTCACGCCCTCCTTACGGGCAATGTTGGCTAGCGCACTCTCATAGCAGGCACCATATCCCGCCGCGAACAGCTGCTCAGGATTCGTACCAGCACCGCCGGGACCGCCCAGCTCCTTCGGAATTTTGAGGTCATGCTTAAGGGCTCCATCCGAGGATTCCACTGAACCCTCGCGGCCCCCGCGAACGGTTGCTGTAGCTGTATATAACGCCTTCAGTTGCACTGCAGTCATCTTTGATCTTCTCCTTTTTCAAGCGGATTTTGTACGGACACATACCTTTAACTTAAACATCCCCTGCATTTTGAAACGATTATGCAATGTTGTCACAACCTGGAGGGTTGCTTCTGACGGTGAATAGTGTACAATTAAATTGTGATAAATCAATGTACGGGAGGAATTATCCATGAGTGTCTATGATTATGAAGCCAACACCCTTAAGGGCCAGGAAGAATCACTCTCCAAATACAAAGGTAAAGTACTGCTCGTCGTAAACACAGCCAGCAAATGCGGTTTCACTCCTCAATATAAGGGTCTCCAGGAAGTGTACGATAAATTCAAAGACCGCGGTTTTGAAGTCCTCGGGTTCCCGAGCAACCAATTTGCCGGACAGGAGCCGGGTGAGAGCGAAGACATCGCCGAGTTCTGCGAGATTAATTACGGTGTAACCTTCCCTATGTATGAGAAAATAAATGTTAACGGCAGCGAAGCTCATCCCCTGTTCAAATATCTGTCCAAAGAAGCACCCGGCGTACTCGGCTCGAAGAGCGTGAAATGGAATTTCACCAAGTTCCTGGTGGATCAGGAAGGCCGCGTGCTGAAGCGGTTCTCACCGCAAACCACACCGGACCAGATTGAAGCAGACATCGCCAAGCTGCTGGAGTAGAACGACCTAATTCATCTGTCTGCCGCAAAATACAAACACCCTTACTGCCCGAATGAATGCCGGGTGTGAAGGGTTTTTTTTCATCTTAAGCTTACCGGTAAGCTATCTGTCATTAGCCCCGGCCAAGCCTTACCTTATCTAGCCAAGCGCATCTGTTCACGTACGTCCTTCCAGGATATCAATCGGATTTCTTCATCTTCCAGCAGCTCTTTGAATTCCTTGTCCATACATAAGTTATATTCCATCTCTCTTTTGGCCGAAGAGGGGGTAAGGGTGCGCATTTCGGCAGTATCCCTTGAAGGATGCACGACCAGCTCCGTTATTCCAGCTTTCATTTCTTGGATGGCCTGCGATAATTGCCGCCTCACATCAGGATAACCCTCCCCCTGCTCCTGCTCATAAGGCAGAATGATTAAATCATCAATCAGCGGAATTCCCCGGCGGTCTGCCGAATCAATTCTCTTCCAGAACAACTCCCGCATCTGCGGAGATAAAAAAGACTGGTTCACAATGTTCCGGGGCAGCTTGAACGGCAGCCGGTATTCCTCACACAAGTCGAAGGCCAGCTCCAGAAAATAGCGTCCGCCCGCCAGTCCCAATAGACTGCCCTCATGACTGTCCAGATGTGTCGGATCAATCCCCATCCGTATGGCGGCTTCGATCTGATTGCGTACTTCAGTCCTGACTGCTTCTTCAGCAGCGTGCCGCTCCACCTCTGCCGAAGTTTCCCAAAGGTATCCATGTGCCGTAATCAGCGACTGAACACTTCCATCTTTCGTCACCGGCCCCCACTTATACTGCGGGAAACTGGAAGTAAGCGTAAGATGCACACCGATATTCGCTTTGCGGTTATGTGCGGCATAGTCAGCTGCCTGCTTAGCCCAGGGACCCGGCACCATGATCATAGCCGAAGTAATGGTTCGCGCCTCCCACAGCTCCATAATCGCCTCATTCATAGAATGGCACATGCCGAAATCATCCGCAGTAATAATCAAATAGCGTCCATTCGGACACCGTCGCTTATTCAAGTCTTCACTCCGTTCCTTATGCACAATCCTCATCCCCTTCCTATTTGACTTCACTCCATGCAGCTGCAAACCCAAATAAACAGCAAAAAACCTGAATTCCCTTATGGATAAGGAATTTCAGGCTTCTGCTGTTACATGTTATGCGGTAGAGAGGACTCGAACCTCCACGGGTATACACCCACTACCCCCTCAAGATAGCGTGTCTGCCATTCCACCACTACCGCGCGGTGTGTACAAATGATAAAGCTTTGTTTGAGGCCAACATTCAATATTATAAATCCATTGCCGCAAAAAGTAAAGATGCCCTTTTAAGAATTTTCACTCCAGTCAGAGCATCGCTTATTTAATTAGAATTCCCGTCATCCGCCTTGCGCTTACGGTACTCTGTAAATTCAATGTATTCCTTGATAAACTCCTTCTCTTTCTGCAGCAGTTCATCCGTTTGGCAATTCAATTGCCGTATTTGGCCAAAAAAATAATCCTCTCCGCTTTCTTTCACCGTGTCCACACTCCGCTTGCCCAGAATCAGCCAATCGAGGCTGACATTAAAAAATGCGGCGATCTCAATCAGCTTATGCGTGCCGGGCGTCGACTTGCCCCGCTTCCAGTCTCCCATGTTACCGGTGCTGATATTCAGCTGCTCACAGAAAGCTTTCTTCGTAAGTCCTTGCCGTTTGATGAGAGATTCAATTCGTTCGTAAATGGAGTGCATTCGGTAACCCGCCTTCCGCCAAAATGTTTTATACGTAAAAACGTTATTTTTTATTGTAAAATGACGTAAAAAAGTATATAATTAACTATTATTATGTCTTTTCCTAATTATAACATAGCGGCTGGATAGTCGATAAGAGGTGAGTGATCTGAACAGCAAACGACCTATTACTCCATATGGCTGGGCTATCAAACAGCGTCTGACAGAACTGCATTTGGACCAGAAGAAATTCTGTGAGTTACACGGCATCCCACCCTATCGGCTGTCCAACCTGATTCACGGCACACGCAAAGCCGACCGCTACCGCCGCCAAGTCGCCGAACTGCTGAACCTCCCGCCATCCTAGCTTGTCATTCCTGCACCACCCAAGGAGCGATTACCATTGCCGGACAGTATCTCTTCTTCCATCATTCAATCCCTGAATGCCATGAAGCATAACTCGCTGGTAATCGGCAGCACTGGGGACATCCGTTTTGCCAGCGATCACTGGGAAGACTTTAACCGGCTGTACGGCTTCTCAAGTGCTGGGGACTGGCTCGAATTGAATGTCCTGGAGCTGTTTCGGCACAAGCTGGCTGATCCGGACGGGATGGTAAAGCTGGAGCAGCTGCTGTGTGATATTTTCAAGGGAATCCGCCTTGCCTCCAGTGTTGAATTGACTCTCCTGACCGGCAATGGCGGCAGCAGAATATTTCACCTGGATATCTTCCCGCTCCTTACTGAACAACAAGCACCCGCGCATCAGACTGCCGTCCTTACACTGCGTGATATTGGACCTTCCCCTAATGCAGAGGAATCTGCCGGTCCTCCCCTTGTAACCCAGTGCCCCAGCGTCGTCCATCTACACCCAAGCCCCCAGCTCGTGCCCATCTGTGCAGCCTGCAAATCAGTCCGCAGCAGCCAGGAGGAATGGATTACCATTGAACGTTTCCTGAAGCTGCAGCTCTCTTTACAGTTCACCCATGATATCTGCCCGGACTGTATCCGCGAGCTGTACCCGAAATATGCTGCGGCTCTGAAGTGGTGAATCCAGTTAATAAGCTCTGTTAGCGAGGCCTTGCCAGAATAATTAACTCTCCATCCCATTCGGGAATAAACAAGCGGTTGTTATAATAGTCAAGACTACAAATTTTGGGCAGCTGCAGATCAAGCGGATTTATACATATAGCTGAATCATTATTGTAGGAAGAGACCCTTGGGGTACGGCCAGCAATCGTGGTTATCCGCCCCGTTTCCCGTTCGACCATTCGAACCACATGATTTTGAGTGTCACCAATGAATAGATTACCTGCTTCATCAATCGCCAAAGACCAGGGCCCATCGAGGTGATCATCCGGATTAGTTCCGAAGGTTGCCTCTAATGCCGGGCCGCCATCTCCGGAATAGCCACCTGTCCCCGTACCCGCTACCCGTGTAACTACATCACATCTAACATCAATCATCCGTATGCAATAATTCCCGCTATCCAGAACATAGATATTGCCATCAGGCCCGCGCCGCAGATCAAAAATCCAATTAAACTGCACTTCATCCTTTGCCGCCTTATCCTGCGCAAACCCTGGTACACCGTTGCCAAAAGTGGTAAGCAGCTGGCCTTCAAGGTCGAACTTGTGCACTCTGCATCCGGTCACCTCATTAATCCACAAGAAACCGCCCGGGTCATACTCGCAGTTGCCGATATCCTTCAGCCCCCATACCTCTCCGGCGATCAATAGCTGCGAACTGCCTGTAAAGTGATTTATCCGGAATACCTTGTTATTCCCGCTGCTTACAACCATGATCGTATCTGAATCTATTGTAGTCACATAAGTGGGGTTAGCCAGATCAACATGGATATGCCGGACTCCAGCCATCACCGGTGACTTCCCGGCGGTCCAGCTGAGCGCATTGCTGCTCCCGCTTATTTTCCCCAGCCAATGTGTATCATGATCCAGTATGAACCGGTTCCCCTGCCCGTCGTGAAAACCGAAATGACAGTATCCGTCGATAATTGTGCTCCGCTCTTCAAAATGCAGAATACGTTCAACCGTCCAGTTCATCGGCGGACTCTCGCTTTCCTCTTGATCAGAATCATCCTTTGGATATCCTCAAGCTGTCCGGCAGCTTCGACCCTTATCCATAACCATTTCCCGTCATGATACTGGGCTGCAGAATCATACACGGAGCGGAAAGCGTCGTTGAACTCTGTACATCTGTCCTGATACCCTTCAATCTCCTTTTTTCCAAGAACAAGTAGGACGGTAAATCCTTTTTTCTCCGGGAACATGTTAAATAGGGTTTTCCCGCTTTTACGGTACCTGACGTTCCAGCCGTAATTCTTGCCGCCGTAATTCCATTCGGCTACATAGTCGTAATGCTCCTCTGCAAAGCTCATTAATTGAACCCAGGCATCCTTCGCCTCACTTCCAAGAGATGAATACAGCTCGTCTTCCGTTGGCATTTGGTTTTTATCGGTATACCGGTCACTATTCATACCTACACTCCCCTGAATTCACGATTCAAAGCAAGTATTAGCAGGCTGTCATTACGGGTATTGTAGCATTATATTGCAAAAAAAAGGAAACCCTTATCGCTAAGGATTTCCGTTCTCCATAGCTTGATTCAATTCCGAAGGAATACCTTGCTGTGACAAATATACCCCAGATTAAACCAGTAGTGTCCGTTAGGCTCAATACCAATCGTCCTTTACGAGTCCCCCTGAAAGTCGACAAGGCCTCGGTCAAGCCCCGCCGCTTCTGAATCGGTACTTCTTGTCGGTTCCAGCCTTGAAGCAGTTACAGGCGTGCCATTCCGGTTCTGAAGCCCGGATGGATATCGTGACGAGACCAAGTCTGATGGGGTGACCTACGAGCGCCCCGCAACGAATAAGCCCGGACGTGCCGACCGCCGAAAAAGGGGGAGGCAAACAAACTCAAAGAGTTGTTTACGACGCGTACGGCCGACTTTTAAACCCGTTTCGGGAAATGAAGCAAGTCACTGGAGTTTTCGCGCTCAAAACCGTATAAGATGAACAGGATCAGCATCGGATTGAACAAACGATTCAAGCAATCGAGTGTTTTGTCATGTGTCAGTGCATGGGACTGCTGCAGTTAATGCCTTGCGCTAATCCAGCCTGACGCCAGCGTTGTTTTTCCCTATTTGCGTACGCCGTCTCATGCCGTGGTATCCAAGGCTACCGTCGCTCCTTTATTTACACAAGTCTATTTTTTGCAAGTTTGCTCAACATCCTCAATTATCCACAACGAAAATAATTAAGTCCAATGAGAATACGTCCAATATTGACGAGGATTCGCTGGCTTCTAAGAGCTATAGAAGTTTTCACTGACCAATATTAGTCATACAATGAAATTAAAAATTCTGAAAGCGTATCACTAACTTTCTTGAAATCAGTAAGATCAAGACTTTCATCATAAAGATACACTGGTGGATTATCACCCTCATCCAAATTAAAATACCAGAACATATATCCTTGATGCATCATAAATACAAACTGATTGTCTGTTAATTTTTTCGGAAAATTATTTTCATCCAAAAGTTCAACTGCCCATTCCTTAAGTTCTAATATATACTTCATTGAATAATCTGTACCTGTCAAAAACTCAATCCCATTACCTGCTCTATACATAAACTCTAAATAAGTTAAGGGGAGTTCTTTTGTTGGAATTAGGTCCTTCAATTTTAAAATATCATCTTCATTGCAAGATTTCATTGGATATAAATTTCCTTCTAAGGTCGACAAGAAACTCCTGATACCACCGTCTTTTAAAAAATCCATTCTAAATTCCCTCCAAATTTTACTCAACTAAGATTTGAACTCTAGTAATTTTGATATTCGGAAAATCCATTTGGAATTGATCAACAATATCATTGCAACTTCGACAAATAGTCTTATATGAAATAATCTCGATGTTGCCTTCAACATTAGGATTGTTTTTGAATCTTTCTCTCAAATATTCTATCATTTTCTGTTCTGTATCATTCAACCTTCCATTATTATCTGACCCTCTATATTTATAATGATTTTCAGGTGGTTTAGGATAATTGTCTTTGTGGTACGGATTTTTCGGATCATACCCACTCATTGATTCCAAATTAATTGGTTCACCATTTATTTCACCCTTAGTTACAGCGACATTTTTGCTTTTTCCTGCATTAAATCTTTTCCTAACATCATCAATTAATTTCTCCTCTTGCTCGGTCGCTTCTCTAAAAGCTCTGTTGACAGAACCACCTTCACCCGTCCCCCCACTCCGAACCTCCTCAAGCTCCTTCGCCTTCTCATCGATCCCCGCCTTGCCCTTGGCGGTGCCATCCACCTCTTTAAACTCCACTTCACGAATAGACCCGTTCACGAGCTTCTTTACACTGGACAGCCCTTTGCTCACGGCGGTGAATAACGCATCACCCGCTCCGGCAATCGTCGTGTTCACACCTACAGAGATCAAACGCTCTCCCACGCTTTGCTTCCCATCATCCCGGTAATCGTTGATCGCGTCCATGGTTTCTTCAAGGGTTCCGCTGATCGCTCCGGCTACCATCGATTTAAGTAAGGTGGGCGAGAACTTACCTACCACGCCTGGTGTCTTCACTGCGCCCAAGAACTTCCAGGGCAGGCCGATGCTAATGAAGGTTCCGGCTATTTGTCCCGCTTTTTTTCCATACGGATCGTCCATTGGGTTCACATAGCCTTCCGGCATTGGACCTGCAATCCAGTCCCCCAGCATCCTTGGGAGTCCAAATGTGGCCGTGTTAATGGCTTGGACCATCATATTGCTTCCACCCATTAGGATGTTCGCCACTGTCTGATTCCCTACTCCGCTTCTCGCCAAACGGTCTTGATCTGCTGCTTCCTTATCCAGCTTCTCGTAATACGCCTTGAGTTCTTCATATATCCGGTCCTGTTCCTCAGCTGGTAAAGTAACCCAGTACGTTCCTTTCAGCCGCTCGATCACCGCCGGATCGTTCCGGTTCAGGATATCCGCTTCTGACACGCTGTTACGCGGGTCTACCGGCCCTATCGTTGCTTCCGGTTGGATCAGGGCCAGCTGCTGCTTTGCCCACTCCCCCTGTATTCCCGGCTCCATCGCCATCCGCAGCAAAAGCGCATATTCTTCCTTCTCCAGCAGCGGTACGCTTTTGTCTGTAATGCTCGGATCGTAGTCACAGGCTTTGATCGCGGACTGCTTGTAATATCCGCTGAGGTCCTTCCCGGGCTGATACTGGACTTCGCTGATCCCCATCGACTTCAGCTTCTTGCGCGCTTCCTCCGCCTGCTGATGGGCCGCCTCCATTTGTGCCTGATTGCCAAAGTTCTTGTACACCTCGTAGGCGATCTGTGACTTTCCAATCTGCTCCCGTGCTTCGTAGATTTCCTTCAGCTTCATCTCCGCGGCCAGTCCATCGATGCTTACCAGGCCTGACTGCTGAATCATTCCCCGCAGCTTCTGCACCACCGGATCGCTGCTCCATTCATCCCGGGCACTCAGGATCGTTAACGTACGAATCAGGCTGGTCACGGCCTTCTGTGCCAGGAAGGGGATAGAAAGTGGACCGAATGACCCACGGCTGCCTGCGCTTCCGAATAACCCTGCCAGTACACCCAGCTGCTGGCTGAGCTGACTTGCCTGCCGCTTATTCTCGGCTTGAACACTCTGAAATCCCTGGACGGCACTGCGTATCAGATCCTCTAGCTTCTCAGCTTCACTGGTTAATTCCTTGATGAGCACTTGAGCCTTTAGCAGCTCCTGCCCCAGCGGGATGCCGCCCCAGTCCGAGGCTTTTCCCTTGAACTGCAGATGCAGGCGGTTTGTGTCCTGGCTGACCAGTCCAATCTTCGTCCGCAGGCGCTCTACTTCATCGACATTGAACAATAGTTTCGTCGTCGCCATGGCTTCCCCCTGCTAGTTTCTAATAAAATCAGCTATGCAGTATGCTGCATAGCTGATTGCATTCTTATGTAGTGGGACTCTTGCTGTTTATTTGGATAAAGAAAATTATTTAGAAACTTTTGTTCTGAGCAGCTTTAATTTCTTTAGAAAGAGTTTCATAACTGTTTGAAACATTTCTCATATGAATTCCAATATTCTCAAGAGCTTGGCCAAATGCAGTAAAAGTTTTATCCATTCCTTTCACCTTTTCCGCAAACTCTCTTGCGGCAGTATCCTCCCAGATACTGTTCAACGTCGTAGCTGTAGTCGTAATTTTTTTCATTAAATTATCGTATTCTCCTTTTTGTTTTATAATATTCTCTGCAAGTGTTTTCAAACCATCATAGTTTACTGTTACTTTGTCTGCCATTATAAATCGCTCCTTATAAATCATATTTTTATATAAAAATGAACTTGAAAAACACAATTATTAATTTGAAGGAATTTCAAGTTCATTAGTATAACTCAGGTTTCACTTAATTTATTTATCGGATAAACGCGTAAATTATTTTATATTTTATTCCTTTAAAAGAACTTTTTACCTTAATTTAAATTATCTTCATTTCCCCTGCCCCTGATAGTCATTCCGCACCGAGAAATCCGATTCGAACAGGATTATATCTCCCGAGGTAAAGGAAAAGGTCTGCCCCATTTCATCTGTGTCTGCAGTCATCTGGCCTTCAATCGCCCACATATTGGCTTCAGGCGCTTTGTAGCCCAGAATGCGGGTGCCGGCATCACTATTTTTAAGCGTATAAATTTCGAACTTCACAAGGATATATCCGCCGGTAATGAACTCCTGTTCATGGCCGTCCAGTGCGCCTCCATAATGATTCGCCAAAGTCACAATGTTAGTCCCCTTGGGCAGGATGTAAGGAGCTATCGGCAGGTTGTACTCCCCGTACCAGTGCTGCACGCTGCGTACTGCGGCAATGGGGTTTACTCCATTCGGAATATTCGTAGGACCGACTAAGGTACGCGATGTATAAGGCAGAATTTCCAGCTTATAGCCTTCGGAAATCTCGGTTTTACGCTTTATATACTTCTCGTAGAACTTCAGCCAATTAGTTTGTCCCCGCTCCGCCTCCGTGAGGATATAGTTATACTCATAGCTGGCCGCCGTGGATAACTCACCGCCTGATATATTCCGCAGGCCATCGGCCAAGCGGTAGGTGCGGGTATAGCTCAACTTGTCCTTCGATGAGCCGACGCCGATCATCTTATTGCCCGAACCTGAGACGTCATAATACAGATCAACGGGCGCTGCACTTCCTCCAGTCTTCGGAATAAAATAGAAGCTTGGCTCAATCCGGATTCCCTCTCCCGGCTGCCACAGATTCCCGATGGTCCGGAAATCGAACAGAAACGAATAGCCGTTATGCGGAACCGTCAATTGCTCCGTGGGATGTGAACCTTTGCGGATAGGGAGATGCCACTGTCTTTGTCCGCTTAAAGCCGTTGGTGCACCATTCTCATCATTGCCACCCGTATAATACATTGCGCTGCTATGGTCAAGGTTGCCCGTTCCCGTGCGGAATACTTTTTCAAACCGGAAATCCCCGATATCCCAGATCCGAAAATCGAACAGCCTGCCGACCACCCCGACATTAAAGCTCTCCGCTGCGCAGTAATTTGCCAGATTTCCGTTCAGATTTACCTGACACAACTCCGCCCCGTCTGACGGTGCATTGATTGCCCAGGACTGTGTATGAATGGTATAGTTCCCTTCGTTAACCCAAGTCGGCATGGTAAAGTTCATGTACGGTGTACCGACAGGGATATTGATCCAGGTGTTTTCCGGGTAATACTGCCCCTCTTGGAACACATCGAACGGAAACTGGATGCGTTTGTTCTGCGTGTACTTGCCATAATCCCGATTGCCGTAGCCGGGAATGTTCAGGTGCTGCCCGCTCTCTGTGAAATGAACAGTAAAGGGCCGGTCCAGAATCAGCACCGTCCGGTCGTAATCCGGATCCATCCTCTGGTCGTAAGGACGGTTATCATCCGGGAGAAGCGAATAGTTGACGACTGGTGTGTGTACGGTTACGGAGTTAATACCATTGATCGGATACGACTTCACCCCTGAACTGCCATTAATATTCCCGTTCATCGGAGCATATGTAATCTCTCCGGAGCTGGAAAGATGCGATGCGTTCAAATGTGTGGGGTCAATCATATTTCCAGGACTGTACAGCACGTTATCACCAACAAGTTGTGGATTCGGAATAGTCCCCGGAGCTTGGCCTGTCTCCGTCACTTCACTTCCATTCATGATAGTCTGTCCAATGAAAACAAAGCTGTCATTTTGAACTTGAATTTTCTTAGCAGCCTCCTCGGCTTTAGATCGGAAAGCTTCCAATTCATCGGGAGGCTCCGGCTTGGTTGTTCCTCCCTGCACATCACTGGAGGGAATCGTGATTGAAGCCGGAGCTTGCGGAGGCAAAAATTTGCCCTTAATCTCGGTAGAGAATTCTGGAGCTGTGTATCCGCTTGGCTCAATCGTGAGTTGTCCTCCGGGGAGCGCATCATTCATTAATAGCGATCTGGTAAGTGCATATATTTCAAGAGTATTTACAGTCCAATATGAATAAGGACGGCTAATACTATATGGGTATACCACCGGCTTCGGTTCGCTCTTGGGATCCGGAACACTCCCTCCTCCAGTAGGTGCCGGTTTAGTGGGGTCCCATTTCAGGGTATATGTCTTATTAATTTTAATGTTATATGTACAGGTGCCTTTCATCTCTACAAACTTATTCTGATAAAGATAACTCTTGGCAGAAGCATGACCATACAAGCTTTCAGAGCTTGGAATCCCCTGAAGCACATCGAACTGCTCGTTCCCGCGCTGATCCGCCCGGATCTCAGCAGCCACACCCGGATCCAGAAACTCACCGGAGATGGTCTGGTCTGGAACAGGTTCAGTGCATTCTACCGCCGAGTTTCCTGGTGTTGGTCCTGGTGTCGGGGAGGGTGAAGCCGTCCCTTTAATATATACGACATATTCATTCGGATACCGGTAGCTATAGGTTTTAAAGCTATACTTAAAATTAGAATAGTAATATAACATTGCGGCATTTCCCGCTGCCAGCTTTCGATAGTACGTTTCATTATCATGGCGCTGGGTAAAAGTAATAGTAGCTTTACCTAAACTTATTTGCCCGGCATCTGGCTGACCTGCCTCGATAGTATAATAAGGGAGATATTTTATAATATTAATTGAATCGTCAGGCTGCCCTTTGTCCTCATCAGATGCTTCTATTACCCCCATCCTTATCTTCACATTCTGATCCATTTGACTATCCGGGTTCAGAATATCTAGAACAGAGGGTGTGTTATCCAAGTAAGCTGTACTATATATATTGGGATACTGGATGTTTTTAAAAGCTATGTTACGATCATATTTGACGGTCTGCTGAACCAATACATTCGGATATGCATCCGCAGGGGGACTCGTTCCGGATCGTTTGGGAGGAGTCCCCAAACTAGTAATACTGTCGTAATCTCCTCCAAGCCCTTCAGTCCAATGCACACTGTCACTACCCAGCTGCCAGGCAAACCAGCCTCCATGGGCAGTATTATCCTCAGACTCAAATACAACAGGCTCTCCAGAGAATTGCACTGCTTCATTATATGTCCTGCTGTTCACTTGGACTGTCCGCACAACCTCGCCATCCCGCTTGAACTCGATTTTGGTGATTGTATTTCCTTGTCCTGCATCGAGCCCCAACGGCTTTGTTTTTAGTCCTGTATAACGGTAAAATATTGCATCAGAATCTTCAATTGCAGCATTTCCGTTTGTATTATAATTATTGATGAGATCAACTGTCTTCCAGATGTGTTCCTCTACTTCGGCAGCCTTTCCTGTTGAGGCGGTGAAGGCTATCAATGTTATAACAACTAATAATCCCAATACACCTATAGCCTTAATCCCTTTCATCAAAACCCCTCTTCCCTGTTAATCACCATGAGGAGATACTGATAGAAGAACTTCTTGTACAAAATAGTAATTAGATCTAACAGATGTCTGCATACTTATAGAAACAGATGACCACAACTGCTCTTTCCCGACTTTAGGAATAATGTAATAAGGAGAATCCCCGTATTCTTTTACATGTACCGATGCAGGTATAGTTAAAATTCCTTTATCTCTTCCGGGCTTATGTGAATCCCCTATCCCATCTATATTAACCCTAGCGAAGTCATAGGAACTATAATGATCCGGATCATCATTCTTAACCGTTGATTTCCAATAGACGAGATATGCTTTTTTATAGTTTGAAACAGGAAATCCAGGATTATTGTATTCTCCAAAACTCCATTTGAGTGTGTTCAGCGGAGGAACATTTTTCAGGTTGGGATCATTTGGATCCTCCAGATCAATCGCAACCAGTTCGTGCAGGGTAGCAGAATATTTTCCATCCTTAGAATTTAGCGTCAGCTTATCTTCCCTCCATTGACCTTCACGCCCCCCAAATGGAGACCAACTTCCATCATAGTCAAAGTACTCCGGCATCATCGTGAAAACATTCGTCTTATGCCAAGCTAATTCTGCGCTGCTGATGGCATACTTATCTGTTTTGAGCTTGCCGCCACTTAGTACAGTTAATACGCGTTCAACCGCAGCAACAGCTTGCGCTCTCGTCGTATGTTCCTTTTCTCCAAGCTTGCCTGCACCTAGTCCGGATATCAGGCCCGTTTTGGCAGCCAGATACATCCACTTATAGTCTATATTATTCATTTTGTCAGTCATATACATCCATCTGTCGTCTATCTCTGTATCTAACCCAGCGGCCCGGGCAGCAATGCGCGCCATTTCCTGGCGGGTAATCTCCCGGTTCCATTCCACCTCCGAATTAGCAAAATCCCCAGTGGCATATAAGCCTGCCTGTTCCGCAGCTCCCACATAACTTTCGTACCATTTGCCTTCAGACGCTTCTACTGGCTGTCCGGTTGCGGTCACGATCATTTTAATAAATTCAGCCCGGGTTACACTGGCATCAGGCATAAATAGTCCTCCTGGATACCCCTCCGCATAACCTTTATTTACTGCGGTATCAATTCCTGATTTCGCCCAATGAGCAGCGGGAACATCGGTAAACGCAACAGTTGCCGCTCCGGCATCAGGATTGAATGAAGATGCTAGCCCCAAAATAAATAACAAGAAAAATAGGCCTGTCTTTTTATTGAGATTCTTCATATAAATATTCAAAAAACACACGTCCTCTCATAGTTAATACGGATAAGCACAATCCTCCACAAAATACCCTTTCCTCGCAGCCTCCTCGGGATCGAACAGGCTCTCAATCACCTTCGCTCCGGCAGGCAAGCAGCTTTCACCGTAGGCCGTACGCCGGCCTGCTGCATTCCGGGTTCCAATCAGCACCTTGCGCCGCATGACCGCGCCGCTGCCGAGGGAATAAGCATCCAGCAGTTCCCCGCCGGGAAGCGGATAGCCTTGTATAAAGGCCATAATTCCCACATCCTGAATTGACTGCTCCTGAAGACCGCGCGGGAGTGTGAACTGGATGGACAAGCCCATCCGCTTCACCAGCTCCAGGTGCCTGTTAATGGCCGTGGCCAGATCCTGTTCGACCAGTGAAGTGATCGTGCTCTGGCGGATCTCACGGAATAGCTCAAGTGAGTTGATAGGCGTGAGACTCGTCTCTGCAGCCAGCTCTCCATAATCTCCCTCATAGAATTTATTGGCCCCAGTATCGTATATCCGGGCATTATCGTCCAAAGTGAAGTAGAGCAAATTACCATTACGAAGCTTGTAATAGTAAGGCCGCTCCGGCCAGCTGACAGGCTTAAGCTCCTTTTCTCCCCCATTACTGGCTGTATCATCGAGCGTCACCAGTGTATAACCGCTATAACCGAACATCACAAGGGCTGGCATATGCATTTTCAGATTGTTCAATTCAGCCCTATTATTCTCCAGTCCGAATTTCATCGCCAGGTTACTGTAAAACACACTCAGCACATCCTGATCCAGCTTCAGCTGGCGTTCCCGGCCATAATGGACTGCTGTTATCGTCGGCTGCATTTCCAGCCGGGACAGATAGTCTCCGGCATCATCCACTGCGGCCTGAAAATCATCGGAATAACGTTTGTACTGGTCTTCATTAAAGACCCGGAGGTCTTCTCTAGTATCATTAATAAGCACTAGCGGTATTACTATAATCAGAAAAACAAGCACTACACTAAGGGGCTTCACTTCGCACCATTCCCCCGTACTTCAAATTGAGCGGAATCAGCTCACTATGGAATAACATCGACCGCATCCGCGAAGCCAGTGTCGTCCCTGCAGATTCCAGCCGGACATTGAACAGATCACCAACATGCATGGTGAACCTTCTGCCGGGGGCATCTGCAGCAAGCGAAGCTGCTGATCCAGGATACAGGACTCCCAATATATCCTTATTAAAATATCCGTCATACCTGACACTGAAGCTGTTCTGAAAGGTCGAATAATCATCAGGATTGGTGTATAGAGGCTCCAGGTTCTTTTTGTAATATTCCATTTGAACATCGAATACTGCATATGAAGCATCCAGCGTATGAAGAAACCTCTCATAATCTCCGACATCCACATACCCTTTGGCACGAACCGTATCTACGAACTCCACCATAGCCGCATTCGCTGCAAGCTTCGTATTCTTCTCTACTACCTCTGATTGGCGGAAGGCCGGGTAGACTCCAAACACAAATGCCAGCAGAATCACGATAATTACACCTTTTAGCGCATCTGCCATGCGGCTCCTCCTTTCTCAGCGGGCAGCAGAGATTTCCGTAACCATCTCATTAGTCCGCGTAACCCTTAGCTCATAAGCAACACCAGGCACACCCCGCAGATCCACTGCATCAAGGTCTGTTTCTTCATTAAATACAATGCCGTCTATCACTAAAATGTAATCCCCTTCGAGTGCCTGAGGAATCATACCGATCAGCTGCTCTCCTGAGACTTTCTTCAAATCACCGGTCCCTGTATAGGGGGCTAATGCAACTGTAGGCGGCTCCGGCCGACTGGCCTGAACAGTGCTGTCAGCTTCCAGGCGCAGAAACGTAAAGCCGCCAATTACGAACATGATCCAGGCGAATAGGGTTAGCAGGAATTGGGTGGCGGTTCTCATTACTTCTCCGGGTCTTGATTAAATTCAATAATCCGGACCTCATCATTTTTATCCCTATGTAACGTGGCTCTAAAGATAGAGAGCGTATTAATATTGCAGTTATCATTATTAGCCGCATTTACACTTTGATCGAGCATTTGGGATACGGAATAATTGTCAGCATCATCGTTTATATCTGAAAGATTAAGCTCTGTAGCCGCTGTTCCTTCGACAGCCGCTTTCGCTGGCACATAATAAGTTGTGTATGTATTCCGGGCATAGAAACCTTTCTTATTGACGCCTGTCTTAATCAGAATGGAAAATTGAGGTCTTCCCTTATACCGCATAGCAGCATTAATCACATCCTGACCGGACACATCCTTGTTATCATACATATTGAATTCCGCCTGATTAATCATTTGGGTCTGGGCCAGTGTCTGCTCCTGGGCACGGATAAAGTAATTGTTAATAATTAGATAAATACTTACCCCTGCAGCAACAATTAAGATGGTAACAATAATACCGATAACCCATTTCAGACCCGTTGAAATATTCTCCATCTTCAATAACTCCTTCCTGAATATTTATTTCTGCGTAAACACAATTAAACGCACTTCCTGATTACTGTCCCTGTAAACAACAGCTTTAAAGACGGATAGCGTATTTACTAAATGATTAGGACCGCTATAGCTAGGTATTTTGGTCTGATCCAGCATTTCTGAAACGCTGATTTTTGTATCGCTCGATTCAGTTTTCGTTAAATCAACAACCGGATTAGATGTATCAGTAGGCTGAGTATAGTTTTTTCCATATGTATTCTCCGCATAAAACCCTGCAGTATTTTCCCCGGTCTGTATCTTAATCGCAAACTGCGGACGCCCCTTATACCGCATCGCCGCATTGATTACATCTTGGCCGGATACATCCTTGTTGTCGTAGCTGTTAAATTCTGCCTGATTAATCATCTGGGTCTGAGCCAGCGTCTGCTCCTGGGCGCGGATGAAATAGTTGTTAATGATCAGGTAAATACTTACACCTGCGGCGATGATTAGAATGGTAACGATAATGCCGATGACCCATTTTAGGCCCGTCGAAATATTTTCCATGAAGTTCTCCTCCTCGCATTATATTGAAAGGTTTCTTCTATATACTGTCAGTCCAACAGCACTACTGTGCCTGAAAATAAATAGCCGCAATCCGCTCGTTCTTGTCTTTGATCAGCTTAGCCCTGTACCTGGATTGGGGGCTGACGTAAACTTGGCCGGATGCATTTGAAATATCCTCATCTGTCCAACTGCTATAACTGATACCTTCCTTGAATTCCCCGCTTGAATAATCAAAATTACGGCAGGAGCCTTCATCACTCGGATTCATACTGAATTCCCTGTACGCCTCTTGCCCGTAGACATAAGGTCTCTGAACATAAAGGCAGAAGCCCGGTTGTGACTCATAGCGGCGATAAGCCGTAAGAATCTGCGAACCGCTGACCAGCTGATTGTCGAAGGCGGAATATTGCTGCTCCGACAACGCCCTCGCCTGTGCCGCTGCCTGGCTGTTCGCAAGCTCAACTACAGGCTGTGTTTTCCCCCACAGGAACAGGCCGGAGGATATAATGGCCAGCGTGATCAGAATCGATATGGTTGTTTTCAAAAAGCTTGCTATATTCTCCATGCCTGTAGCTCCTTCACATTTTGCCGGTCACAACAGTCAGGTCGCCCAGCTGCTGGAAGGCCATATAGACGAAGGGAAGCAGTAAATATAAGGTGAACGTTGCCTGCATCGGCAAGAACCCGAACATTTTGCCTAGTGTACTTTTCCTGCTGATTACCTTCTCGTAGTGCTCCTTGCGCTGATCCATCGCGAAAGCCCTTTCGGCATCCATATCATCGAATGCTTTTTTTACCGGGATCAGATCAGCAGCAACCTGCAGGCGGTCAGCCAGCCGTTCCAGGGGAACAAAGCGCGCATCCTCCTTCAGCTTCTCAATGGCATCCCAGCCTCCTGCTTCATAATCCAGCATGCAACGCAGCAGCTGCCGCTCAAAGATATAACTGTAACGATGCAGCCATTCTATAATTTCATACACGCTGATATTCGGAAATTGCGACAGCATCATCGACAGCGTATTGAAGCCGTCCACCTCATTCTGCATTTCCCATTTCCGCAGCTGGGTGCGGATAATCAGGTAAGCATCCGGGAGGAAGAAGCCTGCCGCAGCCAGCCCGAATGCCAGCAGCAGCTCATACCATTTGTAATATTCCCGGTGGTACTGCTCCACTCTGTTCATCAGCTGCTGCGCATAGGCATTCTGGTCCAGGCTGGACTGAAGAAACGGCTTATGCTCGGCCTGCTCCTGAATATATAGCAGCATCTGATCCGGTGTAATATCTCTCGCTACCAGCTCTCCGATCAGCGACTGCTCGAAGGCATACCGTTCCTCACTGAGCATCTTCTGGGATTCCGTCTGATTCCCGCCCGTCGTAATCAGTACATTGGGATGGAGGAGGTTATGTCTGATATTCACATGGATAGAGAACTGAATAATCACTACGAGCAGGAATATGCCCACTGCAGCCAGGGTCTTCTGTAAGTAGTAGGCATGATGGGAGAGGCCGGAGTTGGCATCCTTCAGAACACCCGCTACCTTAAAGTGGACGGGTTCATGCTCTTCCGGAGTAATCCGGTCCGTTACTCTGTAGACCCACTTGTTCTTCAATAGCCGGTTTAACCACTTGCCTTCATCCTTAATAGCCTGCGTATCCTCATCAACACCCTTCAGAATCCGCAAGGCAACGAACGATACAATAAACGTAATGTACAGCAGAATCAGTGAATACAATCCCCAAGCGGAATTATAATAATTAGTCACAATCGGAAACATACTCTCTGCCCATTTACGGATCGGGTCCAGCATGAATACCGGTGAGACCGCTACAAAAACAATCCCGTACAACAACCGGTCAATCCGCTCACGGCGGTTGATATCCATATGGATCTCTTCTCTGATATTGCCAAGCATGGACAGATAGATAGAGCGCTCGCCCTTATGAATATCCGCATCGCCATATTCACCTATCTTGTAGCTCACTCCGGCCAATTGCTTCATATACCGGTTAGGTGCAACCTCATAATACCGCTGCAGCTCATCTTCCGGGTCCACCGCTGCAAGAATGCCGGCAATCTGTCTGGCATGCATAGCCACCATAGGCTTGGAACGCTCTGCAGAATTCTCCAGGCTGACCTGCACCATATGTGTCTGATGATATTCATGGCGGATATCCAGAATCATGGAAGACTGGTCATACAGCATCTGCTTGGCCAGACGGCCAATGAAGAGGTCGCTTAGAATTCCTCCCAGATAAATGGAGACCAGCATAATGGTGGCACGGCTGACCCAGGAAGAAGTCCATAGGAAGGACAGCAGCGAGATCAGCAGAATACAGGCAACGATCATTAGAGTCAGTGCAGCTGCACGGCTTCTGATCATAATTTCATTTCCGGCATGAATTAAGGTGAGGCGGGACCGCATCCGGTGGAGCAGTTTTTTGATGACCGGAAGTTCATCCAGTACCGGATAAGTCTTATGAGCTTGTTCCAGCCATCTTTTGTCCTTAGTACGTGTAGGCAACAATGACTTGAGGCGTCTTTGCTCCTGATATTGCGTACCCTTCAGCTTACGCTGCACAATGCTGAGCAGGACAAGCAGGAGAGCCAGCAGGATGACGGATGTAACGAGAACAATCAGCACTATATTTTGCAGACTCATGCAGATTGCCCCCAGTACTTATCAATAAATGCAGTGAACTCCGCCGCATCATCCTCATCCATATTCTTACGCATTTCATCAATTTTCCGGCTGCTGATTGGATGCTTGACCACGTATTCTCCGGCTTCCCAGACAATGATATCCTTGTAATCATAAGAACGCCGGTCAGTCATCCGCCCGAAATATTCAGTCATGGTATCCATAAAAGCATCCAGCTTGTCCGTAATTTCAGCGCGCTCCGCGTAACTCCGGGGATATTCGAACTGAGGGTCGGCCGGAATAATCTCTGTAATCCGCTCAATATAACGTTTGCCGGCTCTGAGCACCAGATGGACGTTGAAGCCCAGCGCCTCCACCACCTGCACCTCGGCAATTTTTTCATTGCTGAATGCTCCCGAGGCAATCAGGCTGTTGCGGAGTGCACTGACGAGATTCGCCAGTGTTTTGCCGTGATGGGTAAACAGGGTATACTCAGAGGCCACCTGGGCTGCCTGAATGACATAACTGACCACACTGTGAGTGGCGGCTTCGCCGACAATGTTAACCGCACCATCTGTTTTCTTTTGTACATCCAGCCCGTCCTGACCGCTGACCGAGGGCGTTTCCCGAAAAGAAAGGATATTTTTACCCGGATACATTTTTCTCGCCCAAATTTCAAAAGAGGTCTCCTGAATCCGGATATTCTTCGCATCAATATATTTGATTAGCGCTTTGAGCAGCGTTGTTTTACCCGATCCCTGTCTTCCTGTAATTGCAGTTACCTGATGACCAAGGATGAGGTAGACCAGCATATGAATAGCAAGCGGCGCACCCTGATCTTTGATCTGCTGGTCCAGTTCTACCAGTGAATCATTGAATTTGCGGACAAAGAACGCCCAGCTCTCGGCCATTTTGGGCCTCACCACCACGACACGGCTGCCGTCAGCCATATCGTTGATGATATAACCCTTGGATTCATTCAGCTGGCCTGGATTGCCGAAGCCGTAAATGTTCTGGCAGACCCGCTTCAGCTCCTTCTCGGAACCGAAGCTCAAGAATTCCAGATGAAGCGATTTCCCCCGGTAGAACGTCCATACCGCATCATAGGATTGCGGAATGAAATGCTGCTGTTTGGTATATTCCAGAAAATCAGTGGTCTGCACGACATCCGGGGGCATCCCGCTTGTTCCGCCATTCACACCGTCGATATTCTGATCCCGCAGCTCATCAATGACCCCAAGACCTTTATAAATTTGATAGGCCCGTTGTACAATAATTTCAATCTTGTCCTGCATGGACAATCTCGGCTGCTCCGATTGATAGATGTGGCGGATCTGCTCTTCTGTAATCTTGTATCCCCGGGAACCGTCAGGCAGTCTTTGCAGAGTATCCAGACTATATTTGCTTACCATTACATTAAAGGCATCCTGCCCGTGATCTTTCTTGAAGACATGGAGCAGGATATCGAAGCAATCCTGTGAAGTCAGACGGCCCGCATGGCCGAAGCTGATGATCTTGTCCACATTTCCTTCATCCAGACCATAGGTCTGCACCAGCAGATCCTTCATGTACAGCTTGACGTATTTCTTGGCGGATAAATCACCATGCATGCAGCTTCTAAGTGCCTTCTGCAATTCTCTGCGCCGTGCTTTGCGGCGGTTATATTCTTCTTCGCTCGGACTGCCTTCATAGAGGGAAGAGGCGATAATCTCCTCGAACGCACGTCTCAGAAACAGCACGATTTCATTCATATCGTATTTCAGCTGCACGGATGGCGGTGCCGAGTTTTTACGTCTGCCCAGCCATAAGAACAGGAATACTCCAATAATAACCAGGACTATGAATATCAGGATAAGATTAATCATTTGCAGCTTCCAATTCCGGCAAGGCGGATATTTCCAGTGTCTGAAGAATAAGCTGGCCCATCCCGCGCACTGCAGCAGTGAAAGATCCGTCTTCACTAAATTCCAGAAAACGGGTCCGGACCTCCCTAGCTTTCAGCAGGAACGGCACGGTCCGGCGCTCGTTCTGTGCATCCATGAACCCGGTATGATAAGGAACTATGCCGACAGCAGATTTTTTCAGCCGGTATTGTTTAATAATTCTTTCCTTATTCATCCTTGAGCTGCGCTCGTAGGCACCCAGGCAATAGAGCACTTGCTTGTCGTCCGGCACAGGCGATCTTCCGCTTGTCTCAAAGTAAGTGTTCAGGCTCACCTGATTTTGACTCAGGTTCACAACAATCAAATCTGCCTGCTCCATAACCAGTGATACCACCTCCGGGTCATCTTCGGCCGAGAGGTCTACAAACAGAAGATCATAAAATCTTCTGTAATCTTTGAAAATATGCGGAAGCAACAGCTTGGCCGTGTGCTTCTCTGTATTCAAAGAGCCGCTTAACAGCTCCAGACGGTCCTTAAGAATAGATTCCGCATGATCTCTTATCCCCTCGGGGGTAAGCATCCCGCACTGCACAAGCCGCTCAATGGCATCCATACCCCCGGAAGTACGCGCAGCCTGAGCAGCCATTCTTGTCTGAGAGAATACATGTTCAAGCACCCCTTGCTCCAGATGCGTATGCGTCATCAGCACCCGGATATGATGATCCAATGCAATCGTTGCCGCCACAACGGCCATATTTGAAGTTGTTCTCCCCTGCCCTCGGGCAGGCCCCCAAAACGCTACCAGCACCTTTACTCCCCCCGTTTCCTCGCATACTGCCATAACTTCTTGATATCATTCTTAGGCACATTGCCAATTTCAATTAAAAAATCATTTACAGCCCCGGCAAAATCCTTATCCACCTTAAGATTCACCCGTCCATCATGAACCCAGTCAATTCTCCGCTCTGCGCTGGTGATATAACTAATCTTGGAGGTGATTACCGGGTAATACCGGTCCACATATTTCAGTCCAAGCCCGCATTCCTCTTCGATAACCACCAGAAGGATAGGCATATGCTTTTGATCCAGTAATTTATCCACATGTTCCATAGCCTGGCGCTCATAGCTGGTTGCAAAAACAATCTGCTCATCCTCAAGTCCTTCCGGATAACCATGATGCCAGTCATACAGGACAATATCCGGTCTGTCAGCCACATCCGGCTCAGCATCCCGTATCTGTATACCGGATACTTCTCCATCGAAATATTGATAATGCCTGTGATTGTCCGAAATGATCATGACATCATTGTTGTAATAGCCTTTTAACAGAATAGCGGCTACCAGGATGAAATCATGTTTCTCGCAATCTCCGGCGACAACAATATTCAAATCTGTCACTCTCCTTCCAGCAGACTGTCTTCGCCTGTAGCTTCTGTATTCGTTCCGCCTGCCGAACTCTGGTCTGCGCTGGAATCCACAGGTGCCTGATTACTTTGGTCAATGATTCCGTTAACCGATTGGCTGTTGTCCACTTGGGCAGCCTCAGCGGCTGCAGCTCCCTGCTCCGATTTCCGCTTAATCACACCACTGCCGCTAGGGGCGTCGGCCCCGACACGTATGTTATCTTCATCTTCAAGGGCTTCAAGCCGTTTCTCCAGCTCTTTACGCAGATCCTCAGCCAGGCTCCACTTGGCCTGATCAATAATAAAGGGATTGCTTTTAATGACTTTCAATACATCCAGGTTAGGCACATAATTCACTACTGGCTCGGGCTGAAGCTCAGGCTCCACATACTGCTTCATATACAGCTCAGCATTGTTAATATAGGCATCCACTAAGGCTGCCTGAAGCAGCTGTGCTTCTTCTTCACTATCGTTGAAGAATGTATACTGATTCCCCAGATCAACATCCTCGAGCGATTTCTTTCCAACAACTATGTAATCCTCACCGTTAGGAAATACGATTCGGATATCGACAACATCCCGTTTGGTCAGCCGCAGCGGAAGCTTGATATACTCTGTCTCTTCCTTACGTTCCGAAGGCTCAAGTCTCGCCTCATCACGCACCATCTCAGTAGTTACCGCTGTCCCCGGCATGGCATTGATCTTCAGGTATTTGCCGACGATCCCCTTGGAATCGCCGATCAGATTGTCCGGAGAAGAGAATTTGGGAAGCTTCTCTGCCATTACATCCTCTGCGGTAATTGCCTCACCGGCAAGCTTGGCGGAGACGAGAACATAGGCTGTCTGGGACTGGTCCATATACCGCTGCAGGACATCATCCTTGTCCGCCAGTTGTGCTTCATAAGCGGCCCGCTCATCAATTAGCCTGGCGTTGTAGTGACGATAGGTTGCGAACCATACCCCGGATGTAGCAACGGCAACAAGACAACCTGAAATTATCGTGTATCTCAACATTTTTTTCCGCTTGCGTACTGCCACTTCATGACCTCATTTCTACTGCTATTTGATTTTCCCTGTCTTTTTCGCTGCAGCTGCAGCTGCAGCTGCTGCTTCAGCCGCAGCCTTTTCACTGGCTTGCCGCTGTGCTTCCTTCACTCTTGCAGCCTCCGCCTCTTCTGTCCGCTGTAATTCAGTTGCATAACTCATCATTTCTGATTCAATCTGGACAATGGCGGCCTTGAACTGATTCATTTTCTTAATCCATTCTGTGCAATGCTGCTTAAACTCCTCACCGCCCATATCTACCCAGTAATCAGATACGCCTCCGATCGCAGTACTCATCTTGTCGCTGCATTCCTGGGCAGGAGCCAGCAGCTGATGGCAATTAAAAGCCATACTTCTAACCAAACCTGAATTCATAGCAGCCTCCTAGTTATGAATTAACGGCTCTCCGGAACAAATGAGAAACCAATACCTATTAACAGCAAAGTCACAAATAATACCGTTCCTGCGATGATCCAGAACAGCGTTTGCTTACGTATAAGCTTCTTCTGGACAGTCAACAGCTTCATAACCCATGCGATAGCCGCTTTATCCGGATAGAGCGGGTCCTGATGCGCCGGCATCAATGTTGCTTCAATTTCCGGGAAATCCTTCTTTAGCACTTGCAGCACTTCCTGATGCCCGTTCTCCAGCAGCAGTCTGCATCGCTTGCGTTCAAACGGGTTCAGGGTATTCAGCTTCTCTTTTAGCAGTTCATATTTCCACATAGCCCCGTTGCCTATCATCATTGGAATTTGTGAGTTCCACCACAGCTCCAGCCCGCCAGTCCCCTTCCGTTCACGGTGAATATCGAGCCAAAGAATGATATGTGTGAAGCCGCTGGCCAGAAGCTCGGACATATCCCAGGAATATCCGCGGCGGTAAAAAGTAACGCCTTCATATTCAAACATAGTGGACACGGAGTCTTCTTTCTCACCTTTAAATACAATCTGTTCAAGTGAGCCGATTTCCGGCCGGTCATCTCCGCAGACCAGTGGCTTCCAGCCCAATTCAGCCAGTCCTGCCGCAACCAGAAAAGCAGCTGCACCTACATCCTCTTCCCCGCCAACGCCGCACACCCCAATAACGAGGGGAACATTGCTGCCCAGTATTCTCTGACCCGTTACAGGCGCAGTTTGCTCCTCAGACGGTAGGGATTGCTCCAGGCTTTCCAGCGTTCCTGTTACGGAAGGTGCCGGAGACTCTGTTCTTGCCGGAGGCCTTGACCTTGTTGCAGTAGCCGCTGTGGCTGGACGCGCAGCATTGGCAGCCCTCCCGGTGTTACCTGCCGGAGCTTGCGGAGCGGCTGCGGGCTGCGGGCGGGTAAGCGACTGGACCGCTCTTACGGGAGCGGGCGGAAGCTCTTCCCTTACCGGAGCAGAGGTAGTTGCTGCCGATTGGCCTCTAAAGGAGAAAAGCCCCTTCTTCTTTCCTAGGATATGGTAGTAATCCCTTGTTGTTTTCTTTTCCTTAATCCAGTTCAGCAGATCATCGCCCTGGAATTCGGTGGTGAACTGCAGATCATGAATGTTCATATTTACCATAGACCGGATGAACTCAATATCTGTACGCAGCGCAGGGTCCAGCTGTACAATCAGTCTTGTATGCTTGAGATACTTGCGGATCAGTGTCATGAATCCGGTAATATCAGCAGCCTTAACCGGTGTACCCAGACCCGCTCCGCCCTCCATGATTACGATTGAGGAAGGATCGACCTCTTTACTGCTGAACCCGCTGATAAAGCTATGTAAGGTGGAGTGCTTACCTGAAATAACGTAGCCCTCATGCTCCAGCGCCCTTGACAGAAGCATAATGAGTTCAGGTGAGCAAACTAAATGTACGCTTTTCATAAGAAACCTCCTCGGGTAATTCACCCGCTTAGTAAGGTAATATCCGGATAATTGACCCGTCTCCTTGAATTACATCTGCCAGAAGCACCTGCAGTCCAAGCTCCGACCATCCATCTCCGGTACTGCTGACCTCACATTTAAATTCCCAATCATCGGGGAGCCAGTTTGCCTGCTTCAGAAGCTCCACACATTCCCCCGCCGTAAGGAAGAGCGACACCTCCAGATCGAGCTCCTTCTCTCCTTTGCCTTTAAACTGAAATGTTGTTAATGCTGTCGACATATACGGCCTCCTCTGAGCGATGTGTCTCTTGCAGCCAAGCTATTAATCCCTCTACCGCTGCTGCAAAATGAACAGGAGTTCTCATGACTCGTTCCTCTGTCCCGCGTTGCAGCAGCGACATATGATCTTCATGTATCAGCAAATTCAGTTCACGTTGTACTTGTACCTTCTCCTCAGTGCATTGGATTTCCGCCAGAGAGAGTACTGATGCACCGGCCAACAGCATTTCTTCCACCCATTTTTCCAGGTCAGACTCTTTATCTGCAGCAAGGAATTGTTCTGAGTTACCCAGACCTTGCACTAACGGGGTTCTGTTCACTACCTGGAACACCAGCTCATGCCACGCATAAATTTCCTGCACTTTATAGCTGCTGCCATCCGGCTGATGTTCAAGCTCAAACCAGGTGCCGTCATGGAAGAAATAGTAGACCTTAAGCGTCTGCTGATGCTTTTGTATAATCTGACACAGATATGCCGTACTGCCTGAGGCGATACGGATAAATTCATGAAGCCCTTCCTTCACTTGCGCGTTCCCCATAAAATCAGTCTCCAGATACCCTTTCCTTTCAAGCGATCTCATCTGTGCATCCATAAGGGAACGCAGACTGCGCTCAGACTCAGCCTTGAGATCCGTATCCAATCCCGGAAAGCTGCTCCCTCCCGTTAAAGCCGTCAGATAGATAATTTCCAGAGCATGCAATTCAAACACTTCACGAGCTGGTTTCATTGCTTCCTTCACCTGCTTATCTAAAGTTCTGTTATCATTTTGAGCCGCCGGACTACCCCTTCTGTAAGCAGCATCGCCTCACTGGCGTCCATTCCCCTGTTAAGCTCGTCGTAATCCAGGTGTTCCATCACGGCAGCATAGCACGTGTGATCGCTTGGTGCTCCACCTGACAACAGCGCATTTCCACTGTTAATCAGTTCACCCGCAAGTTCAGTGGTTAATTGCATTTTACTCAGCTCAACAGCATTGCTGCCGACCATCAGGAGCACACCCAGCCTGCCGCCAAATCTCGCAATCCGCTCTAGGTGATCCAGGGATTCATTGTCCATCAGATCAAAGGCTGATTTGAAATGCGGCATCAGAATTACGAGAAGCGGGTATTTGGACAGAATATAACCAGCTTCGTCAAATGCCCCAGGCTCCGGAGAATCGGCAAAGGCCTGCCTGGCATCATTTTTTCGCAGCTGCAGCTGTTCAATGAGTGATTGTGTAAGTTCCAGGAACGCTTCAGCCGTGTCCATATAACGGGTAAGCACAGGGTTGGCCCTCAGGCCCGCCAAGTTGGCCACACCGCTGTCGAGCAGATAGAATTCCTTAGTGACCTGGTCTGCCGAATCATGAAAAGTTTGCACTAATGAGTTGAACCTGAAATCCACCTGCTGCAAGCCGGTGTACGATACAACAAAGTTACTGACATGCTTGATATTGATCGCTGCCGGAAGTGTGGTATTCCAATCCAACCCTGCCGGTACAAGATATTCTCCATCCTCCGGTTGCGCCTTGGAGGCGCACTCCAGAAGCTCTTCCAGCGAAAGCTTGTCCGGAATTACGGCAATACCTACCGGTTCAATCTCTCCGGCCACAGCCTTCATCTCTGCACTAATCCTGCGAAGTGAGGCTGCAACCTGATCATCTGAGCTGCCTTCCCCCGGAAGTGCAGTATGGAATTCCAGAATCCGGTTATCTTTGAGCAGCCCTCGTCCCACAGTGCTCGTGGGCTCCATCCCGTCCGTTCGGCCCAAAATGCTGCTGTAATCCAGCCTGTCAGACATTTGGAACACCAGAGCCTGCTTGACATTCTGGCTGATCCGGTAAGGATAGGAGCTGACAGCATTGGCTGCAAATACAAAATAAATCCCGTAGTTTCCGCCTTCGCGAACCAGCTTCGCCAGATCTAATACATGGTCATCGTACGCTTCCGCAAATCCGGTGTAGTTATCAAGGAGAATAACAATGTATGGAACCTTGTCACCAGTTGCTGCGCAGTAAGACACCAGATTACTAATGCCAAGCTGCGAGAATTTACGTTTGCGTTCATCCAATTGGGACAACAGCCAGCTGATCAGTTTAGCAAGCTTCTGTTCCTCCTCAGGATAAATAATATCGCCCAGATGAGGCAGCTCATGAAAGACACCCAGTGTCCGTGTACCGAAATCCAATATGTAAAAATGCACGTATTCAGGATCATATTTCAGGGCAAGCGACATAATAATGGTCTTCAAAAGCATGGTTTTACCGCTGCTCGGCGCCCCGTACACAAGCAAATGTCCATTCAGGTTAAAATTAATGTCCAGATTGTATTGATCCTGATCCGCAGGGTTATCTACCCGCCCAACGGTTGCCGTCAGATTATCCGTTGGCTGCTGCCAGTGGATTCCATTCCAGATTTGCTGCGGCTCCAGCACTTCCGTAAGCAGGAGAGTCTCCGGAAGCGGAGGAAGCCACAACTGGAAGGCCTCCCGAATGGAGTGCTCGGCCGAAAGGGCAGCGATGTGATTAACCACTGCCTGAAGCTCACTTAGTTGCGAAGCCCCTTCACCACTCTTCACCTTCGGCAGCAGGGATCTCCGCTCACCGCCCAGGGTGACAATATCCATCTGAGGTCTTTCATCGCCCGCCGAATCACCACCAGCGTACGGTGCTCCGCTCCAGGAGGACTGGAATAGGGTGAAGACCTCATTATTGCCCACCTGCAAATATCCGCGGCCCTTCTCTTTGATCTCTGCCGCTTCAGGGCGTTTCAGCATTTCCTGGCTATCCGATGGTGTCTGCACCTTCAGACATAGCTTGAAACGCGAGTTACTCCAAATCTGCTCATCGACTACTCCGGATGGCTTCTGGGTTGCCAGTATTAAGTGGATACCCAAGCTTCTTCCTACCCGCGCCGCACTGACCAGCTCTTTCATGAATTCCGGCTGATCCGATTTCAGCTCCGCGAATTCATCCACCACTATGATCAGATGCGGCAACGGAAGACTGGCCTCCTTGTTGCGGTACAGGATGATGTAATTATCAATGCTGGTTACACCGGCATCGCTGAACAGCCGTTGTCTGCGCAGCAATTCGCTTTTGATGGATGCGAGTGCACGGTTAATCTGGTTGCCGCCCAGGTTCGTGATCGTTCCTACCAGATGGGGTAGCCCCTGAAACGCATTGGCCATTCCCCCGCCCTTGTAGTCAATCAGGACAAAAGCAACCTCATGAGGATGGTAATTTACCGCCAGACCCAGCAGCAGGGATTGTAGCAGCTCACTCTTCCCTGAACCGGTGGTTCCGGCAACCAATCCATGCGGACCGTAGCTTTTTTCATGCATATCGAACAGCAGGGACTTCCCGCCCGCCCCGAGTCCCAAGGGAATAGACAGCGTCCGGTTGGCCTGATTCTTAGACCAGCGCTGTAGCACATTCAGCTCCTCCACCTGCTCTACCTCAAAGCTCTCCATGAAGGTGACCATTGACGGAATATAACTGTTATTTTGCCCCTCCTTGATTCTAAGCGGAGATAACGAACGGGCAAAAAACTCTGAATGCTGCTTATCCAGAGAATCAACTGTAAAATGATCTGCTAAATGATTTAATAGCTGCTTCGTATCTTTGCGGACCATTCCTTTACCGTCCCTGATTTCAAGAATGGCCTGGCAGTTCAGCGGCAGCGCAACATCTATCTTCTCAGAGATAAAAATACTCGTCGCGCCAAGCACAGAATTATTGGACAGCAAAACCTTCATCATTTCTGTGCTATCCCACAATTCAGGAGCAAACACCAGGAATACATAATGTGGGGTCTGCAGCGTCTGCAAGCCATAGCCGCTCTGGCCGCTTTCCTCTCTTTTTCTAAGGACCGGGAGCAGTTCATCGGCAAAATTGGAGGCTTCGTAAGAGGTCGTAGCCAAACTTCTAAATCTCCGGCCTTTGTCCCATGTATGGGGAAGCCATTTCAGCCATGCCCAGTGTTCCAGATCCTCAGGCTGCATCACACATACGATTCTTACGTCATCGTAGCCCTGATGTGTAGTCAGATGAACGATAGCTGCATTCAGAAAATCGCGAACCTCCCGCTTTCTGCCGAATATGCCAAGCGTATTAATATTGCTAAGCGGAATGTACACAGGAATGTCTCTTACGAAATACATTTCTTCGCAGATTTTGGCAGCGATTTCTTCAAGCGGATTATCGTCGTCGATTGCTTTGGTTCTGGGGCTGTATGTAGGTACCAGTGAAATGGGCTGTATCCCCACTCCGATCCGGATATTCAAGAAATCATCTTCAATTGCCGTTCTCTCCCATAGCTGCTTGCTTCTGCCGCGGACGATTTCAATACAGCTGGAGATATCCGGATGTATGTATGTATAAGCCTCACGCTGCGTACTGGCAGCATTTTGCAGCTCATTGCGGACTTGGAATAAATAATTCAGATATTTCTTCTCCAGCTTCTTATTTTGCTCCAGATGCTTCTTCACACTGGATTTGTAATTCATCACCGAGATCATAACTGTTAGAAACGTCATACTCATCGTCGAGATCAGCATCGTATACGACCTGGTCAAGGTTGACATGAAAATTGCAATCAGCATCATCCCGATCGGCGGAATAATAATGGTCAGCCAGGAGAAGGTCGGTTTGCCCGAAGGCTTGGCAGGATCCTCCAGAGCCAGTTCGCCTTCCGGGTAGCCAGGTTTAATTCTAGGGGTTCTTTGTACCTGATTGGTTAGCATTTCTTGTACGCTCATTTTTTTCATCACCACTGGATAGGAATTTTGGATTACTAAGCTTATTTAATTTAAAATTTTTAATAAAAAAATATAAAATTTCATTAATTTGGGATTTATATTTAGCATTATCGGTAATCCTCGACAATAGTTTATATTTTCCATAACATTTATTGTTAATATAGTTCATTAATCCCTAATTAGTTGCCATTCTCTTTAACGCATTAAAATTAACAGAGTATAAAGATATAGTTCCATAGCCACGCTGCTCATTTCTGCAGGCACCGGAATTATGCATAACGGCATATTTACTTTTTCAACCCAACCTCAACACCATTTACCATCCGTTTTATATTTTTACTTAAAATGTATTTATTCTTCAGTACACCTCTGTCAAACTTTTTTATTTAGTTATCAGCCACTGCCGGCTTCTCTGCTCCAGGACTTCAATACTATGAATAATGACTGCGCCAAAACTATTCTATTGTCCTATTAAACTAAAATACCTGCGGGAATTTACTTCTTCACCTCAAGTTTTGTAGTACTCAAAAACAAATAGGCCGCCAAAATGGCGGCCTAATCTTCTGCTGCTGAACTAGTTCAGGTATTCTGCTTGATTTCATATCCGTTTTTTGTCCTTACCCTTTAACCGCACCGCCAGTAAGTCCCCGGACCAATGTTTTGGAGCCGAAGAGGAAGAGGACGATCAGCGGAAGCATTCCCAGTGTCAGACCCAGGATACCTGCCGATTAATCCGTAAGGAGATCAGCCCCAGGGTGCTGATGCCCGGCATTTGGAACGGAACTACGATTCTTGTGAGAATGGCCGGCTCCGAGCAGCCGTCGATCCGCGCGCTTTCGATGACCTCGGTCGGCACAGAGGAGCGGATGAACTGAGTCATGAAGAATACGCCGAAGGCATTATTCAGTCCGGCCAGAATCAGCGGCGCATAGGTGTTATTCAGGCGGAACCACTTCATCTCCATGACATAAGCAATCAGGCCCAGGGCACCATATCGTATACATTCTCCAGTGCAAGCGGCTCATCATCCACAAGCATGACCGAAATTACAAAATTCATTGCAGAACCCCCGTCCCTGTCGATTTCTGATATATATGCAGGTATAACGGAACATGAAGGCGCCGTCAATGGAAATACCTTCCTAAATGCGGGGATGACAATAACTCGCATACAACAACAAAAAGCAACTCATCCGGAGACAAGTCGCTATTCTAAACGCTCTGTTTATATAACAAAAAAACCCTTGAATCATCAAGGGTTTCCTGCTCATTGCAATTATGCGGTAGAGAGGACTCGAACCTCCACGGGTATACACCCACTACCCCCTCAAGATAGCGTGTCTGCCATTCCACCACTACCGCATATTGGTGACTCGTATGGGATTCGAACCCATGTTACCTCCGTGAAAGGGAGGTGTCTTAACCCCTTGACCAACGAGCCAGATGATAAGTTTGTGTGTTTGTCACAACAAAAATGAGTATATCAAACCTCGCTAAATTTGACAAGCCTTTTTTCAAAAGAAAATATCAGGGAGAAATACGGCGTGCAGCTTCCGCTTCTCCCCATCCCAGCCCCGCCTTCCCGCGAGGCCGAAACTATATTCTCCCATTCTTAAATACGTCCGCCAGCGGCAGCTAGGACGCGGATTCCATCCGCGCATTCATAGCCCAGACTCTGCGCTACTGCAAGATTCGTTACGTGTCCAGCCACCACATTCAAGCCGCGGGCAAGCGCCGCATTATTGACCGCAGCCACATGAATGCCATGATTGGCAATCTGCAGCGCATAAGGGATCGTCACATTGGTCAGTGCCAGTGTAGAGGTCCGGGCGACCGCCCCAGGCATATTGGCCACCGCATAGTGTACCACGCCATGCTTCACATAGGTCGGGTTCTCATGGGTTGTAATCCGGTCGATGGTCTCAATCGAGCCGCCCTGATCAATCGCAACATCCACGATTACAGAACCCTCTGCCATTTGCTGCACCATATACTCTTTGACCAGCTTCGGCGCACGGGCACCGGGAATCAATACAGCCCCGATCAGCAGATCGGCTCGGAGGACAGCCTGCTCAAGATGATAAGAATCCGACATCACCGTAATGAGCCTTCCGCCAAAAATATCATCCAAAGCCCGCAGCCGGTTCGCATTCAGATCCAGGACTGTCACGCGTGCGCCCATCCCCAGGGCAATCTTCGCCGCATTGGTGCCGACAATACCGCCGCCGACAATCACTACCTCTCCAGGCTGTACTCCCGGCACACCGCCCAGCAGGACGCCTTTGCCTCCCTGCGGCTTCTCCAGCAGCCCTGCACCGATCTGCACAGCCATCCGTCCGGCAACCTCGCTCATCGGGATAAGCAGCGGCAGGGAGCCATCTTCTAGCTGGATGGTCTCATATCCAACCGCCGTCACCCCGCCCTCCACAAGCGCCTTGGTCAGAACCGCCTCCGGCGCCAGATGCAGATATGTGAAGAGAATCAGGCCTTTGCGGAAATAAGCATATTCCTCCGGCAGAGGCTCCTTCACTTTAATGATCATCTCCGCCTTGCCCCAGACTTCCGCAGCGGTGTCCAGAACTTCAGCACCTTTATCCAGGTATTCTTGATCTTCGAAGCCGCTGCCTGTGCCGGCAGAGGCCTGGACGAATACCTCATGCCCCGCCTTCCGGAGTGCTTCTACCCCGGCCGGGGTTATGGCGACGCGGTTCTCATTATTCTTGATTTCTGCGGGTACGCCAACAATCATGCTGATTCCCCCTAAAGTTTAGTGAGCATAGCCTTCCTGTGATATGCGAAAAGAAAGGCTCAGAATTGAGCCTTTCTCTTCTCAGCTAAGGTGATGCAGGCAGCCGCACGGCCTCCTGCGGTTTAGAACCCCAATTCCATTCACCTTAGTATATGCGGATTGACTTCTTAAGGATTAACCTTTGTTTCGAAGGTCTGTTTACCGTCAACGAATTTCAGAACGACAGCCGCTTTAACCGGGTCATGTGTTTCGTTCAGGGTGATTTTGCCTGTTGCGAGCTGCAGATCTTTGGTTGCTGCCAAAGCTTCTGTGATTTTGGCCGGATCAGCTTCACCGGCACGGGTGATGGCATCAGCCACCAGCTTCAGTGCATCGTAGCCAAGGGCAGCCATACCATCCGGAACTGCACCGCCGTTAGCTGCTTTGTAGGCTTCAACGAAGCTGGTTACTTCAGTAGCTGTATCTTCAGGCGAGTAGTGATTGGACATGTAAGTGTTCTCCAAGGCTTCTGCACCGGCGATTTCAGCCAGCTGCGGGGAATCCCATCCGTCTCCGCCCAGGAATGGAACGGTGATGCCCATTTCACGGGCCTGCTTCACGATTTTACCAACCTCTTCATAGTAGCCCGGCAGGTAAATTACATCCGGGTTAGCTGCTTTGATACGTGTCAGAACGGCTTTGAAGTCAGAGTCTTTCTGTTGGTAGGATTCCTGGCTCAGCACTTCGCCGCCTTTAGCTTTGAAGGTTTCTTCGAAGAACTTCTGCAGACCTTTGGAGTAGTCACTCGAAGTATCGGTATAGATTACTGCTTTTTTGGCTTTCAGGGAGTCGATTGCAAAGTTAGCCATCACTTCACCTTGGAAAGGATCGATAAAGGCTGCGCGGAACACATACTCATTCACATTGCCACTGCGCTCATCTACAGTAACTTTAGGGTTGGTGGCACCTACTGCAACGAGTGGAATCTTCTTCTCGGTAGCAACCGGAACGATACCCAGCGTATTGGTAGAAGTGGAAGCACCAATGATTGTAACAACCTTATCATTAGTAATCAGCTTCTGTGCCGCCTGTGTAGCTTCTTCAGATTTCGAAGCGTTGTCAGCTACGACCAGCTCGAGCTGTTTGCCCAGGATCCCGCCTGCAGCATTGATCTCGTCAACAGCCAGCTTCGCGCCCTTTGATGCGGAGTCGCCGAAAGAAGCTTGACCGCCTGTGAGCTCAAGGTCAGCCCCGATTTTGATTGTGCCTCCGGCAGCATTTCCGCCGCTTGCAGAGTTACCGCTGTTCTCTGTGTTGTTGCCACAGCCCGATGCTAATACCGCAGTCAGTACTGTCGACAAAATAATGGCCCCAATTTTCTTCATTGTTCTCCCAGCCTCCCGATTAATTAATTTTTATATGTTGTTTCTGTGATGCTGCTGTAGTTAGGCGTATCTTCTTAGTGACCAAGATAAGCCATTTTGATTTCATCGGAATCGGCCAATTCCTTGGCGTCTCCTTCAAGTACTACCCTGCCCGTCTCCAGAACATAGGCACGGTCGGCGATTTTGAGCGCCTGATGTGCATTCTGCTCAACCAGCAGCACAGTGGTTCCAGCGTCATTGACTTCTTTGATGATTTTGAAAATATCCTGGACCAGCAGCGGCGCCAGCCCCATGGACGGTTCATCCAGCAGCAGCAGCTTGGGGTGTCCCATAATCGCCCGCCCCATGGCAAGCATCTGCTGTTCCCCGCCGGACAGCGTTCCGGCTTGTTGCTTCTTACGTTCCAGCAGACGCGGGAAGGTATTGTAGACTCTCTGGAAGTCAGCTGCCAGGCTGCTGGAATCCTGCAGATAAGCACCCAGCTCCAGGTTCTCCTCAACGGACATATTTGCGAAGACGCGGCGTCCTTCAGGACAATGAATCAGCCCTTCCTTAACAGTCGCTTGAACACTTTGATTGACAATCGATTTATCCAGGAATTCAATACTTCCTGTCTTGGGTTTAAGCAGCCCCGAAAGCGTCTTGAGCAGCGTTGACTTGCCGGCGCCATTGGCACCGATCAGTGTAACGATCTCTCCCTGCTTCACGTTGATGCTGAGATCCTTCAAGGCATGAATAGCTCCGTAATAAACATTGATTCCTTGTACTGTAAGCATAGTTCTACGCCTCCTGTCCCAAATACGCTTCGATAACCTTCGGATTATTCCGGATTTCCACCGGAGTTCCGTCAGCGATAAGGATTCCGCGGTCCAGGACGTAAATCCGGTTGCAGACACCCATAACCAGTGACATATCATGCTCAATCAGCAGAATGGTAAGGTCAAATTCCTCACGGATCCAGGCAATCAGATTCATCAGATCACGCGTCTCATTCGGGTTCATTCCGGCTGCCGGCTCATCGAGCAGCAGCAGCTTGGGTCCGGCCGCAAGCGCCCGGGCAATCTCAAGGCGTCGCTGGTTACCATAGCTCAGGTTGCTGGCTACCTCTTGACTCTGATCGGCAAGATTGAATATTTTGAGAATATCCATCGCCTTCCGGGTAATTTCGTCCTCTCCTTTGAAATGCTTCGGCAAACGGAGCATAGACGAGAATAACGAGTGTTTCGCATGCTGATGAAAAGCAATTTTGACATTCTCCAGCACAGTCATAGCCGTAAATAAGCGGATGTTCTGGAAAGTACGGGCGGCACCCTTATGGTTAATCCTGTAAGGCTTCATACCGCCAATGGATTCGTTATTTAGAAGAATGTTGCCTGATGAAGGGGGGTACACCCCGGTCAGCAGATTGAATAATGTTGTTTTGCCGGCGCCGTTGGGTCCGATCAGACCGATCAGTTCACCTTTATTAATATGAAGGGAAACATCACTGACCGCCTTAAGTCCGCCAAAGGATCGGCTGGCCTCCTTAACATCAAGGAGCACTGCTGCCTTCGATTGTGTCATTTGCCTTAGCCTCCTTTTTACCGAACTTGCCGAATGAGAATTTGGTTGTGCCCAGCAGGCCGCTCGGACGGAAGATCATCATCAGGATGAGCACAATGGAGTAAATAATCATGCGCCATTCCGGGAATTCACGTAAGTAGGTGTAGAGCAGGGTAACGAACACCGCTCCGACGATGGAACCAGCCGTGCTGCCTAGTCCCCCGAGAACAACCATAACGATAATTTCAAACGACTTCAGGAAGTTGAAACTGCCCGGCGTGATAACGTAGAACGTATGAGCTGACAACCCGCCAGCAATCCCGGCAAACAAGGCACCGATGGTGAAAGCGATAATTTTGTAGCGTGTCGTATTAATCCCCATAGCCTCTGCGGCAATTTCATTCTCACGGATAGCAATACACGCCCGGCCGTGTGTAGATCTAATGAAGTTATTAATCAGAACCACAGAAATCAGGGTGAAGAAGAATAACATCGTCCATGTTGTTTTGGCAGGAATACCGCTGAGCCCTGAAGCTCCGCCGACGAATTCTGTATTCAGCATGATAATCCGGATGATTT
Source organism: Paenibacillus sp. FSL R10-2736 (assembly GCF_038000245.1). Classification (NCBI taxonomy): domain Bacteria; kingdom Bacillati; phylum Bacillota; class Bacilli; order Caryophanales; family Paenibacillaceae; genus Paenibacillus; species Paenibacillus sp. FSL R10-2736. The sequence goes on from NZ_JBBOBN010000001.1 coordinate 6,135,020, forward strand.
CACCGAACCCCAGTGTGGCGATGGCAAGATAGTCACCATTAAGCCGGAGGGTAGGCATTCCGATCAATACGCCGAATACCGCTGCCAGGAGTCCGCCTGCTATAATGGCTGGAACGAATGGCACGTTGTAGTCAAGGGTAAGGATCGCCGAAGTGTATGCGCCTACGGACATAAATCCGGCATGACCAATGGAGAACTGCCCGGTAATCCCGGTAATCAGGTTGAGCGATACGGCAAGCATGATGTTAACACCAATTAGAAGCAGCATAGATTGGTTTACATCACTTAGCACTCCCGTTGTTAGAAGAACTTTAACGACTCCATAGAACGCAAGGGCAACGATAATGCCCATCCAGAACTTTTTATTTATATTTTTCACGGTAGTTCCCTCCTACACTTTCTCCCGGACATTCTTGCCAAACAGTCCGGATGGTTTAAAGATAAGGATCAGAATCAGTACCGCGAATGCCACGCCGTCACGCCATGAGGAGAACCCGAGTGAAGAAATCTCTGTCTCTACCGTTCCCAGCAGCAACCCGCCTACAAGGGCACCAGGAATACTTCCGATTCCCCCGAGCACTGCAGCTACGAATGCTTTGAGTCCAGGCATAACGCCCATCAAAGGATCGACTGAGTTATACGTCATTCCAAAAATGACTCCGGCAGCAGCAGCGAGCGCTGAGCCGATTGCGAATGTAGCTGAAATGGTGCGGTCTACGTTGATCCCCATCAATCGCGCCGCCTCCACATCGAATGATACCGCCCGCATTGCTTTACCGGTTTTGGTATAACGGACGATATACTGCAGGACAAGCATTAGAATAATCGTTGTTAGCAGAATCATTATCTGATTGGATTCCACTTGGATGGAAGAACCGAACAGATGATATTGCTTCTTCTCCATAATATCCGGGAAGCCTTGAGCCTGAGGCCCAAGAATCAATACTCCGGTATATTCAAGCAGGAAGGATACACCAATCGCAGTGATCAACGCTGCAATCCGGGTTGACTTGCGAAGCGGCTTGTAAGCCAGACGCTCTATTGTGATACCGAGCAATGCGCTGATGGTCATCGAAATGATCAGCGACAAGAGCAGGACAACGATGGGCGGCAATCCGGCATTCGCCAGATATTTGGCACTGTAGAGTCCGATGAACGAACCTACCATAAATACATCGCCGTGCGCAAAATTGATCAGTTTGATGATACCGTAAACCATAGTGTAACCAAGGGCGATCAGAGCATAGATACTGCCTACGGAAATCCCGTTAATTAGTTGCTGAATGAAGTACTCCATCGCCATCCCCTTTTCCCCATAATAATCAAAATTCCCCTTTCTCTGCCTTGCCTCTCTTTTATTTCTTTATGATGTCATTTATATTAACACAAGGGTTGGGTGTCGTCACTAATTTTTATGTGAATTAATATAAAATTCAAGATTTAATGTTATGTTACATAACATGGTATGTGTAGTATTCGGTAGGTTTTTGTTAGTTTTCGAAAAATTCGTAGAAAACGGGAGTAAAACAGAGGATTTTAAAGCAGGATAGTTTTAGGATTTGTTTCCTTTTCTTATACAATACTTTATTTTCACGCAATTAATATAACATTTGTCTCTTTACAGCATCACTCCTTCAATTTATTAAAGGGGTAACGGGTTGAACCAGCAGACTTTTTGTCGTTATTTGTCTAGAAAGCAAATAAGCTGGCACCTCTTACACCGCGAGGTCCAGCTTATTTGCCTGATATAGTCTGCAGACCGTCTAACGTTTAGTCCAAATAAACTGCCTTACCCGTCTGTGCAGATTCATAGATAGCCTCCAGAATCCGGGAGACTACATAAGCCTGTTCAGGAGTCACGACCGGATCTTTATCCTCTTCAATGGCTTCAATCCACTTTCTCAATTCCACATCTGTAGCCTTCTCTGTTTTTCCTTCATAGAAAGCTACTCCTCCGGCATCGAGCTCAATTTCATTCGTGTACAGCTTACTGTGCTTCTCCCCGTTAATTCTGAGACCATTCTTCATATCCGCACCCGCTTCCGTTCCGCTTAAGCTGCACTTGGCTTCATCCACGTCAAGCGAATTAAGCGCCCAGCTCGCTTCCAGCGTAATTGTTGCGCCATTCTCCATCACAATCATCCCGAAGGCAGAGTCTTCCACGGTGAATTTCTTCGGATCCCACGGCCCCCAGGCATTTGCAGCCTCTTCTTTCCGGGAAAGCTCATGGTATTTGGTACCCAGTACGACCTTCGGTTTGTAGTTGTCCATCATCCAGAGCGTGAGATCAAGCGCGTGGGTTCCGATATCAATAAGCGGGCCTCCGCCCTGCTTCTCCTCATCCAGGAAAACACCCCAGGTCGGAACCGCTCTCCGTCTGATCGCATGTGCTTTCGCATAATAGATATGGCCAAGCTCCCCTGCTTCGCAAATCTTTTTCAAATACAAGCTGTCTTGTCTGAACCGGTTGTCATACCCGATCGTCAGCTTCTTGCCTGTACGTTTCGCCGCCTCGGCCATACGCTTGGCATCTGCCGCTGTTTTGGCCATTGGTTTCTCACACATCACATGCTTTCCCGCTTCTAATGCCGCAATGGAGATATCCGCATGCGCATCATTTGGAGTAAGCACATGGACAATATCAATAGAAGCATCCTTCAATAATTCCAGATAGTCCGTATAGACAGCAGCATCCGCGTTTCCATATTGTTCTGCAGCCGACTCCGCCCGTTCCTTAATAATGTCGCAAAAGGCAACCACCTGGACCTTATCCTGTCTGCTCAAGCTCGGAAGATGCTTCCCGTTCGCAATGCCTCCACATCCGATAACTCCAACACGATACACTTTGCTCATATCCTCTCATCCTCACTTTTAATTTAATTTTTTGGACTTGCGGTAGGCCGCCGGGGTCATCCCGAGCCGCTTGCGGAAAACCGAATGCAGATAGGTCGCATTGGTGAACCCTTCGGACTCAGCGATCTGTTCGATCGGCAGAGTGCTAGCCTCAAGCTTGCTGCATACGGCCTCTAACCTTATATCTTCAAGAACCCGGCTGAAGGTTTTATCCGGATCAATCTGCTTAAATATTCGCTGCAGCTGCCTGGAGCTGATATTCAGCTTCTCAGCCACATTCTCCAGGGTCACGGTTGCTGAAGAATTCGCTTCCATGTATTGAATGGCATATTGATAGCGGTAGGCCAACATATCCCGGACCGGTGCCGAGGTTCCCATCCCGCCTGCATCATAAGCTCTGGTTACCTTCAATAAAATACTGATCACGAGATGTTTAATAGAAGTATAATATCCCGTAAGCTTGCCGTCGCAGGCCTCATAGGCTTCGAGAAAGCATCTCATAGCCCTGTGATAATCCTGCGCAGGTACAGGGGGAAGCTTCCTCAGCTTCTCAACGCATTCCTCGGCTTCCGCAACCTCCCATGAATCCGCATCTTCTCTGAGCTTTTCCGCAATATTGACATGCAGACACAACTCATCCATCGCCTCTTCCGGGTCCGCTTCCTGACGATGCATCACTCCCGGTCCGGTTAAGTAGAGCATTCCTTCCGATAAAGGATACCGCTGATCGCCAAGAATGACCGTTCCCTTGCCCCGCGGAATGAAATGAAATTCAAATTCAGCATGGTTATGGAAATCAATGACCTTTCCCGGCGGAAAAGAGGTCAAATGAAACCGGAGAACAGAAATTTCATAATGTCCCCACAGGATTGAAATATCAAGTCTTTCAAGCATATCCTGCTTCTCAAACATAATCCCGAAGGGAAAATGGCTCATTGTAATCCTCCTGCTTGAGCTAAGCTCTTCATGGATGAGGGATCAGGCGTTCAATTCGGCTAACCGGATAACACGGCCTGTCTTCGCGGAGAGATTCGCCGCCTCCATTAACCTTGTAAGCTCAGTTGCGATTTGAATATTCTCGGCAGCAAGCGTGTTGCTCTGAATGTGGGTGACCCATTGTTGAAATGCACTTTCCCGGTGGCCTTGCAGAGGCATATCTATCCAGGAATCCCCTTTGTCTGGCGCTTTAGTACTTCTAACGAGCAGCTTCTCTTCAGGCGTTCCGTATAAAAGGGTTCCTTCCGTTCCATGCACCTCGATCGTAAACGGTGAGTAGCTATTCACGAACCCGGCTTCCACCACACCAATAGCCCCAGAATCGGTATAGAGCGTCGCCACCGCGTTGTCCTCCACTTCCTTGCCCGTTACATATCCAAAGTTCGCACTTACACCGGTCACCTCTTGACCCAGAAAGAGCCTGGTCAGGTACATGGGATGACAGCCAAGGTCAATTAAGGCACCGCCCTGGCATTGCTCCAAGCTAAAGAAATGCTCGGGAAGCCAGCTTGCAGTTGCACCATTATGAGATAAGCGGACTCTGACATACGTTATTTCTCCAAGCAGTCCCTGGTTTAGAATTTCTTGAACCGATAAAGTATAACCATCATTTAGACGCGGGAGGGAAACCGTTAGCTTCACCCCATGCTCCGAGACTTCTGACAGGATTTCATTGACCTCACTCAACGTTGCAGCCACAACCTTTTCGGAGAAGATGTGCTTACCGGCTTGGGCAGCCGCAATGATGATCTCCCGGTGCAAACAGGTTGGCGCGTCGACAATAACGGCATCTATATCCTTTTGCGCAAGCAGGTCATCCAAGGAATCAAAAAACGGAACATTCAAGCTGTCTGCAGCCTTCTTGCCGCGCTCCGCATCCTCGTCCCACACCGCAGCGATTACAGTATCACTATGTTCCTGAGCCTGCTTCGTATAATCCCAGGCATGCACATGCCAAAAGCTGATTTTGCCAATCCTAATGCTCATTCTCTTGCACCTCCATATATATTATTCTGACATTACCTATAAGGTATCATATAACATGCAGGTTTTTTAGTAGATAAATGCGACAATAACTATATGTAATTACGACATCAAAAGGAACCCGCATACTTCAAGGCTTCACATCGCTCTGACTGGATGGACGCAAAAAAAGGAGCTCAAAATGAGCTCCTTCTGTATTAATACGTATGAATAGTTGTAGGAACGGAGAGAGGGATACTCTCACTGCGCGAGAGATTGCGAAGAATCCCTAACGAAGCTTATGCTCCAACGAACCAACGAGGGTTCTCATCCCTAGCAGGGAAGTAAATCTACGGAGAGAGAGGGATACTCTCACTGCGCGAGAGATTGCGAAGAATCCCTAACGAAGCTTATGCTCCAACGAACCACTGAGGGTTCTCATCCCTAACAGGGAAGTATATCATACGGAGAGAGAGGGATTCGAACCCTCGCACCGCTTACGCAGTCTAACCCCTTAGCAGAGGGTCCCCTTATAGCCACTTGGGTATCTCTCCAAGTAATGGCTCCCCGAACAGGACTCGAACCTGTGACAACTCGATTAACAGTCGAGTGCTCTACCAACTGAGCTATCAGGGAACATTAACATGAACAAGGATTAATTTATCATGATTCTTTAGGTTAGTCAAGCTTAGCGAAAGAGATTGTAAGAACGTTTTCAAACTATACAAATTTCCTTGGGACTACACCCATTCTCCGTCCAATGGTACAGCGACACGGTTAAGCAGTTCCTCTTGTTCAAGGCGGAGCTTAAGCAGTTTACGGGTAACGTGGCAGTGGTTAATGGCATCCATATGAACGGCAATCACGGATGCTTCCGGGACTGCATGGCATACATCCACAATATCCTGTTCATTCATAGTGATATGTCCTCCGCTTACGAAGCTTGCCCCACCGGCATTCACGACGATAACTTCCGGGTGATAATCATCAAGTACCTGCCGGACTTCGCCGCACCAGATGGTGTCTCCCGCCAGATACAGATCGGGTTCTCCTTCCGCCTGGAATACGAAACCGGAGACTTTGCCCATTCTCTCCCCGATCTCTCCCGTTCCATGTCGGCCATCAGTACGCGTCAGGGTTACTCCACGCACAGAAGCTGCCGCACTGTCTTTAATCTCTGTAACATGGGCGAAGCCCTGCGCTGTAATTTTCTCTCCATCTCCCTCCTGGCATAGTACCGGAAGCTCATGCGACAAAAGCTCCGCCGCCGCTGCATCCCAGTGATCCTGGTGGAGGTGCGTCACGAGTACAGCATCCGGCTCCAGCCACTGCTCTACAGGCCCCGGTAAAGGAACCAGCGGATTCCGCTGCTCATTCGTGGTATTTATAATTGGCGGATTGACTCCCTGTGCACTCAGCATCGGATCAACCAGAAAGGTTACGCCGCCGTATTCCAGCCATAATGAGGCGTGGCGGATCAGTTGGATTTTCATAATAAACACCTCTTCCTTATACTTGTGCTTGGGTTCTGCTACAATTAATTATAAATCGGCCGCAGATAAGAATACATTGTGCCGCGAAAGAGATTAGCCTGTTCTACTTTCACCCGGAAAGGAAATTACACTTATGATGCCCTACCTCATCGATGATACGGATTACCGTATCTTACAGCTTCTCATAGAAGACTCTACATTAAGCCACAAAGATATCGGAGCTGAGGTTCACCTGACCGGCCAAGCCGTAGGCGCGCGTATCCGCAGAATGCGGGAGCTGGAGATTATTGAAGGCTACACTATCCGTTGGAACCCGCTCCGGATCGGGCAGAATATGCATGCTTTTATTACGGTTTTTCTCAGCACCAACGCCGCTCACCTGCCCTTCCAGAACTTTGCGAAGAACCATACGAGTGTCGCGGAGCTGTACCGCATCAGCGGGGAGGGCTGTTACTGGATGCGCGTACGCACCGTGAATCAGGAAGCGCTGACCGCTTTTCTCGATGAGCTGCTGAGGTACGGCAATTACCGGGTCAACCTGGATATGGGCCAGATCAAGTAGTTCTGTTGCAGGCTGAGGGCAGGTATAGGGCAGGCAGAGGGCAGCAGAAGGCAAACAGAGCGAACCTTTTGTAAGGCTTGCCTTCCTTGCGGATAGGGGGCGAGGTTAAAGTCATAGTTAGAAACAAGTTATCCGGGCTGCGAATTAATTGGTTCACTAGGAGTTGCACCCGCGAACGTGCTCACGATAGAACTACGTATGGAATCATCCATAAGACCGGCAGCGGAAGTAGCTATGGAACCAGCAGTGGGAGTAGCTATGGAATCAGCAGTGAGACCGCCCTAGGAAAACTTCAGCAAAAATTTCGACGAAAATATTATTTGCAACTGCAGATGAAAATTTAAAACACTCTCCACTCTGTATGCCCCGCTCAGCCGACTTTGGGTGAAATTATAGCTACTCTTCCTATATGAGCGGGAGTACTGGAGAATTGTTACCTTCAGATCCGGAATTGTTGTACTTTTTGCAAGATTTTTGGCGGTTTGGCGGTTGTGTGAACCCACATTGTTGTACTTTTTGCAAGAATTCTGGCGGGTTGGCAGTTTTGAGCCTCAAATTGTTGTATTTCTGCAGGATTTCTGGTAAGTAGGTAGTTTTGAACCATACATTGTTGTATTTTCTGCAAGATTTCAGCCGTCTCGCACCTCTCTGTCCCACCAATCTGCCGACTTCGGGCGATATATTAAACACACTGCCGCACTTCCCTCACTCCCTTCTGGCAACTTTAGCTAATTTTCAAACACACTTCTGCGTCTCCGTTCCTCCAATCTGGCAACTTTGAGCGATACTTAGGACACTTCATCGCCTTCTTTCCTTCACTCCATTCTGCCGACTTTCAGCTAATTCAAAGACACGTCTGCGCTTCGATTTCCTCTTTAGTCCACTTCCTGAGAATTAAAAGCACTGCCTCCTGGCCTAGATAAAAATAAGCCGCCGCGAAGGAAGACGGGGGAAATCCCGCGTTCCTTTGCGGCGGCTTGTAGGTTGTTCGTTAAGCCGTAACGACTAGCGGCTACTCGTTCAGCAGCTTGCCGGCACGGAGCAGGCGGGTCAGAATAACGGCGGCTTCTGCACGGCTGGTGTTGCTGCCCGGCGCAAAGTATCCGGCGGATTGGCCGTTCATAATGCCGGTGGCGGTTAATGTGTCTACAGCTTCCTTAGCCCAAGCAGAGATACTGGCAGCATCCTTAAATGTGCCTGGCCCCGGCAGTGCTGACGCAGAAGCTGCTTCATTAATTGCTGCATTGGCGTGAATCAGCTTCCAGGCTCTGGCGGCCATGACCGCCATCTGCTCTCTGGTGATCATCGCATCCGGACGGAAGGAACCGTCCGCGTAGCCTTGAACCAGCCCCAACAATACGGCGGTCTCCGCGTCAGCGGCGTACCAGGAGCTGGCCGGCACATCACGGAAAGTGGCCGCTGCAGCCGGCAGCGCATCCGGCTGCAGGCCAAGCGAGCGGACCAGCATGGACGCGAATTCCACCCGGCTGACGGTACGCTGCGGCGCAAAGACACCGGACGGCTGGCCGTTCACAATCAATCTGCTGGCCAGCAGATTGATCTCATCCTTGGCCCAGTGGGCGGAGATATCGCCGAAGCTTGCCGGATTCACGGCAACGGCCATTATACCTCCGGCCAAGCTGCTCTTAACGGTAATCCGGGTCACACCTGCCCCGGATTCGAATACTGCCGGAACGTAACGGAAGGTTCCGTCCTTGGCTTTATAGACCAGCGCCACTGCTGTATTGACGTCCATTACTTCGTTAATGGTGAATGTACGCTCGACATGTACAGTGCCGAAGCTTCCGGCCGGCACTGAGGTCTTGCCGTCCGTAACATTCAAGGTGAAGCCTGCCGGCGTTCCCTTCACCTTATAGTTCTGCTTGCCTGCAGCGGCAAGCAGCCCCGCAAGCTCCGCGCCTGTCTGCGGCGCGAGCTTGAACTCCAGCGTTCCATCAGGCAGCTTCGCAGCCTTCAGGACGCTGTCTGCCAGGGCCAGCGGGAGACGGTAGGACGCGTCCCCGCTCCGCACCACCAGCACAGCGTCTGGACTCGCCGCTGCTGCTGCCCGCAGAGCAGTCCCGCTGAAGCGTGCGGTACCCTCTGCATTAGCCGCCACTTCAATTATCTTCTGCCCGGCGGCAACACTCTTAAGCTGCGCATCGTTATTAGCCGCAGGCACAATCACGGGCGCCGGGGTAGCCGCAGGAGTTGCCTGCGGGTTCGGGTTCGGGTTCGCATTCGGACTCGGAGACGCCGTCGGACTTGGAGTCGGACTTGGAGCCGCAGTAGGACTCGGACTTGGAGTTCCCGGATCGACAGGGTCTACTGGGTCGACAGGATCGACAGGGTCTACGGGGTCGACAGGGTCAACTGGGTCAGCAGCCGATATCACAAGATCATACACTCTTGTGCTGCCAATGGCGGACACGGTAAAGGTAGTGTTCCCTTTAGCAACTGCCTGCAGCTTCCCTTCTTCCACAGTGGCAAGGCTGCCGTCTGCTATATGGAATTCCGCCTGCGCAGCGATATCCGCACCTGTCTGGTCCAGTACCTGCAGCTTGGAGCTGGTTCCCTCTTTTAATACCACAGGTCCGGTCTGTCCATCCCCAAGCTTGATCGAGAATGGCTTGACGCTGCTTGCGATACCTTGATTCTTCTCCAGAACCGTAAATGTTGACGAGGTATTCGCCACCAGATTCATCCGCTCCCCGCGGATAATCAGGTTATCGGCCAGCAGACTGCCTCTCATCTCCTTCGTAATCTCAATTCCGTTCGTGCCGGCTCCGTCAATTACGTTATCTGCAAGAGTGATTCCATCCATATTCAGATTGCCGTGGACGATGAGCCCGGAATAGGTGCTGTCCAGTGCAATGTTATTGCGGATCAGCACATTGCTGTTGATGTTATTTTCCCCGGTATAGAGCCATATTGCCCCCAGATTCACACCATAGCCGGAATCATAGCTGCCGGTCCGCAGCAAGGTATTGCGCTCCACAATGGTTGTGCCCTGGAACGGCTCTGCGCTGAAGCGTGTAGATACGGCAATCCCCGCTCCGTTCGTCACCGTGTCCTTCACAATATTGTCCTGGATCTTATTATCCTTGCCGCCGAACACGACGATATTATCAGCCAGCCACGGCAGAGATACATTGTTAAAGCGTGCGGTATTATTGAAGCTTGGCGTCCGCTCGCTGCCGTTGACATCATTCAGCCCGGCATCGGTGAAGGACCACATGGCGATACCATCATCGCCCGGATAGCGGATATCGCTCTGCTCCATCATGCTGTTCCCTGTACCTACAGCGAAGTTGATCCCGTCCGCCATCAGGTTGCGGATACGCAGCCCGGCCATATAGAGGCCATTGGTGCGCGCTTTCTCACCTTTGGGCTGGGTCAGCCATAAGCCTGCTTTGGTATGCTCAATCCATACATTCTGAATGACCGAACCTTGACCGAAGGCGCCGTGAAAAGCATTCGTAACCGCCTCATCGTCGCGCACGTTAATGCCGCCCTCAATCAGCAGATCGTATACGCCGGTCTTGCCGCCGTGCCCGTAGAACTTGGCGCCGTTCAGCGTTGTATACCACATGCCTGCGCCGCGGATCTCCGCATCGTCCAGATCCAGCAGTCCGCTGCCGACATTGAAGCTTCCTTCCGGGAACCAGACTCCTGCATCCTGATCTTCGGCTGCGGCAAGCGCAGCCTTAAATGCGGCAGTATCATCGCCATCATCCCCGGCAATGGCTCCAAAATCAGTGACAGACAAGAACCCCTCAGGCTGAGCCAGCGCAGGTGCAACCTGCTCCATGTCCGCCAGATCGATTACATATGAGGCAGCATGATCATCCGCGCTTTTCTCTAGGCGGATTACTGCTCCTGCCGGAGCCTCACCGATCAGCGCATGAATCTCGTCATAGAAGCGGTGTCCGCTGCCTTGACGCGGGTCATTCGACCATGGGTAGCTGCCATATTCCCAGGCGTATTTTGACGTGAGATTAAGCACCCGGCGTTCCCCATTCACGAAGAGCGACAATGTTTCTTCTGCTCCCGCCCCATCCGGACTGTCCGGTATGGAATAACGGAGTACGATTGAATTCGCAGGTTTGGCCAGCGTAAACTCCACATACTCACCGGTGTTCTTCAGGATGACTGCTTCGCGTCCTGAAGCCTCCGAAGCCAGACTGCGGTATTTCCGTGAAGGCGTGACCTGTGTTCCATTCGTAACGGCATCCTCCGCTTCATAGCTGATATAAGGAAGCGTAGCTCCGCGGTAGGTTTTATTGATGCTATCTTTGACAGTCAGGCTATCGATTGTGATCCCGCTCAATGACGCCTCTGCGCCACTGAATGAAACCGTATTGATTCCTGTCCGCAGGTCCAGCGTAAGCTCAGCCGTCTGCCATACGGAAGCGGAGGCTCTGGCAGCAAGGCTTACAACGCCCTGCTTAAGACCATTGACCCGGGTCTCCAGCTCAGCCGCAGCGGCGGAAGCATTCCGGTAACGGAGCACAACGTCGTATTCCCCCGCTACATCAGCATTCACGGCAAACCGCAGCACCCCGTCCCCATGGAATGCCTCTTGCCCGGCATACACAGCATCCTGAGCTACGGGAATGAAGCTCCACAGAGCGTCCTGTGCTTCAACAGCCCCCAGTTGAACTCCTGCTTCCCCGTGAGCAAGAGCAGATTGCTTATCCACACTTAACAGCAGTCGGTATCCCAGCTTATCCTTGATATTCCACTGCGAATCTTCCTTGTCACCGGAATCCACGAGGACAACAGCGCCCTCCTGATCGCGCGCAAGATAATGGCCCGTCTGAACGTTCATCACCCGGTTCCGCCCGTTGACATCCTGCACCAGCCATTGCGCCTGGGCCGGACCTCCGGAAGCATCAGCATAAACCAGCTTGCCGTCCTTTTCCGCCACTATCGTGCCGTCCATTCCTTGCGGTGCAATGGTAAGGATATTCGTGTCGTTCTGGACCGGTGTAGCCGTATCCGTGTTTCTGGCTTCGCCTTCCGGCATGCTGAAGTCCTGAGGCGCAGCTTCCAGGGTCCACTGCACTGAGTTCTCAGTGTCCAGCAGCAATGCGCGCTCAGCATACCCCGTCTTATTCTGCAAATGGATGTACTCATCGTTATATTCACCGTAGAGACTGCGGATGGTGTAATGCTTGGCATCTGCAGCGAGACTGACATCCCATGCTGAAGCGCCGGTATCCCCCGGATCACCGCCGGTACTCTCCATGAATGAGTAATCACTATTCAGAGTAATATAGTGGCCCGTGGCACGATTCACGATATATTGCTGCCCTGCATCCGTAACGATACTCCAGTGCGAGTATCCGTTATCTGAAGCAGGCTGGCCGTATAGGACCACGCCGTGTTCGTTCTCATACAGGTAATCTCCGGTGCCTGCATTTTTGAACCGGACTGGGGCGACAGGAAGAGGTGGTACCGGTTCGTAAACCGGCTCAGCAGTAAACTGCGCACTGTCCCTGACGGCAGCATCCGCAGCCTTGCTAATCCGGATTACCGGATAGCCGTTATCATCAGCGGCGCCATACAGGTAATGGCCTGCCCAGGCACTTTTGAAGGTAGTACGTCCTGATTCCTGTATATCAACTATCCATCTGATGCTTGCCCAGACGTCATATACCGTCTGCTCCGTCCGGACGGGGCCCGCGGGCTCTTCCTGCTCAATGACCGCTGCCAGACTCTGCAGGGAAATGTACCTTCCGGTGCCTCTATTCTTCAGCTTGACCGCACCGTTACTGCCCGGTATATCGATCAGCTGCCAGACGAAGGAATCGTCTCCGGGAATAAGCTCTCCGTACGTAACCTGACCGACCGTGGGATCAGCAGCAGCACCTGTACCCGCACCGGCAGTTGCAGTATCACCTGCATCCAGAGCCAGCAATGCCTCTTCCTCTTTAGCAGCCTTCTCCGCTATATCCTCCAGGTCTCCGCCCGCCTGATCCTGCGGATCATACACATCCGCTGTAACGGTACCATCATTAACCGGAAGTGTAACCTTCAGCACAGGAGCAGGGACAGCATCATCCTTAAGATACTGCTCTGCCCCGTTCACTCCATCCAGCTTGAAGCGGAACAAATCATGTCTCTTCTCGGTTACGGGTACGAACTTCCACTTGGGACTGCCCCAATCGGGATTGATCACCCCGTATTCGGCATATTTGGTCAGATTCTGCAAAGAAATATACTTCAGCGGACGCTTATTCGGCTCCTTATCCAGCACACTCGCGATCACATACGTGCTGTCTCCGGTATTTCTGCCGGTCCAGATGTACGCCGGGTCCACATTATCCTTACTGCCAAGCGGAGCCACTGAAATATGACCATCCGGCATCTGCGCTACATTCATGTAGTGGCCTGTTTTTTTATTCTGAAAAAGCTTGCGGCCGTTGTACTTCTCAATCAGCCACTGGTCTGATCCATCCTCCTGCATATTGCCGTATTTCAGCACACCGTCACTGCTCTCATACCAGTAGAAGGACTGCCAGGTATTCTGAATCCGGTAATAATGAAGGGATCCGTCTGTCGGGATGTCCGGATCAAGCAGCTGCCACTGGGCAGACAGCGAGCTTGCATCAGAGCCTGCGCCGGCCTGTCCGCCTCCCAGCAGAGACAGATAGTTTCCCGGAGCCCCTGCATTCTCAATCGTCTGGTAGTCATCATAATCATCCGATTCATTGAAATCCCACTGATCGGAAGGCAGACTACTATTCATCGTCACGGCAGCAGCGGCACCATCCGCATAGTTCAGATAATGTCCTGTTGCTGCATTGCGGATGCGTTTATGGCCGTCATAGTCCTCGGCGTACCACAGGTATTTACTCTCATCTGCTGCATCCGGGGCGATAACCCCATGCTGAAGCTCCCCGCCCGCAGCTTCATACAGGAAATCGGTTGCTACTTGCGCATCGGTATAGGTGGCAATCCGCACCGGCTGCAGCTCGCTAACCGTGACGATCCGCCACTGCGCACTTGGATTGCCTCCCCAGCCCGGCCAATTGTTGGAGCGCACATCGCTGTCACCGTCATACTGGGGATTGAGCCATAATGAATTCCCGCCGTCGGTCAGACCCTGATTGCGGAAGGTTACAAGCCCTGCCTCCGGGGTGCCCGGCGCCGGCTCTTGGACCCACTCACTCAGATTTGCTTTGGCCGGATCAATCTCAGCCGAGAAGACCCCATACCAATGCTCTTCATTCTGCTTGATGTAGTGTCCGGTCGCTCGGTTGCGGATCAACAGTGTCCCGGAATCTGTACCCGGTTCCAGAAACCACTGTGCTGCCTCATTACTGAGCGGCTGTGCACCGTGCTGTACCTTCCCCTCATTCTCAAACATGACGTTGCCCGGGCGCATCACACTTTCGATCCGGACAGGCGCTGCATTCAGACTCACAAAAGCCCACTGCGGACTCTCAAACGTAATGTTGATATCCGCGCTGGCCTGGGCATAACCCAGCTGATTCTCCTCATGGATGACCAGCTTGCTCTCCGGAGCCGTTGCACTGCGGATGACCATATAGCCGGCTCTGTTTGAAGTATCTATCAGCCATTGGTCAGCGGTGCTCCCCCCGCCCGGGGCAGCAGCTGCCTTGAGTGAATCCTCTTTGCCTGCATTGCCTTCAAGCGTAATGAAGTGGCCGGTCTTCACATTCTGAATCCGTGATAAGCCGCCCTCCGTGACCACATTCCAATGGGAAGAGGTATCCACCGGGTTAGTCATTCCGTAGCGGACAACGCCTTCGCTTGTCTCATACAAAAAATTGCTCTTCCACTTGTTCTTAATCAGAACAGTACCCGCTGGAATTTGCGCTGCGCCTGTTCCCCCGAGGCCGTCTGCGTAGACAGAATTCCCGGCTCCCGGCAGACCCAGATTGGGAAAAATAAGCAGCAACGCCAGCAGACCCGCAATCACGGACCTGAATCGTTTCATAAGTGCGCCCCCTCTAACTAAAATGGACTTCTTTTCCATCTTAATTTGGTAACGCTTACAAAACGATGTGTGATTTTATCCATCCACAGGTGTATTTGTACGTACATGCTTAAGGCGGGCTATAGCCGCTGCAATTGACAAAAGCTCAGGTTCGCAGGATAGTTAACTCATTCAGCCGCCAAGTTGTCCATACTTGAACGGATGGAACTAATTCTACGGAGGCATTCATGAATAACAAGATCGAACAACCCCGAATCCCGGAACCGGAGCTATTGCTGCCGCAGCAGATTCACTCTCTGTCTTCCAAGGACGAATTCAGCCGCTGTCTCATTTCCGGAGCGCTAATTGAATACCAGGATGCTGCCAGAGTGTCCTTTGATAAGGTTATTTTCAAAAATGTGACGATCACTGAATCCTCTCTGCACGGCATTGAGCTGACCGATGTCATCTTCGATCATTGTGACCTGTCCAATGTCGATTTCAGCGATGCCTTCATGCATAGGACAGAATTCAGGGATTGCCGGCTGATTGGCACGGACTTCACGAGAGCGCGGTTTCAAAATGTATCGGTGACCGGGTGCATCGGGGAGTTCGCGGTGTTCCGGTTTGCTAATTTCAAAGGAGCCTCCTTCGAGCGCAGCTCGCTGATCAGCGCGGATTATTACCAGTCCACCTTAAGCGGCCTCTATTTCTCGGAATGCAATCTGGATCAGGCCACACTGGCCGGGTGCAAGCTGAAGGATATCGATCTGAGCGATTGCGAGTTCACCGGCCTCGTGGTTGACCTCCAGGATCTGGACGGCTGTGTAATCTCTGCAGAGCAGGCGGCTTCTTTCGCCGGACTGCTGGGCCTCGTGATTAAATATTAAGTAGCCGGACCCGCACCTGCCTCCAGGGTGACCAGCTTTAGCTTACCCGAACATTTCCCGCAGCGGTAACGCTTCGGATCGGCTCTGCGCTTACGCGGATATTCCATGGCGCAGGCTGTGCAGACCAGCTTGTACCGGTAAGGCTGCGGTTTCCGCGCCTTGTCTCCCGGCAGTGTCTGGCAGTAGCGGCTGCCCCCGACCCGGGCGAGCAGTGTTTTGAAATCGGCATCCCGGTGCATATATCCCCGCTTCGCCAGATGCAGATGGTAATGGCAGAGCTCATGCTTGATGATTTTCTCCGTCTCCTCCCGGCCGTGGATGGCAAGCTGCTGGGGATTGATCTCTATATTATGGCTTTTGGTAAAATATCGTCCGCCCGTTGTCGTAAGTCTGCTGTTAAAGCTGGCTGTATGCCGGAAAGGCACGCCGAAGCTGTTCAGTGACACCTGCTCGATCCACTGCTGCAGCTCTTCGTTGCTCATACTTATCATAGCGCTCCTTCACGGCTCCTCTCCTTAAGGAAATAAGATCTCTACTTGAATTGTAACTTGCCCATAGGCTACACTGTCAAGAAGGAAGACAAGTCCGGAGGGAGAATGAGTTATGCCGAAAATGCGGTATGTTATTTTGCAGCAGGATCAGGAACTGCAGTTCGTGGAGATGCCGGAGGAGTATGCTTACCAGCTGAGCGCCCTCAATCTTCGCCTGAATAAAGAAATTGACAAGCTGACTGCGGAGAATGTACCCGGTCTGCCGCGGGCGATTGCCGAGTGCGATTCCCTGGAGCTGCTGCGTGAGGAGCATCACCTGGAGTCCGGGCTGGCATATATCAACCGTCTGGAAAATGCTTTTGCCTCTATACAAGAGACTGAGTATCCGCTGATCTCGCTATTAACGGAAATCCGCGCGCTGCAGGCCCAGCTTGAGCAATGGTATGAAGAGGAAGAGGAAAGTGTGCAGTAGCTGGCAGTTACATGATGGAGCTGTACGGCTAATTGCCACATGTAAATGAATGCTGCTGCCGCACCTTTGGGCGGCCTTCCCCATATGCTATCTGTACATAGGATGCATGCCAGAGGAGGGGTACCCTTGCCGCAGTGGCTTTGCCAACAGCTCATGAAGGCTTATTTCAAGAAAGACCGCCGTCAGATCAAACTGCTGAATGAATGCTGGTTCTTTTACCGGAATTCTGCCGAAACCAGTGAATTCATCACCAAAGACGTATAGGTATTATTCCGCATTATATCCGTAAGCGCCAAAAGGGAGTGACCGTGCAGCCGTAGAATTCATGGCTGTGGGGCACTCCCTTTAACATATATATCCGGGCCGGATTCTGTTGCTTAGAACATCGGGAATACATATTTCACCAGGAAGAACAACAGTCCAAAAATGATGATGATATACGCGGCGTATTTAATAAAGGTGGATGCGACGAGACTGGAATCCGATTTCTTATGCACCTCTGTCCGTTCTACTTCAACGCTTCTGTCCTTGGTATTCGGTTCCATCTTCAATCTCTCCTCTCGGTTCGTTAGCTGTATGTCATCCATTAACCCGGGTTTTTCGGACTGAAACAAAAAGAAACGGGCGCCGCCCTGAGGGACAGCGTCCGTTTCTGCTGGAAATCAGCTTTTAGTCAAAACTGCGTTGGCCCGGCCAGGAGCCCTGCAGCTTGCGGACCAGTACGATCTGTCCGGTATGATAAGAATCATGCAGAATCAGACTCATTACTTCTTCGCCCGGTGCATGTCCGGAGCCGCCCCATTCATAAGCGCCTTCCTCCAGGGCCACAATAATCTCCCGCAAAGAGGCATGAACGGACTTCAGCTTGGCAACTGCCTGGTTCCACGCCTCTTCCCCGCTCTCCGTTACCGTAAACGTAGCATCATTGCTCTCTAAGTCAGGCAATTTCTCCAGGCCCTTAAGCTTGCGCAGCAGACGTTCCTTATAATAAGTCAGATGATTGACGGTCTCCCAGATTGAATTGCCCGCTGCCCCCTCCGGCTTCCAGCTTGCCTGTTCACTAGTCACCCCTTCAAGCGCGTCTTTAAGCGGCGGCTGCCAATCCTCAACATCCATCACATAATCCCAGTTCTCCACCAGAACATCGCTAATCTTATTTTGCATATTTCACCCTCCTAAAAAAGTTTTGCGGAGCCTATGCACCTCGAGTTTCTTCGCAGTAAAGCAGGCTTCGAAAGCATCGGCTTCGTTTCTCGGAGCATTCGCTCCCTGATTACAGAGCTTAGAAAATCCGAATTCCGTAACGGTTAAACAACCTGAATGAAGGTTACATTAGAAATGTAGCATATTTGCCGGAGCGCTTCAAGTAACTAGCAAAACTTATTTTTAACTGTTACAATCAAAGGAAACATCGTGGTGAAAGGAAAGATGCAGCTTGCTGTGGGAGGATTTCATTAACAGCTACTGGCGGAATTGGCGGACAGGCGACCGGAGCAAGGACCGGGATAGGCTGGATGAACCGGAGTGGCTGGCAGAATGGCTGGCGGCACAGAAATTACCTGCGGCAGGACCGATTCTGCCGGTAGAACTGGAGCGGCTGAAGCAGCTGCGCGGATTATTATGGGACGAGGTACAACGGCTGGTGCAGGGACAACCTACGGAAAGCGCTCTGCTGGAACAGCTGAATCAATATATGGGTAACGGGCCTGTTCTGCGGAAAGTAGTCTGGGGTACCGGCGGCGAAGCCGGGATTTCATTGCTTCCCCAGCGTGCAGACTGGGAGCAGATTATGGCGGAGATAGCGGCTTCGTTTGCCGAAGCACTACTGGAGAAGGAAGCCTCACGTTTCCGGATTTGCGGAAATCCCGATTGTCTCTGGGTCTATTACGACGATACCCGCAACCGCTCGAAGCGCTACTGCGACGACAAGCTCTGCGGGAACCTGATGAAGGTCAGACGGTTCCGGGCGCGCAAGAAGGCTGCGGAGGATGAAGGAAATCTGCCGGACTAGCATTTAGACAGACTGCAAATGCCGGGTCTGCTGAAGCGGAGTCAATGTTGTGTTTTTGCCGGATTTTTTGGCAGTATAGAGCAGTTCATCCACTTCCTCAAACAACTGTTCTTTGGTGGCTCCTTCGGAGTAGCTTTTGAGTCCGATACTGACGGTCACTGCAGTATTCTCCAACTCTTCATGTAGAGTCTCCGACAGTTGCTGACGTCCCCTGTCTGCCAGCTCGTAGGCTTCTTCATAGGTCTTCTCAAAAAAAAGAATCGCAAATTCCTCGCCCCCATAACGTGAGGCAATATCCGTTGGAGTGATATTATCTTTAATCACCTTGGCGACCCGCGCCAGCACTGCATCACCGGTACGGTGGCCGTATTTATCGTTAATCCGCTTGAAATTGTCAATATCAATCAAAGCCAGATGAAACGGCGCACCTTGATTCCCGTACTCCAGCGCTTTGTCGTAGAACTCGTGGAAGGAGATATGATTGTACAGGCCGGTCAGCGCATCCGTAGTGGACAGCTTGCGGATCACCGCGTTCTCGATCATCAGATTCTGCTTGGCCGTCAGTGTCGCTTCCAGATCACTCGCCAGCTCCCGCCCGTTAATAATAATAATGCTGGCTACCAGCGTGCCCACCAGCAGAAATAGCGGAATGGCAATCAGATCGAAATCATTCAGATAATATTTGAACCAGTAATCCCAGCGGTAGAGAATGAAGAACGCAGCCGCCTGCAGGGCAGACGTAAATAAGGTCAGATCCAGCCGGAAAAAGATCGCCGACGCGAAAATCGGCAGCAGCATCAGCGCCCCGATAATCCGGATATCCATATTGAGATGGATAATCATCATGGCAATAATGGTCCCGGACACAAACAGCAGGACAAAGGAATATTTTGGCGCAATCGCATCGACGAACTGGGTCAAACCGACAACCCCGCTCATCAGCAGCGTCGGATACAGCAGGACATCATAATAAAATTCATGCGGCCCCATGGGATATGAAAGAAATAAAAAAGCCCAGAGCTGCGCAGCAAAATGCAAAGCAATTACGAGCCAATAGGTACGCAAAAAACGCTTGATCCACTTGGCCTGCCGCTGTGCGGAAGTATCCGAGGGGCCCATGAAATCTCTTAATCTCAATCCATTCACCCGCTGCATGTAGATTTGATCAACACATTTCTATTATTTTAACATGATTTGCCCCGGGTACGATACTCACTTACGGGATATGTACTGATTTTTTTGGGGGTTAATGCGTCTACATATAGTGAGGGAAATCGCGGCATGGGCTACTTGCTGTCTATTCCTTATAGTTTCGACAAATTCTGAGGTGCGAAGGACCCGGGGATTTCGTGGGAGCTTGGCATTCGCACCAGCTCTTAGATCCTATCTTACTCTATTGCTTTTAATCTGCAAGCGACCGGAGCTAGTTATGAAGCCTGTATAGTTTTTCAGACAACTATTTCATTGAATTCCCAATCACAAACAGCCCAACCCGCGCATCGCGTAAGGTCCGGCTGTTTGTGGTGTCTCGGCTTATTGATCAGCGTCCTCAGGCATTCATCAGCAGCTGGATACGCTCCACATCCTGGCTATATTTTTTGGCCAGTCTGGCTTTGCCGAGGTTGGATTTCACGATTTTTTGCATCCGTTTATCTTCGGTCACAGCGAATTTGGCCAGCATCCGGAAGCCTGCCTCAGGGGCACGCTCGACGAATACGCTGAGTGCATATTCCAGACCTTTGGACAGGACGCGGAAATCTTCCGTACCATAGCGGGTCTTCCCCTCAGCAATCTCATCCAGGATGTACTCCGACAGCTCCAGAGCATACAAGACATGGGCAGCATCCTTCAGCATAGGCGGGTGGGCCAGCGTCGCTACGAAAGCCCGCTTCTCCAGCGCACTGGCCTTGCCCATCATCGCATCGAACAAGCTTCGGAGCGCTCCAAAGTCCTGTTCTCCGATTCGCTGCAGCGCCATCGCTGCCGCTTCACGCATCCGCCAGCGGGAATCATTCATGGCTGCTTGACAACGCTCCAGAATGATCTGCTGCCTCGAAGAATCTGCATAGCGGTAATAGGTCCCCATCGCCTGCAGCGCACAGAAAGGCAGGAACTCACGGGGATCATCCGTCGGCGCATCCGCCTCCGCTCTGCTGCTCCATTCGGCAAGCAGCTCCCAGGCATCGCCGGTTACCCAATCCGACCCGAAGGCATCTGCGAATGAGGAGGCCGCCCCCAGATTGGCCCGCGGACCCGGCAGATTCGACTCGCCGAGCAACCGCTTCTCAAGCTGCTTGAATTTCCCGGCGTCCTGAAGATCCTCATAGAAAACGTTCTTGGTCACTTTGCTGTTCATAGTACCCCTCCATCATTTTGGAAAAGCAATTTTGATATGTTCCTCGCAAAACTCCTTACATACATTGTTGCCCCAGAACAATCCTTCAAAACGTGTTAGAGCAATAGTCTCCTCACGAATCTCCACCAAGCCTGCCTTTACAAACTTATCGAACAGCTCAGGAAAATGTTCCTCCGGGAAGGTGCCAAATTTACGGCGGAACAGTTGGCGGTCAATCGCAGTGCGGCGCAAGCCCATCGCCAGGAACTGGTTGGGCAGATCCTCCGGCGTCACCTGGTAGCCTAAGGAAACTGGCAGCTCTCCTGATGTAATTTTTTTCACATACTCCGGAAGCAGCTTCACATTCTGATAAGCATAGCCGCCCACTTCGCCGAATGCCCCCAGTCCGACAGAGAGCAGGTCCAGATGATCGTCAAAATGCTTACGGCTGTAAATATGATGTCCTCCCGGCTGCACGAAATCATAGGTGGATTCGACCGCGTAGCCTTGCGACTCCAGATAACGGCAAGCCTCGTAATACATCTGCTGCTCCAGTGCAAGATCACCGCAGGCCGGAAGCTCGCCGCTGGCAATGCGTTTGGCGAGGCCGAAGCCGGGAATGATCTTCAGCGGGAATAACGTGACATGACCGATTCCAAGCTCCACCACCTTCTCCAGATCCTCCAGCCATTCCTCCATGCTCTGACCCGGCAGATTGTACATCAGATCCAGGCTGACATTGGATATTCCGGCCTCCCGGGACTGCTGAATGGTCCGCAGTGAATCCTCGCTGGTCTGAAGCAGTCCGAGGCGTCTCCCCAGCTCATCATTGAAGGTCTGAACGCCCAGACTGATTCGGTTGACGCCAAGAGCAAAGAGCAGCTTCAGCTTGGCAGCGGTAAATGAGGCGGGATTCCCCTCAAACGTGATTTCTTCAATACTGTGCATGGGGAGTGTGGCCTGCAGCTGCTCAAAGAGCGCCATGATCTCTTCCTCGTCCAGAACGCTTGGAGTTCCTCCGCCAATATAAAGCGCCTCCACGGAGCAGTTGCGGATCTGCGGCGCCGAACCGTACATCTCCAGTTCGCGGAACAGCGCGGTCAAATATTCCTGGCGGGCTGTCTGCTCATTGAACGCCTTGGGATACGGGCAGAACGGGCAGATGGAGTCACAGAACGGAATATGTACATATACAAGTTTAGAGCTTGGAGCGGCATGATTCAAGTTCATCATGGACGGCAGACGTTTGCTGTCCTCCGGGGTAACCGGAGAATTGCCCATGGGATAGTGGCCGATCCCTATCTCCCGGAACGGGTATACAGGCTTGTTCATTCGATCAAGTCCTTCCTCCAATTGAATTCATAAGCATATCCTTATAGATGTGGCGCGATGCTGCCAAGACCTTGGTAAGAAGGGCGTCACTGTAATCCTTGGACTGATAGAACGCGGGAACCAGCAAGTTATCATTCTTCTGGACAACTTGCTCCTTAAGGGCGATATGGTACAGTGCTGTATGAGGATAAATACGAATCCCTTGACTGGCCAGAATATAGACGGGATTCAATTGGTTAACCAGTTGTACGGTCTCTGCCATGGTCTCCTCATGCTCTCCCGGCCCGCCGAACAGCAGCGATACCGAATATGGGATCTGATACTGCTCCAGGAGGCGTCCCAGCTCCAGCAGCTGCTCCGGGTGGAATTGCTTGCCCATCCGCCTGAGCATCCGCTCAGAACCTGAATCTGCCCCGATATCCACAAAGCGGCAACCGCTTCTCTTCAGCAAGCGGACCAGTTCCTCTGTAATATTGGCCGGGGTCAGGGCACAGCTCCAGTCCAGTGAAGTGCTTGTGCGGCCGATCAGCCCGCAGAACTCCATCGTCTCTTCCACATCATGATTGAAGACGCCGTCTACAAAAGTGATACTGTTCACTTGATAGTCTGCCTGCAGGATCTTCATGTCTTCCATGAATTGTTCCGCAGGAATCCGGCAGCCGCCGGAATTCTTATAGCCCTCTGAGCAATAGATACAGTGCCTGCTGCAGCCTCTGGAGGCCTGATAGCCCATGGAGGCTTTTTTGATGCGGGGGTTCGGGATAAAATACTGCGGGGAGAACAGCGTCTTGGCGGGAATGCGGCTGTACACCGGATGATAGGCAGGAACCGCAGTAACTACCTTGTCTCTGCCTGCGGCCTGCCCCCGTTCAAGTTCATGGGCCAGCCGGACAGCCTCCGTCTCACCGCTTCCCTTAATCCCGTAATCCGCCCCCAGCTCTTCCACCAGCTCTTCCGGCATTACAAGCATCGCGGCTCCTCCAAGCAGAACCTTGGCTGAGCTGCATGTACGGCATACCTTCATTACTTCTCTTATAAAAGGCAGATAGCTCTCCGGCTGCTGAATCACCTGATTGTCGATGTTGCGCACAGACAGGCAGATCAGCTCCGGTTCAAACACCCGCAGCTCATCCCGGAGTGCCTCAAACGGTTCAGCCATAAAGGCCATATCCAGAAAACGGGTCTCGAAACCGGCAGCCGTCAGAGCCGAGTAGACCATCCCCGCCCCAACCGGAAGAACCGGCATCGGCTTCTTCAGGGTATTCGTAGACACTACCAGTATTCTCATGATTACGCTCCACCCTGTCTCCCTATTTTAAATAAACATCCAATCCGGATTCCGCTCCCGGTACGGACGGCATATGCTGCTCGCCTGCTCCAGATTTAGCTGGGGGGACATGAAGAACTTCGGATGGAGCAGATCATCCGGCTCCGGGGAACCAACGTACCTGTACATATCTGTTGACGGCAGAATGCGGATGCCAAACAAGCCGAAGATGCGCTGAACCTTCAATTCCTCCATAAGATCCAGCGTCTCCCTTAAGGTCTCGGGGGTTTCCTCCGGCCCGCCGATAAGCAGGCAAAAGCTGAAGGATAAATCCTGTTCCTGACAGAGCTGCACGACAGCCCGGATTTCGGTCTGGCGGAAGTTCTTCTTGAACGACCGCAGGCAGATATCGCTGCCTGAATCAATGCCAAACTCCACTTCCGTACACCCTGCCTGCTTAAGCAGCCCGGCAAAGTCTGCAGTGAAGAACCTGGGATTCAGGAAGCAGCCCCAGGACACAGGAACCGCACGCCCGATCAGCTCCCGGCAAATATCCTCAGCATGCTCCAAGGGATAGTTGAACACACTGTCCACGAAATCAAAAGAACCGATATCATGCTGCAGCACCATCTGCTCAATCTCGTCTGCAATTCCCTGCGGCGACCGCAGGCGGACTGCCCTGCCCTCCAGCGACGGATAGGCACAGTAGGTGCAGCTCAGCGCACAGCCTCTCTTGGTCAATACATTATGGCGCACCTTGCGCTCCACATCATAGCTATGCAGAAATCCGCTGCGGCTCGGAAAATAAGGGTGGTCCAGCTGTTCAGGCGCCTCCGGCGTCAAGTATTTCCATTCCCCGTTCTTTGTGCAGAACATCAGCCCGCTTACAGTGGATGGCTCCTCTCCCTTCTCCAGATGGGATAAGAGTTCAACCATACTGTCACAGCCATCGCCTACAATCCCGTAATCGGCCCCCGTCTCCTGCAGCCACTGCCTGGGAAGGAGCGAGAAGCCCGCTCCCCCCAGAATGACAATAGCCGCATGGCTCCATTGCCGGACCCAATCCACCAGGATGCAGACCTGCTCCACGAAACTCCGGGGATACTGCATGCAGCAATTATCCAGATTACGGATCGACACGCCGATGTAATCCGGTGCATAGGCATCCAGGTAAGAGGTAACAGCCTCCCGGGTATAGTCCAGCTGGGTCATATCCAGCATGCCTGCTTCATAGCCGGAAGCTACAAGACTGGCATGAATATAGCTGAGACCAAGGGGAAAAACGGGCGGCCGCTTCTCCGTATTCGCCGATATTAGCAGCACTCTGCCCATACTACTCCTCCTTGAGGAAAGTGAGCATTGCACTGGCTACGGTTTCGCTCTCCTCAAGAAACATAAAGTGTCCGGTGCCCGGAACCGCCAGCATCCGGGAGTCAGGCAAGTACCGGTTCAGCTCCAAGGCCTTGGGCAGTGGCGTGATCCGGTCCTCTTGGCCGGTTATAATCAGGGTTCTCTGGCGGATATCCTGAAGGATCGGCCGGAGATCGGGATGCTTAATCTGGATCATCAGCCGGTGGGTCGCGGCGGGCAGCTTCGACCATCCCTCCAGAATCAAATGCTGAACCTCTTCATGCTCTGCTGTGAAAAAATACGGAACCGCAGCTGCATTCGTCTGCTTCACTGTATCCGGCGTGATCTCCTCGCCGTGGCCCGGCCGCTTGAACGGAACCTGAAAGGTGGCGGCTGCCCCCATGAGCACCAGCTTCTTCACCCTGCCCGGATCACGTGCAGACAGCAGCAGCGCAAGCGTGCTCCCCAGAGAATGCCCCACAATGGAGACCTGTTTCAGACCCTGCTCGTCCAGCAACCTGACGATATCATCAACCATGTCCTCAAGAGTGAACGGCGGACCGGAGTAATCCGACTGGCCATGCCCCCGCAGATCAGCAGACAGCACCTGATAATGAGGCTGCAGCGCCTGGGCCAATTCCCGGAAGACGAGCGAAGAGTCCCGGTTGCCGTGCAGACACAATACGGCCTCGCCGGTGCCTTGACACCTGTAAAATAAAGGTATGCCCTTTGTCTTCAACATTTGTGACTTTCCTCCCTTGATCTTGTCCGCCTACCGGCTCATACGATGGCTTCCTCCAGATAGTCAACGACCCGGCCGATCTCCCGGCCCTGCGTCCCATCGACTGCAAACAGCTGCCACTCCTCCCTGGTCCGCCCCACCAGAATGGCCGGCACGCCGGGCGCTACGGAGCACCGTGAGGCCAGCGCGTCTTCCCAGTCATAATACAGCTCGAAGCCGGGAACCGCCTGCCCCGTCTTCTCCTTCACAAATTCATGGGTAATGAAGTGGGGCAATTGCCCCACTCTTGCAATCAGCGCACAGGCCGCTTTGCCGCCGAATTGCTGCTCCAGCTGCTCCAGCAGCGGGCCGCAGCGGCTGCTGGCCTGCTGATCCCCAATGACGAAGATCCGCGGCTGCTTCTCCGCCAGCGCACCGAGCCTGACCTCCTCATCCCTGATGTTCTGAACGGTGAAGGCAGACCAGTCATCGGCCTGCTCCGCGCGCTCCTGCTGCTGTTCCCAGCGCACCTGCCCCTGCTCCGCCGGGCTGTCAAAGTAGGAGAATCCCAGAGCCGACGCGACCCGCAGCCCGACGGCCCGGGCCATCATTTTGGCGGATTCCGCTTCTTCAATCGGTTTGCTCCAGGAGCGTTTACGGATGCCCGGCTGGCCGTCGTATTCAATCAGGCTGATGCCTGCGCTGGCGATCATGGACAGCTTGATCGCCGTGAAGCAAGGCATCAGAGAGGCCAGCGCCCATTCATGCCCCGGCCCCGCTGCGACGACAATCTGCCCGGCGACCTTTCCCTTGAACGCTTTGCCCTTTACCCCCGCCACCCGGTCATAATTATAGTGCTCAAAATCCAGATCCTCGGCGGAGCACGGCTCGCAGCGGTCGATCCAATTCTTCCAGACTGCCGGAAGCGAGAGCGCATAGACCGGGGAGGAGAAGATAAAACCATCCGCTTCCTTCAGCTTGTCGTACAGTTCTGTCAACTGATCCTCCGGCTTCTTCAGCAGATGGCAGGGCTTGCCGTTCATGCAGTTGCCGCAGCCCTCACAAGGAAGAATATTGTAATCATTCAGCCGCAGCAGCTCCGTCTCCACCCCCTGCTCCTCCGCTGCTTCGAGCGCGACGGACAACAGATATTCACTGGAGCTGTGATGCTTCTTCATGGACCCGGCGAGCCCGATCATCTTCTTCATCCCACAGCCTCCTCCGCATCCAGCTCAGCCGTATCAAATCCAAGCGCCCTCAGGTCCATGAGTGCAAACATCCGGAAATCAGCCGGGGTACACAGCACATTGGCTTTGGCCACCTCATATCTGGATACCAGACCTGTTCCGTTTGCTGCGGCAAGCTCCTCGGCTTTCTTCCGGATCTCGGTGCTCGCCATGTCGCGGATGAACTCGGGCTTCCGTCCCACAACCCCCTCATAGAGGCTCTGGCTCTCCGCCGTCCAGGTCACCGGCGCTCCGGCGGCCGATTCGAAGAAGGTACCTGAAGCCAGCGCTGCAAACAGCTGCTCAAACTCCTGGAGAACAGCTCCCCCCGGCTTCGCCACTTGAACAGTCCGGCTGGCCCATTCGGCACAGTATCCGCATTTGTCACAGTCCATCCGGTCACACCGCTTGGCACGGAAGCCCTCCAGGAAGCCCTCCAGACTCTCATTGTCAATGTTCGCCTGGAAGCTGAACAGCAGGCTGTAGACCTGTCTCATTTTTTCGGAAGGTGCGAAATCCTCCTTAATGTTCTTGGAGAAATTGGGCATTTCGAAATCGGCCTCCGCCATCCGAGAGTTGAGCAGACTGAGCAGATTGCCCTGATAACTCCGCCCGGAATAGGCCAGCGCCGTATCCGCAATCTTCTCCGTAGTCTTCATCCGCTCGGTCAGCTTGAATTTGTGATAGCCCAGTTCCTCATAGATATGCATATCTTCCGGGCGAATCCATTGCGATTTCAGCAGCTCCTCGGGATGCTGGAGCTTACGCTCCGTACAGCGCAGCATGTAATAATCCAGCGCAAAGCCGTCGGTCACATGATTGCACTGCGAGGCATGGCTCTGAAAGTTCGCATGGTTCTGGCGCATCGGGCAATCCAGCAGGCAGTCATTGGTCGCAATGAGCTGATAGTCGCAGCTGGTACTCTTGCGCAGGCTCTCCAGAAAGGCAAAATCACGGTTCCGGCTCTCGGGCAGGGTAATCTCGCTGACGCCCCGTTCTTCAAAGTAATGCGCTTGTCTAAGCGTGTTGACGTTGGCAAAGGTAGACAAGCTGATCTTGACGTCGGGCAATGCTGTACGCACCATATCAACCAGCATGGGGAGGGACACAGTGACATATTCCGGCTGAAGCGTACCGATCCATTCCAGCAGCTCGCGCAGGCGGTAATGAAATTCCTTGGTCGTCTCCAGATTATCCAGACAAGTGGCATTCAGCAGGTAATTGAACTTGAACCCGTAGGCATGAAGGAGCTTCACATGCTCCTCCACCCTTGTCCGGTCTATGGTTGGCAGCGCAAACGTTGGCCGGCCGCCGCCCACCAGATCAGAGGATAACTTCCCGTAGAAGACATCCACATGCGAATCCTTCAGCAATAATGGTAACCGGTCATCAAAATTGGTACCGACAGACAGCTTCATCACTTCAGAACCTCCCCTTTAACCTCGGCCGGTTTTTGTCCGCGTGCCAGCTTCACACGGCTCTCGAACGTCTGCTGGTTCGCTTCCGAGAAGAATTCCTTGCATACATTATTGCCCCAGACAATGCCTTTGGCAGACAGGCGAATCTCATGCTCATCCGTTTCAAGCAGGCCTTTGGATACCAGGTCATCGATAGTCGGACCGAAGACTTCTTCCGGCTGATACCCGAACATGCCGGCAAAATCCTTCCGCTTCACCGACAGCATGCGCAGGCCCTTGGCCATCATTCCATGCATCGCCTCCAGATCATCGGCTTTACTGGCGATGAAGACGGACAGGAACTGCTGCTCAAGACGGTTGCTGTACTCCTGAATGTCACCCTGATTGATGTACATCAGCTTGTTGACATAACCGAAGGCGGCCGGACCGTGCGCGAACAGATCCTTCTGTTGTGTATAGTACAGCAGGACATGCCGGTCTTCGAAGCCCGGCTTGGCAAAATCCCACACACTATATTGAACATATCCCTCTTCCTGCAGCAGCCGCTTGGCCTCCAGATACATATCCACTTCCAGATTAACGTCCCCGGTAGGCGGAATCGTGCCTTCCTTAATCATTTTGAACAGCGCAGTAAACGGCACGACACACAGGGAGAACACAGTGATATGATCGATTCCGAGCCGCACGGCCGTCCGGACATCCTCCAGCCACTCCTCCATGGTCTGCTCGGGCAGATTGTACATCAGATCAATCCCGATATTCTCAAAGCCCGCTTCCTTCGCCTCGTTCAGCACCTCGAAGGCCCGCTGCGAATCATGGCTCATCCGGAGATGCCGCCCCATCTTGTCGTTGAAGGTCTGCACCCCTATGCTGATCCGGTTCGCCCCTTGGGCACGGATGGCCTGCATTTTCTCCAGCGTTAAGGTAGCGGGGCTTCCTTCAAAGGAGATTTGCGCATCCGGTAGCACCCGATAATGCTCCTGTACGCTCTTCAGCATCTCCACCATCCGCTCGGCAGACAGAGCCGTAGGCGTGCCGCCCCCGAACGTCACTGCACTGATCGTGGACTGTGAACCATAAGGGGAAGAGGCATAGATGCCGATTTCGGCCTTAACGGCCTCCATATACTGCTCTACCTGCTTCTCCTGATAGGCCATTTTGTTGAAGGGGCAGAAGATGCAGACTGACGCACAGAATGGGACATGCACATAGACTGCACCGACATTGTCCGCCGGAGGCTGACTGTTCAGACCCATCACTCCATAAATGTCGGCCGGAGCAATCTCGGTCACAGGATTCGGATAGTGGGACACACAGATCGGATCTCTATGGGGATACACATTGTAGAATGGCTCATAGGACGTCTTAACTGCCATGATGAACACCCCGCTTGGATTCCATTGCCGTCATGGCCGCAGCCAGACCGGAGGATACAGCTTCAATGCCTGCTACAGGCAGGCAATTCATCACGGTCTCCGTCACTTCCTCAGGGGTCGCCCCCAGCTCATAAGCCTTCAGTGCATGCAGCCGGATACCGTAGGTAGAACGGTCAGTCACTACACAAGCCAAACGGACCAGTTCCCGCACCTTGGGCTCCAGCGTCCCTGTATCCTCAATCGCCTTGCACATGCCTTCAAATGCGGCGCCTACCTGCGGATTGACTCTCATCAACATATCGCTCATTTGCTATAGCCTCCTTATTATTTGACCGATTGCACCGGACGCCCCTTGGCCAGCTTCATCCGGTGCTGCAGCCCGTAATCCGCATACTTAGGGGAGAAAAATTGCTTGCTGACATTGTTGCCCCATATAATTCCGTCGTCGGTCAGCCGGATCCCCTCGGCATCCTGAATCAGCAGACCGTCCTGAACCAGACGCTCAATCGTATCCGGGAACAGCTCCTCCGGCTCCTTCCGGAACATCCGTACGAAATCCGCACGGCTGACTGACAGCATCCGCAGGCCCTTGGCCATTGCCCCATGCGCCAGCTCCAGCTCATCGGCCTTCTCCCCGCAATTGACAGGGAGCAGCCCATCCTGCACGCGGGACATATATTCATTCAGATTGCCGCTGTTGACATACATGTAGCCGTTGATGATACCGAACGCGGCCGCACCGATCCCGATCATATGCGACTGCTCGCTGAAATATAAGGTCGCGTGCCGGTCCGTCTTGCCCGGCTTGGCGAAATCAATCACACTGTACTGGAGATAACCTGCCTCAAGCAGCATCTCCTTGGCGATGGTATACAGCTCAATCTCTCTGTAGACATCACCGATTCCCGGAATCTTCCCTTCCGCTATACGCGAAGCGATCTGCGTATGCGGCACCACACAGAACGAAATCACACAGATATGGTCAATCTCCTGCTCAATGGAGGTGAGGATATCAGCCCGCCATTGATCCAGCGTCTGACCGGGCAGATTGTACATCAGATCAATCCCGATATTGTCAATTCCGCAGCTTCGGGCATTCTTCACCAGCTCGAAGGAATCATCGACACTATGGTATAACCCCAGCAGTCCGGCAAGTTCTTCCTGAAAGGTCTGCACTCCCACACTGATCCGGTTTAATCCCTGCAGGGCTAAGTCTTCAAGCTTGTCGGCCGTGAAATTCCGGGGGTTGCCCTCAATGAAGATCATGGCGTCCTCCGCAACGTGAAAAGCCTGCTTCATGTGCTGCAATATTCCCGTCAGCTCTTCCGAGGAGAGGCAGGAGGGGGTTCCGCCGCCCAGATTAATGGAGGAAACCGTAATGCTGCTTCCAAAAGGCGTAGCCGCATACTTGTCAATCTCCTTCCGGACAGCAGCCAAATAATCATCCACCTGCTCCTGCTTCTTCAGATAACGGTTGAACGGGCAGAACGAGCAGGTTGCATCACAGAAGGGAATATGCAGATACAAGGCTGTCGGCGTATCTTTGGTATTCACCTGCTCAAGCTCCATCAGCGACCACACTTCAGACTCGGTGTGCTGGGAGATCGGCACAGGATAATGGGAGACACAAATGGAGTCTCTTTCCTTGAATAATTCAACATACTGCTTCGCTCTGCTCATATGGAGCGGCCTCCCCTTCATTTGGATTGCAGCATTCGTCCCGCGTACGGTGAATCTTCAGACGGCTCTACCGGAATGCGGCGGATTTCCATCGTCATCTGGTTGCGCAGATCCGGACAAGCCGAGTGCACAATATTACCCTCAGGGTCCCACGGCAGCTTCGCATCCATATTCAGCGCGAGCAGCATCGGGAAGACCGAATGGAATGCCGTTCCGCACAGATTGCCTGCGTTCAGCGGAGAGACCTTCATGATATCCCCTTCTTTATGCCCTGCCCGGCAATGCCCCTTAACGCCCGTTACCTTGAGTTCAAATTCATAATTCATTCGAAATGCCTCCTCCATATATTTGGTGATAGATTTCACTTACTCTGCCGCAGGCTCTTCGACAATGGCCACTGCCCGTACCCAGGCCGCTCCCGCCTGTCTGATCTTGATTGGAAAACAGGCCACCTTAAACCCGTAAGGGACCGGAATCTGCTCCAGATTCGCCAGGCGCTCCATATGGCAATAAGTCTGCTCTCTTCCCCAGAAATGGGCCGGAAACAGATAGGCGTTGTCCCGGGTTCGCTTATAATCGCCGATCATATTCTTGAACGGACGGTCGAACCCGTAGCTGTCAATGCCCATGACCCGGATGCCTTGGTCAGTCAGCAGCTTCGTGGCCTCTCTGCTCATGCCCGGATAATCCGTAAGGTATTGGGGCGTGCCCCAATGACGGTCTGCACCTGTACGGATCAGCACAATATCCAGCGGCTTCAGCTCGTACCCGATCTTGGCCAGCGCCTGCTCGATATCCTGCTTCTCAATGGCTTCACCCGCTTGCCTATGCGTAACATCCAGCACCACACCGTCACAGTAGCACCACTCCAGCGGCACCTGATCTATAGACGCTGCAGGCTTGCCTTCGCTCATAGAGCCGAAATGCAAGGGGGCATCAAAATGTGTCCCGGTATGCGTGGAAGCGGAGATCATCTCCATATTCAAGAATTCTTCATCCGGAAAGTCTTTTCTGCTCCCGTCGAACTGGCGTGCAAAGCGGTCCGCCCCTTCCTGATGGCCGGTCTGCTCGAAACCATATGGAGCCAGCTCGCCCGGATTCTGCTCCATATGCACACTCAGATCAATGAATTGATATCTCATACCCTCACCTACTTCATTATTCTCAGCGCGTTCAGCCCCAGGATGTTCTGGACATCCTCCTTCTTGATCTCCTTCACGCCCATCATCAGCTTCATGGGCAGGGGAATTGCCACCTTCTGCATGTAATTCAGCACTTCGGCGATGTTCGGCGTTACCGTCCAATCCGATCCCCAGAGAATCTTGTGGCTGCCGCAGACCGAGATCATCTTGGCCAGCTCCATCCGGAACACCTTGGGATTGTTATGAATAAGGATATTGGCTACCGCAGTGATGGTCACATACATGTTCTCGTGCCTGCCCACCATGTAATAGCACAGGTCATTCCATGGATGTCCCATATGCTCCACAATCAGGGTCAGCCCCGGAAAATCAACAGCTACATCATCAAGCAGAATCGGATAGTTATGCTTCATCCGAAAAATACTGCCTGGCGTAATTCCGGTATGCACGCTTACCGGAATTCCCAGCTCGCTGCACCGTTCATACAGCGGATAGAGCAATTCCCGGTCGTTCAGGCCGAAGCCGCCATAATCATTAGGATTCAGCTTAAAGCCTTGCATTCCAAGCGTGTTAATCGCGTAATCCAGCTCCGCCAGCGCTTCCTTCCCCTTATAGGGGTTGACACTCGCGAATCCGCGCAGCTTGTCAGGGTGTGCCCGGACCGCCTCGGCGATTTTTTCATTGGACAGCACCTCATAGCCGTATACATCCTCAAAGCTGAGCTGATGGACCCAGCTCATGGCAATTTGATTCTCGGCCATACAGGAGAGGTAATCCTCGAGCAGATTGTTGTCATCTACGAATCCTTCTTGAGCAGCACCAACCATCTTCTTCAAATATTGCAAATCATCGAATCCTTTTTGCTTCTTGTAATCGGGGACGGTTCCGGCGCCAGCCAGACTGAGCTCCAGACTTTTATTCTCCTTGACGGCAAAATGGGCATGAGTGTCTACAATAACAAGATTGCTTTTCACGTTTCTCTTCTCACCCCTTTGGATTGTATGGAATTGCTTACTGCTGCCCGGGAGCTATACATCTCTGTGGCCCTTCTCTGCACTCGGGGCCAGCGGTGCCGTGGCGAAGACCAGCTCCATTTCGCCCGGCCCCTCATTAACCACCCGGTGCCGCTCACCCTTCCTCGCAATGAACAGGCAATGCTCCTGAAGGGAATGCGGAATATCTTCAATGAACGCCGTTCCTTGTCCCCGGACCACAAATACGGTCTCTTCACCGTAATCATGGAGATGCTCCTTGATCTCTTCCCCGGCGCGGAGAATCACATGACCCATAATCAGCTGCGAGGCTCCGACCGTTGCCGGACTCGCCAGCACGCGCATCTGTCCTCCCCTGGCAAGAACCACCGGCACATCCTCAAATTGAACCACTGTACTTGTGTACACCTGCTTCATCCTCGCACCCCTTTATCCGGCTGATTTATATTCAGATACACCCGATTCTTCCTTTTTGCCCAGGCCAAGCGAGATCAGAATCGTAAGCACCATCATTCCGGCTGCCACCAGATAGCTGGGATGCGTTCCGATCCTGCTGTAGAAGAAGCCGCCAAGCGTCGACCCCAGCGCAATCCCGACTCCCTGCAGGGTTCGGAAGGTCCCTAATGCCGCGCCCATTTCCATCGGATTGATCTTGATGACCTTATCCGTAATAATCGTGTTGACCAGAGTAATAATAGGCCCCTCTGTAAGTCCAATCAGCGCATAGCCGAAGGTCAGCAGCCAGGGGTTGAAGTCAAGCGCATACAGCAGCACGAGTGCTCCCAGACAGATCGACTGGGCCCAGATCAGGGGCGCATGTCTACCCACCTTATCCGAGATCCAGCCAATGAATACCGCCCCGAACGAGGCTACGGCTTCATAAGGAATGAAGAGCAGGCTGAGCAGCACGAGGGAAATATCCTGTTCCTTGGCAGCAAACGGCACCAGGAAGGTCGTAAACACACCCACCATGAAGCACAGGGTTCCTACAATTCCCGCCAGCAGGATTTCACGGACGCCCAGCCATTTGAAGGAGCTTTTGAAGGCTTGCCCGATGCTTCTGCTTGTATTCTTGACCCCAGTCTCCCTCAGCAGCACCGTGGTAACCAGCGTGGACAGCAGCAGGAGTGAAGCCAACACCGCGAAGGAGGTATGCCAGCCAAAATAATTGCTCAGCAGGCCGCTAAGCACATACCCCAGCACCGACCCGGCACCAATCGCCCCGGACACAATGCCCATCGCTCTGCCCCGCTCCTCGGGCTTGCACACATCCATCACCACCGCGAAGATCGGTGTGGACACGAAACCTCTGGCGAAGCCGAACAGCAGCCACCCCGCCGTAAACAGCAGGACTCCGTGGGATGCAGCTACCATGAATACGGCCACTGCCGACAGGGCCAGGGAAGCGATAATAATCTTCTTCCGCCCGTAGCGGTCCGCGAACACGCCGGAGGGAATCGACAGAAAGGTCATCACCAGCGAGGCAATCCCCGCTATGCTTCCAATCTCACCGGAGGTCATGCCGAGATCGCTGCTGATCAGGGGTGCGATGGGGAAGATACTGACCATAATCGAAAAGACGAGTAAAATATTAATGGCTAAGAGTGTGAAAATTTTGTTGTTGCTCATATCAATTGTCCTCTCCTCACAGTCATTGACTGCTCTCAATAATGATGAATGCAGCAGCATAATCACCGTGATGACTAATGCTTACGTGAATCGTCTCCTGCTGCTGTACATAAGGCTCAAGGGCGCTGCTGCGGACCAGATAGGGCTGGCCGCTGGCATGGTTGAGAAACTCCATTTCATTCCAGCCCAGCTCACAGTTCATTCCGGTTCCGATGGCCTTCAGCAGCGCTTCTTTGGCGGCAAATCTGCCCGCAAGGAAGTCTGCGGCATGTCTTTTTTTACAAGTGAACAATTCTCTCTCTTCCTTCGAAAAATATTGCTGCATGAAGATATCACCGCATTTCGCCATCATCTGCTCCACAAAGCTAATGCTGATAATATCCGTGCCGATCCCTCTGATCATGCCTTCAAGGCAATAGCTTCCATCACCTGGCCCACGGAATAAGCTCTGAGCGCCTTGCCTTCAATAAAGATGCCAAAGGTCTTGGCCAGCCCTGTAGACACAAGCGCCAGCTCTGTCGAATCCAGAGCCAAATCTTCATACAAACGCGACGCCTCCGTAATCTCCTCCTCAATTCCGATATCCTCAATGATGGCCTTTACCTGGTCGAATACCATTATATACACCCTCCCGCTTGAGTTTATGAGCCATAACCTTCGTTGTTCACAAGCCTTCGCCCTTCACAACCAGTGCCGAAGAGACCCCGCCCCTCCCTCTGGACAGAATAAGTGAGGACTCGACAGATACCCGGCGGCTGCTTCCCGCCACGAAATTCAAGTCGTTGTCCGGAGCCGATTCCGCTAAATACGGAAGACCGGGCAGCTGCCCGTGATTCATGGCAAGCACGCTTAGTGCCACATCGAACGCGCCTGCAGCCCCAATCGTGTTGCCGAAGGATGTCTTGGGACAGCCCGCCCATTTGTCCGATGCACTGCCACCGAATACCTCTTGGATTGCCGCGCATTCAATCCCGTCTTGACGGGAGGAAGCCGCCCCATCCAGTGAGAGATAGCCAATCTGCTCCGGTTGGATCTCCGAATGTCCGATGGCCAGCCGGATGGCCCTGGCATATTGCTCCACACTCTCCTGATGCGGGGCGGATTCCTGCCCGTCATTCGTGAATCCGAAGCCCTGGATACTCGCTCTCACCCGGCCGGTTGACTCACGCTTCCGGAGGCTGCGTTCAGATTCAAGGCAGAGGAAAGCCGCCCCCTCAGCCAGGGCTATTCCGCTCCGGGCCGCTACAAACGGACGATACGCAGTCTCCGGGCTGTCCGCCTTCAGGTTCAGCAGCCCCTCCGAGTTGTAGAAGGAGAGCGCCCACGGATCAAGCGGCGTCTCAGCACCGCCCACGATGGCCGCATCAATGATTCCGCTGCGGATGGCTCTGGCCGCATAAGCAATGGCAAGCAGTCCGCTGCTCCGGTCTGCGATAACCGTCTTGCTGTAGCCTTTAATGCCGAAGGCCAGGGACATATGCCCCTGTGCAGCGGCCGGAAACCAATTGCTTGCGAGGTTAGGATCAATGAAGGGGGCACCTTCGTTATGCAGAACACGCAAGCCATTCCTGGCACTCTCCCATCCTCCCGAGTTGTTGCCGACGAAGATGCCGATCCGCCCGCGGCTCATCGTGTCAAGATCCCAGCCGGCATCATCCATGGCATCCTTCGCTGCCAGGATCGACATTACAGAGAACCGGGAGCACTTCTTGAACAGACGCTTCGAGATGACCTGTTCCGGCTCCATCCCGCTGACTTGTCCGGCGAAGGGAGGCGCCTCTCCAACCGTACCCTCAAGCTGGAGTGGGGTCATATAGTTACGGCCGCTCAGGAGTCCGTCCCAGAAGGCCCCGGCAGTATTCCCGCAAGGCCCAACCATACCTACTCCGGTTACGAATACTTTATTCTTCATGGGCTGCACATCCATTGTTCAGTCTGAAGCTTCCCCGTCATATTACAGAACTCGCTCCTCGCCAGAATCATGGCGGAATGAATGCCGGAGAAGCCGCTTGCATTGGTCAGAATATGGTACAGGTCACGCTTTAAGGCTTGCCCCGGCACATAATTCAAATCGCAGGCCGGATCCGGCTCGTCCAGATTCGCCGTGGGCGGGATATAGCCTTCGTTCAAAGCCAGCAGACAATGTACGATCTCAATGGCGCTTGCTGCCGAGAGCGGATGACCCACCATCGACTTCGTGGAGCTGATCGGAATGGAATAGGCTAATTCGCCAAAGGTTCTTTTGTAGGCAGCGGTCTCAAAAGCATCATTCTGCGGGGTCGAGCTTCCATGCGCATTGATATATTGAACCTCTCCCGCTTCAATGCCGGCATTCTCAAGCGCCTCGTTCATCGTCAGACTGAGCGCCTCACCGTTCTGGGGCAAATCGGTCATATGATAGGCATTGTTCGTGCTGGAGAAGCCGGTGACCTCACCATAGATTCTGGCCTGCCGCCGCAGTGCATGCTCCAGTTCCTCCATTACAACCACTGCACAGCCCTCACTGAGAACGAATCCGCTCCGGTTCCGCTCAAAGGGTCTGGAGGCGCGCTTGGGATCATCGTTGAACTTTGAGGTCAATGCTCCAATTGCATCAAAGGAAGCGATGGTCATGGAGCTGATCGGCGCTTCCGCTGCACCGCATATCATGATGTCATGTTCTCCTGCCGCGATAGATTCGTATCCATACCCGACAGCATCAATACCGCCTGTGCAGCCCGTTGACATGACCAGCGCTTCTCCCTGAAGCCCGAACTCATGCGCCACATCAAAGGCAATATAGGAGAACATGCCTTTGCGGTATAAATCATCCTGTCTAAGCCCCTGGGCAATCGGCCCCTGGCCGCCCTCCGTCACCTGCAGAAAGGTCTGCTCAGAGAATGGGGTGTCGGCAATCGCATTGGCGATGCAGACCCCTGAACGCTCCCGCATTTCCTTAGTGAACTCCAGCTGCGCATCGGCAACAGCCCTTACAGCGGCGTTGACTGCCAGAATTCCCGGCCGGCCCATGCCTTCCCTCGCTGCTTCATCGGCCGTCCTGCCAAGATGCTCAAAATCCGGTATTCTCCCGGTGACCCGGCTCTTCAAAGCCATATGCTCATAACCCTGCAGGCTGTCATATCCAACCTTGCACTGCAGGCTGTTCTTCCAGAAATTCTCCGGCGTATTCCCCAGCGGGGTAAGCAGACCCATTCCGGTGATAACCACTCTTCTTCCCATCACATTCTCCATCCAGGCCTCAGCTCCGAATCCTTGGTTTCTCGATATTAAGCTTGACCGCCTCCATCTGCTCCTTCGTGGTACGGTTCAGATGGGCTTCCACCTGCTCTGCGGTGAGGCCGCTTACGGGATCAACCTCAAACTCCTGAATCCAGGTCATGTACGTGCCCTCGCCCTGCTCCTCATAGAGCCATTCCAGATTCATATGCTTGAACGGCAGCAGTGGCGCAAGACGTCTGGCGGTAATCCGGAAATTAGGCCGGTCTAACCATCTTTCGGATGTCCATGAGCGCGACGGGCGATTTGGCTCGGGAAATGTAGTCAATTCAAAACGGATGTAGGACTCCCCCTGCTCCAGCACCCGCGTTTCTTTATATTCCGTGAACAAATCCGTCCAGCCCGCAATATCGTTGGTTCTGTCAAATACGGTGTTCCGGTCTGCCTGAATCCAGATACTGTTCTGAATCGTTGTCACTGTACATGCCTCCCTAATAGTATTAATTACATCGTATCGTTAAATTTTGGAGGGGGACATAACCCGGCTGTTAAGCTTGCGTTAATTTACAGTTATTCTGCAGCACGAAGGCAGCACAGGCTCCCTATCAAAAAAAATCAAAAAAAAGACCTGACAGAAAACTGTCAGATCTAAAAGCTAACCGAATATCCGATTCCCCGGCGGAAGTGAATGATGTCGCTTCTGCCGGCTGTCGTTTCAATTTTGTGCCTCAGCTTGTATACATACTGCCTGACAATTTCAGGGGATGTATAGCTGTCCCACAGGTGGTGCAGTATCTTCTCGGTGGGGATGTACTGGCCCTGGCATTCCAGCAGCAGGTCAAGCAATTCATATTCTTTACTGGTGAGTTCAATGATAACCTCTCCGACTTTCAGGGATTTAGAGTGAAGGTTAAGCGCGATATCCTTGATTTGTCTGGTACAGTGCGTATTCACACTCAGCTCTTCGTCGAACCAGCAGCGCAAACGGCTGAATAATTCCTCCTGGAAGCCATGGCCTCCCGAGCTGTCGATGTAAATATGATTGGAAGGGAACTGGACGGTAATGCCCTGAGTGCTGATCTTCTCAACAATAAGGAATACTTTAAGCTTAAGCATCTGCTGCAGGTATTGCATCGTATGAATGAAGCCCAGGTTAAAGTCCGGGGTACTGACCACCACGCCGTCAAACCTCAAGCCATCCTTAACAATATCGACCAGCGCCTCAAGCTCCTTGAAATGAAATACTTTACAACCATACACCCTTGAAAAAAAAGAATGAACATTCTGAAACCTACACCCTTCACAAGGCTCTGTGGAACCCGCACAACAAACCAGTGCAACCCGCATGCGCTTCTCTCCAATCCCATTCTTTTCAACCTACACCGAATTTCACCAAGGGTTTCGTTTTCTATTTTATAGTATTAATTAGGATAAAAAAGGAAAAATATCATAGCGTTATATTAAAAAAATCAATTCGCAGAATACTGCATAACTCATTGCCGCCCTCTGCTTCGCGGACAACCTTTCCTATGCATCAGTTACTCTCCGCCATCCTTCCGTCAACAGGTCATCAGACCTAATTTTTATCAATAATTCCTCGCGGAATGCGACAGCGGGATCAGATTAGATCAATCTTCAAGACATATGCATTCGCCGCATTCCCAACTTTATGTATTTCAAAAAAACATGTTCATTATTTACTATTTTTTTTGAAAACAAACCTTTCTCTGCGATCCGACAAAATCCGAGTTATTTTAAACGTAAAACAAACACTGTTTTAATCCGAAAATAATTCATGTGGAAAAAATTTTCTTTGCCAGGTGCAACATTTCCCACCTAAAAGCCATCTTAGTAGGTAGAGGTGATGCACAATGAGAACAACTAATCTAATGAAGCGCGCAAAAAAAATGAGTATCGCGTGCGGAATCCTGGCTGCCAGCTTGTCGTTTGGGGCATCCGCTTTTGCCTTTTCTGATCTGAACGGACATTCTGCCGAAACCAAAATCAATGCGCTGCATGACGCCGGTGTGATCAACGGTATAACCAGCGACCTTTTTGCCCCTAACGCTAAAGTGACCCTGGCGCAAGGCGTTCAATTTCTCGTCAAAGGGCTGGCGCTGAAGCCACAGACAGATACGGGCAGCAATTCTTCTACGGCCAGCAGTTTTTTTGACAATGTAAAAGATAATGCCTGGTATGCCTCCTCATTCCTGACCGCCAAGCAGAGCGGTTTGACTCTGGCACAGAATGCCAATCCGAATGCAACCTTGACCCGTGCAGAGTTCGCTCATCTGTTGACTGAAGCCTTGCAGAGTAAAGGTGATTTTGCGGTTACCGAAATGTATGTAGATGTTGCGGATGGCAGACACCTCTCTTCAGAAATCATGAACAGCCTGCAGATTCTGCTGAACACGAAGGTGATTACGCTGGACAACGGAAAATTCCGCCCAGCCGATATCATCACCCGCTCCGAGGCCGCTGTTATGGTTCATGATGCTGCTGAGTTTGCAGCGCGGGTGATCAACCAAGACGATACAGTCATTGAGCCTTCTGAACCGGAACCAGTTCCGGTTAATAACTACATTTCAGATGTCGTACTTGAAAAAGCTGCTGAAGGCGTCAATAAAGCCACCATCACCGTCGATAATCTGCCTAACCCCGGCTACGGCCTGGCGGTAGAGCGTATCGAATTCACGAGTGCCACCAAAGCAGTGATCTACTTCAAAATAACCCTGCCCGATCCGGATATGATGTACCCACAAGTCATCACCAAAGGGACGGTCTCCACTTATCTGCCCGAAGGCTATACTGCTACAGCAGAGCCTGTAATGGGTTCGCGTTGGCTGCAGCCTGCAACTGACGTACAGTAATTCTCGATGCAAGGCTTATTGTAAGGTTACAAGCAAATGAATTGAAAAACAGATCATGCCTGATTTCTGGGTCATGATCTGTTTTTTTATTTTACGTATATCACACTGAGTGCGACCTCCACGCCATCGTCGCCTGGGGCCGCTATAATCTATTTCAATACACGCACTCCACATGGAGTGTGACGGTGTGTCTGGCTGTACTGGTGGTGTGGGGTCATTTCAATCCACGACTCCACACGGAGTGCGACCTTATGATCTGCAAAAGTAGAGTAGAGTAGACCAGATTTCAATCCACGCACTCCACACGGAGTGCGACAAACGATTCCTGGCTGGTGCGGTACCTGTGTTTATTTCAATCCACGCACTCCACACGGAGTGCGACAGCGGAAACCAGCACATTCCATGCTGTTCCTGCATCAATTCACTGCACTTTCCCCGAAACGATACTACAATAAGTATCGATCAGCCGTTGACTTTTCTTAAACAATCGCTAACTTAGAAGGTTTCGTCAAATTCTGAGGTGCGAAGGACCCGGGGATTTCATGGGAGCTTGCCATTCGCACTGATCATCTTCTACCTGTTGATCCAGGATTATATTCTGCAAAAGTAATTAATTCCCTCCTAAGTATGAAAAACCGTCATCAGAAGAATCAGCAAACCGCTTATCAGCCCGAACAGTTCGAGTGCAAACATTCGGGAACGGCTTTTGCGGAAAAATACGATAGAAGGATGGACCAGTCCAGCCGCCATATACAGGAGAGACAGCAGCAGGCCGAAGCTGAGCAGTGAAAATATGGGGTTATCCGCCTGGGGCACGCCGAGGAAAATGACCAGCAGAATGAGCGCGGTCAGCAAGTACAGAAACCAGCGGGTAAACCGGATAGCCGGACCGGATTGTACCGGGGGAGTGTTATCTGGGGCTTGCTGTTCACGGGCATGCTTCTCCAGTACCCGCCGAAACTCCTCGGGATTTTCGTTGCGCATTCGCTGCAGTTGGTTTGCATTGTCGATTCGCCGCTTCAGGCTTCTAAACATGCGGTTCTCTCCTCTCCATTGCTGCTTCTATCGTTATACTGTGCTACTGCTTCTCATGCCCTGCCTATTTCTTTTACCCATCCTACCCCTGCAGCGCCTTCCGCACGCTTAGAATATACTTCGCCTGATCCAGCGGGTTCACTCCCCGGCGGGTGCGCTCGGCAGTGACGTCCGGCGGGCACGGTTCATAGCCGGCAAAAAAGGAAGTAAACGTGCTCCGCCCCTTCGTGTAGGAGCTTAAGGTCACAGGATAATCTAGCGAGGTTGCCAGCGGCAGCCTGCCTTCGATGATCATCCGCTCGCCCTGCAGCACGGGCGGCTCGAAGGTGCCGCGCATCTGCACGAGGTCGTTCATCACGCGGCCGCCGTTCTCCTCAGGCACAACGATGCGCACCTGCAGGATCGGCTCCAGCAGGCTGGTGCCGGTATGGGCCAGCCCATCCATGATGGCCATAGGCGTAGCCACGGCAAAATCCAGCGGATGGGTATGCCACACATGGTGGTTCCCCTCCACCAGTGTGATCTTGAGGTCGGTGACCTCCCACCCGCGCAGACCCTGCTGCAGCGCCTCCGGCACGCGGCGGGCCGTC
Source organism: Paenibacillus sp. FSL R10-2736 (assembly GCF_038000245.1). Lineage (NCBI taxonomy): Bacteria > Bacillati > Bacillota > Bacilli > Caryophanales > Paenibacillaceae > Paenibacillus > Paenibacillus sp. FSL R10-2736. Next base: position 6,177,878 of record NZ_JBBOBN010000001.1, read on the forward strand.
TCGTTCTGGTATTGCGGCAGCAGATCGGAGCTGCGCACCAATGATTCATAGACGAGGCCGCTGCCCGGCGGGCCCGGCTCTATCTGGAACCTCAGAATCGCCCAGCATGGCTTCGGCATCAGGTACGCAACGTAGCCTTCACCTGCGCGGCTTGGCGTTTCCCTGTAGATCACCGACGGCTGGCCGAAGGTAACCTTCAGCCCGAATCGTTCCTTCAATACACTGTCCAGAATCTCCAGCTGGATCGGCCCCATCACCTTGATATGCAGCTCCCGCTCCTCCTGCAGCCACTGCGTATCCAGCAGCGGGTCCTCGTCGGCCAGCTCCTGAAATGCGGCAATCACCTTATGATCGTCGGCATCCGCTCCCCAGAAGACACGTACGGTCAGCAGCGGCACGGCAAGCTTCGCCTCCTGCGGAATGGCCTCCGGCCGGCCAAGCACATCACCGATCCGCACGCCGGACAGCCCGTAGACTACGGCGATGTCCCCCGCTTCCAACGCCCCGACATCCTCGGTGCGTCCGCCTTCGACCTTGCGGATCTGTGTCACCTTGCCCTGAACCTCCTGCGTATAATTCATCACCGTATCCCGGTTACGGATAGTTCCTTGATAGAGGCGCACGAAGGCCATGCGGCCCATGCTTTTGTCACGCTGGATGTTGTACACGATGCCGGACACCGGCTGCTCCGCATCCCCGCCCGCGCGGGGGAAATACTGCGTCATGGCATCGAGCAGCGCCGTGACACCGAGACCTTTGGCCGCTACGCCATACACCAGCGGATACATTTTTCCTGCGGCCGTCCGAACGGCCAGCTCTCTTTTCCACCGCGCCAGCTCTGCCGTACCGCCCGCCATATACAGCTCCAGCAGCTCCTCGTCCCGCTCCGCGAGCGCTTCCAGCAGTTCTGTCCGCGCCGCCGCGTCTGCGCCTTCACTCCATAAATCCGCCGCCCCTATGTACTCCCGTTCCCTATATAAGGGCTGCTGCACAGGCACAATATCCCCGGACAGATAGGTCCGCGCCTGAGTTAGCACAGCGGCTGGATCAGCGCCGATCCGGTCCATTTTATTCACGAAGATGAGCGTCGGAATTCCCAGCTTGCGCAGCGCATTCCAGATCATCTCACTCTGTGCCTGCACGCCCTCCACTGCTGACAGGATCAATACCGCACAATCCATCACCCGCAAGCTGCGCTCCACCTCGGACAGGAAATCCACATGCCCCGGGGTATCGACCAGGTTAATCTGCACTCCCCGCCACGAGAATGATGCCAGAGCCGCCCGCACAGAAATCCCCCGCTGCCGCTCCACCTCCATGGAATCCGTCAGCGCCGTTCCGCTGTCCACACTGCCAAGTGCGCGAATCCGCCCGCTCTCATATAATATATGCTCCGTCGTAGTCGTCTTCCCCGCATCTACATGGGCAAAAATCCCCACGTTGATCCGTTCAACCCTCTGCTGCTGAATCATCTATGTTCTCCTGTCATAAGCCGAATGTATGAATGCCTGATAGTGGTTGAATCCGTTTACTGACTCTGCTTCAAGTGTACAGCCAAATGCCGCTAATGTTCAATCGTTAAGCACTTTCCCGGATGACGGCCCCGCGGTCTGCTGATACTAACAACAACGCGCCTTCTGCAATTAGTTTACTTGGTGACAGACGCACATCACTCAGCCCAACAACAATATTTTTCAGCTTAATCAGATCTGTCTGCAACATTTCGGCCCCTTTGGCCATCTAAGAGTATAAGAGGTGAGGCACAATGAAGAATAAATCATCATTCCAGAAGCGCGCTACAAAAATCACTCTAGCGTGCAGCATTCTGGCAGCAACAGTATCATTCGGAGCATCGGCTTCTGCCTTTTCGGATCTGAAGGGCAATGCGGCCGAATCCAAAATCAATGCACTCCATCAAAATGGCATCATTAACGGAATTACCAGTGATATGTTCGCACCGAAATCCAAGCTGACTTACGCCCAAGGCCTGCAGTTCATCGTCAGCGGCCTTAAGCTGTCTCCGCAGAATACAACTGGCAGCAAAGCCAGCGATTACTTCGACAAGGTAAAAGATAACGCATGGTATGCCTCCGCATTCGTGGCTGCCAAGCAGAGCGGATTGTCTCTGGACAAGTCCATCAACCCCAACGCGGCAATGACGCGGATCCAGTTCGCTCATTTGCTGACCCAGGCGCTGCAGAGTAAAGGGAATTTCCCGGTTACGCTGATGTATGCGAATATCACGGATGGCGGCAAGCTGTCTACAGCGGAGATGAACAGTCTGCAGATTCTGGTCAATACCCGCCTGATCACGCTGGAGAAGAATAACACCTTCCGTCCGAATGAACCGGTTACCCGTGCAGAAGCCGCAGTTCTGATCTATGATGCAGCCAAATTCGTCAAAGAGGTAATCACTCCGGATGACAGCGCTACTGCTCCGGTTAATGACTATGAAGCAGCGGTTACGCTGGAAAAAGCGGCAACAGGCGTAAACAAAGCCACTGTCACTGTTGAGAGTCTGCCTACCTCGGGTTACGGCCTGTCGATTGAGCGGATTGAATTCGGCGCTAACCAAACAGCAGTGATCTACTTCAAAGTGACTGCGCCGCCTGCCGGTTCCATGAATCTGCAGGTCATCTCTACCGCCTCCGCCGTGACTTACCTGCCTGAAGGGTATACAGCGGTAGCCAAATCCGTAACAGGTTCGGCTTCTGCTGCCACTTCTTCCGCAGGGATGTAAGTGAGAAATACAGCGGCTACTGCTTGATACCATGGCACATGGCAGTAACCTATAAACGCATATACGTCAAAAGAAGCCGCATCGCCGTTGGGATAACCAAGGGATGCGGCTTTTTGCGATGTACTAATAACTGGCGCTTTCAGTCCTTACGTTAAGGTGTCCACTGATCATGAATGATCCCTACAAGAATATGGTCCTGACCATTCTTCTCGAAGACCAGCCGCAGGCTGCGCCAATCCATGCCCTCTGCGGAAGGATCGATACCGGCGATATGATATTCTACGAAGTCATGGGTCTCCTTGGGGTACACCTCATTGAGATTATTTAGAGTCGTTCCTTGGCCCAAGCCCTGATTCAGTGCAACTTCAGATTTACCGGAAAAATCCGCATCGTACACAAACCGCTTATAATAGTCCGCAAAGGTCAGCTTAATCAGCTCTCCGGTACCGGCGAACTCACGCCATTCGCGCTTTACCGGATCTTGCATTGCAGCCTTCAGCTCATCCTGACTGAACACAATGTCTTTATCAACATCAACATAAGCGTAAGGGGAAAAGCGGACCCCTCTGTCCCGGTGTACCCACGCGGCGAGCGTCTCCATATTCCCGCTCTTCAGCGCCCGCATTACTGTAGTTGCCGCTTCCAGCGCTGTAGGCGGTGTGCCTTCCTCCGGCGGTCCGGGGTCTTCCGCTACCGGAGTTGGTTCCGTAGCTTCAGGACTTGGAGCAACCGTTGCCGGGGATGCAGATGGTGATGGTACGGCCGCAGCAGTGGCCGGGGCAGATGTCTGAGTCTGCTCCGGTGTGGATGTGGTCCCCGGGGCCGCTTCCGGCGCTGAGCTGCAGGCTGCGAGCATTAGCATTCCTGCCGTTAACGCGGCGAATCCAATTGATTGTGCCTTGTACATGATATCCCTCCTCATGCTGCCATTCTTACCCTTGTAGACGCTGCCCGGCCGGATATAGTTGCAAGGCGCTTATCACATGGGGAGGTAAGCATTGGGAGGGGGCTAGTTAACTGATTTGTAGCAGACGAACGATTTCACCCTCGATAACTTCTTCACTGGCTTTTAGAAACCCTAAAGCTTCATACATTCTTCCCGCAATCAGATTGTCTGGCCGGTGCCCAATCATGATTCTAGTACAATTGGAACCACTCATCAGCTGAATCAAGGTTTCCATTGCCGCCTTGCCATACCCTTTGCCTTGATGCTTGTGATCAATCATTAGGGCAGGAATCCAACAGTTATCCTCCTTGTTCATCAACATATTTAGATTCGGCAATCCAATACACCACAGGTGCAGGAAAAATATTAAGCTGTTCCGGCTTAACCGTAAGCTGGGTGCATTCATACCAATTATCAATACACACTGGCTTTAATTCAACTGCCATACGAACTTCCTCCCAACTTTCACTGCGCAGATATCACTGTGTAGAGGAATTCATCCTAAGTGATTATTAATCCAGCTCCGTATACAATCTGATCTCCTGCCGTCCCGTTTGGAAACCCACGGATGCGTACAGGGACAGTGCCGATTCATTGGTAGTCATGGCGATAAGCTGCGCCTGCTCCAGCCCGTGCTCCTTCAGATACGCCAGGGCGCGGACCAGCAGGGCCTTGGCGATCCCGCGTCTTCTCCATGGCTCACGGACAAACACGTCCTCGATAATGCCGTTCTTATCTTCCTGCCAGACCATCAGACTGCCGGCCACCTTGCCTTCATCCAGTACAACAGCCGATGTCCAAAGCGGATGCTCCTGATACTCCAGCAGACGCTCCAGTCCCAGCGGGACATCCGGCCAGATCTCCGCCTCCAGTTCCAGATAAGCTTCTCTCTGCTCCGGTGAATCCAACTGAACCCACGCTGATTCAAGCCCTGCCGCAAGCTCAACCACGGGTATTGGTTCGTTCAAGTCACGGTGGAGCGTATATAAGCGGCTATGCGGCAGGTAACCCAGATGCTGTGCGAAATAAGTGTTGCAGTTCTCTTCTGCGGCGTAATTCCCCGTACACAGAACCGTTCCGTATTCCCGGGGCAGTGTCCCCTTCAGTTCATGCGCCCGTTCCAGCAGAAGGGAGTAGACACTGTCCAGCAGTCCGATATCCTGTTCACGCCCGGGCAGTGTTTTCAGATTCACAAAAATCTTATGTTTGCTTCCAGGCAGACGCCCCGGAGGAACCACATTGAAGATCTGCAGCTGGCCTTTGGCCACCATTTTATCCCCTTCAAAGGCACAGATTACATTCTCCCAATTGCTCTCCTCCCCTACCCACCAAAAAAGCACATCCTCCTGTGCCGACACCCGCGCATACATTTCCCCAAGCGCCGCCATATCGTTCTGTCCGAAATTCCTGATCACTCTATTGCTCAATACCGGTCCGCCACCTTCTGTTTTTGTTCATCATAACACTGTGTGGAAGAGGGATTAAGATCATTAACAATTATAACTATTCTCTACCGCAGCTTGGCCCGGAGCGTTACATCTGCTATTTGGGGTTGCCAAAAAACGGCTGCGCCGTCCTGGTCAAGGAAGCGCAGCCGTCCGGCTGGTCTAGCGGGTTGGTTCTTGGGTTGTTCTTGGGTTGTTCTTGGGTTGTTCTGATTTGGGTCTTATTCTGTCTTGATTTGTTATTAGCCGTGGTGTTTCGTATTCGTTTCTTCTGCTGCTGTACTCGTTGGCTGGTCATTATTAATAGGTTAGTTTGCTGGAGCTCCACAGTGACTGTCCAATATCCAGTTGCCCGGGTGCTCCACTCCAATGTACATGTCGGCATTCTTCCTTGCGGACTCCAGAGACGTTATTTTGCGAAAATAGCCTGTTTTGCTTCCCTTGCGGACTCAGAAGACGCTATTTGATCTTTCGGGCATGCCAGCAGGCCTCGAGCCATGAAATAGAGGCCTTTGAGTCCGCAACCACGATCAAAACGCTGATTTCCGCAAAATAGGGTCATCTGAGTCCGCGACAGTTCGTGCAATAGAGCTCAGACGGGCCAGTTTCCGCGTGTTCGGCAAGCCGGGCCCAATGGGCCCGGCTTCCCTTGTGCCACGAGTCTGTGCCGGCCCCGGCATCTGCCGCTTGGCTCTACGTTACGCTGCAGGCCACCTATTTCGCTGATCTGACTTCTCGCATGGCCAGCCTCGTATACCGTCTGCCCTTGCTTCAACCTGCCAGCGATGTCGCCTGCCCTATTTCACGCTGCCGCCCAGCTTGCAGCGCCGGTCTAACTTCTCACATGGCCAGCCTCGCATACCGCCTGCCCTTGCTTCAACCTGCCAGCGATGCCGCCGGCCCTACTTCACGCTGCCGGCCACCTCGCGCGGCTGGCGCATGGTCAGGCTGACGCGGCCCTTCTTCAGGTCGACGCCCATCACCCAGACGGTGACATTGTCTCCCACGGAGACCACGTCCATCGGGTGCTTCACGAAGCTGCCGCTCAGCTGGGAGATATGGACCAGCCCGTCGTTCTTGATGCCGATATCGACGAAGGCGCCGAAATCGATCACGTTGCGGACGGTTCCCTGCATCTCCATGCCGGGAACCAGGTCCTCGATCTTCAGCACATCCGTGCGGAAGATCGGCAGCGGCAGCTCCTCGCGCGGATCGCGGCCCGGGCGCTGCAGACTCTCCAGGATGTCGCGCAGCGTAGGCACGCCGACATCCAGCTTCACAGCCAGCTCGGCGGCATCCTGCACCTCCAGCTGCTGCGCTACTTCCTTGCTGCCGAGCTTCTCCACATCGAGGCCCAGCTCGCGGAACAGCCGGTCGACCACCGGATAGGATTCCGGGTGGATCGGCGTGCGGTCCAGCGTGTTATCCCCTCCGGGGATACGCAGGAAGCCGATGCACTGCTCGTAGGATTTCGCGCCCAGGCGCGGCACCTTCTGCAGTGCCTTGCGCGTGGCGAACTTGCCGTTCTCCTCGCGGAACTTCACAATATTCTTGGCGATCGTCGCATTGACTCCCGCCACATAGGACAGCAGCGAGGCCGAAGCGGTATTCACGTCGACACCGACGTGGTTAACCGCCGACTCCACGACGCCCTTAAGGCTCTCCTCCAGATGTTTCTGCGACACATCATGCTGGTACTGCCCGACACCGATCGCCTTCGGGTCGATCTTCACCAGCTCCGCGAGTGGGTCCTGCACGCGGCGGGCGATGGAGGCGGCACTGCGCTCTGCCACATCCAGATCCGGGAACTCCTCCTGCGCCAGCTTGGAGGCCGAATACACGCTGGCCCCTGCCTCGTTAACGATCAGGTAGGCCAGCTCAGGATTCCCGACCTCGGCAATAACCTCGGCCGTGAACTGCTCCGTCTCCCGCGAGCCGGTGCCGTTGCCGATTACGATGAGTTGAATGCCATATTTGGCAATCAGCTCTTTGAACTTGGCCGCCGCCTCTTTCTTCTTGTTGTTCGGCGGCGTCGGATATGTGACCGCTACCTCCAGCAGCTTGCCGGTATCGTCCACAACGGCCAGCTTGCAGCCGGTGCGGTAAGCCGGGTCTACGCCCAGCACATGGCGGCCCTTCACCGGCGGCTGCAGCAGCAGGCTGCGCAGATTTCCGGAGAAGATGGAAATCGCTTGCGCCTCGCCTTTTTCCGTCATCTCCCCGCGCACCTCGCGCTCGACGGAAGGTGCGATCAGCCGTTTGTAGGCATCCTCGGTCACGGCTTCGAGCAGCTCTTTGACCGGGGACGGACCCTTCACCAGCTTACGGATAATGAAAGCGTGAATCTTATCGGCAATAATCTCAATGCCGACCTTCAGCACATTCTCCCGCTCCCCGCGGTTGATGGCCAGAATACGGTGCGGCGGCATTTTGTGCACAGGCTCACGGTAGGAATAGTAATTCTCATATACGCTCTCCTGCTCCGCATCCTTCGCTTCGGAGACCAGAATTCCCTGGCTTGCTGTATACTGGCGCACCCAGGAACGGATGGCCGGATCATCGGCAATATTCTCGGCAATGATATCCATTGCCCCTTGGACAGCAAGCTCCGCACTGTCTACACCTTTATCCGCATCTATATATTTGGCCGCTTCTTCATAAGGATTACCCTGGCGGCGCTGCTCCATGATCCAATCGGCAAGCGGCTCCAGCCCCTTCTCCTTGGCAACACTGGCCCGTGTCTTGCGCTTCTGCTTGAACGGACGGTACAAGTCCTCCACTTCCTGCAGCTTCACAACCTTCATGATCTGCGCCTGCAGCTCCGGGGTCAGCTTGCCCTGCTCCTCAATGCTGCGGATGACATCCTTCTTCCGCTCGCCGAGGTTGCGCAGATATCCAAGCCGTTCTTCGATATCGCGCAGCGCGTTCTCATCCAGCTCTCCGGTCATTTCCTTGCGGTACCGGGCGATAAACGGAATCGTGTTGCCCTCATCCAGCAGCCCCACCGTAGTCCGTACCTGCTTCAAGCTAATGCCCAGTTCCTTCGCAATTGCTGCAGTAATCAGTTCCTGCTCCTGGCGGGCAGCCGCATCTTCCGCCGCTTTACCCGCCCCATTAGTATCAACGCTCAAGTATATCCCTCTTTCTATACGCAGTCTGAGTTCATAACTCTCTACTAAAATACTATCACAGTTTGCCGCAGGACCAAAGTTTGGCACGGTAAAGTACCCCCGCAACGCAAGCTACCAACCGGGTGATAACTCAGCAGATTTACGGGGACCCCAAAGCATATTCCGCCCGGAAGGCGAAATATGCAGCTTACCAAGGTTAATTGGACCCTACCTTGCATACCTTTACCTTTCCCGTTTAAGGTTCCCTCAGGCACCCACCCGCTCTGCAACAATAGCTGGATAAACGTATCTTATTTTAGCTGTTTTGGAGCATTCGAGTGTTTTAGTTGGATAAACGTCATTTAATTCCATGCACTTCCTCAACTTTGGCTAATATGCCTTATATTAAGTGCTGTTTTTCCAACTGCTGTTTCAGAGGGGCTTCTCCACTTATGAGCAAGTGGAACAAATCCAACTCCCTGCCCCCCTGCAGCACCCCTGGCTAATGAGGAGGTTTCCGGTGTCTTTACCCGCCCCAGCGGAGTTATACAAAAAACGGCTACACCGTCCCTCGCGGGACAGTATAGCCGATTCATAACCTCTAACGCTTGGACATGGTTGTATAGGTATCCAACCTTCCCCTCCCGTTACCGCGTCACCGCACTCCGCCGGCTCCGTTTCCGCCGCCCGTAACTCAGCGACATGAGGAAGCAGAGCACCATGACGAGCGCAGCCGCCGCATATGGGAAATTCACATCCATATCGAACAGGATTCCGGCAACAATCGGGCCGGCAATATTGCCCAGACTGGTGTAGGCAGAGTTCATCCCCATGACAAACCCCTGCTGCGATTCATCCGCCATCTTGGAGAGCTGCGTACCGACGGCGGGGCGGAGAATATCCATCGCCAAGAATACGATGAAGGTCACTGCAACAATAGCTGCGAACCCGTGAACGAACAGCGTGAGGAAGATAGACAGTCCGGCAATGAGCAGACAGATGGAGATCACTCTATTTTCGCCGAAACGGTTCAAAATCCAGCTAAACACCGTAACCTGAACCACCGCACCCGCGATGGAACCGAATGTCAGGACAAACGCAATATCCTTGGGGGTGAACCCGAACTTATGATCCACAAACAGCCCGAACACTGTATCATAATTAGCCAGCCCGAAGGAGAGCACGAATATGATCACCAGACCGAAGAAATAAGGCTCGCGGTAAGAGCGCAGCATCTGCATTCCCAGATTCTCCTTGTTACCCTCATCAGACTTCGCTACATCGCGCTTCTCCGCAGACAGTGATTCCGGCAGAACGGCAAAAGTAATGAGTGCGACAACGGCAGCCGCTCCGGCAGCGACGAAAAAAGGGACCCGGATGCCGAGCTCAGCCAAATATCCGCCAATTCCCGGCCCGATGATGAATCCCGTAGTAATGGCCGCATTGATCAAGCCCATACCTTTGGCGCGTTCTTCAGAAGAGGTCGTATCAGCAACATAAGCCATAACCGCCGGCATAATCATCGCCGCACCCGCACCGCCGAGCATTCTGGATACGAAGAGCAGCCAAGGCACATTAGCCAGACCAAAGAGCAGCTCCGACAAGGCAAAGACAATCAGTCCGGCGATAATGATTTTTTTGCGGCCCATCCGGTCCGACCAGTTCCCGGCAAACGGTGACACCAGCAGCTGTGTAAGGGCAAAAGCGGCCACCAGCAGTCCGACAACACTCCCGCCAATGCCCAGCTCATTCATGTAGGTCGGCATAATAGGGACAACTAGACCAATCCCCGTGAACGCCAAAAATATATTCAACATCAGGAGCAGCATCGCGCCCCGGTTTCTTAGTAATAATGACATTGTAAATCCCTCCGTATTTCCCGGGCAAATCTTCAGGCTCCAGGTGTACTTCATTTCATGTAATAACAGTCTCTCCCATTAACGGGCGAAGAACTCATAACGGCGCGGGTACAGCTGCTTGCATAACGCCGTAGACAAGACCGACCATCCGGTCTATTTAAGAAAATAATTCATCCGCTTCGCACCGCAAAAAATTATCCCTATCATTCACGCAGAAACAGCCTGAAAGCGATATGCAATATCGCTGCTTCGAAAGCAATAAGCTCCTATGAATGAAGCTTAGCCGTTTCTGCTTGTGGATTAAAAATCCCGTTTACCGTTCAGCTCTCCCGGGTACGCAGTCCTTGAAGCAGCAGCTGAATGGCCCCGCGGTAATATTCCCTGATATCCTCAGGCCCCTTGGCGAGTGCTGTAATCTCGCTGACCCTGCCGATCCCTTCCAGCATCCCGCTGACGATGGTCACATAGTTGTCCAGGTTGCCTGGAATCAGATATCCGGAATCCATACCCTCCTGAAGCAGGTCACGGCAGGCCTGTGAAGCAGATTCGTAGATCTGCGAGAGCCGCTGGCGCATATCATCGGTAAGCGTACGGGATCTGGCGTATTCCTCCAGCGCATGAATCAGCGGATTCTGGAAGTCATTCGCGTAATGATCTCCCAGCGCGAACAGCCTGGCTTCCGTCCCGCTGATCTTGCTCCGCAGCTCCTCCCACTCACAGAGCCACTTCTGGGTATCATCCTCCACCACATACAGGAACAGTTCATCCTTGCTGGGAAAATGGTGATACAGGCTGCCCTTGCTGACCTTGGCAGCTAAGCAGACTTCATTCATACTTACCGCACCATAACCCTTATGTGCGAACAAATGTGAAGCATTCTGCAGAATACGGTTCTTGGTTTCTTCTCCATCCGAGCGTCCTTTGATATGTATCCCCCCTATAGACCGACTGACCGGTCTAATTGTAACATAAGGTCAAGCCCTTGCACAACACCCGGTGGGACTGCCAAATAACCCACACAGCGGGGCATTACTTCAATCATTACTCAGCTACTTTCCGTCGACCCCGAACGTATTCGTTCTTATCCTTGTAAAAAAGGCATACCGGATGTATCTCCGGCATGCCTTTTAGTACAATTATTGATGTCATAGCCCTATAAGGTTCAGAAGTCAATCAGACCCAGGCTGATTTGCAGCGAATCATCCACCAGCTTCATGGTCTCATCGTCCAGGTGGGTGATCTTATCGGTTAAGCGTTGTTTGTCAATGGTCCGAACCTGCTCCAGCAATATAACAGAATCCCGGTCAAAGCCATGGGCAGCCGCATCAATCTCCACATGCGTCGGCAGTTTGGCCTTCTGGATCTGGGCAGTGATAGCTGCCACGATTACAGTCGGGCTGAAGCGATTGCCAATGTCGTTCTGAATGACCAGTACCGGCCTAACTCCGCCTTGCTCTGAACCCACGACCGGTGAAAGGTCGGCAAAAAAAACGTCGCCGCGTTTAACAATCAATATTTACACCCCGCTTACTAAGCGGCCAAGAGTACTGTCTGCATCTTCCTCTGCGAGAAAGGCCTCGCTTGCCATGGTCAAATTAATCTTAGCCATTTCCATGTATCCCCGCTGCATCGACTCCCGGATGGTACGTTTCCTCCGTTCAGTCAAGTACAGCTTCATGGCCTGCCTGATCAATTCACTACGGTTAGAGTTCTCCAATTGAACGATCCCATCCACTTCCTGCAAGAGATGATCGGGCAAGCTGATCATGATTCTTTTGGTGTTCTGCAAATTGGCCACCTTCTCTTCCACCCCCACAAACCTTCTGCCCTTGTGTTCCAGTGTTACAATATACAAGGAATTTTATACAAGGAATATATGCCGCCAGTATATCAAGTATGCTGCATCCCATTATAAACTAGAAATGGCGGTTCGTATAGACTATAAGTCACACGCTCTATACGGGTTAGTCCTTATTTTCAATTCCTGCACAAGGTCCCCTGGTCCGGGCTTCAAGTCTGCAGCAAGGGATTCACGAGGTTGGGTAACATGCCTTCGCGTACATATACGCGGGGTACCCGGTGAGCCAGCATACAGATGACTTCGTAGTGAATCGTCCCAAGATGGAGCGCCAGTTCGTCTGCCGTGATCGACACGGCTCCCTGGCGGCCGATGAGTACAACCTCTTCGCCAGCTTTGATTTGTTCCGCTTCTTCAGCGAAAGATTTGAGTGATACCATACACTGGTCCATGCAGATTGTTCCGACGACAGGAACGCGGCGTCCGCGTATTAGCACCTCCGCTTTGCCCGTTAGCATGCGGGAATATCCGTCAGCGTATCCCACGGGAAGCGTAGCGATAACCTCATCGCTGTCCGTGAAATACCGGGTGCCGTAGCTGATGCCTGAGTCAGGCGGCAGGGTCTTGATATAGACAGCCTGCGTCTTCAGCGTCATTACCGGGTGTAAAGCCACCAGCTCGCGGTTCACCTCACTTGAAGGATAGAATCCGTACAAGCTTATGCCTACACGCACCATGTTGCTGGATAAGAGAGGTGTATCAATGGCCGTAGCGCTATTGCCCGTATGTATGATCGGGATCTTAATATCCATGTCCCGAAGCGTTTCCGCCACGCTCATGAAACGTCGGTGCTGCATCAGTGTATAGCTTTTGTTCTGTTCGTCTGCCTTAGCAAAATGAGTAAACATGCCCTCCAGCTCCGCCTGCGCTACTGAATGCACTTCAGCAATGAAAGCAGGTGCATCGGCCGGCAATAATCCCAGCCTGCCCATCCCGCTGTCAATCTTGATGTGCACCTTCAGCCGGTGCTCCTTCTCTACAGGAAGCGCTCTAACAGCTTCCAGTACTTCCGGTGTGAACAGTGTTACGGTAACATTATTCTTCCAGGCAACGGCTATTCCTTCAGGGGAGGTGTAGCCCAGCACCAGAATAGGAAGTAGTATTCCCGCCTGACGCAGCTCCAATGCCTCATCCAAAAAGGCGACACTAACATAATCCGCTCCAAGTCGTTCCAGCTCCCGGGTCACTTCCACGGCACCGTGTCCGTACGCATTTCCTTTGACGCATCCCATGAATTTGGTCTCCGGCAGCAGTGCCGCCCGGAAAGCCTCATAATTGGCACGCAAATCATCCAGATTGATCTCGGCTACTGTCGGTCGATAGCTTGCTTGCACTTCAGGTTCACCTTCTTACATTGTAGTAAAACATCTACGCTGAAATCGCATAGAACTTGGGGTCTTACTGCAATGGTAATGCTTAGAGAAGGCCTCTGTCAATGTGAGCAGAACCAGCAAAAAAACGGATACTGCGTGTAGAGGAATATTTCCCACGTTGCGCAGTATCCGCCTACTGATATTTATTTACCCGATTGTTCCTCCATAGAAGCGGCAATTTGCATCATTTCCGTAACTGGCAGATTATCGCTCGTGATCCGGTACTCGACACCCTCATTCATCCAGGTCAATGTCTGCTGCTCGTCTCCGCTGAGAAGTGCCCAAGTGAACCCGAGATCGATCACACTGCCTGGAGCCAGAGATACCGCACGGTCCAACGGACGGGCTTCCATAATGGTGTACTGGTAGATGCCGTCATAACGGATAAGCACCGCATGATCCTTGCTGCCTTCAATTTTGTTCGTATCCTTCAGCTTCACGCCTGCCGGAACATAATCCGGCTCGATGATTCCGAAGTCACCCATTTCTGCCGCAACCGGCTGGACGGCCTGTTCCCCGTCTTCCGCCACTACCGGATTACCGTTCTCATCCACCTCAGCTACAGTGCTCTCCGAAGGTGAGCCCGTGGCCATATTCTTTTGCATATCAAAAGAATCTGCGGCGAATTCCGGATCAAACTTGAAGCTGTCGAAGGTCACGTTAACGACAACCTTGGCTTCGGAATCCGATACCTGAACCTGCTTTGGTTCATAGGTTTTTTTGGCGAGCCAGATCTTCTGGCGGACCAGCGCGCTGCTCTGATAATTCGCTGCTACCTCAAACACATAATTGTCCCCGTCCTCTACGAACTGGCGGTTGTTGTCAGAGACAATTCCCTTGAGCAGCGTCTGGTACAGATATACCTGTCCCTGGCTGTCCGGCCAGTCGCTCTGGAACCGGAAGCTTTTGCCGAGGCTTGGTGTCAGAACGAATACGCCCTCATCATTGCGCAGCACAATCTGCTTCACATCCTTCTGGACATTGGACAGGCTGATCCGGTAGTAGGACGGATTCTTGTACCACACTTCCACTTTGTATTCCTGCGGCTGCTCCCCGGTGTACAAGGTCATCGTGCCTGAGCCTTGATAAGCTCCCTGCTTGCTTTCCAGCTTGTCAGACACACTATTCAAATCCTTGACCACAGAGGCGGCATCCTTCTTCCCGCACCCCGTCAATACTAAGGCCACGCTCATAATGATCGCGAGTACCCATGTTATCCGGCGCATGACATCATCCCCTTAACCTGTTTTGAATGCATTGATTAGTACATGTCTATGAAGGACTTGTCCTCAATATGCAGACGGGCATGACAAGCAGGCGGAGAAGTATTCATCCGGCCCCGAATCTGCTCCGGCCTCCCGGGAATCTTACAATCTATGTATGGTTCCTCTTATTACTTCTTATATAAGAGAAACGCTATTTCAAAAAGCACCAGACCGCGTTCCCCGCTACGCTCCGGGGTTGCAGTCTGGTGCTGTGATTCATCCTGTTCCTGGTACCTGGTACCTTCTCCGCTCCTGCCTGCTTACCAGTTGATGGACTCTGCGATCTTCATTACCTCAGCCCGGTCAAGGCCGCGGGTGCTGAGGCCGTACAGTACTCCGTTTGCTTCCCAGTCCAGACCTCTGCCACTGACTAGAACCGCATCGGTTCCCTTGACCTTCACCTGCTCTACCGTACCCTCTGTCGACATTGCAAAGGCGTTATCCTCATTGGCCAGGCGCAGCTGCATCCAGATCCGCTTCCCCTTCTCCTTGCCGGAGAAGAATAATTCAACAACCTGTCCGTTCACGCCTTCCTCGCCCTTGAAGAATTCTCCATGGTCAAAGGCGAAGCCCTCAGGCAGATATTCCGGCAGCTTTACTTTGAAGAGGGCGTATTTGTCCAGCTCCGCAGGCTCCTTGACAGCAAATTTATGCGCTGCCTCCTCCTTCTCCCGCTGCTCCTGCTCGCTCAGTGTAATCAGTTGATCCCCGTCAAAATCCACTATAGCCTCACCGGCTGCATTGAAGATGGCTTCCGGCATGGGGCCGAAGGAATTGACCGGATTGCCTTCCTGATCAAATATTTTGCCCTTCCAGGCATCCGGGAACACCGGCGGAACGCTCGCATCCATCTGACTTACCTCAATGTGTCCCAGATTTACCGACATTAGCACCCTCTCCAGCATCTCCTCCGCGAAAGAAGGTCTGACGAAGGAAACACTTACTATCCCTGCCACCAGAAGGGAAGCCACGATCATGGCCGGACGTCTAAACCGTTGTTTAATATTCATCTTTAATTCCTCCTGTTCCTGTAATGAGCGGCTTCTCACTTGGCGGAGAATGGCTGCCTTATCGGAGTCCCGGGAAAAGTCCTGCTGTGCCAGAAATTGTTCCAGCTCCAGCAGCTCAAGCGAATCCGCTGTCTCCTGCTTGTTCTTCATAGCCCTTCCACACTCCCTATTTCAGATTTCAGTTTCCGCATACTGCGATAGAGAATGACCCCAACGTTGCTCTCCGTCATTCCTGTGACCAGCGCAATTTCCGTATTCTTCAGATCTGCCCCGAATTTCAGCGCGATGATATTCCGCTCCTTCTCACTGAGCGTATCCAGCGCCAGCTTGAGCCTGTCACTTCGCTCGCCTTCGAGAATCAGGTCTTCAGGCTCTTTTTTGCCGGATACCAGCTCCCGGATTGCATCCAATGAGAAGAACCGGTGCCTGGCGCGGCTTCTGTAATAGTCATTCACTACATTCCTGGCAATGGCGAACAGCCATACCTCCAGCGGAGCTCTCTCCGGAGAGTAGCCGGGCAGCTTGGACAATGTCTTCTCGAACACCTGGCTGGTCAGGTCTTCGGCGGTATAACGGCAATTCACCCGGTAGGCAATATAATTGAATATCCGTTTATAGTAGGTTTCAAAAACCGCTGTGAACTCCAGCTCGGTTTCCGTCTTTTCTTGAACTCTTCCATGAATCAAAGGCAGCAATGCGCGCTCTTGCATCCTTAGAGGCCCTCCCTTCCAGGCTGAATTTACTTGGCCAAGTAATTTACATGAGCTAGTACGCTCTTCATCCCGATTCCATTACATCACGCGGCAAAATAAAAAAGACAGAGGATCGAAGCTCCCCTGCCTACTTTAATTATATTCGAAATATCCGGCTATGCGGATTATTGCTGAACAAACACCATGCTCCCGGTCTTAAACCAGATTCTTCTTCTCGGTCAAAAAGTACACCAGAGCCAGCACCGGCAGGGCCAGCCCGATTAGTGTAGCCAGACTCCAGCCGCCGTAAGCATAAGCCCAGCCGCCCAGCGAGGAGCCTACTGCTCCGCCTACGAAGAATATCGCCATGAACAATCCGTTCAGCCGTCCTCTTGTTTCATTGCCGAGCGAATAAATCGCCCGCTGCCCCAGCACCAGGTTGCCGGATACACTCATGTCCAGCAGAATGGCCGTTAGAACCAGCAGGCCGAGTGTTAGATTCGAATCATCCCGGAGCAGATAAGCCAAGATAAAGGATACGGCGGCAAGTGAGATGGCAAGACCGGTCAGCAGTCTGGTCCAGCCCCGGTCTGCCAGTCTGCCCGCAATAGGGGCTGCCACTGCTCCGCCCACACCGGCCAGTGCAAACAGGGCAATTCCTTGCTGGGACAGGTGATAGTAGCTGGACAAGTACAGAGGAACTGTCGTCCAGAACAGACTGAAGGCGCCGAATAAGCTGGCCTGATAAATCGCCCGGCGCCGTAGAACCGGCGTTTGCATCCACAGTGTACCCAGAGAGCGGATTAATTGGCCGTAATTCAACGTAGGTTCTGGCTTGCGTGCCGGAAGTATGCGGGACAGAAGCAGGGTCAGGAGCGCAATCACAACTGCTGAGACCACAAATATAGACTTCCAGCCCCATAGTCCGGCCATGAAGCTTGCTACCGGCCGGGCAAACATAATACCCAGCAGCAGTCCGCTCATCACATTGCCTACCACACGGCCGCGTTCTTCCTCTGCTGCCAGATAAGAAGCATAAGGTACCAATATCTGCGCAGCTACCGAGCCCAGCCCGATGAACATGGAGGCTGCAAGAAACAGCGGAGCATTCGGTGCAAGTGCCGCAGCTGCCAGTGCAGCTACGACCAGAATTAATGATGTTACAGCGAGCCGCCGGTTCTCGATAATATCACTGAGCGGTACAATGAACAGCAGCCCGACAACATAACCGATTTGTGTCAGCGTCACAATCAGCCCCGTGGCTCCGGGAGACAGATGAATAGCCTGCCCGATCGGTCCGACCAGCGTCTGTGCATAATAGAGATTCGCCACAATCAGTCCGCAGGATACTGCGAGCAGAAATGTGATCCAACCGGGAACGGCTTTGTGATTCATAGCGGATACTGCTTGTTGTTTCATTAGTAACTCCACCTTTCAATTTTTAATACTGAACGTACAGTTTATTAATTACTATGACCAAATAATATACTAAACGTTCAGTATTGTAAATAGGCATTTTTATGTTATACTCCAGTTACAGATCGATCTTAAGTTTGGATGTCGCAGGTTATCTATGTAGTAATCTATTAGGAGGAACGAGCCATGGATAAGAAGAGAGGCCGGCCGCGCAATACGGAGGCGAAGAATGCCATTCTGAACGCTTCATATGATTTATTGCTGGAGATGGGATTCGGTGCAGTGACGGTGGAGAAAATCGCGGAACAGGCTCAGGTCAGCAAAGCGACCATCTATAAATGGTGGCCGAATAAAGCTGCGGTAGTGATGGACGGATATCTTTTTGCCGCCACCGCCAGACTGCCTATACCGGACAGCGGCTCTGTGAAGGAGGATTTGCTGATTCATGCGGGAAATCTGGCCATGTTCCTGTCCAGCCGGGAAGGCAAAGTCATTACTGAACTGATCGGTGAAGGGCAATTTGACGCAGGACTGGCTGAGGCTTACCGCAGCAGATATTTCGGTCCGCGCCGCCAGGAGGCCTGGCAATTGCTTGAACGGGGAGTAGCCAGAGGAGAATTGAAGCAAGAGCTCGACATCGGGAGCAGCATCGACTTGATTTATGGGCCTATTTTTTACCGGTTATTGCTGACGGGGGATGCACTGAACGAGGAATCTGTCCGGAACTTAGTCTTGCTGGCGCTTGAGGGGATTCAGGCCTGACTGCTGTTTAATACTTAGGATCGCGGTTTTTAACGATGGCATCCGCTTTATGATATTCATTAATGAGGTCGTCAAATTTTTTGGACTGTCTGATTACACTGGGATGCAGGCGGCCGTGCTGCTCTTCCATCTGGTTCAGCCGGGTCCGTTCTGCTTCGATATGCTTTTGTATAGCTTCCAAATGATCCATTATCTTCCCTCCTGCAAATATTTTATAAGGATATGGCGAATTGCAGGGTACTCCGTACAATGCAGTATGGCAAGTGGAAACGGCTTTGCCGTCCTTTTGTAAGGACGGTACCGTTTCAGCGAGAAATAGAAGGATAAGTTATCATGTGAAACATATAAATTCTTATATTTATAAAAAAACCACCGGATATACGGGAATCTTCCCCATCCGGTGGTTTTTGATTTTGTGCATGGCGGCAATTTTAACGGTTAGAAGGCTTTATCCTATACCCCATCTTTTTCAGATATGGATTAAGCTTCTCCAGCAGAGCGGCCTGCTCGGCTAACTCATCATCTGATACACTGCTATGATCCGGACCGCTTATTCGGGCTGTATATACCTTCCAGTCACCAATCAGCTGCTGGACTACAGCCAATTCTTCCCCGCTAAACGTCTGCTCTGCCTTAACAAGCAGTTGATTGCTGAAGGCGGCGAAATCCGTATCCGCGGTGTTTGCGGCAGTTCCCGGAGCTTCTGCCTGATTCAGCTTGTCATTATACGGCTCAATTGCTGCAGCCAGCTCCTTGTAGCGTTGCTGATCTGCGGCACTCAGCTTCTCAGGATGAAGCCCCCCCTCATCATCGGCGATCTGCAGATTATAGCCGGCTAACTCATGCAGCAGAGTCGACAGTGCTGTGAAGTCTTCCCCGCTCAAACTGGATTTGGCCTGCTGGAGCTTAGCCTCAAGCTGGTCATAATCCTGCTGTGTGCCGCCGATCTTCGCTGTATTGTCCTGCGAGCCGTATAGTGAATCCGCCAGATAATTGTAACCGGCATACGCTCCGGTAGGGATAATTAAGGTCGCAGCTACTACTGCCGCTACCAGCCATTTTTTCATGCGTCTTCCTCCTTGTCCGGGTGAAATCCTGTTAAGGATCTCCCCTTTCAGTTCGGGTGGAGCGTGCATAGCTCCGGCTTCTTCATGAAGCGCCTGCCGCAAATTGTGCTCAAGACTCATGCAGATCCTCCACCTTCCCTAATCTGATCGTAGTCACCTGATGTTTCCGTCTAAGCTTCTGCAGAGCGGCATGAAGCCGTGATTTCACCGTTCCCAGCGGAATCTGGAGGATGGCAGCGATCTCTTCCTGAGTGTACTCATGCAAGTAATGCAGGATGATGACCTGCTTCAGCTTGTACGGCAAACGGCTTACCATATCGGTAAGTACCCGGTTTGCCATCCGGTCCACAACATCGCTGGCGAGATCATGTTCTATAGTCTGGCTGGTCTGCTCCGCTTTGTTCTGAATCCGGAACTGTCTCCACCTTCTCCGCCTATAGGCATGAATCTGCCGTATCGTGAGCCCCATAAGCCAGGGTCTAAACGCTTGTGTCCTGTCAAATTTCCTAAGTGAACGGTACAGCTCAATATATATCTCCTGCACAATATCCTCTGCATCTGAAACCCCGGAAACGAGGAAACGCACGGCCTTATAGACATCCTGAATAGTCGCCTCGTATAACTCACCGTAAGCTTCACGGCTGCCGGCTAGCGTGAGTCCGATGAGCTGCGAATATGGGTCTGTTGTCTCCATCCGTCATTCCCCCTTCAGGCTTACACTATCTACTTGGATGGGATCAGGGATTTCGTTCGATTTATTTCGCGGTCTCTTTAGTCCGTGATTTCAAAGAAACCATTACAGTCATAAGTACAACCATTCCCGCTCCCAGTGCCTGGTATAGATTGAAGGGGACGGACAGCCAGATTACGGAGGAGATAATTGCTGAGACCGGTTCTGTACAGGACAGCAGGCTGGCTTCATGCGGAGCAATGTGGCGGAGACTGCCAATGTATAGATAGAAGGCGGCTAATGTTCCTAGCAGAATAACGAATAGTATAGCCAGAATGATAGACAGCGACCAATCAGCAGACGGTACGGACCAGACCGGATGAATCAGACTCATCCCTGCTCCTCCCACAATCATCCCCCAGCCCATCAGCAGTGAAGTGCTGTACAGCTTCAGCAGCGGACCGGAATAGAGCGTATAGAACGTCAAGGACACTGCGGATAGAATCCCCCAGACCAAACCTCTCAGGGGAACGGTCAGCTCCGAGGAATCGCCGCCGGTCAGCAGTAAATACGTTCCTCCCAGCGCGAGCAGCGCACCGGTGATATCCAGCGGAGCCAGCTTGGTTTTTCTCCGGATAACAGTGTACAGGAGGATAAACAACGGGGCTAAATACTGCAGCAGTGTGGCGATTGCAGCATTGCCTGACTCAATGGAAGCGAAGTACGTGTACTGTACCCCAAGCATACCCAGCAGCCCAAAGAGCAGCATTTGTAGAACGAATCTCCGGTCCAGCCACAGCTTCCATACCTGCGAGCCCTCCTTGCGGAGTGTAAACATCAGGAACAGGGCTCCCGATACCAGCAGTCTCAGGGTCACCAGCCAGGCCGCAGGCAGCATGGCCTGCTGGAACAAATGCTGGGCGACCGTCCCCGATATTCCCCATAATAACGCTCCGCCGGAGGCCATAATAATTCCTCGGGTCCGTAACATTGTCTCCACCCCTCCTGCGTATATGTATAGATATTTGTTGTTAATTATACGGAATTACCGGCTGTCTCTTCTGGTAGATAAATCATATCTGGCGGAGCATATCCCCCTTATTCTTCACAGCAAACAGAGCCTTTCGTTCTCGAAAGACCCTGCTTCTCCGGCATGCACTTGTATTACAGCTTAATCTTGGCAAGCAGGCTCATCAGCTGCTGCTTCTCTTCAGGAGCGAACTCCTCATAGACCGCTTCCAGCAGCGATTCGGATACCGCCTCGAACACCGGCTGCAGCTCCCGTCCTTTTGGAGTAAGAGATAATCTGAAGATCCGTCCGTCCTGCTGGTCCTGCTCCCGCCTCACGTAATCCAGCCGCAGCAATTTGTCCACTAATGCCGTAATCGTAGACTTATCCTTATCAATCCCACGGGACAACTCGTTCATTGTAAGAGCTTCCCGGGCAAACAGCTGATACAGAATATCTCCGTGCGATGGAGCGATGCCGTGAATATCATGCTTTTTCAATTCCTGTTCAATGAACTTATTTCCGCGTCGGTGAATACGGCCAATGACCGCCAATACATTTTTTTCATTCATATCTTATATGGTAGATTTATATAAATTAGGTGTCAAGCGGCTTCGTCCAGCCCTCTAAAAGTATATATAATCCGGGTATTGAAAATTTTATGAAATATTAATCAAATTTTAGTTTGATATAAAATTTTATTCGGATTTTATGATTTATATCACACTAATTGTGAAAAAAATCACTTAAAATTAAGGTATCGAAGATGATCATCCGATACACAGATAAAGATTTTCAGGATAGGTAGCTCACAGACAGTTAGCCAATAAAACTTAAGCCAATGCTTCCGAAGTGAGTTATGAACGACGTGACTTGCAGAAGGTATGCTAACTAAACTTTAGGAGTGGAGAGTATGTTCAACAACTGGTTTCGCACAAACAAAGCAGCTATGGTGCTGCTCACAATAGTACGTCTATATGTAGGTTATCAATGGATTGAAGCAGGCTGGCACAAACTTACCGGCGGTTTCGATGCTTCTGGCTTCCTGAAAGGGGCCATTGCCAAAAGTGTCGGTGAAGATGCCACTGTACAAGCCTGGTGGGGCAGCTTCCTGCAGCATGCGGCGCTTCCCGGTGTCAATTTCTTCAATCTGCTGGTTCCTGCAGGTGAATTTCTGGTCGGACTTGGCCTGATTCTGGGCACCTTCACTACCTTCGCCGCTCTGATGGGAATCGTTATGAACTCTGCCTACCTGCTCTCAGGCACGGTCAGCACCAACGTCCAGCTGCTGCTTATGGGAATGATCATTGTGGTCTCGGCGGCCAATGCCGGCAGAATCGGTCTTGATTATTGGGTCCTCCCTTACCTGCGCAGCTTGTTCCACAAGAAGGATCATACTCCCGCAGCCCGGCCTCTGGCTCCCGTTCAGGCTATGAAACGTTCCGTATAACTAAATTAATAGACTGTATCTTAAAGGACCCGCAAGAAAAGGACAGCATCCGCTTCCTTCTCCTGCGGGTCTTTGTCATACGCTTAGCGCGCAGAGCAGGTAACCGTAACAGGCTTGTCTTATCTTTGTTAACAGAACGTGACCCGCAAGCGGAGTTTTTCATTTATAATAAAATGGATTGGAATTTCCAGACTCCGGAGGTTAACTTATGAAAAAATTAATTGGCGCTTCCGCTATCGCCCTGCTCCTCGCAGGCCATGCGGCGGCTTCATCCATAAATATTGCCCATTCTGCTGCAGCTCCTCTATCCCTTAAGGTAGACGGACAAGCCGTTCTTCCCCAAGTTCCGCCATTTCATTCCAATGGGATATTATATGTACCGGCTCTTGCCCTGATGGAGTTTTACCCTGTCCAGCTGCAATGGAATAATGTCCTCAAGCAGCTTACTCTCACGACTGGCTGGGATAATAAAGTCCTTACCCCCGGCAGCTCCTCTATCCAGGTCCGCTATACACAAACAGATGGAAGTTATAAAGATAGCCTGGAGGCCCCTGTTATTCTTAAGGCCGGACATATATATATTCCGGCAGATAGTCTGAATTCGCTTACGGGTGCTACCACAGAGCTGGAAGCGGGAGGAACCCGGGTCGCGATTACGCCGGGCAGTCTCAGCACAACGGTCAGGGTTCCCGCTGAACCCCTTGTTGTGGCCGGGGATAATGCCAAGGTCAAGCTGTATGCTTCGCTGAAGGACGGCAACACCTACAAAGGATTCATCCTGGAAGTGAACGGCAAGAAGCACAGCTTCGACTGGACCGTAGACAGAGATTTCTCGAATCCGCCCCAGCTCTTCTATGCCGATGTAGATTCTGACGGGAAGCCTGAAGTAACGGTTGTGTTCACAGTGGGTACCGGAACTTCGCTGGTAGTGCAGGAAGTACATGTGGTCAAGCCTGAACAATGGAAGGAGCTCTCCGTGACTGCAGCGGACCAAGCGGCTTCTGCTGTAGTATCCTCCAGCATTTCAATAGATCAGAACGATGTGCTGCTGAAGCTTGAGCTCCAAGGAGCAACCCCGTCCAAAGTAACAATGAGAATTCCGGACCGTGCAGAAGACGGATTGAAATATTTCGGCAAGAATGCCGGTATTGGTGCGGTTACTTACTACTCGGTGAAAGACGGCAAGCTGTTAGCGGATACCAGCCTAATGGTAGGAATGACCGAGAGCATGGGGACGCTGAAGCTGGTATACAAGGCAGGCGCGGCGGGGATGGAGCTCGGCTCAATCACCTTTGAACCGCATGATACCACTCAGCAATTTGTAGAGAAGTAACCTGCGGAGGAAGGAGCAATTACGCATGATTGATGCCCATATTCATCTGGACCAATATGAAGAGACTTTGTTATACTCTTTGCTGCAGAGTCTGCCGGAGCAGGACATTGAGTCGCTGATTGCGGTCTCGATGAACCTCTCCTCCAGTCTGCGTACTCAGGAGATAGCAGCCCGTTATCCCGGGCTGGTGAGACCCGCCTACGGCTTCCATCCCGAGCAGCCGCTGCCGCCGGAAGAGGATCTGGCCGCGCTGCTGGACTGGATCACACTCCATGCCCCGGATATGACCGCTATAGGTGAAATCGGGCTTCCCTACTATTCCCGGACCGAAGCTATAGAACGCGGGGAAGCATGGGATATGGAACCTTATATCCGGCTTCTGGACAGACTCCTTGGTCTGGCGGCACGATTAGCCAAACCAGTGGTGCTGCATGCCGTCTACGAAGATGCCTGGACCGTATGTGATTTGCTTGAGCAGCATCACATTACCCGGGCCCATTTCCATTGGTTCAAGGGCCCGGGAGTTACTGTCGACCGTATGATCAGCCGGGGCTATTATATCTCGTTCACTCCCGATATTCTCTATGAACAGGAGATTCAGGATCTCGCACGCCGCTACCCGCCGGAGCTGGTCATGGCGGAGACCGATGGTCCGTGGCCTTTTGAAGGCCCATTCACCGGGCGTACCACCCATCCGGCGATGGTGCATGACGTTGCCGCCGCCTGGGGAGCGCTGCATGGTTATACCGGGAGCGAGGCGAAGGCTATTTTAACAGCGAATACGGTGCGGTTCTACGGACTGTAGCTTAGCCGTCACCGTACCCCAGTGAATGATGGACTCCGCCGTGCCGCGGCGACCACCAGCAAATCCTGTACAAACTACAACATTTCCCGCATTAAATGGGCCGCAATCTCAAATTGTTGTAGAAAAGGCAGCATTTCTCCTCCTCCAGGCGGTTTGGCGGGACAATTCTTGTATTTCATACAACAATCTTCCGGATTGCCCGGATATCTATGGATCGAAGTTGCAATTTGTACAACATTTTTGCTTATGCAAGCGAACTTAAGATGCTCACTCACCTCCCTCGCGCCAAAGAACGCACCCAGCCCATCCGCGGCTTGGTACGTTCTTCCGGCCATTCTCCATGCTCATCCCTTAACTATAAGACGCTCCACCCCGGTCAGCTGGCCTGCCGAGAAGGCCATGACATAAATATCTGGCTTGGTGGTCTTCAGCAGGAAGTCCAGATCATATTCCGGGGCAAAATAGCCCATCATTAGCGCCATTACGAGCCCGTGGGTACCGATGGCAACTCTTTCTCCTTCATGTGCCTGCAGGATTTCCTGCAACGCTTCTACCGCCCTTGCCTGGCATTCGCGGTTCGATTCCCCGCCCGGCAGGGCATAGTCCGGATCGGCATACATCGCCTGAAGTGAAGCAAGCAGATCCTCGTCCGGCAGTTGCCGGTTGCCCTCCATCCAGACCTTCTCTCTTAGATCCTCCTCGAGGGTAATTTCCTGCCCAAGTACCTTTGCCAAATCGGCAATCGTATGTATGGCGCGGAGATACGGGCTGCTGTACAGCGCGTTAATGCCTTCATTACGCAGGCATGCTGTTACTCTGCGGGCGTCCTCTTCCCCTTCAGGAGATAGGCCGCGCGTCCATTCGTCCGCCCCGGTCCGGAGTGAATCCCCGTGTCTCACCATGTAAATATAAGTCGTCATTGGTTCCTCCTGAATATGTAATGTGGCAGTGCAGAAAAAGCCCCGAAGGGCTTGATCTTAAACTTACTGTCTGCCTTTAAGCTACCCCTGTTCTACTGCAGCTGCTGGCTGTACACCTTCCAGCTTGAGCTTGGCCACAGGCCAGAGCAGCCGTCCGAAGAGCAGACCCGCCAGACCCAGAAGGAGCTGCAGAAGGCCGATATTGATAAAAATACGGGCAGGGCCTACATACTGGACAAGTATGCCGCCTAATAAAGGTGCAACAATAAGTACCGTGCTGAGTACGGTGTTCTGGATGCCGAAGATACGGCCGGTCATATGCGGCGGGGTTTCTTTTTGCAGACAATAATTGAACGTAACCATGAATACCCCGTTTCCGATCCCCAGTACAAATCCGATCAGCAGAACCCATACTATCGAAGCGCCGGGCTGAAGCAATCCAAGTGCAGCAATGGAACCGCCGATCAGTACATATCCCGAGCCGAGCCTCCAGCTATATCCCGTTTCGGGATTCAGCTTGTTCAGCAGAAGGATGATCAGCACAGCTCCTACTCCGGTAGCGGCTACCATCCAGCCGAGCAGGGATTCCCGCTCCGGTGCAAATACCCGGAACAGGCTGGTGAACTGGAAGTCGACCACCTGAAGTACAAGTGCCCCGGCCAGCCCAAACAGCATAGTATTCAGCAAAATCCGGCTGCGCAGCATGAAGCTCCAGCCTTCCCGCCACATCGTATGCAGCGGAATCTTGTCTTCCGGCGCCTCTGGCTGTTTGCTGTCCTCTTCATCTGTACGGATGTTCTTAACGGACAGCAGCAGCAGATAAGAACAGCCGCGCAGCAAGGCATTGATCAGTATGCACCATTGCGGCGTAAGGAAGGCGAGCGCCAGACCTCCGAGCAGAGGGCCGGCAATTTTGGAGCCCTGGTTAACCAGCCCATTGAGCGACGAGGCTTGCAGCAGCTGATCCTCTCTGACCAGGCTGCGGGTCAAAGACTGCTGGGCAGGCATATTCAGCGTGGATAGCGCTGAACGCAGCGCCAGCAAAGGCAGTAGCCAGAACATGCTCGGGGCGAATAGCACCAGTACAGTCAGCAGCGCAGTCAGCAGATCGCAGACACGCATCAGCTTCAGCTTGTTCAGCCGGTCGGCGGCTACTCCGGCAATCGAGCCGAACAGAATGCTCGGCAGCGCCAGCGCTACCGGAATAAGCGCCAGCATCAGCGGCCCGGCCTGCCAGCGGTAGCCGACCAGCACCTGAATAGCCAGTGCATCGAACCAGTCGCCGAAGCTTGCCGTGGCGAATGCGCTGTATACCCGCATGTACGTTTTGTTATGCAGCAGGCTGGTTCCCTGCTTGGTTGTAAGCTCCATCTGACATTCCTCCAGGTTACATGTAATATCATTGAATGTGCGAAACATTCATGATCCTACTGTAACGGAGAATTGTCAGAGAATTATCAGGGGGATTCGAGCAGCGGCAGCAGCAGATTTTCGAGAGGCAGTTCCAGCCTTAGCAGACCAAAAGCTTCAAGCTCTGCTGTAAACAGGCTCTCATACTTGCGCGCCAAGGAGCTCCCGGCCAGATACATCCGGCAGAAATGATAAATCCGGTACACCGAATAGAAGCGCAGTGGCACAAAGCCGGACATATCGAGCACCTGCAACCCCTCATGTATCAGTTTCTCTCCCTCTGCCCACTGTGCACGCCGAAGCGCCCACAGTCCCTTTACTACTTTGTAACCGCCGATCTCCCGCAGAAAAGGCTTGTCCCTCAGGGTCCGGCTGACGGTTTCATCCATACGATCCAGCTGCTCATCCCCGGTTCCCGCCACCAGATGAATGAACAGCTCCGTAATCTGCGTCGCCGGAACGAAGTTCTCAAAATCCGGTTCGGCTATTACCTGATAGGAACGTTTCAGGCGTTCCAGCGCTTTTTCCGGCTGGCCTGCCAATGTGTAGAGATCCAGCATGGTCAGAATCTCCAGTTCCAGCTGTTCAGGCGGGTTCAACAAATTTCGCGCAATCAGACGCTCGGCGTATTCCATCTTCACCTTGGGGTCACCTATGAAGAAGTAGAACAGGTTGAGGTAAAAAAGCCGGTCCTTCAGCGGAACCTCGTCCGTGTAGATCAGCCACTCCAAATCTCCCTGGACGAAATGAACGACCATCGAATAATGCGGGTCCAGCTCGTAGCCGAGAATATCCTGCTGGCGCGCGAGGGTCAGCATCGATTTGCCCTGACCGTAGATATGAAATTTCATGAATACCTCTGACATTGTATTCCGCAGCTCCGGATCATTCGTTGCAGGGGTCATTGCTACCCCTTCCGGCGAGCCCGGTACGGCCAGACTATAACCGAACCCGCGGATGGTCTTGATATCAATCCCGCCCAGCCCGCGCAGCTTCTTGCGCAGCCGGTAGATATGATCGTCGACGGTCCGCTCCACCGGATACTCCATCGGCCATACTTTATCGAGAAGCTGCTCGCGGCTGAAGGTCCGTCCCCTGTTGCGGTACAGAAACTGCAGAAGCGCAAACTCCTTGGGCAGCAGCTCTATAGTTAATCCGCCGGCAGATACTTTATATTCGCTTCCGTTCAACTCCAGATGCATAGCTGTGCCTCTTTTCTTCTACAGATCAACCCATAAACTGATTATATCAGCAAGAAGTTCTACGCACGATAGCAGTAGCTGCATTCATGGAGGGCCTGCTCCCGGCGGTTGCCAGTTACTTGTATCCGATGATCAAAAAAAGAAAAGTCCCTCCACAGTTGCCGCTGCGAAGGGACTCTTCTTAAATTGCTCTATCTATGTGACTGCAGCTGCCGCAATCCGGCGACTTACAGATGCTGTTCTAACCAGCCATATTGTTGATCGAATCCTGTTCGGAGAATACTGAGATATGATCGACGGTACCCGTTGAATCCGGAATGATGAACTTGAGCTGATACTGCTTGCCCGCCTGGTATATATAAATGTCATCGCTGCCGTTCACGGAGGTAGCGTCCGGCTTGCCGAGGACTTCTTCAATCTGCTTCAGCGTCAGCTTCTGTAAGTCGGAGGCGCTTGAACGCACATCAAAGATTTGGCTGCCCTTGTTAAAGCCGATTACCACGTGCTTGCCGGCATACGTGGAATAAATGCCTTTGCCTGCCGATTCTTTGGTGTCCGGCTCTCCCCATGATGCTTCCACATCGTCAATAAGTCCGCTGTGTGCAGCATATTCCACGCCGGGAACCTTGCCCTGCTTGGCTAGCTGCAGCAGCTCTTTCAGCTGCTTGCTCAGCTCCTGCGGCGTAGCGGCCGACACGGCTCCTGCCGCTGCGCCAGGCTCTGCAGCCGCAGGTGAAGCGGCCGCGCCAGTGCCGCCTTGCGCAGCAGGAGCCGCGTCAGGCGCAGCTGTTGCTGCAGCGCCGCCAGCTTCAGCCGGCTCCGTGCCCGCCGCCGGGGCGGGACTCCCTTCCGGCTGTGCAGACGCCGGAAGCTCCGAGGCTTGCGCAGCCGCCCCTCCGGTATCCGCCGCATCCGGCTTACCGGAATTACAAGCCGTTAGACTGAGCATTCCGCCGAGTAGAATTATGCCTGCTATCGTTTTGAATGATGTGATCATGATGCCATCTCCTTCATAATAGGGAACTTCCTCTAAAGTCTAAGCTGTTACCCTATGACGCAGTGTCCCCGTTAAAGGTTGCACGATGCTCCTTCTCAGGCTGCTCCTTCTATAGAACATTTTTGGCATGGAGCAGCTGGGGAATGATGCTGCCGCGTGAAGTTGCAGCGCTGCTCTCACCGCAGAACGCCCCCAAAGCTGCATTACCGGATCTGTTGCATTTAGTACAATAGAACTCCCTAAAAATTACCCGGAATTCGATTCTACTGCACTTTCTGCAATTGAGAAGCATATTCGCTGCTCAAGCCCTTCAATTCAGGAATTATTTCCCTGCGGCACGCAACCTTCCTCCCGCAGCACGCATCTTACTAATAAAGGGAGGGGAGCTTCATCTGGATATTATAGAGAGAATCAAAGCCAGGGATGAGTCCGCTCTCCGCCAGCTAATGGAGCAATATGGGGATATGCTGCTCCGGACCGCCTGGCTGCTGCTGCGGGACCGGCAATCTGCCGAGGAAGCCGTACAGGATACCTTCATTCAGGCCTATGCCAAAATCGGGCAGCTGAAGGACCCTCAGCGTCTGAGTCCCTGGCTGATCACCATTGTGGTTAACCGCTGCCGGATGAGACAGCGGACATGGAGCTGGCGAAATATTTTTCCTGCGCCGGAGGGCGGGGCCTGGGTACAGAATGAAGCAGGCGCCTCCGCAGGCGCAGAAGAGCTGTTTATAGCAGAATGGCATAATCTGCAGCTAAGTGAAGCTGTAAGAAGTCTGGATTACATCTACCGCGAATGCCTGACGCTGTACTACTACCATGAGATGAGCATCCGTGAGATCAGCGGGCAGTTGAGATTACCGGACAATACGGTGAAATCCCGTTTATCCCGGGGACGGACACTGCTGAAGCAGATTCTGGAGAAGGAGGGGCATGTTCTATGAGCAGTGAACAAGAACACATCAAACGCCGTCTGGATGAAGAGTTGAGCAGCCTCTCCTTCAGCGGACAGGAACGGGTTCTGCAGCAGACTCACCCTACTGCACCGTTGGCCCGCCTGCGTGCACTATGGAATAAGGAGCTGGAAATTCCACTCAAGCCACTGGGTGCGCTATCTGCACTGTTAATCGCAGGAGCGCTGATCCTCTGCTACCCGCAGAGCGGGACCCCGGAACATGAAGCCCGTACACTGCCGGCACAGGGCCAGCGGGAACTGATTGAAGCCGGCGGCAATACGTATTGGAAAGACATTTATGAACAGGCGGTGAGACGCCATGAAAATTAGAATCAAGGTCAAACAGCTAGTGCTGTTCGTGCTGCTTCCGCTTACGTTGTTGATACTATTACCGGGTGTTCTGCAGCAGGCAGCAGCGCCATCCGTTCAGCCTGCAACCTCCGCCACAGCGGATACCGGGGCCAAGGCACGCCAGGAACTGCTGAACACTCTGAATTCCAGCAGCGGCAGCAAGCGTATGACGCTTATCCGTACCAGGATCATTGAGCCCGGCAATGCGAGGCCTCCATATCAGTACAATGTATATATCGGTTCTTCCTCAAGCCAGTGGAGCCAGAACAATAACGAAGAACCCCCTTCCCTACTGCTTCCCGGGGATAAGCTGCGGTTCCTGAGAGAGTATATGCTAGAAGGCCCTATAGACCGCTATCTGCTTACTGCGGCTAAACAGCTGGTCTATGAATATGATGTCCTGGGCACCGGAAGTGACGGAGACAAGGTCCTTACGGAGGCTATTGCAAGAATTAGCAGCAAATCCTCTTTGGCCAGAGAGCTGCTCCTGCTTCAGGCACAGCGGGCACTGAGTGCAGGGAATTGGGCGGCTGCAAAAGTGCTGCTCGTGCAGGCTGACTCCCCGGGGCATTATGGTGAAGAAGAATCAGATGCCCGTTCGGCCTGGCTGAGTGCACGGCTGCTCTTTGCAGAGGGAGACAGCAGCGGAGCGCTGAAGCTGATAAACAACGGTCTGGAGAATTACCAGGAGGTCCGTGACCGGAAGTATCAGGAGATGAACGATGGGAGTGGCGGGGACTCCCAAGACTCCAAAGACTTCCAAGGCTCCACGGGGGACTCTGCATCCGCACCGGAATCCTTTACAGCAGCTTCACAGTTTCTGGAGGAGCCACATTCTGAATCAGAGCGGCAACTGCTCCTGATGCAGAACGCTTTATTATCCGCTGCGGAAGCAGGAAACTCTGCTCCTGCCACCGTGTCAGGGACACTAACCTACAGCGACGGCACTCCGGTCTCCCGGGCAGGCATCTTCCTGCGGCCGGAGAGCGAAGTTAGTCATAGTGTGTTATATGGCTCGGAGCCATATGAAATCGTCACAGATGCACAGGGCCGTTTTTCCTTCTCAGGCGTTATTCCCGGCTATTATCAGATATTTCTGGGCCTGAGCTTTGAGCAGATCGACGGCTGGACCTGGCCTGTGCAGACGGATGACTGGATCGAGATCAAACCAAATGATCGTTTGACTAATAATATTATCCTTCAGCCTCTGCTGGAGCTGAAATCACCGGTAAATTCGCAGATCCTTACAGGAGATTCTGTAGAATTCGAGTGGGAAACTGTCCGGAATGCCGCCTCATACACTCTCAGCGGCACAGTCTCAGCGGAAGGCAGCAGCTTCAGTTATGTAATCCGCCAGCATATCACGGGTAATAAGATTTCCATCCCTGTAACAGAGCTGTATAGCAGCGGCGGCTTCTCCACCAGCAGCAGCGGAGAAGGCTGGGAATCGGTTGAGCCTTCGTCTCTGCTCGGCTTCGCCGATCCAAGCGGCCGCTTCTCGTGGAGCATCGAAGCCTATGATGAAGCTGGACGGGTGATTACCCGCAGCAATGGCTACAGGCTGAACGAGGACACCGTCGGCAATCTGCCTTTCTTCTATTTACATTCACGCAGTCTTACCGCTGCCGATCTGCTGGTTAAAGCGCAGAAGCTTGAGCAGGCACTGGAAGCGTACCGCCACGATTATGCCGGAGATCCCCAGGATGATCATGCGCTCAAAATGCTGGTTCATCTCATGACAGCCAAGGCTTCCTATACAAAAGACGAATACTTAGAAGCAGCAACGATACCTCTGCTAGTGAAGCTTGTAGAGTTGCGTCCGACTGCAGACTCTGTCTTCAACCTGGCGCTCTACTACTATGAGCAGTCCGACTGGAGAAGCTACAATCACTATTATTCCTGGTTTCTTGAGCTGCGTGAGCAGAAACCGCACAGCTATGATCAGGGAATTAACGCTACCGCGCTGATGTACCAGGGGGAATTGGACGAAGCCCGCAGGCAATTCGTCGCCTCACTGGAGGAGGATGGCAGCCACCGCTTCACCGGCAGCTATCTGGCTGCAGAGCTGGCGGCGGGACAGCCGCTGGATGACGTACTAAAGCTTGCTCAGCGTTATCCCCAGCATAGTCCCGGCTCCGGCACTGTTAACTGGGCGAAGCTGATAACCCAGATGAAGGCAGAGCGTACGGGACAGCCGGAGCTCTTTGACCGGCAGCTGGAACAGATGCTGGAGCTATATACAGCAAGGTCCGGGAAACTTAGGGAATGGACTGAAGAAAGCGGAGATTCCCCGCTGAAGACATTCATGAAGGCCGTTCTGGAGGTGGGCTAATCCACCTCCGGAGCAGGGCAAAGGGGATAGAACAGGAGCGGCAGCGCCGCCTGATCTATCCCATTTGCAGTTGGCTTATTCTATTCTTTTGGCTCAAACAAGATGGTCCAGTGCATTCTTCTTAACCACATAGGTTCCGGCCATCATATCATGCAGCGCCCGGTTGCGCCGGGTGAATGCAACGAATAGGCAATCGGCGACCACGACCCAGCCAAAGAACACATTCAAATTCGTGGCGAGCGGGGTCCAGTTGGCCAGACTGCTGGAAACCGCAGATAATTCCTCAGAGTTCAGACTCACAATAACCGCAAGAAAGCCGTTGACGATGAAGAAGAGATATCTAATCAAAGCCTGCTTCAGCGCCGGATATCTGCCATCCTCATTAATAATTCTTACCCCCAGAAGCAGTCTGCCCGGAGTGCCTCCATATTTGACAACCATGAACACATTGAAGCCTATCAGCAGCACAAACTGAATAAAAAGTGGAAACGCCGACTCCGCCGACTCTGCGGCAGAGACGCACAACCTGTTCAAAAAATACGTAGGAAGGGCCAGAATCAGAAAATCAAGGAAGCTGATCAGCACCCTTTTCCAAAAACCTACATAGTCATCCAAATCGAGCTGTTCCTCTACCCGCTGCTCCATACTGTTCCCCCTCAGTGTATAATAATCAATCCATAATATCCTTCCCGGTCTGTATGGCCTCCTCTAGCGTATTAGCCGGACCCGAGATATATCCCTCTCCGGCGGAAAGCCCGTAGCGCTCATCAAGATGGGTCAGCATAATCCAGAACTTATCCAGCTTCTGAGACGCTATAATAGAGCCAATCGAACGCCGTGACCGGTCTGCATCCAGGACCGTCAGAATTCCCAAGTAGTATCCGCCGCCATCCTTAAGCTTCACATCATAATGAAGACCTCCATCCAGTGTAAGCTCGCCGGTAAACTCACTGCTTCCGGGCACACCTCTCCATACTTCACCCCTCAGCCCGATTACGCTATGCTTCACGACTTCATTATTGGAGTAGATCACACCAGGGTACTCCCGCTCCACATGCTGCGGACGAAACCATTCATAGCCCAGGAATGCCACGATCAGTACTGTTATTGCGGACATTATCCATGATTTCCGGATCAGAGCTCACCCTCATCTCTACTATGAACTTCCAAGACATATTCGAGTAACTGGCATATACGCAACTTTCAAATAGATCCGGCGTCTATAACTGTATAATTTTAGTAAAGCAACAAAATTTTCGAAGGAGGACTACTCAAGATGAAAGTCATCAAATTTATCTGCCTGCCGCTGCTGCTGTTAATATTGCTGTCCGGCACTGCCCTGGCCGCCCCTGCTTCAGCTCCAACCATTACAGTAGAAATAAACAACTCCACGATAAGCACGGACATTCCCCCTTATCTCACACAAGGCACAACCATGGTCCCGCTAAATGTAGTGAAGCATATCCCGGGGATTACTGTCGCTTGGAACAATGGCACCAAGACGGTTACAATTGGCCGCAGCGGGGAAACAATCACACTGGTTGCGGGTCACAAGACTGCCCTGATTGGAAGCAAACCAACCGCACTGCCTGTCGCCTCGGTTTTGCTTAAAGGCAGAGTCATGGTGCCGATCCGCTTCATAGCAGAAGCCGCAGATGCGCATGTAGCCTGGAATGCTGCCACCCGGATTGTGTATGTCGCCAAAGCAGATGAGGCGCTGATCACTCAACTCCAATCTGCGAATCTGGGGGAAGCACGTACAGCAGCCCTTCATTTCCCCCGCGTCAGTGCGCTTAAGCAAATCCCTATCATTAATGAGTCACAGAATCAGGACTATTATTTCCCGGAAGGCACAGCGGGCCGGTTCTTCATTCAAGGCGGGCCTGGTATTTCGTATTATGAAATTACAGGTAATTATGCGGAAGAGATCTGGTCTGCCAAAATAGACTACAGTGTCCCATCCTCCGCCGGACTCTTCTTTATACCGTACAAAATTGTGGATCAGGCCGGAAAAATGCCCTCCTATAAGGGAAGCCTCGCGTTCTATCATCTGATGCTTCCGGTTATGGAGGCAACCTATGGATTCATTGATGCTACGGGTGTCTCCAGAACGGTCGGGCAACAAAATATGAATCTAAATGAGTTCTTTGAAATTCCAGGGGAAGCATCATCCTCTGTACAAAACTAATTACATCCAGATCGGTACCGCAAACGGAACAAGAATCAGCAGCAGCGCGGCGACACTCAGACTCCGGGTCCACACCGGCTTCAGCTTCTGATTCTTCTCCGATTTGTACCAGCCCTTGAACTGCCAATAGTTCCGGTACATCACTAAGAATATGAGAAAATTACCGATTACTGCAGTATACAAATACCCGGTCCATCCATATAACATTTTGAAGATCCACTGCTCCACACCCCCGAGTATACCTAGTGTCAGAACCAGCAGAACCACTAAACGCAGCATTTCTGCCATAAAACTTGCGAGTTTACTCATTTTGTCCTCCGAATCAACGTTTTCCAGTGCTCTTCTATAACTTCTATATTTACCCTGTTAATCCTGCTTCAGCAACAGCAAGCTCCCGGTATAGCTGCTGCCGTGAAGGAGTATTATCCCCTCGCAGTATCTGCCTGTGTTATATCCAACGCTGGAGTGATTATAGTATTCTGTAGAAAAGAACGTGAAGAGGTGTCCGGAATGCAGCGAACAGATGTTGTAATTGGAATCGATGGAGGAGGAACTCATACGCGGGTTATAGCCGCCGATATTGAGGGAAATGTACTAGCCTATTGCAAAAAGGGAAGCGCTTCCGCGTACCGGGACTCTGCCGCTCAGCATAACGTGAGGTCAGCGATTATAGAAGCGCTGGAAAGCGGCGGCATCGAGCCCGGCAGGGTCATCGGCATGGCTGCCGGGGTTGCCGGATATGACTCGCCGGAGGATTTGAACTGGATATTGCCGCTCACCGGGGTTCCGGAGCTGACTTGTCCGAGGTGGCATGTCAATGACGCGCTTATCGCCCATTACGGAGCACTGCTTGCGCAGCCCGGCATTATTGTCATCTCGGGAACTGGCTCCATCATTATTGCCATTAATGAAGACGGACGTTATTTACGCAATTATGATTTCCATCATTATGCCGCAAGTGCCGCCCGGCTCCTCTCATATGATACCGTCTTTGAAGTGCTGGCCGGTCACACAGATTCAAGCGATGAGCTGCTTGTCGCCCGGATGCTTGCGCACTGGAACGTTGCTGCAGTCTCTGAACTATATATGCTTGCAAGTGAAGGGTTTGACGATGACCGGAAAGCCCGGGACAGACGTTTTGGAGAATTTGCTCCTATAGTTACGGAAGAAGCGGAGCAGGGAAGCTCCACCGCCGTCCGGGTCTGCGGCAGGGCTGCAGAGCAGATTAAGACGGGCATCGGGCTGCTGGCTTCTTCTTTTGCGCAGCAGACCGTCCCGGTAGCCTTCATTGGCAGTGTGGCAAACAGCAGGTATTTCCAATCGGAATTACGCAGTTTACTGAAGAGCGGGGCCAACAAACAGTATAAGGTAGTAACGCCACAGCTCCCGCCCGAAGCAGGAGCTGTCCTGTATGCTTTGGAGCAATTAGGCCGGCCGGTCACGGAAAATATAATCAGCCGGCTGCAGCATAGCAGCAAGCTGCCTCAGTGAGCATATACGCAGCACGTGATTGCTACGGATAGACCTTCATCTGGCAGCTTCTAGTCTAGGCGCATCACAGCTCCACAGCCGCCTCTTTGGCGTTCCATATGACGGGAAGGCCAAAGAGCGGCGTCAAGCTGCCTAAGGGAATATACAATCGCCCGTTTACACTCCGCGAGGCCAGCATGGCCACCGTTTTGCCGTTCACCTTCGCTGTTTCGCTAAGCGGTTTATGGACCGCGGTGTGCTCACCTATTGTAATGATAAGCGCTCCGGTTCCCGCCTCCTGCTTCAGGGTTCCGCCAAGCAGGGCAACCGATTCGCGGAGCGGAACGAATACCCGTGAATTCTCCAGCAGGAAAGAATCCTTAACCTCCAGCTTTTCTCCATTGATAATAAAGACGCCCGCAATCATTGTCGGCCCGGTGGAATAGCCGCTCTTCACTGCGATGCTTGCCATATCAAGTCCTGAAGTAGTAATGATCACGGGAGTGTTATTGGCTACCCTTGGATACAGCCAGTGGATATCCTCATTATGCATCCGGATGCATCCGGCACTGACATATTTACCGATGGAGGCTTCATTATTGTTGCCATGAATGGCATAAGTCGTGCCGTAGGTATCGTTCACTTCCAGCCCCAGCCAGCGGTCGCCCAGCGGATTGGCCGGATCGCCTCCGGGAATCTTTTCTTTGTAATAGGGTCTGTTCTTGATTTTGACCACAATTTTGAAGCTGCCTTCAGGCGTCAGGCTCTTGGTCTTGCCGGTGGCGACCGGAAAAACCTTCTCCAGCTTACCGGCGCTGAAATAGGCCAGCTTATTCGTCTTTTTGTTCACAATAATCAGATCTGAGGATGATGATGACGCTGCTGCGGCTGATCCTGTGAAGCATGCTGTGAACAGCACTGCGAACACAAGCATAAGCTTGATGCTCCTTGGAACATAAGTTGTAGTCAGGCTGATACGCTCACGCAGATTCATGGTTGCCCCACCTCCAGGTTATGGGTGATACTGGAAACTCTTTTCTACATAGACGTCAGTCTGCCGCATTAGTTGCACAGCAGCTTGTACCTATTCATATCAACTCGTCCGTGCGGATTTGAAGCAGAGTTTGCACAATTGTAACCGTTCAAGCGGTGCGTCGTGTGCGGTTTCATGAGGATGAATATTAAGTGCCTCCGCCAGAGATAATAAGCCCGCATGACCATTACAGCACCCGCCAAGGAGGCCATTTACTTTGAATTCAAACCATTCCAGCCAGATCAGCCAAAGCGAGCAAATCATCCAGCAGTTGATGACACAGACCCAGCAGGGCACGCAGAATTATCAGCAGCTTCTGCAGCAGGAGCAGGAGCATGCCGCCAAATTGCAGGAGCTCAGCCAGCACAGCAATAAGGCCATTCAGATGATTCAGCAGGCATTGCAGGGCCATCAGACCGCTATGCAGCAGCTGCAGCAAGTCTCGCAGTTAATCAGACAGCTGGAGCAGATTCCGCAGACTGCCGGCTACAATACAGGTGGTATTCAAAGATTCAATACCGAACAACAGGGCTTTAATACAGGAATTCCAAGCTTCAGCACTGGTAACTCTGGCCAAAGCTATAGCACAGGCTCGGGAGGGTATAATTCTTCCTTCAGTCCGTCCTTCACTTCCAATAGCCAGCCGGTAAATTCACTGCATAGCCCAATTAACTCTTCAATTAACTCTTCATTTAACCCGCAGCCGCTGCATACACCCATGCAGACAAACCATTCCTACGGTTCTCCGATGAATCAGGGACGCAGCTTCCAGCAGTAATATAAGTTCGGAATAAGCTGCTCAAGACAAAGGGGTTCTCTCAGGCCGCACCAGCGGCACTGCGGGGAACCCCTTCTTTGTATCTGCACTTCGCGTCTGGGCATTCATACATATGCATGTTAGACTACCAGCCGTCCTCTCTTCTCCGCGAGGCCAATCGTTGCCTCTACGCCGGAGTTGAATTCCAGGTAGTCGCTCTCGACTCCATCACTGAAGATTACCCCGTCCTCCGGCATCTGCGAAGTAATTCGCAGCGGCATACGGCTGTTGATCCTGCCGAAGACCAGATCGGCTGAAGTCGTCCGGCTGGGAAAAGGCTCCCGTACCGTAAAGTAGAGCTCCGGATGATCCCAGGCCAGCTTGAGCGCCGCGCCGTTTTCCTGCGGTCTGCCCCCATGGACAGACGCATGTGCTTCCAAGCCCGCCGTTACCGTCACCTGTTCCGCTGCCTGCCATTGCGCCGTCTGGCTGACAATTCCCGCTGCTCCGGCGAGAACGCTTTTGAGCCAGCCGGTGGAGCCCATGCCGGTGGAGACAATAATCCCGCTGGAGGACTGCTGCTCCAGCGTGCCGTTCAGTTCAAGCTGATAACGGGCCGAGACGTGGGTCCGGCGGCCGATGAACAGATCGTTGACACCGTAAAGACTCTGGCCGTCATTCAGCTCTGCCCTGGCAAGGGTAACCTCGCGTACCTGCCGCTGGCTGCGGAGCACCTCCGGCACCAGCTGCCGCAGGTCCTTAACCGTGAAGGGCAGCAGCACACCATCCCAGCGCTGCGGATCCGGATTCACACCGATCAGCGGCTGCTCCCGCAGGTATTTCAGTGTATTGGCGACCAGACCGTCCTGCCCCAGCACAACTACTGTATCCCGCTCTCCAAAAATAAAGTTAGGCACATGCTGCCGGTCCAGAAGCTGCAGCCGGCCGGCCGCGCTCAGCTCGGTTACGGCAGCCTCTACCGCCTTGCGGTAAGTGAAGTCCTCGCTCAGATAATCGCTGAAATCGGCCCCCAGCCGTTCAATATAGAACTGGGCCTGCTGGATCGTATTGTAGCGGACCACCAGTTCTTCCAGGCGCGTCTTGCGCTTGATCAGAATAATCTTGTTCTCGGATACCGGGCTGCTCATCGTACGTTGCCTCCTCTTGCCGCGCCCGCCCCGTTACCCGGCGATCCGGCCATAATTCCCTGCAAAAGATCCGGGGTAATATTGAGCTGCCCGATCTTCCCGGCATTCTCAGCCAGCTCCTGGAACGCGATGGCAATCAGCTTATCCGGATTCATGCCTACATTCGTCAGTGCCTGAAGTACACCAGGTGCTACGCCCTGGAGCGAATTCATCACCGCCGACAACTCGTAGGCCTTGGCATCCGCTTCCGCTCTCTGATTCGCTACTGTCAGTTCAATCAGCTCCTGCTTTTTCTCCTCCAGCGCAGTATCGAAGCTGAGCTGCTCCTCCTTCATCTCATTCTGCTTCTGCTTCACCGAGCGTTCGGCATCGAGCTGGGTTTCGCGGATCTGCCGCTTCTTCGTCTCCACGGCGATCTCCGTATTCAGCTCATTCTCCTTCACCCGCCGCTCCTGCTGAATCGAGGCATTGCGCCGTTCATATAGCGCATCGTCGGCGCTGCGGAGAATCTCTTCGCGGGCCTGCGCCTCCAGCGCGCGCAGCGTTTCCTTATTCGGCACGATTGCCAGAATGGACAGCCCCATCAGCTCGATGCCCAGCTTCTCTATCTCCGCACTCTGTCCGATTTCGAGCGTAATTGTCTTAGCCAGACGTTCACTCGACTGAATGGCTTCCTTCAGCGGCAGCTGCCCGAGCTGCTTCTTGGTCAGCACCTTGGCGATATTGATCACCCGCTGGGCCAGCTTGTGCGGATCATCGGAGAGGTAGGTATTCTTCCGCAGATTATACGTATAGTTAAGAATCTGTGTAGTCTTGCGGTAATCCACGATCCGGTAGGTCAGCTGCCCCTGCACGGTCACCGTCTGATAATCAGCCGTAATTTCCTCGAACATGAACGGTACATCAATCGAAGAGACCGGCACCACTACAACCGAGGTCGTAGGCGCGTAATAATGGAAAGAAAGTCCTACACCTTCCTGCACTACCTTACCGTTCTTCACCTTAAGGACATATTCACTGGGCTGGAACTTTACGAAGCGGAATCCGAACATGGTCATTACCTCCTGCTGTTTTTATTTTAGCGATTGATATTAACTTAATGTTATTATTAAAATGTTATTAACAATATCTTAGCAGACTTTAATGATATTATCAATATGTTAATAACAAAAATCCGCAAAAAAAACACCTCACTCTCCAAAATGGAAAATGAGGCAGGTGTAAGTAAGTTACTTTACAGTGACCTTTATCTTGACGGTTTTGCCGCCGTATTTCACGGATATGCTCGCAGTGCCTTTGCTGTTGGCTTTAATCAGCCCGTTTTTGCCGGTAGCTACAAGCTCCTTGGTGGAAGCCCAGACTGCTGTCTTGGATACATCCGATTCACTGCCGTCCTCAAAAGTAGCCGTTGCCGTCAGCTGCACCGACTGTCCTGCACTCAGCGTAAGATTCATCTGGCTGACCTCGAGATATTTCAGCACATCAACGGTTACGGGGACCTTGACGGTTTTGCCGCCGTATTTGGCCGTCACATAGGATTTGCCGTAAGCCACTGCCTTAACCGAGCCGCCTGTAACTGTGACGATCTTATAGCTTCCGCTTTTCCACTCCGCCTTGTCCGTCACATCCTTCGTTTTGCCATCGCTGTAAGTGATGCTTACTGTGATTTTGGCCGTATCGCCGGATTTCATCGCCAGGTTGGTCACCGATGCTTCGATGACAGTGATCTGATCCACTTCAATGTTGACCGTCACTTTCTGCCCTCCATAGGAGGCGGTGATCGCCGTTTTGCCCTTCAGCACTCCGGTTACAAGACCTTTCTTGACCGTAGCGATTGTAGTCTTGGCCGAGCTCCAGTCCGCATCCGCCGTTACATCACTCTCTACCCCGACGGAATCGGTGGCAGTCAGTGTAATCTGCTCCTTGTCTCCGGCAGACATCGTAATCAGGCTCACATTGGCAGCCAGCTCATCCACAAGGCCCACATTCACGGTAATGGCCGCCTTCTCCGTACCTATTTTGGCGGTAATCACCGCTGTGCCTACAGAGAGGCCGGTAATCAGACCGTCCTTAACCTCGGCAATCTTCTCATCGCTGGAGCTCCACTCCACATCACTGGTGATCGTCTTGTCGCTGCCATCACTGTAACTGCCGGTAGCCTCGGCCTGATAAGTCTCGTCTTCCTTCAGTTCAATGGTCTTGGCCTGCAGCGCCAGTTTGTCCGGTGTGCCTGCGGTGATTTTGACCGTTGCCGTCTTGCCGCCGTAAGCGGCCGTAATTACAGCACTGCCTGTAGCATAGGCGGTAATGGTTCCTTTGCTAACATCA
Organism: Paenibacillus sp. FSL R10-2736; assembly: GCF_038000245.1. Classification (NCBI taxonomy): domain Bacteria; kingdom Bacillati; phylum Bacillota; class Bacilli; order Caryophanales; family Paenibacillaceae; genus Paenibacillus; species Paenibacillus sp. FSL R10-2736. Next base: position 6,219,776 of record NZ_JBBOBN010000001.1, read on the forward strand.
GCTACATCCGCATTATCTGTAGTCCACACTGCATCCTCTGTGACATCCTGTGAAGTTCCGTCTTCATAACTGGCCATAGCCGTTACTGCTTTGCTCTGGTCCTTGCCGAGGTTCAGCTTGCTGACCGTAAGATTCAGGCGCGCAGCTGTTTCGACACTCACCGCAATGGTGAGGGTTTTGCCGCCATAAACGGCGGTAATTGTAGTTTTGCCGGACTTGTAGCCTGTAACCAGACCTTTGGTCACGATAGCGATATTCTCGTCAGCGGTGGACCAGACTGCGCTGTCTGTCACTGTGCTTGGAGTGCCGCTTGCATCCAGGGCAGTCAGCACTAGCTGTTGAGTTCCGTTCAGGCGCAGGTTCAGGCTGTCGTTGTCGACGCTGAGCTTATTGCTTTTACCTACAGCAGCTGTTGCAGTGACTGTCTTCCCGCCATAGACCGCCGTTATCGTCACGTTGCCCTCTGCGTAGGTTGTAATACTTCCTTTATCCACATAAGCCACAGCTTCATCACTGGAGCTCCAGGTTGCCTTGCTGGTTACATCCGTTACCGTACCGTCCGCAAAAGTCGCCTTGAGCACAAGCACCTTAGCAGCATCCACCGCAAGATTCAGACTAGTTTCACTTAAGGCCAGATGTCTTGCCGTTCCCACATCAACGGTAACCGTGGCCGCCGCTCCATTATAAGTTCCTGTAAGGGTCGCCGTACCTACGGAATAACCGGTGATCAGGCCTTTGCTGATCAGAGCGATGCTCTTATCGCTTGTGGTCCATACCGCACTGCTTGTAATATCCGATGAGGACCCGTCGCCTGCTACGGCAGTCAGCACAAGCTGCTTCGTACCGCTAATCTGCAGGAATACATTATCATCGCTGGCTACCAGTTTGCTTACGGCTCCGACTTCGATCTGGGTCGAGGTTTCAAGTGTGCCGTAGACGGCAGAGATTGTTGCGGTTCCAGCCAATTTATAAGTAGTGAGGGATCCTTTTTTGACAAAAGCCACAAGCTCATCGCTCGAACTCCATGCCGCCTTAGAAGTGACATCCTCGGTGCTGCCATCGGCATAGGTCGCCGTCAGGGTAAGCGCATGGGTGGAGCTTGTTTTCAGGCTAAGCTGTTCTTCGCTCAGATCCAAATACCGGGCCACCGCAACATCCACATCCACCTGTACAGACTTGTCGCCATAGGTCGCTGTAATCGTCGCCGTTCCGGCTGTGTAGCCGTAAATCTTGCCTTTGTATACATAAGCGATACTGGAATCGCTCGAACTCCAGACCGCAGTGCCGGTCACATCTTTGGTCGTCCCATCCGGGTAGACTGCGGTGAGTTTAAGCTGCTGAGCTTCTTCCGTCTTCAAAAAAACACTCTGATCATCCACAACCAGCTTACTGGTCTGGTCAACCGTTACCTCTACTGTGGTAGTCTTGGTGCCGTATTTGGCGGTGATGACCGCCGTTCCCTGCTTGTAGCCGGTAATGACGCCCTTAAGGACATCGGCCACCGATTCATCACTGGAGGACCAGGCGGCCAGGGACGTTACATTCTCCTGCGTGCCATCCTGGAAAGTAGCTGTAAGCTTAACAGCCGAGCTGTCTTTCAGCAAAAGCGCAAGCTCCGGCTGATCCGCTTCAATCCGCTTGGCCACCTCTACATTCACTGTAACGGTGATGGTTTTTTTGCCATATACGCCTGTGATTGTGGCTGTCCCGGAGGAGATCCCTTTGACTGCACCGTTCACTACGGTTGCTACCGCAGCATCGTTCGTGCTCCAGACTGCCTTGTTTGCCACCGTGGCGTCCGTTGTATTATCCGAATACGTTGCGGTCAGAATAATGCTGTCCGACTCGGCTTTGCGGAGATCCAGGCTCTGGACATTCTGCGTCAGGGCTTTGACCTTCTTGGTTACAGTAACCGTTGTGGCCTGGGAGAACTTCGTGCCGTCACTATATGTAAATACCGCAACAATCGTAGCTGTCCCTTCCGCCTTGGCCGTCACAATCCCGTTATATACGGTGGCTACCGCTGGCTTATCGCTGGACCAGTCACTGTTAACCGTCACGTCGCCTGACGTGCTGTCGGAATAGACCGCAGTAGCTGTTAGAGCCGAAGTCTCTTCCACCGCAAGCGTAAGTTCACTTACATTCAGCACAATTTTGGAGACCGTTACCGTGGTGGCTGCCAGCGCCAATCCCCCGTTAGTCAATACCAGAAGCAGCGGCAATGCCATCAGCAAAAACCGGAAAAAGCTGTTTTTCTTCAATCTGTTATCCTCCTTGGTGAATTATGATTTGAATCTCTTATCGACATATTCTGACTTTTAATTCAGGTACTAAAGACTTAACTTTTTTCTTATAACAACGGTAATAAATCTGTTATTTATCTATGTATTTACACAATCCGCGGAAAAAGAACAGCTCTAAATACACCCTGCTCAAGAGATAGGCTTAATGCATCATAACAACCCAAACTGAATGTAGTCTGAATAGCCTCATTCTTTTTTAATAACCTGAAAATTCACAGCGGATATCCGGTTTTGCACAAACTCTAATCACCTTTGCACAAACTCGATTCTTCTTTGCACAAACTAAATTCCAGCTTTGGGTTTTGTCCATTGAGTAACGGATAGTTATCATCTATGATCATTTCAACGAGAATGATTATCATTATTGGTAATCGATATAATTGGGAGGCCTACTTACAATGAACAAGGCAAGACAACCTTTCGCTATCCTGTGCATCATCTTCCTGATGAGCACCTTACTGCTCGCCTGCAGCAGCACCAAGAATGACGAAGGCAACGCTGCAGCTAACACAGCTGCCGGCAATACCGCTGCAACCGCTGCTCCAACCGCAGAAGCTACTACAGAACCGGCAGCCACAACACGCTCTTACACCGATTACAAAGGCCATACGGTTGAGATTCCTGTGAACCCGCAGCGGATCATCTACTCCGGGGAAACTTACGGCGATCTGATTGCGCTGGGCGTACAGGCCATCGGCTATCCGCTCTCCATGGCTGATGGCCAGGTATTCAAGGACAAGCTGACCGGGGTAGAAGATGTCGGCTTCCCGATCAACCTGGAGAAGACGCTTGAGCTTCAGCCGGATCTGATCATCTATGCCGGAATTGAAGAGGCTGATTTCGATGCCTTGTCCAAAATCGCTCCAACCATTATCTTCGATACCTTCGCCCCGCTGAAGGAACGGATGCAGGAAATCGGCGGTATCCTGGGCAAAACAACAGAAGCAGAAGCCTGGCTGGCCCAGTACCAGACGCAGGAAGACGCCATGTGGGCCCAGCTTAAAGCTTCAGGCATGAAGGAAGGCGAAACCGCCGCAGTCTTCACTTACTATCCGGGCGACAGACTGTTTGTAATGGCTACAACCGGCCTGTCACAGGTACTGTATGGAGAGAACGGATTCAAGCCTACTCCGGCGATCCAAAAGGTGCTTGACGCCGACATGGGCTTCCAGGAGATCTCGATGGAGGTTATCCAGGAATACGCAGGGGACCGTATTTTCCTTCTGACGCCGGTAGCTGACGAAGCCAAGGCATCGACCGACAAGCTGCTGGAAAGTGCAGTCTGGAAAAGCCTGCCGGCCGTTAAGAACGGCTATGTCTACACGCAGGACATCATGAAAACCTCCAGTGATGCCACCACCAGAGAATGGCTGCTGGGCGAAATCCCCGCCATGCTGAATAAGTAACGATTACGCATGCAGACAGGACGAATATTAAAAGCAGCTTATCAACTAATGTTGATAAGCTGCTTTATTTTATATACAATGAAGTTTATTGATAATCGTTCTCAATATACATATAAATTCAACTGCCTTGAAAGGAGTGCTGAGCCTTGAGACAGAATGCCCTGAACCCGGGACTCCCCCCTGAACCCGCACTTGCAGCGGCTCCGGCCCTGCCGGCAGTTCCGCTCCGCTCCCTGCTGTTTCAGCTGAAGGGCATTGAGATGGTAATCCAGAGTGCTGACACTGTGTCCGCTGTGCAGACTGCCGGTCAGCATACACTTCTGATCTTTACCGGAGGCCGCGGTGAACTCTGTATCGGGGAGCAGCCGGCCCTTTCAGTACATGCAGACAAATGTTGTCTGCTGTCCCCCGGAACTTCCTACAGTACGGATAACGCGGAAATGACACTATACTATTATTTGATATCCTTTGCCGCTATCGCGGCTGGAGATTCCCCTGCTTCCTATACAGCTGAATTGCTGCCCGGCCGGAAAGAACTAATCGTCCACCCCTTCACCCGGGTGATCCGGCTCGCGGAAGAGCTGCTTGCGAACCAGGGCAGCGGGGACGAGCTCCAGTATTTCAGACAGCAGCTGCAGTTCCAGGAGCTGCTGCTCCTGCTGTTTGAACATAATTACTCCACCCGCCAGCTGCCCAGTCCCGCGCAATCCGTGGAGAGTACAATTCAATTCCTGCAGGATCATTATATGGAGAGCATCACGGTGAAGCAGCTTGCGGAGCTGGCACAGGTCTCTCCCTGGCAATACACCCCTATCTTCCAGAAGCTGACCGGCAAGCGGCCGCTCGATTATCTGACTGATCTGCGCATCGGGCACTCCAAGAACTATCTGCTGGAATCCGCCGAGCCGCTGCGCGAAATCGCCCGGCGGGTGGGCTTCTCCGATGAATATTACTTCAGCCGCCGCTTCCGGCAGAAGACGGGAGTCACGCCCGGGCAGTATGCCCAGGCCCAGCAGCGCAAAGTTACCGTCAAGGATTGGACGGGGCATGAAGTGGAAATTCCGGAGCGTCCGAAGCGGATTGTCTACCACGGAGAGACACTTGGGGATTTGCTGGCGCTGGGAGTCAAGCCGGCCGGAGGCGATGAGGCCTTCGCACGGAACAGCGTCTATAAGCACCGCGTCAAGAATCTGGCCAATGTCGGCTTCCCGCTGGACCCACAGCTGACCCGGCTGATCAGCCCTGACCTGATCATTATTGCGAATTCGGACGAGCGCGCCTATACGCGCGTCTCCGGTATCGCCCCGACCCTCACCTTCGATTCGTTCGCGCCGCTCGAGCATCGGCTGCGGATACTTGGCGGGTGGCTCGGCAGGCAGCGCGAAGCAGAAGCCTGGCTGGAGGCCTACCACGCCAAAAACGCTGCCATGTGGCAGCGTCTGTACGCAGAGGGGCTCCAGACGGGAGAAACCGCCTCCGCGCTGGTCTATGACCATGGCAACCGCCTGTTCGCTATGGCGATGACCGGACTGTCCACGGCCCTGTATGCTCCCGGCGGCCTGCAGCCGACGGCAGAGATTAAGGGCCTGCTGGACCAGGGGCTTGGCTTCGGCGAGGTGGACCCGGCGAAGCTGCACAGCTACGCGGGGGACCGCGTCTTCATGCTCATCCCGGAGCGCGAAGACTCGCGGGAAGCCATGGAGCAGCTGCTGCGGACGCCGCTGTGGAACAGCCTGCCCGCCGTACAGGAGGGCCGCGTCTATATGCTCGACGGCGCCAAATGGAATTCCGGCGATGCCCTGACCCGCGAGCGGCTGCTGACCCTGCTGCCCAGGCTGCTGGGGGGAGCGGGCGGGTAGGCGGGTTCGGGAATTCAGAGTGACTGGAACCTGGTACAATATCAGAACTAAAGAAGTGAGTCCATTTAACAATGCAGCAACTGCTGTATTCCGTTCCAAATGGAAATTCAGTGATAGTTGTATAATGTGCAATTAAAAACAGCGAAAAGAGAGGCTTGCCTCATATAAGTGCAATCTGTACAACTAAAATTACCCAAATGAGTGAAAACAATCTACAAACAGCTATTTAATTGCACGAAATACAACTAAACGGATAATTGGGTGTATATCAGACGATTTAGTTGTACAAAGTGCACTTATGCATATCCCTTACCGCACACACCTAGGCATATACCGTAATCGGATCATCTCAGGCCATTAGCAAGCGATTTACCAAAATGGTTTTCACTAAATAAATCTGACGCTACACCAGGAGCTGCCCTAGATCGCCTGAATTCGTATCTCGGCAGAGTTCGTACAATAGATTTCTTCCTTTCAGCCACAATCGGGGACGATCCCTAGATTCTGTTGCAGTAAATACATTAGAATGCCTTTGCAGACCCTTAAAACCCCGATTCTGTTGTACAAAATACGATCAGCCGGCTGTGAGGTTAGTCCGGAGTGGCTTGGAGTTGGCTTGTAGCTTGTTGGTGCTGGTTTGGAGCTTGCTTGGAGCCATTTAGAGCTGGTTTAGAGCCATTTTGGAGCTTGTTTAGAGCTGGTTTCGGACATACCGGAGCCCCGGAGCTTGGCCGGAATATGAAGCTTGCCGGATTCACCCGGAGCAGTCCCTTAACTCCACCGCCCGCCCCTTTACAGCTCAAATATCTATTTCGCCGCTTCAGGTGTAGAATACCTGATCTTCAGCACCAGAATGCCCCGGTCATGCATGTCAGAGGGCAGTTCTACAATCAGGCCTTCACCGGCCCGGCTCCACTGCAGCTCTCCGTTCCAGCCCAGCAGCTCCACCTGCAGAATCTCTCCGGCGAGCTGCTTGGAGCGGTTGCCCAAGGTCCCGATCACTGTCGTTCCGCCCTCGGGCCAGCCCATAACAGAGGCATAGAGCAGCTCCCCGCCTCTGGCGGTGAAGCGGATATCCTGCGGGGTGAACGGGCTGCGCTTCGTATCGTTAAATGTTCCGCTGACGATCTGCGTCGGGCCTTCACCGTATACCTTCCAGGGCCGCGTTCCATAGATCGCCTCCCCGTTCACCGCCAGCCAGTCTCCTACCTCCAGCAGCAGCTGCTGCTCTTCTTCAGGAATCGTCCCGTCCGCACGCGGTCCGACATTCAGCAGCATGACGCCGTTCTTGCTGACAATGTCGACCAGGTCGCCGAGTATATCTCCCGAGGTCTTATATTTGTGGTCGGCAATATGGCACCAGGCGGTTTCACCTACCGAGGTGCAGGTCTGCCAGACCTCCGGATTAATATCGGCCAGCTGGCCCCGCTCCATATCATAGACGGCGGTTCCTTCGGCAAAAGCATCAAATTTATAGTTGATGACTGCCCCCTGGCCCCATTCGGCAGCCTTGTTGTAATAGTAGGCGGCGAGCTTTTGCAGATAAGGCTTGAAGACCGGCTGCTCGATCCACCAGTCGAAATAGACCAGCTGCGGGCCGTAACGGTCGATCAGGTCGCAAGTGCGGACCAGCCAGTCGTCCAGAAACTCCTCATTCGGCGGCAGAATCGGCAGCGGATACGCCGGATCACCGTAGCAAGGCTGCGCAGGACCGTACAATTCCGCGTATTTCGGGTCCTGCACATCTGAAGGCAGCTCGCGGCCTCCGTTGTAGTACCACCAATTCTCCGCACGGTGGCTGGAGACGCCGAAGGTCATATAATGCCGCCGCACGGCTGCGCCAAGCTCGCCGATAATGTCTCTGCGCGGACCCATCCTGGCAGCGGTCCACTCCGAATAAGGGCAGTCATACATGGCGAAGCCGTCATGATGCTCAGCAACCGGCACTACGAACGCGGCACCGGCGCGTTTGAACAGGGCAGCCCACTCCTCGGCATCGAATTTCTCCGCCGTGAACTGGGGAATGAAATCCTTATAGCCGAATGTATCCGGCGGGCCATAGGTCTTCAGATGATGCTCATACACCTCAGTGCCTTCCCTGTACATATTGCGCGCATACCACTCTGTCCCGAAGGCGGGTACAGAATACACCCCCCAATGAATGAAAATCCCAAACTTCGCTTCCTCGTACCAGCGGGGAACGGAGTACTCCTCCAGAGACTTCCAATCCGCTCTAAACGGGCCGTTCTCTACAGTATCCTTGATCTCCAGCTTCTTCTGTCTGCGCAGCTCATGCAGCGATGGTTTTGACAAGGAACTCACCTCTTCTATGGTTTGAGAATCTTGCGGACGGCTTCCAGCCGCCCGGGGTCAACCGGCCTCAGCGGATCGCCGTCCTCCCGGACAGCGGAACCGAAATGCACCCGGCGGACAGCCGTCCGGGAGATGAAATCCTTCAGGCCTGCAGCATTCAAGCCGCTGCCTGCAAGGATGGAGAGCGAAGAACCGGCGGACAGCCGTTCCAATACGGCAATCCTCGCCATACCCTCAGCGGAAGTAGCCTTATCGCTGCCGCCGGAGGTCAATATATCCGTAATCTGCGGATACCGCTTCAAGACTTCAAGCGCCTCAAGCTGATCCCGCACCTCATCAAAAGCCCGGTGATACGTTACCTCCATCCCGCCCGCAGCATCAAGCAGCCGGACCAGCAATTCTTCGTCCACGGTCCCGTCACTGCGGAGCATGCCCGTGACCAGGGACAGTCCGCCCACTCCGGCAATATGCCGGATATCGCGCAGCATCGTTTCCGCGTCGGATGGGTCATACCGGAAGGAACGCGCATGCGGCCGTACCATTACTCTTACGGGAATGCTGACTGCCTCCCGCACCGCTTCAATCAGCCCAAGGCTGGGTGTTAATCCGCCTTCACGGATTCCGGTAATCAGCTCTATCCGGTCCGCTCCATAACGTTCAGCGGTAACTGCATCACTTACTGTCGTGGCTATAACCTCTAACAGCATAGTTCACTCTACTTCCCTTCCTTGTTCATAATCATCCGTGCCGCGCCGATCATTCCGGCATCATTGCCAAGCTCGGCAGGAAGCACCTTAATGGACAGCGGTGACACGGCGGCAAGCCCGCTCATCCAGGCATCCCACCATAAGGCATGGGATTCCGCGACTCCGCCGCCAAGAATAATCGCCTCCGGGTCCATGAAAGACTGGATATTATGCACGGCCAGGCTCAGGTCGTGCATATATCTCTTCATGGGTGCAGCCGCTGTGGCGCTGCCTGCGGCGAATTCCGCCAGCAGTCTGCGGCCGTCCCAGCCCTCCGCGGCTTCTGCTCCCAGCCGGCTAAGCGCCCTGCCGGACAGATAATGCTCGGCGCAGCCCCGCTGCCCGCAGCTGCAGGGAATTCCTCCGGGATAGAGCACCATGTGCCCGATCTCCCCGGCCCCGCCCTGTCTGCCTGAGATAGCCTCAGCATTATGAATAACAGCTCCGCCGACACCTGTACCCAGCGTCAGCATTACATAATGCTCCAGCCCCGCAGCCGCCCCGCGCCAGCCTTCGCCAAGAGCGGCTGCATTGGCATCGTTGCCAACCGACACAGGCAGCGCGAACTCCTTCTCCACAGCTTCCCCCAGGCGCATGCCGGTCCAGCCCGGCAGATTCTCCGTCGCATAGAGGACTACGCCTTCAGCCGGATCTACCCGCCCGGCGGTGCCTATGCCAATGCCGCCGATCCCGTATCCGCAGTACACTAGCTCTGCAATAATCTTCTTCAGCGCAGCGAGAATCCCTGCTGCCCCCTCGTTCACAGGCGTAGCGGTACTGCGGCGGGCAACAATCTCCCCTTGCCCGTCCACCACTGCCGCCTTAATGAAGGTTCCGCCGATATCGGCCCCGATATAATAGCGGCTCATCCTTCGGCCTCCGTTGTTGCGCCGCCCGCCTTCTCTTTCATCGCCTTCACATAACGGGCGGCTATCCACTGCGGACGGGTAATCGCCGAGCCCACGACGACGAAGTCCGCACCCAGCTCCAGCGCCGCAGCCGCCTGCGCCGGCTCGGATATCCCGCCTTCGGCGACTACCGGCACCTCCAGGACAGCGGACAGCCGTTCCAGCAGATCCAGATTCGGCAGCGGAGTTCCCAGCGTCTCTGCGGTATAACCGCATAGCGTAGTCGAGATGTAATCCGCGCCCCATCCGGCCGCCTGCACCCCTTCTTCGAAGGTCGCAATATCGGCCATCACCGGTATCCCCGCAGCCTTCAGCGCGGCAAGGGTCGCCTCCAGCGTGCGCCCGTCCGGCCGGAGCCGCCTGGTACCATCGATGGCCACAATATCGGCCCCGGCCGCATGGACGGCAAGTGCATCCTCAAGCGTCGGCGTAATGTAGACCTCACTGCCTTCATGCTGTATTTTGACCAGTCCGATCAGAGGCAAACCGGCGGCATCCTTAATCGCCCGGATATCCGCCAGCCCTCCGGCACGGATACCGGCCGCCCCCGCTTCCTTCGCCGCCATCGCCATCGCCACCATATGATGGCTTCCGAACAGCGGCTCGTCCTCCAACGCCTGGCAGGATACGACCAGACCCTGATAGGGAATGAGACTCCCTGAGCGTTTTTCCATACCTCCCACACCCTCCCTGCATATCATTTTCGCGTATTACACGGCTGCCCTCTTAACATTCTCTCATTCTTGCACCTTAGTCTACCAGCCTCTTAAGTCTCTTAACCCTTAACCGCCCCGCCCACCAGACCTTTAATAATGAAGCGCTGGACAAACAGGTAGAGAATGATGATCGGCAGGGCCACAAGTGCAGCACCGGCGAACATCTGCGGCCAGTTGGTGTTGTATTGGCTTTTGAAGGCCATGAGGCCCACGGGCAGCGTACGCATATCCGGCGAAGACAGATAGACCAGCGGATTGAAAAAGTCATTCCACGAGTTGATCGCCACCACGATAATACAGGTCGCCGTAATCGGCAGCGTCAGCGGAAAAATAATCTTCAGGAAGGTCCGCCAAGGTCCGCACCCGTCCACCAGCGCCGCCTCCTCAATTTCACTTGGCACGGTCTTGAAGAAATTCACATAGAGGAAGATCGGCAGGGCCAGCCCGGAAGCAATCTGGATCAGCGACAGCCCGACATGCGTGTTGAGCAGATGGATCTCCCGCAGCACCAGGAACGCCGGAATCGTGCCGGAGAAGGCCGGAAGGATCAGCCCCATCAGGAAGAAGGTCGACATCGCGTCCGATTTATATCTTTTGCCATGATGCAGACCGTAAGCGGCCAGCACCGAGACGCCAATGGCGGCAGCGGTTGTCATCACCAGCACCAGAACGCTGTTCCCGAAATACGGCAGCAGATTGCCGGTACGGAACGCTTCGGTATAATTGCTCCACTGCGGGTCTTTGGGCAGGCTGAGCGGATTGATCGTTGACGGTGTCTGCAGCGAAACCGAGATCATGACCGCCATCGGAACGAGTACAATAATGAGCGCGATCATCAGCACGGTGTAAATAGAGGTTTTCTGTAATGTAGTCGTCAATTCGCCACCTCCAGACGGCTGAGCAGCTTCATCTGCACAAAGGTTACAACCAGAATCATCACGGACAGGATCATCGCCATCGCGGTGCCGTAGCCCATCTGCGAGGTTTTGAAGGCATATTGATAGATCATAATCCCGAATGTCTGCGTGGAATTGGCCGGTCCGCCTTGCGTCATGATGAAGACATGCTCGAACATTTTCATACAGCCGATCACCGACAGCACTGTGTTCACAATGACCGAAGGAATCAGCAGCGGCAGTGTAACTTTCCAGAATTTGTTCCACGGTCCTGCGCCGTCAATGCTTGAGGCTTCATATATTTCACCCGAAACGGATTGTAGTCCAGCCAAGTAGATCATCATCGAGTAGCCTGTGTACTGCCAGACCATGACGAGCGCAATCGCGTAGATTGCTAAGGAAGGATCACCGAGCCAGTCCAGCTGTGCCAGACCCTTCAGCCCGACTGCGGCAAAAAACTTCGGCAGAAATCCGACCATCGGCGCATACATGTAGCTCCACACATAGCCGATTACAACGGTGTTCAGGATAACCGGGAAAAAGATAATCGCCCGCATCCACACAATGCCCTTAAGCTTCTGGTCGAGCAATACGGCCAGCAGAATTGATGCGCTATGCTGCAGCACGATGACTACAACGGAGAGAATCGCCATATTCTTCAGCGCCGTCAGGAGCAGCGGATCACGGAAGGCTTCGCGGAAATTCTCCAGCCCGACCCAGTCGGCCTTGAATGAGAAGCCGTTCCAGTCGGTGAAGCCGTAATACAAGCCGCTGAAGATCGGTCCGGCAAAAAACAGCAGGTAGATCAGGAGCGCCGGCGCGATAAACAGCAGGTAATTGCGAAAATTCATGAATTTCATCTTCTGCCTCCATCCCTCACCCCAAATTTGGGTAAAAAAAAAGAAACCTAAGCGAAAGACAGGGTTGTCCTTGATCTGAGCTTTCGCTTATTCTCTTGTGTTGTGTGTGTTCTATAAAGATTAAACATTAAGAACGTTCCAATTAGATGTAGGCCGTAACTGCGGTGAACATTTGGACTTCCGGCCGCTGTTGTCCCCAGATTTCTTGATTTGTAACCGCTGGCCGCGGTGGAAATCCGGGGACAAAGGCGGACGCTAACGCTCCTACAGTTCCAAATTTCCCCTCCGTTACTTTCATCTTGTATTGTCTATTCCTTAGTTCAATCTTTATAGCTTTGTTTGTGTTATATATCTTTATCTTGAGCCGTTTGCATTTGCTCCAGCAGCTTGGCGGGGTCCACGTCCTGCTTCAGCAGGATCTGCTGGAAGATCGGGAACATTACTGGCTCGATGGACGAGGTCATACTCGGGAAAATCTGTGCTTCGCTGGCGTCAATCAGCGGCTGGAGAGAAGCGGCCAGCGGGCTGTAGGTTTCGGACGTGCCGCCTTTTACCGTTACCGCCTGCTTCGTTTCATCGGACCAGATTTTAGCCATTTCCGGCTCGGCCACGAATTCCATGAACAGCTTGATTTCTTCCTGATGCTTGCTCCAGGATACGCCAACCAGCAGGTTGTCGGACACCAGATTCGTTACGAGCGGCTGATCGCCGCGGTTGACGGGAATCGGAAAGGCACTAAGCTCAAAGGCGGAGAAGTCTGCATCAAAGTTCTCGCTGTAGCCCCATTCGCCCATCGGCCACATGGCGGCTTTGCCTTCTTTGAATACCTGCGCCACCTGGTCATAGCTGAGGCCGACGGAGTTCTCCAGCAGATAACCTTTATCCGCTAATTCCTTCATGCCGTCGAAGTAGCCTGTGAACTCAGGATCGGTCCACTTTTTGTCTCCGCTGGCCAGCTGCGGGAATACATCCGCATTGTCATGCTGATACAGTCCGAACTGTGAAGTAGTGATGAACTGGGTCGCCCAGCCGTCCTTGCTTCCGATGACCATCGGTGCGGTGCCGCTGGCTTTGATGGTCTCACTCACCGCCATCAGCTCTTCCCAATTGGTCGGAATCGCAAGCCCGAGCTGGTCGAACAGCGTTTTATTATAGAACATCACGATCGGCTGGCTGTTATAAGGGACACCGTAGGTTTTGCCGTCCACTGTGCCCAGCTTTACTGCCGCTTCAAGATAATTATCCAGCCAAGGGCTGCCGGAGATGTCCATCAGGACATTCTCTTTGGAGAATTCAGCCACCTGGTTCGGAAACAGCCATAACATGTCCATATCGGACTTGGAGACAATCCGCGTACGGATAATTTCCCGGAATTGATCATACACCTTGTCATGCTCTATCGTGATGTAGGGATATTTCTCCTGGAATTTATCAACCACCGTCTGGCTGATCGGGTTCCATGTGGTCAGCTTCAGCACCACCGGCTCTTTCTCAGCATCCCCTTCTGCAGCAGAACCGCTTGTAGCTGCCGCTCCGGAATTACCGTTTGATGCCGCATTATTACTGCCGCAGCCTGCAAGAATGACCAACAACCCAAGACATAATACCGACAACCACCAGAACCCGCCTTTTCTTCTCATGTGTTAGCCTCCCTGACATTATGTTTGTTTCATGAGTTAATCGTACTCTGTTTGTGTCAGGTTAACTACCGGGTTGATCTGCTGCTTTATAGCTATTAATTGCTTATCTTGGCCGCTCTGCCGGATGTCTGATCCTCCAACTAGACGAGAATTGCTGTTTCCGTCAAATATTTGCTCTTTACTCACTGATTGCGGAATTCCAGCGGTGTTAGACCCGTGTCATCTTTGAACAGCTTGCTGAAATAATGCGGGTTGGCATACCCCAGTTCCTCGGCTACCTCGTACACCTTCCGGTTGCTCTCGCGCAGCAGCTTGCGGGCAAGGAGCATTTTTTTGGCGGTCATATATTCATTGAAATGCTGTCCGGTCTCCTTAAGAAACTGGCGGCTCAGATGGCTGACGCTGACATGAATTGCCTCTGCGGTCCGCGCCAGCGTCACATCCTCCAGCAAGTGCTCATCGATATAAGCCGTTGCCAGCCGGATAATTCCGCTCAGCTTCCCGCCGCTCACCGGCTCACGCTCCGCCGCACTTCTATAGGCCTCCGGCAGCTCCGCCGCTGTCCGGTGAAGTCCGCTGCAGGTATACGCCATGCGGATGCCCAGCATTTTGTACAACCCTTGTTCCAGCTGATCCAGATAACCCTGCATAGCACCGGCTCCCGCTTCGTCAATGGACGCCTTCTGCGGCAGCAGCCAGACCAGCTCCTTGTTCTCCCGGCTGAGCAATATCCCGCCCCATTCCCGGGAAGTATATTCCTCCAGATAATACCGGAACGACATAAAGCGGGCCAGCGCCGCCTGCGGTTCAATCCCTTCGTTCTCGGCCATGCGCAGAATAGCCAGCCTGTATCCCGCTCCATACAGGGACTCCAGTCCATACTGCTGCCACTGCTCCATCCAATTCTCCAGGGGGGCCTGTGTCTCAAGCATCGACTGCAGGAATTGATCCCGGTCCTTGTCGCTGTATCCCGGCACCTGCGGCACTGCCGCCTGATGAAGCTGCTCCAGGGTCCCCGCTGCTTTGAGCAGCGCTGCTGCAATCTCCTCGGCCGCCATCGTCGGCTTATGCAAATAATCAACGACTCCGATGCGGACAGCTTCTTTTACATAAGGAAAGTCCTCAAAGCTGCTGAAGAAGATAATCTGCACACTGGGGTACTGTTCCTTGATTCTGCGCGCCAGCTCCAGGCCATCCATACCCGGCATGCGGATATCCGTCATCACAATGTGAATTTCCTCCCGGGCCAGCACCTTAAGCGCCTCATGCCCGTTCGCAGCTTCGGCTTTCCAGGCAATGGCAAGCTCATCCCAATTCAGCATATAGCGCAGCCCCAGCCGCACAATGGTCTCATCCTCCACTACAAGCAAATTCCACATGCTTCATTCCTCCATTCGCGGCCGGGACGTATCTCCGTCCTCCGGTTGATAAGGCAAATATAATTCTGCCCGGGTTCCCTGGCCCGGACCACTCTTCAGCGTCAAGGTATACGGCGGTCCGAACCTAAGCCGGATACGGTCACGGACGTTGGCTACACCGATGCTTGAACCCGCGTTGCCGTCCCCATCAGGGGCTGGGCCCTGCTCTCTCTCGCCGTTGAGCACCTCCAGTGTATCCTGCGGTATACCGTGCCCGTTGTCCGTGATGGTGATCAGCAGCTCATCCCCGCCATTCCCTGTTATCCGGGCACCCACCTCAATCAGCAGCGGGCCTTCGATATCGAAGGAGCCGTGAAAGATCGCATTCTCCATCAGCGGCTGCAGAATCATCGGCGGGACCATCGCCTGCCCGATATTCTCTTCAATCTGCCACTCCACCTTGAAGCGGTTCGTGTAGCGCAGCTCCATCAGCCGCACATAATGATGCAGCAGCTCCAGCTCCGCAGACAGCGGCACCAGCTCGCTGTCCAGCTTCATATTGGCATGCAGCAGCTTGTTCAGTGACTGCAGCAGCCGGGCGATGCCTTCCGACTGCTGCAGCACGGCCAGCATGCGGATGGAATTGATCGTGTTGTACAGGAAGTGGGGAGCGATTCTCGCTCTAAGCGCATACAGCTCGGCCTCCCGCTTCTGCCGCTCCTTCTCTTCGATCGACTGGACCAGCACATCGAGCCGCCGCACCATCGTGACATAGCTGAGATGCAGCTGGCCGATTTCGCCCTGGACCGGCAGAGCCGCCGGAGTGATGAACAGTCCCCGCTCTACGTCGCGCATGGAAGAGATCAGGCTGCGGATCGGCCTTGAGAGGTTCCGGGCCAGCAAGAGCGACAAGACCGCAGCCGCCACACTGAAGATCAGCACCAGCACCACGGTGAAGTTGCGGATCACATTCGCATCGCCAAGCAGTTCTTCCCGGTCAATCATGAGATAGCTTGTCCAGCCCAAATACTCACTGTGCGCATATACACCGGTCGCCGCTGCCAGCCCGCCGCCCAGATTGGGCAGATTGATCAGGCCGCGGCTTGCCCCGCTGCCCGCCGACTGCTCCGCCGCTGCGCGGAGGAACCGCTCGTTGTCTCCGGTCTGTGTGGAGTAGATCAGCTCCCCTTTCTCATCTGCCACAATCACATGCATGCTCTCCAGCTGGAAGGAGCGGACAATCTTGTCCATGAAGTCCGGACGGATATCCACGGCTACTACTCCGGCCGGAGTGAAATCATCATTAAGCAGCACGCGGGAAGCGGTAATTGTGGGGAACGGAGCACTGTTGAACTGCCGCTCCAGCCGCAGCCCGGAGATGAATACGCCTCCGCTTCGCTTGAGGGTCTCCTTATACCATTCCTCGTCTACCGGACTTACGGCTTCATTAATGGAGGAGCGGTCGCTAACCCTGTAGCCGTAGATATTGCCTTTGGTGCTGTAGAATACCAGACCCTGAATCGTGGAGAAAATCGAAGGGTAAGTCACGAGCAGCTTGGCGAACTGCTGCTGGGTTTCAATCTCGCGGTAACCCCACTGGTCGCGGGGTATGTAAGGCTGGTTCAATATTTGAAAGATTTCCGGTGTGAAATAAGGAAAAGTACTGAAACGGTCCACATCCTCCACCTGGCGCTGGATCGCCGCATTCAGCTGTCCGGCAATGACGCCGAGATCGGCGTTCACCCGCGACTCCAGCGTGCTGACCGATTTGAAATATGCCATCGTGCCGATCACAATCGACGGGATAATCCCAAGCATGAAGAAGGCGAGCATCAGCTTGCTCTGGTATGTTAAGTTGTTCCACCGCCGCATCATCAGCCTCTCCTCCTGGTCCGTTAAATTTTATTCAGTATAAAGGATTCTGCAGACTGCTGCATGGAAAATAACGGAGTAAATATTTAACATCCTCTCACTCCAGACTTGGCAGAATAGCCAAACCCTTGATATACAAGCATTTATATCTAACATATATATGCCGCAATTTAATTGGTTTAAATTCAACATTGTTAGTTTATCTGCCACAAGCGTAAGGTTGGTCATGGCTAACCGGAGACGTGCGGGAGTGCGGGAACCTAGCGCTGAGCTTATAGCGGAAGCAGTCCAGCTAATGATAGATGTGGCGGAGGATGGTGTCGGCCAGCGGTGAAAGGCATGCGGCTTGTGAAGGCCGGCCTCAAAATGAAAATGTTGTACGTATTGCAACTCGAACCTCCCAATAATGGAGGATTCCTAAGGATTGTTGTACGAAATACAAGAATTCCCCCGCTTGGCCGCTTTCAGGAGAGAAAATGTTGCCTTTCGTACAACAATCCTGGATTAGAGCCGCTATCCTGAAGAAATTGTTGTATTTTCTGCAGGATTCTACAGCGTAACCCATCTGTTAGCGCGTCAGCACAAAAAACCGCCAGACCGTTAGGTCTGGCGGGTAACTTTTATCATCGACTGCAAGACTATAGGTTATACGCCTACTGTGCTTCTAATCGGCTCCAGCGCCTCGGAATGGCCGTACACCGGAACATCACGCTTGACCGGAGCACACCAGTTCACGCCGTTGATGATAACCTGCTGAATTTCCTTGTTGTAATAGGTTGGATAGGACTCGTGGCCGGGCTGGAAATAGAAAATATTCCCGCTGCCGCGCCGGTACGTTGATCCGCTAGGGAACACATTGCCGCCTTCGAACCAGCCGACAAAGATCAGGCTCTCCGGTGCAGGCACGTCAAAGTGCGCCCCGTACATCTCTTCCTGCTCCAGGTCAATATATTCGCCGATGCCTGCGGCAATCGGATGGCTGGGCTCCATCACCCAGAGGCGTTCTTTCTCCCCGGCTTCGCGCCATTTCAGATCACAGCTTGTGCCCATGAGCTTGATGAAGATTTTGGACATGTGGCCTGAATGCAGCACCACCAGCCCCATCCCCTCCAGCACGCGCTTATGAATCCGGTTCACTACCTCGTCACTGACTTCCTGATGGGCAACATGCCCCCACCATACCAGTACATCAGTGTTATTCAGCACTTCTTCTGTCAGGCCATGCTCCGGCTCGTCCAGCGTTGCCGTTCTTGTATCCAGTCCCGCTGCGCTCAGAAAAGAGGCCAGCTGTACATGTATGCCATTCGGATAGACCTGGCGGATTCGTTCTTCCTGCCGCTCATGGCGGTATTCATTCCATACGGTTACTCTGGTCAATATGGACACTCTCCTGTTTCAAAGGTGAATTTTACGGTTAATTTAAGTTTTTGACTACTTTTTATACCTCTATCATACAAATCCGCAAGCAGGCTTTCTTCCTGTATTCTTGCTCAATTATTCCCGGATATTGTCTTGCGGTATTTAAGCGGAGAGATCCCCGTTGCTTCCTTGAATAAATGGTGAAAGGTCTTCCCGCTGCCGAACCCGGCCGCTTCCGCTACCCCTGACATCGGCAGGTCTTCGTTGAGCAGAATCCACTTGGCTTTATTCAGCCGGTACTCCGTCAAAAACGCGACAAAGGTCATGCCCGTATTCTTCTTAAACAGCTTGGTGAAATAATACGGGCTGAAGCCCATGTAGCCGGCCACCTTATTCAGTGTAATCGCTTCCTGATAATGCTGCTCCACATAGCTGAAGATCCGCTCCAGCCGCTCCAGCGTCTCTCTGGACTGGGACAATGTGTCTTCCGAGAACTTGGGCTGCTTCTTGACCCTGCTCTTCGGCACCTCCCGCATAATAACCGTCAGCATTTCAAACATCCTGGCCTTAATCAGATAAGCGTAGCCTTCCCGGCGCTGTGTATCCTCCTCATAAATGCTCTCAATCAGAGCCTTTATACTGGCGGCAACCCCTTTCGGCCACTTTGAACTGGAGAATTCCATCTCCGTGAACATATCCCGCAGCGGATAGTCATTGCCTCCCAGTGCTGCAACCTCCTGAAAGAAATTCAGATCAAACTGTATCACTACCCGCTCACTGTCAGGTGACGCCAGGAAATAATGCACATCTCCGCCATTGATGAACTGGACTTCCCCCTGCTCCATGCGGATCGGCACATCATTGATTCCCAGATTCAGACTTCCTTTGGTTACATAGATAATTTCGATTTCTTTATGCCAATGCGGATAGGTCAGATCATCTCCTCCGCAGACCAGGCTGCGAAACGGAAAATGCTTGTCCACATCCGGAATTTCCAGATAGATATTCATAAGCGCGGCTCCTTGTCCGGGATATTGATCATTGCACACTCTATATTCATTTTAGAGAAATATGCCTGCCCATGCCAACTTAAAGTATAGGAGAGCCGCACTAGACCAAAGACCAGTATTATTCCCGCCTCCGGGTGCGTGTATTGTATGGATTTAACCTTTATACTGGAGAAGGTAAAATTTGGAGAGGGGTTGCCCTGATGTTACGACGAAGTATAAACGCGTGGAAAATGCTCATGCTTTCTTTGCCTAAAGGAATAATCGCTTTTGTTATTGCCATTACAGGCCTATGTGTAAGTCTGCCTCTGGTAATTATATGGGTTGGGCTGCCACTGCTGGCCCTGACACTAACCTGGTGCCGCACGTTGATGATCAGCGAACAGAAGGCTGCCGAAGCCTGGTCTCACGGTAAAGGGGGAGCCTCGCAGCATATTATGCCAGACCATCCGGCTGCCTTCCGCTGGGAAGGTCTGCGGACATTAGGATACCAGCTTCGCCAAGGCCAGTCGTACCGGGGAATCCTGTACAGCATACTGCAGCTGCCCGCAGGCATTCTGGGATTCACCCTTGCTCTTGCCCTGCCCTCGGTTGCCATTAGTGCCCTCCTGTCGCCTGTAGTCCAGAGAGTCAGCTCTTCCGTATTCTCTTATGACCAGAATATGCTGGACCCGGACGTCTTCGTGTTCCTGTCTGGTACAACACCGGATGAACGCTCCTGGATCGTATGCGGAATGGGATTTGTGCTGCTGCTGATGCTGCCGTTACTGCTTTCGGGCCTTGGACGTTTGTATACTGCCTGGATTAACATGATCTCTGGAACACACCAGGATGTGAAAGCCCCGCTCGAAGTCCTACATAACGCTTAGAGGCTCCACTTCTGACGAAGGTACCGGCTTGCACCTGTTGTACTATTCCGGTTCACGAAAAAACGGCGGTACATCACCATGATGCGCCGCCGTATCTTTTCTGCATATGTACGCCTCATTCTACTAATCAAATTTTAACTGGAGCGAATCACAAATTGGCATATAGCCTATCTTTTGATAGATGCTATTAGATGTGGGATTTGCTAAGTCCGTATATAAGACGCACTTCGTAAACCCTTTATCCAAGGCAAGCTGGCTTATTTGCGCCACAATTGAAGTAGCGTAACCCTTGCCGCGCTCATATGGAGGGGTATATACAAATGCCACGCCAATAGCCGTCTGCATTACCCTTGTATATCCTGCCATAGAAACGGGTATCCCGTTGTCCTCTAAAATATAGATTTTTTTTGATGCTATCCGGTAGAAGTAAGGATCTGCCTCTTGCGGAATGGACATTTCTGTTTGGCCATAACTCCCCGCTGCATAAAATGCTTCAGCCCAGTATGGGAAAAAGTGAATATCCTTTTCATTCAGCAATCGAACGATACCAACCTTTTGAATGTCCGGGTTTACTGCCGTAAGTTCATATATACGCTGGCTCATGGTTGTATTACAGGTTATTCCCTTGCGCAAGGTATATTCTTTGGCAAAATACTCTGCCAGGTTTTTTTCGGTTGTCACACCTGGAATTTCACTGTCCTTCAACCCGTCTATCAGACAGTTTATAGCTTCCGGGTTAATGATGTTGTCTGTTGCATAAAGCGTAATATTGTGTGGCGGTGTCATTATGGCGGTAAGTTGTATGCCCTTAGCATCCGAAATAGTTGCCATTAGCCAATTTACAGGGTCACGCCAGTCTGTTTTGTCTTTTCCTTCATGCCCAATGATGATATTGCCAAGAGGAATCAAATTTTGTGCTTCATGACGCATCAGGACATCATAGGTATCATGGTAAAACTCATGCACATCCGTATACCACTTGAATTGCATTGAAATATCACCCTTTCATCTGCTCACAGATCTACTTGTCCTCTTCACCGCATTTGGTCTAACAATCCTGCCCGAAAGCTTAATGATGGCATCGTCAGTCTACAACTTTACTTTCTTGTGACATCGGGAAGCGTTGTTCCGGCAGCTTAACCAGCAACGGCTACACCGTCCCCTGAGGGTCAGCATAGCCGTTGCTCCTTGTCCTAAGGACTATAGCTTAATCTTCAAAACTACCTTCCGCACAGCCTCGGGCTTGCCTGCTTCAATCCCTGTCATATGTCCGTCCTGCGGATAACACACGACAAGAGCGCCCGGTCCTGCAGTTACCGTAGATTCTACTGCACCGGTGAAGAAGATCGCATCCTTCTCTGCGCTGTAGTCATCTCTTACATCAAGCTGCTCAATGGCAGCATAGCCGATCCGCTCTGTACCTTCCAGAATATAATGCAGATCCAGATTCACGCGGTGCGCTTCCCAGAAGCATTCTCCGGCATCCTTGGTCTGATATTCGTTGATGAAATAGAACATCTCATCATTGACCTCATGGCGTCCGGCCGCTTGCCCGGTGAAATCGGTATCGCGCAGAAACTGCAGCCCTCTCTGGATCTTCTCTCCGTATGCAGCCTCATCTTTGAGCAAATGGCTAAGTGTATCAACAATCATGCCTGGAATCCCCCTGGAATCTCTGAATTATTCCCCGCCTTGCAGAATACCCAAATAATATATGATCCCGGCAGGCCCGGTCTATGTATTTGTTCACGTACTCCCCGCATATCTATTAAATAGTTACCTTTTAGGAGGCGGTTCAGTGCTTATTATTCTGATGTACATGTTTGCTGTGCTTGGCGTTTCGCTCCTGCTGTCAGCTGCGGTGCTTCAGTTCATACGGTCCCATCCCCAAGCACCCGGCCGGAAAGAGGCCATCCATGCCTTGTCCGCATTCAATCTTAAGTTTCCCCAGCGGTTCATCACACCTGACGAATCCCATCTGATCGCCTTGGATGAGGCGGGCCAGACTATGGCCATCGGTCTGCTCCATCCCGGCAGACAGGAGCCGGCTACAGCCACTATCTACACGTTCGATACCATTCTGGGAGCGGAGATCGTCGAGAATGCCTTAACGCTCAGCAAAGTCAGCAAGACCAGCCGGATTACGACCAGTGCGCCGAGAATCCGCCCAAGTGTAGCCGCCACCCCCGGGTTCGCAGAAGCTGTCCAAGCCATAAGCAATGCCGAAGAGATCAGCGAGCTGACGCTAAAAATCTATTTTAACAACGCGGATACACCTGTCGTATCGATTCCCTTCCTGCCCCGGCTGCTGCCGGCCCGAAAAACAGATCTTCAGTACTCCGCAGCCTTTCTGGAGGCGCAGCAGGTGCACGAGAGAATCCGCAATATCGTCTCAGCCTGAAATCATGCTTAACGTGAGGCCGCTGTGAAGCTCTCCAAGGTCCGTCCTTGTCTTAGCTTACCGATAATCGTCAGCAGGAAGCTCTCCGCGAGACTGCCCTTCAGTATGGCGTCCGCAGCTTCATCCAGCGTGAACCATGCCGCATGATCCAGCTCAGCGCTCATTGCGCTTAGGTCCTCCGTGTCAGCCACACTGATGAAATTAAGCATCAGTGTATTGGAAGGGGCGAAATACTGGCTGCGCATATATTCATAAGCGATGATCTCAAGCCCTGCTTCTTCCTGCACTTCGCGGATCAGCGCTGCCTCGGCGTTCTCCCCTTTATTCACGTAACCGGCCAGCAGGATATAATCCTTGCGGTTATACTGCTGGATGAGCAGGATTCTATCCAGCTCCCTGTTCAGCACCGCTGTACTCATTGCCGTGCTGAACACCGGGAACCGGAACGCGGCACAGGACTCACAGTAGGGTACCTCCCCCTCTCCGTTACATTCCTTCAGGACCAGACGGCTTCCACATTCGAGACAAAACTTCAAGTGTATCGCTTCTTTCTGTTATGGGTATAGTTCAGACTTATTCTAAGCGATTGCTGAAGAACACACCAGCCGTAATTCAATACCGCACATAGACCGCTTCCCGGCAACAAAAAGCCCGCTGCCGGCAACACGCGCAGGCAACGGACTTGCAATTCTTCATTACTCGGCTGTAAACACATACTCGCCTTGAGCAATAGTGAGCGTACGGCCCGCCAGGCCCGGAGCATCGCCGCTTAGCAGCAGCCGGGTCATCTGCCGGTCTTCCCCGCGCCGGAATTCAAATACCTTATCGCCAACCGCGAGTGAAACGCTATCGCCGGGGGTTGCAGATGAACCGGCCTGGACTTCCGCCAAGCCGAAGATTTCTCCCCAGTGAGCCGCCGCCGCTGCCGGATCAGGTACGGAGAATACAGCACGGCGGACCGTCACTTCTCCTGCCGGATGGGGAACGATAATTCCCGCTGCCGTCAGATCCTCTTCCCGAAGGGCATCGGTTCCCTTCCACTCGATTATGAAGGGATAGACCAGACCCTGGTAATGGCCGCCGATGGTCAGCATACGCCATTCAATCCACTGCCCCTGTGCGTTCAGCCGTTTGCCATCAAGTACGGGAGACAGCTTCAGGCCCTGCTTTTCCAGCGCTGAGGCGGTTGCTTCAATATCATCGGTGCGGATCGCTACCCTGCTGAACCCTTCATGATCAGGCAGCAGATTCACGGCATCCTTCACCACCAGATTAGGGGTATCCAGACTTGCCGCTAATTCCCGGTCCTCAATCGCCAGAAATTCGATGTAGTTCAGCCCGAAATAGCTTAGCGCGTTATGAGTCCCCCACAGCTTATGCGATCCGCCGTAGGAAGCGGCCAGGCCATTGTCCCTGAAGGCTCCGATGGCCTGTTCAAGATCATTGACATAATGCACGGTATGATCCCAATGCAGCGCGCTCATGACTTCACCTGCCCCAGCTCCGTTGTGCGTTTCACTGCAGCCTTGACACTGCGCTGAAGCCCGGCTGCGAAGTCACTGTTGTTCAGCTCATACAGCGCGTGAATGCCAACTCCGCCCGGAGAGTTGTTGATGTCCAGCAGCTGCCGGGGATGCAGTCCGCTGTGCCGAAGCATGGCTACGGCCCCCTCTACATTCTCCAGCGCCGTGTTCCATGCTTGTTCGCGCGGCAGTCCTGCCAGCACTCCGGCATCGGCCAGGGACTCGATGAAATAATAGACATAATTCGGCCCGGCCACCCCGTACCCGGTAAAGATATCAATCAGCGATTCCTCCAGATACTGCACCTTGCCGAACCCGTTCAGGAACTCTTCCACCTGCTCCTTATCCGCGAAAGCGTTCAGAGCTGCCCCGCTGTAGCCGAGTCCGGTATCGGTCAGCGTATTCGGGATCACCCGGATAATCGGACGTTCTGCTCCAACGTAACCACCCAGCCTATCGATGGTCACTCCGGCGACAATGGACAGGACCGCCGCTCCGCTTGACGCATAGCTGGAGATGGCCGCGCCAACAGCTGCAAGATCATCCTGCGGCCGGACGGCAATAATGATCAGCTCCGCTCCGGCAAGCTCCGCCTCCTGAGACTTGCCGGCTGCCCGCACGCCATAGGCAGTATTCAGATAAGCCGTCCGTTCTTCATGAATGTCTGCCACGCTGATCTGCTCAGCCTTATAAGTACCATTGCCAACAACGGCCCGGATGATCGCTTCCGCCATTTGCCCGCCGCCGATGAAATGAATTCTGCCCGCTGCCATATCAGTTGTTCTCCCAGGCATCCGGAAGGATGAAGCCGTCGTATTTATCCTGGGCGTTGATGTAATCCTCGAACTCCTGCGATTCATACGCTGCCTTCAGATCCTTGGCCCACTGGGTATCCAAATCGCCCTTGTTCACCGTTACGGTTACCCGGTGCTGCTCCGGCGTGTTCTCAATCTGGAGCGCTTCGGTAATCTGCCGCTTGGCATTGGCGATATAGTTGCCGTTCACCACGCCGTAATCCACATCAGCCAGCGAGACCAGAATCTGCGCCGAATCCAGCGACTCCAGCTTCAGATCGTATTTGTCCGGCTCCACACTGCTGAGGTTGAAGTCTGTGGTCCCGGCATCCGCCTTGACCTTCACCCAGCCGAGATCCTCCAGAATTCGTACCGCACGCTCCTGGTTAACCGGATCATTCGGCAGGGCAATCACAGAGCCGTCCTTCACTTCATCAAGCGATTGATGCTTCTCGGAATAGAGTCCCTGCGGTGCGCTCGGCACGAAGTTCAGCACAGCCATATCCGCATCCAGTTCCGCGTTGATGCCTTCCATGTAAGCCGTACTCTGGAAGATGCTTGCGTCAATGGAGCCTTCCTTCATCGCCGGATTGACCTGCATGTTCTGGGAGAAGGTTTTGATCTCCACCTTGTACCCTTCCTTCTCCAGAATCGGCACAATGCCAAGCCGGAACTGCTCTTCATAGGTGCCCACGCCAAAGCCCACAACGATATCCTTCTTCTCTTCTCCTGTAGCCGTTTTGTTCCCGCAGGCTCCCAGCACGACCGACATCCCCACCAGAACCACAGCTGCCAATTTCTTAAGCTTCACGATATTTTTCATTATTTGAACCCCTTTTCATATGTGAACTCATGCGGAATAGAATCACGTAATGCCTGTAAGGAACGATCTTCCACGGTAAGCGGTATCGCGCAATTGGGTGCAAGCAGGAACGGCTCGTCCGCCATAAGGCGCAGGGCGAATTCAGCCTGTGCACGGATGCGCCCGGGATCATGGGCTGCGAATAAGGCATGATCCACTCCCCCCACCTTCGTCGGCCTCAGCTCTGCATGCAAACCGGGATTACCCGGTGCTGCGGTATCCCAGCTGATGCCCTCAATGGGATAATTATTGAACCTTTCAGGCTGCGAATAGGCACCGCAAGTATGCAGAATCCTTTTGCCATAACCGGCGGCTTCCAGCACCATCTCATCATACGGACGGGACAGCTCCTGAAACGCTGCTTCGTCAAAAACCCCCGGATGAGCGGTGCCGGTCACCGCATAAAAAATCCCGTCCAGCCCCCGTTTGCCCAGCTCCTGCACATAATCTGCCAGCGTCAGGGCGATGGCCTTCAGCGCTTGATGTACACCAGCCCGCTGCTCCTCCAGCAGACTTGCCACGGTCACCGGCTCACGGCTGCCATAAACCGTGTCACCGGCATAAGCCGACTGGCCCGCCAGAAACAGCAGCACGGTAAGCGGCGAGAAAATGGTCTGGGTCAGCGGAGTATCCGGCAGGCCCTGGCGTATAAGGCTTACAGCCTCTAACTGCTCGGCCAGCGGCGCTGCGGCTGCAGCCTGCTGCGCCTGTATATTCCAGACATCCTCCGGCTTCCGGATCACCGCACGGGTCTGCTTGGGAAATACCGTACGGTAATCCGCGGAATCATAGGTGTTGCCCCATGTCTCTGCATAATACGTAGCCCGCGGATTGATTTTGACCCAGTCCCAATCGAATTGCTTCGTATAAGCTACTGTACTGTCTGCAAGATCACCGGCATTACTCTCCCGGTCTATGAAATGGCGCCAGCCGCTGACAATCGGCCGATCGGCCCGCTCCCCTGACAGCAAGGCCGCAAAACGCTCCTGTCTCGACCACTCTCCCATATGCTCTCCCCCTTCTGGATGCAACACATTGTCTCCGAAATATTAAATAAAGAGTTATTCTATCGGATTTAAATGAATTGGCCGTATAATAGCATGGGGAAAAATGAAACGTCAATGAGATATCCATCACTTTCATGAAATATTTCATAAATCCCCGGATCGTTAAATAACACATTGACAGCGCCTTTCCGTTAAAGGTATTATGCGCAGTAAATAAATCAATCGGATTAATCAGGAATCTACAGGAATGATAGATTAATTGGAGAAAGCGGGGCTGTACATCCATGCCGTCATTAACGCAAGATCAGGAACAGCAGCTGGCTCAGCGTTTGATTCAGGTGCGCAGGGAGCTTCATCAGCAGCCGGAGCTGTCGAACGAGGAATTTCAGACCACAGACAGGCTGCGCCGCTGGCTGGCTGAAGCGGGAATTACTGTGCTTGATCTTCCGCTGCAGACAGGACTGATTGCCGAGATTGGCAGCGGCCGGGGCCCGGTTGTTGCCATCCGTGCAGATATCGATGCCCTGCCTATTGAAGAGGATACGGGGCTGCCCTTCTCCTCCGTGATTCCCGGCAGGATGCATGCCTGCGGGCATGATTTCCACACGGCAGGCATCCTGGGCGCGGCCTACTTGCTGAAGGCACAGGAAAGCGAGCTTGCCGGGACCGTCAGAATACTGTTCCAGCCTGCGGAAGAGACCGGGCATGGGGCCATAGCCGTACTTGAGTCCGGCGGGCTCCGTGGAGTAGATGCCATTTTTGGACTGCATAATAACCCCGACCTGCCAGCAGGCTCATTCGGAACACGCAGTGGTGCACTTACTGCCGGTGTAGACCGGTTTGTCATTACGATTCTCGGCAAAGGAGGACATGCAGCTCAGCCGGAACGCGGCCAGGATACGATTGTAACAGCGGCGCAGATCATCACCTCGCTGCAGACAATCGTGAGCCGGCTTACCAGTGCGGTTGAATCGGTGGTGGTCAGCGTAACCCGGATACAGGGCGGCAACACCTGGAACGTCCTGCCCGGCGTTGTAGAGCTGGAAGGCACAGTCCGGACGTATAATGAAGCCATCCGCCAAGCCGTGCCACGGCAGATCCGGCAGATTATCGAAGGGGTCGCTGCCGCTGCTGGAGCTGAAGCACAGCTTGAGTGGATACCCGGACCGCCGGCAACGGTCAATGACCCCCGCTGGGCCGGGTTTGCCGCAGCGACTGCGGCCCGTCTTGGCCTCACTGTCTTTGAGCTTGATCCGCAGATGGGGGGCGAGGATTTCGCTTTTTATCTGCAGCAGCTGCCGGGCGCTTTCGTCAACATCGGTACCGAAGGGGTTTACGGCCTTCATCACCCGCGCTTTGACGTCGATGAATCGGCGCTGCTGCCGACAGCACAGTATTTCGCAGAGCTGGCTGCTGCGGCCCTGAAAGAGCTGGGGAATTAATCCCCCATTCTAATAGCTTCTGCCAGCGCATGTTAGTTTCCAAGAAATCACACCCTTTTCGCTGCTTGCGGACAGGGTTTCTTCATGTTATGTGGAATACACTACAAGGGGGCCCGTCCAACACGGGCATCATCACAACCAAGAGACGGAGGGAATTACAGTACATGAACATCATTAATTTCGCGCATCGCGGCGCATCCGCAGTCGCCCCGGAGAACACAATGGCGGCATTCCGCAAGGGTCTTGAGCTTGGCGCAACCGGCATCGAAACGGACGTGCAGATGACGAGTGACGGAGCCATAGTAATCATTCATGATGAGAATCTTAGCCGCACCACTACAGGCAGCGGATATGTGAAGGATAAGACGCTTCGTGAAGTGCTGGAGGTCGATGCGGGGTCCTGGTTCAGTCCTGAGTTCACGGGAGAGCGGATTCCGACACTGGATGAGCTGCTGGATCTGCTTCAGGGACGTGAGACAGTACTTAATATTGAGCTGAAGAACGGCACGTTCCTTTATCCCGGTATGGAGGAAAAGGTAATAGCCGCTGTACGGGAGCAGGGCATGAGTGAGCGGGTAGTCATCTCCAGCTTCAACCACTACTCCCTTGCTTATTGCAAGTCGCTGGCACCGGAGATCCGCACCGGCATACTGTATGGCGAAGGCTTATACCGTCCGTGGGATTATGCGGCTACGCTTCAGGCGGATGCACTGCATGCCCATTTCTCTTCCGTTCTGCCGGAGTTCGTCACCGATGCAGCAGAGAGCGGAATCGTCTATCATCCCTGGACTGTAAATGATCCCGAACGGATGACCTATCTGATTGAGGCCGGAGTGGCCGGCATCATTACCGATCACCCGGATGTACTTGCCGGGCTGCTGGCAGCCAAGGGATTATAGTATTGGCAAAAAGGCCGGAGTGGCTGCTGCTTCCGGATCAGGAGCCGTCTGAAGCACTCAGGCAGCGGCCGTACCAAACAGAAACGGATACCTTCCTCTAAGGGATGGTATCCGTTTCTGCGTACAGCTATCACTGTCTCATATCTGGCTCATAGCTGGCTCGTACCTGTCTCACACCTGGCTCGTACCCGCCTCATACCAGGTTCATTGCTGGCCCCGGTATTAATGTTGTACGTACTGCAACTTGGCTTGCCACCTGCCCAGCTGTCCGGGAGAATTGTTGCACGAAATACAAGAATTCTCCCGCTAATCGGCTTAAATGAGGGGAAATGCTGTATTTCATACAACATTTGTGGATTAGGGCCGATTTTATGAGCAAAATGTTGTATTTTGGGCAGGATTTCACAAGCTATTGGGCTCTGGAGCTGCTGACCAGCTTCACAGGAGGAAGAGTATTCTCCTGCTTATGGACCGCATAACGCCCGCTGCCCAGCTGCTTGGCATTGTACATAGCGGAATCAGCCTCCTGGAGCAGCCGCTTCCGGTCAATCCTGCCTTGGCTCATAGTGATGCCGACGCTCGCGGATACGAACAATTCATGCGTCTCCAATTTATAATTCCGGGTGATATTCTCCAGAACCTTAAGGGCCAGCTGCTCCGCATCCTTGCGGCTGCAGCGTTTGGCGATGATGACGAATTCATCCCCGCCCACCCTGAAGATATGCCGTTTGCCTTTACGGGAAAATTGCTGCAGACTGCCGCCAACGGCTTCCAGCAGCAAATCTCCCGCATGATGGCCGAGCGTATCATTAATCGATTTGAAGCGGTTAAGATCCAGATATAATACCGCAAGCTGTTCGCCTGATTTGCAGTGATCCCAGAAATGATCCATTCCATTCTTGTTGAGCAGTCCGGTTAAGGTATCCCGGTAGGCCAGTTCTTTCAGCTGCTCGCGCTCTACGAGGAGCATACGCACACGCAGGAACAGGTACAATATTCCGGCGAGCGTAAGCACATAGAGTGCCATAGTAATAAACAGATTGCTATCTTCAGCGGTGAACCCCGACAAAGTTCTCTTACCCAGCAGGTGCATACTGCCAAGACCTGCACTAATAACTAGTACAACCAGGCTCGTGCGGACCGCGCGGGCTCTTTGGTGACATTTGGAGAAATTCCGCGTCAGCCTGAGGATGCTGTACACCGTTAGTACTCCAATGAGAATAGATAATACAGCCAGTATATAATTCCGGGCCTCTTCCAAGTTACTCTGCCCTCCTTTGATAATCATATGATTTATCGCTTTTAAGCGCTACTGTACAGGGTTAGTCTGAACATATTCTGAACATTTCCGGCAGGTAAGGCCAGACTTTGCATAAATGCTAAGAATATTATCGGCAAAAGCTGCAGGATTTGCGATGGTATGTTCTGGGACATATGGAAGAGAGCCGCCCTTTGCACGGGAGACTCTCTTGTATTCCAGAATCGTCCAGACTGTCTATTCGTTCATATGTTCCACGCCATTGTACAGTTCGCAGGTCCAGCCTCCGGCATCTCTGATTATACGGGTAATTGAAGTATTCTTAAGCACTACACTGAGATCCAGTGAGGGAACAAGTCCTGCCAGCGTACTGCGCAGAATGGCGCCATGACTGACAATGAGGACATTGCGCCCCGGATGGCGGGCGGCAACCTCTTCAACGGCCCGGACACCCCGCTGCTGAGCCAGGTCCCGGCTTTCCAGCTTCATATCCATCGTCTTCCACCCGCTGCCGAACCGCTCGATCCGTTCCTTCTCCGTAGTCCCTTCTATCAACCCGCCGTTCATTTCCCGTATCCCCGGAATCAGACCCGCCAGCGGTTTGCCCAGTCTCCCGGCAATGACCTCCGCCGTCTGTCTGGCCCGCAGCATATCGCTTGAATAGATATAATCCCACGATTCACCGCTGAGGCGCTCTGCAAGTACGGCTGCCTGCCGGAAGCCCTCCTCGTCCAGAGGATTATCCGTGTGGCCCTGTATCCGGCCTTCCTGATTCCAGAGTGTGCTGCCGTGCCGAATCAAGCCTATTCTTGTTATCATCGCTTCCCGCCTTTGTGCCAATATCCGTAAGTGATTTAATTTTGAATTCTCCCCCACTCTTAGCTAACGCTTGAAGTGGCGGATTCTTGCGAACAGAAGAGTACCCTCTTCTTATGGAGCAAGCGATCCCTGCGTTCCCGCAGTTTTACATTTTTGACGCAAGTGAAATGTTGAATTCTATCGTTTGGTTAGGTGGCGGTTAAACCGCTACTTGTTCAATATTGTGAGCGGCGTTTTCGTCACGGTCATGGATCGTCCCGCAGGCCGTCGTACATGTCCATTCCCGAACGGACAGGTTCTTCACCTCGGGGTGGATCGTGCCACACACATGGCAACGCTGACTGGTCGGCTCAAACGTGTCGGCGATCCGAAGATTTCGTCCATACCATTTCGCTTTATACGTCAGCTGTCGCACCCACTCGCCCCAAGACGCATCAGCAATGGATTTTGAAAGCTTGGGGTTCTGAATCATATTCGCCACACGCAGATGTTCGATACTAATCGTTTGGTTTTCACGAATCAGTCTCGTGGTCAGCTTGTGGAGGAAGTCATTTCGTTTATTGGCAATGCGTTCGTGAATACGAGCGATATGCTGCCTTGCTTTCTTCCAGTTGGAGCCGCCCGGAGTACGCCGAGCCATCCGCCGCTGCCAAAGCGCCAGCTTTTTCTCGTATTGACGGTAAAAGCGAGGATTGGCGATATGTTCCCCGTTTGAGCATACTGCATATTCTTTCAAGCCTAAGTCGATGCCAATAGGTGTATCCACTTGGGGCAGAGGGTTCTTTTGAACTTCGCAAACGAGCGAAACGAAAAATTTCCCGCTGGCGTTTTTACGAACGGTAGCGGACAATATCCGGCCTTCCAGCTTCCGGGAGTTTGCAAAACGTATCCAGCCGAGTTTTGGGAGCTTCAAGCGACTGCCCTCCATGGCGATATTCCCGTTGGTGAATTTGGTCGTGTAACTTTGAATCGGATGCTTTCGGCTCTTGAAGCGTGGCGCTTGATTTTGCTTCTTGAAAAAACGATCAAAGCTATCCGCCACATGACGAGCAGCCGACTGCAAAGCGATGCTATCGACTTCTTTCAGCCAGTCGTATTGTGCTTTTAAACCGGGGAGTTGTGTTGCACAAGCGTGATAAGACAAGCCTTTTCCCGTTTCCGCATACCTTTGATTCCAAGCTCCCAAGAAGTAATTGAACACAAAACGGCAGCAGCCAAACATTTGACGAATGAGTTGCTGTTGCTCTGTATTGGGGTAGATCCGATATTTATAGGCTTGATGAACCAGGGGTTTCGAAGAAACATCCTGCGCAGACACGAGCATGTGCAACACCTCCTTTTAGTGAACTTATCCATATTATAGCACATATGTTCGTTTCGAAATCGAAAACCGCTGATTCATCCCCACCCTATCGAGGGTGGAGGTATTCTCGGCTTTTTTAGATAAACGAACATTCCTCTCTATGCATGTTCCATTGACGGTCAAGAGAGCCCGCTATATTATAGTATTTCAAGTGCTTCTTTCTGGAGTCCATTCCAGATTCATCCTAAACTGCAGTTATACTGCTACAAATTGAAGGAGATTTCGTTTACTATGAAAAGAATGTCCGTCCTCTTCACCGCTTTCTGTCTGCTTGCTGTCCTTCTGTCCCCGCTGCAATCCCGGGCCGCTGCGGCGGCACCAGCCAAACTTGCCGTCTATGTTGATAAGGAGAACCATTCGTTCATTCCGCTAAGATTCCTGAACGGCTTCGCCGGCATCCAGTCTGTCGTAAGCTCTGCTGGAGGACAGATCCAGGTAACACGCGATGATTTGTCTGTTACCTTCACTCCAGGCACGGCCGGAGCCTCCGTCAACGGCAAGCCCGTTACCCTGGGCGAACGTCCCTTTAGCGAGAATGGCATGACTTATATTCCGTTGTCTCTCGTCAGCCAGACGCTTGGCATACAGCTCCAGTGGAATAAAGATTCCGCATCGCTCAAGCTCACGAGCGGCGAGGCAACAGCCACCCTGCCTGTGCAGAACGGCGCCCTGATCAAGAGCGGTACGCCTGCGTAGTCAGCGGCAAACATACATATAAGGTCGGCGGACGTTCCTTCGCCGTGCAGACCGTTACGGTCTCCCTGCTGCATCCGTCAGTGAAGCTGGATGCCGTCCTTGCCGGAAATACTGTCGGCAAGACAGAGGCGCTCGCCAGCATTGCTAAGCGCAGCAATGCCGCAGCCGCCATCAACGGCACCTTCTTCGATGCCTATACCAAAGGAACCTATTATGCTCCCTACGGCTATATTATCAGCGGCGGCAAGATGCTGAAGAACAGCCCCGGAGATAAGCGGACGGTCTTTGCCTATGACGGCAACCTTCTGGCTGAGCTGATTCCGGGCAGTGAATTCAAGAACCGCTTCGACAGCGGCTCCATTCAAGGAGCGTTACAGGCAGGCCCGCGGCTGCTGGTGAACGGCAAGGTATCCCTCAATGTGCTCGCCGAGGGCTTCAAGGACCCTAAGATACTGACAGGCGGAGGCTCCCGCAGCGCGCTGGGCCTGACGCGCGACCACAAGCTGATTCTGCTGACCTCCGGCGGGGCGACCATCCCCCAGCTGGCGGAAATTATGAAGCAGGCAGGGGCGTACCAGGCGATGAATCTGGATGGCGGCGCCTCCAGTGGTCTCTACTATAACGGCAAATATCTGACCACCCCCGGCCGCCTGATCAGCAATGCATTGGTCGTCCAGACCAAATAGTATCTGGCCATAAGCATCTATATGGAGGCATTTCTACCATCCTGAACAGGTTGGAGAAATGCCTTTTTCGCGTTCACAAGCCTGGATTTCACCTACTGATTCCGTAAATCAGGCAGAATAAGGAATCCGACTGCGGGGGATAATACAGCCAAAGAATCCAGAATCCAGCAGAAAGGAGCCCCCGAAGATGCCGCAGAATCAGCAGAAAGGCCGGAAGACAGGCAAAGATCCCGTGGAAACCTCTGTGCCCGCACCGCTCCCGCTGAACTCCTCACTAGAGGTGAATTTGCAGGAAATCGGAAAGCGGATCGGCAGCAGCTCGGATATCGTCATCCGCAACTTCACCAATGAATCCTTGAGCTCCCTTTCCCTTACGTTCATATATATTGACGGCCTGGTGAATGCCGATTCTGTCAACCAGACGGTGCTCCAGCCCTTGATGGAGAATGTGACGCTGAAAGGAGATTCAATTACCGCCGAAGCTGCCTTCAGCATGATCAAGGATCAGATGCTGCCGGTCGGGGGCGTCAAGGAAGGCAAGACGCTGGAAGTGCTGCTGGCTATGCTTTTTGAAGGCTATACGCTGATTCTGTTCGAAGGACTTCAGGTGGCACTGGCCGCAGATACCTCCGGCTGGGAGAAGAGAAGCATTAACGAACCTACCTCCCAGGGTGTCATCCGCGGTCCGAAGGAGGGCTTCACGGAAAGTCTGCGCACGGGCACCTCCATGCTGCGCCGCCGGCTCAAAACTACCGATCTGCGGATCGAAGAATATAAAATCGGCCAGCGTACCCAGACCGGCATCGCCATCATCTATTTGAAGGGCATCGCCAGCGAACAGGTCCTGACAGAAATCCGCCGCCGGCTTAATGCCATTAATACGGATGCCATTCTGGAGAGCAACTATATTGAAGAATTCATTCAGGACGGCGGCCTGACCCCCTTCCCTACCATTCAGAACACAGAACGTCCCGATGCGGTAGCCGGAGGCATTCTGGAAGGACAAATCGGGATTATTATTGACGGCACCCCCTTTGCCCTGCTGGCGCCGTCTACCTTCTTCAACTTCTTCCAGTCCAGTGAAGACTATTATCAGCGGTATGATATATCCTCCTTTCTGCGGCTGATCCGTTACGGGGCTTTCTTTGTGTCGATGCTGCTGCCCGCTCTCTATATTGCAGTCACTACCTTTCACCAGGAAATGCTGCCGACCACCCTGCTGATCAGTCTCGCTTCCCAGCGTGAGGGGGTGCCGCTGCCCGCGCTGGCGGAAGCGCTGCTCATGGAGCTCACCTTCGATGTGCTGCGTGAAGCGGGGGTACGTATGCCGCGCACCATCGGACCGGCTATCTCCATCGTCGGCGCGCTGGTGCTGGGCCAGGCTGCCGTTCAGGCCGGGCTTGTGTCGGCGGCTATGGTTATTGTGGTTTCTTTTACCGCCATCTCGAACTTTGTGATTCCGTCACTGGCGATTGCCAACTCCATCCGGCTAATCCGCTTTGTAATGATGTTCATCGCTGCATCGCTTGGCTTATTCGGAATCATGTCCTTCATGATGGTGCTCCTGATTCATATGGCGGGACTGCGTTCCTTCGGCGTTCCCTATCTGTCTCCGGTAGCGCCGATGATTCCGCGTTATCTGAAGGATATCTTCATCCGCGTTCCGCTATGGAGCATGACTATGCGTCCCAAGACCGATCTCGGCAAAGAAACCCGCAGACAAGGGCCGAACCAGAAGCCTCAGCCTGTTGAAGGAGCGAATCAAGGAGCACCGGAACAGCCGAAGCCTCAGGAGGAGGGTCCAGCATGAATGGAAAAATCGGCACCACCCAGGCAGCCATGCTGGTTGTTAATACGATTCTGCCGACGGCTACCGTCGTGCTGCCCATCATTATTAGCACCTATGCAGAGCAAGATGCGCCAATGGCGATTATTATGTCCACCTTGGCCGGGCTGCTTATTGCTGCAATTGTCGGGACAGTGATTCAGAATAACAATGGCGCGCCTTTCCTGGACTGGGTCAGGGAGCAAAGTTCTCCGGTAGTCTCGACCATACTCGGTCTGCTGATGCTGCAATTCTATCTGGATACCACGGCAACGATCCTGCGTGAATTCGTCAATTTCATCAAGGACAATGTACTGGTCGAAACCCCGGTTACCATACTGGTAAGCCTGATTCTGTTCATCACCATCTATATGGTCAGACAAGGCATCGAATCCATCGCCAGAGTGAATACCCTGGTTATCCTGCTCTATTTCGTTTTCGTACCCCTGTACCTGTTCGGGTTGTTCAGCGATCTGAATGTGCATAATTTATTGCCAATGTTCGATCATAACCTGGCTGAATTAACGCTGGCCAGCCTGACACCGACTGCCTGGATGTCTGAAGTGGCCGTGCTGCTGTTTCTGGCCCCCTACCTGCAATATCCGAAGAGAGCGCGGATTATCGGGTGGACCGGACTGCTGTTCGTCTCCGCTCTTATGATGTTCTCCCTGATCTCGGCCCTGATGGTGTTCGGTCCGGATTTCATCAAGCTCAGCACCTATCCGGGCTTCTCTACCGTGGGCATTATAAGGATTGGACGATTCATTGAGAAGCTGGATATTCTGTTCATTTCCTATTGGGTGCTGTCCATCTATCTGAAATTCGCGATCTTCCTGTTCGTGACAGTAGAGTGCTTCAAGCAGACGTTCCGGGTGAGCAGCAGCCGGCCTTTTATCGGAGCGCTTGGTCTGCTTATTGCACTGGAATGCCTGTTCACCTGGCAAAGTTCGGCCAAGCTCAACGTTTATAACAAGGAAGGACGTTTTGTGGTCTTCTTCCTGTTCAATGTGCTCGTACCGCTGGGGGCTATCCTACTGTACCGGGCACGGAAGTCGAGGTCCAAGCGGAAAGGGTGGGAATCATGAACCTGCAGAGAAAGACATTACATCTCATCCTCTGTCTCCCGCTTCTGTCTGCCCTTCTCTCCGGCTGTTGGGATGACCGTGAACTGAGCGAGTTGGGTATTACCTCAGGCTCAGCTTATGACTGGGAGAACAATCAATGGAAAGCTACCTATCAGGTCATCAATCCTTCATCCGGTTCCAGCGGGATGGGCGGCAGCGGAGGAGGCAGTACAAGCTCACCGCCGTTCGTCACCTTCACGGTAAAAGGGCGGACGATTATGGAAGCGATCGAGCGGACCAATCTGACCAGCACGCGTGAGATGTTCTTCTCCCATTCGCGGATTACGGTCATCGGGGAAAGTCTGGCTAAGCATGGCATCAACCAGCTGATTGACATGTTCCTCCGCAAGCAGGATGCCCGGGAAACCGTATATGTGTTCATCTCCAAAGGCGAAGCCGGCGATATCCTGGATCAGCTGATGCAATTGACCAAAAACCAGGGCGCCGGTATCCAGCTCATGATTGAACAGGAGTCGCGGCTGCTGTCCTTTTATCCCGGTACACGCCTGTTTGAGCTGGCGATGTCCCTCGCCTCTGAGTCCGGGAGTGCGTTATTGCCGGAGATTCTGCTTACGGGTCCGGATATTATGGATGAGACCAGCGAGACCGGCCGGACAGATCTGCCTTCACGCCTGGCGCTGGGCAGACTGGGTGTAATCAAAGGCGAGAAGTTTGTGGGCTGGCTCAGCCAGGAACAGGCCTTTGGCTTGTCTTTTATGACAGACAATATCGAGACCGCAACCATCGCCTTCGCTTCCCAGCCCCGGAAGAGCGACAAGCTTGACGCCTCGTTCATTCTCCAGAATTCCTGGACTAATGTACATCCCGTCTGGGCTAAAGACCATTTCATCATGGATATAGACATCAAGGGCAGCGGGGTATTAACGGAGCTTGGCAGTGTCATGGATCTGAATGACCGTAAAGCGATCAGTGAAATGGAAGCATCCCTCGAACGGCAGGTACTCGATCTCGTGAATAACTCCTGGACGGAGGTTAAAAAGCTCGGCGCAGACGTCACAGGCTTTGCGGTAAGAGTCCACCGCAGCGACCGCAAGCGCTGGAAGCAGATTGAGAAGGAGAAAAGCTGGGACAGCGTATTTCAGGAGATTGAAATCCGCCCGCATGTCTCGTTCCAGATTGAACGGACAGGCCTCAGCAATAAATCGTTCAAGTCTGTCCAGCAGGAGTAAAGGAGCTTCA
Source organism: Paenibacillus sp. FSL R10-2736 (assembly GCF_038000245.1). Taxonomy (NCBI): domain Bacteria; kingdom Bacillati; phylum Bacillota; class Bacilli; order Caryophanales; family Paenibacillaceae; genus Paenibacillus; species Paenibacillus sp. FSL R10-2736. The sequence continues at coordinate 6,257,787 of NZ_JBBOBN010000001.1, forward strand.
CTATGAAAATAGCTATAACTCTTATACTCTATATTCTTGCCTTCTTATGGGGCAGCACCAGGCTGCGCGGAAAGGGCCGCCAGCTGCACCGCCTGTGGCTGGGCTGCATTCTTGTCTATTGCGCTTATATTAATATTTGCGGAATGACAAGAACCCCCTTCATTAGTGTCGGGATCTTGTATACGGCGTTCTTTCAGCCTATCGGCAGGGCAATAATCTATTGGTTAGGAGGCTGAATGCTGATTATGCCCAAAAAAGAACAGGTGTCCTCCCTGCAAATTGCGTTCATGATTATGCTGTTTGAAATTGGCAGCACGCCGCTGTTCCTGCTTGGAGGCAAAGCCAAGCAGGATTCGTGGCTGGCGATGTGTACAGGTTCAGCCGCCGGATTCATCCTGCTTCTGCTTCTGATGTGGATTCAGCACCGTTCTCTGCATACAGATCTGATTGGAATGCTGAAATTTCATTTCGGCAGGTTTGCCGGCTCATTCATCGGCGGTGTCTACTGCCTCTATTTCGCCTATCAGTCCATGCGTAATGTCCGTGATTTAGGTGAGCTCACAGCAATCACCATGCTGCCAAGAACCCCGATGGCCGTAACGATGTTAGTCTTTGTGCTTCTTGCCCTCTATGCGATCTGGAAGGGGGCAGAGGTTATTTTCCGGCTGCCGGAGATTCTGCTGCCGGTGATGATCTTCTTTTACATTGTGCTTGTTGTGCTGCTGGGAATTATGGGATCGATTGATTTCGGCCGGCTGGCTCCGGTCATGGAGGGCGGACTGATGCCTATCGTCAAAGCCGCGCTGCCGGATATCGTCTCGTTCCCGTTTGGGCAGATGATCGTATTCCTGATGCTGTGGTCCTTATGGGAGAAGCCCGGTGTGCCTGTAAAATATACCGTGAACGCCTATCTCCTGATCAGTCTCTTCCTGATCTTCATGAATGCGTTGAATGTGGCGGTCCTCGGCCCGACCATTGCGGGAATCAGCCAGCTGCCTTTTCTCAAAACCGTCCGGACCTTATCGAACCTCAAGTTTGTGGAACGGCTCGATATCCTGGTGACCATCCAGCTCTTTCTGGGACTGCTGATTAAGATGATGCTCTTCTATTTCTGTTCGGTAAAAGCTATTGCGGAGCTAACCGGCAAACCGGCCAAATGGTGGGTCTTTCCGGTAGGCGCTATGATCTATGGAGCTTCCTTTCTGGAGCGCGACTACACGCAGCATATCGCCATCGGCCTGGGCCCCAGCCTCAGGCTTGATCCGGTGTTCCAGGTCGCTATCCCCCTGCTGCTGGCCATTTCCATATTGGTGCGCAGCGGGTTTAAGAGATCCACTTCGTAAGCCGGTCCCAGCCAGGCTACATTACCCGGCGGCGCTGCAGAAGGTTGGCAAAACGGGTTGTTGAAGGTAAACTGGCTGTTAGATCAGTCATTCTGCCTAGGAGGTTCAAGCCAATGGCCAAAGCCGATTATATGTTGTCTATACTCTGGATGCTGAAGCAGCGCAAAAGAACGGCCGCCGAACTGGCAGACAAGCTTGAACTGAGCGTCCGTTCGATCTACCGCTACATCGATGCGCTGTGCGCCAGCGGTGTCCCTGTAGAGGCCGATGCCGGGCCGGGCGGCGGCTTTTGGCTGCCGGAGCATTTCAGCACCGCTCCGCTATTCTTCAATGATGGAGAACGGCGGGCACTTGTACAGGCATCTGCTTTTGCCAGGGGAAGCGGCTACCCTTACGTTGATGCGCTCGACGGGGCAATTGCCAAGCTTAAGCGTTACAGCAATGAAGCCCAGCTGTCGCAGATGGAACGCCATGAGAGCGGACTTGCGATCCTCCACTCCCCTGGAGAGCACCCTTCGCTGCTGCTTGAAGAACTGGAAGTCTGCACTGCGGAGAGTCTCTCTCTTCAGATGGAATACCGTAAGGGGAACGGTACCTCTGTTTCCTCCCGTTGCATCGACCCTTATGGTCTGGTGATGTGGAAGGGCCAGTGGTATCTCTCCGGCTTCTGCCATCTGCGCCAGGATATCCGCAACTTCCGGGTGGACCGGATCATCGGACTGCAGCGGACAGGGGCAGCTTTCCTTCGTCCTGACGGATTCTCGGCACGGGATTTCTTATTGCAGAGGCTGCTTCCTGCTGCAACGGAGCAGGACTCTGAGTTAACCGCTGTGGTCATCGAAGCGGCCGAAGCCACCCTGAACGATCTGTGCAGTCACTGGCTATTCGGGCATACGCTGGAGCGGCGCAGCACGGGAAGTGCCCGCTTTCTGCTGAATCAGGCTGCCTTACACAGCTACGCCCCTTATTTCCTGTTGCCTTACGGCAAATCGCTGGCCATTGTGGAACCCGCATCCCTCAAGCACAAGCTGTCCAGGGTTGCTGCGGATCTCGCCGAACATTATAAGGATTCTTAATCTCCTGAGGGATGACTGACTGCAGCTGTCAGTGATCCTTGTGTATATTGTTCATGAATCCAATAATGCCAGGAGGAACAGGGAATGAGAGAATTGAAGTATGACTTCTATATTGGTGCTGCCGCTGCAGAGGTATGGGAGGCTCTAGTCTCCCCGGAGAAGGTCCGGCAAATCTATTACGGGAGTGTGATCCGCTCCAGCTTTGTTGTGGGTGAACAGCTGGAGTATGTAGGTCCGGGGGCTGCCGGGGAAGAAACGGTGCATGTCTACGGCACTCTGCTCGAATATATTCCGCAGCAGACGCTGCGCTATTCCCATAAGACCGGACCCTCTTACCTCACGAATAGAGAGGGTTATGAGTCTGTCATCTCCTGGAAGCTGGAGCCGGCGGGCGGCTGTACCAGGCTGACACTGGTTCATGGAGACTGGCATCCGGATGACCCTTCCTACGATGCCAGCAACAGTTCATGGTGGCAGATTCTCAGCAATACGAAGACGCTGGCAGAAACCGGCCGCACCCTGGATTTCGGCAGCCGGGAGTAAGCAGCAGACAGCCTCCGTTATATTCAAACAAGTATCACCACAGAATAGACTCTTCTAATTTATTACTCTTCCGCTATCCCTGCTATAAAGAGGCTCGTGCCGCTTTTATAGCAGGGATTATTTTTTCTTTCCCTAGGGAAACATTCTTGTTGCAAGGACAAAATTATTTACATATACTAATATTGTGGCAGGCTGCAATAATCTATGCCGCGTGCACAATACACTATATAAATGCATACTCCATACTTATGGCTATATATTCATTCATTCCATTTCATACGAAAGAAGGAGATCTTATGGCTGAAGCCGTTATTCCATTGTCAGAAGCTGTGAACGGCAGTACGCTGCGCATCAGCGGCATTGAAGTTCAGGGCGTGCTGCGGAGAAGACTGCTTGATCTGGGATTCGTCGTCGGCAATGCTGTAGAAGTGCTGCGGCGCAGCCCGCTGGGAGATCCTACGGCATTCCGGGTAAGCAATACAACGATTGCCCTGCGCCGGGAAGAGAGCTCATTAATCTATGGTCAATTAATTGGAGGCGGTGAAGGATGAGCCAGTACACGGTCGCTTTTGCAGGCAATCCCAACACGGGTAAGAGCACGCTGTTCAATCTGCTGACCGGCATGCGCCAGCATACCGGCAACTGGGCAGGCAAAACCGTAGTCACCGCCGAAGGCGGGTTCTCCCACAAGAACCACACGTACCTGGCTGTGGATCTTCCGGGCACCTACTCGCTTTACTCCAACTCCGCCGATGAAGAGGCTGCGAGGGACTATATTATTTTTGAACAGCCGGATGTAACGCTAGTGGTCCTGGATGCTACCTCGCTGGAACGCAATCTTAACCTTGCCCTGCAGGTACTGGAGATCACCGGCCGCGCCGTGGTCTGCATCAATCTGATCGATGAAGCCCGCCGGCTTGGGATTGATATCAATCTGAAGCGGATCTCCAAGAGGCTCGGCGTTCCCGTAACCGCTATTTCTGCCCGTAACAAAATTGGTATCGAAGCGCTTCTTGATCAAATCGAGCGCGTGGCTACGGGTGCATTCAAGGCAGAGCCGCTGAAAATCACCTACAGCTCTGACATTGAGCAAGGCATTGCCGAGCTGATTCCTATGGTTGAGCAGACCATCGGTTCGAGATACCCCGCCCGCTGGATTGCCCTGCGGCTGCTGGATGGTGATCACAGCCTGCTTACTTCACTCAAAGCCCGCATGAGCCGTAAGGATATTCCCGTAAGCGAGGAGGTAGTCGGCCATGGAATCACCGCATGCCATTAACGGTCACGACCCGGTGGATTCTCTGCTCGCAGCCGCTAAGAAGCTGGCTGATCAAGGGGGAATCCGCGATGAGATTGTCAGCGGGATCTACGGCGTATCCGCCGGCATCTGCAGCGATGCAGTCACCTATCAAGATAAGAAGAAGCTGGGCAGCACCTATAAACTGGATAATATCGTTACCTCCAAGCTCTGGGGCTTCCCCATCATGCTTGCCGGTCTCGGCCTGGTATTCTGGATTACGATTGCCGGAGCCAACTATCCTTCAAGCTGGCTTGCCTCCCTCTTCAGCTGGATCGAAGGTTATCTGACTGCTGGATTTACCGCTGTTCATGCGCCGGCCTGGCTGCACGGCGTCCTTGTGCTCGGATTGTACCGCGGAACCTCATGGGTCATCAGTGTCATGCTGCCGCCGATGATGATTTTCTTCCCGGTGTTTGCGCTGCTGGAGAATTTCGGTTATCTGCCCCGTGTAGCTTTTAACATGGACCGCCTGTTCAAGAAATCCGGCGGCCACGGCAAGCAGGCCTTAACGATGTCGATGGGCTTCGGCTGCAATGCTGCCGCCATTCTCTCGACCCGCATTATTGAATCACCCCGTGAACGGATGCTGGCTATTCTGACCAACAACTTCGTACCCTGCAACGGCCGCTGGCCTACACTTATCCTGCTCTCCTCCATGTTCATGGTCGGGGCAGCGACAACCGGAATGCTGCGCACCTTCTCCACAGCGCTGGTGCTGATGGGCATCGTGCTGGTCGGCATTACCGTAACTCTGAGTGTATCCTGGGTCATGTCCAGAACAGCGCTGCGCGGTGTGCCTACCCATTACACGCTGGAGCTTCCGCCATACCGCCGTCCGCAGATCTGGAAGACCATCGTCCGTTCCTCCAAAGAAAAATCGCTGAATGTGCTGACCCGTGCTATCGTCGTCGCCGCTCCAGCTGGTATCATCACCTGGATTCTCGGCAATGTGTTTGTCGGTGGAGAGAGCGTGCTTAACCATATGGCTGCATTCTTTGATCCTTTTGCCCAGCTGCTCGGCATGGACGGCTTCATTATCATGGCCTTCATCCTCGGGCTGCCGGCCAATGAGATTGTGCTGCCGATCCTGCTCATGGGCTACATGTCCTCTGGTGCCATGGTCGATATCGAAGGTCTTGGCAGCATCAAGGATATCTTCCTGAGCCACGGCTGGACCTGGCTGACGGCGCTGAATATGATGCTGTTCTCCCTGCTGCACTATCCTTGCGGCACCACGCTGGTGAACATCTACAAGGAGACCAAAAGCATGAAGTGGGCGGTGCTCTCCGCCGTCATTCCGCTCGGCATCGCCATCGCGGTAACCTACCTGGTTGCAGCCGCAGCACGGCTGTTCGGCTGGGTATGATGCCACGCCGCTTAAGGCGGGGAGCCGGGCGATGGAGAGAGGCGACGGGGCGGGGCAATGGATCCGGACGCGCGGGCGGGACGCTGTGCGGGGCGACGGGGCGGGGCGATGGAGCCGGGCGCGCAGGCGGGACGCTGTGCGGGGCGACGGGGCGGGGCGATGGAGCCGGACGCGCGGGCGGGACGCTGTGCGGGGCGACGGGGCGGGGCAATGGATCCGGACGCGCGGGCGGGACGATGGAGCCGGACGCGTGGGCGGGACGCTGTGCGGGGCGACGGAGCTGGGCGCGCAGGCGGGACGCTGAGCGGGGCGATGGAGCTGGGCAATGGAGAGAGGCGACGAGCCGGGGCGACGGGGCGGGGCAATGGATCCGGACGTGCAGGCGGGACGCTGTGCGGCCCCCTCCCCTTCCTCCCTTCAAAATCTTGCACGAAATACAACAATCCCATCGCGATAAGCGGCGAAAATCAAAATTGTTGTACAGAATACAACATTTCCCTTATTTTCATTGAATTTATGTAGAAATTCTTGCATTTTCTACAACAATTCTCTCGAATGCCCCGGTATCTCTACCTCAAAGTTGTAATTTGTGCAACATTTGAATCAGTTCATCTTATTATCAGCGATCGGAAGGCTGCTATTTAGGAGGAGCGTTACATACGGGCTGCATAACTTCATTTCGCGCACGCAAAAGCCTAAAATTACTCTGCAGATTCAAAAACTCCATAAATTTACGAAAATCATCCCCTCAAGCCACTCTACAGCTACTCTTCAGCCACTCCCCATGCTACTCTACAAGTACCTCTACTACTACTCTCCTACTACTCCCATGCTACTCTACAAGTACCTCTACTACTACTCTCCACCTACTCTGCTACCGCTCTACTACTCTCCTACTACTCTCCAGCTACTCTACAAACACCTTTACTTCTGCTCTACTCCCACTCTACATCTGCTCTCCAGCTACTCTCTTGCTACTCCCAGCTATTCCCATACTACTCCCCATGCTACTCTACAAGCACCTCAACTACCGCTCTACTCCTACTCACCAACTGCTCTTCAGCCACTCTCCACACACCCTCATCCTACTCTCATATCCCTCCTACCCACCCGCTCCAGCTGCCGCCAATCCCTCTCCCGTAACCTTCTGTCTCGGCCATTTGACTCCCCATCTGCTTAATGTTAGGGTGATTTGGAAGCCATAAATTTCCGGGAGGGAATGTTCATGACAGCAGTGAAGCTCAGTATCGATTACGATGCATTTGAAGAAGGTAAGCGGATAGAGACGGAGATAGAACAATTGAGCAATAGCCCCGAAGCTGCTGAAGTAAGCAGCCTGACGATTGGCGATTGGGGACAAGCCTACGAGAACAGCTCGGAGGATGCCGTCCAGGCGCTGGTGAAGCACAGTGCAAGTTTCCCTGCGCTGCGCAGGCTTTTTATCGGGGAAATGGGATATGAGGAATGTGAAATTTCGTGGATTACCCAAACTGACCTCTCGCCGCTGCTTCCCGCTTATCCGGAGTTGCAGTCATTGACTGCGCAGGGAGGCACGAACTTGCGGCTGAGCCAGCTGCAGCATGAAAAGCTCGAAGAACTGATTATTATAACAGGCGGACTCGGCAAAAATGTCCTGGCCGATATCGCCGCCGCCAATCTGCCTAATCTGCAAAAGCTCGAATTATATCTTGGCGTGGACAACTACGGCTTTGACGGCGGTCTGGAAGACCTGTATCCGCTGATCGCCCCCGGAAAGTTCCCCAAGCTTACCTATCTGGGACTCAAAAATAGTGAAATCCAGGATGAAATCGCTGCAGCCTTAGCCGATGCACCTATTCTGGATCAGCTCGAGACGCTCGACCTGTCGCTCGGAACCCTTAGCGATACCGGCGCCGAGGCGCTGCTCGCCAGCGGGAAGATCAAAGGACTAAAGCTGCTCAACTTGAGCCATCATTATATGTCTGACGGAATGATTCAGCGCTGGAAGAACAGCGGACTGCCTGCCGATGTCAGTGACCAGCAGAAAAGCGACGACGAGGATGACTGGCGTTATCCGTCGATCACCGAGTGATGCCACCCGCAGAGCCGCTGATTGTGTTCTGCAATCCCGGTGACAGGCGCTCGGAAGGCATCCAGCAGGCGCGAAGCCGCCTCGGTATGCCTCCGGCGGTCCTGATTCCGTACACCGGGCTGTTGCAGGGCCAGCCGCTGGCTGATTTGCTGGAGCAGGCGGGGTATCGGCCAGACATGCTGCCGGTGCGGGAGCAGCCGCTGGGCGGAGTGTCCGGGCAGGCAGGGCAGCGGGTTGATGGAATGCGGATGCTGGATGCATTGCAGGGACAGGCAAAGGTGAATTCACCGGCACCGGACAGATTGCCGGAGCTGACGCAGCCGGCTGCCCAAGGCCGCGACAGCAGCCGGCAGTCCAGGCCAGCCGCACCTGCCCCCGTAGTGCCTGCCCCGGACACGGCTCCGCCGCTGCTGCGGCTGGAGTCGCCGGGCTGCAGCTTCGAAACCGAGCGCGCCCTGATCGCGCTCGGTGCGCCGGATGCGCCGGACGCAGACGACTCGCTGCATCCTTACGGCGGCCAGCCGGACCTCCGTCCGCTGAGCTTCAAGGCGGCCGGCGCACTCAAGGATATGCCCGGCGTGCTGCATCATCCGTCCCAGTGGTTCCGCGGCTACTGCCGGCTGCTGGCCCGGATTCAGCGCGAAGCCGGGCAGCTCCTGCCCGCCGCCCGCTGGACCAACCATCCCGGCGAGATCGCCGCGATGACCGACAAACGCCGGACGCAGCAGATTCTGGCTGCGGCTGGCGTTCCTATTCCCCGGCCGCTTAAGGGCAGCAGCGGAGAAGCCCCTGTGGACTACGCCTCCCTCCGCGGGCTGATGCTCTCGCAGCGGATGCACCGCGTATTCATCAAGCTGGCCAGCGGCTCAGCCGCATCGGGCGTCATTGCCTATCAGCTCAATCCGGCAACGGGAGCTGAGGTGGCGGTCACTACCATCGGGGTCGAGAGCTATATCACCCGTCCCCCGGTGTATTATAATTCCGGCAAGCTGCGGCGCTATACGGACTCTGCGCTCCTCGCCGGAATCATCAACTGGCTCTACCGCCACGGCGCCTACGCCGAGCAGTGGATTCCGAAGTCCGGCGCGGGCGGGCAATCGTTCGATATCCGCCAGCTGGTTGTTGCCGGTGTGGCCTGCCACTCGGTTGCACGGGTAAGCCGCACACCGATTACGAACCTGCATCTGCGCAGCCGCCGGATGACTCCGGCCGAAGCCGGACTCACGGAGGACATGCAGGCAGAGGTACGGCAGACGGCCGAGCAGTCTCTGGCTGCTTTTCCGCGTTCCTCCGTCGCGGGAATTGATGTATTGGTGGGGAGCACCGGGCGGACGTATACGGCGGATGTGAATCCTTTTGGCGACTTATTGTACGATGTGGAATACCAAGGCTGCAGCACCTATGAATGGGAAATGAAACAGCTATCCGGGAGGAATCTGGCCCTATGACCGATATGAATGCCGTTGTCGGCACCCACGATATCTTAATGATTACGCTCGATACGCTGCGCTATGATGCCGCTGTTCTGGAGGAGGCCAATTGTCCCAACCTGTGCGGCAGCGGTTCCTGGGAAAAGCGGCATACACCCGGCAGTTTCACCTATGCGGCCCATCATGCCTTCTTCGGCGGATTCCTGCCCACTCCGGCCACTACGAATAAGGCTGAGCATGTGCGGCTCTTCCATTCCCGGAATACCGGACTGAGGACGCACCCCCATACCTGGCTGTTCGATACGCCGGATATGGTGTCCGGGCTGGCAGCGGCGGGATATCAGACGGTGTGTATCGGGGGCGTAATCTTTTTCAGCAAAAAGGTTCCCCTCGCCCGTGTCCTGCCCGGTTATTTCCAGCACAGCTACTGGCGGATGACGTTCGGGGTAACGAATCCGCGCTCAACGGAACATCAGGTAGATCATGCGCTCAAGATACTGAATAATACCGCGCTGGACCAGCGTCTGTTCATGTTCCTGAATGTCTCGGCGATCCATGGCCCGAATCATATGTTCCTGCCGGGTGCGAAGCGTGATTCCGTGGACAGCCAGCGCGCTGCCCTCCGCTATGCCGACGGTGAACTAGGCCGGCTGTTTGCTGCCTTCCGCGAACGCGGTAACCCGGTGTTCTGCCTGGCGTTCTCCGATCATGGAGAAGCTTACGGCGAAGACGGCTATCAGGGCCACCGGCTCGCGCATGAAACGGTATGGAATGTCCCTTACCGCGAGTTTATTTTATAGCGATACCATCCCGCAACAGGAAGGAGAACGTATGACGTCAATCCGGCAATCCCTTCATCATAAGAGCAATGACGGGCAACCTCCCTTCTCCCCAAGGGAGCTTCAGGAATGGACCGGACAGATCACGGCCAATCCATACCGCAATTATCTTTATTCTTATCCGCACAAAACCGCTTACCGCGAGTTCGCGGCCCCCATTTCTTTAGAGGAGCTGTGGCGGGACGAGCCTGCGGAGAGTTTTTTCTTATATATGCATATTCCCTTCTGCGGCGCTCGCTGCGGCTTCTGCAACCTGTTCACCCTGCCTGATAAAAGAGCGAATGTCCACGCCGAGTACGTGGATGCGCTGGAACGGCAGGCGAAGCAGTGGGCTGCTTTTACCAGTCACAAGCCTTATGCGCGCTTCGCCATCGGCGGCGGAACGCCAAGCCTGCTGGCTCCCGCGCAGCTGAACCGGCTGTTCGGCATTGCTGCGGATATCATGGGTGTAGACCTCGCGGCCACCTCCATCTCCGTCGAAACCTCACCCGAGACACTGACAGAGGAGAAGCTGTCGATCCTGAAGGAGCATACCGTCGACCGGGTCAGCATGGGGATTCAGAGCTTCGTGGCCGCTGAGTCGGCTGCCATCTACCGGCCGCAGGACCCGGACGTGGTATACCGGGCGCTTGAGCTGCTGGGTAAATATGATTTTCCCATCCTCAATCTGGATCTGATCTACGGGCTTCCGGGCCAAACGGTGGAGTCATGGCTGTATTCGCTGAATCAGGCGCTGCTGCATGAGCCGGAGGAAATCTTCATCTATCCGCTCTACACCCGTGAGCACACAATTGTGAAGCCTGGCGATCTGCTGCGCCAGACTGATATCCGCCATGAATGCTATCAGGCCGCAGGCCAGCTGCTGGCAGAGCACGGCTACCGCCAGTACTCGATGCGCAGGTTCGCCAAGGAGAACGCAGGAACTGCCAAAGATATTCTCGATTACAGCTGCCAGGAGGAAGGCATGGTCGGCCTCGGCTGCGGTGCCCGCTCTTATACCCGGAATGTGCATTATGCCTCCCGCTACGGCGTCAGCCGCAAAGCCACGGAGAGCATCATCGCTGACTATGTAGCAGCCGAACGTTATGATACTGCTGACTACGGGATTGTACTGAGCCTTGCAGAACAGAAACGGCGCTTCATTCTCAAAGCTATCCTGCATAGCGAAGGTCTCACCGTGGCAGATTACAGCCGGAGATTCGGTTCTACGCTATGGGAAGATCATCCAGAGCTGGGTCTGCTGGTGCAGAGCGGGTTCGCCACGGATGAAGAGGGCATCCTGCGGCTTACTCCGGGCGGTCTCGGCTACTCCGATTCCATCGGTGACTGGTTCATCTCCGGCGAGATCAGGGAGCAAATGGAAGGGTTCATCCTGCCATGAAGGCGGTCCTCTACTACCGCGGCTCCCTCTCCTCCTGCAACTATGACTGCCCTTACTGCCCCTTCGGCAAAACAAAAGACAGCGCCGCCACCCTCGCCAAAGACCGTGAGCATCTTACGGCCTTCGTCCGCTGGGTGTCGGAGCAGGGAGCGGCAGGCCACCGGCTGTCTATTTTCTTCAATCCCTACGGGGAAGGACTGACACACCGCTGGTACCGGGACGCGCTAATCACTCTATCCCATCTGGAGCATGTGGACAAAGTCGCCATCCAGACGAATTTGTCGGCCCGGCTTGATTTCACCGCAGAGCTGAATCCGGCCAAAGCCGCCCTCTGGGCGACCTATCATCCCGGTCAGGTGAGTGAGGAACGGTTTCTGGCGCAGTGCATGACTGTATACGGGCAAGGCATTCCTTTCAGCGTGGGCAGTGTAGGTGTTCATGGCGCTTTTCCCGCTATTGCTTCTCTGCGTGCCGCCCTGCCGGAGGATGTCTATCTGTGGGTGAACGCCTACAAGGACAAGCCGGATTATTATACGCCAGAGGATGTAGGCTTCCTTAGCGGGATAGATCCTTATTTCCGGATCAATGCCGTTGACTACGACAGTCTGGGCAAAAGCTGCAATGCAGGCAGCAACGTGTTCTATGTGCAAGGGGCAGGTCTCGTGAAACGCTGCTACAAGGACCGCGCGGTCATCGGTAACCTCTACCGCGACGGCCTTGAGGGTCTAGCCGCGCATCGGAGCTGCCGGATGAAGGTCTGCGACTGCTACATCGGCTATATTCATATGCCGGAGCTCGGCCTGGAGCAGATTTACGGCTCCGGATTGCTGGAGCGGATTCCTTACGGCGCGGGAGAGAGAATCCCAGACGAAATGAGGGAAATGGGTATTCAGCGGTGAGCGGGTTGGGTTGGCGGATTGGATTGGCGGGTTAGGTTGGCAGATTCGATAGAATTGACACGGCGATGAATAGATACCGCTAAGGCAGGGCGAGTTCCAAACACACTTTCTCTTGTATGTGGGGGAATGCAGACGTAGAGAGGCCACGGATAAGTGTATTTCGTACAATTAAAAGCAGGATAAACACCGGATTTGTACGGATAAGTGTATTCTATACAACTAAAAATGGCGGAAGGCGCTCCTTTGGGGAAAGTCAGTCCTTTTAGTTGTATAAAGTGCAGCTATTAGACTGGAAAGACAATAACTGGTGACTTTAGTTGTAGTAAATACAGTTATTGTCGGATGAGGTTCCTGGCTTCGAGCAGAAGTCTGGTTCTATCTCCCAGGCCGCTATTTCGAAAGAGTACCGTTCAATGGATAGAGCAAATGTAGCTACAATATGGCCACAAGGTGGCTACAAGGTGCTTACAATGAAGCGAAAAGTTACGGGAGGACAAAGCAATGACAGCTCAGCTACATGCTCAGACACAAACAGGGGTAACGATATGGCTCACCGGCCTGTCCGGAGCGGGCAAGTCCACGCTTGCCGCTCTGCTCAAGGACCGGCTGCAGGAGCAGGGCCGGGCAGTGGAGTGGCTTGACGGTGATGAACTGCGGCGCACACTGGGCCGGGGCCTCGGCTTCAGCCGCGAGGACCGGTTCGAGAATATCCGCCGGGCGGTCTATATTGCCGGCCTGCTGAACCGGCACGGCGTGGTCACCGTGGTCTCGGTGATCAGCCCTTATGCCGACATGCGCAGCTATGCCCGCCTGGAGCTGCCGGGGTTCGTGGAGGTCTATGTAGACTGCCCGCTCCCCGTCTGTGAAGCGCGGGATGTCAAAGGGCTGTACGCCAAGGCCCGCTCCGGTGAAATCCCGGCCTTCACCGGGATCTCCGATCCTTATGAGGCTCCGGACCGCCCGGAGCTGAGGCTGCTCACGGCAGAGCGTACACCAGAGGAATGCGTGGAGGAAATGATAGACTGGCTTACGGAGAACCGGCTCTATCAGCCGTGGCGCTAGAGTTAGAGTGCGGACATTCTCCTGCTTCGCCTGCACTATGAGCATAATAGAAGGGAGACTTATAGCGTATAGCCATAAGCCTCCCTTCTTATTGATATGAAGCTCCCATTCCTCCAACAAACTAGCCGCGTTGCTCAGGTATCCTCCAACGTTGCTTCCCTCCGTCACATCTTACTCCGCCTCATCCCGCTTTAATCTGCCTTACACTATTTCCGTGATTTGTTACTCTGACGGCGCTGCCAGGTTAGCCCTAGTGCTATCAAGATCACCATCCCCGCACCCGCTCCCACATATAGCAGCCATGGTGCTGTTGCTGAATGATTGTCTACAGGTACTGAAGGTGCATCACCTTCAGCGGTCTCCGGCGGAGCTGTCGGCGACCCGCCGCCGGTACCTGGCCCCAGCTCATTCAGATCTTCCTGCGCGTCAGCATACAGGGCAGTCCGGCTGCACAGGCTCGTAGTCAGCTCACGCTGTTCTTCATTCCCCTTCACTAGGTTTCCATCTGCTTCCGCTCCTCTTGCATAAACCATGTAGCGTTCACCCTCGGCGAACTCAAAGCCGCAGCTGTCTTCGGACTGCGCCGTACTTACGGTCACTTGATTACCCAAATCACCCTTCCAGCGGGCACCTACCTGAAAGGTAACCTGCATGGGATCGGCGCTGGATTGGATAATTCCGGATGGTTTGGCGACCGATATTACGGTGCCTTCAAACACAGCCGCACTGTTTTCCATAGCCTCCAGCGGCGGAGCTGGTATGACACAAGAACAGGCATAGGTAACCTGCGGACGTACGGTCAGTAGTGTCATGAAGACAAGCAGGGCACACAGGAACATGAGCAGGACGCCCCGGATTCTTTTTATCGCAATCATCATAATCACTCTCCTTATTCACCAGACGAAATTTCCAGAGAAAGGTTACTCTATAAACCATAAAATCCCATGCCAGCAAAAAGGCACGCGGGTATAATAGGACAGTCAGCGTAATAACAGCTACTTGATAACGCCTGCGTCACTGGCATGTGATAGCAAGCTGCGACCAGACAGCTACGTGATAACGGCTGCGTCATGAGCATGTGCTACCAGATATGCCTGACGGATATATGATAGCAGCTGGCTCATCATGTCTGCAGGCTAAACCCCAAGGCTTACCCGCGTCTGCTTTCTGCATCTACTTTCTGCATCTGCTTTCTGCATCTGCTTTCTGCATCTACTTTCTGCATCTACTTTCTGCATCTACTTTCTGCATCTAATTTCTGCATCTGCTTTCTGCATCTAATTTCTGCATCTACTTTCTGCATCTGTTCTTCGTATTTACTCTCTAAATTCACTCTCTATGTCCACCCTCCGCCTCGATCTCCCGCGCAATTGCGGTCAGCTGCCGCATCCCTTCACGAAGCAGCGCTTCGCTGGCGAAGGAGTAGCTGAGGCGAAGCCAGGACTTCATCTCGCCCAGCGGATCACAGATTTCACCGGGAACGAAGGAGATGGACTGCTCCATACAGCGTACAAACAGCACATCTACGGACACTGTGTCCGGCAGCTTCACCCACAGGTTCAGACCGCCCTGCGGCGCTGTCCATTCCCAGCCGGCGGCAGCGAGCTCCTCCTCCATGATCTCCTTATGCACCTGAAGCGCGATCCGCAGCTTGCCAAGATGCTGCTGCAGGCGCGGCGAGGTGTAGTAGTGGAGGAAGATCTTCTGATTCAGCAGCGGCGTCCCGTTGTCCGCCAGCGACTTGGCGGCAATCAGCCGCTCCATGAACGGATAACGGCAGGCTACTGCGCAGATCCGCAGCCCGGGGGCTACATACTTGCTGAAGCTGCTGATGTAGATGACCCAGCCTTCGGTATCATAGGCAAAAAACGGCGCCGGCGGCTCCTCCTCAAAGTGCATATCACGGAACGGATCATCCTCCACCAGCAGACAACGGTAGCGCTCCGCCAGCTCAACGAGCAGCTTGCGCTGCTTAGCAGGCACTGTATAACCCGTCGGATTATGGTGCGTCGGGTTAATATAGAACATCCGCGGCTTATGCCTGCGCATCAGTTCCTCGACCGCCGCCAGATCATACCCCTGCGGCGAGATCTCCACGGGAACCAGCCGCGCGCCTGCCCGGCGGAAAATATCCAGCGCCACACTATACGTCGGGCGCTCCACCAGCACGGCATCCATCGGGCCGAGCATGATTCCGGCGATCAGATTGATCGCCTGCTGCGCGCCCGAGGTAATCAGCAGCTCACTGGCTGATAACTGCAGCCGGTACCGGTCATGGAAATGGCTGCTCAGCGTTGCGCGCAGCTCCTCATCCCCCTGCACGGTGGAATAGGTACCCATGACCTTCGGGTAGAGGTCGAATACTTTTTTGACATAATCGGACAGGAACAGGTTGGGCAGCAGACCCGGATCAATCAGCGCCTGAGAGAACTGGTAAGTGACCGGCTTCCGCTGAATATCGGACATCGGACTCTTGACCGTATACCCCAGCACTGCTGCTCCTTCTTCCACTGAGTTGGCCATCCGGCTGCCCGGCGATACATAATAACCGGATTTGTCTTTGACATACAGCATACCGTTCTCCGCAAGTGCCCGGTAAGCCTTAAATACCGTCAGCCGGTGGACACCCAGCTCATCCGCCAGCAGCCGGATCGACGGCAGCTTGTCATGGGCCGTCCACTCCCCACGCTCGATCCGGTTCTGCATGAACTCGTAGACCTGGCGGAACAACGGGTTGCTTTGCTCAATACCTACTGACTTCTTCATATACCCCGCCCTCTCCACAATTACTCGCAACAGCTCCGCTTCCTACAGCTCACAGCCCACAGCCCGCTGTTCACTCGCTCACGCTTCCGCTAACTTCCCTTTGCCCTATTGTACAGCATTCCGCCCGGCAACTGTTCTGTGTTCTGCAATCTGTTCTGCGCCTATGAGGATATGATTAACAGAATACTTTAGGAGATTGCCACATTACCACCACAAAGGGGCACGGAAACATGATTATGTTAGCTTATTCACTGGTCTGTCTGATCTTCGGCACAACCTTTCTCGCGATCAAAATCGGCGTAGACGCCGGAGCGCCGCCGTTCTTCTCTGCGGGACTTCGTTTTTTCACGGCAGGGGCGGTGCTGTTCCTGTTCATGGTAGTGAAAGGCAAAGCCAGCTTCTCCCTGCTGCTGCGCAAGGAAATGCTCTTTACCGGAGCGACGCTGACCTTCGGCACCTTCGCCGCACTTTACTGGGCCGAGCAATATGTATCCTCCGGACTCGCGGCCGTATTATCGGCAACCGGGCCGATGATGATTCTGCTGATGCAGATGGCTTTTCTCCGGCAAAAGGCTCCCGGCTACTCGCTGTTCGGCTGTATCATCGGCTTCACCGGCGTACTGCTGCTTGTGCTCCCCAGCCTTGCGGCTGATGTCACTCCGCTCTGGCTGATCGGCTGTGTTGTCGTCCTGATCGGAGAAATCTGCTATGCGGCAGGGGCGATCTACTCCAAAAAAGTAACCACCACCTTCTCCGGAGTATCCCCTGTGGCACTGAACGCGGCCCAGATGATGTACGGCGGAGCACTGCTGTTCATCATCTCGCTGTTTACCGAGCCGCTGCATCCCGCCTTCCTGTTGTCGTTCAAAACCGCAGGCTCCCTGCTCTACCTGACCGTTGTCGGCTCCATGGTTGGTCATACCCTGTTCTACTGGCTCGTCTCCAAGACGAATCCCGTCTTTCCGTCGACCTGGCTGTATATCTCTCCGCCGATTGCCGTCGGGGTGGGCTTCCTGTTCTATAACGAAGCGGTAACGTGGGTAACGCTGCTTGGTGTATTCACCATTATCGCTGGCACCGTCCTTGTGAATGCGGGCGCGCTGAAGCAGCTGATTTTCAAACAAAAACCGGCAATACCCGTACTTCAAAAAACAAGCATTGAAGCTCTTCCGCAGGATTAATTAATCCTGCCCCTGGTTAGCAAAAACAGCCTGGACCCTTACAAAGGGCTCCGGGCTGTTCTGTTATTTTCACCCTATGGCTCAAGCACGCTGGGGGATAACGCTACTCCTCAGAGCTGAAAAACAAATTCAGCGGCAATTCCTCATCGCTCTCAAAACTGTTCGATATCCTGTAGGTGATATACAGCTTGTTCTCACCCTCGCCATATGTCCACGATTCTCGGATAAAGCCTATTGACGGCATGAGCGGAAGCGCCATCCGGTCAATCGTCTGAACCGATTGCTCGACTTTGTCAGCCTCTTCATCATCCGCAGGCTTGTAATGTTCCAGAAAAGCACGCACTAGCTCTCTTGCATCCTCATAACCGCTTTCTGATCTGGGAAAGACCGTCCCAATCCGGTAACCGATAATTGTATCATTTGTAACATCTGCCGTAATCTGCTGGATGAACTCCATTTGATTGACGGTCAGGACATCATCCTGCATGATTGTACCCAAATTCGGATCATATTCCCCCACAGCATCGGTAACCCCCAGAACGGCAAGCCCGTCTTCGAGCGGCTGGTTGAACACAGCCCTGTGCTCTTCCACCTGTGTGAACAATTCTGCGTACTTCGGGGTGTCCTTGCTGCATCCGGCAGATAACAACGTTAGGATGACTATCCCGCAAATGAGAACGAAGCTTGATTTCCTCAAATGAATACACCTCCTTGCCTGATCAAACCTTACCATACATGTGAGGAAAGAGCATTAAATAAATACCATATATTAGAATATTTTCTTTTCCCTTAACGTAAATCTGATTAAGCTACCTATTTTTTCAGAAAATTATTATATATGACGTACTATATATTGCATTTATGATCATTATTGCGTATTATATAAGCAAGTTAGGGGATTTAATTCCAAATAGGACGTCTGAATGAAGAGGGGGAATCGGCGCACGGTGCTCCTTTTCTGCCAAGGGAGTGCCTGTATCTATAACGTAAACCGGAAAGTGGAGGAAAACTGTGATCGAACTGACAACCCGGCAATTGCAAATTATTGAGATTGTGA
Source organism: Paenibacillus sp. FSL R10-2736 (assembly GCF_038000245.1). NCBI lineage: Bacteria > Bacillati > Bacillota > Bacilli > Caryophanales > Paenibacillaceae > Paenibacillus > Paenibacillus sp. FSL R10-2736. The sequence continues at coordinate 6,276,101 of NZ_JBBOBN010000001.1, forward strand.
AAAAAAGAGCGCCGATTACCGGAGACCAAATCGCGGAAAGCCTGGGCCTGAGCCGGCCGACCATCCGGGGGGACTTGTCCATCCTGGTTATGCTCGAATATGTCGATGCGAAGCCGAAGGTCGGTTATTTCCCCGGTACCAAAGCCGCAGCGCGCCATAACAGCCGGGGGCTGCTGCAGGATACCAAGGTTAGCGATATCCAGAGCATCCCGGTCATTATCCGCGAGAATACAACGATTCAGGACGCCGTAGTTACACTGTTTCTTCAGGATGTCGGTACGCTGATCATCTGCGATAGCGACGGCAAGCTGACCGGTGTCGCCTCGCGCAAGGACTTCCTGAAGGTCACGCTCGGTAACCCCGGAGCGGTAACCATGCCTGTGAGCATGGTCATGACCCGCCAGCCCAAGGTAGTAACAGTTTCGCCCGATGACACGGTGCTTGACGCCGCGCAGCGCATGATATACCACGAGGTAGACAGTCTGCCGGTAGTTGTTCCCGGCAGCGGGGAAGGGTCCGGCTCAGGTCTGGACGTAGTAGGGCGGCTCACGAAGACTTCCATCGTGAAGCTTCTCCTCGAGCTTGAAGCCAAAGGATAACGGAGGAATCGATAGAGCATGGAGCCATCCACCCATTACATTACGATATGCTCGGATTCTATTGGAGATACGGCGGAAGCTGTCGTGCAGGCCGTCATTCACCAATTTCAGAATCAGCGTGTCACGATCAGAAGATACGGCAATGTCAGACATGAAGATGAACTGCGCAAATTAATGGAAGAGACCGCCCAGCTTCAGGGTTTCGTAGCTTATACCCTGGTCCAGCCGGAGCTGCGGGAGATGATCCGCGAGGAGGCGGTCCGCCTCGATCTGCGGATTGTGGATATTATGGGCCCGATGATGCAGGCGTTCATCGATACCTTCGATGATGCTCCGGAGGCCCGGCCCGGACTGCTGCATCAGCTGGACGAGGAATATTTCAGCCGGATCGAGGCGATTGAATTCACCGTCGCCTGTGATGACGGACGTGATCTCGGGGCCATGCTGAAGGCGGATATTGTTCTGCTCGGCATGTCCCGCACCTCGAAGACACCGCTCAGCATCTTTCTGGCCCACCGCGGCAAGAAGGTGGTGAATTATCCGGTCGTCCCGGAGGTCGGTCCGCCGCAGCAGCTGCTGAGCCTGCCGCCGAACCGGATCATCGGTCTGACCATGAAGCCGGAGTACATGCTGAAGATCCGCTCTGAGCGGCTGAAGATGCTGGGCTTGCCTACCGGCTCGCAATATGCCAGCCTCGAACGCATTACAGAAGAGATGGAATATGCGGCAACACTGTTCGCCAAGCTGGGCTGCCCGGTCATTGATATTACGGATAAGGCGATTGAAGAAACCGCCGGCATCATTATGGGTTATATCTAATCTAACTATACTGGAGGGAATCATTATGGAACGCGAATTGGCACTGGAAATTGTACGGGTCACTGAATTGGGTGCTTTATCCTCAGCACGCTGGATTGGCCGGGGCGACAAGAATGCGGCAGATGATGCTGCCACAACCGCAATCCGTTCCATGTTCGATTCTGTCTCCATTGACGGAACCGTGGTGATCGGCGAAGGCGAGATGGATGAGGCGCCGATGCTCTATATCGGAGAACGTGTCGGTAACCGGAACGGCCCTTCCGTCGATGTAGCGGTAGATCCGCTGGAAGGGACCGAGGTCGTCGCCTGCGGACTGCATAATGCACAGTCGGTGATTGCAATTGCTGACAAGGGCAGCCTGCTGCATGCACCGGATATCTATATGGAGAAGCTGGCCTGCGGACCGGAGCTGGCCGGTAAGCTAAGCCTGGACGATCCGGCCGAAGTAACGCTGCGCAAAGCCGGCATGATCACCGGCAAAGCGCTCTCCGAGCTGACGGTGATGGTGCTGGACCGCAAGCGGCATGAAGGCTTGATCAGCATCCTGCGTGAAGCAGGCGTGCGCATCAAGCTGATCAATCACGGCGATGTCGCCGGGGCAATAGCCGCTGCGCTGCCGGACAGCGATGTAGATCTGTACATGGGCTCCGGCGGAGCACCGGAAGGTGTACTCGCCGCCGCCGCACTGCGCTGCCTGGGCGGAGAGCTTCAGGGCAGGCTGCTGCCCGAAGGCCCCTTCGAGATGCAGCGCTGCCTGCAGATGGGTCTGGACAATCCGGCACGGGTGCTGTCCATGGAGGATATGGTCGGCACCGGCGATGTCATCTTCGCCGCCACCGGGGTAACCTCCGGCGAGTTCCTCAGCGGCGTCCGCTTCATCGGCAAGGAACGCGCCGAGACCCATTCGGTGATCATGCGGGCGCAGAGCCGTACGATCCGCTACATCCGCAGCATTCATTTCCTGCCGGGCAAGGACATCCCGGAGGTCATTCCGGCCAGAGCCAATGCGGCCTTTATGTAGGCACAGGGGCAGCGGATAATTGTATTTCGTACAGTTAAAACAAGGTATACGCCCAGATTTATTACGCTAAGTGTATTCTGTACAGCTAAAATAGCATGAGGTGAGCCTTTTGAGAGAAACTGGTCAATATAATTGTATAAAGTGCAACTAAAGCACTTCCCGGGCAATTATCAGTGATTTTAGTTGCAGAAAATACAGTTAAAGCCTCGCCGGATTGGGCCCTTTGCTTCAAGCTGAATTTCATTCTGATCCGAAGATTACCGGTTCAATGAATATACAAAAGGGTTTCCGTGAAGTCCGGCTGGACTTCGCGGAAACCCTTTTATTTTCTCGCTGAAACAGTTCCATGATTAAAGTGACGGCAAGGTCGTTCCCACTAGCTTTAGCCTTAATGACAAATCCCGTCATCTAGCCTGTCAGAATGTTATAACGTCACTGCTATTTAACGGCTGCGGCTGTGGTCTCTCAGCAGCTCGTCACTGCCGTCCACCTTCACATCTCCGCTCTTGTCGACCCGTGCTTCCTCGCGTCTGACCGTATCCTGTACCTGCTCGGTTCCCTGAATCTCACGTTTGTGAATTTCGACTTCACCGGTAACGACCGTATTCTTACGGACCTCCACCTGCTCCTCGCTCACCGGGATTCGGATCGTTTCATCCGCGCCAACCGGCTCTGCTGTTGTGTCGTTATTGACGGCACGCCGCTCAATGACAATCTCTTCATGGGTAACCGGGACATTGATCGTTTTCTGCTCTTCGATGATTTCCTTGTGTACGTTGACCTCACCGGTCTGCACCTTGTTCTTGGATACATCCAGCTGTTCTTCACGCAAACGCAGCTTGCGGTCTTCATCCGGATCATTGAACCCGCCAGTTCGTGTACTATCCAGCGTCCCGTCTATGCCATTAGGCGTACCGGAATATACATCTCCCGTCATTCCCGGCCGGTTCACATCATCCAGTGCTCTTGTCCCCGGGAGATCATGCTCCGTTGCCGAATTCATCGTATCCAGCCCTGTATCGTCCCTGCCTTCAAGACCCGAGCCGTTGAACGCGGCATCCACGGTATCTGTGACCGAATGACGTGCGGTATCCGCAGCATCGCCGGTTGTATTAGGATCATCCATATAACGGTCTGCGTTCGCAGAATTATGGTTGCGGAAAATGGAGTATACATCACTTGCCCGCGTGTTATCTGCATCAACCATGACCAGAATGCGTCCTTCATCCACATAGTTGTCGTAACTCTCCGCTTCATCCTCGGGAATACCCAGCCCGATCAGACCGCCCACAAGCCCGCCTGTTCCTGCACCCACGGCTACTCCCGTCAATGTCGCGGCAATCGGTCCGGCAGCAATAATCGGCCCGATCCCTGGTATCGCCAGTGCGCCGATGCCTGCCAGCAGCCCGGTGACACCGCCGAGTATACCGCCTGTTGCTGCACCGGATGCCATGCCTTCAGGCGCCTTGGTTCCTGTCTCATCACTGATCGCTTCAACATCCCGTTTGTTTCTCGCTATCACTGAGATATCCTCTGTCAGAAACCCGTGACTCTTCAGGTCTTCAATGGCCCGTGAAGCTTCATGCTCGGTATAGAATACACCTACAATTTTCTTGTTCATAACGATTCCCTCCTGGTAGCTTATTTTGTGAATAAGGTTAGTCTCACTTTAACTTTCACATCCCTTACTTAACCAAACAGGCATCCGCGAAACTGATATTTTATAAACTTGTAAACGTAACCTCAAAATTATTTATGAAACAGGAAATAATCCGGGAAATAATTTCCAAGCGGATTTCCTCCTGCATTCCGGACACATTTTACTCATATTCCCCGTTTCGGAGTCAGCATAGATAACACTTAATTATCCGCCTCATGGCATTTATTAAGCCTTTTAGAACAATGGTCTCAACCGCATTACAGCACCGCCAAAAGAGGCTATACTCCTCATAAGACAGGTCAGCCACTCAGATATCTTTTAGGGGGAACCGCGATGAATATGCGTTTGAAGGTGCTCAAGAAACATTTACTTTTCTGCTGCAGCGAACACTGCAATAACCAGGATGTTGAAGAGGTCATGCAGGAATTCAAAGAGCAGATGGTGGAACACGGGATTAACAAAACGGTCAAAATCAACAAAACCAGCTGCCTCGGCCTATGCGGCAACGGGCCTTTTGTCATCGTGTATCCTGACGGAATCTGGTACTACAATGTAACCACCGATGATGTGGCGCGCATTGTGGAGGAGCATCTGGTGAACGGGGTGCCCGTGGAAGAGCTCGTTATGCTCAAAATGGAAGCCTGACACTGCCGAAGCTCCGGCATCTGTGTTATGAAATATGTACGTATGGTCCCTCTCCCCTTCAGCGGAGCCGGGACTTTTTGCGGTTGATCTGCCTTGGGGTCCCCGCAAAGTACCTGAGTAATCATCGAAGCCAGAGCCCCACTTTGTGGGGTTATTTTGCGGTTGATCAGCCTTGGGGAAACTGATGTATAATGGGGAATATACACTTTTTAGGCAAAGAACACTCCCTATACAGGAAAGAGGCTGAAGCATGGCCATATTCAAATATAATTCCCATCGTCCGCACCGCACCAGTCCCGATCTACATCTCCATTATTGGGGACAGGAGCAATGCGCACCCGGCCATTCCGTCGGACCCGGGGTCCGTGATTTGTACAAAATCCACTTCATTCACGAAGGCACCGGCAAAGTTATTGTCGGGGAAGCGAGCCACACGCTGGGGGCAGGACAAGCCTTCCTCACCTATCCCCATGTTGTGACGCATTATGCCGCAGACCAGGACAGTCCCTGGACCTATTCATGGATTGCTTTTACCGGAGAAGAAGCCGGATATCTGTTGTCGCGGACTTCGCTGTCGCCGGAGCAGCCGGTGTTCCCGATGGATCAAGAGCTGATGCCCTCTCTATTCGGGAGGCTGTCTGAAGCCGCCGATTGCCAGGATGTGCTGGATCTGCCGCTCAAGGTAATCCTCTATGAGTTCTTATCCCTGCTGCTGCGCACGGTTCCGGCCACTGCAAACCTGGTGATTCCGCGTCAAAAGAGTGTCTATGTCGAGCAATGCCTCCACTACCTGCATGCCCATTACTGTGAGAATGTCACCGTGGAGAGCATGTCCGCTTCTCTGATGCTGGACCGCAAGTACCTCTCCACATTGTTCAAACGGACGATCGGTCTGCCGCCGCAGCAGTATCTGCTTAATTTCCGGATTGCCAAGGCCTGCGAGTTGCTGACCGAGACCAGCTGTACCATCGGCGAGATCTCGCATTCTGTCGGGTATCAGGACGCACTGCTCTTTTCCCGTATGTTCAAAAAGGTTAAAGGCTGCTCCCCCAAAGAATACCGCATCCGCCACACCGATACTGACATTGTTCTATAAACATCATCCATGCTGACATACGATTATCCGCACGGATTCGGTACAATAAGAACGTGGCCCGGCCGGAGAAGCAAACGCTAACATTCCCCGGATAGGGAGCGCCAGTTTGTACACATTAATCACAGAACACACTAACCAACAAATTGTAGGAGGAATAATATGTATATCGCTAGTCCTGAACGCTATGACACTATGAAATATAACCGCACCGGCCGCAGCGGCCTGCTGCTCCCGGCGATTTCGCTTGGACTCTGGCATAATTTCGGCGGCAACGATGTGTTCGAGAACGGCCGGGCCATGGTCCGCCGCGCTTTCGACCTGGGAATTACCCACTTCGATCTCGCCAATAACTACGGTCCGCCCGCAGGCTCCGCCGAAGAGAGCTTCGGACAGATTCTGAAGAAGGATCTCGCCGCGTACCGCGATGAGCTGATCATCTCCAGCAAAGCCGGCTACTATATGTGGCCCGGCCCGTACGGCGAATGGGGCTCCAAGAAGAATCTCGTATCCAGTCTGGATCAGAGCCTGAAGCGGCTGGGCCTGGATTATGTGGATATCTACTATCACCACCGTCCAGATCCGAATACACCGCTCGAAGAAACCATGTCTGCACTGGATCTGCTAGTACGCCAGGGCAAAGCGCTGTATGTCGGTATTTCGAACTACAAGCCTGAAGAAGCGCGTGAAGCCGCGCAGATTCTCCGCCGTCTCGGCACTCCCTGCCTGATTCATCAGCCGAACTATTCAATGATGTCACGCTGGATCGAAGACGGGCTGCAGGATGTGCTGGCTGAAGAAGGTATCGGCACTATCGCTTTCTCACCGCTGCAAAAGGGTATCCTGACCGACCGTTACCTGAAAGGCATTACCGCGGATTCCCGCGCAGCCGGACCAAGCGTGTTCCTCTCCGAGAAGGAAATCACGGCCGAGGTGATCGCCAAGGTAAGCAAGCTGAACGATATTGCCGCTGCCCGCGGACAGAAGATGTCCCAGCTCGCCTTATCCTGGGTACTCCGCGGCGGCAAAGTGACCTCCGCGCTGATCGGCGCGAGCAAAGTCAGCCAGATCGAAGATGCTGTAGCTTCCCTGAATGCGCCTGAGCTGAGTGCAGAAGAGCTGGAGCAGATCGAGAACATTCTGCGCGGATAATCCGGCGCCTGAAAGGCTGAAAGACAACATTTACGCTTACTTATAACGGCAATCCTGCCCGCCCGGCTGACAGCCAGCGGCGGCGGGATTGCCGTTTTGGCGTATCAGGATGATATAATAGACACAATTACAGTAACGAAAGGACGTCAGGTCAGATGAACACTAACCGTTTGGGACAATCTGATTTATATGTAAGCGCCATGGGCCTCGGCTGTATGACGCTGGGGACGGATGAGGTGAAGGCCGCTGCTATTATTCACGAAGCGCTTGATCACGGAATCAATTTCCTGGATACCGCCGATCTCTACGATGAAGGCCGCAATGAGGAAATCGTCGGCCAGGCGATCCGGCACCGCCGTGCAGATGTAATTCTGGCCACCAAAGTGGGCAACCGCAGAATTCCCGGCCAAGAGGGCTGGAGCTGGGATGCTTCCAAAAGCTATATCCGCTCGGCTGTGAAAGAGAGTCTGCGCAGGCTGCAGACCGATTATATCGATCTGTATCAGCTGCACGGGGGAACGCTGGAAGATGAGATTGACGAGACTATCGAAGCTTTTGAAGAGCTGAAGCAGGAAGGGGTAATCCGTCATTACGGGATTTCCTCCATCCGGCCGAATGTCATCCGGGAATATGTGCAGCGCTCGGGAATAGTCAGTGTGATGGGCCAGTACAGCATTCTCGACAGACGCCCGGAGGAGAGCATCCTTCCGCTGCTGGCCCGGGAGGGTATCAGCCTGATTGCGCGGGGACCGCTGGCCAGCGGCATCCTGACAGAACATGGCCGCAGCAAGGCGGAGCGGGCATATCTGGACTATACTGCTGCGGAGCTGTCAGAGCTGCACGGCCAGCTGATGCAGCAGACTACCCTCACCCGTACCTTGACGCAGACAGCGCTGCAGTATCCGCTGGCTGATCCTGCCGTTGCCGCAATTATTCCGGGGGCGAGCAGCCTTGCACAGCTGCGGCAAAATATTGCATCCGCTACCTCACCGCCACTCTCAGCCCTTGAGCTAGAGGCTGTCCGTAAGGTGAGCAAGGCAGGACGGTATACACTGCACTTGTAGAGTTGAATGTTTCCAAAACCAAAGAAGCTGCCTTTGAAGCTGCAGGAAATCTGCAGTCATTGGACAGCTTCTTTTTCATACATCCGGGGAACAAGTTTGAATTACAGCGATAAATCCGGTTAACCGTGCTTTCTCTTCTTAACGATCCATATAATCACCGAAGCGGCAAATACCAGGGCAGTAATGAGCCATGTCAGCAAAAAAGCCATACCCAGCCCAATATTCGCATCGAGCGCGTCTCTTCTGCTCTCCAGCACCAGCATCACCGCGAGCGGAGCCCCGCTGGCAATCAGCAGAACCGTCATACTGTAACGGGCAAAGTTCGTCCGTTTGTGAATGGCAGCATACAAGCTTATGAAACCAGCAACCAGAAGTACAAATGTCAGTAAAGCTTCCCAGGTTAGTCTGTCCATCAAATCACACCTTCCATCTTCAAGCTAGCGCTCTATGAATCGCTGGGATAACAGCCAGTATAGCTGCTTTGGGAAGCAGACGCAAATCGTGCGAAGTTTCAATTCCAAACAAAACACCGCCTGGTGTCTACACCATAGGCGGTCTGAATATTGAGATCAATGAAACTATAGTTTGGAGATCAATGGTACCGCTTCAGCCCGCGTAGCCTTCTGCAGCGGATTAAATTTGTTGCCGCCTTGTCCCAGGATCAGCCCAAGCTTCTGGGCAGCACTGGCATATGGCCGTGCCCAGGCAGCGATGGAACAATTCCTTCATCCGCCAAAAAACGTTGTGATATATACCATCGCCAGCAGGCCGAATATAAACGAATAGGTTGAAGGCCGCTCATATCCATGGCCGTGGCTCTCCGGGATCAGCTCCTTATAGACAATGAAGAGCATCGCTCCGGCCGCGAAGGCCAGCCCGTAACCGACCACATTCTGCACATAGCTGGCTGTAAAATATCCGATGACCGCCGATACCATCTCCATCAGGCCGGTCAGGGCAGCAATAGTCAATGCCTTGCGCCGGGTCGCACGGGCATTCATCAGAAATATTGCCAGGATCAGGCCTTCGGGCATATTCTGGGCACCGATCGCAATAGCTACCATGGGCCCCAGGCTCGCCTGCTCACTGGCATAGCTGAAGCCGGTACTCAGCCCCTCGGGAATATTATGAATGAACAGCGCGATCATCACGAGCAGCGCTTTGGAATCCAGATTGCTGAGACCGGGCTTGTTCTCCACATCAATATGCGGAATATGGCTCTCGATCAGATCAAGCAGAAGCACCCCGGTAATCAGACCCAGAGTAAGAGCGATGATTCCCGACTCTTTGATCGCCTGCGGCATCAGTCCGAAGGTGGTCGCGGACACCATAATACCGGCGGTAAAGGCCACCAGCACATCCTTCCACAGCTCAGACAGCCGCTTCACGAACAGGATGGGAATCACGCCAAGAACCGTAGCCATTGCAGATAAAAAGCTGCCTAGAAACGCACTCGCCAAGTCTTCAACCCCTTTTGTGGACAGGACTTATAGACAAGCTTATGCTTCCGGCAGCCTTAAATATAACCAGGCTTCCATTATTTTCTTTCTATGTAGATTGAACTGGTGGCGCCCCAACGAGAGTTCAATTGGATTTTGTACAACAGATCAGCCCTAGATATGCTTAAAAAATTGAATCTATTGTACTCTGTACAGCAGATTCCAGTAGAAAGGGTGTTATGGAGCCGGACTCCAGCAATCAATTGTCTGAAATACATTAGAATCTGATGGTGATGAATGACATGAATTACTCCAGCCTCGCCCACTTCTCAAACAACCGGTCTACCCGTCCTCCGATGGCTGCCTCGGATAATGCCTTGATCTTTCCTTGTTCAAAAACCACCTTCCCGCCCACGACTACTGTCTGGATCGCTCCCGGCTGCATGGCATAGACCATGTTCGCGAACAATTCCCGCTTCGGAGCCAGCGACAGATCCTGAAGGTCGAGCGCCGCGAAGTCGGCGTGCTGCCCGGTTTCGAGCGAACCCACCGGCAGCCGCAGAATCTCCCCGGCACTCCGGGTGCCCATCCGGTACACCTGTCCGGCGGTGATGCAGGTACCGTCCAGTCGGCTGACCTTCTGCAGAAGCGCACACATGCGCATCTCCTCATACACGCTGATCCGGTTATTGCTGCAGCCTCCGTCAGTCCCGAGTGTCACTCTGACGCCTGCCTTCAGCAGGTCTGGAATGCGTGTCACCCCGTCAGCCAGAAACATATTGCTGGACGGACAGTATGCCAAGGACCCGCGTCTTGCGCCAATCAGCTCAATCTCGGAATCCTCCAGCCAGACCAGATGAACCGCAATCATCCGCTCGTCGAGAACGCCCAGGGAATCCAGATAATGCACAGGCCGCAGGCCATAGTCACGCCGGATCTCTTCTACCTCGAACATTTCTTCCGCCACATGGATATGAAAAGGCGTATCCAGCTCCATAGCCAGCTTATGCCCGGCCCTAATCATCTCTGGTGAAGCCGCATGCGGGCTATGCGGAGCCGGATGTACCGTAACCATGGGATTGCCCTGATACTTCTTGGCTAATGACCGCGTCCGCTCTACAGCCTCCGGAACCGTCTCCCGGTAAGCAAGTGGTGCCCCGGTCCAGTCATACATCGTGCGGGCAAATACAAGCCGGATTCCCAGATCACCCGCGGCCCGGATCACAGCTTCATCGTAGACAGTTCCGCCGTTATGCACATAGAAGAAATCACAGACGGTCGTGATTCCGTAGCGCAGCATCTCTCCGAAGGCAAGCAGCGCGCCGGTATAGATGGCCTCTTCATCGAGAAGCGGTGTGTACTTGTACAGGGCCTGATCCCGCCAATCCAGAAACGGTTTATCAATCGCGATCCCGCGCAGCAGACTCTGGAAGGAGTGATTATGTGAATTGACGGTACCGGGGACGATAGCTCTGCCCTCCCAGTGGATGTGCCTGGCATCGGGATAGCGATCCCTCAGCTCTTCACGTTCTCCCACATCCGTAATTATCCCGTTCTCCACCAGCAGAGCGCCATTCTTCTTGAATTCGTCCTGCGTGTACAGAACATCTGCTGAATATATTTCGCGCATGTTTTGGTCCTCCTAACGGCTTAGTTGCTCATCGAGTGCCAGAATAGACTGCAGCAGGATATTGCCCGCCTTCTCAATATCCGCTATCCGGCTCTCTTCCTCCGGGCAATGGCTTTTGCCGCCCAGGCTCGGTACGAAGAGCATTCCTGCGCGGGTCAGCGAAGCCATATGCGTAGCATCATGACCAGCCATGCTGCCCAGCTGCAGAACCGGAATCCCCAGCGCCTCTGCCTGTGCAGCACTCGCACCCATGATCAGCGCATCCATCGGCTGCGGTGACTGATCCAGAATCAGCCGCCGCTCCAGCCGGAGGCCTCTGCTTCGGGCAATATCCTCACCCTGCTGGCTCCAGTCCTCTATCATGTCCTGAATCTGCTGGCGGTCCGCTCCCCTGGCCTCCAGATGGAAGAGTACCTTCTCCGGAATAATATTGGCGGCATTCGGTTCATTGCTGATCCGCCCGATCGTGCCCACGGCTTCATCCGCCGGATGCTTCCGGCAGACCGCTTCGAACGCCAGCATCATCTCAGAAGCGCCCATCAGCGCATCCTTCCGGTCCTGCATCAAGGTGGTACCGGCATGATTCGCTTCTCCCGTGACGGTAATCTCCTCGCGGTAAATTCCCGTGATGGCGGTGACGATTCCCACTGGAATGCCCCGGTCCAGCAGACGCTTACCTTGCTCAATATGGACTTCGAGAAAAGCCGCAAGCGCCTTGGGTTCCCTCCGGCATTGTTCGAAATGCTCAGGATCGCCGCCTGCCCGCCGCAGCGCCTCCGTCAGCAGCTGCCCCTGATCATTGCGCACTCCGGCAAGATCATCCTGTTCGAGCTTGCCCGAGACCGCCCGGCTGCCGAACGTGGATAGTCCGAACGGATTGGGTTCTTCCGCACTGAAGGAAACCAGCTCCAGCGGATGCCGGGTGCTGATCTTGTTCTCTTCCAGTACATTCATGACCTCCAGAGCCAGCAGAACCCCAAGCGCACCGTCATATTTACCGCCGTTTGGAACCGTATCGATGTGGGAGCCGAACGCGATCACCGGAAGGCTCTCCCGTGCTCTGCCGGCAGCTGCGGAATTTCCTAACTGATCTGAAATCCTCTGCCCATCCGGAACTCCTGAAACCTCTAAGTCTTCCGAAACCTCTGTACATTCCATAACATCCGAATCTCCGGATATAGTCCCCTGTCCCGCGCCCCTTCGGGTGGCCCAGATATTCGCCGCTTCATCTACCCTGACCCTAAGCTGCAGATCCAGCAGCTTACTCTTGAGCCACTGCCGGGCGGCCAGCTCGGCCTCAGTGAAGGTCGTCCGGTCCAGCCCTCCGGTCTGCTCATTCAGGCCGAACATAGCCAGCTCCCGGATGTTATTCTGCAGACGTTCCGCATTAATCCGCAAGGCTCTCATCACCATACCCTCCGTCCGTTCTGAATGACTACCTCACCCTTCTTGAACACGGTATCCACCAGATTCACTGCATAATGGTACTGGAGGTAGAGAACATTCGGCGCATCGAACATTACCATATCTGCCTGTTTGCCAACCTCAATACTGCCGATCACATCCGCACGGCAGATCGCATGTGCCGCGTTGATTGTACAGGCTGTCAGCACCTCCGCCGGAGTCATGCCCATCGTCAGGCAGGCCAGATTCATAATAAACGGCAGCGATTCCGTCGGGGAGGAGCCGGGATTGCGGTCGGTCGACAGCGCAACAGGCACACCGGCATTAATCATCGCCCGCGCATCCGCAGGCTTCGCCATTAGGAAGAAGGCTGTACCCGGAAGCAATACGGCGATTACTCCGCTCTCCGCCATCGCCTGTATGCCAGCTTCGGAAGCATGCAGCAGATGATCCGCTGTCACTGCCCCCAGCTCGGCGGCCAGCTCCGCTCCTCCGCAGGAGACAATCTCATCGGCATGGAGCTTGGGCTTCAGCCCCCAGCTCCGGCCTGCCTCCAGAATGTCCCTGGACTGCTCCACCGTGAATACTCCCTCTTCGCAGAACACATCACAGAACTCCGCCAGCCCCTCCCGGGCCACAGCCGGAATCATCTCTTCAATCACGCAGCGGACATATCCATCCGCATCGCCGCGATATTCCACCGGCACGGCATGGGCGCCCATGAATGTGGACACCACATCCACCGGATGGGAAGCATCCAGCCTCCGGGCCGCCCGCAGCTGCTTCAGCTCATCCTCCAGCCGCAATCCGTATCCGCTCTTGGCTTCGATGGTCGTTACCCCATGCGCCAGGAAACGGTCCAGCCTCTTCACGGTTTCGGCGATCAGCTGTTCCTCCGTAGCTTCCCGGGTCCGTTCGGTGGAATACAGAATTCCACCTCCGGCATTTAGAATGTCCATATATTTAGCGCCCTGCAGCCGCAGATTCAGCTCAAACTCCCGGGAGCCGGCAAAAACGGCATGGGTATGGGGATCGACCAGCCCCGGCGTAACGGTCTTCCCTTCCGCTGAGAACACCGTCACCTGTTTATCTCCGGCATGCTGCTCCACATAGCTGCGCGCATCCTCATCACTGCCGACGAAGGTGAAGATACCGTCTTCAATCACGATTCCCCCGTGCCCGATTAGCCCGAGCTCCTCCATCTCCTTGCCCGTCTTCGGCTTATTGCCGGCACCGCCAAGCGTCGCGATCTGCGCAGCGTTCTGAATATAGATCATCACTTGACTCCTTTCGGGTCAATCAGCATGGGCATCACAATGCCTTGATCCTTGGCTGTCTCCACAGCCAGGGGATAACCCGCATCCGCATGGCGGACTACGCCCATCCCCGGATCTGAGGTCAGCACCCGTTCAAGCCGTGCTTCCGCTTCCTTCGTTCCATCCGCCACCACGACCATTCCGGCATGCTGCGAATAGCCCATGCCGACGCCTCCGCCGTGGTGCAGCGATACCCAACTGGCGCCTGCAGCGGTATTGACCAGCGCATTCAGCAGCGGCCAATCCGATACCGCATCACTGCCGTCACGCATCACTTCCGTCTCCCGGTTGGGGGAAGCGACAGAGCCTGCATCGAGATGATCCCTGCCGATAACAATCGGCGCAGACAGCTCTCCGGCTGCCACCATATCATTGATAATCCGCCCGAACTTCGCCCGTTCACCGTAGCCGAGCCAGCAAATCCGTGCAGGCAGCCCCTGGAAGGAAATCTTCTCCTGCGCCAGCATAATCCAGCGCTTCAGCCCTTCGTTACCTGGAAATGCCTTTAGAATAGCCGCATCCGTCTTATGGATGTCTTCTGGATCGCCCGACAGGGCGACCCAGCGGAACGGTCCTTTGCCTTCGCAGAATTGCGGGCGGATATAGGCCGGGACGAAGCCCGGGAAGTCAAAAGCCTGCTTCACGCCTTCATCATAAGCGACCTGGCGGATATTATTGCCGTAGTCGAAGGTAACCGCCCCCCTCCGCTTAAGCTCCAGCATCGCTTCGACGTGGCGGGCGATACTCTTTCGCGCCAATTGTATATATCCCTGCGGGTCTTCAATTCTTAGCTGCTTAGCCGTATCCACCGTGAAGCCTTCCGGCACATAGCCGTTCAGCGGATCATGGGCCGAGGTCTGGTCGGTCAGAATATCCGGGACAAATCCCCGGGATATCATCACCGGCAATACCTCTGCCGCATTGCCGAGCACGCCCACCGAAAGCGCCCGCCCGGTGTCCCGGGCTGCTTCAGCCAGCGACAGCGCCTCATCCAGCGTTTCGGCCAGCACATCGCAGTAGCGGGACTGGATTCTTTTCTCAATCCGCGTCCGGTCCACATCGATGCCGATGAATACCCCGCCGTTCATGGTGACGGCCAGCGGCTGCGCGCCTCCCATGCCGCCGAGTCCCGCGCTAAGTGTGATCTTCCCCTGAAGTGAACCGCCGAAATGCTGCCTCGCACACTCCGCGAACGTCTCATATGTCCCCTGCACAATTCCCTGCGTACCGATATAAATCCAGCTGCCCGCCGTCATCTGCCCGTACATCATCAGCCCTTTCTGGTCCAGCTCATGGAAGGTACTCCAGTTGGCCCAGGCCGGCACCAGATTGGAATTGGCCAGCAGCACGCGCGGGGCATCACGATGGGTGCGGAAGACGGCAACCGGCTTGCCGGACTGTATCAGCAGAGTTTCGTTGTCCTCGAGCATCTTAAGGGAGCGCACAATAGCATCATAGCTCTCCCAGTTGCGCGCGGCCTTGCCGATGCCTCCATAGACAACCAATTGCTCCGGGTGCTCCGCCACCTCGGGATCGAGATTGTTCATCAGCATGCGCAGCGCCGCTTCCTGCACCCAGCCCTTGGTGTTCAGCCCGCTGCCTCTTGGCGCGCGGCAGACTCTTGGTTCGTCCATACTCATATTCTTAACTCCCCTTCCTCCATTGAACATGCTGATCATGCCGGGAATCCTGTGACTGCTTATGCTGTAGATAACTCCCCTTCCAGCGGGAACTTTCATACGTGGTTGAATGCAGCGTTATCCCGCAAGAGAGCAAATTACAATTTTGATTAACAATCCTGCACAAAATACAACATTCCCTTCATCAGATCGGCCGTAACCGGAAATTGTTGTAGAAAATACAGCATTCCGCCTCTTCCAGCCGGCTTAGCGGAAGAATTGTTGTATTCCATACAACAATCCCCCTGAACACCCGGGTATCCAGGTATCAAAGTTGCAAAATTTACAACAATTATGCCTACAGCGGCTGAACTAAAGTTCTCAGCCGGCTTCCAGACATGAACTCTGAGCAAACAGTTTCATTACCGCCCCATTGCCTCGTTTAAAACTCGCCAAAAGGCTTGATCGGCCAGACCCCGTCCTCCAGTAACTAACCGGTTAGCGGAATCGAATGTTTCTGCTTGCCCTTGATCAGGAATGAAACGGAACCAGTGTGAACAGCTCCTCCAGCACATCCGCTTCCTTCATCCACTCGGCGATAGTGGCGAAATCACCGGACAGCACCCGGTCCCCTTCCACGAACGGGACCAGCTCCCGGCATCGGTCATACAGCCATTTCGTGCCCGCCCCGAGCAGCTCCGGCCCCCGAAAATCGGCAGCCTGCGCCCCGCAGAGCAGCTCGATCGCCAGCACCGCATAGGTATTGTCGACGATCTGCTTCGCCTTCCGGGCGCCGATCGTGCCCATGCTTACATGATCCTCCTGATTGCCGGAGGAGGGGATCGAATCCACACTGGCCGGATGAGCCAGTGATTTATTCTCGGACACCACGGACGCCGCCGCATACTGGGCGATCATGAACCCGGACTGCAGCCCGCCGTTCTTCGTCAGGAACGGGGGCAGTCCCTCGTTCAGCTGCGGATTGACCAGCCGCTCGATCCGCCGCTCGGCAATATCCGCCAGCTCCGCCGCGCTGATGGACAGATGATCCATCGGCAGCGCAACCGGCTGCCCGTGGAAGTTCCCGCCTGAGATCACCTTGTCTTCATCCGCGAAGATCAGCGGATTGTCCGTGGCCGAGTTAATCTCAATCTCCAGCTTCTCTGCGATGTAAGCCAGCGCATCACGGCTTGCACCGTGAACCTGCGGCGCGCAGCGCAGCGAATAGGCATCCTGCACCCGCACTTCCCCCTGATTAGTCATCAGCTTACTGCCGGCTGTCAGATTGCGGATATTATCGGCCGCCTGGCGCTGGCCTTGATGCGGACGAACCGCATGCGTTGCCGGGTCGAACGCATCCCGGACCGCCCGCAGCGCCTCACAGCTGAGCGCGGCCGTGCAGTCGGCCCAGTTGGCCAGATTCAGCGCATCCCGGCAGGCCAGCGTGCCGACAGCGGTCATCACCTGTGTTCCGTTGATCAGGGCCAGCCCCTCCTTGGCCGCAAGGACAATTGGCGCAAGCCCCGCCTTGGCCAGCGCCTGAGCACCAGGCATCCGTATACTCTGATAATAGGCTTCGCCTTCGCCGATCAGAACCAGTACCATATGCGACAAAGGGGCGAGGTCACCGCTTGCGCCCAGGGAGCCTTTCTCCGGAATTACCGGAACTACGCCCCGGTTAAGCATCTCCACCATCAGCCGGATCACCTCCAGACGGATGCCGGAATAACCAAGGGATAAGGCGTTTATCCGCAGCAGCAATATTGCGCGCACGACCTCCTCCGGGAACGGCTCGCCAATTCCGCAGCAGTGGCTGCGGATCAGATTAAGCTGCAGCTGCTTCGTATCCTCCGGCGAGATGTACGTATCACTGAATTTGCCGAAGCCGGTCGTGAGGCCGTACACCACTTTTTTCTCCAGCAGGAGCTTCTCTACATATTGGCGGGTACGGTCCACCTTGCGGCAGCTCTCCTCGCTCAGGTCCACCATCCGATAATACCGGGCCACCTTAACAACTTCCTCAATGGTTAATGTATTGCCGCGGATCATGACGGTTTGATTGTCTATCTCGGGCATATGCCTCACCTGCTTCCCGGGTAATAGAAAAAGAAAAAGCCCATACCCTAATAGAGGTACCGGCTTCTGTATCACTAATCGCTAAATTACGGCTTATAATTCCTAGATATGATTGAATCCAAATCCATTCCCCTTCATGCTCCACGCTTCCGGACATCATCCCCCGCACTGAAGCCGATGCTTCTCCCATGCCGGAGATCTCCTCTTTTCTTGACGTTATATATTATGCCTTACACTCGCTAATCATGAATAATCCCCATTAAAAACAAGTTAGGGCAGTCCCCCAGATCCGGAAGCCTGCCCTAATACATATGATATTCCGTCCTGAAGTCTGCCTTCATCCGGAGTTAACCTCGGCTCTCCCGCTCAAACTGCTCTAAATACCGCCCAAGCCCTTTCTCCGCAAGCTCATTCTTCGGAATAAAACGCAGTGCGGCGGAATTCACCCGGTAATGCAGCTTCGCCGGCTCCGGGCCATCGTAGGATAAATCCCCCAGATAAGCCCCGCTCAGCCTGCTGCGCAGCACCGTCCGCACTTCACCGCTGCCGTAGTCCGCTTCTCGGCGGATCAGCCCCTCTTCCACCGGCTTGGTGAATCCGGGCCAGCCGGTGCCGGCATCGAATTTGTCCGTGGAGCTGAATAGCGGATCACCGCTGATCATATCGGCGTAGATCCCTTCCCCGAAGTGGTTCCAATACTCGTTCTGATACGGCGGCTCCATAGCCTTCTTCTGGGTGACCTCATATTGCAGCTCTGTCAGCTGCTTCAGCAGCTGCTTCTTGTCTTCGCGGCTGTTCCAGTGCAGCTCCGTGAAATCATCACGGCCTGAACCCTTCTGGTACAGCTTGTAGTCCAGCGGATGGGTTCTATAATAATGCTGATGCTCCGCTTCCGCCGGATAGAAGGCTGCTGCCGGCAGAATTTCCGTCACAATCGGTGCTTTGAACCGCTTGCTGGCCTGAAGCGCCGCCTTCGACAGCTCCGCCTTCTGCCGCTGCTCTTCACTGTGTACAAAAATCGCCGCCTCGTAAGCACGCCCCCGGTCCATAAATTGCCCGCCGCCGTCTGTCGGATCAATCAGCTGCCAATAAATGTCCAGCAGACGTTCATAAGGGAAACGTTCCGGGTCAAAGGTGATCTGCACGGCCTCCCTATGCCCTGTAGCTTCTCTTCCTAATGCCTCGTAGGTAGGATTCTCCGTATGTCCTCCCGTGTAACCGGATACCACCGAGACTATACCCGGCAGCTCGTCGAACGGCTTGACCATACACCAGAAGCAGCCGCCGGCGAAGGTGGCCACCTGGAGTGTATTGTTAGTAGTCAAACAGACCGCCTCCTTGTACTCTTTTCCCCTATTATATATGAATATCCTTTTTCACGAGAGCGGAATACGCTGTGAATGCTCCATACTTCCCCGGGAGATCCCTTCCGTTGGCCAGCTCGTCCAGCACAGGAATAGCTATGATGTGAATCTGCGTCTCTCTGGGCTTATTTAGGCCTATTTGAGTCTGTTTGATTGGTTTGAACGGGCCCGGTTCTTTTCTTCACGCCGGTTGGAATCCCATAGCTCCTTATGCATCCAGCCTGCGAATACGAGCATTACGAGGGTCAGAATCAGGACATACTCCCTCATTATGCCCGATAGGCTGCCGTCCGTATTATATCCGAGAATGATGTTCAGCCGTCCCCACAACAGATTGAGACATAGCAGTGCTACAGCCCCGTAGGTAACCCATACACTCCGGAGATACAAATTATACGTCCGCAAGGGGCCTCGTCCCATAAAATACCTGCGGTAACGGATAACATAAGCAGTAAAAGCTATAAAGGCTATCGTTTCCAGTGTGATCAGTGTCAAGTCAACAATTTCCATGCAGATCATCTCCCCTTCTACCTAAGCCGGTACGGTGCAGATCAATGAGTCTCTCCAGATCATTGGATTCATACGCTTCCTGAATTTCGCCCAAGGTATCTATTTCATGCTTGACCCGGCTGGGCTTCATCTCGTGTTTTCTGAATATATCGAGGAGCTTCACTTGTTGACGACCTCCTCATCTTTAGGTTTCTTCTCCGCAGTGCCTCTCTCGATTAGCAGCTTGACGAGCGTACGGTTATATTCATTCAGCTGCTTTTCGTTCTCTTCATCACGTTTCTGGTAATTCTGAATCACTTTCTCTTTGTTCGCAATTTGCTTAATACTCCAGATTAATGCAGTAGATAACAGGACATTTAGCACGACCGAACCATTGTTATTCACAAAAAGGCCAGTCAATGCACTGAAATCCATGGGTAGTCCCCCCGTTCCTATAATGTAATCTAGATTCTGTCATCAGAAATGAATGCGCCCTTACTCCCTGTCCACTTTTTCGCCACCAGCCATTGCTACCGCTCCAATCACAACACCCTCATAGTAATCTACTCTTTCAAAAGCATTTCTGATTGGGTGCAGCAGTATATTGTTAGAGCGGGGGCGGGTGGGTGTGCGGATAGATGTCCGAACAATGAAATTGTCTCTTCAGTGAGTATCCATAACAAAAAAACCTTGCCCGACCTGGCAAGGTTTGAAAAAGCGAATAATAGGGGAATCTGTGGCTTTATCCGCACGGATTCTTAACGTATCCATGAAACCCGTCCAAATCTCTTTGAAACTGTCCAGCGATTTTAACAATGCATTTTTCGGCTTCTCTGGTGCTTCCGCTTGTTCATCCGGCGCTTTGCTTTTAAACAGATTATAGCTTTCTAAACCTGCCATAGTTGATGCAATATGATGAGTCTGTTACCTATTTAAATAATTCTAGCTATCACTGTCATCATCCCATAGTGAATCAAATTCTTCATCCGTCATACCGCCACTTCCTTTTATATGAGGAGCGTAATAATGCCCATTTGCATCAATAATGTATTCAACCTGTGACTTTTCATCAGAAATAATAATAGAAAATTCACTATCCGCATGATAAATTGTAGGTTCTATTGTAACTAAGACAATCCATGTAATCCCTTCTACTCCATCAAATCCATCATATGATTTTACAGTTCTTTCATTATTAATTACAATTTTTCCTGATAAATTGTATTTCTCTGTATATGCCGAAGCAATCTCCAATGCTTGCTTACTTGATAAGTTCATACTTAATTGTTCTCCTTTCAATCTGTGAATCCTGTCCAATCTCGTGGTGGCCATTCTCCATGCCTTACTTTATAAATATACTTCATAGAAAATAATATTTCGGCTTCTGAAAACTTATCTTTGTTCTTCATTATTTCGTTAAAAACATACTCTTCCCTTTCGAGTCTTGATTGCTTTAAATAATTTTCTTTTCCCAACTTCATCCATTGCTCAGCATGGTATGATTCATGAACAGCACTTAAATAGGTTGGGTTTTTTCTTAAGATTATCGATCCAGTATCTGGATCGAAAGCAGCAGCCACATCATCCGGTAATATACTTCCTTTTTTATCAGGAATAAGTTCAATTCCTTTTCCATTCATTTCTTTTTTAAACAACTTCAATTCACTTATGCTAATTAATCTTTGTCCATTGGATGTTATTCTGACTTCACCGCTAACAGGCATGTCTGCCCATTCTTTGTAATCAAAATTTCCCGTCCCCTCAATACCCTGCCCGCCCTTATCTTTACTGAATATATCCATCCCATTGTCAGCTGCATTTTTTGAAATCATCGGTTTCGGCAATTCGCCACCTGTAGATAACAAGGACTTTTCCAAGGGACCCACCAACAACGATACTACTCCCAAACTGTTCAGCCAATGCTCTGCGGACCAGCTTTCTTCGGGGTGGAATGCCCCCTTCCCCATTTCTACTGTCCCGAGCGTCAACCAATCCGCAAACTTCTCCGGTGAATCCAACATATGATCCGCCCGCTCTTTGGCTTGCCTGTATATCCCTACGGGAAGATCGCCTGCAATGCCTAACGTTATCCAGTTGACAAAGTCATAGGGGGAATCTGTGGCTTTATCCGCACGGATTCTTAACGTATCCATGAAACCCGTCCCAATCTCCTTGAAACTGTCCAGCGATTTTAACAATGCATTTTTCGGCTTCTCTGGTGCTTCCGCTTGTTCATCCGGCGCTTTGCTTTTAAACAGATTATAGCTTTCTAATTGCGCAAATGAGGATGTTAACCGGGCAACTTCTCCCCAAGCTTCTGCACCTTGGTTCCTCATCATATGTACGCCTAAATTGACCCCTGTAGCTATCATTTGCTTCATTGTAGCATGAATGCCTTCCAGCTGCCCCTTCGCCCAATTGCCCTGAACTCCATCTTCCATCCCCATCCGCAGCAGCAGTAGATATGCTTCATTCTGTACCAGAGGTACGTTACCAGACGTAATGGACGGATCATACTTACATGCCTTGACTGCAGGCTGCTTGAAGTAGACACTCAGATCCTTCCCCGCCTGGTACTGGACCTCATCCACTCCAAACGATTTCAGCTTCGCCCGTGCCTCTTCCGCCAACTGGTGCACCCTATCCATCTGCGCCTGGTTTCCAAATGCCTGGTACACGCCAAAAGCCGTCTGCGCCTTTGCGATCTGGTCCCGAGCTTCGTAGATATCCTTGAGCTTGCTTTGCACGGCAATTGAGTCCACTGTCCCCAGGCCGGACTGACTGATCATGTCCAGAAGCTTCCGCACCATTGGATCCATGTTCAGTTCATCCTTGCCGCTCAGGATCGCTATCGAAGAAATCAGGTGGGTTGATATCTTCTGGGCAAAGGCCGGAATTGGCAACCTTCCCGCGCTCCCGAACCCTGCTCCAAAACTTCCGAACATACCGCCAAAAATGCCGAACTGCTGGCTGAGCTGGCCCGCCTGACGCTTGCTTTCGTCCTGCACGTCCTGAACACCCTTCACCGCTATCCGAATGAGATCCTCAAGCTTCTCCGCCTCTACAGTCAGCTCGTTGATAAGCACCTGAGCTTGCAACCGGCCTGTCCCTATGGGTAGCCCGTCCCATTGGCTGGCCTGGTTTTTCAGTTGCAGGTACAACCGGTTCGTGTCTTCACTTACCTGGCTTATTTTCGTTTGCAGACGCCGGGCTTCATCGGCGTCAAACACCATTTTTCCAGCTGACATTCCTTCCCTCCAATTCTTTATACACTACTTCATCGTTGGAAAGCTTATATAAAACAAGAAGATTACTAATAACCTATATATCGGTTTAATTTTCCATTTAATCACTAGTTATCCTTACTTTTGAATCCTCAAAGCTAAAAAAAGGCTTCCCACAAGTTTATTGAACTCGTGAGAAGCCTCTAATTGTATTACCCTATGTGGGGAATTGAACTCCCCAACAGCTCCCCCTTGCCTCAGCAAGGGTTATTCGCTGTCTTACATCATGCCGCCCATACCGCCCATGCCGCCCATATCAGGCATTCCGCCCTTTTCCGGTTCTGGCTTGTCAGCGATAACAGCTTCAGTAGTCAGGAACATTGCCGCTACGGAAGCCGCGTTCTGCAGAGCATAACGGGTTACTTTCGCAGGGTCAACGATACCCGCTTCGAACATGTTTACCCACTCATCGGTAGCAGCGTTATAGCCGATACCTACAGCTTCTTTTTTCAGACGGTCCACGATAACGGAACCTTCCTGGCCTGCGTTAGCAGCGATGGTGCGAACAGGTTCTTCCAGTGCGCGCAGCACGAGGTTAACGCCGGTTCTTTCGTCGCCTTCAGCTACTACAGCAGCAACAGCAGCATATACGTTCACAAGAGCAGTACCCCCACCGGATACGATACCTTCTTCAACCGCAGCGCGGGTTGCGTTCAGGGCATCTTCGATGCGGAGCTTGCGCTCTTTAAGTTCAGTTTCAGTAGCAGCACCGACTTTGACAACGGCTACGCCGCCAGCCAATTTAGCCAGACGCTCCTGCAGTTTTTCTTTGTCGAACTCGGAAGTAGTTTCTTCCAGCTGGGAGCGGATTTGGCTTACACGTGCATTGATATCCGCTTTGTCGCCGCTTCCGTCTACGATTGTAGTGTTTTCTTTGGTTACGCGCACTTGACGTGCGTTACCCAGTTGCTCGATGGAAGTGCTTTTCAGATCAAGTCCAAGCTTCTCAGTGATCACTTGGCCGCCTGTCAGAGCAGCGATATCCTGCAGCATAGCTTCGCGGCGGTCGCCGAATCCAGGAGCTTTAACAGCTACTGCATTGAAGGTTCCGCGCAGTTTGTTCACGATCAGCATTGCCTGAGCTTCGCCTTCGATATCTTCAGCGATGATAACCAGCGGACGCGCCTGTTGAACGATCTTCTCAAGCAAAGGAAGAATTTCCTGAGTGCTGCTGATTTTTTTGTCAGTGATCAGGATGTACGGGTTCTCCAGAACAGCTTCCATTTTGTCCGTATCAGTAATCATGTACGGGGAAATGTAACCGCGGTCGAACTGCATACCTTCTACCACTTCAAGCTCAGTCAGGAATCCGCGGGATTCTTCAACGGTGATAACGCCGTCTTTGCCGACTTTTTCCATAGCTTCAGCAATCAGTTGGCCTACTTCTTCGTCAGCAGCAGAGATAGCAGCTACTTGTGCGATAGACTGGGAATCTTCGATAGGCTTGGAAATTCTCTGCAGTTCAAGAACAGCAGCTTTAACCGCTTTGTCGATACCTTTACGCATAACCATAGGGTTAGCGCCTGCAGTTACGTTCTTCAGACCTTCGCGGATCATGGCTTGAGCCAGAACTGTTGCAGTTGTAGTACCGTCACCGGCTACATCGTTAGTTTTGGTAGCAACTTCTTTAACAAGCTGCGCGCCCATGTTCTCGAATGCATCTTCAAGCTCGATTTCTTTGGCGATGGTAACACCATCATTAGTGATCAGCGGGCTGCCGAATTTCTTCTCAAGCACCACGTTACGGCCTTTAGGTCCGAGTGTAACTTTAACCGCATTTGCCAAAGCATCAACCCCGCGCAGCATAGCGCGGCGGGCATCTTCACTGAATTTAATTTCTTTTGCCATTGTGTTGTTAACCTCCTAAAAGTTTTGTGTAGCATTCGCTTCATTAATTTCACTTCGTACAAAACTCGCTTCGAAAGCATAAACTTAAGTTTTGTGTATATAAGTAATCGGGGTCTAACTTATGAAAGGCTCTAACAGACTAGTCAAGAATCGCGTGAATGTCGCTTTCTTTCATAATCAGATATTCTTTGCCTTCGTATTTGATTTCAGTTCCGGCATATTTCGAGAAAAGCACACGGTCGCCTTCTTTAACTTCCAGCGCTACACGTACTCCGTCTTTCAAAGCTCCGCTGCCTACAGCGATAATTGTGCCTTCTTGCGGTTTCTCCTTGGAAGAGTCCGGAAGCACGATCCCGAAAGAAGTGGTTTGCTCTTGCTCGCTTGGTTCTACCAATACGCGTTCACCTAGTGGTTTAATCATGAAAAAATAGCCTCCTTTGAAATTATGTTGTTTACCTTGAAAACATAGATTGAACTGCCGGGAATCTTAGCGGTCCTTATGGCACTGTTGAGAATCAGCATACTTAAATGCTGTTTCGCCGGCCCATTCCCTATTTTCCACAGCGTTAGCACTCAACTGCTTGCAGTGCTAACAACAATTTTTATGATACTCAACTTGAAGACGGATTTCAAGTCCTTTTACGTAAAATCGTATTTGTTTTGGGGAAAATTATGGTTTCAGGGGTTGTCCGGCACACACTCTCTTACATTCTATCCACCAGGGGGCAAAATATGCCCCCTCCATTACTCCGCCTTAATATAACGTGCTTCCCGCTGCGCATCCTCCGCCAACTGCCTCCGGTAAACGAACGCAGACAGAAATACACTGAATTCATACAGTACCAGAAGCGGAATTGTCACCAGAAAATCCGAGATGAAATCGGGCGGTGTGATCACCACAGCAATAAATACAAGCGCAAAATAAGCATACCGCCGCATCCGGCGCAGGCGCAGCGGATTGAGCACTCTCAGCTTGGTCAGGAACATGACAATCAGCGGCAGCTCGAAGAGCAAGGCCAGCGGGATCACCAGACTGAACAGGAAATTGAAATATTCGGCTATGCCGTATGTCTCCTCAAGTCCCATGCTGCGCGTAATCGAGATTGTAAAGGACAAGGCCATAGGAAATACGATGTAATAGGCAAAGGCTACGCCCAGAATAAACAGAACGAACACATACGGTACATAACGCAGCGCTGCGCTGCGTTCAACAGGCCGGAGGCCCGGGCTGATGAAGGCCCACAGCTGAAAGACAATAAACGGCACGGAGAACGCCAGTGACACGGCCATGGCAATCTTCATGTACATGCCGATCCCGTCCCAGAAAGAGAAGGCATGCAGCACGAATCCCTGGGCAGGGTCAGCACTGATAAGATACAAATAGATCGGTTTGGCAACGAACAACCCGAGTACAAGTCCGGCTGCAAATACAATCAGCACGTAGATAAGCCGTCTGCGCAGCTCGGTCAGATGATCGACCAAAGACATTTCTTCCGCTTCCAGAGACATGACTGACACCACCCGAAATGACATATAAAATGGCTATATAAATTAAATTCAAGGTATTTCAATGAAGATGCCACCGTAACTACAGAGAACATTTGGACTTCCGGCCGCTGTTGTCCCCAGATTTCTTGATTTAAACCGCTTCTAGCGGTGGAAATCCGGTGACAAAGGCGGTCGCTACGCTCCTACAGTTCCAAATTCCCCTTCCGTTACTCACATCTTGTTTGTCATTTTTAATTAAATTTATATAGATTAGAGAAAAAAGAGACGCCGCCCCAGTCTGAAGCAGACCTGGGAAAGACGCCCCTGCGTAAGTGGATGGAAATTATTCCGGCAGACGGCGGTCCTGCGGAAGTTCTGCTGCTACAGTCTGCGGAGCCGGAGGAGCAGGCACTTCACTCTTCCGGGCCGGTTCCGGTTCATTAATGATCTCCCGCGCCCCGTCCTTGAATTCACGGAAGGTACGTCCGACTGCCCGCCCAAGCTCAGGAAGCTTATTCGGGCCAAAGAGCAGGAGCGCCAAGATAACCAATAGAATAATTCCGGGTGCACCAATACCATTTAGCATTACTGTTTCCTCCCATCACTCTATCCGTTCATGATATCGTTAACGATAAATTAATAATACCATAACTTATATCACACATCCATCGTCTAGAGTGACGAATCATGCGGAAGTTAACGAGCATGAGCTGTTATTGGCGGTATTGTCCGGTAACCATCAGCAAGGCTTCAGGCAGCTGATCCATAATAGCCGCCAGGTTCTCATGCACACCCTTAGGATTGCCGGGCAGATTGACAATCAATGTCCGGCCGCGGATGCCGCAGATTCCCCGGAACAGCATCACCGCCCGGTTCTTCTGCATCACTGTGCTGCGCATCGCCTCGGAGAGTCCAGGGACTTCACGTTCAATGACACGCCGTGTAGCCTCCGGTGTAACGTCGCGGATCGCCAGATCGGTTCCTCCGGTAGTCAGCACCAGATCCGCCTGGAAATAATCCGTCAGTTCAATCAATGCAGCAATAATCTCATCCTGCTCATCGGGTACGATCCGGTATTCTACAATCTCGCCTCCAAGCTCTTCTTCCACCAGTTCCCGAATAACCTGGGCGCTCGTGTCTTCCCGTTCGCCTCTGGCCCCTTTATCGCTGGCCGTCAGGATTGCTGTTTTCCACGCCATAGGTTGTCCCTCCCTCTCTATGTACTATGTAAGTCCGGCTGCTTGATACAGCCGCTGCCCGCACCTTCAGCGTAAGTCTCATGCTGTTAGCTATTCTTCCTCCAGCGCGTAATCGCCATTCTTGCCGCCGCTCTTGGACACCAGCAGGGTAGGTCCGATAATCATATCCTTCTGCAGCGCCTTGCACATGTCGTATACGGTCAACGCCGCTGCTGAAACTGCAGTCAGCGCCTCCATCTCCACTCCGGTTTTGCCGGTAGTCTTGACGGTTGCTTCTATATATAGTTCATCTTTGCTGTTATCCGAGAAGCTGATATCCACCCCGGTAAGCGGCAGCGGATGGCACATCGGAATCCAGGCGGAGGTCTGCTTGGCAGCCATAATTCCCGCAACCTGGGCTACGGCGAGCACATCTCCCTTGCTGATTCTGCCCGCTTTAATGGCGGCAAGCGTCTCCGGGTCCATCTGCACCCGGCTTCGCGCCGCCGCTGTCCGGCTGGTGACTTCCTTCTCGCTCACATCCACCATGCGGGCTCTGCCCTGTTCATTGAAATGAGTTAACTCCATGTCTTCCTCTCCTTCCGGCAGTCCCAAATGCCGTTCTCCGTAATCAGCACATCCATTAAGGCATCATGCTCTTCCAGCGGCACTTCAGGTACCAGCTGCAGGCTAAAAGCCAGTCCCACCCACAGGGGCCTGGCGGCAGATTCAGGAAGCTCTGCTTCCCACGCTGCCCGCAGGCGGTCATAGTAGCCCTGCCCATAGCCGAGCCGCCCGCCGCGCAAGTCGAAGGCCAGGCCGGGTACGAATACGGCATCCGGCAGGCCGGATCTCTCACTCTTGCCGGCATATAAGCCGGGTCCGGCTATTTCTGTTACTGGCTCCGGTATACCGTAAGCTCCCGGAGCAAGCTCTTCCCAGGACCGGACCGGATGGATGCTCAGGACTCCGCTCTCCCGGATGACCCTCGGAAGCAGCACTTCATGTCCTCTGGCCCAAGCCTCAGCCAGCAGTGGGCGGCAATCCAGCTCAGAGCGGAACGGGGCATAGGCCAGCAGTGAATCCCCTTGCTCCTGAGAGAACCAGGTCAAGGCATGACTGCATACCAGAGCAGACAACCGGCCTCTCTGTTCCACGGATAGTCCGTCCCGGAGAGCGGCCTTCCCGGCCCGCAGCTCACGCTTCCGGAGAGCAAGCCGCATGCTGCTATCCTGCATAGGCAGCCGCCTCCTCTTCAACATGTTCCTAGCTTATCATAGTTTGTAAGCTCAGTTTACCACTCTTCTCCCCGGTTCGCCAAGGCTACGGCATTTACATTGTTAGAAGAATGTTCTGCGCACTGTCTTTGACCGCCCCGCCGTGAAATGCCGGGAGCCCGGACAGCTGATCTGCCGCCGTCAGGGCCCTCAGGAATGATGCAGCCCCCTCGCGCGGCAAACCTTTTTCATGTAAACTATAGAATAAGATTATTACAAGCCGGGCGTAATGAGCCAAGGCGAATATGCAAGGGCGGAGGTTTCATCAGAATGCTTCTTCAAGCGACAGGAATTTCGAAATCATATGGAATACAAAGCGTGCTGGACGGCATCAGCCTGATGGTCAATGAGAAGGAAAGAGTCGGTCTGGTAGGCGTCAACGGGGCCGGCAAGTCCACCTTCCTGCAGATTCTCGCAGGCGAGATGTCGTATGACAGCGGGCAAATTCATAAATCCAAAGAAACCACAATAGGGTATCTGGCCCAGAACAGCGGCCTGCAATCCGATAAAACCATTCAGGAAGAGATGCTCGCTGTTTTTGCGCCGCTGCTTGAGGCGGAGGCGGAGTTGCGGCAGCTGGAAACGGATATCGCTGATCCGGCGCTAGCGGAAGATCCGAAGCGTTATGAGGATCTGCTGGAGCGCTACGCCAGACGTTCAGACTGGTTCAAGGATCATGGCGGCTACGAGATGAACACGCGGATTCGCAGCGTCCTGCATGGTATGGGCTTCGGGGAATTTGCACCCGAGACACCGATCGCTACGCTCAGCGGCGGTCAGAAGACACGCCTGGCACTGGCGCGCATTCTGCTGCAGGCCCCTGATCTGCTTATGCTTGATGAGCCGACCAACCATCTGGATATTGAGACGCTCACCTGGCTGGAGGATTATCTGCGCGGATATCCCGGCGGTATCCTTGTGGTCTCCCATGACCGGTATTTCCTCGACAGACTGGTCACGACCATAGTGGAAATTGAGCGGCACCAGTCCCGCAGATACACAGGCAATTACAGCCGCTATATGGAGCTTAAGGCAGCGGAATATGAGATCCGCATGAAGCAATATGAGAAGCAGCAGGACGAGATTTCGCGGATGGAGGATTTCGTACAACGCAATATTGTGCGGGCTTCCACCACCAAGCGGGCGCAGAGCCGGCGCAAGGCACTCGACAAAATGGAGCGCATCGACCGGCCGCTGGGCGATCTGAAGAAGGCCAGCTTCTCCTTCGAGCCTGACTTCATGTCCGGCAAGGAAGTGCTGCAGGTCCGCGAGGTCGCAGTAGCTTTTAACGAAGGGGCTGCCCCGCTGTTCCGCAATGCTTCCTTTGAGCTTAGACGCGGCGAGACAGCGGCGCTGATCGGTCCGAACGGTATCGGCAAGTCCACGCTCCTGCAGTGCATGACCGGCACCCGTGAACCATCCGCCGGAACGGTCAACTGGGGAACCAAGGTGAAGATCGCTTACTATGATCAGGAGCAGACGAGGCTGAATCCGCGCAACACCGTTCTGGAAGAGCTGTGGAGCGAGTACCCCATGCTGGAGGAAGCACGGATTCGCACCATTCTCGGCAATTTCCTGTTTAGCGGCGAAGATGTCCTGAAGAGGGTAGCCGCGCTCAGCGGCGGTGAGAAAGCACGTGTCGCCCTGTCCAAGCTGATGCTGCGCGGGGCCAACATGCTGATTCTCGATGAGCCTACCAACCATCTGGATCTGGTCAGCCGTGAGGTGCTGGAAGCGGCACTGATTGATTTTGAAGGCACATTGCTGTTCATTTCCCATGACCGTTATTTCCTGAACAAAATGGCTGAGCGGGTGCTCGAGCTGCATCCTGGCGGTATTGATCAATATCTCGGTAACTATGACGACTATGTCGAGAAAAAAAGTGAACTTGAAGCCATTGCCGAGGAGGAAGCGGAGCTTGCCGCCGCCAAGTCCTCCCGGAATGCGGACAGCGAGGCTGCTGTTGCCGAGAAAGGGACCTCGCTCTCTTATGAAGCAGACAAACAGGCCAAGCGTGAGGAGCGCAACCGCCAGCGGAGGATCTCTGACCTTGAGGAGAATATCGCCAGGCTGGAGGAAGCCATCTCCGGGATTGAGCATGAAATGACCAAACCTGAGATTTATCAGGATTACCTGGCGCTTCAGGAGCATGAAAGTGATCTGAAGGACAAGAAACAGCAGCTGGCAGATTTATTTAGCGAATGGGAGAAACTGGCTGACGAATAATGTAAAGGCAGTAAAAAAATAAAATTCAACTGTTTCCGATTTGTTCATAAATAGTTATCCACAGCGCCATCCACAGTTTTCGTGCATAACTCCTGTTGAAAAATAGCCCTCCGGGGCTTTTTTTATGCGTAAAATCGCTATTTTCCTTGTCAAGGACTTTTTATCCACCGAATTATCCACATTATCCACAGTTTTCACAAAAATGATTCAAGGTATAACCTTCTGTTTATGGCCTTCGAAAAAAAGGCGTTATTGCTGATTTTACACGGTTTTTACACAACTCGTGCGGAATATGTGGATAACGTTGTCCACAGCTTGACAAAAGCCGCAATGGATCAAAATTTGCTGATTAAGGGATAAAAGCAGGACCGTTGTTCCCATCGCTGTGCTCTCCAGATTTCTTCTTTCTGTTATCGGTGAAAATCCGGAGACTGCTGATGCTTCCGAAGTGCACTTTCCTGCGGAAAAAATTTCTGGCGGACGTTGCCGCGAGTACACTTCCCCTTCAGGTGCATGAAAGGGCGTTAATGGGCCTCCACGATGCATAATAATTTAGTTGGATAAACGTATCTTAATTTGGCTGTTTTGGAGCGTTTCAGATCATTAAGTGGATAAACGTCATTTAAATTCATGAATTTCCTCTAGCCTGGACATTTGCAGCCTATTAAGTGCTGATTATCCAACTGTTTCCCGGCAAGAGCTCCTCTGTTCATAAGCAAGTGGAGAAAATCCACCTGTTTCCGGCCGCCGGCACCAGCCAACCCCATCCCAGCTTCTTGCTTGCACCGCTTCTTCGGAGTTATCCGCTAAAAAAACGCGCCCCGCCGTGTCTGAGTGACATCGGCAAGACGCGTCCATGAAGTGTCTAATGCTGCATGCAGGGTAATGCTTAGCTGTTCACCGCAGTTTCCGTTTCCGGAGAATCCGCAGCCGATTCTGACAGCAGTGCTGCATTGCAGGCGGCAATGTAAGCAATTCCCGCTGCCATTACGATATCGTGATGGATGGCCGTCCCCCGGAACTTGGTGTCCTTCCATTCCACCATAACGGCAGCCTCAGCCTGGGCATCCCCGCCGCTGCCCAGGGAGTGCAGCTCCAGACCGTCGAAGCGGATATCCTCAGCGATCCCTTGCCCGATGGCGGCAATGATCGCTTCCAGCGGACCGTCTCCGGTGCTGGTGTGCGTGGTTTCTGCGCCGCTCTGCAGATGGCGCAACGATACGGCGGCTACGCGGCGCGGCGCGCTGCCTGCCAGTACCTGCACCTCGCCGAGCGCATAGACCTGCGCCTGCTGCCCGGTGGTGCTGCTGACCATCCGCAGCAGCTCATCATCGCTGACGGCCTTCTGGCGGTCAGCGGTTTCCTTGAAGGATTCATAGAGCGCGTCCAGCTCCGCTGAATCCAGGGCAATCCCGTACTTCGCTGCGCGGTCCTTCAGGGCATGCCTGCCGGAATGCTTGCCGAGAATGATCATGCTGCGCGGGATGCCCAGCCGTTCCGGGTCCATAATCTCATAGGTGCTGCGGTCCTTGAGCAAGCCGTCCTGATGGATGCCGGATTCATGCTGGAAGGCATTCCGGCCGACGACCGGCTTGTTGAAGGCGATCGGGAAATGCATGGCCCCGCTGATCATACGCGAGGTATCGTACAGCTTCTCAAGCCGGATGCCCGTCTCAGCACCGATAGAATCCCCCCGTGTTTCCAGCGCCATAACCAGCTCCTCCAGCGCACAGTTGCCGGTCCGCTCGCCCACTCCGTTGACGGTGACCTCAATTTGTGTGGCACCGCCGGCAATCGCCGCCAGGCTGTTCGCCACGGCCAGCCCCAGGTCGTTATGACAATGGGCGCTATAGATGACCTTGTCGCCGCCCCGCGCACCGAGCCGCACACGCCGGAACATCTCCCCGTATTCCTGCGGCAGCGCATACCCTACCGTGTCGGGCAGATTAATAATGGTTGCACCTTCTTCAATCACCGCCTCGACCATCTCGATCAGATCATCGATTCCCGTCCGTGCAGCATCCATGGCAGTGAATTCCACCACATCGCTGAACTGGCGGGCATAGGCTGTCATTTCGCGTGCGGCGGCAACTACCTCAGGTCTGCTCTTGCGCAGCTGATGGCGCAGGTGAATGTCAGAGGAGGAGATGAACAGATGAATCCGCCGCCGCTCCGCATCCCGCGTTGCCCGCACAGCAGCATCGATATCCCCTTTGACCGCGCGGGCGAAGCCGCAGATCTCTACGCCCTGAATCTTGCGGGAGATGGTCTCTACCGCTGCAAAGTCACCCGGACTGGATACAGGGAAGCCCGGTTCCATGACATCCACGCCCAGCTCGGCCAGCTTGCCGGCCAGAATGATCTTCTGCTCCGGGGTAAGGCTAGCCCCCGGGGCCTGCTCTCCGTCACGCAGCGTCGTATCAAAAATCTGAATTCGTTTCTTTACCGGAATAATCATTGTTCATCCTCCTCAAATTGGGTTCATACAGCCAGCCTACCAGCTCAACTTCAAAAAACACAAAAAACCGCCGTCTCTAATTAAAGAGACGGCGGGTCACCCCTCCGCGGTACCACTCTTTTTGACGCATAGGCTCCTGAACCTCATTCCATTCAGGCAGCCCAAGCTGCGTCCAGCTCCGCTTCATATCTCCCTGCTCCCGTAAGGGTAGCCCGGGGGATACGAACAGTCCGGTAACGGGGACCTCCGTAACGGCGTACTTGAAGCTCTTTCCGCCGTTCCGCTCACGGGCGAGATTCGCCGGCCTCCGGTGACTGCGTCGCACCACCCGCAGCTCTCTGTTCACCTTGGCCGTCTACTGCTCCCGTTCATTGCGTGTAATTCTATGAATGCCTATACAAGCGCACAAAAAAACCTGCCGTCTCATTCAAGAGACGACAGGTTGTTCACCCTCGCGGTACCACTCTTGTTGATACCCGGGTCAGCAACTCTTCTGCTGCGCCTGCGGTATCCACTCAACAACCCTCTTACGGAGGTCAACCGTAACGGTGTACAAAAGGGCCCGGTCTGCATTCTGCACCGGCCAGCACTCCCTGTTCAAGGAGTTCCCTGCTTCCACCGCTCCGCTCCCGGACGAGTTCAGGTCTCCTTCGACTGCGTCGCACCCTCCCGCAGCTCTCTTATCCCGGAGTTTCCTTACTGCTTCCAATCATCGCGTTTGTTCAAATATAAGATTCATGAATTGAACTGATTATACCCGGCTTCTCCAAAAGAAGTCAATAGGCAGATACAGACCATTTCTCCAGCGAGAAGCCAGGATCGGCGACCATATCCAGCGGAATCCCGCCTTCATGCTTCCATTTCACATAAGCTGCGGCCCCGATCATCGCTGCGTTATCCGTGCAATACACCGGCGGCGGGATGATCAGCTCGATCCCTTCTGCGGCGCATCTCAAGGTCAGCGCTTCACGGAGGCCCTTGTTCGCAGCCACCCCACCGCAGAGCAAAAGCTGCCCAGCGCTGAACTCACGTACGGCACGCACAGCCTTCTCAACCAGTACCTCAACAACCGATTCCTGGAAGCCTCGGGCGATTCCGGCCACATCCGGCTCCAGCCCCTTCATCTTGCTCTGGTTCACCGCATTGAGCACCGCAGACTTCAGGCCGCTGAGGCTGAAGTCATACGAACCCGGTTCCAGCCATACACGCGGCAGCGGGAAGGCTTCTTCTGCTTCCCGCGCCAGCCGGTCCACATGTGGACCGCCCGGATAAGGAAAGCCCAGCGCCCGGGCCACTTTGTCGTAAGCCTCGCCGACAGCATCGTCCCGGGTGCGCCCGATGATCTTGAACTCGCCTTCCCGTTCCATCAGGACCAGCTCCGTATGACCGCCGGATACCACCAGCGTCATATTGGGATACTGCAGTTCCTTGACCAGCCGGTTGGCATAGATATGGCCGGCAATATGATGGGTGCCGATGAGCGGCTTGCCCCAGGCCAGCGCCAGGCTTTTGGCCGCCACGACACCGACCAGCAGCGCCCCGACAAGCCCCGGACCCTGGGTGACCGCGACTGCCGTCAGGTCCTGCGGCGAGATTGCCGCCTCGTTCAAGGCTTCCTCAATAACCAGCGTGATCACCTCTACATGCTTGCGGGAGGCCACTTCAGGCACCACGCCGCCGAATGCCCGGTGGGTCTCAATCTGGCTGGAGATAATATTGGATAACACTTCACAGCCGTCTTTGACTACAGCTACTGAAGTTTCGTCACAGCTCGTTTCAATTGCAAGTATATATACAGGCTTAAGTGCGCCCGTTCCGGTCTTCATTTCAAGTCCACGCTTCCTTCCGTCAACCCTTGCTCCCCGTACTCCGGCAGATCCGCCCACATGATGAGTGCATCCTCGCGGTTGTCCGAATAATAACCCTTGCGGGTGCCGGCAGGACGGAAGCCTTTTTTGCGGTATAAATTCTGGGCCACCTCGTTCGAGACCCGCACTTCAAGTGTTATCGATTTCATCCCGAGATACGCCGCCGTCTTCATCAGCTCGTCCAGCAGCCGGTCTCCCCATTTACGTCCCCTATAGGCCTCCAGCAGCGCAATATTCGTTACATGCGCCTCATCGACAATCGCCCACATCCCGGCGTAGCCGATGATATGCCCGGCCAGCTCCATTACCATATATTTGGCAAAATGATTATGGCTCAGCTCGTTGCGGAACGCTTCCTCCGTCCATGGCATCGTGAAGGCTTCGCGTTCAATCACAAGAATCTCAGGTATATCCTCAAGCCGCATCAGGCGAAAAACAAGCTCAGTCCCCTGATCTTTTCCTGGTTCCGATACCGTCATCCTTTATTCAGGCTCCCTTCACTGCTTCGGCGGAGATTAGCCTCCGCTTCGGTAAGCTGCGTATAATTGGGAATCAATACGTGAATATCTGCGCTTTCCTCATAGATGCCCGCTTCGGCCAAGAATCCGGTCCAGCGGCCTTCGAGTTCGTAAGACAGTGCCTGAACAATGCCAGCCCCGGCTAGCGGGGCCAGCGATTCTGCACTTCCATGCAGTGCCGTGTCCCCGGTGAACCATAGGGTGCCCGGCATCACGCCTTCCGCTGCAGCGTCCTTCAGCCGTTCTCCTAGCTCACGCACCCAGTCTGCCATCAGACGGATGGCATCAGGCGCCAGCCGCTGCGGAGGGTTGCACCCGTCCGCTGCAAAAAGCGCAGTGTAGGCTTGTCCACGGCGCGCGTCGATCAGCGGGATGATCCAGTCCGGACCCGTTGTCCCGTTCGCGGTCGTCACATCAGCCTGTCCGGCTTCCTGCTGGAGAGCCGCGGCATGATAACCGCCCCACGCCAGCGCATGCAGGCTGGACACCCCGGTGACCGGAACGTTCCAGGCCCAGGCCAGCGTTTTGGCTGCAGTTACAGCAATCCTTGTCCCGGTATACGATCCCGGACCGACACCGACTGCAATTCCGCCGATCATGTCTGCCGCCGTAGCCGAGGCCTGCAGCGCCTGTTCAATGATCGGCAGCAGATGTACCGAGTGATTCCGTTCCCCGGAAGCATTAATCTCATGCAACAGCTCCCTGTTCCCGGTAACTGCCACCCCCAGCACAGCCGTTGATGTATCCAGCGCCAAAAACCGCTTGCGCGGCTCATTATTAAGATTCGTCATGTTTCTTTACCCCACTTCTGGATCAGCACCCGGCACACTCCGCCGTAAGGCTCCCCGATTCCGGTTACCGTAATCTCCCGCTTCTCCGGGCCGGCTGACTTCAGCTCTATATGCAAATGCCGCGGCGGCATCAGGTCCGTAATGATACTGCTCCACTCCACCAGGCTTACTCCCTGGCCGTAGAAATACTCTTCCAGCCCCAGCTCATCCGCTTCCTGGAGGAAAATCCGGTATACATCCATATGATACAGCGGCAGACGGCCCTCATACTCTTTGATAATTGTAAAAGTAGGGCTGTTCACAATCCCCTCCACACCTAAGTGGCGGGCGTAGCACTGCGAGAACGCGGTTTTGCCCGCGCCCAGATCCCCGTCCAGGCCGATCACCATCCCCGGCTCCGACACGGCTGCGATGGCGGCTGCAAGCGCCTCAGTGTCCTGAAGGCTGGAGGAACGGTAAGTAAACACCGTTTCAATATTATTGTCCAAAACTGCAACTACCACCTTTTAGAAAATATAAGAAAGGATATGTTTTACGCTATACTTTATCCTTCTATTTCTCGCTGAAACGGGTACCGTCCTTCAAGGACGGCGTAGCCGTTTCTACTTGATATCCCTTAACGGTTAACAATACTTTTAATTATATCGGTATGATACTTGCACCGCAACAGGCCGCTGTTATCTGTATATGGAGCCAGTGTACAGAGCTAACTGCACGGATTCTCATTATGTAACCTTCCTTCCGGCTGCAGGAACTTCAGCTCCTCCGCGCCGCTTCTCTCTGCCGGATGCCGCTTCTCCCGGATACCGGGAGAACAGACTGTGCAGCGCCATGCCGGCAATAATGACCGCAATCCCAACCCATGACAGGAGGGATGGCAGCGGGGAAGCCAGAATCAGCATCTCACCCAGCAGGGCAAACAGCACCTCCAGGGACTGGGTCGCCTCAACTGCCGCCAGGCCGCTCATGCTGCCCCGGACCATATCCGTAGCCCGGAAGAAGAGTACGGTAGCCACTATTCCTGAAGATAGGGCAACGATCACGGACTGTCCCGCTTGCGAGGACGACGGCAGGCCCGCGTCTGCCAGGCCATATAATGCGACTGCCAGCCAGAAGGGCAGGCTGGCCAGCGTCATGCCGAGAATCCGCTGGAACACATCCAGCCGGTCTCCGCAGAGCTCCATCGTCTTGCGGTTGCCGAGCGGATAGGCGAATGAAGCAATAAGTACCGGAATAATGCCCAGCAGCAGCTGGGATGGAGTCAGCTGGCGCGCATGTTCCACTTGCAGCAGCGCTACTCCGGCCAGAATGATCAGGGACAGGAGCAGCCCGCGGAGCGGGATTTTACCTCTTATGTATACAGAACCGGAAGGACCGTTTACCCATTGTCCGAAGAATGGGGCGAGCAGCGAACCCGAGATAATCGTGATCTGCCAGGTCCCCGCTGTCAGCCAGCCGGGTGCATACGCAGCCGCGAAGCATATAGGCGCATAGAACAGGCCGAAGCCGACTGTCCCCCATAGCAGCCAGGCCCCCGGACGTTCTCTCATCGCAGCCAGCAGCGGCCTCAGCCGCCCTCTTCCGGCCACAAGGGCCAGCAGAAACGGCAGGGTAAAGAAATAACGCAGCGAGGCGCTCCAGGCCCAGCTTCCTCCCGCAAGCTCCATCCTACGGTTAAGCACAAATGTTACCGCAAAAAACAGCGCCGAACATACGCCAAGCAAAATGGGACGCACGCCTATCATCTCTTTTCGTCAAAATTCTTCCCCCAAATATAGGGGGTTATGGCGCATTCCGTCAACCTTTGTGTCAGCTCTAATATGATCTTTTTGCCGGATGACGCTCTGGCCAATTTCTGGCGGATTTAAAGAGACCTCCCCCTTTATGTTCACCAGCCAGCCCCCTCCAGCACATTGTATTCAGTTTTTCGCATACATTTGGCTCTTTTATCTTCCCAGTGGCACATTCTACTCGGTTTTTTGCATACATTTGGCTCGGTTCGCCGTAGCAACTTGCTCATCACATAATTTCTAAACTACAAAAAAACCGGCTGATCGGATACCTCCTCAACCGGTTTTATATACTCTTATTATCTGCCTTATCCGTTCTTGTTCGTTTCGTTCCTATCCGTCCTTTTCTCTACCCCATCCGGCCACTGCCTAAGGAGGCATCAGCCTATCTAACTTCCCTGCTCCTCCAGCCGGTCTACGCCAACGGTCCGTGTATTATCAGGCCGCGAGCCTACTTGTACAGTCGCCATGCCATTATCGGCATCCACATGCTCAATCCATACCGGTTCACCATCGAGATGGACAGCAATCCTATCCTTGGAGGCATAAATATCCCCCGCACGTTTCACATCCATTTTGTCGCCTCCCTATTCATCCTCATCTTCTGCAGAAAGTTCACCGATGGTTGCATCAGCATCCAGCAGTCCGGCTTCGCCGTACAGCTCCTCTTCCCCGGGCTCGGCAATAATGCTCTCCCAATCGACAGCCTCCGCCGGGATATCCTGCTCGGACAGGACGTCGCTCCAGTTGTTCCGCTCTTTTTCCATAACGGCCTCCCTTTGCATGACTATCCAGCAATGACCAGCAATGAATGTCCCATTCACTGTGCAATGCGTATGCTGAACGGCTTTATTTTTTCCCATGAATCGCAAATAATGCATCCGGCTAGAAAAAGCCCCGTCGCGTCATACTAAGCCATATTGATCGTGAACTCATGATACAGCAATTATAAACAGCACTTATACTCAGGAGGCGATTCTCATGCATACCGTTTGGAAAGGAGCCATCAGTTTTGGGCTTGTGCATGTTCCGGTCAAAATGTTCTCCGCTACGGAAGACAAGGATATCTCGCTGCGTTACATCCATAAAGAATGCGGAAGCCCGCTATCCTACGTGCGTAAATGCCCCGTGTGCGAGAAGGAAGTGGCCTGGGAAGAGATCGGCAAGGGTTACGAATATGAGAAGGGCAAGTTTGTCTTGTTCGATAAGGAAGAGCTGGATCAGCTAACCGAGGAGAGCAGCAAGAGCATTACGATTCTGGATTTTGTGGATTTGACGGAGATCGACCCGATTTATTTCCAAAAGACCTATTACCTGTCTCCCGATCAGGCCGGTGCCAACGCCTACCGTCTGCTCATGGAGGCGATGCGCCAGACCGGCAAAATCGGGATCGCCAAAATCTCCATCCGCTCCAAAAGCAGTCTGGCTGCGATCCGCGTCCTCGCCGACTGCCTGGCGATTGAAACCATTTATTACCCGGACGAGGTCCGTCCGGTATCGCAGGTCCCCGGTCTGCCGGAGCCGGGGATCGTGAACGACAAAGAGCTGGATATGGCCAAGCTGCTGATCTCCCAGCTGTCCACACCGTTTGAACCCGCTAAATACACGGACGATTACCGCCAGCGGATGCTTGACCTGATCACGCACAAGATCGCCGGTGAGGAATTCCATATTGCTCCGGCACGCCAGGAGAACAATGTCATCGATTTGATGGCTGCCCTGCAGGCCAGTATCGAAGCTGTACAGCATATTCCGTCCGACCCCGGACCTTCACTGTCCGGCACAGGAACCGGTACAGGCAAAAAGCCGCGGGCGGCTGCGGCCGGTAAGAAAAAAACGGCACAGGCCAAAGCCTCCGGAACCCCTGCCCCTGAACCGGAAGTGCCGGCAGTTAACGAGGCAACTGGCCCGATTCCGGTCATCGCTCCGAAGCCGAAACGCCGGACGGCCAAGAGCAAGGTAACCGGTGCCTAGGAGCAGGTCATCCGCACCTCCCGTTATTGGCGGTCCGCTTACGCTGCAGCCGGTTATTCCATTCGAGCCCGTGCTGGCCTCCAGGCTCCCGGAGGGCGAGGAGTGGATCGCCCAGATCAAATGGGATGGCGTGCGGATGCTCTCCTATTACGATGGAAGCCATGCCGAGCTGATCAACCGGCGGGGCAACCGGCGCACGCTGCAGTATCCTGAGCTTGCCAGACCGGAGGCGTATTGCCGGGCCGGTTCCGTCATTCTCGATGGTGAGATTATTGCGCTCAGCGGCGGCAAGCCCTCCTTCCATGAGGTGATGCGGAGGGATAGCCTGAAGAATGAAGCAGCGATCCGGGCGGTAAGCCCGCAGGTGCCGGTGCTCTACATGGTCTTCGATATCCTGTACTGCAATGGCATTTGGCTGCTGGACCAGCCGTTGTCCCGGCGGCAGCAGATGTTAAGTGAAATGCTGCTGCCCCATCCCCATGTGCAGAATGTGCCAAGCTACCATCAGCCCGCACAGCTGTACGCTGCCGCTCTGAAGGGCGGGCTGGAGGGGATTGTATGCAAAGAGCTCACCAGTACCTATGCCCCGGGAGGCAAAGATAAGCGCTGGCAGAAATGCAAAATTATCTCCGATGTCACTGCTGTAGCCGGCGGCGTCACCTTCCGTGACGGTCTGGTCAACGCCCTGCTCTTCGGACTGTATGATGATGAGGGCAAGCTGCACTATATCGGCCATGCAGGAGCGGGCAAAATGACCGTACAGGACTGGCGGAATTTGACCGCACAGATCAGCGGCATGATCACAGAGCAGATGCCTTTTGCAGAGCTGCCCCAGCGCAGTAAAGGATCGGTCTGGATTAAGCCTGAGCTGGTGTTCAAGCTGCACTATCTGGAATGGAATACTTCCGGAACCTTCCGCCAGCCGGTCATACAGTCACAGGTAGAGCTCCCTCCGCTGTCCTGCCGCATGGACCAGAGAACACAGACGTAGTAACGGGATCACCGGGCCTGAGCCTTACCTGAGCTGCCTAATCTTGCCTGAGCCCTGTCTGAGCCTTGACTATGTCTAGTCTAAGCCTTGCACGAGCCTTGCATTGCCTGAGCCTTGCCTAAAGTCTCACCTGACTACGCCTCAAGCTCGTATAACTATACAAGGAGGATGCCGCATGCCGAAGACGATCAGAGGCTCCATTACCGCAGGGGGACATGAGATCAGCATTACGAACCCGGATAAGCTGCTATGGCCTGAACGCGGCATCACCAAGCAGATCTATCTGCTTAAGCTGGCCGCGCTCTCTCCTTATCTGCTGCGCTACTGCCAGGGACGGCTGCTCACGGTAATCCGCTACCCTCATGGTGTTCCGGGGATGTCCTTTTACCAGAAGAATGCCCCCGAGCCGCTGCCGGAATTCGTGCATACAGCAACTCATGAGAATATTACCTATATTGTGCTGCAGGGGCTCCCGGAGCTGCTCTGGCTCGGCAATCTGGCCGCGCTCGAATTCCATCCCTCGCTGCATTATGCGGGCAGTGAGCTCCCCTGCGAATGGATGATTGATCTGGACCCCTCGCTTGAGGTCGAGCCGCGTATTATGGAGGCAGCCGCTACGGTGGGCGAGGTACTGAAGTCCCTGGGACTGGAATCTGTACCCAAGACCTCCGGTGCCACCGGTGTGCAGATCATTGTTCCGGTGGAGCCGGGAGTCACCTTCGACGGCCTGCGCCGGGCAGGCCATTTCGTCGGCCGCTATGTTACGGAGAAGCGTCCCGACCTGTTCACTTTGGAGCGCCTGAAGAAAAACCGCGGGGACAAAATCTATTTCGATTACCTCCAGCATTACGGCGGCAAAACTCTTGCTGCCCCATACACCCCGCGGGCCCGTCCGCTGGCAACCGTCTCAACGCCCCTCCTGTGGGAGGAAGTGCAGCGTAACGTCAAGCCTACCGATTACCATCTGCTGAACATTGAGGAGCGTCTGGCCCGGATGGGCGATCTTATCGCCCAGGTCCCTCCGCAGCCGGTGGGTGATATTATTGCCAAGCTGCCCTGAGAATGGCCCTGAAGACAGCAATAAGCCCGCAGTTACCTATACTCTAGGCTGCGGGCTTATTTGGCGTCCAGCATATGGACGGAAGGTATTATATATGAGAATACGGCGCAGCAAGCACAGGCCGCCGCATTGATTACTCTGACGTTCGTAAATATACCTTCCTTCGGAAGCGCTCCGGTTATACCGTACTCGCTAATGGATTGCTTTTTTCTTAAAGCGGCCGCCTTTGACATCATGGATATTACCGATCGCGATGAATGCGTCAGAATCCCAATCTTCTACAATGGACTTAAGCTTGGCTTCTTCCAAACGGGTAATGACTACAAAGATAACTTTCTTGTTATCGCCGGAGAATCCGCCTTCACCATCCAGATACGTCACTCCGCGTCCCAGACGCTCCGTCAATGCTTCACCGATATCACGGAATTTATCACTGATAATCCATACCGATTTCGACTGATCCAGACCTTCAAGTGTAATATCTATTAATTTAAAAGCAATGTAATAGGCAATCAGCGAGAACATCGCATTATTCCAGCCGAAGACAAAACCCGCGCCGGAAAGAATAAACAGGTTGAAGAACATTACAACTTCCCCTACGGAGAACGGAAGCCTCTTGGACACAAGGATGGCCACAATCTCAGTACCATCAAGCGATCCTCCATAACGTACCACGAGTCCGACCCCGACCCCGAGGATAACCCCACCGAATACTGCCGCAAGCAGCGGTTCAACCGTAATCGGATTCACAGGATGGAGCAATTGCGTCCCAATGGACATTACAACTACAGCAAATAAAGTAGATAAGGCAAAGGTCTTACCAATCTGCTTATAACCGATCACCAGAAACGGCAGGTTAAGCAGTGTCAATAAAATACCCAGAGGTATATTGAAAATATGGGACAACATAATGGAAATACCGGTTATTCCGCCGTCAATCAACTCATTGGGAACAAGAAAAATCTCAAGCGCAACAGACATCATGGCCGCTCCGATGACAATCATCACAATCCGCTGGGCCAGCTTCGCTGTCTTGAAGGCTCCTGATTTCTGAGGCTTCTTCTGTTCCTCACTCGTAAAGATTTGTTGGCTTACAGTCATAGAACTCCCCCTATAAATAGTATATCTAAGAAGTATACGAAAGCAGACTTCACAGCTGCGCTTTCTCCCCTTTGCTTCTTATATTCCTATTATATCATAAAGGAAGCTCAAATAACGCATGGAACATGATATAACCTTCGATAAACGATGCTTACTTCACCTTTTATGTCATAAAAGCGGCGATAAGAGCTGACAGAGCCCCTCAATCAGTTTGACATTATGCGCTCTCTCCCTAAACTTTTTGGGATCGATGAATTCGCTGTGCTTCAGGTCCTGGCTGAAGTCCTCTGCCAGTTCTGCAATAATCGCCGGACGGAGCAGAACAGCCGTCAGTTCAAAGTTGGAATAGAAGCTGCGCATGTCCAGATTCGCACTGCCTACCGTTGCCAGCACGTCATCAA
Organism: Paenibacillus sp. FSL R10-2736; assembly: GCF_038000245.1. Classification (NCBI taxonomy): domain Bacteria; kingdom Bacillati; phylum Bacillota; class Bacilli; order Caryophanales; family Paenibacillaceae; genus Paenibacillus; species Paenibacillus sp. FSL R10-2736. The sequence goes on from NZ_JBBOBN010000001.1 coordinate 6,319,744, forward strand.
TAATCATCACTTTGGCGTGCATGAAGCCTCTTGTATAGCGGTAGAACTTCACTCCGGCATCCTGCAGATTCTCAAGGTAAGACAGGGTTGCCTTATACACCAGCTTGTTGTCCGGCTTCGCCGGGATAATGATCCTCACATCCACTCCGCTGAGCACCGCATTCTTGAGCGCCCGGCAAATGGCCGGGTCCGGAATGAAATACGGGGAGGTCATCCAGATGCGCTCCTTCGCCGCACAGAGTGAAGCGAAAAACATTTCCTGTGTGGCATCAACCGCCCCATCGGGCCCGCTGGCTACAATCTGCACAGCATCCGGCCCGCTGCAGGCATGAACAGGAAAAAACCGCGGATGGCTCATAGTGTCACCGGCTGCCAGTCTCCAGTCTTTGAGAAACACATATTGCAGATGATACACAGCATCCCCTTCAACATGAAGATGTGTATCTCGCCAATAGCCCATCTTGGGGTCTTTTCCCAGATAATCATCACCTACATTCATTCCCCCGGTGAAGCCCGTCAGCCCGTCAACCACGAGTATCTTGCGGTGATTGCGGTAATTGAAGCGGCGGTCCAGCAGCGAAGTAAGCGGCGGCAGAAAAAAGTGAACCTGCACTCCTGCGTTCTTGAGCGTATTCACGAATCTCCGGCTCAACTGATGACTCCCAAGCCCATCACACAGCAGACGCACCCTAACCCCCTGACGCGCCTTGCGGATCATAATCTCCTGAAACTGCCTGCCAATATCATCATCCCGGAAAATATAAAATTCCATGTGGATATGCTCTTGCGCATTCTCCATAACATCCAGCATCGCCTTATAGGCATCCCCGGCATTATTGAGCACCTGACATTGATTATGGCTTGTAATGTGGCTTTCTGACAGGCCTGAGAGCAAATGCAGCAGTTCTTTACGGTTCTCAAACCCCGGATTTCCGGTTTCTGCCGTGCTTTTGACGATATGGATTTTGCCGGCAACATGGGCGCGGATCTCCCGCAGCAGGGACACACACCGTTTGCCAAGCTTCCGGCTCTGCCAATAATCCCGCCCGAGGAAATAATAGAACAGCAGCCCCAGCGGCGGACAGCAGAAGGTAATGCATATCCAGGCCAGTGCCCTCTGCGGACGGCGGAACTCCGATATAACGATAATGGCAATCTGTATGATAAAAAGACTTAAGATAACTGCGAATATCCTCATCCCGGACCTCCTAAAAGTTATGTTATTGAAGATGATCTACTACAGGTCTTGCCGTAACTCTCCTTCTTTATTCAAGCAAACCGTTGTCATGTTCGCCAGAGGAATGGAATACATAGAGTAGTAGGACGAATCGGATGAGCCCCGCTCTATAGCAATGTTGGATTCACTCAGTTCATACCACGCGGCTGCTAAAGGCCGCAGGAAGGAGATGTTATGAAGAGTCAGCCCGATCATAAAAAGATTACGCTGCTCGTCGTCCGTGAGGCCGGACGGCCTGTCAGACAGCTGCAGCTGTCCAAGCCGCTTGCCTTCGCCCTGCCTGCTGCGGCTGCCCTGTCTCTCTCCAGTCTGGTCACCTCCATGCATATTCATGCCTCCCGGTCCATTTCCGAGCTGGAAGCCGAAGCTGCGGCACTATCGCTGACGAATATCCGGATGGAGCTCAAGGTCGCCGACAAGGACCAGGCGCTGCTGCAGCTCCGCAGCCAGGTGACCGAGCTCTCGGAGGAAGCCCAGAGCATTAAAGACAAGCTGAAGAGTGTCTCTGAACTGGAGCAGCAGCTGCAGTCGCTGATTGAGAAAGAGACGACCTCTTCTTCCGGTACAGACAATGAACCCACTGCCTCTGCAGCTTCTGCCGCAAGCAGCCAGCCGTTCATTGCCGCATCAGCCAAAGTTGCTGCAAGCGGAACTAAGGGAGACGTCAAGGGAACCATAAGCCGTTCAAGTACGGCTCCGTTCCTTGCAGAGCATCCATCAGACACCTCTTCCGGCACTTTGTCTGCAGTTGATTTCCGTTTCGGGGTAGTTACCGCTGCATTAGGAAGTACAGTGCCCCCCCAGGTCGGCGGGGAGTACATTGCTGTATATGCCAATGACCCGCTGGAGCTGGTTCAGGAAACAAGAGACGACTACGAAGAAATAAAAACGATGCTGGAGGAAATGGTCAGCCGTATCTCCACTACAATTACAGAGGCCGAAAAAGCCAACACCCTGGAGGCTAACCTGCTGGCCAAGAAGGCACGTGAAGAAAAAGCGAGACTGGCCCCGGCTGTCCTCTGGCCCACAGGCTCGAAGGTGATCACCTCCAGCTTCGGTTATCGTTCTGATCCCTTCAAGGGGGTCTCTGCCTACCACTCCGGAATCGATATTGCCGGCCGCATCGGTGACCCTGTATACGCAGCGATGGAAGGTGTGGTCACTTCTGCCGACCAGCTGGGCGCCAGAGGCAAATATATCATTATCAAGCATGCGAACGGGCTGGAAACCTGGTATATGCATTTGAACGGCATGGTGGTCTCGCCCGGTGACAAGGTCAGCAAAGGGGAGCAAATTGGTATGCTCGGCAATACCGGACGCAGCACGGGTCCCCATCTCCATTTCCAGGTTGTGAAGCAGAATAAGCCGGTGAATCCGCTGAATTATGTTAAACCTTAAGAATACAAGGAGGAATGCAGGCATGTGGAACAAACGCAAACAAAGTGCTCCATATAAATCGACCGATTCACTTATCGGACATGGAGGCACACTTGAAGGTAAAGTCCATTGCGATACCAATCTGCGGATTGAAGGGAATTTCAGCGGGGAAATCCTGTGCCAGGGGACAGTTACGGTCGGCGAACAGGGAACGGTCCACTCCAGCATTAAGGCGCAGGAGGTTATTATCGCCGGCAAGGTCTACGGCGACGTGACCGCCAACCAGAAGCTGATCATGACCGAAACCGGACAGCTGCACGGTAATATCGCAGCCGGCGCACTGAGTATTATGGAAGGCAGCGTGCTGAATGGGTCCGTAGCCATGGCCGAACAGCCCGCCACAGAGACAGCGGGCGGGCTTCAGGCAGATGGTTCTGCGGACAAGGCAGGTAAGCGGGGTTCCCATAAACAGAACAAACTGGAAGCAGGCTGAGCGGGCATAACCCCGCATATGCTTGCTTCCAGTCCTTGTGCAGCCCTGTATTACATTAAGCAGCGACATCTCTTTTACGGAATACAACCCAAGAGACTAGCATGAAAATAACGTAATACACCGCGAGGACAGCAATTGCGAATCCTAACGTAGCGCCTCCGGGGCCGGTGTCCGACAGCAGATAGCCGCTTAGATTCATATGGGCAAAAATCAGATAGTTGGCCCACTCATACCGTTCCGGGCTGAAGATGGCGATAAAGATATCTTTGGTGAACATGATGGACAGCGACAGTACAATCGCAAGGCCGCTGGAACGGAATACGCTGGAGATCATAAAGGCAATGGCTGCTGTGAGAAACAGCTCAATGTAGGCGCACATAATCGTCAGAAAAACGTATTCCCCCTGGCTCCAGGCCATCGTCGGCCCCCCTATCGAATCCACGGCCGAGGACGAGAAAATCAGGGCTGAGCCATAACCAAACACGATTAGCAGCAGAGTGCTGAACAAGCTGAAGAGCACCATCGATATATATTTCGAGAGCAGGATTTTGGAGCGGCTCCAAGGGCGGATCAGCAGCAGCTTAATCGTTCCCCAGGTGAATTCGCCCGCAACGGAGTCAGCAGCCACCAGTGCTGTGAAGATGGTGTTCAGGAAAAAAGCGATCGCTACGGTAGTCTGGAAGCTGTCCCATAACCCGATCGTTACCTCATTGCCTCCACTGGTGAAATGGATTAGCGCCGGAAACAGCGCACTCATAACCGCCAGAATGAACAGCATAATCCATGTGCGCAGACGTCTGTAAATTTTGATATTCTCATTATGTATGAGAGCAGCGAACTCACCCAATGCCTTCACCTCCTGTAATCTCCAAGAATTGATCTTCCAGTGACCGGAACAGCGGCTTGATGCTGTACACTTTAATTCCGCCGGCCACCAGCTTCGCGTTGAGCTCGGCAATTTCCTCCCGCACCGCCTCTACAGCAATGCCCCCGTCCTTCACCACTCCACGGCCCATCAGTTCCAGCGCAGCTTCAGGCTGATCCACTTCGAACAGGGTCTCACCCACCGGCACCAGCACATTGCCTACAGCCTTAAGCTGTTTCACTTCGATCAGGCGGCCGTTCTGGATAATCGCCACACTATCACACATGAGTTCCATTTCAGCAAGCAAATGGCTGGAGACAAAAACAGTAGTACCTTCCTTCTGGCACAGCAGGCGCAGATAATCGCGCAGCTCGCGGATGCCCTGCGGGTCCAGCCCGTTGGTCGGCTCATCGAGAATCAGCAGCTTCGGCCGGTGCAGCAGTGCCTGGGCCACACCCAGCCGCTGGCGCATCCCCAGAGAATAGGTCTTAACCTTGTCGTTGATTCTCTGGCCGAGACCTACCAGCTCTACTACTTCATTAATCCGCTCCTTGGTCACACCGGGGACCATGCGGGCATACTGGCGCAGGTTCTGGTATCCGGTAAGGAACTTGTACATTTCCGGATTCTCCACAATCGCCCCTACATTCGCTATCGCTTCTTCAAAATGATCTTTAATACTGCGTCCGCAGATGAGAATATCCCCTCGGCTAATGGAAATAAGCCCTACCATCATGCGGATGGTAGTTGTTTTACCGGCACCGTTCGGACCCAGGAATCCGAAGATTTGCCCGGGCGGAATATCGAGGGTCAAGTCGCTGATCAGCGTTTTGGAGCCGATCTTTTTGGTAACCCCCATCAGGCTGGCCACAGGTTTCACAACTTCTGCCGTATTCGGCATAACTTCACTTCCTTTCGTCGGTTTGGATGAAACGGCCTTGCGCTTTCGGATAAGGTGAACCATAGATGAACAAAGATATACTAATTCGATGTAACCCTCACTGCGGGAAATGTTTGGACTTCCAGCCGCTGTTAGGTTTGAATTTCCTGATTGATCCCGCTGATTGCGGTAGAAATTCAAACCTAAAGGCGGACGCTTCCGCTCTTCCAGTTCCAAACTTCCCCTCCGCTCCCTCATCTTAATATTGTCTCTTTCAGTTCAAGCTATATTAACCTTATCGCTGTATCAGCAAATCGTTTCATACATTTTTATATTCTACCATAGCTTTCCTTTTTCCTGAAATTAGGAAAGAAATGCAGTAATAGTAAAAGGGACAGTATCTTCCCCGTCTGATACGGGTAAGAATACTGTCCCTTGATCGTATAGTGCACACCGGCAATACCGGAGCCATTTAAAAGTTGAAAGCTTAAACCTTAGCCGCCGACACGGGCAAGCTCACGCATATTCGCTTCAAAAGCAGCCATCAGGGCAGCTTCGCCGGTCAGGCCATTCTGCTCCACCTTGCGGATCTGCTCCATCATCCGTTTGTAATCCTTCGGAATGACACGGGCAAATTTCGGCAGGGCCTGATCCCATGAATCGAGAATCACTCTGCCCGCATTGCTGTCTGTAAGCTCGGTATGACGGGTAATCAGGCTACGCAGCTCAGCGATTTCATCCGCCTCCTCTACACGCTCCAGCAATACCATTTCCAGGTTACAGCGTTTGATGAACGTGCTGTCCGGATCATATACGTAGGCGATACCGCCTGACATCCCTGCCGCAAAGTTGCGGCCGGTTTCACCCAGAACAACCACACGGCCGCCAGTCATGTATTCGCAGCCGTGGTCGCCCACGCCTTCAACGACTACATTCGCCCCGGAGTTGCGGACTGCGAAACGTTCACCCGCAATCCCGCTGACATAAGCTTCGCCGCCAGTCGCTCCATACAGCGCCGTATTCCCGATGATGATATTATCTTCAGCGGCAAAGGTTGCCTTACGGGACGGTCTGATAATCAGCTTGCCCCCGGACAGCCCTTTGCCGACATAGTCATTGGAGTCGCCTTCGACCGTAATCGTGATGCCCTTCGGTACGAATGCGCCCAGACTTTGTCCGGCCGAGCCTGTGAAATACAACTTGATGGTGTCATCCGGCAGACCTGCTGCGCCATATTTGCGCGTCAGCTCGCTGCCCAGAATCGTACCCACTGCACGGTTGACGTTCGTGATCGGCAGGGATGCTTCAACTGCTGTGCCGGATTCCAGTGCAGGAGCGGCAATATCGAGCAGGTGAGTCATATCCAGCGTTTCTTCCAGGCCATGATTCTGGTGTTTGCTGCGGAAGCGTGTGCTTCCTTCCGGCATAGCCGGTGTATGCAGCAGGCTGTTCAGATCGACACCCTTCTTCTTCCAGTGGGTCGAAGCCTGAACCGCATCCAGGCAATCCGTGCGGCCGACCATTTCTTCAATGGTGCGGAAGCCGAGCTCAGCCATAATCTCGCGCAGATCCTGTGCTACAAAGGTCATGAAGTTAACGACATGCTGCGGATCTCCCATGAAGTTCTTGCGGAGCTCCGGATTCTGCGTAGCAACGCCGACCGGGCAGGTATCCATCTGACACACACGCATCATGATACAGCCTACAGCTACCAGCGGTGCAGTAGCGAAGCCGTATTCTTCAGCGCCAAGCAGAACAGCTACTGCCAGATCACGCCCGCTGAGCATCTTGCCGTCTGTTTCCAGTACAACACGGTCGCGCAGATTGTTCAGCATCAGTGTCTGGTGTGTCTCAGCCAGACCCAGCTCCCAAGGCAGTCCGGCATGACGGATGGAGTTCATCGGTGAAGCACCGGTGCCGCCGTCATAGCCGCTGATCAGGATAATATCGGCACGGCCTTTGGCCACACCGGCGGCAATGGTGCCTACGCCGACTTCGGATACAAGCTTAACATTAATATTGGCACGAGGATTGGCATTCTTCAGATCATAGATCAGCTCTGCCAAATCCTCGATCGAGTAAATATCATGATGCGGCGGCGGTGAGATCAGACCTACGCCTGCTGTAGAGCCGCGGACTTCGGCAACCCAAGGATATACCTTGCGGCCCGGAAGCTGTCCGCCTTCACCCGGCTTAGCGCCTTGTGCCATCTTGATCTGGATCTCGTCGGCATTCACCAGATAGTTCGAGGTTACGCCGAACCGTCCCGATGCCACCTGCTTGATCGCACTGCGGCGGGAATCGCCGTTAGCGTCCGGAATGAAGCGCGCCGGATCTTCCCCGCCTTCGCCGGTATTGCTCTTGCCGCCGATACGGTTCATCGCAATGGCCAATGTCTCATGGGCTTCCTTGCTGATCGAGCCGAAGGACATGGCGCCGGTCTTGAAGCGTTTCATGATCGATTCCGCCGGTTCTACCTCATCAAGCGAAACGGGTGCATTAGTCGATTTGAACTGCAGCATCGAGCGCAGAGTCTGGTGTTTCTCGCTTTCGCCCTGAACAAGTGCCGCATATTTCTTGTACATCTCGTAATCTCCGCTGCGTACGGAATGCTGCAGCAGATGAATCGTCTGCGGGTTGAACAGATGCTCTTCCCCGTCACTCCGCCACTGGTATTCACCGCCGGAATCCAGCACCTTGTCGTTGCCGTCTTTGTCGGTGAAGGCGCGGTTATGGCTGGCAAGTGCTTCTAGAGCCACTTCCTCCAGGCCAATTCCCCCGATACGGGATGGTGTCCAGGTGAAGTAACGGTCTACGAACTCCGAGTTCAGGCCTACAGCTTCAAAAATCTGTGCGCCGCGGTAAGATTGAATTGTGGATATCCCCATTTTGGACAGGATTTTGACAACACTCTTCGTAGCTGCCTTGATATAGTTCTTCACAGCCTTCTCATGCGAGATTCCGCGGAGCAGGCCTTGGCCGATCATATCATCCAGACTCTCGAAGGCCAGATAAGGGTTGACCGCACTGACACCATAACCAAGCAGAAGCGCATAATGATGAACTTCACGCGGTTCACCGGATTCCAGCAGGATACTGACCTTGGTCCGTGTTCCCGAGCGGATCAGATGGTGATGCAGGCTGGAGACAGCCAGCAGCGCCGGAATAGCAGCATTGTCGCGGTCTACCCCGCGGTCTGACAGAATAAGAATATTATGTCCTTTGGCCATAACACGGTCTGCCGCCTCATTCATACGCTCCAGAGCGATACGCAGCCCTTCCGCCCCCAGCTCTGCCGGGAAGAGAATCGGAATGGACATCGATTTGAAGCCGGCACGGCGTACATGGCGCAGCTTGGCGAAATCCTCGTTCGAGAGAATCGGAGAATCCAGCGAGATCTGACGACAGCTCTCCGGCTCTGCTTTTAGCAGATTGCGTTCAGGTCCGATCGTTGTCGCCGTGGACGTCACCAGTTCTTCACGGATCGCGTCAATCGGCGGGTTGGTTACCTGGGCAAACATTTGTTTGAAGTAGTTGTAGAGCCGCTGCGGACGGTCAGACAATACCGCCAGCGGTGAATCATAACCCATGGACCCGACAGCTTCGGCACCTGTGGAAGCCATAGGCTCTAGCACCTTGCGCAGATCTTCAAAGGTATAACCGAACGACTGCTGAAGCTGTTGCACGTTATCATGCTTCGGATTCGGCAGCTCCGGTGCTTCCGGAAGCTCATCGAGGCTGATCAGGTGCTCATCCAGCCAATCCTGATAAGGCTGCTGCGAAGCAATTTCAGCCTTGACCTCTTCATCAGAGATAATCCGGCCCTGCTTCGTATCCACGAGCAGCATACGGCCCGGTCTCAGGCGGTCTTTGTATAGTACATCCTCTGCCGGGATATCTAGGACTCCCGCTTCGGAGGACAGAATGATCAGATCATCTTTGGTGACATAATAACGCGCAGGACGAAGACCGTTACGGTCGAGGATCGCCCCGATTTGCACGCCGTCGGTGAAGCCCATAGCGGCAGGCCCGTCCCATGGCTCCATCAGGGTGCTGTGGAATTCATAGAAGGCTTTCTTCTTCTCGTCCATGCTGTCATGATTGCTCCAAGGCTCAGGAACCATCATCATCGCAACATGCGGCAGGGAGCGGCCGCTCAGGTACAGGAATTCGAACGTATTATCGAACATCGCAGTATCAGAGCCGTCCGGGTTAACCACCGGCTTGATCTTGCCGAGATCCTCTCCGAACACTTCACTCTTGAACAGCGACTGGCGGGCATGCATCCAGTTCACATTGCCCCGAAGGGTGTTGATTTCGCCATTGTGAATCATGAAGCGGTAAGGGTGGGCACGTTCCCAGCTTGGGAAGGTATTGGTACTGAACCGGGAGTGGACAAGCGCAATCGCCGACTCCAGCTTCTCATCCTGCAGATCCAGGTAGAACTGTCCAACCTGTACAGTAGTCAGCATACCCTTGTATACGATCTTCTTGCAGGATAAACTCGGTACGTAGAAGGATTCTCCCTCTTCTGCTCCGCCGTAGCGGATCGACAGCTCCGCACGTTTGCGGATCACGTACAGCTTGCGTTCAAAAGAAAGATCATCCTTAATTCCTTCAGAGCGGCCGATAAATACCTGCCGCACATAAGGCTTGGCAGCCTTGGCCGTCTTGCCGAGCATTTCGTCAAAGGTAGGCACATCACGGTAGCCGAGCACCTGCTGGCCCTCTTCAGCGATAATCTCGCTCAGGAGCGCCTCGTGGCGGGCCCGGATCTCCTCGTTATGAGACAGAAAGATCATGCCCACGCCGTAATGGCCCTGTTCCGGCAGCTCAAAGCCAAGCTTCGCTGCTTCGCCGGCAAAGAAACGGTGCGGAATCTGCAGCATAATGCCGGCTCCGTCACCAGAGTTCGGCTCGCTTCCCTGGCCTCCCCGATGCTCCATATTAAAGAGCATAGTCAGAGCATTGCTAACAATATCATGGGACGGTTTGCCTTTAATATGGGCAACAAATCCCATGCCGCAAGCGTCTTTTTCGAACTGAGGATCATAAAGGCCCTGTTTGCCGGGCAGTTCAGTGTGTCTCATCATACGCAACCTTTCTATTATAAAGTAGACGGAATTCCAGGAAAATTTTTCAGAGGAAAATCTTAATAATTATTCAAGCCAGATTGGTTATATTATTTTATCATCGACCTGACATGAGCGCAATTTAAACTTTTTTATGAGCTTGATTAACAAATGCTTTTGCAGCGCAGCTTTAGCGGATAAAAGCGTAAAAAATCTTCTCGATGTATAATTATGCATAAAAGACGAATAAGTTCTTATGCATTGAAAGCGTTTCATTTATTTTCCTGCCATGGGTATGGCACTTTTTTTACCCATTTAGTTTTCTGTATAAGCCAAAAACGCCCCCTCAGGGGCGTTTTTGTGTCCTCATATTTACAAGGAAATGTGTTCCATTATACAGTCAAAACTTGTTCACTTTTCAGCAGAGCTTCATTACCGCGGTCACGGGTCATGAAGTAGGTGAAGGTAAGCGCCAGGAATACTATGCCGTAAGCGGCCAGCAGTCCGGCATCATTCCACATCGAGCTGAAGTCGCCAGTGGAGATGACTGCCTTGAAGCCTTTGACACTGTAAGTCATCGGCAGCAGCGGATTGAAGATCTTCATCCAGTTCGGAATCAGCTCCAGCGGGAACGTACCCGCACTCGTAGTCAATTGGAAGATCAGAATAAGGATGACTACGAAACGGCCCGGCTGGTCGAGCCAGGTTACGATCGCCTGGATCATCCACATGAAGGCAAGGCTGGTAATGAAGGAGAAGGCGTAGAACAAGCCTACACTCTGCACTTCAAGGCCCAGGCCGTACAGAACAATCAGGATAGCGAGAAGTGCCTGGAGCAAGCTCATCATGGAGAACGTAAGAGTACGGCTCATGAACCGGTTGAACCGGCTGGCTCCGATCACTTCAGATTCACGCATCGGAATAACAATCGTACAGATCAGTGCGCCTACGAACAAACCGAGCGACAGGAAGTAAGGGGCGAACCCTGTTCCATAGTTCGGTACCTTGCTGACTTTCACTTCTTCAATCTGTACCGGCTGGGCAAACATGGATACCAGCGCATCGCTCTTGTTCACAGCATTAGTCTGCGTTGCAGCATCGCCCAGCTTGCTGGCCAGCTCACCGGAGCCTGCTTTCAGCTCATCCAGACCGTCCTTGAGCTGGCCTGCTCCGTCACTCAGCTGCTTCGAGCCGTCAGCTACAGAGCTGAGGCCGCTGCCAAGCTGTCCTGCGCCGCTCAGCAGCTTCGCTGTTCCGGCTTCAAGCGCCTTGCCGCCGTCGGCCAGCTTCGCACCGCCTGCGGCCGCTTCGTCCAGCTTCGCCCCGAACTGCTGCATGCCTGCCGACAGCTTAGCGCCGCCTGCTGCAAGTGTGCCAGCGCCAGCCGCCAGCTGCTGCTGGCCTTCCAGCAGCTGTGCGCTGCCGGCGTTCAGCTGCTGCGCTCCGGCATGCAGCTGCGTTACACCTGCATCAAGCTGCTGGGAACCGCTGTGCAGCTGATTCGCTCCCTGCACCAGCTGCTCCTGACCGCTGTGCAGCGCTGTTGCTCCTGCCAGCAGCTGCTCCTGGCTCTGGTCCAGCTGTGCAGTGCCGGTGGCCACTGCTGTACTTGCCGCCAGCAGCTTCTGTACATCCGGGCTTGCCGCAAGCTGCGGATTCGATTTCGCCAGTGCCTGCAGACCGTCTGCTACCGCCTTGGCTCCGGCTGCCGCTTTCGCGCTGCCTTCCTTCGAAGCCGTAAGACCGGCCTCGAGCTTCGCGCTGCCTTCTGCGGAAGATGTCAGACCCGCTTCCAGCTTCGCGCTGCCGTCTACCACCGACTTCGTGCCAGCCTGCAGCTTGGCGGTTCCTTCTACGGCCGACTGTGTGCCGTCCTTAAGCGAAGCCGCTCCGGCTGCAGTCTTCTGCAGCCCTGCGTCAAGCTGCTTGCTGCCTGCTGCCGACTGGGTCACACCATCCTGCAGCTGCTTATGGGCTGCGGACAACTGCTGAAGCCCTCCGGCCAGCGTGCTGCTGCCGGCTTCCAGAGCCGCTGCTCCGGTATTCAGATCCGTCACACCCTGGGTAAGCGGCGCTACACCATCGAGCAGCTTGCCGGTGCCTTCAGTCAGGACAAGCAGATTGTCCTTCAGCTTAAGCGCTCCGTCATCCAGCTTGGTGGCACCGTCAGCAATCTTGGTGGCGCCGTCCCCGGCTTCGCCAAGCCCGCTGGCGATATCCGTGATTTTATCAAATACAGATTCGGTATACGCTTCTGTGATCTTGGCAGATACCTTGGTTTTAATATCCTTCACTGCCGTGCCGCCGATCTGGCCAGCCAGGAAGTTGTAGCCTTCATTAGGCTCATAGATGATTTTGGCCGGCTGCGGATCCACATCCAGCAGGGTAGTAGCTTTGGCCGAGAAGTCTTCCGGAACAATAATCGCCATATAATAGGTATTGTCCGCAAGTCCGGCTTCCGCTGCTTCACGGCTGACGAAATTCCACTTGAACCCGTCCGTCTTCTTCAGCTCTGCGACCAGGTCTGTTCCTGCGCTCAGCTTGGAGCCCTCATAATCAGCACCTTTATCTTCATTTACGACAGCGACCGGAAGCTCGTTCATTTTACCGTAAGGATCCCAGAATGCCTTCAGGAATAATCCGCTGTACAGTACAGGAATGAACAGAATGGCAAACATGGAAATACGCATCTTGGGATTCTTAAAAACCGCGCCAAGGTCCTTGATAAACACGGATAAAGATTTCATTCTGGTTCTCTCCTTCTAATCATATGCTCTCTTTAAAATGCTATAAATTCCTCTGAAATGATATTTTCGTGAATATTACAGTAACACTGGTTGACCATTTTCCCCATTCAGTCAGTCAAGAGCAAAAAAAATTTCGCCTGTTCCATCAGGGAAAGCGCAGGTTCGCAGGGCGCCGTCCCTATACCGGACTTAAATTCTACTGTGACAGGCCTTCTGCCAAAAATAAGTGAAAGTAGCATTTAATCTGCTCTTTGGTCAAAGGCACATGCACCTTGCTCAGTTCAGCAGTAAGTACGATATAAAGCCTGAACATTACTACCGAGACAATCTGGGGATCGCAGGGTTTGATCTCCCCTTGACGGATTGCCTGTTCCACCTCCCGTTCCAAATATTCAAGTACGACACTCTCGATCTTGTCGAGCCCATCACCGGCCTGCGGCGTTCCGAAATCACGACTTTCCTGGGACAGCTTAATGAATAGCTCATGTTCGCTCCGAAATTCCAGCAGGGCGTCAAGCACGCGGTGCAGATTATCAAAAAACGGCTTGTCGCGTTTAATCTCCCGCTCGGCGATTCTTTTCATCTCAATAATGACATCTCGCAGAATCTCGTCAAATAATTGTTCCTTGTTCGTAAAAAAGGTATAAATCGTCCCTTTGCCGACATTGGCAATCTTGGCGACCTGATCCATTGTAGTTGCCTTATAGCCGAATAATGAAAAAGATTTCGTCGCCGCCTGAAGCACCTGCTGCCTTCGATCTACCACAGCCACCCGTGCACTCCCTTTCGTCAGGAAATATCATTGCGTCCGCGTTCTGACCAATTTACTAATCCGGTCACTCGGTCAAGACCAACTTTATCACGATGCTCCTGCCAATGCAATACTTATGCCCAACTTTTTTTATTTTATTGCAGTGTTTTAACTTTCTATTTACGTCTTATTTGTATAATGTGAGAAAAGAAGCAAAAACCCTAGTATAATATAATAGAACATGAACATGGGATCTCGAATGAACCGATGAAGAGAACTCGTAATTCTACCCATGATGGAAAGTAGCAGGTGAACTTATGCGAAAGAAAAGAGTACTGCTGTTTTCGGAAGGCTTCGGCACGGGCCATACAGGGGCAGCCTATGCTCTGGCCGAAGGAATAAGACTGCTGAGTCCGGATGTGCAGTGCCGGGTCATTGAGCTTGGAAAATTCCTCAATCCTACGGTCGCACCATGGATTCTTTCCGCTTACCGCAAAACAGTCAGCAGCCAGCCGAAGCTGGTCGGCATGATGTATAAGACCCAATATCATAAATCACTGAACCGGTTGACCAAGCTGGCTCTTCACCGGATTTTTTATACACATGCCTCACAGGTCATAGAGCAGCTTAAACCCGATTTGATTATCTGCACTCATCCGATTCCGGCCGCTGTCATCTCCAGATTGAAGCAGCAGGGGCTGGATGTCCCGCTCTACACGCTGATTACAGATTATGATGCGCACGGCAGCTGGGTGAACGCCGAAGCTAACCGTTATCTCGTCTCTACTTCACGCGTCAAATCGATTCTTACCGGACGGGGCGTATCTCCTGAGCTGGTGACGGTTACCGGCATCCCGGTGCATCCGAAGTTCTGGGAGCGCCATAGCAAGACTCAGCTCCGCAAGGAGCTGGGGCTCGCCGACATTCCTACCGTGCTCATTATGGGCGGCGGCTGGGGGCTGATGTTCGGGAAGGACATCATGAATTCGCTCACGGCCCGGATGGATGAGATCCAGCTTATATTCTGTATGGGCAGCAATGACAAGCTGGTAGCCAAAATGAAAGCCAACCCGCTGCTGGACCATCCCAATGTAAAGATTCTCGGCTACAGCAGCGAGATCAACAAATTAATGGATGCTTCCGATCTGCTGATTACGAAGCCGGGCGGAATGACCTGTACTGAAGGTCAGGCCAAAGGCATTCCGATGCTGTTCTACAGCGCCATCCCGGGGCAGGAAGAGAAGAACAGCCAGTATTTTGTAGAGCTGGGGCTGGCCGAGGTGCTTGATTCGGAAGTGGTGAACAAATGGTTCTCCATGCTGCTGCATGAATATGCCGGACTTGAATTACAGCGGAAACGCCGGACTTCTCCGGAACGCCAGCAGCCTCAGCATTGTGCAGCTACTGTGCTCCAGCTGCTGGGCAAGCCCGCCAGCCAAGCTGTTGCCGAATCCGAGTCGTGGAGCTCCCCCTCACAGGTGCGCAATGAAGAGGCCGTCTATGTCACCCCGTAAACGGCCCCCAGGTGAACAACAACATAAAGAACCTCCAGCCACTGGTAAGCGTGGATTTGGAGGTTCTTTTGCATTACTTAAGATGAGAATGCAGCGGAAACCTTCTCCGCGCGCAGCCAGCGTGAATTCGGATGGCTAGACCGTAACAGTGATTATTTGTAAAAGGTATGATTGCCGATGGTCTTAAGGAGTGTCCGTGAATGATGCACAGTAAGATCCTGCGCGAGTGTCAGCGATAAGAAGAAGTACGTGTCATCCGTAACTTCCTTAACTCCCATAAGTGCAGCATTAACAGCCTTGATACTGTCTGCGTTGGGCTTCACACGCTTTAGACGGCCGTTGGCGACAGGACTGAATTGGCTTTTTTGATAGATTACATCATGAATGGTATCGGGAAAATTGGCTGACCGCAGCCGGTTCAGAACAACGTTGGCAACTGCCACCTTGCCCTGGTACGGTTCGCCTTCTGCTTCTGCCATGACGATTTTTTGCAGCAGTAGCAGGTCTTCTTCGGATACGGCGTAGCTCCAGGTAGCTTCAGCTTGCTGCTCCTGGCTTAGTAGCTTGGTCCGAGAGAAGAACAATGTTGCGGGGGGATGTTGCTGAGTTGCCGCTTTGACTTTATTTACGCTCGTTGTCCCCTTGGCCGCTTTCTTCAGCGCTTGCGCCGCTGACGGCGTTGCTTTCACCACAGTTACCTTAGCCTTAGGCTTAGGCTGAACGGCGCCCGTCTTCACAGCCTCTTCACGCTGCAGCTTCTCGGGGCTTAACCATCCGGCGCTTACCATGCGGGCCCAGGTGTGGACCGGTTCGGCAGCTGTGGTGTAAAGCATGGGAATCATTGTGCTGGATGAAGGGCTTGTCCTATATACAGCTGATGCAGCTTTCGGAACACGGGGCTCCAGAGACTCATGGCCGGCAGACTTCAATTTACCCATTTCTATTACATTCTCCCCGGTAGCAGCAGATCCTTCGGGGTTCATCAAACTTATCGCTGAGAAAGACACTAGAATTACACTAACCAGCAGCGCAATACAGCGGCTCTGTTTAAATATTAACATTATTTACCTCCTATTTTACGGCACACTCCTATTGTATGTAACCGAAAATGGAAGCTTTGAAAACTTTCTTGTCGATTTATGTTGAGAAAAATGTAAATTTTTCGGTCATTTCATACATAGGAATGGCATGCATCCTGGTAGCATACACCACAAAAGCATCCACCGTCCAGCCTAAGTCTGGAAGTAAATTGCCTGCGGGACGTCCCTTTACCCGTAAATTTCCCAGCCGCTCCAGCGTAAACGGCTGCTCCTCACGGTATTTGCGGGCCACTGTCAAATGGGGATTATACGTTCGCGTTTCCGCCGTGAACCCTAACGGAAGTGTCGCCGAAACCACCTTTTTCTGCAGCTCCCTGAGCGGCTCAAGCTCCCCGGAAACCCCCGTCCAGAGCACTCTTGGCGAGTCCGGGAGGCCGAATGTGCCCCATTCTCCGAGCTTCAGCTGAAAGCCTTTGCTTGACGAGGAAACTTTCCGGAGCGCCGCGAACAGGGCCGGGATATCCTCCTTCGGAGTGTCGCCAAGAAATTGCAGCGTAATATGGAAATCTTCAAAATGTGTCCATCTGGCAAATTTAAGTCCGGAAGACACGCGGGCAGACTCATTTTTAAGATAATAGCGCAGTGCTTCCGGCAAAGGTATCGCGATAAACAGACGCTCAAATTCTTGCTCCGGCTCCTTATGTTCCATTCTAATTTCACCTTTCCAGGCAGATTTGTTATGCTTATTCTATACTTATCGTCCATTTCTCTACTGAAATGTAGAATAGGAGGGAACCAACATGACTAAATCCATCGTTTGTATGCAGCATTTATCAGATGGGCAGCAGGAGCTGATCCGCGCCGCTGCACCAGATTATACCCTTACCCTCGGAGATTCCAGGAATCCGGACCTTGAGCTGCTCTCCGGTGCGGAAATTATCATCGGCTGGGGAAAAGGCGTCAGTGATACCCTTCTGCGCCAGGGTTCACCGCTGCGCTGGGTCCAGGCCTGGTCTGCCGGTGTGGAGAAACTTCCGCTCGAAGCCATGCATGAACGCGGGATTCTGCTGACGAATGCCAGCGGTGTTCATGCCGAACCGATTACTGCCGTTATCTTCAGCTTCATGCTGATGTTCACCCGGAACATGCATACCGCTATCCGCAACCAGCAGAACCGCCGCTGGCATTCGGATGGACAAGAGAGTGAATTGACCGGCAAGACGGCAGTGATTGCCGGAACCGGCTCCATCGGCAGTGAAACCGCCAGAATTGCCAAGGCTTTCCGTATGAAGACGATCGGTGTGAGCCGTTCCGGCCGGCCGGTTGACGGCTTCGATGAGGTCTTCACGACCGGACAGCTGAAGGCTTCCGTGAGCGACGCCGATTTTATTATCAACACTTTGCCGATCACCGACGAGACGCAGGGAATATTCGATGCAGACATCTTCTCCGCTGCCAAGCAGGGGGCTTATTACATTAATATTGGCCGCGGAGCGACTACCAATACGGACGATCTAATCTCTGCGCTGCACAGCGGACAGCTTGCCGGTGCCGGACTCGATGTCTTCGAGAAAGAACCGCTGCCGGAGGATCACCCTCTGTGGGGAATGGAGCAGGTCATCATGACCCCTCACTGTGCCGGGGTAACCGACCGTTACGCGGACCGGGTAGTGGATATTTTCGTTGAGAACATGAAGGCCTATCTGGAGTCCGGAACGCCTTCACTCAATCTGGTCGACTACAGCCGCCAATATTAAGCCTCCGCTGCCTGGGTGGCGGGGTAACTGTGGGATATGCGGACTTGCGAACTAGGCTGGCGAGCCTGCTGCGGGGTCGCTGCTAACTTGTGGACGGGCCGGTGATTGCTGAGGATTTGCTGACTTGTTTGTGACTTGCGGGTTTAAAGGTGCCTCCTGCGGCTAAATGTTGTACATATTACAACATTAGATGCTGGATAAAAGGGTTTTCTAGAGAATTGTTGTACGAAATACAACAATTCTCTCGTTAATCTGCCGGATGGAGGCGAAATGATGCCTTTTGTACAACAATTTTCGGTTAACGTCGATCTTTTGAGGAAAATGTTGTATTTTGTGCAGGATTTTAACTATATAGACTATAGATTGAGCTGGAAAGTACCTTGCTCCGTAGAACCCTGTGCCGGCAAGACTCCTGCGCGGACAAGTCTATTGTGAACTAGCTAGTGCGGAGTGCATTGCAATTACTTTAATTGTATTTCCTGCAGTTAAATAACGGCGAAAAAACGGATTTGCCCGGTTAACTGTATTCTGTACAACTAAAATTAGCGGTACGTCTTTTTTCCCGGAGTATGGGGGATTTTAACTGCAGAGAATGCAATTAAAACCCTCGCAGCGCAAAAAACGATCGCTTTAGTTGCACAAAATACAGTTAGTTAGTACTTAGGCAGCGCGAATTTCGTCATCAATTCGCCAAGGAGTTCGAGCCTGCAGTTGGAGCTAGGAGCACGGGCCATCCGAAAAACCCCCAGTTCAAGCAGTAATATAGCAGTAGGTAACATAACTTCACTCTCCCCAGCACAATACCAAGACAAAAACAGCCTCTGCTAAACTAAGCAGAGGCTGTTTTTATATTCCCATCTCACTATATAGTTTGAACTTGAAATTTACATTTAGTGGCGGAAGAGAAGTTTGGAACTGTAGGAGCGGCAGCGTCCGCCTTTGTTCACGGATTTCCACCGCTACCAGCGGTATAAATCAAGAAATCCGGGAACAACAGCGGCCGGAAGTCCAAACATTCTCTGCAGTCACGGCGTATCCCTAAGTAATTAAATTTCACTGCTTCAGCCTATATAGCCCCTTACACTTGAAACCGAGTAACAGACTCCTTAAGCTCAGTAATCAGCAGCTTCAGATGCTCGATGCCGTTAGCCACTTCCGTAGTCGCGCTGAGCTGCTCGTGAGCCGAAGCTGAAGTCTCTTCTACACCGGCCGCAGATTGCTGGGCGAGTGCCGAGATATGCTGGCTGAACTCGTTCATGGTTTCACTGGCTCCGGTCATCTGCTCCAGATCCTTGGCCATTTCTTCCACCGTGAGCGCCATTACCCCCACCGAGCCGTTGATATCGGCCAGGGCTTCGCCTGTCTCGACTATCTGCCGGCTGCCCTCTTCCGTCTTCGCCACGCCGCCGCGCAATTGTTCAACCATCGCTCTGGAGTCATGCTGGATTCCCTGTGTAATTCCGGTAATCTCCGCTACGGTCCGCTGCACATCCTCCGACAGCTTGCGCACCTCCTGTGCTACTACCGCGAAGCCCCGGCCGCTGTCACCGGCTCTCGCCGCTTCAATGGCCGCATTGATCGCCAGCAGATGCGTCTGCTCAGAGATGCTGCGGATGGAGCCGACAAGCCGGAAGATCCCCTCGTTCTTGCGGTTCAGCTCCTCCACCGTGTCCATAGACTGCGATACAGCGTCCGCAATCTGGTTCATTTGCGCCACCGAGCTCTCCATGAGCGCTTTGCCTTTTTCACCCTTCTGCCGCACCTGCTCCGAATGAAGCGAGAGGTCAATTCCCCTGCCGGCAAAATTCTCAATTATAGCATTTAATTCCTCCACCGCCTTAGAAGCATCTACCGCTGCTTCGGCCTGGCTGCCGGAGGCTTTGGCCAGCTCTTCCATGGTCAAGGCAATCTGGCTGCTGCCCTCCTTGGTTTCGGAAATCGTATGCATCAGCTCATCGCCCTGTTCCGAAATCACCTCGGAGACATTTCTGATCCGGTTCACCATTTCCAGCAAGGTACGGTTAGTTTCGTTAACGGTCTTGGCAAGCTGGCCGATTTCATCCATATTGCCGATCAGGGTATCCTCTGCGGTCAGATCACCGCCGGAGATCCGCTGCAGGTGTACGGTTACCTTTTTGAGCGGATTGATCATGGTCTTACGGATCACCATGTTAATCATTCCGATGACTACCAGGACAATCAGCACAGTTACAATACTCAACGTCAGGGAAGTGTGGAAAATATTCTCGGAAACTTCACCCTCACTCGCTGCTTCATCCTGAGTGTGTGCAACAAGCGCGTCCAGATCAATCTGCATCGAATTAAACGCCTCAATCCCCTTGTGGGATACCTCCAATGCTAATTCCTCGTCATTCGAGCTGCTGAGCAGGATCGCCTGATTGTTGACGGTCAGGAACTCTCCCCATTTCCCGACGAGCGACTGTAATTGCCCCAGCTCCTGCTCTCCCCGCAAGGTGAGCTTGTATTCCTTCAATGTATCTGACACTTTGCGGATGAATTCAGCCCGCTCTTCCGCAAGTGTGTTTTTCTCTGCGCTATCCGTGCTCAGAATATGCTGCATGCTGATCGCCATAACATGCTCTGTCAGGTAATTTACATTGTGGATTTTATCCAGTGCGGGAATGCTCTGATCAATAATATTGCCTGTGTTCTTCTGCATACCATTCATTTGATAGAGCGAGACCCCGCCGGTAACCAGAACCAGTACTGCCAAAGCCGCATAACCGGAGGCAATCTTGAATCCAATACTTTTACTTCCTTTAGCTACTGCGGTCTGGCGCACCTTTTTAGTTCTACTCACCCATTTTTTAACTGCACTTTTCAGTTGTTGACCCTTGCCCATCTACGCGCGCCTCCTCAAACTTTTTCCGAAAACATGACCGGAATTCCATTCTATTACATTCCATTTTCATAAAAGAACAAAAAAAAATAGGTTGCTAGTACTATTTCGGCAAAACACCCAAAAAGTTTTATATGTATATCCAGAACTATAAAAAAAGTACCCGCAAGCCAAACTGGCTGACAGGTACTATAAACGCAGCAGTATGTCCTAATCCAGATCGTAAATCGAGCCTACCTTTAGTCCATACAGCTCATTGTAGATTTTCTCGGCAAACGCATCGGTCATCCCGGCGATATAATCTGTCACCATATGCTCCCAGGTCCAGATGGGCCTGGCCGACCTCTGATCCTTCTCATACCGCTGCAGCCAGTCGCTCGGAATAATACTCCGGGAGGTCTCGGGATCCAGGAAGGCCTCCCACAGCCGCCGGAGGATCCATTCACTCCGTTTCTGCAGGCGCTGCACACGCAAATCGCGGATCATCGTTACCCAGGCGAAGCTTTTGAGCACACTGACCGTCCGCAGCATATCCTCATCCTCCTGGCCTTCCTTGATGAAGGTAACCTTCTTCCAGTCCCCGTCCTCGATGACGCCGAGACTGGCGACGAAAGTACTGACCCAATAAGCTTTAACTTCACGGCGCGTGCGGGAGTAGTCATTCTCACAGGTTGGCATTTTCTCCATCCATACCCGAAGGAATGAGCTAAGCACTTCCTCCACCTTGGCGCTGATCGCCTCGGCCTGCCAGCCTGACCAGAAGGCATCCTCCAGCGTCGTGATCTTCTCAACAATCAGCCGCTGAATGTATTCGTCGTGCATGAAATGCTCGTGTACCTCTATCTTGCCGGCCTTGATGCCGTCTTCGAGGTCATGGGCCGAATAGGCTATATCATCGCATAAGTCCATAAGCTGTGCTTCCAGTGTCTTCTTGCCTGCCGGAACCCCCCACTGGGTGCGGATCTCGTTGATGTACTCCCATTCATGCAGGTACATGCCCTTCTTCAGCACAGTACCGGGAAACGGATATTTGTTAATGCCCAGCAGCACCGCATCCGAGAGGTTCAGTCCATCAATATTTTCGCGTTTCTCCAGAAACATGATCAGGCGGAAGTTATGGGCATTGCCTTCAAAATGTTCATATTTACGCTTCATGCTCTCATGAATCGTCTGCTTCTGTACCGGACCGGCCCCGGACTTCGCGGCAGCCTCCGCTGTCTTCTTGGCAATAAGCCCTTCCAGCAGGCTGTCCAGCACCTCTTCCCCCTTATGCCCAAACGGCGGATGGCCGAAATCATGCGCAATGGCCGCACATTCCACAACCTCCGGATCGATGACCAATCCCGGATTCTCAGCTGCCCCCGTCTCTACCTCAGGATAAGAACGCAGCAGACTCTTGGCCGCTTCGCGGGCAATCTGCGCCACCTCCAGCGAGTGGGTCAGCCGTGTGCGGTAATAATCTCCGGTGCCTGCACCGAATACCTGTGATTTGCCTTGCAGCCGTCGAAAGGTCGGCGAATGGATCAGACGCGAATAATCGCGTTCATATGCGGCTCTGGACGTTTCCAGCCGGGTAATTTCCGGATATTGCCTATGCTCTCTTTTCTCAATTAGTGTCATCTCCGCTGCCCCTATTCCATTATTCTGTATTTAGTATCTCATTATAAGTCATTTCCGGCAGAACTTTCACTCTAAAATGCGGCCAGATAAGTTTCCGGTTCAGATGTTACTTTCATCTTTATCATTAACCTTCCAGTTCGCTCTATATAAAATGCATATTTCCCGGGGCAAATCGAGCATTCTAAGGCTCAAGCAGCGCAGGAACGGCTTATAAAAACACAGGGTGTGGAGTGAAACTTGAGACGCATGAAAACAGGAATCCGAATCACTGCCGCGGCCCTTGCAGCGCTCGCGCTTATGCACGGCTCTGCAGACATTGCCCTAGGCAGCCCGAACAGGGCCAAGAACCGCTATTATTATGAGGAACGGGGCGACATGATCTGGGAGGTGCAGACCAGCCAAAAGGTTATTGCACTCACCTTCGACGACGGCCCGGACCCCTTCGAGACGGATGGCATTCTGGAGGTACTGCATGAATACAATGCGAAATGCACTTTTTTTGCAATTGGCAAACGGATCGCCGCTTATCCCGAGGTCGCCAGACGCGTCATTAATGAAGGCCATGAGCTTGCGAACCATACCTATAATCACGTTTATTTCAAAAAACCGGTCTCCGGGCAGCAGATTCAGGAGGAGCTGGAGCTGACGGAGAAGGAGATTGTCAAAGTATCCGGCAAACACAGCAGCCTGTTCAGACCGCCGGGCGGAATGTACGACGACACGATGATTGATGTGTCCAACAGCATGGGCCTGAAGCCGGTGCTCTGGTCCTGGCATCAGGATACCCGCGACTGGAACCGCCCGGGAGTCTGGAGCATCTCCAGCAGAGTGATCCGCAATGCCCGGAATGGGGATATCGTTCTGTTCCATGACCATGTCCATGGGCAATCGCAAACGAAGGAAGCGCTGAAGATTATCCTCCCCGAGCTTGAGAAGCAAGGGTTCAGGTTCGTCACTGTCTCCGAGCTGATCACGTTATCCGATGCGCAGCAGGCGAAGACAGAGCGGCACGGGACTTATTGAAGCTCCGTCTGCCGCTCTCCGCCTGCGGTCCGGGGGTTTCTTAGATTGCGCAGGTCCACAAAATAAGGTAGTCTTGAGCATTATAAGCATTATATGGCTACCTGTGACTTCTGCCGCAGTGCATCCCCTGGGAGGGTTTAATTCATGTCTGAGAATACTTCCTATACCACCGAGGAAATCGCCCGGTTACTCAAAATATCCAAGCTTAAAGTCTATGATCTGATCAAAAAAGGAGAGCTGCCCTCCTACCGTGTCGGCAAACAGATGCGTGTTGACCTCTCTGATCTGGAGGCATACAAGCAGAATTCCCGCAGCAGCGGGGCTTATGGGCATCCGCTCCCCGGCGGAAGCGGATTACAGGAAATACAGCCGCTGCAGACGCCCGCTTCCTTCGCGGCTCCGTTTCAGGCCTTCGCCCCTCCGCCGCCCCATACCGGCAAAAGCACCAGTATGAATGTGGTCATTACCGGCCAGGATATGTCGCTTGATATTCTGGCGACCTATCTGGAGCGTACGCTGCCGTCCACCCGCCCGCTCCGTTCGTATGCCGGCAGTCTGGACAGCCTGATTGCCATGTATCACGGGGAATCGGATATTGTCAGCACCCATCTCCTGGATGGGGATACCGGCGAATATAATCTGCCTTATATCCGCAAGCTGCTCGTAGGCTTCTCTTATATCGTAGTGCATCTGCTATCACGCAGTGCCGGGTTCTATGTGCGGAAGGGCAACCCCAAAGGCATCCGCGGCTGGAGTGATCTCCGGCAGAGCGGGCTGACCCTGATCAACCGTGAACGCGGCTCCGGGGCCCGGGTGCTGCTGGATGAGCAGCTCCGCCTGCTCGGAATTCCATCCGCATCGCTGGAGGGCTACGGAACCGAAGAGAACAGCCATCTGGCTATAGCCGGCATGGTGGCGCGGGGCAGCGCCGATGTGGGCATCGGAACTGAGAAGGCCGCCAAGATTATTGACGGCATCGACTTCATTCCGCTCACCACGGAACGCTACGATCTGGTCATGGTCAAGAAGCCCGAGAATGAACAATGGATCAGCACGGTTCTTGATATTCTGCGTTCATCCGCCTTCCAGAACGAGCTGAAGTCCATTCACAGCTATGACCTTACCGAAACAGGGAATATTATATACGAGACTTGAACTAGCGGAACAGCAAAGGGACGCCAGGCGGAGATATACCACCGGGACGTCCCTTTTCGCTGCATCTGTATTTCAATCGGGGTCTTCAATCCTTACTGCTGCATCCGGTCTACAATCCCGGTGAACAGAATACCTATCGCTGTAGCTCCGGCATCCGGGTGGCTGAGGCTCCGCTCGCCCACATAGCTTGCCCTGCCTTTGGAAGCGATAATGTCTTTGGTGTGCTCGGCTCCCTGCACCGCCGCTTCTGCGCCCTTGCGCATGCTGATCAGCAGGGCGTCGCCACTCTCCGCACTCTTCCGCTGAGCTTCAGCAGCAGGAATCAGTGCATCGAGCAGCGTCTTATCGCCAAGCTTCGCTCCGCCCCGCTTCTGAATCCCTTCCGCTGCATGCTCCAGCAGCTCGGCAAGTTCAAGTCCGCTTAGCTCTGTCCGGCCCTTGGCGTATTTCGCCGCGCTGCGGAAGGCCGAGCCCCAGATCGGACCCGAAGCGCCTCCGCAGTGCTCAATGATCACCATTCCGCAGGCTTTGAGGAATTCACCGATTTCCTCCTGCGGCAGCTCCTCCCATTCCAGCTTCAGCTGCCGGAAGCCTTTGGCCAGCGACATGCCGAAGTCCCCGTCTCCGGCAAAGGAATCCAGTTCACAGAATTCGACTTCCTTCTCAATGATAAGCTTCGCCATCTCATCTATCATCACTACTATATCAGCTGTAAGCAGCTTCTCCATTGCTTCCGCCTCCTAACATCTATAAGCTGCCGTCTCCGCGCTATAGTCGAGTGCCTGCTTCAGCTCATCATCCAGCTTCAGCAGGGTGACCGATGCTCCCGCCATATCAATCGCACTCATATAATTACCGACAAAGGTCCGGTACACCCTAATCTTGGCTTCCTCCAGCAGCAGGCTGACGGAACGGTTCAGAATGTACAATTCCTGCAGCGGCGTTGCCCCGAAGCCGTTAATCATCAGCACGACCTCTTCCTCCGGGTTAACCGGCATATCGGCGAGCAGCGCCTGCAGTGCCTTCGCGGCCAGTTCATCGGCCGGAACGAGCTTTTCCCGGGCAATACCCGGTTCGCCGTGAATGCCTACACCGAATTCGATCTCATCCTCTCCAAGCGCGAAGGTTGGTGAGCCTTTGGCCGGCACGGTACAGGAAGTCAGCGCGAAGCCGATCGACCGGACATTGCGCACTGTTTTCTCCGCGATGGCCTTGACCTCCGGAAGTGTATCTCCCCGTTCTGCAGCCGCTCCGGCGATCTTATGCACAAACACCGTTCCGGCCACGCCTCTTCTGCCTGCCGTCGATGCATCGTCCGCTACGGACACATCATCGTTCACATACACTTTTTCCACGGTGATATCATCATCTTCGAACGCCATCTCCGCCGCCGCATCGAAATTCATACAGTCGCCGGAATAGTTCTTGATAATCAGCAGCGTTCCTTGGGAGGAAGCCGTCTTCGTAATCGCATTGTAGACCTGAATCGTCGACGGAGATGCAAACACATCACCGCATACCGCCGCATCCAGCATTCCCTTACCTACGTATCCGCCATGCGCAGGCTCATGTCCGCTGCCTCCGCCGCTGATCAGGGTGACTTTGTCCGGGTTCAGCTCTTTGCGCGTAATAATCTTGTATTTCCGGTTCCACTCCAGCAGCTCCGGATGGGCAAGCACCATGCCCTCGATCATCTGCACGACTACATCTTCAGGAGCGTTGATGATCTTCTTCATCTGGCTTCGCCTCCGCTTCCGCCCAGCCGGTCCGCAGCCAGAATGGCCGCATATACATCATTCTTCGTAACCGGGAACGGCATATTATGAATGGACTCCCCTTCGGCACAGGCTCTTTCGGCCACCGGCATCAGCCGGGCTTCACTGATATCTGTAACACCCAGGTCCTTCAGGCAGGTAGGTAATCCGAGCGACTTGCAGAAGCCAAGCACCGTGTCCAGTTCTTCCTGCGGCGCATTCTCCAGCACCATGTGCACCAGCGTGCCGAAAGCCACCTTTTCCCCGTGATAATAATGATGAGTCTCCTCCAGAATGGTCAGTCCGTTATGCACAGCATGCGCTGCGGCCAGTCCCCCGCTCTCGAATCCAAGCCCGCTGAGCAGGATATTCGTCTCGATAATATTCTCCAGCGCCTGCGTAACCACCTTGCTGTCATTGGCCGCTTTGGCCTTCAGTCCGTCCTCCAGCAGTGTTTCGTAGCAGAGCCGGGCCAGCTCCATCGCCGCCTTCGTGCTTACCGCCCCGGAATTGTTATAGGTGAACCCTCTAACACAGGATCTCGCCTCAAAAAAGGTCGACAGCGCATCCCCCATCCCGGCCACCAGAAAACGCGTCGGTGCATTGGCAATGATTCCGGTATCCACCAGCACCACATTGGGATTCTGCCGCGCATACAGATAGGATTCGAACTCGCCGTGCTCCGAATAGATCACCGAAGAGCCGCTGCATGGTGCATCAGTCGCCGCAATCGTCGGTACGACAATAATCGCAATTCTAGCCCGGTTGGCGATCGCTTTGGCTGTATCCAGCGCCTTGCCGCCGCCGAGGCCAACAATCACATCACAGCCTTCTGCTGCCGCGAACTGCTCCAGCCGGCCGATCTCCTTAAGCGTACATTCCCCGCCGAACCCGCCGGTTACGAATTCGAAGCCGCCTTTGGCAACTGCCTTGTCCAGGTAATCCTGAACCCGGGCCTGATCATCCTTATGCGCCACCAGCAGCGCTTTCCGTCCATAGATCGTTACATAGTCCCCGATGTTGTACAGTTCATCTTTGCCCTGAACATATTTAGAGGGAGAGGTTAGTATTTTTCTCATTTCACAGCACTCCTTAGGCAGGATTTGTAAACGCTTCCTATTCAGTATAAGCGCTTTGCCGCTGTTTGGCATTGCACGATCCTGTATAGAACTATTCCGTCATTTCATCCTATAAACTCCCAGCGCAGCGCGGATTATGCACGGCTCTTCAGGCGGTAGACCGCCGGTGTTTCGCCTGTAGCTTTTTTGAAGGTCCGGATGAAATACCCGCTATCCTCAAAACCCAGCGAATACGCGATGCTCACTACAGATTCTTCCCCCTCCGCCAGACTACGTTTCGCTTCCTCCAGCCTAAGGCTATTTATATAGGAAGAAAAGGTGCTGCCCGTCTCCTGCCGGAACAGTCTGCTGAAATAGTCCGCGCTGATCCAGCATAACTGGGCCATATCCGCCAGTCTCAGCCGCTCCCGGAAATGCCCATGCATATGCTCCAGCGCCGGCTTCAGCCTGAGGCTGCCGCCTGTTGTGCCCGCAGCTTGCTTCCTGTCAGTCGGCTGGCCCGCCTCCTCCTGTACCTGCTGCCGGGGAATCTCATGTACCTGCGCTGCTTCTTCTGTAAGCTTCACATCGGCAGCAGCTGCAGAAGCGCCGAATACATAAGTCCGGTTCCTGGCGCTAACTCTGCCGGTTATATAATGGCTCATGTGGGTGACCAGACGGGCTACGGATTCGATCCGTTCATAAGACATCTCCGGAAGGCTCCGGTAATATTCCTCCAGCATGCTGTCATGCTCCCTTTGATCTGGAGTGCTGGTTGCGCTCAGCATATCAAGCTTCTTACCGGTATCCTGTGCGGGAATAGAGATCTGCCCCAGCATAATGGAGCCAAGGTACTTGCTGCCGACTACCAGCGGTACCGCCATATCCACAATCCCCATATGGCATTTATAGACATAGGGACGCTGCATACTCTGTGCGGCATATCCCCCGCGGTAATCACAGCTCTCACATAACCGGGAGGACTGGGTGGCCGATCTCATCGCTCTGCAAAAGTCCGTGCATTTGCTGTGCCGGGTCACCGGCTTGCCGCCAGCATCGACCGTGAGCACAGCCATATCCGTCACCGCAGCAAGATCGTCCTGAATGATCTGCAGCGCCTGTGTATCCACGACATGCTCAAGCAGTTCCAAAGAGTTCCTCATGAGTCCCTCCATTATCATTCAAATTATATCTAAAATTATAACATGATAACGGTTGCAACAAGGAGATTCGGCGCAAACATTTTCAAGTTGGCGGATTCAGGGGCACTTCTGCCCCTCATTCCCGCCTGCTGCCTGCTTCCGCCGCATTCAAGGGGATTTCTCCCTTTCATTTCCTCCTCTCCCCCCCAAACTAAAACAACGCCCACCCCGGTTCAGGATAGACGTTGTTCTTTTCAGACCGCTATGATTTGGATTCCGTGATCACAATAACATCCCGGCTATAGCTGCCCCCGGCAAACTCCAAGCCTGCCGGCTCTTCCTTGCGGGGCAGCAGCCCTTCGGCAATGATATTGCCGGTGTGATCGAGGTAGCCCGCTACCTCTACACTATTATGGTATAAGCAGATTTCATCCACTCGATCTCCCATTATAATACGCAGGGCCGTTGCCTCTTCAGCAGATAGCTCTTTTCCGTTCATCCGTGCAGGCAGGGGCTCAATGGTCACCTTAGGTTTCTCCGTTCCGAACGGAACGGCAAGCGTTACGATTGCCGTCCTCCCCGTCACAGTTAGCGAACGCTTCACCACCGGACTCTCAGTATACTCCCCCTGCTTGAAAATCAGGCCCGGTTCAAGCATCAGCTGGTCCTCAGCGTGGCCGGCCGGCAGATGCAGCAGCAGCAGATTAGCCCCCTCCAGCTGAGTGGATACTTCACCGCTGCGGCAGTCATATCCCGCTCCGCCTGTAGGCAGATGGAAGTACTGCTCATAACGGTGCTGTTCCTCCGCTTCAAACAGATCCACAATCAGCCAGTAGCTGTTCTTGATGAACAGCACCTTGCGGGAATGGATGACCGGATCATCGTAACGGGTATAGCCGTAATGGCTCGCGAAGCTGTAGTCATAGGCTGCACTGGACTGGACGTCCCAGATTCTGCAGGCTGCCGTAGTCGGCGTATTCCAGTGAAAGCTGCGGACATGCTGGTCCTGGCCATCTACCACTACTGTATTATGGGCCCGGGTGGATACCGTATATTTACGCTCCTTGTTCCACTCGAACAATCCCATGCCTGAATCCGCCAGCAGCTCGCGCCCTCCGGCGTAGAGCACCAGGCTCAGCGCATCCGAATGGGCATGTCCGCCGACTCCAACCCCTGCACGCATCGCCATGTACATGTCTTCCCGGCTCCAGCCCTGCCTGGAGGTAATGTAACCTCCAATCGGGAAGCAGGCTGCCGTTTCAGCAGGCTGCTTCGCCTTCAGCTGCTCATATTGCTGCACCGCTTCCGGCCCTACTCTCCAGAGCAGCGAGAACGGCAGCCGCTCATGCCCCAGCGCTTTGAAATCGCCGCGCTGATACAGATAAGCGCCCAGACTCATGACATTGCGCAGCTCGCTGACCACCTGCACATCGGTATCGCCGAATTTGACCAGCTGTCCGTCAGGGGCAAGCAGATGCATCGTCACGGTGAACATCTTCTCCAAGGTGTCGCGATACTCCCCGGCGTCGATTCCAAGCTTATGGAACAGTGCCACCAGTTCGTACAGATCGCGCATCACGATCAGATGATAATTCGGACTGCCTTCGAACTGTACCCCATCCGCATATACGTTCTGGCGGATATATCCCGGCAGCTCACGCAGCCCGTACTCCAGCCATTCCGCGGAATCCTTCAGCTCCGGCAGGAGCAGCGCCGTCTGGATCAGCCCCCGCAGCTGCATGCAGACATGGTTACCGCCGCCGGCATGGTATTTGCGCACATACTGCCCGTGCTCCTGGAAGGACTTGATCAGCTTCAGCCTAACCTCAGGCTCGAACGCAGGTGAGCTGAAGAAGATAATGAAGGCTTCCGGCAGCATAAACAGCCGCACCCCGACAGACAGCGGGTCCCAGGTCGAATGCTCGGAACGGAATGTATCATCGACCGGCACCCTATTATCATCGATGAAGTCGCTGATCATGTCATTGAAGCATTTGGCGTATTTCTCATCACCGGTCAGCGCATAAGCTCTGGACAGATGCTTCACATATACGAACCGGGTCAGATGCAGCTGATACTGTGAGCTGTCATACAGCCAGCTGTTCCAGTCATAGGTTCCACGCGGAAAGACCACTCTTTTCCCTTTAAATAGCGGAATATCCCCTTCCACGATCCGGTCTGCCTCAGCGATTGTCTGCTGCGCTTCCTCCTCATGGCCGTAGTAGCTTGCGGCATACGCCTGAAGCTTGGGAACATCCTTCACTTCAAAGTAATATCTCCCGTTGTTACCAGCTGAAATGAGTTCCAGATAGGCATTCCGTGCAGCCGGCACATCACCTGACTTCAAGTATGCAGCCACACCGCCAAGCTCAGGTCTGTTCAAGTCCAGCATGGTGCCGAGGAATTCTTCATCCGATAGCTGCGGCTTTGTATATATAGGATTATGGCGCAAGTCTTTATATCCAATCGTCATTTGAACCCTCACCTTTATTGGTTTAACGGATCTCATCCGCGTCTATTCCTTGATCGATCCCAGCATGGCACCCTTGGCAAAATACTTCTGCAGGAACGGATACACGATTACAATAGGCAGCATGGCCAGCAATATCGCCGCATTCTGGACATTGGGTCCAAGGTTGGCCGCAAGCTGTGCGTCAACTGCAGCCTCTGCCGAAATATTGGAGGCACTGATCGCCACCATCTGCCGCAGGAGCGGTTGAATCGGCCAGCGCGATGTATCATTCAGATAGATGACCGCTGAGAAGAACTCATTCCAGAACTGCACCATGAAGAACAGCGTAAACGTGGCGATGATCGGTTTGGACAGCGGAAGCACGACCGAATACAGAATTCTGAACTCTCCTGCCCCGTCAATTCTTGCCGCTTCATCCAGACTTTCCGGCAGGCTCTGGAAGAACGAGCGGATGACCATGATATTAAAAGCACTGGAGGCCGCCGGAAGCACCACTGCCCAGTAGGAATCGATCAGACCCAGATTTTTGACCACCAGATAACTGGGAATCATCCCGCCGTGAAAGATCATGGTGAAGAAAATAATCAGCAGCATGATGCGGCGGCCGGGCAGAAACTTCTTGGATAAGGCATAGGCCAGGGTAATCGATACAAACAGGCTAAGCAGCGTACCCATTACCGTGATAATGACGGAGTTCTTGACCGAGGTCAGGAACGTATTCGCATTCAGCAGATAGCTGTAAGCATCCAGCGTCCAGTGCTTGGGCCAGATGAAGAAATTCCCGGCCATTGAATCTCCGGGCGGACTGAAGGATACCGCGATAATGTATAGAAAAGGCAGAATAACCAGCAGACTGATTAAGCAGATAATAACTACAATAATGGTGTCAAACCATGTTGCCTTGAGCTTCATAACGTCTCCACTCCTGTTCTTGTTCTAGAATATGCCTTCCTCGCCAAGCAGCTTTGCCGCATAATTGGCCCCGACTACAAGGATCAGACTGGCAACGGATTTGAACATGCCTACGGTAATCGCGAAGCTGTAGTTGAATTGCTCCAGACCGATATGGTAGACGAACAGATCGAACACATTGGAGACATCCAGGTTGAGGCTGTTGGTCATCAGGAAGATCTGCATGAAGTTGGAGTCCATAGATGAGCCCAGACGGAGCAGCAGCAGTATAACAATCGTGCTCTTGATGCCGGGGAGGGTAATATGCCAGATGCTCTGCAGCCGGCTCGCTCCATCCACTTTGGCCGCTTCGTACTGCTCCGGGTTGATCCCTGCCAGTGCCGCCAGGAAGATAATTGTCCCCCAGCCTGCATCCTTCCAGATGGACTGGAAGATGACCAGCGGCCGGAACCATTCATTGCTCACCAGGAAATTGGCATTGCCGTCAAACCACTGGCTGAGATAATGATTAATGACGCCTGAAGGCCCGAAGAACGAAATCGTAATCCCGTAAATGACGACCCAGGACAGGAAATGGGGCAGATAGACGATCGTCTGCGACACCCGTTTGAACACTTTGAGCCGCACTTCATTCAGGAGTAACGACAGGAGGATCGTAAACGGAAAATAAATGATCAGGTTCAGCAGGCTGATGAGCAGTGTATTTTTCAGCAAAATATAGAAATCGGAGGTTCCGAAAAACTGTCTGAAATTATCCAGCCCCACCCACGGGCTGTCCATAATGCCTTTGAACGGGCTGTACTCCTTGAAGGCCAGAATGAGTCCCGACATCGGGATATAATGAAAAACCAGAAAATAGAGAATGCCAGGTGCCGCCAGTAAATAGAAAGGCCATAATTGATTAAACCGTTTAGGGCGCAAAGTTCTCTGCACAGGCTAAACCTCCTTATCCATGGGCAAAAGAAAGGGGAAGCCCCCTCCTTTGCCTCTGTGTATATTTAGTGGTGTCTTATTTAGTGCGCTGCATTATATTGATCCAGCAGTTCCTTGGCTATCTGCCCGCCTGCACCATTAGTCCAGGTATCAATCTCCTTCTGCACATCTTCCCAGGTGCCTTCACCCAGCACATATTTCGTCATCACGGCGCTCATTTTTTTGTAGCTGTCCGGATTCTTGCTGGCGAACTGTGAGTTGTAGCTGAGGAACGGATTCTCAACACCGATCTTGCTGATGATATCCAGCGTCGCCTTTTGCTGCGCCAGAATCTCCGGCTCCTTGGAGCTGGCGTATACATATGGATCTACCCGGTTCTCCAGCACGAATTGGCTCGGCTTATCCAGGTCGTATTGCTTCTTCTGCTCTTCAGTCTGCACAGCAACACCATCTTTGAAGTCACTGGAGTGAATGCCGGTAACTCCCGCTTTGGAGAACGCTATATTCTCCTCGGAGGCGGTAAAATCAAGGAAATCAACAATCTGCTGAACCTTATCTTCCGGTACGGAGCTTGGAATGACCCACAGCCCGTAGTATCCGCCTAGTACAGCAGCACCTTTGTGTCCGCCTGCCCCTTCGAGCACGTCGACAATGGCAATTTCAGCATTTGGATCTGTCTGCTTCAGCTTCTCCACATTGGCCTCTCCCAGATCGCTGACATTCCCCACAAAAGCACCCGCTGTGCCTGACAGGAACTTGCTCCGTGCCTGGCCCTGGTTCTTGAGCACCGGCGCATCCTTGTCAATCAGGCCTTTGCTCCAGGAATCTCTCAGCCACTCCAGAAATGCCTTGTATTCGGGAGTCTGGAAATCGCGCACAGCATTCCCGCCGTCCAGCTTCCACACATTAGGAATGCCGAAGGCAAACTGAATTGGAAGCACTCCTGAGAAAGGTCCTGGACTGTTGACTCCGTCTGAACCATAGATCGTAAACGGAATGGTTTTGCCTCCGCCCGCCGGATCATTCTCCTTGAATACGGCAAGTGCATTCGTCAGCTCATCCATCGTCTTTGGCACAGCCAGATTGTATTTGTCCAGCCAGTCCTTACGGATCAGGATATTGGCTTCCCCTCCGCCGTACAGGCCGCGCGGCCGGGGAACTCCGTATACCTTGCCGTCAATTCTGATTCCATCCCAGACGACATCATCGATCTGGCTGATATTCTCCGTCTTCTCCAGATAAGGCGTCAGATCATGGAACGCGCCCATCTTCACCAGGTTATTGAATTTGTCGTCCTTTCCGCCGTCCATGAGCAGCAGATCATAGGAATCACCTGCCGACACGGCTACGGAGAGCTTATCGGTATAGGCCTCGGAGGGTACGAAGGTCACATCCAGATCAACGTTGCCGCGTTTCTCCAGATCCTCCAGCGCTTTATTGCTGCCCATCTCCGGCGGATTGCCGAAGAGGATCGTCATCGCTTTGATGCTGGCCGGCTTGCCGCCAGTCTCTGTCTGTGCGCTTCCATCCGGTGAGGCTGTGCTGCCTGCCGCAGAATTGTTGTTACCGGAGCAGCCTGCCAGGGCTGTTGCCATTAATGCTGCTGATGCCATAAGCGGTACAAGCTTTCTTGTAAAATTCATTGTTATCCCCCATTCGCTTGTATTGAGTGCGTTTACATTGTTCTTACACTTTGGATTATAGAAGACACCGCAGGTAGTGAACATGCCGGATTCGAGCCAAAGTGTCACCATTCTTAAGATTTCCCCGGATCTGTGTTTCTCCTTATTCTCCAATGTACTATAATCTTTATAGGATAGCCTATCCAGCATCCAGCGTCTAAAACCGGTTAACGGAAGGGGTTCCTATGAGTTCACCATTTTTCAGCTTTTTGCGGCGGAGCTTCTACATCAAGATGATTCTCGTCATGTTCGCCATCTCCGTGATTCCGCTGATTGTATTGTCTATTATCTCTGTAAGCGTATCCACCACAACCGTAGAGAAACAGGTGAACCGTCTGAATGCCCAGCTGGTCAATCAGGTCGTAGACCGGATTGAATTAACCATGACCCGGCTGAGGGAATTAAGCGAGCAATACTCACGTATTTCGTCGATTCAGGGCGCGCTGGTTTCACCGTCGGCCCAATATTTTGAAGAGGTTGTCCGCAAAAAGGATCTGATCTCCGTGCTCAGCAGCGCCTCGGCGATTATCGGGAATGTTGAAGGACTGCAGGTCTATTCAGCTATTACAGGAGAAGTGCTCTCTTCTACGGAGGCCCCGGCTGCCCTTGCGGATTCCCCTTACCGGCCGCTGATTGAAACGTATTTGGCCTCGGGGAAACCTAATATTTTTCTGGATAAGCACTCTCTGCCGGAACTTGCGATTCTGGACTCTTCCACCTATTATATCTCACGGGTTCCCTTCGATTTGTATGAGGACTTGAAGGGAGTACTGCTGATCTCCATGAGCAATAACCAATACCAGCGGCAGATTGAGAATATTCAGCTCGGGAGCGAAGGCTCCATTTCGCTGTTGACCGAAGACGGGCTGACGATCGCTACAACCAGCAAGCTTGAGAAAGCCGAGGATACCCGGCGTGTACAGGGTATTCTCAAGCACTGGAAAGAGCTGAACCGCCCCGATCAATTCGCGGCAGGCTCTTCCATTGTCTCAGTCAAACAGACCTCCACCTACGACAACTGGATCGTGGTCTCGGAAATTCCGTCCAAGGAGCTTACCGCCAGCGCAGACATTATCCGGCGGACCGTAACTTATTTCCTGGTCATTCTTGCGGTGCTGGGGGCACTATGCGTTGTCGGGTTCGGATATCAGTTATACCGGCCGCTGCAAGCCGTGAAGCGGCAGGTGGATGCGCTTAAGAAAGGGCATTTCGAGGCCCGGGTCACTCATTTTGCCAATAATGAAATCGGGGATCTGGGCCGGATGCTCAATACGATGGCTGTCCGCATTCAGGATCTGCTGGCAGATTTGCATGATTCAGAGGATTTGAAGCGCAAACTGGAGATTAGAGCGCTGCAATCGCAGA
The DNA here is from genome assembly GCF_038000245.1 of Paenibacillus sp. FSL R10-2736. Lineage (NCBI taxonomy): Bacteria > Bacillati > Bacillota > Bacilli > Caryophanales > Paenibacillaceae > Paenibacillus > Paenibacillus sp. FSL R10-2736. The sequence goes on from NZ_JBBOBN010000001.1 coordinate 6,355,454, forward strand.
TTAATCCCCATTTCATGTACAATACCTTAAACACCATCCGGATGTTCGCCATGATGAAGGATTATGAGAAGATCAATTCGCTGATGGGCCGGCTGGTCGCGCTGCTGCGGTACTCTATGGAGAATTTCGAGCAGACCGTACAGCTTCGGCAGGAGCTTGATTATTTGGCGGATTATGTGGGGCTGCTCAATATGCGGTATAAATGTCAAATCCGGCTGGAGTCCAGCATCGAGGAGCCGCTGCAGAGTATGCAGATTCCGAAGCTGAGCCTCCAGCCGCTGATCGAAAATTCTGTGTTCCATGGGATTCTTCCGCGTAAAACGCCGGAAGGGCATATCAGTATACGGGTCTTCACCGATACCGGCCAGAACTATATCATCCTTGAGATTACTGACGACGGGATTGGCCTTGCGGAAGCCGAACTGAAGAAGCTGCAGCTCCATCTGCTCCATGAAGAGTCCACGGAGAACATCGGGCTGCAGAATGTATGGCTGCGGATGAAGCTGCTGTTCGGAGGGGATGCGCAAATTCTGCTCTCCAGTGACCCGGGTGAAGGGCTGACGATCCGTATTATGCTGCCGTCTGAGAATGTTCTTGTAAAGGAGGAGCCTCATGAATCCCTATAGAGTTGTGCTCGTGGAGGACGAAATTCCGGCAAGAACGGTATTCCGTCATTTCATTGAAGAGCGTGCCGATTTATTCACGCTGGTTGGCGAAGCCGAAGACGGCCGGGACGGACTTGAATTGTTCCTGAAGCACAAGCCGGAGCTTGTCGTAACCGATATCACCATGCCGGGCATGAATGGGCTTGAGATGCTAAGCGAAATTGAGAAAAGCGGAGAACGTCCGCCGCAGATCATCATCCTTACCTGCCACCAGGATTTCCATTATGCCCAGCAGGCCATTCATCTGAAGGCTGCAGCCTATCTCATTAAAGATGACTGTCTTTCTGATCCCGGCCTGTTGACCCGGACGATGGAGGAGCTGGCCTCCCAGGTGAACTCACTTGATGAAACCCGGGAAAAGCATCTCCAGCTGGAACAGCAGGTCCGGCTCAGTGAGGTGGAGATTGAGCAGAGCCTCTTTCTGGATATGCTGCTGAGTCCGGCGGCCGAAGCCAAGTGGCTGCGCAGTCTGGAGGACTCCCAGCTCCCGCTTCACGAACAAAGCTTCAAGGTATTGCTGCTGGAGCTGGACAGGAATTCCCTTCGCTTCCCGATTGATCAGCTTGAAGAGCTGAAGCTGTGGCAATTCGCCGGAGTCAACGTACTTAAGGAGCTGCTGGCCGGCATAGGCCCGCATAAAGTCATCGCGCTCGACAAGGGACGTTTTCTCGCCATATACACCGATACGTCAAAGGCTATGCGCCCCAATTTCCCGGAACAGGTGCTGGATTCCTTTGCCGCCAATCTCAAAATGAGCTGTATTGCCCTGCAGTGCAGCTTCGGCCAGGGACTGAAGGCCCGGCCTGAGGCACTGAAACGGCTGGCTTCTGCCCCCTATCCTTTCTTTTACCGCTTTGGCGAGAGCATCGCTATTGAGGATTGGGAACAAATCGCCCGTTTCCAGCGGATTCCGGAGCCGCTCAGCCGGTTCTGGAGCAAGGTACTCAAGAAAGCACTGCTGGAGCCGCATTTGAACACGGCTGCACTGGAGCAGGAACGCCTCTCCTTATACCGCCAGGCTATGGAGCAATCCTGGGACCCGGAGCAGATCAAATCCTTATATTTGAGAGTCTTCCTGGATATGAGCCATAACGTTATTGGAGCAGAGGGTGGTGCGGATCTCGAAGCGGACCTGCGTAAAAAAATGGAGCTGTGCCAGACCTTCAACTCCGTACACGAGGCGACCTGTGATTATTTCCGCAAGCTTCAGCAGCTTCAGGAGGGCGGCCGGAAGATCGATGCTTCGATTACAAGAATCATTCAGCACATGCGTGAAGACCTCAGCTATCCCTATAAGCTGGAGGAGCTGGCAGCTTCGATTAATTACAGTGTGCCTTATTTCAGCTCCATGTTCAAAAAAGCAGTAGGCGAAAGCTTCATTCAATACCTGTCCCGTCTGCGGATTGAAAAGGCAAAGCTGCTGCTGCTTACCACGGATCATAAGACATTTGAAATTTCTGAATCTATCGGTTTTGAGAATTACCGGTCCTTTAACCGGATCTTCAAGAAAGAGGCCGGCGTATCCCCTTCCGATTACCGCAGAATGGGCATGGGAATGCCCCAATGAAAAACCCCCGGTATCTCCAGAATTTCTGGTGATACCGGGGGTAATTCAGCTTACACTCCGTCAGGAACGGCGGTTAACAAACATCAGCATAAGGGCCGAGATGACAATAATCGAGCATACCCACATCCAGGCCAGCGTCATATTGCCTCCGTCAACTGCTACATAGATTGCGGTCGGCACCGTCTGGGTCCGCCCGGGAATGTTCCCCGCTACCATAATCGTAGCGCCGAATTCGCCCAGCCCCCGGGCAAACCCGAGCACATAACCTGCGGCCAGTGAACGGCTGGCCAGCGGAAGGGTTACATAGCGCAGGACCTGAAGCTCGCTGGCTCCCTGCGCCCGCGCGGCATCCTCAAGATCCTTCTCCACCCCTTCGAAGCCCGCCTTGACCGTCCTGTATACCAAGGGGAAAGCGACCACTACTGCGGCAATGACCGCCGCGCCCCAGGTAAACAGAATGGTATGCTCGGTGAACTGTTCATACAGCCTGCCGATCCAGCTACGCCGGCCGAGGATCACCAGCAGGACGAAGCCGACAACCGTCGGCGGCAGAACCAGCGGAAGCAGCAGGACCGTTTCAACCAGGCTGTGTCCGAAGAACCTCCGCCCTGCCATCTTCTTGGCTGCGAGCGTAGCCAGTAAGAACACTATAATGCTGGTAATCACTGAAATCTTGACCGAAAGCCAGACCGGGGCGAAAAAATCGGTCCAATTGATCTCCATCTCTTCTCACCCCATTTATATAGTAGTTATTATTGTGCTAATTGAAAGCCGTAGCTTGTAAATACCGCGTCCGCCGCTGTTGTCTGTACATAATCGTAGAATGCCTTGGCCTCCGCCTGATGCGGGGACTCCTTAACAATGCCTACCGGATAATTAATGGCCTTGTGCACATGTCCGCCCACTGTCAGGGCAATCTTCACTTTGTTCGACGTAAGCGCGTCTGTCTTGTAGACGAAGCCGGCATCTGCATTGCCTGTTTCCACATAAGACAATACCTGACGGACATCCTTGGCAAAGACCAGCTTGCTCTGCAGCGTATCCCATACCTTCTTAGCCGTCAATGACTGCTGCGCATATTGCCCGGCCGGCACCGATTCCGGTTGGCCGACAGCCACCTTCTTGAAGGCTTTATCGGTAAGCTGGGTGATTGTAGTAATGGAAGTCTTCGAATCAGAAGGCACCACGAGAACCAGCTGATTCTTCAGCAGCTCCGTATTATCACTAATGAGCCCGCCATCTACCAGGGCAGTCATCTGTTTGTCTCCTGCAGAGAAGAACAGATCAGCCGGAGCGCCTTGTTCAATCTGCTTTTGCAGCGTACCGGAAGCACCGTAGTTAAAAACAAGATCAATACCGGGATGCTGCTTCTCGTAAGTCACGGCAATCTTGTCGAGACTGTCCTGCAGGCTGGCTGCCGCAGATATAATAATTTCAGTTTTCTTAGCTGCCTGTGCCTGTTCAGCAGGTGCAGCAGACAATCCCGCCGCTACCAATCCCGCTACTAACACTAACCCCAGCTTCTTGAACATTTCCATTCCTCCCATGTATGTATCTTATATATTTTGGTGCTATTCTAGCACATCTTTTTTGGTTTTACTATACGTTTTGATTATGTTTGATTATATTTAGTTATTATTGATATGAACAAGTGATAATTTCAGCTGTAAGTATAGCTACTCAGAAAAAATAGCCCTTACAAGCCAAAGGCCTGCAGGGCTATCAGTGAACAGAAGTTAATTCTTCATCCGCGGGTCAAGCACGTCGCGCAGGCCGTCCCCTACCAGATTGAAGCCAAGCACGGTCAGCATAATGGATAGCCCCGGGAAAATAACCGTCCAGGGTGCCTTCTGGATGAACTGCCGTGAATCCGAGAGCATCTTGCCCCATTCCGGATCGGGCGGCTGTGCGCCGAGTCCCAGGAAGCCAAGTGCAGCTGCCTCAATAATCGCGGTGGCGATGCCAAGTGTCCCTTGCACGATAATCGGCGTTAAGCTGTTCGGCAGAATATGGGTCAGCAGAATGCGGTTATTCGTCATTCCGATCGCCCGGGCTGCCGTAATGTACTCCTCCGATTTCAGAGAGAGTACCTTGGCCCTTACCAGCCGGCCATAGGTAGGGATATTAACTATGGCAATGGCATACAGCGCATTCTGCAGCGAAGGCCCCAGAATGGCTACGATGGCAATGGCCAGCAGAATACTCGGGAAGGCCAGCAGAATATCGAACATGCGGGAGATCAGCATATCAATCCATTTGCCGTAGAATCCCGCAAGAATCCCCAGAAACGTACCGACAACAATGGAGCCGATAACCGAGAAGAAGCCCACCCAGAGAGAGATCCGGGCACCGTATAGAATACGGGTGAACATATCTCTGCCCAGATCATCTGTACCGAACCAGTGGTCAGCGGACGGCGCCTTGAGCCGGTTAACCAGCTCCTGCTCCTTGAAGCCGTAAGGGGCGATGAAGGGTGCCAGCAGGGCAATCAGCACAAAAAATACGATGATGCCAAGGCCGGCCATCGCTGTCTTATTCTTGCGGAAAGCCTTCCACGCATCCCGCCAAGGCCCGGAAACCTTGTCAGCAGGTACAGCCGGGGGCGTTACTTGAATTGATGCCTGTCCCATAGGTTCACCCCTCACTTGTAGTTGATGCGCGGATCAATGACGGCATACAGCAGATCCACCAGCAGATTAATGAACACGAAGATAAAAGCAATGATCAGAATGCCGGTCTGGATGACCGGATAGTCGCGTGAGCTGATCGCCTCAAATATATATCTTCCCACGCCCGGCCAGGCAAAGATTGTCTCTGTCAGCACCGCACCGCCGAGAAGCGCACCTGTCTGCAGACCTACTACGGTCAGCACGGGAATCAGCGCATTCTTAAGTGCATGCTTATATACGACAAGGAATTGCGACAATCCTTTGGCCTTTGCCGTACGGATATAGTCGGAGTTCATGACCTCCAGCATACTCGAACGGGTCATCCGGGCAATAATTGCCATCGGAATGGTGCCCAGCGCTATGCTTGGCAGGATCAGATGCTTGATGACCGTCCACAGCTGGCGCCAGTCTCCTGCCAGTATCGTGTCGATCACATACAGATTGGTTATACTCTCCACGGGATTCCGCTGATCCATCCTGCCTATAGAGGGCAGCCAGTGCAGCTTCAGCGCGAATAACATCTGCTCCATCAGCCCCAGCCAGAAGATCGGCATGGACACGCCAATGAGCGCTATAATCATCGCGGTATAATCAAACCAGGAATTCTGCCGCCAGGCACTTAGAATACCGGCGTTCACTCCTACAATGGTAGCAAACAGCATACTCGCTGCCGTAAGCTCCAGCGTTGCCGCCAGATAAGGCATAATTTCTTTGGCAATCGGTGTCTTGGTCCGGATTGAGGTCCCCAGATCACCCTGCACCAAATCCCCCATATAGTTGAAGTACTGCTGCAGCCATGGTTTGTCGAGACCCAGCTGCTCGCGCAGCGCCTGTTTGGACTGCTCGGTTGCTTTTTGGCCCAGAATGGTTTCTGCCGGATCACCCGGAATGGCGTGAATAATGGAGAAGACGATAATCGTCATCCCGATCAGCACAGGGAATAAAACCATGACACGTTTTAATAGGTAGGAGTTCAAGTTGGCTCACCTTCCAGTGGTCCTTAAGCATAACTTGCCGCCCGGCATGCGGCGGCAAGCAAATGCTTATGGAGCATACTATTCGAAGTAAATTTCGCTGTAATATTCCGTACCTGTAGGGCCTGGAACGAATCCTTTCAGATTGGCCTTCGCTGCCAGCAGCGGTGTAGTGTGCACAAGCGGAATCCACGGTGCATCCGCTTTGATGATTTCCTGAGCCTGTTTGTACAGGTCAGAACGTTTCGTCTGATCCGTTTCCTTCTGGGCATTGATCAGGATCGTGTGCAGATCTTCATTCACATAGAAGGAACGGTTGTTACCAGGGATAGCATCCTTATCGAGCAGGGTATACAGGAAGTTGTCCGGGTCACCATTGTCGCCGGTCCAGCCGAGCATGTAGATATCATCTTTCTCGCCGGCTTTGGTATCATCCAGATAAGTCGCCCATTCCGGGGATTCAATAACCGTCTTCACGCCGATTTTCTCCCAGTCTGCCTGGATCGCTTCAGCAACCTTCTTGCCGTCAGGCATGTAAGGACGGGATACCGGCATAGCATACAGGGTTACTGTATCCGGCAGACCGTCAGGGTAGCCAGCTTCCGCAAGCAGCGCCTTCGCTTTGTCCAGATCGTATGCATAATCCTGCACAGCATCGTTGTAGCCCCACAGTGATGGCGGCATCGGGTTAACAGCGGCACTAGCCTGGCCCGAGAAGAATGCATCAATAATAGCTTGTTTATTCACCGCATAGTTAAGGGCCTGTCTTACTTTCACATTATCAAAAGGTTTCTTCTTAAAGTTGAAGCCGAGGTATGCGACATTGAACGGCGGACGTTCAATCTTCTGCAGCTCAGTGTTGCCTTCAAGTGTAGACAGGTCATCCGGGCTCAAATCCTCCATCAGGTCGATCTCGCCGTTCTGCAGGGCATTGAAGCGTGCCGAGTTGTCCGGAATCGAGCGGACGATGACTTTGTTCAGCTTCGGAAGGCCTTCTTTCCAGTAGTTAGGGTTCTTGTCCAGTGTAATGGAATCATTATGCTTCCACTCCGTGAACACGAAAGGCCCTGTGCCTACCGGCTCGTTCTTGAAGTTTTCTTTCTTCTCCTGGATGGCAGCAGGGCTGGCAATCCCGAAGGAGGTCATAGCGATATTCTGCAGGAACGGTGCCTGCGGCTGATTGAGTGTAAACTCAACAGTAGTTGCGTCCACAGCCTTAACTTCTTTGATTACGCGGCTGCCGTCCGGACCGAACATCGAATCATAGTAGTCAAAGGAATCGCCTTCGAACTTGAACTCACTTGCCGGATCACTCCAGCGCGTGAAGTTGAAGACTACTGCTTCAGCGTTGAAATCCGTTCCGTCATGGAACTTCACGCCCGGATGAAGCTTGAAGGTATACGTCAGACCGTCAGCAGATACCTCCCAGCTGTCCGCAAGGGAAGCCTGTACTTCAGAGGTGCCGGGCTTGTATTCCAGCAGGGAATCGAATACCTGGTGGGCAATCTTCAGGGATTCGCCATCGGTGACAATGGCCGGATCCAGCGATGCAGAATCGCCGCCGCGCCCAAGAATCAGTGTATCCTGAGTGTTAGCCGATGTTTCAGGTGAGCTCTCCGGTGCGGTAGTCGCCGCTGCATTCGTGCCTGCAGTCGCTTCTGTGCCTGCGTTGTTATTGTTACCCCCGCAGCCGCTTAATGTTAATACCGCCCCCAGCGTTACTGCCAGTGCAAGACTACTCCACTTCTTCATCTCTAGAAAACTCCCTTCTCTCATTAAAAGTATTAAAGCGTTTATATGGAGCTGCGCCAAAGCGCTGCCATATATCAGGGCCCATGCATAGAGAGCGGTATTGAATTCTTCCTTCTTTCATTAGGCCAGCCGGGAACGGACTTCCTCATCATACAGATGGCACGCGGTCAAATGTCCGGCCCCTGTCTCCTGCAGCGGCGGTCTGACATTACGGCATACCTCCATCACCCTGGGACAACGTGTATTAAAAGCACATCCGACCGGCGCATTCGCCGGACTCGGTACCTCACCCTGCAGAATGATCCGTTCCTTGCGGATATCGGGATCGGGCTCAGGAACTGCGGACAGCAGTGCCTGCGTATAGGGATGCTGCGGATCGGCATAGAGCTTATGCTTATCGGTGACTTCAACAATCCGTCCCAGATACATGACGGCAACACGGTCGCAGATATGCTTCACCACGCTGAGATCATGGGCGATGAAGATATAGGTCAATCCGAATTCCTTCTGTAAATCCTGCATCAGGTTAATAACCTGTGACTGGATCGATACATCCAGTGCAGATACAGGCTCATCGGCGATAATCAGCTTCGGCTGGAGCGCCAGTGCTCTGGCAATCCCGATCCGCTGGCGTTGTCCGCCGGAGAACTGATGCGGGTAACGCTGCAAATGCGCTTTAGCCAGCCCGACTACATCCGCAAGCCGTTCTACTTCGGCCCGGCGCTGCTTGGCATCGCCTACTCCGTGCACGATCATCGGCTCTTCAAGAATACGCTGTACGGTATTGCGCGGATCTAAGGATGAGAACGGGTCCTGGAAAACAATCTGCATCTCCCGGCGCCGCCTCCGCATCTCCTCTATAGATAGCTTCGTGATATCCTGACCTTCGAACCAAACCTCTCCCGCCGTGGGCTCAATCAGCCGAAGCAAGGCACGGCCGGTTGTGGATTTACCGCAGCCGCTCTCTCCAACCAGGCCAAAGGTCTCACCTTTGCTTACCGAGAAGGAGATATCGTCCACAGCCTTGACATAGCCCTGCGCGCGATTGAAGAACCCTTTGTTGATCGGATAATACTTCTTAAGGCCCTTGACCTCTAGCAGGCTCTCACTCATACCGCATCCTCCTGTTGACTTTCATGCAGCCAGCATCTGCAGCTGTGCTGTTCCTCCTGGAGCGTAAGCTTCGGAAGACTTTGACGGCAGATATCCATGACATCAGGGCAGCGCGGCGCGAACCGGCAGCCCTGCATTTCTTTGCTGAGAATCGGCACATTGCCCGGAATAGAATACAGCCGTTCCCTGGTTTCATCCATCCGCGGTACAGATTCGATCAGCCCCCGGGTATACGGATGCAGCGGATTCTTGAAAATATCACGTACGCTGCCTTCCTCCACTACCTTGCCGGCATACATAACCGCAACACGGTGGCACATCTCCGCTACAACACCAAGATCATGGGTAATCAGCATAACTGCGGTACCCTGTTCTTCGTTAAGCCGGCGGATCAGATCCAGAATCTGTGCCTGAATCGTTACATCAAGCGCAGTCGTCGGCTCATCGGCAATCAGCAGCTCCGGACTGCAGGAAATGGACATGGCGATCATTACACGCTGGCGCATGCCTCCCGACAGCTGATGCGGATATTCATCAATAATGGCCTCCGGCCGGGGAATGCCAACCTTGCGGAGCATCTCTACAGCGTGCTCCCGGGCCTCCTTCTTGGAGAGGCCGCGGTGCAGGCGTACGGTTTCTATAATTTGCTGTCCGACCGTGAACAGCGGATTGAGCGAAGTCATCGGTTCCTGAAAAATCATCGAGACCGAGTCACCGCGGATCTTACGCATTTCTTTCTCTTTGAGCGGGACAAGATCACGGCCCTTCAGCAGGATACGTCCACCCACGATTTTTCCCGGGGGATTCGGAACCAGCTTCAGAATGGACAGGGAGGTTACGCTTTTACCACAGCCGGATTCGCCTACCACACCCAGAACCTCACCCGGATTAATGTACAAATCAACACCGTCAACTGCAGGAACTTCACCGCGGTCGGTAAAAAAGTGGGTGTGCAAATTTTCAATTTTTAGAATGGGCTGGATCAAATCTCTACCTCTCTTCTACTTAAAAATTGAACAAAGGTCAAATGACAGGATAGAAAATATATTTAAAAAGTTAGATATATTAACGAATACCTGACATGACACGTTACAATAATCCGCTTAAATACACATTGTTGTTATTTAATGTATAACTTACTATATATACCCCGACTAGACAAGGAAAATTTGCGCATATAACTAACACGAGTGTTTTGGTATGAATAATTACATGCCCAACCTGTGTAAATACCTATATATAAAAAGAAAAACTGCGCTATTTATATAGCGACAGCCATTTCTCGAGCTGATTTCTGAGAACTTCCCGGTAGTAGACCGGCTCCATAATCTCAGCTTCTTCCTCGTATCTCATAATCCAGTGAACAAAGCCAATATCCTGCTCCACCGCAACCTTAAAATGCAGACAGCGGTTCTGGCGGTCCACCCTGCTGGGCTTCACAAACATCTCCTCATGCTTAAGCCTCTCCATCATCCGTTCCGAGAACTTGACTTTGAATTCTACCTGCAGACTATCCTGGTCCAGAGACCACTTCTGCTCCATAAAAGCCTGTAAATCAAATTTATCCTTGGAGAACCAGCTGTCCAGCGGCTTCACACTGGAAAACCCGTTAATATGAAAGGTGCGGATGATCCCGAAGCGATGACAAAACCCAATCAAATGAAAACGATTCTCCAACGGGACCAGGCAGTAGGGATCAATCTTGATACCTTTTTCTTCGTATGCATTCTCACTGTAGTCCGCCTGTATACTGCGCTGCTTCATCACGGCATCCAGAATGCCGGTCAGATAGAATGGCTGATCTCCATGAGATCCGCTTCTCTCCATCCAATGCTGACCCGCTTCCTTCTTCGCGCTCTCCATCGTTTCTTCCCTTTCTGCCTTTTGCTTATATTCTGCGGCCATCACTTTCTCATAGGCGTCTTCAAAATCCGGGGGCAGTAAAGGTTTGATATCCGTCATAATACTGCGCAACTGTGAAAATGCGGCTGCTTCTTCTTCTGACCAATCCAAAGGGTACAGTGCAAAATTACCGATAAAAGCATATCCCTTACCGTGTCCCATATGGGTAATGGGGATATGCATGGCACTGAGCGCATCCATATCCCGGTAAATCGTTCTCTCACTGTTGCCGCATCGTTCCGCCAGCTCACGGGCCAGAATTCCCGGTTTGGCTTGAACTAGCGTAATAATGCGCATCAGCCGGATTAATCGGTCTGTCATTTTCAGTTCTCCTTGATTCATGGTAAAATAGACCCATTATTTTTAAATAAACTAGTTATATATATCTATAACCAAGGATGTAATAACCGAGATAAGAAAATATAATAGAACTATTTTACTATATTACCACATTTATATATTACACGATTCGTTATCTATTTCTGCGAATTGGATTCAAATTTTAACCTATATGTATGATCACTGCCTATTGTATCCCTGCTGCATTCCTTACATTTATCTCGTTACAACCTTTCCCAAGAGAGTCATCTCCACCTCAAGCTGCTTATAGAGTGCTTCCGCTTCCTTTACAAGCTGCATATCGCCGGAACGTGCAGCGAGCAGCAGCAATTTATCCGCCTGACGCCGCAGCTTCTCCGTGGAGACCTGCTGCTGATTTTGGGCTCTGGCCACTTCCCTTTCTGCTAATAATCCCTCCATTTTGAGCAGTTCTACATGCTTCTCAACATGAAAACAACACTGAGCGCCCAGTACATCCGTATGATGTGAATATTCCATTCCGAGCTTCTTGAGCGGCAGCTCACGTATACGTTCTACCGTGGGCTGTCTGTATTGCCACTGCAGCCAAAGCGCCTCATGTATGCCTGCAGGCATGCCTGACATCGTAAATTCCAAAGCAATAAACCTGCGTTGCCCGGAATGGATTTTGCCCAGCTTCAGCAGCAGTGAGCGTCCTTCTCCTTCTTCTGCTGTACACCCGTAGCATCCGGTCACCGTAACGTGGCTTTCCAGCCATACGCGCAGCTCAATCTCCCGGGCTACAACCTTTCGGCTTTTCTTGCGGAATTCCTCTCCTTGTGACACTCCTTTCCACTCCACGAGCAGGATAATATTCTTCGCACCTCCTGCTAAAATCCGATCCTGGCTCCAAGTAAATATGGGCTGAATACTTGCTTGCATATTTCCACCTCTTTCTTTTTTTGGGTCTTCTATTAATGTACCAATAATGGCGGACAACTCCTTGTCATGGAATATATGTTCGGTCCTATAATATCGACAAAAAAAGAGCCAACCTACCACTAAAGGTAATTGCCTCTTTGCGAAAGTCTATTATTTTGTCAAAATATGACGAACACAGTTTTGCGCATTATAGGCTTCTTGCCCGGTTAGCTGATTTTTCTTCCTTAAAGAAAAAGCCCAGCGCCCACTTGGCACACAGCAGCGAGAAGAGGAAGAACAGCAGTGCCCACAATATAGCCGGCAGCGGCGTTAATCTGGCCAAATTTGCTGCATCCCCCGCACGGGAAGGCGTCAGTACCGAAGCCGTTACCAGAAACAGCGTCCCCATTACGGACTCCTCCAGAGTCAGAAATGCAAGAAATAAATAATAATATTTGCTGACCTTCGGCCAAAGGAACAGCATAGCGGCATTCAGCAGAATAAAACCGCTCAGCCAAATCATCCCAAAGCCGCCCCGTACATAGAGCACCAGCATCACCAGCGCAACACCGCTGGCCATAATCAGCCCCCACTGCCGCTTGTCTCTACTATATAGATAGAAGAGCAGCAATGAGAATAGTGAAGCCAGAGGATAACCGGCCAGCGATACAAGAATTGCCCTCCCCCCTGCGGCAATCGCTGAATAGGTTACACCGCTATGGTCGGGATGCAGCTCTATCCGCAGCACACTCCCCGAGAGCAGCAGGGTTACCAGCGCATGGCCGAATTCGTGAAACATCGTATCCAGATTACGGAATAAGGATGAGAACGGAATAAACCGGGTCAACAGTGCAGAACCTGCCAGAAACAACAACGTTTTGAGCCATTTATTCACTCGAAGCAGCTCCTTTCCGTTCAAAGTATACGTTAATTTATGTGCACACTCAATATAATAGAAACCTTCATATGATTTGTGCTGTATTACACATATGGTTACCTGCATAGACAGGAAGGGTAATTATTCCTAAAGCTGCCCGCACTGCCCAAATCAGGACCGGCTATGATAAAATAAGAATACAACAAGCCTATAACAGGTGGTGATCAGTAATGAACAAACGCGCAACAAGAAATATGATAAAGCTGCTGGGGTCGGCCTTGCTGCTGCTCGGGATTTCTTTCACTTATGATATCCCTGCGGCCAAAGCCAACTATTTCACTGATTTATATAATGGACTACAGAGCTTCTCGGAGCTGCCCGGTGAAGTCAACAAACTGCAGGAGAGCTATCAGCAGACGGCGGAGGAACTGCAGAAAACAAAGGCGGAGCTTGGAACGGCAGTGGACGAGCTGGGGCAGACAAAAGACCAGCTGGACCAGTCTCTGCAGCAAATGGCGACCTACCAGGCCCAGAATGCCGCGCTGCAGGAACAGAACCGCCAGCTCAGCCAGGTCGTCGATGAACTGAAGAATGACCGTACGGCAAGGGAAAATTACTATAACCGGATCAAGGTGACTGTGATCACCGGACTTGCTCTTATCCTGGGTTATTTCCTGCTGATCCGGCTGCTGCGCTTCACCATGCGCCACCGTTCCAGAAGAAGCGACCGGCTGCGTTAAGGCCGGAGGAAGAAGCGCATGTACACGGCACTGCACGAGGGGAGCATAAGGAATGAATGTTGATGTCCAGGATGAAGGCGACAGCGGCAGCGGACAGGCCGTTGCTTTTACCGTCGCAGAGAATGAAGAGGTTCATGTGCTCCATCCGCAGCAGATTATAGCCTATCAAGGCCCCTCTTCAGGACGGGCGGACCGGCTGATGGATGTGAAGGGCATGTACCGCAAACGGAAGCTGATCCGCTCGGATATCACCGGACCCTGCCGGTTCGTAGCGGCATTGCCGCCCGGTTACCGGGTCAAGACGCTGCAGCTCGACGGCAAGAGCGATCTGCTCTATGATTTCAGGCATCTGTTCTTCTACAGCAAGGGAGTCACCATGCAGACCAGAGTGCTGAATATGAAGAATATGCTGATTACCCGGGATATCGTCAAGGTGAAATTCTCCGGACATGGCAGCATCGGCATTCTGACAGAAGGCACGGTCTGTGAAGCCGAGCTTGACCCGTTTGATCCGCTGTACGTCGATGCCGGCAGTATTATTGCCTATCCCGAGAATGCCCGGCTTGAGCTTACGGTCTACGGCAATCATCTCGCCAGCCAGCATATGAGCTATCACTGGAAGATGACCGGCCACGGGCCTGTGCTGTTCCAGGCCGGACGCCAGAGCAGGCGTTTTCAGCGGGATAATAATGAAGACGGCATTATCAAACGCTTCCTGCGTGAGGCGTTGCCGTTTGGCGGAGTATTTATCAAGTAAGCCTGCTGCCGGGATAACCGGCCATACTGCAAAGAGCGCCCGTGCGGATACCCACGGGCGCTCTTCTTATATACTATTGTTACGGTTTAAGCCAGGTAAGCGTTCAGCATCCAGGATGTTTTCTCGACGCTTGTTCTAATACCGATCAGCAGGTCAGCCGTAGGCTGGTCGCTAAGCTCTTCGGCAGCAGAGATCGCCTGCTTCAGCTCTTCGGCTACGGCAGTGAAGTCCTTAACCAGCTGCGCTACCATTTCCTTCGCGCTTTCGCCGCCGGTTGCTTCCTTCAGTCCGGAGAGAGCCAGATATTGTGTCATTGTGGAAGCAGGTTGTCCGCCAATGGCGAGCAAACGTTCAGCCAGCTCATCCACATAACCGGCAGCTTCATTGTACAGCTCTTCAAATTTCTCATGCAGCGTGAAGAATTGTGCTCCGCTGACATACCAGTGGTAATGATGCAGCTTCACTCCAAGCAGCGTCCAGTTCGCTGTCTGACGGTTCAGGGCAGCATGCAATTCAGTATGGCTTTTAACTTGTGTACTCATTCTAATAACCTCCTGGGATATGTGTTTATTTGTTATTGTATTTAGACTCATTCTAAATCTATATACAATTTAACACAGATTACGCCTTAATGCAACTCTGCTTTATGATATAGGGTTACTGCAAATTCTAGCATTCCCCTTTCGGAACCTCCTATTATTTCGGTCACAATGCTGTAAAATCTGCTATATTGACACAAATCACTTCACCCGGCAGAGAAGCTCACATTTATCCTAAACCGATGTGATATCTGTCTCCGCCGCCTTCCCCTTCCCGCTCCGGAAGATCGCCCGCATCTCGTCCCGTTTGGTCTTTGGGCTGAGTACATATACTGTATCACCCGGTTCAATAACCGTGCTGCCATGCGGCGTCACGATGCTCTTGTTGCGGATAATCGCGGTGAACAGGATATCATCCGGCAGCCCGATCTGCGCAATCTGCATCCCGGCAATCGGCATATGCCGGTCAATCCCGATGTGGTTAAATTCGGAATCCGTCTTGCCAAGAGCCACGAGCTCCATCAGCGACGGCTGGGATGCATCCTCCCGTCCTACCAGTCTAAGCCGCGATGCCAAGGGCGAAATGGTCGTTCCCTGAATGACCGCCGAGGTCAGGACTACGAAGAAAACAACATTGAAGAACAGCCGGCCCTGCGGAAGCCCCGCGAGCAGCGGGTAGGTCGCAAGCACAATGGGGACGGCGCCCCTGAGTCCGGCCCAGGAGATCAGTGTCTTTTCGCGGAAGGAGAACTTGGCAAACAGCAGACTGATGAATACACCCGCAGGTCTTGCTACTACCATTAGAATAACGGACAGCAGAATGCCCTGCCAGGCAATATCCGCCAGCTCCTGGGGAAAGACCAGCAGTCCGAGCAGGATGAACATGGCAATCTGCATCATCCAGGCAAAGCCGTGATTGAAATTCATGATCGTACGGTGATACATCAGCTCGGAGTTCCCCAGCACCAGCCCCATGACATAGACGGCAAGCAGACCGCTGCTGTGGACCATCGCCGAAACCCCGTAGGTCAGAACCGCAAAGCCGATGGCCATCACCGGGTACAGCCCGGTGGAGTCCAGATTGATCCGGTTGATCAGATATGTAGCCAGCTTACCGATAAGAATCCCCAGCAGGAGACCAATCCCCATCTCCCAGAAGAAGGAGAGCACCAGACTCCAGATTGCAGTATCAGGATGCTGTATCCATTCGATCAGGGAGACGGTGAGGAATACCGCCATCGGATCGTTGCTGCCTGATTCTGCTTCGAGTGTGGAGGTCAGGCGTTTATCAATGTTTTTGCCGCCCAGTACTGAGAACACCGCAGCCGCATCCGTCGAACCGACAATCGCCCCGAACAGGAAGCTCTCCGCCCACGGCACGCCTAATATAAATCTGGCAAAAACACCGACAACCCCCGTTGTCACAAGCACACCTGCCGTAGCCAGCGACAGCGCCGGCTTCATGACCGGACGGATATCCTTCATACTCGTCTGCATTCCGCCTTCAAACAGAATAACCACAAGCGCAAAAATCCCGGCGATCTGTGTTAATGAAGCATTGTTGAAATAAATGAAATGGCTGAGCACCATCCCGGCAGCGATAAACAGAACCAGTGCGGGCATTCCAAAACGGGTGGAGAATTTGGTGGACAGCACGCCTACCAGCAGCAAAGCCGCCAGCAGCAGAATAATTTGATCTGCAAGATGAGTCATCGATCCGGTTCACCCCTTTCCCATTCATACTTCGCAGCAAAAAACCCCGGTGGCTTCTTAAATCCACGGAGCTTATTATGCCGTCCTTTATTCTCTTGAATACACCTGCAGCTCCTGAATTGACCAATAGTTGCCTCCGGAACCTGTCTGCTGTATGCGGATATAACGGGTTTGGACCTGGGAAAAGGCAATTCTGGTCAACTCCAGTTTCCCTTTGCCGGATGCTACCTGTGTCCAGCTCTTGGCATCATCGGATACCTGGACGGTATATCCCCGCGGATAATCATACGACGATAAAGTATAAATCAGCTCTATGGCTTCTATTGCATGTACTGCACCTAAATCAATCTGGAAGTATTCACCTGATGCCTGATGTTTACCGGTATCCCAGCGTGTGCGCCGGTCTCCATCAATGGCACTCTCCGGCTTCGAGGCTGCCGTGTTCACATTAGACGTAACCTTCCAGCCGGTCCGGTCCAGCGGGACGAGTCCGGTTGCTGTAATCTGTGTCTTCTCTGACATGACGCCAGAGCCTGACACTCTTACCGCATAAGTATACAATGTGCCCTCCTGCAGTTTGCTGTCAGTGTACTCTGTGCTCTGCACACCCGCCGCAATCACTTTCAGTTCACTGCCCGGGCCGTCGGCCCGGAGCACTTCATAGCTTGCCCCGGGAGCCTCCAGCCAGCTCAGATGCATCGACAGCCCTTTGACTGCCGCGGCCTTGAAGCCTTGCGGCGCCACATCCGCTACTTCGGAAGAGGGCTGCAGAATGTACTGCACCGCCTCACCCGGAGCCAGCGTTTCGGTGAATTCCAGCACAGGTGTAGCATTCCTGCCCGACATATAGCTGCGTGCCTCTTCATAAGTATCTCCGCGGCCAAAGCGTTCACCCTCATATACGGTCTTCTCCGGCATGGTCACCTTCACTTTAACCGTCTGCTCGGTTTCTTCGAAATTGACAAAGTTCACAAGCAACTTGTTGGATGTGGCTCCGCTGCCTGCCAGAGGCTCAAGAGTAGAAGTGTCTACCGCCCGTACATACACCATTTTGTCAGCCAAATCATCTTTGTTCGTAATCTGGTAGCTCAGCGGCGCCCCGTGTGTGGCATAAGCCAGATCCAGCCGGCGCATAATACTTACGCGTGAGTCTTCACCTTCTTTGGTATAATAAATCTCTGTAGCTCCCGGATCATGCTCCTCCAGGTTGAAGCCGTACTTGAACAGACTGAAGTTCTTGAAGAAAGCGGCATGCTGCACAAACATATCGGCATATCCGATATGCCCCCGCATAATCCGGTCAAACACCGCCGCAGTCCGCTCGGATGCGCCGTATTGATAGGCATCCACATGGGTATCCGAAGTGCCGAATTCGGTGGTGAGCATTTTTTTGCTGAGGCCGTCAACCGCTCCCCCGAAGGTCTTCAGATTCTCTGTAAAGCTGCCTCCGTTGCTGAAAATGTAGGATTCCCCATAGGAATGCCCATTGGTCAAATCCGTAACTTCCTCCAGTTCATTCCGCTGCTCCGGGTCACGTTCCCAGCCGTCCGGATCGCCGCACTGCTTAAGCGTCCCCTTCTGATTGCCGCAGGAATCTTCGCTGTAACCCGGCCAGTATGCCCAGCCCGGGGCCACCGTCTGCAGATGTGGTGCGATCGTCTTGCCTTTCTTATTCAGCCAGTCGGCTATCGCCAGATTGACTGCTTTGGAACGGTTGAACAGTCCGGGCTCATTATCCACCTCATAGTACTGGAAATACTGGCCGTATTGCTTGAAATAATCGGTCAGCTTCTTCTCCGCATCATCCGGCAGTGAACCGTCTTCCTTGAGCTTGATATCACCCGTGTACAGATAGAGGGCAACAGCCTGCATATTATAATCCTTCAGGACCTCATAGTACTCTCCCATATTCTCACAGGATCTGCCCACATCGCTGGCACAGCTGGTCCGCATAATGTTGCCGCTGTAGGCTAAACCCAGCCATTTCATAATATAAGGCAAATGCGTAACGGCACCTTTGTCGAAATAGAACTGTTTGTTGTTGACCATGGTTCCGGTCAGTGTATAGCTCCCGTGAATCGGCTCCTTAACCGGAGTCTTCAGTGCTTCCAGACTAAGGTTATCCCATGTCCACCAGTTATACTTATCCTCCGCAGCCGAGGAATAGATCCCGCGCGCTGCCCGCAGCGTTAGCTCGTTGGTTCCGCTGATGAGCTGTTCTTTGGGAATGTACAGCTCATAGGTTTTGCGGAAATCATATTTACTGTCCGTACCGTCTACACCGGCAATCTGAATAATCCCTGACAGCTGCCGGTTGGAGAATACGCTCATCTGCGGTACAGATTTGTAGGCTTCAAGGATGCTGACACGAAATAAGACCCCGTTAACCGGGATCTTATCCAGCTTGTAGGTAATCCGCAGTTCAGGATTGGTAGCGCCGTGCAGCCCGGACGGGATACTCTGAAGCTCCGCCGTCTTCGCTGCGGCTGAAGCAACGCTGAATACCCCCTTGGCCCCGTTTGATCCGGCTGCTGCAAACTCTGCGGCTGAACCGTCATGCTGGCCAAGCTTCCATAGCACAGTCCCCTCCGGAACTGCGGGACCCGCATCCTTGGCCGCAGATAATTCCGACATGTCAACTTCCACCTCGCCGCTATTTGTCCCATCCTCTCCGAAGACAGAAACGGACAACAGAAACAAGATGATCAATGCTGCAAATTTTAGTAGTAGATGAATGGGTTTATTTCTCTTTGTTTTGAGTCTAGTCCTCATTCCCTTGTCCTCACTTTCTTCCAGGGTGGCTGTAATGTACCGGTTTCCGTAGAGCCGCATTCGTGATGACCAGCTTCATTCCTCAAGGAAGAGTCAGCGCGTTCTGGGGAATCACCGCCTGCTTCTGGCGCGGGCTTTGCCACATCAGACGGACGCTTGCGTCACCGTGATTCTCATAATACTCCACTTTAATATCGTAGGCAGTTGCGGCTGTAAGAGTTATACTTCCCTCCCGGCTGACACCGCTTTGCTTCTTCCAGCTGTCAATGATCAGCTTGCCGCCGATCCACACACGGATGCCGTCATCGGAAGAGGCTGTAAAAGTATACTTTTCACTGTAGACTGGCTTGATCTTACCGGTCCAGCGTACGGAAAAAGAGTCCTTGCCGATTCCCGGCGCCGGTGAATCCCCATGCCAGTTGAAGTCAATCCTGCTGTCATTCCGGGTAAGCAGCGGTTTGCCGGACAGCTCCGCATTGCCGAAATATTGCCCCTTGAGACCGTTGCGCGATACCGCAGTAAGTGTGTTGATCTGAGCATTCAGTGCCAGCTTGTAATCATCCCGTGATACGGTGTACTTATTGCTCATAAAGCTTTGAATTTTCTGGAGATTATTATTCTCGAGCAGCATTTTCCCCCATGTCATCGTATATACCCATTTACTCTGGGTTTGAGACAATATGACAGGGTCTGGAAGCTCTCCGCTCTCCCCGATACCGATGGGTTTGCCGTCAGCCAGCTTCAGAAGGTTCTCGTAATAGGATTGCTTAAAGTCATTGTTATAAATATCGGCTGCCAGTACATCCACCTTGGAGGCACCCGGATAATAATTGCTGTAAGGCTCTGCCCACTCGTTCGGTGCATTCGGGTTCCATACCCAGAGCAGGTTATTCAGCTTATGCGTGTTCACCATACGGTCATACACAATGTCCCACAGCTTGGCGAAGTTGTCCTTCTGACCCCACCAGAACCAGTTGCCGTTCATTTCATGATAAGGCCGCCATAAGACCGGCACCCCTGCATCCCGCAGCTCACCCAAATATCCGGCAACCTCATCCAGCTCTGCGATCAGGGCTTTGTACTGGGGTGTTCCGGGAGTAACGTAGGCGTCGAATTTGGCCTGGCTCAGGTTCATTTTCACATTAGTCCATTCGGGAGAGGTTCCCGGCAGATTCTGATGGAAGGTCATCGCCACAATGCCTCCGCCTTTGTACCACTTAATGGCACTGTCTACGACAGCTTGGCGCTGCCCAGCAATGGTCTCTTCGGACTGGTTGTTAATGGCTCCCAGCTCGTAGCCGTGCAGAACGGCATACTGCCCGCTTGCATTTTTAAGCTTATTATTGAATTCATCAGGACTCTCCAGATAATCATGCTGGCCGGAGATCATACCTTTGCCGCTGAGATCGGCAAGATAGCTTAACAGTGCGGTGGCTTCCTTGGAAGCGGAGGGATTAACGGGTTTGATTGGAGCGGCAGGAGTATTGACGGTACGTGCTACCGGAAGACTGCGCGCCTCCCCCCATGGCAGAAGAGAAAGGATAAGGATAATTGGAATAATTGTCGTATATAGCCTGTACTTACGGTAAGTGTTCAATATAATCTCCTTTCCCCGGGTCTCACTGCCGCCTTAGGCGTGCAGGCATGCAGTTCTCTCTTTAAGAGGCTGCAATGAATTACCCGGATGGTCTATAGCTTAGTAGCCCTGCTGATAAGCAGGGCCATTAAGATTGGACTTTATAGGATTTAGAATTGTAACGTCTTAACCAGTATCAGCGCCAATAATGAATACAGCTGCGGGGGTATGATCTTAGGAAGCGGAAGGGAGAAACAGTGCGCTCGCAGGAACCGTTGCCTTAACTTGGCTCGGACTCTCCCACATCAGGCGTGCTCTGGCATCTCCTTGATTCTCATAGTACTCCACTTGTATATCATATAGCTGACCGGCTGTCAGGCTTATGCTTCCTGTGCGTTCGGTCCCGCTCTGCTTCATCCAGCTGTCGATCACAAGCTCACCATTGATCCGTACGCGGATGCCGTCATCTGAAGTGGTATAAATCTGATAAGTCTCAGTGTATAGCGGCTTGAGCTTACCGCTCCAGCGTACAGAGAAGAAATCTATGCCGATTGCGGCATCCGGCGTGCCTTGACGCCAGTTGAAGTCAAGCACTGCATCGGTACGTACCACTGCCGGAGCACCAGACAACGTCATATTATTGAAATATTCCGCAACCAGCCCATTCGCCGCAGGAGCCTCGGCCGTAAGATTCTCCGGTAATGGAGCTTCTGCCGGCGTTGGTGCCGCTGTTGGCGTTGGTGCCGCTGTTGGCGTTGGTGCCGCTGTCGGCGTTGGTGCCGCTGCTGGCGTTGGTGCCGCTGTCGGCGTTGGTGCCACTGTCGGCGTTGGTGCCACTGTCGGCGTTGGTGCCGCTGTCGGCGTTGGTGCCGCTGTCGGCGTTGCTGTTGGCACCGGTGTTGGTGTTGATACTGGTAACGGCGTTGCTGTTGGTACTGGTGTTGCAGTCACAGCCGGAGCATCCAAAGCTGCTTTGCTGGCTGAAGAAGCAGCCGTGTTCACAAATAACGCGCTTGTAGGGACAGTTGCCTTCGCCTGGCTTGGACTCTGCCACATCAGGCGGATATTGGCATCGCCGGCATTCTCGTAATACTCCACTTTGATATCATACAGCCGGCCTGCCTGCAGGTTTATGCTTCCTGTACGCTCGGTACCGCTCTGTTTGGTCCAGCTGTCGATTACAGCTGTGCCGTCAATATAGACGCGGATACCATCATCGGATGTAGTGATAATCTGATAGGTTTCACTGAAAGAAGGTTTGATCTGACCCGTCCAGCGTATGGAGAAGCTATCCACTCCAAGCTTGGCATCCGGCGCTGCCTGGCGCCAGTTAAAGTTCAGCAGCGCATCATTCCGGACCAGAACCGGAGTGCCCGAAAGCGTCATGTTCTTGTAGTATTCTCCCTGAAGACCATTCTGAACGACGGGGGCCGTCACAGAATCATTGGAAGCAGGGGGCGGCGTCAGTACCGGTATTGGCATTGCAGTCGGTACCGGCGCTGGTGTTGCTGTTGGAACTGGCGTTGGTGTTGCTGTCGGTACCGGCGTTGGTGTTGCTGTCGGTACCGGCGTTGGTGTTGCTGTCGGTACCGGCGTTGGCGTTGCTGTTGGTACCGGCGTTGGTGTTGCTGTTGGTACCGGCGTTGGCGTTGCTGTTGGTTTCGGCGTCGCCGTAGCAAATGTGCCTGCTTTATAATCGTCCCGGGTCACAGTATAGCTGTCGCTCATGAAGCTTTTGATGGTAGCATTGGTGTTGGTTTCATACAGCATTTTTCCCCAGCTCATCATATATACCCAATTTTTCTGGGAGAGCTGCAGCTTTGCCGTGCTTGGCATTTGTCCATTCTCGCCAATGGCAATCGGTTTGCCATTCGCAAGGGCAAGCAGGCTGTCATGGTATTTATTCATATAATCATTCTCATATATATCTGCCGCGAGTACATCCACCTTGTCAGCCCCCGGATAGGTCAGCGCATAAGGATCAGACCAGGCATTGGGTGCATTGGGGTTCCATACCCACAGCAGGTTGTTTAATTTATGAACGTTTACGAAACGGTCATACATAATATTCCAAAGCGCAGCAAAGTTATTTTTCTTCCCCCACCAGAACCAGTCACCGTTCATTTCGTGGTAAGGTCTCCAGAGTACGGGAACACCAGCATCCCGCAGGCTTTTAAGTGAAACTGCCACTTTGTCCAGATCTGCAATCAATGCAGTGTACTGTGTTGTACCCGGAGTAATATATTTATTGAATTCCGCCTGGCTCAGCGGTTTCTGAACATTGGACCAGAGGTATGCGGTACCCGGCAGATTCTCATGAAAAGTCATGGCTACAATGCCGCCGCCCTTATACCAGTTGATCGCGCTGTTCACAACATTTCTGCGTTGCGCCGCTGCTGTACTTTCCGATTGGCCGCTGATTACACCCAGTTCATAGCCGTGAAGAGCTGCATATTGTCCGCTGGTTCCCTTCAGCTTGTTGCTGAATTCGTCCGGACTTTCCAGATAGTCATGTTGGCCGGTAATAATGCCTTTTCCAGTGATAGAATACAGATCATCCAGCAATCTGACTGCTTCGGTTGAAGCCTCCGGATTAACGGGCGCTTTGGAACTAGATGCAGCTTCTGCAGATGAAGGCATTCCGCCGAGTCCCAGAGGTACTGCAGTCAATAAAAGGGCCAGAGACAGCACAGTGCACAGCAAACGAGACTTACGGTAAGTTATCAAAATCCATCTTCCTTTCGGTAGCCAGGCTGCCACTCTTGCGAAGGCCCTATAGCTTTGCGTCCCTATCTTTCGATTAGGTTTGCCTTTGTCGTATTGGAAGGATTAATCCCTCTTACCGTAAGTATCGTCCCTATTTAGTTTTAATTTAGAGCAAAAATGAAATTTTCTTAATAAATGGTTCTTAATACCTGTTTTGGATTTGTAACAATTGGTTATATAGATAGATTAGACCTACGAAATGAATTGCTGTAAGGCGATATCTTCCCAATCCAAGGTGATTCGGATGTTATCTTCCTCCACCAGCTCAGAGCCGGTCTGCACTTCGATAAATTCCATATCTGTCAATGCCAGGATCGCATGCTTGGTGCCTTCCGGAATCCGTACGACATCCCCCGCCTTCACATTATGCATTTTCTCATTGAGCACAATGCTGGCTTCACCGCTGACAATGGTCCAGATTTCACTGCGTTTGTGATGCAGCTGATAGCTGATATTTTTACCTTCAGAGATAAAGATCCGCTTCGTCAGCACCTCATTGCCTTCCGCATATTTCACATAATCAATTACCTTGTAGTGGCCCCAGCGGCGTTCTTCGTACATCGGTCTTTGTTCAAAAGATTTCAGCACTTCTTTAATGCGCGGGCTCTCCGCCTTGTGCGTAACCAGAATTCCGTCCGGGCTGGCGGCGATAATCAGATCCTTCGCTCCGATCACGGTGATCGGAATGTCCAGCTCGTTGATCAGGCAGGTGCCTTCGGAATCTGCAGTGACGAAGCCTTTGCCGACATGATTGCTGGTCATTTCTTCAGTCAGCGTGTTCCAGGTGCCCAGATCCTTCCAGAATCCGGCGTAAGGCTGAACCACGATATTCTCTTCTTTTTCCACCACTTCGTAATCAAAACTGATGGAAGCCAGCAGTTTATACTGCTTCTGCAGTTCCTCATAGTTCAGCGGCAGTCCTTTGCGCTGCAGAATATCCAGCAGATAACCTAGACGGAAAGCAAACACGCCGCAGTTCCAGAGCGCGTTCCGGCTGATCAGCTCCTCAGCCTGCTTGCGGTCCGGCTTCTCCTGGAAGTGGCTCACCTGCAGATACCCGCTCGCCCCCGCTTCGGCGCTGGTAGGAATGATATAGCCGTATTTCTCGGAGGCATGCTCCGGAACTACGCCCATCAGCGCCAGATTGGCGCCGCTCTCCAGCATCGTGCTCTCCAGCTGCAGAACGGTTTCGAAGAAGGACGACTCCACATAAGGATCGACGGGCAGGATGGCTACCGTCTCGCTTGGTGAAACACCGGCGACCGAATACAGGTAAGCTGCTGTCAGTGCGATGGCAGGGAAGGTATCGCGCCGCTCCGGCTCAACGATAATCGGCACCCCGCTGCCCAGCTGGCTCTGAATCATCTCTACCTGGCTGCGGCCGGTAGCCAGGTAGGACGATTCCGCCATCCCTGTCTCCTGCAGCTGTCTCCATACCCGCTGTACCATGGATTCCGGTTCACCTGCCGGGCTTTCCAGTACTTTCAGAAATTGCTTCGAACGTGAATCATTGGACAAAGGCCAGAGCCGTTTACCAGAACCGCCTGATAGAAGTACTAGTTTCATAAGTGAACCCTCCTAAGTTTATGTGATGTCGCGAAAATATCGGATTGTTATTGGGAACTGGCTGCGTTTGCTTAAGCCAAAAAGGCGGGCTGTTATGAGGGTCACTGCAAGGAATGTTTGGACTTTCGGCCGCTGCCCGTCTCCAGATTTCCTGATTTAAACCGCTTATCGCGGTAGAAATCCGGAGACAGCATATGCTTCCGAAGCTAGCTTTCCTACGGAAAGCTTTCAGGCGGACGCTAACGCTCCTACAGTTCCAAAATTCCTCTCCGTTCCATTACATAACAGCTGGCTTATTCGCTTCGCCCACAGGCGAAGCTCCCGGCTAAAGATCCGGCTATTGCCGCTTGGTTGAGCGGCAATAGAATTAACTGCTGCCGCTGGTTGTTACGGCAATATAGCCTGTGGCTGCCCCGCCTGCTTTTGCGGGGACAAAGCCATTTCACGCTTGTTCCAAGGCGGCGCCGCTCAACTATGCGGCAGTGAGAGATTTAAGGGATTAAGTGCATCTTGTTCCAAGGGATTTCCGCTCGCTGTAGCAGCGAAGGGGAAACATAACACTCTTGTTCCAAGGTTTTACGTTCACTTACGCGGCGGTGGAATCAAGAGCACTAATGCCTCTCATTTCCTCCATTGGCCCACATCCGGTGGAATCAGAGGAATTTATCCCTTAATTTCCCCGTATAGCACACTTTCGGCGGAATTATAGGGAATTATCCCCTTAATTTCCCCGTATAGCACACTTTCGGCGGAATCAGAGGGAATTATCCCTTTAATTTCCCCATACAGCTTACTTTCAGCGGTATTAGAGGGGTTTTTCCCTCTAATTTCCCCGTGCATCACACTTTCAGTGGGAGGCTGCGGGATCACTGATAGACCAAGAGCTTAGACCGCGCCGGCAACGCTGGCGGAGAATCCGCTAAGGCCGCCCATCTGCGGGCGTCCGACAGAATGATACTCCAGGCCGGTTCCTTCGATCTGCTCTTTGCTATAGACGTTGCGGCCGTCGATCAACACCTGGCGGCGCATGCTCTTCGCCAGCAGATGCAGGTCGATATCCTTGAACTGGCTCCAGTCGGTCAGGAGGCATACCGCATCGCTGCCTTCGGCAGCCTCTTCCGCCAGCCCGCACCAGCGGAGCTGCGGGTGATCATATTGCGCCCGGAAATTCTCGGCGGCAATCGGATCATAGAGCTTCACGGTGGCGCCTTCGGCTACCAGCGCCTCAACGATTTCACGGGCAGGCGCCTCGCGGACATCATCCGTGTTCGGCTTGAAGGCGAGGCCCCAGATGCCGATGACTGCGCCGCGCAGGCTGCCCAGCGACTCATGGAGCTTGGAGATGATCATGAAGCGCTGGCCTTTATTGACCTCGACCACCGATTTCAGCAGCTTGAACTCGTAATCCACGTTGCCGGCAATCTGGATCAGCGCATTGGTATCTTTCGGGAAACAGGAGCCTCCATAACCGATACCGGCCTGCAGGAAGGTAGATCCGATTCTCCGGTCCATTCCCATGCCCTCGGCCACCTCGGTTACATCAGCTCCCACTTTTTCGCAAATATTGGCGATTTCGTTAATGAACGATATTTTAGTAGCCAGGAATGCATTTGACGCATATTTGATCATCTCGGCGCTGCGGATATCCGTGACGAATACATTGTCTGTGAAGCCCTGATGAAGCTGGCGCATCATCGGCTCAAGCTCAGGATTATCGAGTCCGATCACGATCCGGTCGGGATGCAGCGTATCGCGGATCGCGGAGCCTTCACGGAGGAACTCAGGGGCGGAGACAATGTCGAAGGGATGATTCGTGTGCGAAGCGATCAAATTGCGGATTTTCTCATTGGTGCCTACGGGTACGGTTGACTTGGTCATGATGACCTTGTAGCCTTCCATTGCCTGCGCAATTTCAATGGCTGCCCCTTCGATATATCTTAGATCCGCTTCACCGCCCGGCAGTGAGGGGGTCCCTACGGCAAGGATGACGATGTCGGAGCGGCGGACCGAATCCTTAAGATCGGCCGAGAAGCTCAGCCTGCCCTCACGGAGATTCATTTCGATCAGTGCCTCAATACCCGGCTCATAGATTGGGGATTCCATCCGGTTCAGCTTCTCGATCTTCGCCTCATCCTTATCCACACAGATGACATGATTTCCGTTAAGGGTGAAGCAGACACCTGAGACAAGACCTACATATCCGGTACCGATTACTGCGAGTTTCATACAATCATCCTCCTTTTAGGAAATTGACGTAGGCCTGTTCCACATACTGCTTGAACTGGACCATAAACGCCTGCTCATCAAATTTACGTGCATGGCCCATAATCTGCTCGATATCCCACGCATAGGATTCTGCTTCATCTATGGCCTGGAGCAGATCATCAACTTCCTGGTGCTGGAAGAACACGCCGTTGACGTAAGGAATAATCGTGTCCAGCGCTCCTCCGGCCTGATAGGCGATGACCGGTCTTCCTGCTGCATTCGCCTCCAGGGGCGTAATGCCGAAATCCTCTTCTCCGGGAAAAACAAAAGCCCGACACTGCGACATCAGTCCTGTCACTTCTTCATCCTCCAGCCGGCCCAGGAAAGAGATATTATCCTTAGCCATGCCTTCCAGACGCTTGCGGTCCGGCCCGTCTCCCACGATGTACAGCTTCACACCGTTACGGTTGAACGCCTCTACTGCCAGATCGATCCGCTTGTAGGAAACCAGCCGGGATACGATCAGATAGTAATCTCCAATGGTAGGGGAGCTGGTGAAGCGTGCTGTATTGATCGGCGGGAAGATCACATCGGAATCCCGGTGATAATAATTCTGAATCCGCGTCTTCACGACGGAGGAGTTGGCTACGAACTGATTTACATTTTTGGAGGTACGCTGGTCCCAGTTCTTCAGCCGCTGCATATACACCTTGAGCAGTCTTTTGAATAATCCGGAATTCGACTGCCGCTCCATGTAAGTGTCATAATCCCAGGCGAACCGCATGGGGGTATGGCAGTAACACAGATGAAATGTAGACTCGGGCACCTGGATGCTTTTCATAAAAGCACTGCTGGAGCTAAGGACGATATCATACCCGCTGAAGTCCAAATCGCGGACGGCCATGGGATAGAGCGGCAGCACCCCTTTGAAATTCCGCTTCACGCCGGGGATTTTCTGCAGCCAGGAGGCCCGGATATCCGCATCTTTGAGGTTATCGGTCAGGCGGCTTCCGTTAAAAACCGTTGTGAAGATCGGAGCATCCGGATACATGTGATGAAAAACCTCCACCACTCTTTCCGCTCCGCCCATTTGGATTAAGTAATCGTGCGCTATCGCAATTTTCATGTGAATCATCCTCAAAGTTTTATGGAGCAGCATCATCAAGCAGTGAACGCATGGTAGAAACGGATAGTGAAGCAAGTCTTAAGCATTGTCCAAGTACGAGGGTCAGGTAACCGCCAGCAAACCTTTGTAGTAAGCGACGATATCCTTGACCGTATTCTCGATGACAAAGTGCTCTTTCACCCGTTTCATTCCATTATCCGCCATCCGTCTACGCTCTTCGGGATGGTTCAGCATCCAGGTGATGGAGTCTGCAAGTACAGTAGCATCTCCCGGCTGGATCAGCATTCCTGTTACGCCAGGAACTACAATCTCAACCGGTCCGCCTTCATTGGAGGCAATCACCGGCAGTCCAGCCGCCATACCTTCGACGATGACCTGGCCAAACGGCTCGGGGGTGATCGACGTGTGAATCAGTAAATCGGCTTTGTTCATAAGTCCTTGTATATCATCTACATGACCCAGCAGGCTGACATTGGTAATGTTGCCTTGCTGCATCTGCTGAATTAATTCCTGTTTGTATTCCTCTTCCCCGAACAGCGCGTCTCCGGCAAGCCAGAACTTCACCCGGCTGTCATGCTTGAAGGCCTTGGCGGCTTCCAGTACAATATGCTGGCCTTTCCAGTGAGCCAGGCGTCCCACCAGCAGGACATTGAAGTCCTTCTGGTCCCGCTTGCCGATCCCTTCACCAATCGCTTTGGCAAAAGCGGAGTAAACGACCAGCGTCTTCTTCGACCGCGGCAGCTCCAGCGCATTCAGCGTGGAATGGGAATTGGCGATGACGCCGTTCGGCAGCAGGCGTGACAGCAGCCGGATCGCCTTGGCGACAACCGGCTTCAGGTACGGGGCTCCGATATGGTCCCGGATATGCCAGATCAGGGGCACTCCGGCTTTTTTGGCAGCCACCGCTCCGTAAAATGCCGATTTCAGCGAATTGGTATGCACGCAATCGACCTTCTCCTCTTTGAGCAGCGGAGCGAGCTTGCGGCCGTAGGCCAGCAGCTTCATTGCAGCAGCCGGAGCACCGAGGTTCACAGCGTTGCGTCCGCGGCTGCGGATGCTCTCGTCCAGCGGGATAATGCGGACATCAATGCCCTTCTCCCGCAGCCGTTCGGCCAAAGTGCCTTCTTCCGCCAGAATCACCAGCGGGCTAATCTGTTCACCGATGTTGGTGAGAATGTTGAACAAGGCAACCTCTCCGCCGCTCCATTTGGCGGTGTGATCAATATAAGCGACTTTGATCATCCTACGCTCACACCCTTTCCCAAAGTTTCGAGGAATACGGACTCCACTTGATCGCCTACATGCTGCCAGGTATATTTCTCCAGCACATGATTCCGGCATTCGTCACGGCCCGGCAGCAGCTTACGGTTGCTCAGCATATGAATCATGCCTTCTGCCATATCGTCGCTGCCTGCACTCTTGAACAGCAGCTCCGGCCGGAAGCCCTGCAGAATCTCTTTGTTGCCGCCGACCGGAGTCGCCATCACCGGAAGGCCGGAGGCCAGCGCCTCCACGGTGATCAGGCCGAAGCCTTCCAGCGCCTGCGAAGGAACGACGAACATATCCGCCGCCTGATAATAGGAGGCCAGCTCATGATCGGGAATATAGCCCAGGAGCCGGACCTTGTTGCCCAGTCCGTAATCGGCTATTTTCTCTTCGAGCTCCCCGCGCAGCGGGCCTTTGCCCCCGATCAGCAGAATTGCGTTCGGGAACCGCTCGGCAACCTGCTTCCAGGCTTCGAGCAGCTGCAGCAGCCCCATCCGGTTCATCAGCCGCCGGACCGTCAGCACGGTAGTTGCACCTTCCGGCAGATTCAGTGTCCGCCGGATCGCCAGCCGGTTGGTGGAAGGCACGAACCGTTCCACATTAGCCGCACCCGGAATGACGATGATCTTGTGCAGCGGCACCCCGTGCAGATCATGCAGCATATTGCGGAAGTATTCGCTCAGGACAATGAATTTGTCTGCCAGCTTGTAAGCCTTATGTTCAATCGATTTGGCAATCGTTGTTTTCACCTTGTGCTTGATGCCTTGACCTTCGATCTTCATCTCTTCATTCCACGGGCCGTGGAAGGTCATCACCACCGGAATGCCCCGCTTCTTCGCTTCAATTGCCGGCCCGATGCCGTAAGGTGCGAAGTGGGTATAGAGGATATCAATCCGCCCGCTGCCGTCTCCCATCAGGTCCGCCGCCTTGCGCTGGAAGGCATCCTTGCGTTTCCAGATCGTCTCCTTGGGATCACCGGCGTTGTGGATGATCAGTTCCTTCGGGGTATCAGGTGTCTCCTGACTACAGATCAGGGCATGCACCTGGTTCCGTGAGGAGAGCTGCTCACATACGGATTTGAAATAGGTGTTCAGTCCTCCGGGCTGTAACGAGGGCCAGCTGAGGCCGGTCGTCATAATGTTCAATCCGTCATTGTACGACATAGCTTCTCTCCCCTTTGTTCTCCTTGTCGGCCTGGCCCATGGCATTATGCCGGGTCAGCTTGCCGGAGCTGTGTAATTCGTAATGCTTGAAGCCGACCATGAATTCATACATCACCCAGAATATCGATACCGCGAAGCCTGAAATTCCTTTTTTGAATAATCCGTGCACGAAATACTTCTGCAGGAAACGTGCCGGCGGCCGCAGCAGCAGGTGGCTCAATTTGAACGGCTTGCCGCTTTCAAAGGCGCTTTGCGCTTCCAGATCCGTGTATTTGTTGAACCGGGCCACATGGTCGTTGATGCTGCGGAAGCCTTGATGCCACAGCGTTCCGTTCAGCTTCACCGTCCGTTCCTCGGATACCTCGGGCATCTCATGCACCAGGCTGTTGCGGATGCCGTACTCCTTGCGGTTATACAGCCGCACCAGGTACTCACCCTTATCCAGCCATTTGCCGAGAAAATCACCAATCCGGTATAGCGAGAACGCTACGGTAGCATCCGTAAGTCCCGGCTTGCGCTCCAGAATATCCCGCGCCAGCTCTTCACTGACCACTTCGTCGGTATCAATCAGGAAGACCCAATCATGGACGGCGCGTTCCACTCCGAATTCCCTTTGCTTCGCGTATCCGGGCCATGGGTTAACGTACACCCGGCATCCCAGGCTCTCGGACAGCTGGACCGTCCCGTCTTTGCTGCCCCCGTCGATTACAACCACCTCGTCGGCGAACAACCGGCAGGACTGAATTGCTGCGGAGATTCGAACTTCGTCATCCTGAGCAATGATGACCGCCGATATCGGGTAACTCCCCCGGCCGCCAAGCACGCTTGTCATTGAATCCATGAAGGTATCCTCCTTTGCCTTGTAGGTCCGGTGTGTGTCGTCGCTGCGAGAAAAGTTTGGGCTTCCGGCCGCTGTTGTCTTCTGATTTCATTGATTGGACCGCTGTTTGCGGTTGAAATCAGAAGACAAAGGCGGACGCTGACGCTCCTGCAGCTCCAAATTTTCTCTGCGCTCCTCCAATCACCGTCCCTTGGTTTTTTAGCAGATAAGTCGCTCGCCTCGTATTCTCGGCTCGCTGAATCAATTACTTACCTGCTTACACATCCATAGGTTTTTTGCGAATATACGAATTCATCGTCGTCTTCAGCCACTGAAGGTCCTGGGCGTTAATAAGCAGCCGCGGAAGCTTAACCTTCAGGTTGTATCTGATATTAAGAATAATGAACAGGAACCGCAGCACTGCCGAGGAGAGCATAGCCACTCCGGCTCCGAACAATCCGAACTTCGGCACCAGCAGGAAGAGCAGCGGAATCACGAGGATGAGGCCGACTCCCTGAAGGATGGATACGAACTTCGGCTTGCCCAGCGCCATGAACACCTGGGCCAGAATCAGGGTCCCTCCGCTGATGGTTACTTCCAGCAGCAGCAGGCGGAACACGGTAAGCGCCGTATTGAAATCCTTGCCGTAGAGCAGCGGGATGACAAACGGGGCAACCAGCATCAGGAACACTGCGCCTAGCAGAGTACAGGTAGTACTGATCCGGAAAGCCTTGAAGGTAAGGGCTACCGCTTCGTCCTTCGACATCTCGGAGGCTTTGGGGAACAGGACCACCGTAATCGAATTGGAGAAGAAGTTGACCATCCGCGACAAGCTTACCGCAACCGCATAGAGCCCCAGATCGGCCGGCCGGAGCAGCCCGGCAATAATGATCTGGTCTATGTAATAAGAGAACTGTCCAAGCAGGTCATTACCATAGGAGCCCATACCGTAAGTAAACAATCTTTTGAAGTTAAGATAGGCATCCCGCAGCTTTACTTTGTAGGTGCGGAGCAGCGAGACCGTCATTCCGATGAACAGCGGAACCGACGGGACCAGATAGGCCAGCGCTGTTGTATAAGGATTCATGTGTCCGGTCAGGATGAGTATCCCAATCGCGGCCAGCGTCAGCAGGGGAATCAGATAACGCAGCCAGTTGAAGGTTTTGTAATCGCCTCTGAACTGGAACGCCGCATTATTGACCTGTGAGACCACAATCAGCGGACACAGGATCATCGACCACTGGGCGAAGACCACAACATCATGGCTGAAGGACTTCAGCCAATACGGGAGAACAATAATCCCGATGATCATGGCCATGGTTCCGAACACAAGTCCGATCAGCAGCGCCACCCTGTACAGCACCCCGGCTTCATCCGGGTTCTTCTTGGCGTTGTAGATCAGTGCCGAGGGGATACCGAAGCTCATGCTGAACGCCAGGAATTGTGACCAGTTCACCATAGCGGTCTGTTCCCCCCGACCTGTCGGGCCGAGATACCGCGCGGTCAGCACGCCGGTCAGCATATTGACCAGCAGAATCAGTACGCTGACGAACATTGTTTTGACGGCAGCCGAGCTGTTGTCCTTACTCTTCGTGAAGCGCCGGAGGGAGGACCAGACTGTACTAGCGGGAAGTGATTTTGCGTTCAACTGCTGCATGTGGTATACCCTTCTTTCTGCTCTGAGTAATCTCTTTGGCACTGAGTCCGAGTCCGATCAGCATCCAGATCAGATAACCCTTAAGACCCGGAAATCCGTTATCCGATACCAGACTTACCACAGCCCCCATCCATGCCGCCAGCGACAGGCGGGCATAAGGCTGAAGATGATCCTTGCTGGTAACTCTGACGGCAATCTCTTTAATGACGGCCCCCAGGGCTCCGAAAAAGAACAATGCGCCGAGTACTCCGAAGGTAAGCAGCAGTGCGATCACACCGTTATCCATGTTCCCGTATTCACCAAGCTCCCCGCCGTTGCCGATCTTCGTCCCCTGTCCTACACTGCCGATACCCTGCCCGACCGGATTACCTGCCACCATCGGCAGCATGTTCGTCCAGAGGCTGAGACGTTCATTGTAGGAATGATCCTCCTGCACCGAGGTGAGGGTCTCCATCCGGGCGACCAGCCCCTCTGCCCCCGGCAGCTTGGGAACAATCGTGAACAGCGCGGCTGCCACGAATCCAAGCTGCAGCAGGGTTTTCCATTTGCCTTTGGATGGAGAGGAGGCAATGTACACCAGCAGCATCACCAGCAGGACCAGCCATGCGGAACGCACCAGCGTAGTCAACAGGCAGACTACTACGAGCAGAACACCGATCCAGCGCAGTGTCCCCTGCCATCTTTTCTCCAGAATCATCGGGACCAGTGCGAAGACCAGGAAGGTTGCCGCCGGGCCCGGAGAATTCAGAGTGGAGAACACCCGGATCTCCAGGGGATACGGTGTGCCGATGGACATCATATCCGCGTTCCGCATCCAGAAGGCGTCCCACGGGGGAACCGTCAGATACTGTACAATTCCATATGCTGCAACCAGCACGGCGATATTCGCAAAAGCGTACAGCAGCCGGTCGATATCCTTCGGTTTGTACTGGGTTACTGCGAAGAACGGAATCAGCAGCAGCGGTACGATATAATTCGCCAGATCGTATACCGAGCCAATGCCGTTCTTCGCGAGGCCAATCATCGCGCCGTAGGCCAGCGCAATGGAGAACAGCAGCAGGATCCGGGTAGAGGATTTGCGGATCTTGTGAATCTCCTTCAGTACCGGAATGGCTAAGGTAGCTCCGGTGAGCAGGGGAGCCAGACTCAGCAGTGATACGGAGTGATACACCCCTTCATACCAGTCTGCGATCCGCCGCAGCTCCGGAGCAACCGCCCAGATCAGCAGCGTGTAAGGAATCAGCAGCCGCGTATTCAGCAGCGCCAGCAGGAAGGCCGGGAAGAGGATTCCTGCCAGTATCACTCCCTGCAGACTGTTCGATGAGCTGAGCTTCGCACTGGCGAAGCCGATCAGCAGCGGCAGGATCACTGCTGCGCCACAGATCATGGTCATCACTGCCGCTGACTTCACAGCTGATCTAGAGGGAAGACTCAGACTGTTCTCATCCCTGCTTAGCATCTTCATTCCCCCGCCTCCCGTCTCCGCCGCTTCTCGTTTATTGCGATTTGCTGTTCTTCACTTTATCCCGCTTGCGCAGCTCCTTGAGGAGCAGCACCAGGAACTGGGCATCATCGACCAGGTATCTTTTCCATAGACGGCCCGGCTCCTGACTGAGCCTCCACAGCCATTCCATTCCGGTTCTCTGCATGAAATCCGGAGC
Source organism: Paenibacillus sp. FSL R10-2736 (assembly GCF_038000245.1). Classification (NCBI taxonomy): domain Bacteria; kingdom Bacillati; phylum Bacillota; class Bacilli; order Caryophanales; family Paenibacillaceae; genus Paenibacillus; species Paenibacillus sp. FSL R10-2736. The sequence goes on from NZ_JBBOBN010000001.1 coordinate 6,390,518, forward strand.
CCGTTTGACCGAGCCTGACAGGAAGTCGAAGGTTGCGCCCACACCGATCGAGATCGGCGCCTGATAAGAGGTATAGTGACGGTATATCCATTTCTCCTGCTTCGGCGCTCCCACGCCTACGAACACAATATCCGGCTGACTCTCGGTCAGCATCTGGATAATCCGCTGGTTCTCTTCTTCGTTGTGCTCAAAGCCGTAGGAAGGAGAATAGCAGCCGACAACATTGATACCCGGATAAGCTGCTTTCAGGTTCTTCGTCGCCTGCTCCGGCACGCCTTCCGCTGAGCCCAGGAAGAACAGCCGGTATTTCCTTTGTTCAAAAGCATTGCCCAGCCTGCTGAACAGGTCCGCTCCCGATACCTTTTGCTTCAGCGGCTTACCGAGCATTTTGGAAGCCCAGATGAGCGGCATTCCGTCTGCCACAACAGCTCCGGCTTCGGAATAGACCTCCTGGAACTCTTTGTCCTTGCGGAGCTTGATCACATGATCGACATTGCATGTCAGGATGTAGGACTGGTTCCTTTCCTGAATCGTTTTGTCAATGTAATCGAGCAGGTCCATGAAATCATAGTTATCGAAATTGACATCGAACATATTCACTTGGTTCATCGTATCACTTCTTTTTGTGGGGAATCGGCCAGCTGTGAAGATCGATACAGGCAGTTCAGGTACCAACAGAACGGAATGATGAATTGGACCGTCGACAGCGTGTTATCTGTAAATGAGTAGATCAGAAACGCTGCTATAAAGAGCAGATAATAAGGTTTGACCGGCGGTGCCAAAGCCCTGTACACCAGAAGGAACACAGCCAACAAGGAAAGCAGCAGCAGGATTGCGCCGAAATACCCTCCATCGAAGTAGAAGCGGATATACTCATTGTGAGGAACAACAAACCCTTTGTAGAGCGATCCGTCATTCGCCACCGTCACCGCTCCAAGACCCCGTCCCGCATAGGGGGAATCCTCCGCTTTGTTCAGGAAGTACTCCCAGGCTTCCGCACGCCCTGACAGGTCGACCCCCGTTTCCGTCGTACGTTCGAAGGAACGTTTCTTGATGTTATCGAGCTGCAGGTATACTGCCGAGGTGATCACGAGCAGTGAACACAGCAGCGGGATTAGAAATTTCGTTTTGCCTTTTAAATACTGGCGGGAGATGTCGTAGAAATAATAGAGCACCATCAGGACCAGCGCCAGGATCGGCCCCCGTGTCCCGGTTCCAATGAGAATCAGGAAATTCAGGCCCAGCATTGTGTAGTAAAAGCGGATATGCTGCGGGCTTCGCTTAATTTCAATGAACGCGATCGCGACTCCCATGAACGCCAGCATAGCCAGATGCGCCGGAATATTCGCCCCCTGAATCCGTACTGCGCCGGTGAATTCGATGTCGAGTAAGGAATGCAGATGAGCCGCCTGCAGCACCACTCCGGCCAATACACTGACCAGCGGCAGCAGGGTGATGATGCGGATTTGCTTCTCAGCCACCTCCTTCTTCCAATTGATAAGCAGGAATACGAAGGGCAGCGATAATCCGATAAAAGCTTTGACTGCAATCGATGAGCTCATCTCCGGCAGCCAGATGGAGAAGGTGAAGGTGATGAAGACCAGCGCCAGCATCGCCCACAGGGGCTGGCTGAGCCGGAACTTCAGGCCGTTGACCAGAATGCACGGCACCAGCAGCACCAGGATAACCAGTTTGTAGAGTGAGAGAATCTCAACACCGAACATACTGCCGCTGAACAGGAAATTAATCGAGACTGCGGTGGTCAGCAGAACGAAGTAGCTGATCAGTTCCGGACGGGAGATGGAGACGAACAGCAGCATAATCAGGAGTACAGCAGCTACGGCTATGACCGGCTGGTAGATGACCGCTGCCCCCAGGAATAATGCGGACATGAGATAGAGCATTCCGTATGGCAAAGCGTTTATTTTGGAGCCCCATTCAAAATTAGTCATGTCACGCACTCCCCTCACCCCGCTGCGGATTCCCTCTTCCGGTTCCAAATCATATGGAGAGTTCCGCGAATACTCTCCAGCCGGCATTTGTTCAGCAGCCTTCTTCCCTGACTGCGGGAGAGAATGGAATCTGCCAGAATGTACATCACCTTGGCCCCTGTTTTACCCAGCAGCAGCAGGTTGCCCTTCATCCCTTCGCTTTTCATCGCGTTCGAGATGCCTTGGCTGTAATAACGTTTCATAATCCAGTCTTCCGTCAAACGGTTAGCCGGTACGAAATGATCCACCGCCATCTCCGGATGATAGAGAATGGAATGCCCCTCCTGCTGGATTTGGCCGAACAGCCAGGTCTCTTCACCGGAGAGCAGCGAATCACCTTTTCTCCCCAGCTCCAGCGGAAACAGGCTGATGTCGAACACGATCTTGCGCATCGCCATATTGGCTCCGCAGGGGTGCAGACGCTTCGGATATTCCCTGATCCGGTTGCCCAGATCAACTATGGTATATGGAAGCTCGAATGGCTTAATCAGCCATTCCGGCCGTTTGCTCTCGAAGATCGGAGCAATTTTACCGCCCATCGCCATCACTTCCGGCTTCTGCTCAAACGTACTGACGATCGTACTAATCCAGGTCCGGCAAGGTATCGCATCATCATCCAGGAAGGCGATGAGCGGCGATTTGGAAGCCAGAATCCCCGTATTCCGGGCCGCCGACAGTCCTTGCACCGGCTCCAGAAGATAACGGATATCCATATCAGCACCATAGGTATCAATAAACCTCCGGATAGCGGCTGCCGTATCATCCTTGGAACTGTTATCCACTACGATGATTTCGGCGTGGTCCAGATTCTCCAGCGGAAGCAGCGAATGAAGAGTCTTGACCAGCAGCGCCGACCGGTTGTAGGTGCAGATGATAATGGAAATCTTAGGTACTTCTCCGTGTACAAGCATCGGCATTCACCCAATTCCCATAATTTTAATAAGCATTTTTGGAGCCGAGCAGCATCAGGCCGGTTTTGACAATGATCTTAAGATCCAGCATAGTGCTGCGCATGTGGATATAGGTCAGGTCCAGCTGGACCATTTCGTCAAAGCCAACGCTGTTTCTGGCATTAACCTGCCAGTACCCGGTGCAGCCCGGTGTAACCATCAGCCGTTGTTTGTCATACTCCGTATACTGCGCCACCTCTTCAACGAGCGGGGGACGGGGTCCTACGAGACTCATATGGCCCATAAGCACGTTCCAGAGCTGAGGCAGTTCGTCAATACTTGTCTTGCGCAGGAATCTTCCTGTCCGCGTGATGCGGGGATCATTCTTGATCTTGAACATTGCGCCGCTCACCTCGTTGTAGGCCATCAGATTGGCCTTCAGCTCCTCGGCATTGGAGACCATGGATCTGAATTTGTACATAGGGAACAGTTTCTCATCCTTGCCGACCCTGTTCTGGCGGAAGAATACTTTGCCTTTAGGATCCTCCAGCTTGATTAGGACAGCCACCACCGCGAACAGCGGCAGCAGTACGAGAAGGCCAAGAGCGGAGAAAAAAATGTCGATAATCCGCTTCAATACCAGATAGGAATCCATTTCCTTACTTCCTTCATTGGCATGCAGCATGTAAAGTTTCGGCAGGACGGCCTCATAGTCTTCCGGCAGTTTTTGCATGCTCATCTCTCCTCATTCCTCCTAAATATTGTTGGTTCAGCTGCTCAGCGTGGTTTGTCCGGCCTGTTTCAGCCATTCCGACATTGCATCCATGACCTGATAGCGCAAATCCTCGCTCTGTAGAGCAAATTCCAGTGTGGTCAAAATATAACCAAGGCGTTCACCAACGTCATATCGTGTACCATCAAAGTTATAAGCATATACCCGCTCGCTCTGGTTCAGCTTCTGGATCGCGTCCGTGAGCTGAATTTCGCCGCCCGCGCCTTTTTCCTGAAGGTCCAGATACTTGAAGATCTTCGGTGTGAACACGTAACGCCCCATAATCGCCAGGTTGGAAGGAGCCGTTCCGAGCGGAGGCTTCTCCACGAAGTTGTTAACCCGGTAGAGCCGTCCGTCCTGCAGATCCGGTTCGATAATCCCGTAGCGGTTGGTGAATTCATCAGGGATGACCTGAACACCAATCACTGAATTCTGTGTTTCTTCATACTGGTCAATCAGCTGCTTCAGGCAGGGGACCTGTCCGGTTACAATATCATCGCCGAGCATAACGCCGAAGGGTTCATCCCCGATAAACCGTCTGGCACACCATACGGCATGGCCCAGACCCTTGGGTTCCTTTTGCCGGATATAGTGAATTTCCACTTTTGAGGAACGCTGTACTTCTTTGAGCAGCTCCAGCTTACCGTCTTCCAGCAATCTGGATTCGAGTTCAAAGGCATTATCGAAATGATCCTCAATCGCCCGCTTTCCTTTACCGGTAACGATGATGATGTCTTCGATCCCGGAAGCGATTGCTTCCTCCACGATATATTGAATCGTTGGTTTGTTGATAATAGGCAGCATTTCCTTAGGCATCGCTTTGGTTGCCGGAAGGAAACGTGTGCCTAACCCGGCTGCCGGGATTATTACCTTTTTGACCTTTTTCATCACACATACCTCCCAAAAGTTTCATTCACCTTGCCGCTTCAGTACATTATTTGGTCTGGTTCATCGCAATTCCGAGAATTCTCACACCTGTCTGTTCCATAAGAGCCTTCAGCTTGCGGAGAGACTCACGCTTCGTCCGGCCATGTCTGGCCACGATGATTACACCGTCTGAGAGCGGAGCCAGAATGCGGGCGTCACTGAATTCCACCGCTTGCGGCGAATCCAGCAGAATCAGATCAAAGCTTGCTTTCAGTTCTTCCAGCAGGGCTGACATCTTGTCGCTCCCGAGCAGATCCGGGGGACTGACACTGGTAATACCTGCAGGAATTACGGCCAGATTAGCCAGGCTGCCGTATACGGCAATATCTTTGGTTTCCTCATAACCGGCCAGATAAGCGGCCAGCCCTTGGCTTCCTTCTACCTCAAACACACTGTGCAGTCCGGGCTTCCTCAGGTTGCAGTCTACAACGGCAACCTTCTTGCCGTCCTGGACAAAGGATACGGCCAGATTGGAGAGAATCGTTGTCTTGCCTTCCCCGCCTTCCGCAGAAGTGAAGAGCAGCACCTGTCCACCATTGCCCTTCAGCAGACCGAGCTGGCGGATGTAGGTACGCAGCGAGCGGAAGGATTCAGAGATATGCGAGGACGGGTTCATGTCCGTAATCAAACTTCTATTCAGCCGTAACATAAGCGCCCTCCCCTACTCTTGCCTTGGCATTTGCCGCCTTGCCCAAATCACGTTTACGGATTGCCGGAATACTGGCAATGACCGGAAGGCCAAGATCGAACTCTGCTTCCTTCTCGGATCTCAATGTACCGTTCAGCGTTTCCATCAGCAGGATGATACCTACTGCCGCCATCAGCGAGACTACAAAGCTGATGATAATGTTCATGGTAGAACCGCTATTGACCGGTCCAGGCTGATTCGCCGGGTCCGCCGGGGTCAGGAACGTTACATTGTCCAGATTCATCAGTGCCGGCAGGCTGCGGATGAATGTTTGTGAGACCGCGTTTACGATCGTAGCTGCGGTGGCGTAATCCTCATCCTGCACACTCAGATTAATCACTTGGCTCTTCTCTGAGGATTTGATCTGCAGCTTGGCAGCGAGTTGGCCTGCCGTCAGACCGAATTCGGGATGCTCCGCGATCACACTCTTCATAATCGTTGGTGACTTCATGATTTCCTTATAGCTCTCGATGAGGTTAAGACTGAAGTTGAGTGCGTTGAGATTGTTGCTCTCGGGAACATTTACGACGTTGTTGACCAGTAGCTGTCCAGAGGCGGAGTAGACGGGGACAACGAAGTTTTTGCTGACATAGAAGGTGGTGGCGCAGGAGATAAGCACGAACACCGTGATTAACCATAATCTTTTTTTAATCAGGTTAATGTAATCCAAAATCGTCTTTTCCACAGTAACCCTCCTTCCGCATGTGTTCATTTTGAAAGCAATCATGAAAATTTCAGAACTCTTGCTTTTATTCTATCAACGCGCAACATTTGTCACATGCCTCATAGCATCCCTTTACACTTCACTTTCGTGTGATGCCGTTTAGTCCCTAAGAGGGTAGGGATGGTATACTTTAGTACCATACGACTGGTAATAACTAACAGCATCCGGTAGCGTTACCTACTTCACGTGTCACTTCATGCTTTTGAAAGATAAAGAAACTGTTCAGAAAATGTTCAGATGCTCATGGTAGGGTAGGGGCCAAAGGGCACAAAAAAACACGGACATCATTGTCCGTGTTCATTAACCATCCGTTATGAGGTAACCTTAGTCGTACGACATCTCGTATTTGGTAAGCCCAACCGCATTGGCATATAATGCCGCCTGCGTCCGGTCCGCTACCTGAAGCTTCGCCAGAATCTGGCTGACATGCTTCTTGACTGTGAATTCACTGATGAACAAGCGGGAAGCGATCTCCCGGTTGCAGGCCCCCTGTCCAAGCTCAATCAACACTTCCTTCTCTTTCGGTGTCAATTCATCCGTTGGACTGTTGCCGCTCATCCGCATTTTGTCTTCCATCAGGCCGGGATCATAATACTTTCTGCCTTTGTGCACCAGTTGAATCGCAAACAGCAATTCCTCCGGCAAAGCTTCCTTCAGCACGTAACCGTCTACCAGCACTTCTTCCGCCTTCAGGAAATCCTCCCGGCTTGCGGAGGACGTAAGCAGAATGAACTTACTGGCAATTCCGCGTATACGGGCTGCCTTGATAATGTCCAGACCCGATTCATCGGCAAGCTTCAGGTCAATCAGCACAAGATCAGGCTGTATCTCTTCTATAACGAGAAGAGCTTCCTGGCCATTCGTAGCCTCACCGGCAAACTCCAGATTAGCCTGCATTGAAATCACAGCAGCCAATCCTCTTCTCACCAAAGGGTGATCATCAACAATGACGATTTTCACTTGAACGACCTCCTGCCTAAAGTTTATGCATTTTTTAGTTCAGCCACACCGACAGGGATTGAGATCAAAATTCTGGTACCTGCATTCTCACTGCTGGACAACTGGAAGTCACCGCCAAGGGACTGTGCCAAATATTGCATATTCTTCATTCCCAGTCCGCCGGTGTTATCCTCGGACTCGGTCCAGATCAAGTCCGTATCAAATCCGACGCCATCGTCGATAATCGATAGTCTGATCCATTTGGGCTTCAGGGACAATTCAACATCCACCCGGCTGGCCGCACCATGACGTATGGCGTTGCCTGTCGCTTCGGAGATAATCCGGAAGAGCGCCTTGTGGTAAGGATAAGGGAGACTGAAATCATCCCCCGTTATTTTTAGTTCAATTTCCACATCATTGAGCCGGGACAGGCTCTTGAGATGGGAGCGGACCATACCAAGCCAGCTGGGGCCGCCGCTCTTCTTGGAGCTGAGGCTGTAGATGGTGATCCTGAGTTCCTTGGCCACCTTGGTGGCTGAATCGTGGATCAGCTCAATTTGCTCCTCCAGCTCGCCTTCGGACATTTTGCGCCAGGACTGCTTCAGGGAATGCGTAGCATATACAATGCCAAAAAGGCTCTGTGATACACTGTCATGCATTTCATCGGCTATCCGGTTCTGTTCGTTCGTGATGATCAGCCGGTTCTCGATCACGCCCAGCTCATGGCGCTCAAGAATAATCGCACTCAGCTCCGACAGGAACATCAGCTGCTGGATATACCATCTGCGGCCTTCCAGCCCTTCCGAGGATTCCAGCCTCACGCCGATCATCCCCACGAAACGTGTACTCATCCTTACCGGCATCAGCAGGAAATCCCCAAGACCCGGCAGACTCTTGAATACCGGTTCCCGCTGCAGCCTCCATTCATGCTCATGCTTCTCCAGCTCCATGAACAGAAACCGTTCTTCCTCATGCTGCCAGCCCGTCTGCCGGCTCTCCGGAGCGGGTTCTCCGCTCTTCTTCGCGAACCAGAACAAGGCCTTCTCCAGCTTGGTAAGCTTTACAACGTAGTCGGTGATGACTTGGCCTATGTTCATGAAATCATGCTGGCTCGATGTTTCCACGATGTGATAAAGCGACTTGATATGTTCCATGGTATCGTTGGTCCGCGCGTTTGCTTCCTCCCGTTGCCGCTTTATCCCGTTAACCATTTGCATAACTATAACCGCAAGAGCCAGGGCTAGAAACATGTTGCCGTTCGTAAGCACGATTTCGGAGAAAGATTTCCCCGTAGATCCGGGGAGAAAATAACATAGCGCGGCAACGATGCCGAAATACCCGAGAAGCAGGCTCCAGACAAAATAGTATGATAGCGATCCAGCAGCAATCAGGACGGGACTCAGCACATACAGCTTAAACGGGCTGTCATATCCCCCTGTAAATAGCGTCAACACAATGATTCCCGCCAGCTCTATACAGATAACGAGCATAAGAATACGCGGTCTTGCACGAAGCCTCCGGTAATAGAAAGTGAATACTTGAGCAAATAAGAATAGCACAATGATTAGTAGGGATTTGTATATTACGGAAGGCCCCGCAGGAACCATGAGGAACATAAACGATGTGAGGGACAAAGAAATGGTTCTGTAAAAGGCGATCATTCTGTCTTCGGCTGTTGCTTTAATTTTCATCCCACCACCCTATTCTCCAGTTTGTGGAAAATTCGAGCTTATTCTAAGCTATGTTTAAAAGCATCATACATGAGAAAAATCACAATAACAAGTTTCGCTTTTTAATGACAGCGTTTACTTTTAAAATAAAAAGCATGTCATTAACCTTTTTTTACAAAATCGCACTCAGTTATATCCATAATTCCAAATAATAGCGCATTCATGGTCTAACAACCATTTCCTGCACAAGACAAACAGCCTGTCCCTCTGGAGGGACAGGCTGTTCGTTATATAATATTCACAACCGTCATGATCATTCTGTCGTCTGCAGTCTACTCAGTCACCGCCGGCAAGGCTGTTTGCTGCTTGGCTTTATTACATATGCAAATCTGGTAACGCTGTTCGCCAACGATATGATACCCGGTGGACAGAATACGTAAGGTATGGTTTCTTGCGTCCACCTTATGGAGACTGCGGCAACTGATGCAGTAATATTCTCTCATGGCTTCATCTCCGGCATAGTCTAGAAGAACTATTCAAAAAACTGTTAATATGTTCTAAATCATATCACTGTCTTTTTCTGCATGTCAACAATAATCTGCAAATTACGACATATATCCAGAAATAAAGTAGAATAATGTCGGTTTTTATACGTTGCTGCGGCAGTTCTGCGGAGAATTACCCATATATTTCTTAAACAGCCTTGAGAAATAGAAGGAATCCCTATAATGAAGCATTCCCGCGATTTCCTGTACCTGCAGGGAAGTATTGAGCAGAAGATGTTTGGCTTCTGCCATTTTGAGACGGTGGATATATTCATGCAAGGGATAACCGCTGCTTCTGCGAACCGTACGACGGAGTGTGGACATGGAGATATGCAGACCTGCAGCGATTCCAGGCAGATCAGGCTCCTCATAGATGCAGGCATTCAGCGCTTCGCGGATATGAGACATGGGTTCTGCCTGCAGGAGCCGGTTATTGCCCTGAATACGCAGTGAACACTCCAGCAGCATCTCTTCGAGCTTCAAGGCCGCCCGGTCCGCATCTCCGGGAGCCCCGCCGTCCATTAGCCCCAGAACCTCTTCAAACAAGGCCGTAAGTCCCTGCACCCCATCCGCCTGACAGACAGCCCCTCCAGCTATCATTCCGGTCTCCAGCCATTCCGTGACACGGCTTCCGGCGAAATTAATATAGTATTCATCCCAATACCCTCCTGAAGGCGGTCCGAAACTGTAGGTGCAGCCGGGACGGAAAAAGAACAGGCTCCCTTCGCGGACCTGCTGCTCCTTGCCTCCGTTCTCACTATAAGAACCGCCACCCGAAACTATGTATACGAGCGCCCAGTGCTCGAACACCACACCTGAACGAAAGAGCGTTCTTCCCGGCAGATGACCCGCTTGCCCTATCCGTATCGACTTCAGCCGGAGCCTGGAAGCTTCTACCTTGGGATCGATAATCCGGATCGGATAGGGACTGATCATATAATCCATGAGCTTGGGCATACATTGCATTCCTCCACCTGTTTAGGAGTGATATGGTTGTAATGAAGATGATCATATTCTACATGAATAAGAGGTGTCCACGCTATGCCTGAAAACAGTAATTTACAGCTGCTCCCTTACCCCCAGCAGGTCACAGTATCCCAAGGCCAGTATCTCATTCCCGCCAAGGGGAGTATTGTTCTGGCCGGTGAGAGGAATCAAACCGCACTCCCGGCAGCACGCAAGCTTCAACAGGTTACTCTACAGGCGGTTCAGCTCCGTCTGTCTCTGTCGGTGGGGATACGCCCTTCCACCGTTTCCTCCTTTACCTTCAGCTATAATGCCCTGCTGGCGGCCGGAGCCTACGAGATTCACATTGATGAACACGGAATCACCATTGCCTATGGCTCCCCGGAAGGCGCTTATTATGCGGCCGGTACGCTGAAGCAGCTGCTGGAGCAGTATGGCAGAAGTATTCCCCAGCTGCTTATCCGTGATCAGCCGGACTTTGCCGCCAGAGGACTCATGATCGATATCAGCCGCAACAAAATCCCCAAGCTGGAAACCCTGTACCGGATCATTGATCTGATGTCCGATCTGAAGCTGAATCAGTTACAGCTATATATAGAAGGAGTTCCATTTGCCTATGAGTCTTTCCCGCAGGTCTGGGAGCTGGAAACGCCCATTACCGGGGAGGAAATTCTGCTGCTGGATGCCTACTGCCGTGAGTGTTATATCGAGCTGGTGCCTAACCAGAACAGCTTCGGCCATATGGAGGGCTGGCTGACCCGTCCTGAATTCAATAGTCTGGCCGAAATTCCCGAAGGCTTCATGCTCCCTGATCATATGTATGACAGCGATCTGTATCCCGACGGGCTGTTTATGCATCCCGGAACCTTCGATACGGAAGATCCGCAAGTACTGAAGCTTCTGGGCACAATGTATGATGACCTTCTTCCTTACTTCCATTCGCAGCTATTCAATGTCGGATGTGACGAGACCTATGAACTGGGACTTGGCAAAAGCAAAGCGAAGGCTGACTCCACCGGTAAAGGCGAGCTCTATCTCTCTTTCCTGGAGAAAATCCACGGGCTCGTTACGGAGCGCGGTAAAACCATGCAGTTCTGGGGTGATATCATTATCCAGCATCCGGAGCTGATTCCCCGCCTGCCGAAGGATATTATCGCCATGGAATGGGGCTACAGCGCCGCTCATCCGTTCGAAGCGGATACCCTGAAGTTCCGTGAAGCGGAGATTCCGTTCTATGTCTGTCCGGGAACCAGCTCCTGGAATTCACTTACCGGACGGACCGACAATATGCTGGCTAATCTGCGCAGTGCGGCAGTCCACGGCAAACGTAACGGTGCGATCGGCTACCTGATTACAGACTGGGGCGATTTCGGCCACTGGCAGCATCTGCCGGTCAGCTACGCCGGATTCGTATACGGGGCTGCACTGGCCTGGAATGTGGAGGGCAACCTTGAAGCGGATGTTGCCGAATACCTGAACACCTCCATCTTCCAAGACCGCTCCGGAGCCATCGGGCAATTACTGCTCGATCTCGGAAATTATTATACCTTCGAATCCGGAACCCTCCGCCCGAATGATACAGAAATGTCCATGCTGCTGCGCAGCAGTCTGGATCATGTGCATCTGGCAGAGAAGCTGACTGGAGAGCAGCTTCAGCAGCTTGAGCATTACATCACCGGCATAGAAGCAAAGCTTGAAGGGCTCGCCCTGGAATGCGATGATGCCGGTCTTGTCGCAGAAGAGCTAAGCAACGGGATTCACTTTGTGAAGCATGCCGTGCAGCTGACCCGGCTTAAGAAACAGATGGCCGGGGCAACGCCGCAGATTGATGCGGCACTCGTTCAGGAGCTGATCCATGATCTGGATCTCCTGCTACATCATTACCGGCAGCTATGGACCCGGCGCAACCGGCTCGGCGGCCTGGAGCAAAGTGTGTCGAAGCTGGTCCGCCTGCGCGGAGAGTATGTTGCGCTTGCAGCCAAGCTCAGTGAGGCTGAAGTACAAGGATAGAGCTAGTCCCAGGACTATACACGCGCTTAGTGTGATCAGAAGAGGTAAGCGCAAAAAAATGTTGTAAGAATTACAACTTTAACCTCCTGATAGGCGGGCTTTTAGAGGAATGTTGTATGGAATACAACAATTCCCCCGCTAAGCCGGTTGGAAGAGGAGAAATGCTGTATTTTCTCCAACAATCTCCGGTTAAGGGTTATATATCTCGAAGAATGTTGTATTTCGTGCAGGAATTCTGATCGAAGTTGTACTGGAATGCGGTACCCAACCATTCATGATCTCTAAACAAACGAGTCCCTATCCACAATAGTGGAATTGGGACTCGTTTTTACTACATCCGGCACTTCCCTGATCCTGCTCCGCTCTTCCCTCCTCCACCCGCCAGTTGGTCACTCGGCCGCCCAAGGCTGAGTAGTAGAGAGGACAATCTCACCGCTTGCCGCAGCCTGCTCCATCAGCAGCGCCAGATATTGATCCTGGCTACCCTCGGCCAGGCTGTAGAATGAAGGGCCTCCCTCTACGTGCCGCTGCATTCTGTCCAGACTCTCGGCGATAGCAATTTCTTCCTCCGTTAGCCGGGCAGGAATGAAGGGATTGCGGTACAGCCACTCCCCGTCCCCCATAATCCCCCTGAGATATAAGCCCTCCAGGTTCCCGCCGTGGCCGGCATCGATCCGGCGCAGCTTGCTGTAGACTGGAGTGTCATAGCTCTGCAGCCAGGAGACTTCATCGTTCATCATCTCTCCACGTTCCCCCCGGACGAGCACGCGGCCAGCGCGAATCCAGGAGAAATACTGGTCACGGGTGAAATCATAGACCCCCAGCTTGCCGCCGAAATCCAGGATAGCCAGCGTTTGCTCGGTCTGCACCAGCTCCTCGGCAGCCGGAGGCCCGCTGCGCTGCGGACCGTTAATAATAGAAGAACCGAAACGCTGTGCACGGATACTCACGTTCTCGAAGCGGAGATCCAGCAGCTGCCGGATCAGGCTTATCCCGTGATATCCATGGGCCGCTGACACCTGCGCCTGACTGATTGTCCCGAGGCGTCCTGAGCGGGCCAGCCTGATCCGGGCTGCATGCATCGGCTGGAACATATACTGCTCGGCTATCTGGATAACGGCTGAACGGTCCAGCGCATTCCATAGCTGAGTGAGCTGTTCCAGATCCGGTGCCGGCGGAGTTTCCGCCAGGAGCGGAATCCCTTCCGCCGCCATTCTAATGATGTAGTCTTTACTGGCCTCCCGCTTCAGGCAGATAACAGCAAAGGAATAGCCGCCTGCTTCAATAAACGTATCGATGGAAGTATATACTTCCACTCCCCAGATTCTCTTCAATGCTTCCGCTTTATCCTTATTACGGACGTACATGGCCCCTACGGCAAAGCGCTCCGGAAGTGCTCTGGCGATCCGCAGATAGAATTCAGCCCGCCAGCCTCCCCCCACCAGTCCGAACCTGATAATATCCATGCTTAACATCCTTCCTTTCTGCACTGCTCACATAGTGTTATTCCGTTGCTCCAGCCTTCTCCCGGCCTGTAATCTCTGCGGTTAAATAGTCCGTTAGACCCCCAGGGACTTCATTTCCAAAATTGGATTGAAATAGGCTGAATCTAGGACTATAATCATGACAAATACCCACTTTTTTCCTAATAGTAGAAGAACAATACATTGTTGACAGGAGACAAGCCTATGGATTGGCTTCATGATTACGAGGACGAGCTCCGCCTGGTTTTTCAGGAGAGCTGCACGGTTATCTCAGCGTTTCCCGAACCGCTTAATGCCCAAGGCCTGTCCTATCTTGATCAGTTTAACGTATTTAGGGCAGGAAGCCACAAAAATTACATATGTTATCTTCTCCCCTTCTGGCTGCAGGACAGATGCGGCCTGAGTATCCCCCTGACCCGTCAAATGTCGGTCGGCAACGTCTTTTTTATGCTTTATTTTTTCCTCCAGGATGATCTGATGGACAGTAATGAGCTCTCCGCTGTACAGGCACTGCCGCTGGCCAATCTGCTCTATGTCGAGTTTCTGAATATTTACCGTCCGCTTTTCCCGGCGGATTCCCCGTTCTGGTCATACTTTGGGCGTTATATCTCGGAGTGGGCAGACAGTGTAAGCGGTGAAGCCGGCGGAGATTATTTCCTGAGGGACCGCCTCCGTATCTCCCACAAAGCTAGTCCGCTTAAGCTTACCAGCACGGCGGCACTGCTGCTCTCAGACCAATCCCACCTGATAACTGAAGCTGAAGAGATGATTCACGGCGTACTGCTGACCTTGCAGATGCTTGATGACTATGAGGATTGGGAACAGGATTTGGAGGAGGGAAATTACAATTGCCTGCTGTCGCTGGCACGCTGCCATGGGGAGGATGAAGGAGTACCGCTCACTAAATCATCGGTGAAGGATTTTATTTTCACAAATGGCGGACTTGCTTCGTATGCGGGGACAGCTCTGGTTAATCACAGCACACTGGAAGCCTTCACGCTGGAGCTTCCCCATCTGTTATCCTTCCATCAGGTGCTGGTGAAGAACCTGCAGCATATGGCCGCAGCGATCGAAGCCGAGAAGCAATTATTGCAAAGCGGAGGGCTCAATTATTGGTTAACCAAAAATATGAATATTTTATAAAATATATAAAAAAGCAATAGAATTATAGATTGGCCTATGTTATGCTTATCAGGAAAATATAACCATTTTGAAAGGGTGATTGTATTGTCAGACGCAATTCTTAAGAATCAAGTGATTCAGAAGGCCTGGGAAGATCCGAGTTTCAAACAGAGACTACTCACAGATCCGAAAGCAGCCCTCAAAGAAGTGCTCGGCATTACCCTTCCTGATAACATTACACTTAAGACAGTAGAGGAAGGCTCCAATGAGTTCTATCTCGTTATTCCTCCAAGTCCGGCCTCCGGAATGATGAAGACTAATGTCTCTGCGCTCGGCATCTGGTAACTTTCACTAATGAAATCAAGCTAATAGGGAGTTGGAATCATCCGGACCTTCTGCACGCGGCAGAATGGTGATGGATTCGGTTCCGGCTCCTTTTTTGCTCATGAAGCGGATTTCCCCCTCCATCGCCTCGATAATACGGAAAGTAACCATCAGTCCAAGACCCGTACCTTTTGTTTTGTTGGAAGAGAAATACGGTTCACCCAGACGGCTGAGGACCGCAGGCTCCATCCCCGCCCCGTTATCCTTAATATGAATGTATACTTTATCCCCTTTACCATAGGCCAGCAGATGGATCGCGCCGTCTTCTCCCAGTGATTCGATACTATTCTTGATAATATTGATCAGCGCCTGCTTGAATTTGGACGAGTTGCCCTTAACCCATAAGCAATCCTCAACATCCAGAATCATTTTGCCTCCATTTAAATGGCACAGCGGCAAGAGTATGCTCTGGATATGCTTGAATTCTTCGTTCACGTTAAGCAGGGAAATCTGCTCAAACTCCGGTTTGGCAAAGGTCAGGAAATCCGTGATAATACTTGCTGCACGGTCCAGTTCACTGAGAGCCATGAACAGATATCTCCGCTCATCGCCGTTCGACTTCTCGCTGAGCAGCTGGAGGAACCCCCGGGTAACCTGAAGCGGGTTGCGCACCTCATGGGCTACAGACGCTGCCAGCTCGCTGATAATCTCCATTTTCTCCGAACGCTGCAGTTCATTGTTGAACAGCTCCAGCTCTCGCGAATATTTCACCACCTGCTGATGATTCTGCGCCAGCCGCCGGCCCAGGATGACAATCAGCGACAGGATGAATACAACCAGCGCCCATTTCCAGTAGAATAGGTCATAATTTCCGCCCTTAACATAATACCAGACCAGCTCCGAGGCTCCGGTTAATGCTGCAGTACCGAAACCAATGGCGAAAATGATGGCATCCTTATTGCGCTTCAGGGAGAATATGATCACGCAGGCGATTAGCAGAATGAATTGCAGGATCATGATGATCCCAAGAATCTTAGTCGAGACAAAATAGTAGAATTCCAAAATCCGGTCGCCGGAGAGCGTATTAATAATCAGACAAAGGATGCAAAAAAGGGAGTAAACGGACTCGAATTTGCGGAATGAGCGGATGATGCCGAATTTGCCGCCGCCGAATATTTTCTCAAACAGAAAGGTCAGGGAAGGCAACAGCGACAATAGCGCCACGTCAAAGAACACCACGCTGACCGGTCCCAGATAACTGTAGAAGGTATATGTAAACGGTGAGTAGGTAATAGACAGCACTCCGGTGGAGGCTATCACTATGGCTAAGGAAGCTGCAACCGGGAAGTACTCCTTGTTCAGATAAAATGAGCAGACAAACAGGACCACCGCCACGAACACAAAGGCGCCGCCCAGGATCACATCGATAAGTCCATTTTTAATATAATCCTTGATCAGAACACTATGCTCACCGACCACGATCTTATCCTTGATTCCAATCCGGTCCTTCAGGGTTTCCGTCCAGATATACATCGTCTTGCCGTTGTCCGTCATATCCAGAGGCACAAGCAGCGAATAATTATCCTTAATAAAGCTGTAGTCGCTCTCAAAAATCAGACGCTCTTCCACGTACACTTTGACATGCAGGGCATAGATCGCATCAATATAGACGGAAGGGGCTGCGTAGCTATATGAGGGCAGTGTTAGCTTCGTCCAGGCGGAGGATACCCCGGAAGGCAGCTGAGGCATCTCTGTCTTCGCTTCAACTTCCATCCATCCCTCCGTTTCCCTCAGAGGAATCTTACGCCCGCTGTCTCCCGGACCCTCCTGCCACTTCATCTGCCAATGGCTGATCTCGCTGGCAGGGTAGTAACTTTGCGCTGATACCAGAAACGGTCCACAGGTTACTGAGAGCAGAAACAGCACTAAGGTTATATGTAAACTTTTGAACATCAAAGACATGCAAGCACCTCAGAAGAAAGTTTCAGAAACAAAGTTCTGTTAGTGTTAGTATTTCGCTCCGCCCTCCGCCCATCCCTTCAAAAAAACGGAATAAACAAAAATAATTCCTAATTATTACCTGAGGCTGGTAATTTAACAATAACCTCTGTCCCCTCACCCTTCCTGCTCAGAAACTCTATGGAACCGTTCATCGCTTCAATAATCCGGAAGGTAACCATGAGTCCAAGCCCCGTTCCCTTCGTCTTATTGGAATAATACGGCTCCCCCAGCCGGGCCAGCTCGCTGACCTTCATGCCTTCGCCGTTATCCTGCACACTGATGACCACATGACTGCCTGTCTTCCAGGCGGTTACTATAATCAGGCCTTCCTCCTGCAATGACTCAATGCTGTTCTTAATCAGGTTAATGAATGCCTGCTTGAATTTGGCCGGGCTGCCCGACACTTGAAGATCCTCCTGCAGATGCAGTTCAATGGCTCCACCCTGCAGATTGGCGAGGGGCACCAGAATGCCTGACACATGCTTCAGCTCTCCGGAGACTTCAAATACATCTACCGTATCCATACCGGGCTTAGCGAACGTCAAAAAGTCGGTAATGATGACCGAGGCTCTGTCCAGCTCCTCCATGGCCATCTGCAGATACTCCTTCTCCTTCTTGCCGGAGCGTTCTCCCAGAATCTGCAGGAAACCGCGGGTTACCTGCAGGGGATTCCGTACCTCGTGGGCAACCGAGGCTGCGAGTTCACTGATAATCTCCATTTTCTCCGACCGCTGCAGATCATTATTGAATTTCTCCAGTTCCCTGGAGTATTCCAAAGCCTGCTCATGACTCCCCGCAAACCGTCTTCCCAGAATAACAATCAGGGAAATAACGAACAGAACCATTCCCCATTTCCACCAATACAGATGATACCTCTCTGAAGAGAAATAATAGATCAGCAGCTCACTCAGGGACAGGAAGGCAAACACAGAGAACCCCATCGAGAAAATCACAGCATCTTTATTGCCCCTGAGGGCATAAGTCAGCGACATATACAGCAAATAAACAAACTGCGCCATAATCAGCACACCTGTCACATTGATGGTCAGGAAGGAGTACAGGTAGTCGAGCCGGAATGAGAGCACGGCATTCAGTGCAAGCGCACCCAGGCAGAACAAGGAGTAAGCCAGCTGGAAATTGCGCAGCCGGGTGGTATATCCCCGCTTGCCGGGTCCAAATAATTGTTCAAAGTAGATCGTAAACGCCGGCAGAAGTGTGAAGAGTGCCAGATCGAAGCAGATTCCCGTAAGCCGCTCCTGGCTGTTCACGATCAGCCGCAGGAACGGAGAATACGTAATCAGCAGCACGCCAAAGGATATAATGACCAGAATCAGAAATAATCCGCCCGAGAAAAATTCCGGTTTAAGGAACAACAGACAGATCATCAGCGCTCCGCCCATAAATATCAGCGCCGCTCCAATGACAATATCCACCAGATCCTGCTTAACATAGAAGGACAGCAGCTTGTCATAGCTGCCTACCCTGACCTTTCCCCCGATGCCGAAATCCTTGCCGCCGCCGGCACTCCATAGATACAGCTGCTTGGCACTGTCCTCCCCGGATAGCGGAATTAGCACCTTGTTGCCGCTGTAATTGATCACCTCACTGGAATCATAGATAAGCCGGCGGTCTATATATGCCTTAAGGCTGTCGCCGTATACTTTGTCGATCAGGAGTGCTGAATTCGCCTCTGTCCGCGGCAAAGAAAACCGCAGCCAGACTGAATCCGCACCTACAGGCGGTTGCGGCCTGTCTGCCCGCGCCTGTACAGTCCGCCACTCCCCGGAAGGAGCAGCCATCGCCTCCTGAATATCATGTAGAGCTGCATGTTCCCATTTAAGCTGCCATGCCGGAAGGGCTACTTCCTTATGTCCGCCCCATTCCATGGCAATGCCAACCGGGATTATGGCAATTACGAGCAGCAGCATAATTAGTGCGGCTGCTGTTTTGGTTGAAGGCAACTTCATTGTGGCACCCCAGTGAATCCTTAGTTGTATTTACGTAGTTCATATGATTCTTATTTTCGACAACGTTCGCACTATACCTGCCTTATCCTGCAAAAAACCTCGAAAAATAGAAGGATAAGTTAGCTTGTGAAGCCTATGCATTCTTATATTTACGCGTTAATTGCGGTTATTCCACGGGTGGAATGAATATATTAACAGAATGGCTGCCCGGCTGCCGAACAGATTCGCCGCCGGTTTAAAGGGTATACAATTACTATAGGTAAAGGAGGCTCGCGATGGACACTCATAAGAAACCTGCTGATGGTGAAGAACAAGACCGTGAGGACCTGATTACCGAGCGGGATATTGATGAAGAGTCCGGACTGTTCCAGGAAGGCACCTATCCCGGCGCACTTCCGGACAAGGATCAGAAAGCTGCGGTTAATCATGCTGTCCCCAAAGTGGGGCAGACTTAAAATAAAGGGAGCTGAACAGCAATGGGCAATGAATTCAATAAGACCGAAGCTGACTTTGTGTACGAGCGTTATACCAAAATGGGCGGCATTTCCCCGGAACAGGATATTCCGCTGGAAGAATTGCGTCCGCTCGGCACCATTACCGAACAAAGTCCAAGTGATGAAGTGGACACCGCCGGGAACCGGCCGCTTGAATCTGCTCTGGCCAGCCACGATCCCGCTAATTTCACACCCATAGATTTCGACGGTGTGGTGGACGACGGTTCCGATCCGGCACTGGTCGGCGATAATATTCTGGCTGCCGACATCGGACTGAATGTGCCGGATTCCGGGCTGGGCCCGCGTGCAGACCGGAACCCCCCTCCGCCAGGGACTCCGGCGCCGGAACGGGACGAGCTCCTGGAATCGGATGCACTGTACGCTGCCGGCGCGGCAGGCCTGACCGGCAATGTAATTGATTATGCGGATGAGGAAGAGCTGCTGGAGGAAGAGGAAGAGCTTCCGCTGGAGGATATTCCGGATGCCGACGATATTGATCCCGGCAGCGCGATCGACCCGGTCTCCCCGGACCCCGACGCAATGCCCGGAACCGATGTGCTGAACGGCTCGAGCGGCGAAGAGGACTAAGCGGCATAACCGTATTGACATTTGAACGAAATAAACTTACTATAATGGCATTCAATACGGCGATGGAGTTCGCCATAACCGTCCTTCGGGACTAATGACTCCTACCAGTGATCACTTGCTGGTAGGAGTCTGTTTATTTTCAGGGAGCAGACTCGGGATATGGGGGCATAGCAGGATGAAGAGGAAGTATGCATGGTGGGTGGAGCTTGCAGCACGGCAGAGCCAGCTCGCTCTTTGGAGTACATTTGTGAAATGGGTGGTGCTGGGGGGAATGGTGGGACTATTGTCGGGGAGTGCCTCGGCTATTTTCCTGAAAAGCCTGGAAGCCGTGACCAAGGTCCGGCTGGAGCATGCCTGGCTGCTGTTCCTGCTTCCTGTGGGGGGAGCTCTGGTGAGCGGTATGTATATGCGGTTCGGCAAAACCAGCGCAAAGGGCAACAATCTGATTCTGGAGCAGATTCAGCAGGGAGATGAAGCGATTCCGCTGCGGATGGCGCCTCTGGTCCTTATCGGGACACTCATTACCCATCTCTTCGGAGGTTCTGCCGGGCGTGAGGGAACGGCTGTGCAAATGGGCGGCAGTCTGGCCGATGCGCTGGGAAGACGGCTCCGGATCAACTCCCTGGACCGCAAAATTCTGCTCATGTGCGGAATCAGCGGAGGTTTCAGCTCGATCTTCGGGACCCCGCTGGCCGGAACGGTCTTCGGTCTGGAGGTTATCGCCATCGGCCTGATCAGCCACAAGGCCCTGCTGCCCTGTTTCGTTGCCAGCTTCACCGGTGATCTTGTCGCTTCCCGCTTGTGGGGTGTGCACCATATCCACTATCAGGTGGATGTTGTCCCCGGAATGGATGCGCTGGTGCTGGTCAAAGTAATTGCCGCGTCCATTGTGTTCGGTCTGGTCAGCCTGCTGTTCAGCGAGCTTACCCATTATCTGAAGCGGACCTTCACCGCCCTAATCCGTAACCCTATGCTCAAAAGCGCCACCGGCGGTCTTATCGTTATCGCCCTGGTGTACATTGCCGGTACACGGGATTATCTGGGCCTCGGGATTCCGCTAATCAGCGGTTCATTTACGGGGGATGTCCATCCTTTCGCCTTTCTGTGGAAGCTGGTCTTCACAGCCTTCACCCTAGGGACTGGTTTTCAGGGCGGCGAGGTGACCCCGCTCTTTGCCATCGGAGCTACTCTGGGGAATAGTCTGGCCGGCTTACTTCATCTCTATGGACCTTTCCTGGCTTCGCTCGGCTTCATCGCCGTTTTCTGCGGAGCGGTCAATACACCGATCGCCTGCTTCATTATGGGCATTGAGCTGTTTGGCTCCGGCGGAGCGGTATACATGTTCATCGCCTGCGTAATCAGCTATCTGTTCTCCGGACACAGCGGCATCTACAGTTCCCAGCTCATCGGCATCTCCAAAAGCGCACTGCTCCCTGTTCCTGAAGGGACGACGCTGGCCGCCGTCAAAGAGCTTCACAAGTAGAAACAGCGGCAGTTACTTCTCAAGGTGTCACCTGGATTCCCGCGTGCGCGGCATTCACCTTCGATTCCAGCTTGTGGGTCTTCACGAGTACAGCCGCTACAAGCAGCATGACGCCGTTAATGACAAATACCCAGCGGATCGGCAGGAAGGCTCCGAGCAGACCGCCGATAATCGGTCCCGCCATCGTTGCCAGCTGGCTGGCCGCCTGATTCAGCCCGAAGGCCCGTCCGCGAAATCCCGGTTCAATGACCTGGACTATCATCGCGTTAACGGAAGGAAGCACACCGGCATAGAAGAGGCCGTAGGCAAACCGCAGAATAGCAAACTCTACATAACCTGATACAAAATACTGCAGAATATTCCCGATCCCTCCGCCAATCAGACCGATGAAGAGAATAAAGCCATAGCCTTTGCGGCTGCCGATTCTTCCCCACTGCGGTGCCATAATTACGGTAGCGATGCCGACTGCCGAGAAAACGATTCCGGAGCTAAGCGAGGCGCTGCTGCGTGAAATCCCCATGTCCAGCAGATAGATCGGCAGCAGCGGCTCCAGAATCATGACGGAGAAGGTACTGATGCCCGCAAGCAGAAGCAGGGTGATAAATGCCCGGTTCTGGCCGGCTTCCCGGATATCATCACTTACCCTGGAACGCGGGGCAGAACGGTCGAAGTTCTCTTCCTTGGCGAAGAAGGTAGCGATCAGCGCGGAGACCAGCACAATAACAGCCGAGAACAGGAACGCAACACGGTTGCTGGAATAATAGCTGACTACGCCGCCGATGAGCGGCCCGATGATGCTGCCGGTGGCTCCGGCTGTAGACATGATGCTAAGCGCATAGCCTGTCTTATCCTCCGGTGTGTTGGTCGCTACCATAGCAATTGCTGCCGGAACGAACCCTGCGAGCAGTCCCTGCAGAATCCGCACGACTAAGAATACATAAGGATCATGCACGAAGAAATTAATCAGATACAGGGCCGCCAGGCTGAAGCCCGAACGGATAAGCATTGGCTTGCGGCCGTATTTGTCGGCAAGTGAACCCCAGTAAGGCGAGATTAGCGCGCTGGCCAGAAACGTAATGCCGAAGCTGACCCCAGACCATATCTCCAAATGGCTTGTAACACCTAACTGGTCGCTAAGAAAAATTGAGAGGAACGGAATCGAGATCGAATATGCCGTACTGCAAAAGAAAACCCCTACCCAGAGCACGATCAGGTTCCGCTTCCATGAAAAACTCATGCTGTACACATCCCTTCAGCGTTTTTTTGGAAGCACTTCTCCCATTCTACCCCTCTTTGAAGAATGTGCCAATCCCGGCCGGAGGGGCAGGCTTTGCATGAAGCGGGACAAAGAAGGTATGATACTAGGGAGACTGCACCTATTATTCAAAGATAAAAGGAGAGATTTGTACCGTGAAGCTTACTACTAGAAAACCCGTCATCCTGCTGGCGGCGATGTGTCTGATGCTCGTGATTCTGGCGGGCTGCGGCAACAAGCCTATGAACAATAATGCTGCTGCCGGAAACGGAAATAGTACTACCGCCGGCAGCGAGGCTACTACGGCGCCACAGGATAATGCTGCTGCAGCTACGGAAGGCGTACCTTCAGCCACGGCCAGCCATCCGGTAGTTACAATTGAAATGGATAACGGCGCCATTATTAAGGCTGAGCTGTATCCCGAGGTTGCCCCCAACACGGTCAACAACTTCATTTCGCTGATCCAGAAGGGCTTCTATGACGGAACCATCTTCCACCGGGTTATTCCCGGCTTCATGATTCAGGGCGGCGACCCTGACGGTACAGGTATGGGCGGTCCGGACTACAGTATCGCCGGAGAGTTCTCCGCCAATGGATTCACCAATAATCTGCTGCATACAGAAGGCGTTCTATCCATGGCCAGAAGCCAGGATGTGAATTCGGGAGGCTCGCAGTTCTTCATTATGGCCGCCGCGTATCCGAGCCTTGACGGCAGCTATGCCGCTTTCGGCAAGGTTACCGAAGGACTGGAAGCCGTCCAGGATATCGTCAATCTGCCGCGTGATGCTAATGACCGCCCTGAACAGCCGCCGGTGATGAAGAAGGTAACGGTCGATACTCTCGGCGTAACCTATCCGGAGCCGCAAAAGGTGCAATAACCGCTATTTATCCCGTACCCCGCTGCCGCCCTTCCAGCAGCGGAATTGCAAAGCAAGAGCCATCCTCCGGTTACGGACGATGGCTCTTGGTCTGTCTTACGTATTCTTAAATCATGCGGCGGATTATTGGAAATGAGTATTCTTCGTTCTCCACTGCTCCAGCTTAATTCTTACCCAGAAGCTGTAGATGCCGAGCGTTATTAATGACAGCAGGAACCACTTGATCCATTGTCCGAACAAGCTTACGGCACTGCCGTCAAACCGCAGACGCTGCCCGTTAACTACGGTATGCTCCACCTTCCAGCGGTAGATCATCACCACAGACCAAGGATAGCAAATTCCGAGGGTACACACCGTAACCAGCCAGCCTGCCAGGCACCAGCCAATATACTCGATAAGTGTCCCGTCAAAGTACGACTCCCTGCTTCCGTAATTCATTGCCGCATTCATATTCACCGCTGCCATGTGTCTCCACCTTTCAATCCTGCAAGATCTTTCCTGGTTCTATTTTCCTTATTATCCAAGCCGGCTACTGCTACATTTCTCACTATTCTGCATGAAATAGCAAACGAATTGTCGAATGATCTGCTATACAGCCTAAGAAACGGCCCTGTTCACCACCGATTAGCGGAACAGAGCCGTTCATGTACAGATTCAACGCAACCCGGATTATGCAGCGGGATCACCGCTCCCGCCCCGGCTGCTCACCTTATCTTCTGCTAAGGGCATGCTGCCCGTTGCGCAGGAAGGTACTGCGGCTGTTACGCAGCAGCGAGATCCGCTCCTCTGCGAGCTGATCCGCTGCAGCGTAAGCTGGAATTCCGCTCAGCTGGGAGATTTCCAGCACGCGGGTGATGCTGTCGTAGATTTTGGCGATTTGCTTGAACGCCCGTTCCTTGTTATAGCCGTTCAGCTCGTCGGCGATATTGATTACGCCGCCGGCATTAATGACATAGTCCGGGGCGTAGACAATCCCCATCTCATGCAGGGCATCCCCGTGGCGCGGTTCTTTAAGCTGATTGTTAGCGGCTCCCGCCACAACCTTGGCTCTCAGCAGCGGCAGGGATTCATCATTAATGGTGGCACCGAGTGCGCACGGCGCGTAGATGTCACAATCCGCCTGAATAATCTCGCCCGGGTCCACCGCTGTAGCCCCGTAAGCCTCTACTGCCCGGCTGACAGCCTCTTTATTAATATCTGTGACGATCAGGCGTGCCCCCTCCTCGTGAAGGTATTTGCACAGCGTGAAGGATACATTGCCGACACCCTGCACGGCAACGGTTCTGCCGTTCAGTGAATCACTGCCGAATGCCGCCTTGGCCGCTGCCTTCATTCCCCGGTATACCCCGAAAGCTGTAGCCGGTGAAGGGTTGCCGGATGAACCGTAGGTAGCCGAGATGCCGGTGACGAAATCCGTCTCCTGATGGATGATGTCCATATCCTCTTCCGTAGTGCCTACATCCTCGGCTGTAATATAACGGCCGTTCAAGCCCTGTATGTATCTGCCGAAGGCGCGGAACATCGCCTCATTTTTATCTTTTTTGGGATCCCCGATAATCACCGTCTTGCCGCCGCCCAGATTCAGCCCGGCAACTGCATTCTTATACGTCATGCCCTTGGCCAGCCGGAGCGCGTCCACAACCGCCTCTTCCTCTGTAGCATAGGTCCACATTCTCGTTCCACCCAGTGCGGGACCCAGTGTTGTGTCATGAATAGCAATGATTGCCTTCAAGCCTGATGCCTTATCCTGACAAAACAGCACTTCCTCGTAGTCGTCCCGCTCCATTGCAGCAAACAATTCCATTAGCTTCATTTCTCCTGTCTCCACTTTATGTACATGTTACGTTTCATAACAAAGCTAGACCTTTCAGGACATGTTGTCAATATCTTTTGTCCCATTTTCAGCTTTTTTCAGCAAAATCCAGCAATCAACAGACATCAACCTCACGCGAAGCGTTAGAGAGTCAGATTGATGTCTTTGCAGCTTTATTCCCAGTATTGGTCCGGCCGGTATTCGATCTCGGATTGCACAGCTATCGTCAGACGGCCCGTGGCCGCATCATATACTACAGGATGATCACCTACGTAATACCAGTGCTTAATCACCGGCCCGCCAGCCGGTTCCTCGAAACGGAATACATTCAGCTCAGCCTTGAGTTCAGCAACTGCCGCACCCTTATCAGCCGGAACTCCGGTTAGGGTAATCACGGTTAGCCCGCCCTGCTCATCAAAGGTATAGCCTATGCCATCTGTACTGCTGATCAGCATACGCCCTGTTACGGAATGCTTCACCAGTACTCTTTCCTGCTCTGCCATCAAGGATTCCTCCTCCACATTTAGGTTTAAGCCTTATTTAAGGCAGATCAATCAGCATGACAAGCATATCCCCGTCTGCCTGCAGCTCCAAATGGCTCACCCCTTCAATCCGGGCAGAATCTCCCGGCTTCAGCACAGCGTCCCCGTTCAGCGTAATTTGTCCGCCGATTAAATAGACGAAGATCCGCCGGCCCGGCTCCTGCCGGAAATCAAGCAGCCCGCCAGCCTGCGCTCTGCCCAGATAGATGGTCATATCCTGGGCAATGCCGACGACCTCCGCCGAGGCTTCAGCTGCCACTACCGGAAGCAGTCTTCCATCCAGCTTCGCCGGATCGAAGCGTCCTGTCGCATAGGAAGGAGCCGTTCCCCGGGTACGCGGCATGAACCACAGCTGCAGCAGCCGCACCGGCTCGCTGTCAGAAGGGTTATGCTCTGTATGAATAGCGCCCGTTCCGGCTGACATCCGCTGAATGCCGCCAAAAGAAGTCTCCGCCACATTGCCCAGGTTATCCTCATGGCGCAGCACGCCGGACAGCACAATGGAGACGATCTCCATATCACTGTGCGGGTGGGCACCAAAGCCTCTTCCCGGAGAGATGGTATCGTCGTTGCAGACCCGCATCGGGCCGAAGGCTGTATTGTCAGGATCATAGAAATCGCCGAACGAGAAGACATGACTGCCCTTCAGCCAGCCGTGATCGAACCGGTGTGCAGACTCTGCAGGATATACTGTAATCATTGTGATCTCCTCCTAAAGGCTGTTATGGTCTGTCTTAATGAATTTCAGGGTCTTCCATACCTTCAGTGTAGCAGAAAGCTCCGCAAACAAGAAGAAACGGGCACCGGCCCTTGGGGCGGCATCCGTTTCTTCAGAAGACAGCAGGTTCAGTAATATAGTGTGAAGCTTAATCCTTCAGAATTAGGCCTGAAAAGCGTTCCATTGCGCAACTGCTTCCAGCGGAAGTCTGGCTGTCGGCCGTCCCTCTACAGCTGCCTTGCCCAGTGCAATGAGCATCACCGGCACATAACGCTCAGTAATCCCGAACAGCGCCTTGAAGCTGTCGTGCACGAATCCGCCCATAGGCACGGTATCATAACCTCTCGCCTTGGCTGCCAACATAAGCTGCATGGAGATCAGCCCTCCGTCGATCAGCGCAATCTCCTTCAGCTTCTCAGCAGGCATGCCCGAATAGCCGTCATAGCTTCTTTTGGCCATAGCCGCACCTATTTCCGCTGTGACATAACCGGCTGCTTCTGCGTACTGATAGATGGTCTCCGCGTTGCGGTAAGCCTCCAGATCGCCAAGCACGGCTATCGTTGCTGAGGATTCGGTAATCTGTGCCTGGTTATGGGCGATCGGCAGGAGCTGCGCCTTCACGTCCGGGTCGGTAATAACAATGAACCGCCAAGGCTGCAGATTGGACGAAGACGGGGCAAGAATCGCCTCTTCGAGGATCTCCTTAATCTCCGCATCGGATATTGTCCAGGATGGATCGTATTTCCGCACAGAATGCCTATCGCGAATCACCTTGCCGAATTCCTGTTCTACCTTTAGTTCTGCTGACATACGCTCATCCTCCTCTTCCTCTTCCTGATCCAAATAAGCACTTCATCAACCGCTGTATTCTAGCGCCAGCGTTTAACTGTATAATATTACGCACAGTATAATTCAAAAAAAAGCACCCTGTCAATCTTCCGTTTTGCGCACCATATCGGCCAGCGTATAACGTTCCAGAACTCTTAGCGCACTCTGGTCCAGCTCGTCCAGCAATTCACCATAGGCTACCTTCATTTGTGTCCCCAATGCATTTACACATATTGTATCACTATGACCATTATCGCGTCCTTCTCCTGCCTCCATAGCCTGATAAATCTCAGCAAGCGTCAACTCTTCCGGCGCCCGGTTAAGCAGATATCCTCCGTCACGCCCCTCGCGGGTTACCAGAATCTGCTCACGGGTCAGATTAGCCATAAGGCGCCTCAACAGTGTGGCTTCAGACGACAGCAATCCGGCGATTTCGCAGCTGGAACAGGTACTACCTTTTTTCGCGAGAATCACCAATGCCTGCAGCACAAGACCAAACGACTTATATTGGGGAGCTCCGCTGTTTCGTGTTTTTGCCATATTCCCCGCTCCTCCTTCATGATGAAGACCTTAAGTGGTCGATATCTGCAGTTCGGAAACGATGAACCATTTCTTGGATGCAGTGTCTTTCAAATAGACCTGGATCGTATAGCTGCCCTTCTCCGTGAAGGTGTAATTATACGCCGCCGACTTGAACCAGAAGCTCTCCTTCTTCTCCGTAATCTGCTGATTGTCCACGGTATCCGTTTTGCCGGCCGGGTCAGTAATTGTTATTTTCAAATCGGAAACATCCGTTTTCAGCTGATCCACCTGCACCAGGGTGTAGAACGTGCTGCTGGATGCGGTTCTTACTTTGCCGAAAATGGTACCCTTTTCATCAAGCAGCACCGTGTTCACATTGGGCTTATAGATACGGACCGTCCCCGCCGACTCGTCCAGAGACAGGATCGCATGCATATTGTCAGGAAGCTGGTCCAGCGGCACATAGGTCTGGCCTTCCGATGATATCCCCGGCTGCTTTTGAAGCACGTTATTTATGTATACAGAGAGATCCGTTTTGCCCGCAGCAGCATACAGCAAAGTTCCTCCTGAGATAATCATCAGTCCAAGTGTGGACACCGCCAGCTTACGTATCTTCCCCATCATTCCCGTCCCCCTCAAATATTCCTATGCTGATTATACCCGCCAAACCGGAAGGAGTTGCTGTCAATTGTAAAATAAAACCGGTTGCTTCATCCTGTTAAGAATGCTGCAGCCGGTTTTATGTAAAATTATGGATTATTCACTGTTCCGGATGAGTTCCGGGCGTGCCTGTTACAGCTTGGCAATCGTTTCGGTCAGCACCGGTACGATCTGCGATTTGCGGGAAACTACACCCTTCAGCACAGCTTTGTTGTCGTCCAGCTTCACATTGTAAGCCTGCTCCACAGCACCTGCCACGCGGCCCAGAGCCAGTCCAACCGAATCGTTGTTCAGGATATCGGTAACTACGAACAGGAACAGATCAAGTCCCTTGTCGTCGATAATCGCGGTAAGGGCTGTTTCCAGCTCCGCCTGCTTGGAGAGCACATCGTTCACATCTACCGCATTGACCTGGGCGATCTCCACTTTGTATTCACCCATTTTGAATTCCTTGGCATCCAGGGAGATCAGCTGGGCAATACTCTTGTCGCTTAAGTCCGCACCCGCTTTGAGCATGGCAAGGCCATAGCTGTCAGCGTCTACACCAGCAATGTCAGCCAGCTCACGGGCAGCGGCAACATCTTCATCTGTGCAGGTCGGCGATTTGAACAGCAGGGAGTCGGAAATGATAGCGGAGAGCATCAGACCGGCGATGTCCTTCGGAATGGCTACACCATTCTCTTTGTACAGCTTGTTCAGGATTGTTGCAGTGCAGCCTACCGGCTCTGCACGATAGTACAGCGGATGAGCGGTTTCAAAGTTGGCAATCCGGTGATGGTCGATAACTTCAACCACACGGACCTGATCGATATCATTCGCACTTTGCTGGCGTTCGTTATGGTCAACGAGAATAACCTGCTTCGCTTCAGCGGCAACATTCTCCACGTGGCGCGGTGCCGGAACCCCGAAGTGATCAAGCGCATATTGGGTTTCGCCGCTGACTTCTCCCAGCCGGACCGGCTCGGCATCCCAGCCCAGTTCCTTCTTGAGTGCTGCATAAGCAATTGCTGAACAGATGGTATCTGTATCCGGGTTTTTGTGTCCAAAGATCAAAGTTTTTGTCATTTCCAATCTCCTTACTTTGTTTTTTGTGAGAATAATATACCATACATTGATAGAGCCTTGCCAGAATGAACAGATGCCCGGTCCCGGATTAAGGGCGGGAGCGCTCCCGGGCTGGCCGGTGCTGCGGAATTCCCGGCTTCGTCTTGGGTAATGCTTCAGGCACATCCCCTCCGCTTAGCGGTTCATTGTCCGAGAACAAATCCGGATTGTCCGCCAGCATGCGGCTCAGGATATCCGTGGTATCCACGGTTCCGCAGATCATGACTCCGGCATCCCCGAAGCTCCCCCGGCGCAGAGCGCCGCCTTCCTCCAGCACAGGCTCCACTTTCCAGAAATGCTGCGACCAGGACAGCCCGGAATGTCTGCGTGAAGGAACAGCGATTTCCTCCCCTTCAGGTGTCACAGTGTAGAGCAGTTCATGCCCGTCCGTCATTCTGCCGGGGATATCCACCCACTCTTCAATGCCATGGATGAAAGTATTCCTCCGCAGATCCACACCCAGCAGCATAATCTCTGCCTTGCGGTCCAGCAGCTTACCGTAGACCGAGCCTCGCGCGCAGGGCGTATCCCAGCGCTGGTCTCCGGCAGTGAAGGCCGCCGCGTCCGCTCCAAGCGCAGCTACAGAGTGGGTCGGATGCCAGGAGCGCATCACACCCGGCCGCTTACGGAACAGCTCCGGCAGGATGCCGACACAGACGGGTGACTCCAGAACAGAGAACCTCGGGTTCGCCCCGTTAATATATGACCAGGTATGTGCCGGCAGGACAAGCAGCCCTTCCTTCATATATTCGGAGAGCGCATTCAGAACGGTGTCTGCCCCTCCTTCTACTTCACCGATGCTTTTATAGGAGGAATGGACCAGCAGCGTTCCGCGCGGATCGATTCGCAGGTTCTCCAGCTGCCGTAGCAGACTTGATTGGGTATGCATGTTTACCCCCGCTTTCTTGGATACTATATAGGATTATAAAATACATCTTGCATTTATTCTTACTAACTATTAAAATTATAGTAACTTAAAAATACTCATTAAGTATCCAGCACGTTCAAATACATCCGCTTAAGGTCACAAAATTATAGCTGCTGCTTACGAAGCGGCAAAACTTTATTAGGAGGTCTTCCCATGAGTTTAACATTAAAAGGGCTTCATCATGTATCCGCCATTACAGCCAAAGCACCGGAAAACTACAAATTCTATACAGAAGTGCTCGGACTCCGCCTGATCAAAAAAACAGTAAACCAGGATGATGTCTCTGTCTATCACCTGTTCTATGGTGATGAGACCGGGAATCCGGGTACGGAGCTCACCTTCTTCGAGCTGCCGAACGCCGGACGCAACCGCGACGGCAACAACAGCATCTCTGCACTTTCACTCCGTGTACCAAGTGATGATGCGCTGCTCTTCTGGACCCAGCGGTTCACGGTGTTTGGTGTAGAGCACGATGAGATTACCGAACGCGGCGGCCGCAAGACGCTGGCCTTCACCGACCACGAGGGACAGCGCCTCATCCTCGTCTCAGATGAGCATAATCAGGGCATGGCCGGTGGCAAGCCCTGGGACAAGAGCCCCGTACCGGCGGAATATGCCATTGTTGGACTGGGCCCGGCACATCTCACAGTGGAGACAGCTGAACATACGGCACTGATTCTGGAAGATCTGCTCGGCTTCCGCCGCGCAGGCACTTATCCTTCGCCGGTAACCGGACAGCCGGATGTCATCGTGTTCGAGACCGGAGAAGGCGGGTCCGGCACCGAGATTCATCTGGAGGAACGCAAGGATCTGCCGCAGGAGCGCCTCGGACGGGGCGGTGTACACCATGTCGCCTTCCGCGTGGATAACGAAGAAGAGCTCAAGCTGTGGATCGAACGTATCCGCACCGTGCAGCTGCCCAATTCCGGATTCGTCGACCGCTTCTACTTCCGCTCCCTGTATTTCCGCGAGCCGAATGGAATTCTGTTCGAGCTGGCTACGGATGGACCGGGATTCGCCACCGATGAAGAGGTGGAGCATCTCGGGGAATCACTGGCCCTGCCGCCGTTCCTGGAGTCGAAACGTGCACAGATCGAAGCCCATTTGAAGCCGCTGGATACCCGGCAGCAGGCTTAAGGCTTCTGCCCGGCTGGCGGGCACAGCATCTATCCTTCTTAGAGGACCCACGGACAGTGGACAATCAGGGTCTCCGGGTGCAGAAGTCCGTGTACCAGGCACCTCCTGAATCTGCAGCATCCCAGCAAAAACTCCGGGCCGACAAGCGGTCCGGAGTTTTGAGTCTGTATACGGCTGTATGACGGCATTCTTACTCCGTCAGCTCTCTGACCAGGTAACGGTGAAGATATTGAAGCCCGGCCGGGCAGTCGAAGCTTTACCAGTGATCGATACCGGGCTTGTACCACCGAGTCTGCCGGTAATTTTGACCGTGCTGGCGGATACGGTCTCAGAGGCATTATCGAGCCGCTTAATCCGCACATATTCACTGTATACGAATCCCATCATGTCCAGCGTTTCCTGCGTGGAGTAGCTGAAGGCTACCTTTTTCACGCCGTTAGCATCCGTATCAAGGGTAGTCGCAATCAGGGCATCGGCCGGAATCGGGAAATCCTTCGGCAGATTAACCGGCCGGGCAGTACCCTCTACCGGAGCTGTAGTCCCGCCGCCGGCGGAGGTTCCCGGTGAAGGGGCAACCTCGCTGCCGGTACCGATCCGCACTTTATAATTCGCGGCATCATAAGTTATCGGCACATCCAGCGCATCCGCGATCGAACGGATGGGCAGGTAAGTGGTTCCTTCGTAGGTGATTGGCGTTAGAGTTTTGCCGTTGCCGTCCTTCAGCCAGTAAGGAGTGCCATCCACCACAATCCCGAGACTGTGGTTGAGATAGGCTTTGATCTGCTGCAGCTTGGCGCCTGCATAGACTCCTGCCGAGCCGGTTACCGTAAGTCCGGTGACAACGGCGGCAATCAGCCATTTTTTATTCATAGTAATCCTCTCCCGTGTGTTGTTATCAATATAGGACGAATATAGCGTCCTTATATATTTAACACAGGGGAGAATCTTTCAACCTCCCGGAAGCCAAGTTCAAGAAGGATTAGCGCTCCGCTTCACCCGACTGACACAAAACTCACCCTAGCGCACAATCTCTAGCAGCTCATCTAAACTGCGGATTTCATAGGTAGGCAGCACACCCGGATCTCCCGGCTTCTCCAGCGGATTGAACCAGCAGGTATCGATGCCATAATTGATCCCGCCCTGAATATCCGAGGTCAGGGAGTCACCGACAATCAGCACCTTACTTTTATCAGAAATACCAAGCCGCTCAAAAGCATAATCAAAAATCCCCGTCTCCGGCTTCTGATACCCGGTCTCCTCAGAGATAATAATCGCCTCGAACACCTCGCTCAGCGGCGAACCCTTGATTCTGGATTGCTGCACATCCTTGATTCCATTCGTAATAATCGCCAGTCTGCATCCGGCAAGCTCTCCGCACAGCTCTATCGCGCCTTGAATCAGGAACGTGCCTTCACCGAGGAACCGCAGATAAGCTTCGCTGAATTCATCCGGCTTAAGCTCAAGGCTATGTGCGGCAAACAGCCGGTTGAACCGCTCCACCCGCAGCGCGGCAGAGGTAATCCGCCCCTGCTCGAAATCCTTCCATAGCGAATGGTTAATTGCTTTGTAGCTGGCGGCATAGTCCTCCGCCCCTGTCGGCAGGCCAAAATGGGCAAAGGCGTGGTACAAGGCATGGCTCTCCGCCATCCCGTAATCAAACAGCGTATCATCAGCATCAAATAAAATACATTCGTATTTCAAAATAATTCCCTCCATCTCGTTTGCCGGTTCGACAACGTATAACCTTCTGCGATATAATTTACTCAGACCAGCCTAAATAAATCAACGGGGTGATTGTCATTTTATACGTTTTAGCGTTTCTCGTGTCATTTTTTATCGTTTATCTGCTGATTCCCCCTCTTGGTAAGCTCGCTTTCCGGCTTGATTTTGTGGACAGGCCCAGGGAAGATGTAGAACGCAAAATACATAGGGAGCCGATTCCGCTCACGGCCAGCTATGCCATATTCGTAGGCTTCTTTATTACATATCTGCTGTTTGCCCGGGATTTCTCACTGGAGACGCTGGCCCTGTTCATCGGCGGCGTGCTGCTGCTGACTATAGGAACCATTGATGACTGGTACAAAACCAAAGGCAAGGACTTCCCGGCGCTTCCGAAATTCATTGTTCAGATCGCCGCAGCGATTCTCGTCTTTTTCTCAGGCAATGCCTTCACGGGATTCATCAATCCCTTCTCAGGAGATTATATCTCACTGCCGTTCATTCTGCAGTTCCTGCTGACGATTATCTGGATATTCGGCGTCACCACGGTGATTAATTTCTCTGACGGCATGGATGGCCTGGCAGGAGGACTGACGGCGATCTCGGCAGTAACCCTGTTCGTAGTCGCCATTACCATGGGACAATCTTCGTCGGCCATCATGGCGATGTCGCTTATCGGGGTCACAGTCGCGTATCTGCGCTACAACAAGGCTCCCGCCAAAATCTTCATGGGTGACGCCGGTGCCACCTTCCTCGGCTTCATTCTGGCCGTGATTGCGCTCGACGGTGCCTTCAAGCAGGCAACGGTGCTGTCCCTGTGCATCCCGATTCTTGCGCTCGGCGTGCCGATCTTCGATAATATTTTTGTTGTCGTCAAAAGGTTCCTCAAGGGCCAGGCCATCTATCAGGCCGACGCCACCCAGGTTCATTACCGCCTGCTCAAAGCCGGCCTGAACCAGAAACAGGTCGTTGCTGTGCTGTATCTAGTCAGCGTCTGCCTGTCGTTATCATCGATTATTCTGCTGCTGATTCAGATCTAAGTGTTTAAGCCCCCTCGGTTCGAGGGGGCTTTTGTTTAGGCTCAGTTCACTGCAATTGTTCGATTAATCCGCTTATACGCTTATACGCTTTCCGGGGCAAAGATCTGGTGACTTTTATAAAATCCTGCCCATAATACAACATTCCCTTCATCCTATCGGCCTAAATCCAGCATTGTTGTACAAAAGGCATGATTTAGCCTTTCTCAAGCGGCTTAGCAGGATTATTCTTGTATTTCATACAACAATCCGCCTGAATACCTTGCTCTCAATGAATCAAAGTTGCACAACGTACAACTTTCAGGTCTACAGGGCTTCCTTAGAAGTCCCCATTCTGCGGAAACTACGAATCAAGTATATGGCGGCCCTTGCCTCAAGTCTCTTTCTCTTCCGTAAAATCATGCAGACGCCGGTAAATATCCAAGATCTCCGGCATCGGCATCCGGACAAGTCCGCTGGACGAAGGCGCGACAAACTCCCGCACACCATCGACCACCGGCGTCACCCCCTCCTGAAATCCCCAGTCCGCTTTGGTTCTGCGGCTGAACTCCGTGTATACGCCTTTGCCGACAAAGCAGGCGATTTCCGGACGGTATTGCTCCAGCTTGGCACGGAGCAGCTCCCGGCCCTGTGTGTATTCCTCCCGGGTAATATCTTCAGCGCCTACCGTGGGGCGGGCGACAATGTTCGTGAACCCGTAGCCCAGCTTCAGCAATTCGCCGTCCTCCGAGGTATCATACAGCCGCGGCGTCAGACCGGACTTATGCAGGATGCGCCAGAAGTTATTGCGCGGATTGGCATAGTGGTGACCCAGCTCTCCGGAACGGATGCTGGGGTTAAATCCTATGAAGACGATCTGCAGTCCATGATCCAGATGATCCGGTACCTCTTCCATTAAAGTTCCCTCCTTACACGGCAGCACCATGTGATTCATTATACTTACTTTATATAAGCATAACCCAAAGCAGAGGCTTAAGACACGCAAGCGCCTCATTATCTGAACCTCATTTCCTCTTCCGGCACGCTTCGGGCAGAATCAAGAATATCCATCCCGAAAGCGGCAGCCTCAACCGCTGTTCATTCCATGGATGCGGCAGAACAATGCCCCCGCCCGGGAAACATCACCGGATACGGGGGCATTAATCTGACATTGCTTTAATAGACAAGATGACTATGGTAGAAGGGCCTTTAGCGCTGGCGTTACGTCTTGTTCGTCTATTGAGATGTAACTCGTCATTCCAATTTTGTACTCTATCTTCACCACGTACCTGCCATCTTGTCCGGTGACATTCTGACGGTGCTCCAGAATATCATCAATAAGTGTCTTATCTTTAACCGTGACTGAACGTTCCTCATTGCGGGCCAGATTCAAACGCCGTTCAATATTGCCACGAAGCGCTGAAGCCATTCCATCCTTGTTGTAATCTTTGAAAATTACAGCCGACAATACGTCCTTTGCTGTTGCTTTAACTTTATTAGCATAGCCCTTCTGTTCCAGCCAGGTCCCCAATTCATGGTATGAAGGATACCACGGATAAGAATAATAGCGCTGATAACCTGTTGAATCCGGTTTATTGACTAACTCAATGGATGCCCGCTCAAGCTGACCGGAAACCTGATCTTCATAGGACATATTCAATACTTCCCGCTTCAGAATCTCCTTAAGCTCCTGAACCTCCTGCCGGTCAGAAATACTGACCGCCTTATCCAGATTACTCAGTCTGAAGCTGTCTACATTCCGGTCCAGCATGGACAGAACATATTTCACGCGCTTAAAGTCCGCATTCTCCATTATGGCTTTCAGTTCCGGCTCGAAACCCTTGGCCGGAACATTGTAGGTCCGCATCAGCTTCCGCCCGCTCTCCAGCTTATATACCAGGGTGAACTGCCGGTTACCCGTATAATCATAACTCGGCGCATTCCCGGGATCCGGCCTCAAAGTAACAATCGCATGATGCAGCGCAGTGACAGCTTCAATGTACCGCGGATCCGTGGATAGGATCTCTTCCTCCGGTTCCTTAATGCCGTTAATCCCTTGTGGTGGATCCTGGGTTAAGAACTCGTAATTCCCCCCGGCATATACCGCAGTCACTTTATCAACCTGTGGCACCCTGTCTTCATACCCGGTTAACCCTGACACGGGGATGTAGAGCAGCAGACCGAGCAGCACGCTGTACACCGCGAATTCAAGCGGCAGCCTGCGGTTCATGATATGCCAGGTTTTACGGAGAATCATCTCTACTACAATATAACCAACCAGCCCTCCGATAAAGACACTGCCGATGATCCAGCCAAGCTGATTCCGCCCGGTACCGAAGTAAAGGCTGGCCAGCAGCATACTGCACAGCATCACACCGGCTTTGAACAGCGGATTGAAGTAGGAGAAGGCAAGAGCCTGACCGGCTTTTTCCCCGTGGCGTTTACGGTACAGCAGGAAGGACAGCACCATGAACACAGCGGATAAAAAGGCATAGACCCACGTTTCCACACTAGTTAAAGGCTCCACGGACAGGTCCATAATACGCAGCAGCGGTGCCCAGTTATTCAGGATATTCTGCAAGCCGGACCATTCCGGATACCCGTAGAGATATCTGTTCAGATGGAGGTCGATGAATTGCAGGAGTGCAGCGGGAAGAATCAGCAGGATGAAGATCAGGATTCCCTGGAGAATGGTCTGTCCCGTGCAAATGCCTACAAATACCGTGAACACAAATAGAAACAGCGTCAGCAGGCTGACGGTCAGGCACCATTCCCAGACATCGGCTGCGTTGTAGATATACATGATGCCGTCCAGCGGACGGATGATAGCCGCAACCGCAGCCGTAATCCAGACAGGCGGAAGCAGCAGGAGCAAACCGCTCAGCGTATGGGAAGCCAGCAGATGCGAGCGCCGCAGCGGCAGGCTGTGCCACAGGTCGGAAGGCATTTTGGACTGCAGATAACGGAACAGGAATAAGCCGGCTCCAACAGGAAAAGCAACAAGGAAAGGTGCAATATCTATGCCAATGTTAAAAAGGTCCGGTATCTCCATCGGCTCCGTAAAACGATAGCCGTTCATGAGTATCTGCAGCGGGAATATGAACAACAGTACCAGTGTATATAGAATTCCGATCCAGCCGTGCTGGCGCAGATTCTGGCGGATAATGCTGCTGTTAAAGAAGTATCGGCTGCGCGTCATAACCGGCATCCCCCATTTCATAAATAAAGATTTCCTCCAGCGTCAGCGGCAGCAGATCGAACACATAAGGCTCGTAGACATGAAAAGCCTGGGCGATCCGCTCCCGGTCGCCTTTTACAATATACAGGCTGACACTCCCCCGCTGCTCCTGGTGGAGAATCTGCAGCTTGGCCTCCAGCGCCGCCGCATGGCGTTCATCGCGGAAGGCCACCTGGATCTTATGCGTGTCCGCCTTCAGATCATCCAGATCCTTCTCCACCAGCATCCGGCCTTCATGCATAATGCCGACATGGTCGCATAGATCTTCGATTTCCCGCAGGTTATGCGAGGAGATCAGCACGGTCAGCTCCCGCTCGGCCACCTCCTGGAACAGCAGATTCTTGATCTGCCTGCGCATGACCGGGTCCAGCCCGTCAATTGGCTCGTCCATAATCAGCACATCCGGCTTGCAGCTGAGGGCCAGCCAGAAGGCGGCTTGGCGCTGCATTCCTTTGGAGAAACGGCTGAGCTTGCGCCGGGTATCCAGCCGGAACGCCGTCCCGAGCTCCTCGTACCTCTTCTGGCTCCATTCCGGATAGATGGAACGGTAGAATGCCGCCATACTTCTGATAGTTGCCTGCGGGAAGAAATAAGGACTGTCCGGCATGAAGATCAGCCTGCGCTTCACCTCAGGAGCTTCGAACACCGGCTGGCCGTCTATCTTGACACTCCCTGTTTCAGGACGATAGATACCGGCGAGCGTCTTCAGCAGCGTTGTTTTACCGGCTCCGTTGGAGCCCAGCAAGCCGTAAATGGCGCCTTTATGTACAGTCAGCGAAATGTCGTCAACAGCCTTTTCCTCCTGGAAAATCTTGCTCACTCCGCGTATCTCAATCATGGCTGTTCTCCTCTCTTCTCTTATCCAGCGCCTGGCGGTACAGCGCACTCATCTCACTCTCCGTGAATCCGAGATAGACTGCCTCTGCCATCAGCCGCAGCAGCTCTTCCTTCAGCTCTGCCCGTTTACTCTCATTCTGTCCGTGCTGAAGCGGGGCTACGAAATTGCCTTTGCCCTGCAGTGAATAGATGTAACCTTCCCGCTCCAGCTCCCTATAGGCTTTCTGGATCGTATTGGGGTTCACCGTAAGCTGCGAGGATAAAGCCCTCACTGAAGGCAGCTGTTCATCCGCCTGCAGAATACCATGCATAATCATCTCTTTGACCTTACCGGTCAGCTGTTCATAGATCGGCTTGCGGCTGCGTACATCGAGTTCGAACATGACAGTCCTCCTTTCATATGATGTTTCACAGGATGCCAGGGTGTATTAACTGTACTACTATTATTAATACAGTCATGGGCATATGTCAATCATTAACATACAAGCATTGATTGAACCTTAACCAGCGCTTTTCCAGCGAGTCGGCCGGGTAAACAAGTTTCACTCCATGCACAAAAAGAACCCGGGCCACAAGAGGACCCGGGTTAGACGATATGCCGGCCCGTTTCGAGCCCGGTGCAGGTCAAGTACAAAACTACCAGCCCCGGGGCTGCTGCTGGGTAATACAGTGAATATTCCCGCCGCCCAAGGCGATCTCACGGGTATTGACCTGCACCACCGTGCGGTCTGTGAATAACTGCTGCACGGTCTCCAGCGCCTCCCCATCCCGCCTGTCCCCGAATGCCGGCATTACCACTCCGCCATTGCAGATATAGAAATTCACATAAGTCGCAGCGAATGTTGTACCTGAGGCACGGCTGTAGCTGCCGCTGGCCGGGTCGATCCATCCCGCCTCTTCATCTGTAATGATCAGCCGCTCCGGGATGTGCAGCCGGTGAACCTCCAGTTTGCGCCCGCGGGCATCCCTCTGCCGGATGAGCCGTGAATAGGCTTCGTGCAGCACCTCATATTGCGGATCTTCCCGGTCGTCCGTCCAGCTCATCACCACTACGCCCGGCTTCACAAAAGCGGCCACCTCATCAATATGCCCGTCCGTCTCATCATCGCTCATTCCTCTGGGCAGCCAGATAATCTTGTCTACGTTCAGCGTATCGCGCAAGTAACCCCCGATCTGCCTTTTGGACAGATGAGGGTTGCGGTTCTTATGCAGCAGACACTGCTCAGTCGTTATCAGCGTACCCTCTCCATCCACATGAACAGCTCCGCCCTCAAGGATGAAATGCCGCAGGTCATAATAGTCCAGCTTCTCGATCTCCAGCACCTTCCGCTTCACCAGCAGATCCTGGTCCCAGGGAAAATACAGCCCTCCGTCCAGTCCGCCCCAGGCGTTGAACCCCCAGTCAATTCCCCTTACCCCGCCGCTGCTGTTCACTACAAAGGTCGGGCCGATATCCCGCATCCACGCATCGTTCGAGGAGATCTCCACCACACGTACCTGCGGTGGCACAAGTGCCCGGACATGCTCATATTGGGCACTGATGGTGCCTATCGTTACAGGCTCAAACTCCGCAATCGCTGCCGCCACTCTGGCAAAAGCAGCCTGCGCCGGCTTCGCCCCCAGCCGCCAAGTGTCCGTCCGGGTCGGCCAGAGCATCCATGTCCCCTGATGCGGCTCGAATTCTCCGGGCATACGGTAGCCGTCTTGTCTGGGTGTACTGGTAATTCTGCGTGGCATAAGCATCCCTCCCGGCACTTGAACAGGATGGGGGACCGCAGAGAACGCTGCCCGGCATCTCGTCCTGTTCCAATTTATGCGGGGCCGGGACTTATTGCTACGATTCGGAACACCGGTGAACAAAATAATCACTGTCCAGTTTCGCAAACAAACAGCTGTAGAGATACGACACGCTAATTATCAAACGCTGCCCCGCCGCTGTCTGCGTTCATCACTGAATAAAGCTGCGGCGATGCCGGGCAGGATCAGGTAACTTGCGAACTTATAAGTCTGGCTGAAAGCATCTGCGGCAGCCTGCTGCTGCACATCCGCTCCAGGTATCACCCGTATGTTAGCGGAGCTCGCTGCTCTCAACTGCCCGGCTGTATTATGCTGCAGCACGGTTACGATAACCGCCACGCCGAGCACACTTCCCAGCGACTTTGCCATATTGGTTACCCCCGAAGCTATGCCCACCTTGTCTTAAGGAACGACCCGGATGACCGAAGACATGACAGGCGCCATCGAGAGCCCCACCTAAGATGATCATAGAAACAGATGTGCTGTTGAACGCTCTGATCCGCAGCAATGACAAGTAGCGCCTCCGTTACTCTCGTGCTAACACATCTGGCCGCTGATTCAGCCGGCGCGAACCTGCATTGTTGTACTTTATGCAGGATTTCCGGCGATTCGGCGGGCCATATCCAGAATTGTTGTACTTTCTGCAGGATTTCCACCAGATTGACGCTTCAGCGGTACCGATTGTTGTATTTTGTACAAGATTTCCACCAGATCGACGCTTCAGCGCCACCGATTGTTGTATTTCGTGCAGGATTTTCGCAATTGCGGTTTGGTGGTTTGGCCAGTTTGGCGATTTGGCTGTCTGGCAACCTAGCCCTATTCACCCTTTCACTTTTCACAAGGGTTGTTTCCATATTTCCCTGTACAAGCCGCAAAAAAAGAGCAAGCCGCCGTAAACCTCCCGCAGCTTACTCTTTTGCATTCAAATCCTTCTGATCACCGTTTATCCTTCCAGAAATTCACCGGCTCCATATCCTTCGTAATGACCTGGAAGGTGTAGCCTTCCTCCTTAAGCGCTTCTAGCAGACGCGGCAGCACCTTGAGCGTAGCCTTCTGATCATGCATCAGAATAACCGGATTAGTCTTCGACTTCTTCAGCGTGCGAACCTGCTCCATTACTGTATTGTAGATCTTGTCACTGTCCTCTTTGTACTTCCAGTCATTCGAATCCACATTCCAGTCCCAGAGATGATAGCCCTGACCCAGTACCATATCCCGGAAAGACTTGGTGAAATAGGGCTTGCTTCCATAAGGCGGCCGGATTAGCGTTGTAGTAGCACCCGTCAGCTTCTTGAGGACAGCATTATCGCCTGACATCTCTGCCAGTGCCGCAGCCGGAGAAGCATAGAATTTCTCCTTGCGGTGTGTCATGCCATGAAGCCCCAGGCCGTAGTCCTCCTTCACAATCCGCTTCACCTGCGAAGGATATTTGTTCATATTATTTCCCAGCATGAAGAAGGTTGCCTGCACCTCATACTTGCTTAAGATATCCAGCAGCTGGGAAGTCGTCGCCGACGGGCCGTCATCAAAAGTAAGATACACGGTTTGTCCCGGCTTGCCGGGTTCAGCGGATGGCGCAGGAGCCGCAGGCACTGTTTCCTTCGGCTTCAGCTCTGCTGCATACTTGGTGACAAAGGCGTCATCCGTAAGTCCCGCCGAGCCGTCCTTCACCCGGAGTAAATATTTATCCCCCGCAAAGGATATGATATACCCAAGATACCCGCTTACTTTCAGCGGAACCATAAGTTTACCGTCCTGCAAAAAAGTGCTCACAGGCACCACTGTACCATCTTTGAGCACAGCACCGGCATCACCCTGTAAGGTCAGCGACCCGGAGCCGCCAGACACCAGAACTCCGTCAGTCAGGCCGGTAAGCGTCCATTTTAATTCATCGGCCAGAGCACGCAG
Source organism: Paenibacillus sp. FSL R10-2736 (assembly GCF_038000245.1). Lineage (NCBI taxonomy): Bacteria > Bacillati > Bacillota > Bacilli > Caryophanales > Paenibacillaceae > Paenibacillus > Paenibacillus sp. FSL R10-2736. Next base: position 6,433,003 of record NZ_JBBOBN010000001.1, read on the forward strand.
CGGGACATAATAAGTGCCTTTTACAGACACGGCTTCTATACCGCTCAATTTATCGTTGATCCCGAGCTTTAGTACATTAGTCTTACCTTCAGCGTTAGCAGGGATCTGTACAAGACCCGTAATCAGGAATAAAGAGAAGAATAACAGCATTATTTTTTTAATGGGCACAGCAGCAATCTCCAATCTATGTATATTTGTCTATTACTTTATCACACATAGATATAACGTAATTTGAGAGATTGTAACCGCAAGCTAAAATATTGTTACCCTTTTTGCAATGAGAAAATGATTATTCAGCTTTTTTTCTGAAATACGACAATTCGCGTCGAATGCTGTCACAGCAAGCAATATGCGGTTAAATCACATCTTTTTGACCCAAAATAAATGTGACAAAATTAATAACAATTGTGCAATCTTGAACAAAGTTTGAACAACCTTAAAATCAGCTTAAACTGCGCCACTACAGTGATCTTTATCATACCTTTAAGTAGTTGTAACAATTTGATCACACATATTTAACTTGTTCGCCATTTTTAAGGCCTTTTTTAGCTTAATATACAAAATATGTATTTTGCATTATGGGTAAGTAGTTCTTACTATAGATACAGGTTAAGTAGTAAGACCGTTAATGAACGGCGAATGAAAAGTAGTATTGAAGGAAGGAGTTCTATATGAAAAAAAAGGGACCGTTATACGCTTTGTTTCTAAGCCTGATCCTTCTCCTGCCGGGATGCAGCTCGATCGCTGTTCTGAACCCGAAGGGGCCGTCTGCAAGGACGTTATCGGACACCATCATTCTCTCCATTGTTGTAATGCTTAGTGTTCTGGCAGTTGTCTACATCTTATATATCTTTGTACTGGTGAAATACCGGGCGAAGAAGAGTAACGAGGGTTATATTCCTGAACACGAGGAGGGCAACAAGGTACTTGAAGCGATCTGGATTATTATCCCGATCATTATCGTCGCCTTCTTGTCAGTAGTAACCGTCAAGACAACTACCGAGGTTGAGAACGTGGCCGCGGATTACAAAGATCAGACACCGCTGGTCATTTACGCATCATCCTCCAACTGGAAATGGCATTTCAGCTATCCGGAGGAAGGCATTGAAACGGTTAACTACGTGAATATGCCTGTGCATCGTGCAGTTGAATTCAGAATGTACTCATTCGGCACCATTACCAGCTTATGGATTCCACAACTTGCCGGACAAAAGTACGCCATGAGCGACATGCTCACCACGCTTCACCTTTCTGCTGATACCGAAGGCTCTTATATCGGAAAGAATGCCAACTTCAGCGGTAAAGGCTTTGCCCACATGGAATTTGAAGCTCTTGTTATGAGCAACAAGGATTATGACGAATGGGTGAACGACGTCAAGGAAACCGCGCCAGAGCTTACAGAGGATGAATTCAAAGGCCTGCTCGCCACGGACTTCCTCGGACGCAAAACCTATTCCTCGACCCATTTGGAGTTCAGTCCTCCCCCTGGAGACCACAGTGAGCACATGAGTGGTGACGGAAGTGAGATGGATATGGACAACGGCAGTGAAGAGCATCAGGATAACAAAGAGATCCACCCTTCTCCTGAGCCGTCCAGCGGAACCGAATTTGACAGCGAACCTGATCCGGAAGTCGAACAGCCGCTGCCAAGCTCACCCGTAGATGCCGAGACTCATGATGGCCACTAGCTCTGCAAGAGCTTAACGTAACACACTGAAAGGAGCCACCCTAATGGATTTAGACAAATTTAAGGTTCACGGCGAACCCTTGATATACGGAGCCATGGTCAGCATTGCACTTGCCACCATCGGGATTCTCGTCGGGCTTACCTATTTCAAGAAATGGGGATACCTCTGGCGTGAATGGCTTACTACTGTAGATCACAAAAAAATTGGTGTCATGTATATCCTCGCGGCGCTGCTCATGCTGTTCCGCGGCGGTGTGGACGCGATGATGATGCGCCTGCAGACGGCAGCGCCAGAAATGAAATTCCTTGATGCCCAGCATTACAATGAGGTATTTACCACGCATGGCCTAATCATGATCCTGTTCATGGCCATGCCATTCATCATCGGTCTGATGAATGTGATCATTCCGCTGCAGATCGGCGCGCGTGACGTCGCGTTCCCGCGGCTTAACGCCGTCAGCTTCTGGCTCTTCTTCATGGGGGCCATGCTGCTGAACATTTCCTTCGTTATCGGCGGATCGCCGGATGCCGGATGGTCAGCCTACTTCCCGCTGGCGAGTCTCGAATTCAGCCCGACGGTCGGTAACAACTACTACTCTCTGGCTCTGCAGATTTCCGGTATCGGGACGCTGATTACAGGGGTCAACTTTATCGTAACGATTCTCAAGATGCGCGCACCGGGCATGAAGCTGATGAAGATGCCGATGTTCACCTGGTCCGTACTCATCACCAACGTCATTATCGTCTTCGCCTTCCCGGTACTTACTGTCGCGCTTGCGCTGATGATGTTCGACCGCCTGTTCGGCTCCCAGTTCTTCACGATGGCCAACGGCGGGATGGATATGCTCTGGGCCAATCTGTTCTGGGTATGGGGTCATCCGGAGGTCTATATCGTTATTCTGCCGGCCTTCGGTATTTATAGCGAAATTATCGCCACCTTCTCCAAAAAGAACCTGTACGGATATACCTCAATGGTATTCAGTATGCTGATTATCTCGCTCCTGTCCTTCCTCGTATGGGCTCACCATTTCTATACGATGGGTCAAGGCGCCATGGTCAACAGCTTCTTCTCGATTACCACGATGGCCATTGCCGTTCCTACAGGGGTTAAGATATTTAACTGGCTGTTCACCCTGCGAAAAGGCAGGATTACCTTCACAACGCCAATGCTGTATACACTCGCCTTTATTCCGATTTTCACCATCGGCGGGGTAACGGGTGTCATGCTCGCAATGGCCAGTGCCGATTACCAGTATCACAACACGATGTTCCTTGTGGCGCATTTCCACTATGTGCTCATTCCGGGTGCCGTGTTCGCCGTCATCGCCGGGTTCCATTACTGGTTCCCTAAAGTGTTCGGCTTCCGCCTTAATGAACGGCTCGGTAAGCATTCCTTCTGGTGGATCGTGATTTCCTTCAACGTAACCTTCTTCCCGCTGTTCTTCCTGGGTCTGATGGGAATGACACGCCGGACGTATACCTATTCCGAGGAATCAGGCTTTGGCCCGCTGAATATGCTGTCCTTCGTAGGGGCAGTCGGGCTGGCTATCGGATTCCTGCTGCTGGTCTACAATATTTACTGGAGCACACGTTATATGCCTAGAGACACAACAAGTGATCCATGGGATGGACGGACACTCGAATGGGCTACGCATAGCCCGATGCCGATCTACAACTTCGCAATTGTCCCTACTGTGCAGACCCGTGATGCCTTGTGGTCCGCGAAGCAGGACAATATCCCGCTCTATGACGACAAAAAAATCACCAAGATCCATATGCCTAGCAATACCGGCAAGCCGTTCATTCTGGGCGTGATCTTCTTCATCCTGGGATTCTCCCTGGTATTCAGCTTATGGATTCCGGCCATCCTCTCAGGTATCGGTGTCATTGTCATGCTGGCCTTCATGTCCTTCGACCGGGATCACGGCTACTATATTTCGGCTGAAGAGGTTATCGCTACAGAAAAGAAATTGAAGCGGGGTGAGACTGTATGAAAATAGATGCGTCCAAGCCGCTCGAATATTCAACGGAAGAGAACAGTAACAAGATCTTCGGCTTCTGGGTCTTTCTCGGAGCTGAAATCCCTCTCTTCGCTACATTGTTTACAGTATATTTCGTAATGGTCAACCGCTTTGCCAGCGGACCGAGCGCCAGCGAGCTGTTCAAAATCGGCCCTGTGCTGATCGAGACCTTCCTGCTGCTGTCGAGCTCCTTCACGATCGGCCTGGCTATCCATGCCATGCGGCATGGCTATAAGAAAGCGATGATGGTCTTCATGGCCATCACGCTGCTTATGGGTCTCGGCTTTATCGGCATTGAAATTGACGAGTTCTTCACTTACGTGCATGAGGGTGCGACCCTGCAAACCAGCGGTTTCCTCTCCAGTCTGTTCGTACTGCTCGGAACGCATGGTGCCCACGTCAGCTTCGGCTTCCTGTGGGGAGCGGGAATCATGATTCAGCTGTGGCGCCACGGCATCACACCGGCCACCGCCAACAAGGCTTTTATCTTCTCCCTGTTCTGGCATTTCCTGGACGTTGTCTGGATCTTTATCTTCAGCTTCGTCTACCTGAAAGGACTGATGTGACATGATGAAGCAACTGTTCCCAATTCGCCATGTGATGGGTTATCTGGCCTCTCTGGTCCTTTCTGCCGCTGCGCTGATTGTCATCTACGGAGATCTCTCCTCCGGGGCCAATATGGCCGTGCTGCTGATTACAGCGCTTATCCAGGCTTCTCTGCAGCTGTTTGTATTCATGCACATCGGGGAATCGGCCGACTCCAAGAAAGAGCTGTACATCAACATCGCCTATGCACTGTTCGTGGGTCTGGTTACCATCTTCGGAACCCTGTTCATCTTCGTGTGGGGCTGGTACTCTTAAACTTTATGAGGGGCGGGAACGTCCCTTCCACGCAGCATAATAAAAGCGGTCCGTTTCCGGTATGTTCCGGGACGGGCCGCTTTTTTTGGCTAGACTGTATTTTAAATATTAACTTAAAGCATTAACTAAAAGCTCAATCGTCACTACGGTGAATATTTGGACTTCCGGCCGCTGCCCGTCTACAGATTTCTTGGATTGATACCGCTTCTTGGCGGTCGAAATCCGTAGACAAAGGCGGACGCTACCGCTCCTACAGTTCCAAAATCCCCCTCCGATCCTTTGCGCTTTTTGTTATTATCTAGCTATCTCAGATGCTCTCAGTAAATAATCACTAATCCTGCAACTGCACCACACTGCTGCTGCTCTCATCCCCGCTCCATTCGGTATACGCAAGCTGTTTGCCCGAAGGGCTCCAGGAGGTCGTCAGATTCCCTGTACCATCTGCAACCTTGACAGACTTACCCGATTCCAGATCGTAGACATAAAGAGCAGTAGAGGCCGTACCGTCCCCGTCAGCGGACATGCTGTAGGCAATCATCCGCTGGTCCGGCGACCAGGAGATACCGCCAAGCTCCGCGCCTTCCACGATAATCTTCTGATTTCCCCCGTCTGTATCAGTGAGGAGCAGCGCTTGTGCGGAATCCTTATATTGCTGGACCAGCAGCTGATCTCCGCCCGGTGAAGGAATTACGCTGCCGACACGGTCAATTTTCAAGGTGGCTTTTTCCTTGGTATTCAGATCGAAGGTTTGCAGCGATTCGCCGGAATTGGAGGTGTAATAAATCTTATCTTTGATTTGCCGGACAACAATCAGTCCTTCACCGCTAAGCCCCTCTACCGCAGCGATCTTACCGGAGGTATTTGCTGTAAAAGCACCGCCGCTGTATGCAGGTCCTATAACAGTGTCATCATCAGCCCACCGGGCGCTCATAGCTCCTGCAATGTCATCGCCTGTGATGCTGAAGGTCTTCTTTGACCCTAAATCCATCACATAGTAGACCGGATCTCCTAATGAGAATTCACTATACAGCAGATGCTTGTGATCGGATGACAATACAGCGTCTCCCAGAAACACATTTTCCTGTTCCTTGATCAATTCAAATTCTTTGGTATCCAGGTGGTAGAAGTACAGGCTTTTGGGCAATGAATCCGCGAGCTCCTCCAGACTCATTTTACCTAACTTGTCGTTCTCCTTGGACACTACAACCGTATCCTCATCCATCCAGTCAGAAATAATTATATTCTCATAATGCCTGATCTCCCCCGCCGTTACCCCAGGCCCGGCTGCTTCCCGGGTTGGTTCGGCAGATTTGACGGGTTCAGCCGTGGCATTATTTCCGTCCTGACCTGCACTGCAGGCAATAAGTGTGCTCAATAATACCGGAACTAGGGCCAGTTTGAATATTGGGGTCCTCATCCTGTGAATCGCCTCCTTTGAATTCAGGTTCACTTCCTGGAATGATCATCCAATCATGGAATCATGGAATCGCGCTCAAGATGCCCTTCCGTTTCCTTAGCAATACTCCGGAGCTACTCTCCCGGTATCATTAAAGACGTGAGCAGAAAGCCGTATGTTGCAGGAAGCTGCCTGTTGTCGTAGGGCCGGATGACCTTATTCATTCAAAAAAAGCCTTGTTAAGCTGCATATAACAGGAAACTCCCTGCTATCTTTAGCCGAACAAGGCTTCAGTACTTCCTATAGCTTGAACCGGGCCAGATGCTTCTGCAGATCCTCGGCCAATGTGGCGAGGTACTGGGCAGAGGAAGACATCTCCCCCATCGCGGTTAGCTGCTGCTCACTCGCTGCGCTTGTGTCCTGAACATCACCGGCGCCTTTACGCGAGATTTCATCCACCTCAGCCATCGCCTGGGCTACGCCCTCCGATTCCTGGGCGACATGTCCGATAACCTCCGTAATCAATTCCATCTGCTCGCTGGCTGCTTGAATAGAGGTCTGTATCTCAGTAAATGCGGCGGAGACCACTTCGCTCTGTGCTACGCCATGGGAGACAATCCCGGAGCCCAGCTCCATGGATTCCACTGCGCTTTCAGTCTGCTGGCGGATATGGGTAATAATCTCCGTAATCTGCAGCGAGCTTCTTCCGGTAGCTTCCGCAAGCTTGCGGATTTCACCCGCAACGACAGCGAAGCCCCGCCCATGCTCTCCCGCTCTGGCCGCTTCAATCGAGGCATTCAGTGACAGCAGATTAGTCTGGGTAGCAATGTCATTGATGGTTGTGATGATCGTGTTGATTTCTTCGGACAGGCTGCCCAGACTGCCGACAATACTCTGGCTTGCCGATACACTGGAGTCGATCTCCCGCATTTGGGCCAGAATCCGTTCAACCGCTTCGACGCCCCGGTCCGTTGATGAGGCAGCCTGTGCCATCAGACCGTTCATTTCATTGCCGCTGTGCCGGGCCTCGGTAATATCATACGTCATCGTCCGGACTGACCGGGCGGTACGTGCGATGCTCTCGGCCTGCACATCGAATCCGGCAGCGATTTCACTTGAGGTCTCGGCGATCATCTGGGAAGCATGCGCCGTCTGTTCTGCGCTGGCGCTCATCTCCTCTGAGGAAGCCGACAGAATCTCGGCACTCTCGGAAACTCCGCGCATCATATTCTGGAGGCCTTCCAGCATTGTATTAAACGAAGTGTTAATCTGGCCGATTTCATCCTTCGACTGATAGGAGGCGGCAGCAGTCAAATCCCCCTCCTCTGCCCGCTTCATCAGCTGCTGCAGTTCCTTGAGCGGTTTCGTAATCAACCGGGTAATCATGATGCTGATCACAATACTCAGAACCCAGGCAATAGTAATCAGAATGCCGCTTAAAGTGATGGAGCTCTTGGCGCTTGCTACAGTATCCTCATTATGCGCGGATGAATCCTGTACAAGCAGGGCCGCAGTATCCTCCAGCAGGTTAACCATCGTCCGGCGCGATTCACTGAACGCTCCACCCGAGAAAACCTGATAACCCTCATCATTCAGTTTATTGTCGGCAAGATGGATGATATTATCACGCTGGGAGCGGTAGTCGGGCAGAAGGAGCAGATATTCGTTGATATTGGCCGCGATTTTGTCATTGCTGAACTCAACCGTCTTGAGCTGTTCTAAAAGTTCATTGTTCGTAGTGATATTCGTTTCAATAGCCGCCTTAAGCTCCTGACTCTTGGCAGCATCCCTGGTAATGAGATCCTCCAGCAGAAAAGATTCGATCGCCCGGTTATTCCCGCGGATCTCCGTAATGAGATAAATCGGCAGCAAATTCTGTTCGTATGTCTCCTGGGACCTGTCCGCCATTCTGCTGGTGGTCATAATGCCTGTCGTCCCAATGCCTATGAGTAACACTACAATCACTGCAATCAGCAAAGTCATTTTATGCTTAATCTTCAGATGTCTCATTTCTTATAATCCCGCCTTCTCGATATCTTGCTGTAACTGTATTTATCGGAGAATTAGGCCAAAATGTTGATAATACGCTGAAAAAAATGTCGAAAAAAGAAAAATATTATCGATTCATATGAACAAAGACCTATAAACAGCTTTTCACTCTTGAAGCAGTCCGTACTTCTTGCGGAATCTCTTCAGCACTTTGGTCCAACCGCCGGCCAGAATAGCCAGGAAAAAAACATTGGATAAAGCATGGGCCAGGTCAAAATAAAAGCTGGCTCCATAGGTCGCTGCCACAAGCCCCCAGCTGAACGCATCCGGGAGACTGAGAATAACCCAGAGATTCATAATCCAGCCGAACAGGAATCCCCAGATAAAACCGAAGATCAGCAGCCCGGGCCGTTTCTTCATCCACCAGGTATTCCGCAGCCAGCCTGCCGTAAGTCCGGTCATCCCCCAGGCGAACATCTGCCATGGTGTCCAGGGACCCTGACCGAAGTAGATATTCGAGACCAGCGCCGCCACTGCACCGATGACGAACCCCGCCTCTGCCCCAAAGACATAAGCCGACAGAATGACAACGGCAGACACGGGCTTGACCCCCGGCAATGCGGCAAAAGGAATCCGGCTGACCGCAGCAATAGCAGATAATACGGCCAGCAGCACCAGTTCACGGGATGCCAGCTGGCGGCGCTCCAGACGGAGAAACAGCGGCAGCAGCGCAGCCAATAGCAGCACCAGGCTGAGCAGCACATAATGACGGTCTTTCAGCGCCGCTGTTAGCGCGAGGCCAGCCACGAATAATCCCAGGGCAATCAGCAGGGGGGCGCGGAACCGGACCATGTTCGAATCACATCCTCTATTGTCAATGCCTGCGGCAGTATGTCCCGGACCATACGGTTGACTGCCGTAGTATAGAAATAATTACTGCTGAAGAACTCTGCCGGCGCCCCTTCCGCAGTTATGCTGCCGTCAAACAGCAGCGCACAGCGGGAAGCATATTTAGCGGCAAACTCCACATCATGCGTTACGATCAGAATACTGGCCCCCTGCCTGCGCAGTTGCTGGAGCAGAGCAGCCAGCCTGTCCTTGGCTGCCGGGTCGAGCCCCTTAGTCGGCTCATCCAGCAGCAGGATATCCGGCTTCAGCAGCATCATCATGGCAAGTGCGGTCTGCTGCTGCTGGCCGCCGCTAAGATCATGCGGATGGCTCTGCAGCACCCCGCGGAGCCGGAAGACTTCCAGCAGGGCATCTATTTCCCGCCCGGCTTCTTCCAGGGATGCCCCGGCATACTGCGCCATATGCTGCAGCTCCTCAGCCACAGTATCATAGCTGAAATAGAGCAGCGGATTCTGGGCCAGAAGCCCGGTTGTACTCCCCTTGGACAGCTCGGCCTTGCCGCGCTGCGGCTTCATCAGGCCGCCCAGTACATGCAGCAGGGTCGACTTCCCGGCACCGTTCCCGCCCATAACAGCCAGAAGCTCTCCCCGCCTCAGCGTTAGCGAGAGCTTCCTCAGCACCTCCCGGCCTTCCTTGTCGTAGCGGAAAGTAACCTCCCGGCAGCTGAGCAGAATTTCTGCGGATGGTGCAGGAAGGTTCACGGGTGAATCCTGCCCGGGCGGGCCGGAGGCTCCAGCCGGATAAGTAACGGGCTCAGCGGCTGTATTGCCGGGTGTGACAATACACGGAGCTGTAGCAGAGGCTTCATGGGAGAGCGCAGCAGGTAATCCAGCGCCGGGATTAGCGGCCGGATGATCACGAATGACAGTAGCGCATACTCCTGCTTCTGTCACAACAGAAGCTCCCGCCGCCCTGGAATGCAGCCAGCGTTTGCCCTCGCGTACGGTCAGCGGAATATTCTCCGGCGCGGCTGTTCGCGCTTCCGTTGACAGCGCCAGATATAACCGTGAAGCTGCCGGAAGATAAGCCTGACGCGAAGCGAGTGATGCGCTGCCGGCTTGCTGAACGAAAGCGCGCGGGCTCGCATCTGCCACCAGCCTGCCGCCCTCCAGCATCAGCACACGGTCGGCGAGCGGCAGCACCTCCTCCAGCCGGTGTTCGCTGATGATTACCGTCACTGACATTTCCTCGTTCAGCCGCTGCAGCGCCATAATGAATTCCCGGGCAGCTACAGGGTCAAGCTGTGAGGTCGGTTCATCCAGCAGCAGCACCTTGGGTTGAAGCAGCAGCACCGAGGCCAGATTGAGCAGCTGCTTTTGCCCGCCGGACAGCTCATGCACGGATTGGTAGAGCAGCGGCTCCAGCCCGAATAATGCGCAGATCTCAGCCAGCCGGGTCCGCATCACCGCAGGCGGTATCCCCAGATTCTCCATGGAGAACGCAAGCTCATGCCAGACGGTATCCATCACGATTTGCGCATCCGGATTCTGGAAGACCATGCCGATCTCCCCGGCGGCAACGGCTGCGGGAAGCTCTGGCAGGAGCTGCCCTTTATATGTCAGGCTTCCGCTGAACATGCCTACCGGAGCAAGCTCGCGTTTCAGATGGCGCAGCAGTGTCGTTTTGCCGCCGCCTGACGGACCGCAGAGCACTACGAATTCGCCTTCTTCTATTGTGAACGAGAGCTCATGGAGCGAGTCCCTGTCTTCTTCAGGATAGCGGAAGGATACTTGTTCCGCTTTGAGGATCTCCATAACCATTTCTCCTTTCCTTCCAGACCTGCAGGGAGCAGGACGAACAAGCAGAAGCTGCCGTACATCACGGCATCCTGCCAGCCGAAATCCATACTCTTCATCCGGGGATAAATCTCCAGCGTACCGTAGCCCTGCAGCCAAAAGAACAATGCAATCATACCGCTGAGCGTCAGTACCAGCAGAATCAGCTTATCCTGCCGATCCGGCTTGTATATACTGTACGTGCTGCGTTTGGCAACCCCATAGCCGCGGGCCGTCATGGAATCTCCGGTCTGCAGCGCTTCCTCCAGCGACCAGGTGAGCAGCACCTTCAGCAGCGTCATGCCGTCTTGCATCCGCTTGCGCAGGCTTCCTGTGCGGACATCTACCCCGCGCAGGCGCTGGATCAGGGTAATCTGGCGCAGCCGCCGCTGGAATAAGGGGACGAACCGGAGCGCCATCAGCGTAAGTAATGCCGTTCTTGGCGCAGCGGCAGCGAACAGGTACATGAATTTATCTGTCGTTACCGTGTAATTGTATGAAATGAACCAGATGAAGATTGTCAGCAGTACGGTCATCATTATAAGTCCGTACAGCACAGCCTCCAGCGTAATCGGCTGGTCCAGCCAGTAGAAGAGAATATGCGCTCCCCTGTGCGAGAACAGCGGATTCAACACTGCGACTGAGCCGCCCATCAGGAGCATAAAAGGCAGACCGCGCAGCAGCGCTTTCCCCTGGCCCTGCAGCAGCAGCAATGCCAGCAGACCTGCTATTTCCGTAACCAGAAACAACGGATGAAGCCCCAGCAGGGCGAACAGCAGCAGCCCGGCATAATACAGCAGGGCTACGGCAGGATGCGTGGACCGGAAGCCGCTGTTCATGGCGACGCTGCCCCGATATCCTTGCCAAGATCAAGCGTATACAGCCACTCTACCGTATCTCCGGGCTTCATAACCCAGCTGCCGGAAGCCTTGGACGGAAACTCTCCGTTCACCTTATACATCCAGCCGCTCTCTGCCCCGTGATCATATTCGTACAGATTATCTATACCTTCCACATAGGCAAAGGTTTTGCTGCCCTGATATTCCATCTGGATCTTGTGCTGGCGGGTAATCCGCCCCAGCAGCTCCAGCGCAGTCTCATTCTTCTCTATTTCATAAGCCGCCGGAGCCAGAATAACGCCGTGCTCCTCATCTCCAGTAATGGAGAGAGTCACCGTATTCACCGGTGCGGCGGTGGCGGCCGGAGCTGGCGCGGCTGGCTTGGCGGTGGCCGCCGATGCTGGCGCGGCGGGACTGCCGGTGGCCGCCGGGGCTGGCGCGGCAGACTTGCTGGTGGCCGCCGGGGCTGGCGCGGCGGAATTGCCGGTGGCCGCCGGGACTGGCGCGGCGGGACTGCCCGTGGCCGCCGATGCTGGCGCGGCGGGACTGCCGGTGGCTGCCGGGGCTTGCGTAACGGGAGCTTGCTCCGTTACGCCGGGGGCGGCTCCGGCTGGCGCTGCGCCGGAGCTGGAAGCTGCCATGCCGTCCGCCGTGGCGGAGGGTATGGCAGTGCCCTCAGGCCGCGGCGTCTGCGCGGCCTGGGAACTGGCGGGCGGCACAGGCCCGCCGCCTGCGGAATCCGGCTGCGCCTTGGAGCAGCCGGAGAGCAGCAGGACGACCAGGAGCAGGAGCAGCGGATAGAGCCTCGCCCTTCCTGATTTCAATAGACTGAACATTACCTCAAGCACCTCCACAAAAGGGAAAAGAACGGGGGCAGTCAGCCTGTTCCCCGTTCCGTCCAAACACCTTATGATTTCTTAGTGTGACTTATACAAACTAATCCTGAGCAAAGCACCATCAGCCAGCCCCTTGGCCGCTGAGCATCCAGCCCCGCAACCCGAAGGAGCTTCTCTATCGGCTAAAATCAGCCGCTTAAAATACTGGCTGGCACCATACTCTCAGTTTCATTAGCTCTAGCTTCATTAGCTCTAGCCCCACTAGTAATAGCATCATTAGCTTCATTAGCTCTAACTTCACTAGCAGTAGATTCATTAGCTTCATTAGCTTCATTGGCTTCATTGGCTTCATTGGTTCTAGCCCACTAACGGTAGCTTCATCAGCTCTAGCCCCACTAGCAATAGCTCCATCAGCTTCATCAGCTCTAGCCCCACTAGCAGTAGCATCAGTAACATCAGTAGCATCAGTAACATCAGCAGCAGCATCAGTAGCATCAGTAGCATCAGTAGCATCAGTAGCATCAGTAGCATTTTAAATCATCTGCTCAATCCGGGAAAGCATGCCTTCCCGAGCGAAACTCCGCAAAACATCCCTCCGCCGGAACAGCAATTGGATTTATGACACTTATTTATCCTATGCAGTCTTTAATGCCGATCCTAGTTGGATTAATGACACTTAATTCTGCCCCTAGCCGGTCATTCGCTAATTCATGCGAGATTAAGTGTTGTTTTTCCAACTACGCCGCCATATCGGGAGATTTACCGGGAATTAAGTGACATTTTTCCACTTATATATCCCACCAGCACCCCGCACTATCGCTTTATTAGGCTGCTCCATGCAAAATCTTGCAGAAAATACAACTTAACTCCCTTAATCCTTAGGCATTCGGAAGGATTGTTGTATAAAATACAACAATCTTCCCGCTACACCGCTTGTTAGAAGAGAAATGCTGCCTTTTGTACAACATTTTTCGAATATAGGCGATATCCTGGTGAAAATGTTGTATTATGTGCAGGATTTTCAACAAGCATTCGGATTCCCACCCCAAACGCGGGTTGAAATCGTGAGATTCTTGCCCCAGCAGCCCTACTATTCAAATTTCACTGCGGTGAAGACTAAGTTATATATTCATATTTAAGGTTTAGCTTATCTAGGATCTTTTCTTCATCAAGGCTCTTCTTCCTTGACTCATATCCTTCCTAAGGCAATCTGACCGCTACAGCTGCGGCCATTTCTCTGGTTACAGCTGTGGCAGGAGCGAATTCGCCGCCGGTACCGCTCATAATTCCAAGTCCGGTTACAGTACGTACCGCCGTTAATGCGTAGGCGCTGATCTGGTCTTCATCGGTGAATTTCCCGGTTCCGGCTGCTGCCGAAGCCTCGTCCAGGTTCAAGGCTCTCACGATCATTACAGCCATATCCTGGCGGGTAACGGGGCCGTCCGGTTTGAAGGCAGTGCCTGTTACTCCGCTGACAATTCCCAGTTCCTTCGCCTTGTTCACTGCTCCATAATACCACGCATCCGCCTTAACATCACTGAAACTCTGGGCTGACGATGCCGCAGACGGCTCGTTGCCGGTCAATCTCAGCAGTAGTGCCGCAAATTCAGCGCGGGTAATATTCTGCTTCGGTGCAAACACGAGGCTGCTCTCACTGACCCCGCCCATCAGCTTGCGGTCATAGGCCGTGTACACTGACTCCAGCGCCCAAGGCGAGATTGACTTCACATCGGTAAAAGCAGCACGGTCAGCCGCAGCAGAAGCCACGGTCAGCGGCTGCGAATAGCGGACTACCGCAGGTGTGCTGTCTTTGAGATATCCGGTAACGGTAATCGTATATTTATTCGCTGGCAGGCCGCCGGCAACAACAGCTGAACCCGCAGCATCCGTAACAGCAGTTTTACCGCCGATGGATACCTGAACCCCTGCGGCTGGCGAGGATACCGGGTCGGAAGTGAAGGTCGCTTCATTCCATACCCACTGCTTTTGAGTTACTTTTACAGTAATATCTTGTCCAGGCTGCGGCTGTGCAGGGGAGACCGCCACGGACTCTACCACCTGTGTGTTATCCCCGCCATAATAGACAAGCACGCGGTCATTCTCCGCAAGAAGGAAATCACCCATGCCTACACTTGGATAGATCCACGCTCCACCGCGGGCTACAACATACATCCATCCGTCATAGCCGCCAAAAGCACCCGCAGTTACGCCGCCGATTCCCGTCACGTAATTGCCAGCTTCATTGACCAGGGCCACCTTTTTCGCCGCCGCTGCCTTCTCCAGTGCTTGAAGTACATTTCCCGCATATACAGTGCCTTCTGCCAGGGTTCCGTTAGGGCTCTCAATGGCAACGGACACACTAACCTGAGGACTCTTCACAGGTGAATTGCTAAGATCATAGAGCTTGCTGCCTGTGCTGAAAAGCTTGTAAGCTACCAATGCTTCCAGTGCCTGCTCTGTCGAGAGCTGATTGTAGCTTCCGCCCGCTGTATGAGCGAACCCGCCATCTGCTGCCCTATAGCTAAGAAGCTTACTGACTAGGTTTACATTGCCTACGGTATACTCCGCTCCTGCCGGGTCAATGCCAAAGGCGGACAGACCAATAATGGCTTGAGCGACACTCTCGCTGCTGTCACCATAGCCGCCGTTCTTGTCCTGTGCGGTCGCCAGCCAGGCTGCCGCCCGCTGTCCCGCGGTATTGGCTGCCGGATCATCCTTATGTCCTGCCAGCACAGTAAGCACCATCGCCGTCATGTCCGGATCACTAGCCCCCGTAGTCAGGGTGAAGCCTCCGTCAGTGTTCTGTTTGGCCAGGATCTCGGCCAGCAGTTTCGCCGGTGTCCATTTCGCATTGTCAGGAATTGTATAAGTTCCGGAATCAAGCGCCAGCAGTACATAGGCTGCGTTGTTCAGCGTCTGGCCGGTAATTTTATCGTTATTGTAGAGCTTCTCAATCAGATTGTATCCGGCAACATCCGCCGGATTCCCGCCAAGCGCCCTAACCGCAAGCGTAATCCGCGCATAGTCCGTAGCTCTGGCGTAGACACCCTTGGCTGCGGCTACTTTACTCTCAAGCGCCTTTAAATAACTATCCGGAACCTTATAGCCCGCCTGCGCTAGGCCGATGGCCTGCCAGTCGGACTGGACTCCGGCCTTCAGCACAAACTCCGAAGTGGCATAGACTGCCTCAGCTACGCTAACTGCTGTGCCTGAAGGTAGAGATGCCGCGTTATTCCCAGTGCTCGCAGCCGTCTCTGCAAAAGCCTGTCCCGCCGGAGCTACAGCCGCTCCCAGAACCGCGAACATCATGACAACGATCAGACCCAGCCGGATAAACTTGGATGATAAATTGTTTTTCATTGCTTGACCTCTTTCTGTGAATAGAATGGTATAGATGAATCCTGCGTCCTCCGCTGATGCGGGTGCAACATAAAGACCGCCCTGTACAGGGCGGCCGGGGAAGGATACAATACATGCAGCTGATATGAAGTTTCCCTCACACAGCCACTGCTTATATTTGCACCTGTTCCGCATTCTTACCCCCGAAGAATAGAAACAACAACGAAAAAGGCAGGTCTCCTGGCTTAAGCTTCATTGCTTCCCCCGCCTTCCCATCCTATTATCAGACAGTGGCTTCTCAGGAGTCGCTCCGCATTTACAGTGGCGGGACCGCACCGGACTTGCACCGGACTTCCCTTTTAAGCAGATTACAATCGTAGAACCGGCATGGGTATCTGTTGCATGACTGCGCCTGTTTCTACGGAAATCCGCACCTTTTTCCAAAGCTTATTAAATTTGAATATTCACAAACAATCATATCTACTATTCCCCTGTATGTCTATAGACAAGCTGTTTCAATTATAGGCACAACCGGCCCCTTCCGCACAAAAAATCCTGAACAACACTCGCCGCATTCTCCCGGCATATCGTGCTGTTCAGGACTTAAATAGTGATGCTTCCGCTTCCGGCAAGAGCCGGCAGCTGGTTGATTGTATTATGTACAACAGAATGGGAATAAACGTTGAGTGTACAAAGTACAATGACCTCTCTGCCAGCTTTCGCGGAAGCACCGTTGATGAAATGCCGGACTTCTCTTACATCCGGCTTCGCCCAATTCAGGCTCTCACTCAATCATTCCGCATCCGTGTCCGGGCTGGCGGAAGGAGTGGGGTCGGTGCCGGGTGTAGTCTCCGGAGTAGTGCTTGGGGTACTTCCCAGAATGCTCCCCGGACTAGCCTGTAGCTTCAGCGTATAGATTCCGGCGGTGATCACATCACCCGCGGCCAGCTTTGCGCCCGGCTCCAGCTCCACCGTCACTTCATATACGCGCGCAGGTGTTCCTGCGCCCGATGCGCCCGCCGCCGGGGAGGCTTCGGCTTCATCAGAGCCGCCGCTATTTCCAGCGGCTGCATCTCCGCCGCCGTCAGTCCCCACGGCTTCATTTCCGGTCGCCCCGCCGTCAGTCCCGACGGCTCCCTCATCAGAGCCGCCGTCATTTCCGGCGCCCGATGCACCCGCCGCCGGGGAGGCTTCGGCTTTATCAGAGCCGCCGCTATTTCCAGCGGCTGCATCCCCATTCGCGCCGCCGTCAACTCCGGCGGCCAGGCAACTGCTCGCAGTTGCTGCAACCTTGTAAGTGTCAGCAACGTTATTACCGGACATCACAATGATCTCCGCCGGCTTGAAGTCGGAGCACTCCGCCGCAGCGGCAAAGCTGAACACCAGCTTGACACCTGCTTCCCCGCTGCTTTCAGCCCCGCCTGCATTCCCGGTGCCTTCTGTTCCGCTGCTTTCAGCCCCGCCTGCATTCCCACTGCCTTCTGTTCCGCCGCCTTCAGCCCCGCCAGCATTCCCGCTACCTTCCGTTCCGCCGCCTTCAGCTCCGCCAGCGTTCCCGGTACCTTCTGTTCCACCGTTTCCGGTCCCGCTGCCTGACCCGGCGCCCTCATCCCCGCTGCCGATAAGCCGCACAGAGACCGGGGCTTGCTCTTGCCCATCCGCATTGTGGATATCGCCCCGAATCGGGCTTACAGTCGGCTGCGGTGCAGCGGTATCCGCATCCGGCCGCAGCCAGCTGATGGCGATGACGGCTATGATCAATACGATCCCAAGCACGCTGCCGGAGATCAGGATCTGAAATCGGCTGCGGCTGACCCACCGCGCCAGCGGCGAAGCCAGCTGGGAGCGGGCTTCATTGTAGACATTCTGCATGGCGGGCGTTGCGGCCGAGCTATAGCTTTTGCGGAAATCGCGGTTCTTGAACGCCTCGCGGTCGTTCTTCAGGAAATACTTCAGCACCGCCCGCCGGTAATTCGGCCACAGCTTCTTGCTCGAGATGGTGAACAGCCGGTTATGCTGCGACCAGGCCAGGAAACGGTAGACCGTTTCCTTATCATTGCCCGCTTTGCGCGCCACCAGCTCCAGCAGCGCATCGTAATCAAGCGGACCGCCCTCTCGTTCACTGCTGTGGTAAAAGGCCAGCGGCAGCCGTTCGAACGGCTCGATGCTCCGCGACTCCTTCAGCCAGCGTCCTCCGAGCAGCTGTACATCATCCAGCTCCCGGGGAGACAGACCGGCGAAAATCTCCTCGTCCGGCTTCTCCTCCCCGAACCAGCGGTACGCAGCGCGCAGCGCATTCGCTTTACGCTTAGCGATTGCATCCAGCGGCGGCTGCCAATCCGCCGTATCCCGGTAGCGCAGGAAGGAAATCTCCAGCAGCTGCTCCATCGTCAGCTCGTCCAGCGAGATCCGGTTCAGCAGGAAGCGGTCGGCAACGGTTCCCAGCTCCTGCAGCAGTGACAGCGCTTCAGCATGTACACCGCCGCCTCTGCGGCGTTCTTTCTCGGCCTTCTGCACCGACTCATGAACCGATGCCACCGCCGCCACCGGATCATTGTCCCGCTGCAGCTTCTCCAGCAGATATTCCTTGACGGTATCGCGCACGAAAGCCTGCTGAAGCGCCTCCGGAAGGAAACGGCCCCAATGCGCCACGAACCGCAGAATATCCGCCGATTTCGGCGCGTCAGCCAGCCGGGATTCCATATAAGGCTCCAGCAGCGCTTTGCGGAAGATAGGCTGGGCCAGCACTCTTTTGAAGAAGGCCGCACTAAGCTCATCGTTGCCCTCAATAATACCGTAAGCGGCAGCAAGCGCATCCTCACGTCCCGCCGACTGGCAGTTCAGCATTCCGTTGATGAAGTAATCCACAATTTTGACCCGGTAATTATGGCCCGGCAGCGCAAAATACTCCTTGAACCACTCCAGAATCTCCGGCGCCGGTATCCCTTTTTTGCGGATCAGATCATACTCACGGTCGAACCGCTCCAGGAACATATCATTTAGCCGCACCCGGGATTCCAGCGCCCCCTCCGGCTTCAGATAGGACAGCAGACCGCCGAGCACAGCGTTCTTGTTCCCAGTATATAAATCTTCATTGCCCTGCTCAATCTCATAAAAGACAGCCAGCTCATTGTAGAGTGCCAGCGACAGCTTGCGGTCCACGCTCTCCCCAAGCAGCAGGGAGTCGGCGAATCTGGCGAAATCTCTGAGACTCCCGCCCTTTTGCCCCAGCGTCTTCCAGGCCAGGTCTGCATACGTCTGCCGAGACTCCCCGAAATCGGCATTCAGAATCCGCGCGCCTGCCAGATCAAAAATATAATCCTTCTCAATACTCCGGTCCCCCGGGCGCAGCGAGCCCTTCTCCACAAAGCTCAGGTGAATATATTTGCGGCTCTGCGGCTCTTTGGCATAAGTGATCACTCCCAGCCTGCGGCGGAAGTCATGCGGCATTGAAGCATAGAGGACCTCCGTCAGCTCCACCGCACGCTGCGACAACTCACTGATCGGCACATCCAGCGCCACATAGATCTTCTTCTTGCCGGCTACGGACAGCATGACCGCCTGCAGCAGGGCTTTGAACAGTTCTTCGGTGAATCCGAGGCTGCGAAGCACGGTCAGCGGGTCTGCAGACTCTTCACGGACCCCGACTGGAATGGATTCCAGCTCAGGCAGTGTTCCGCCCGGCTCCCCCTCATAACTCCGCGCAAAGCCGGCATGCAGCCATTCCCCGTACCCCTCAACAATCTCCTCAGAGCGGATAGGCGGCACCACGAAATTATGGGCAAAAAAAGCGCTCCGCTGCCCCGTGAAATCCGCCGCCAGATAGCGGCTGAGGCCAATCACCGTCTCATTGCCCTCCGTATGGAACAGATGCAGCGCGTCAGGATACAGCTCCTCATCCTTCTCACCGCGTGCCGCGAGCTCGGCCGGAGCATCGTAGAGGCAGAAGGGATGCAGGATTTTTTTGACAAAATTATTGTCGAGACTCTCCGATTTCGCTACCGTATCGAATCCCTCTGTCGCCCGGTAAACGCCGCGGCGCTCGCGGGTATACATCTGCTGGGTGATCATGGACCCTGAAAATCTGTTCACGGCCCGTCGCTCCCCTCAATATAGTTCAGCTTGTGCAGCAGCCAGATAAACGGCTCGTCCACACGGATCGGACTGACGACACCCTCCACCTTCTGATTGACCGGATTGCTGCCCAGCGCAGATACTGCGAAGTAACCGGTATTGGCAAAGTACACATCCATCGTATCCTTAAACGGACGGTCGACCTTCTCGATAAAGCGGCGGATTTCACCGTCGATGTTGTGGAACTCGTCCAGATTCAGCGTGTTGCGGTGCACATAGTTGTTGAACACGTTGCTGTTGGACTTGATGTAATCGCCGTCCTCATCCTTGAGTGAGTGCAGCATGTCGCTTTTGGCCAGTACAATGGCCGTTGGAATATTGGTTTTGCTCTTCTCCTGATAAGCGATGAAGTCGCCGAACATCGTCAGCACCACATCGCGCGGCTCATCGTACTGCGACACCCACTCGCCCGGACGGTCGCCGAAGTTGATGCGGATTTTCTCGCGGATGGAGCGGATCTGCAGCGGATCGACCATGAACAGAATGCCTGCGGAATTCTTGATATGCTGGCCGTGCAAGCCCAGATAGTCCTGATCGACCATCCCTTCACCGGCAACATCGAAGAACACCAGCGTCAGCGGGGGCTTGGATTCATCCTTGAACACGAACTGGAAAATGAACGGCTCCTGCATCTTCTCCTTCTGGGTAGAAGCGAGCAAATCTCCCCGCTCGAACAGCGGCTCTTCGTACAGGGTGCGGAATTTGCGGCTGATCTCGGCATTCAGCGGCATACAGGCCGCGTCAAAATGCCCAGCTGTCGTATGCTGCAGCGTATGGATCAGCGAGGTCATATACACTGACTTCCCTACCTGGGAAGCGCCGATAATCGAGATAATATTGCTCGGCACCTTGCCGGCAGTTACAGGCAGCTCATTATGGCAGGACGGGCAGAGCCGTCTGCGGGTCAGCACGCCATAGCGGTCGGTGATTCCGGTCAGCACATGGTCCGTATAATGATGGTACTCCTCCGGAATATCCGCCGGGTTCAGAATCGCTTCCATATCGTCTACCGTATCGAGGCCGAAGCGCTCACGGTACTTATTCAGCAGATCATCTTCGCCCAGCGCATAATTCTCGTCATCCTCACGGCTGTGCATGGCCCGGAACACCACTTCCTCCGGCTCAAAGCGGGAGAAGCAGTACGGGCAGACGATGTCATAATACAGCGGCCTTGCCGGGGGCTGATTCTTCTTCATGAAGCGGCTAAAAAAAGACATTTCTCTTCCTCCTCAACGTTTTGTCCGGCAGCTCAGGTAAATGGGCGGCTGACAAAACTGGCTACGAAAGCATAATCTCCAAGTTTTGATGCAGCAGCTCAGGCGAACGAGCGGCTCACAAAACTGGCTTCGAAAGCATAAGCCTAAAGTTTTGCCGCAGCAGTTGCTCAACGAACGAGCTGCTCGCAAAACGGGCTTCGAAAGCATAAGCCTAAAGTTTTGCAGCAGCAGCAGCGGCTCAACGAACGAGCTGCTCGCAAAACGGGTATCGCACAAATTTGCTTCTATATCTGAGCGCAGACGGTCCGCTCGCTTAATTTCTCCGGCCTTACACATTGCACTTCCCCGGCATTCCGTTTGTACGCGGTTCTTGGAGCGCATATAACTGCACTTTGTACAGCTATATTACCGTTTCCGCCCGCTTGCGTCCGAATAGCTGCAGTTCGTGCAACTATACCAGAGCAGAGAGCATGATTAGAGGGGTTCCCCGAGATATAGATGTACAAAATACAATTAAACATCCCGTACGGCAGAAATCTGCCAATTTAGCTGTATGAAATACAGTTATTCCATATCTGGACGTACCCGGCTGAGCTTCTCGCTCCAACTAATATTCCTCACACCCTGCCGGCCGGTCACTCCGGCACCAGCTCGTAATATAAACCGTACTTGCGGCCGTCCGTGAAAAAGATCCGGATGAAGTCGTCTTTGCCGACCTCAATCGGCGGAAGCTGATTTCGTCCGGGGGCGAAATCCTGCACGAACGGGAAAAGCGCCCCGTCCTCCCTGGAGGTCGGATGGCCATCCCGCTTCTTCACGTAGCAGAGTACTTCCTTCGGTACAGGCACTTCAGCGGTGATCGTCATTTGCACAGTTTTCAGCTTGCTGAACAGGCCCTTTTTGTGCTGGACGGAATAATAGATTCTCGCTTTGCCTGCGCTGACCAGTGTCTTGTTGGCACCGTCCCGCTGACGCACCAGCAGCGTCTCCCCGTTCCCGGCCAGCCGGGCATAGATGGTATACGCCACCAGCCCGATCTCATCCAGCCGGTCACGGTAACCGTTATTCGCTTTGTACTCTTCACGTGTGTAGAGCTTCATGCTGGAAGGCGGATGTTCCTCATCCTCCGGTGCCTCCGCAGAGGCTTTATGAATACATACCGCCTGCACGCCATCCGGCCAGCGCCACCGCAGCGTGCAGAAGCGGTCTTCCACTCTGGATACCACTTCGGCTATAACCGGTGCACCAGAATCAACCTCGGCGTACTTCATGGCAACATGCTCCTTTCATTTGGTAACCATCTGACTCAGAATCCCTTACTGCCGCGGTTACGGCGCGGCGGAGGGAAGCCGTCCGCAGGTGCGGCCGCAGCTCCGGCGGCTCTCCCCTTGCGGGACAGGCGTCCTTCCCCTACAGGTACTACATAAGTAAACAATGTAAGAATAGCAACGAGCACCAGCAGTGCCAGCAGGCGGATCATTGGATCTGTAACCGTATCCCCGTTGAGACCGAATTCGAGAATCAGTCCGGCAGCGAGCCCGGATAATGCGCCTCCGAAGCTGAAGCTGCGGGCCAGATGGCGGTTATCGAATATAATGCCAAGCCCGAGACCCAGTGCGGTACCAATCAGGATCAACGCAAGAATCCGCACTACAGCATAATAAGGACTGTCTGCTGCCCTATCACTGCGCTCGGTAAGCAGGGTCCGGTCACCCAGACGGTCATAGATCTGCTGGAATACCTCGCCCAGACGGTTCGCATCTGTAACATCATAATACTGGCCGCCTGTCACGCTGGCGATATCCTGCAGAAGATTGGAGCCGGACGGATCATCCAGGGCAAGCCCGATGGTATTGACCGCAATGCCGCGGTCAACAAATGCGGTCAGCTCCGTTGAAGTATCAAACTGGCTGAAGCCGTCGGATAACAGAATGACCATCGCTCCGCGGTCGGCGCCGTCTTCGTTGATGACATTCATCGCTTCTGTAAGAGCCCCGCTGATATTCGTTCCGCCCTCGGTAGTCACCAGGCTGCTGATTACATCCGACACCTTCTGGCGGTTCTCCGCCTTCGAGAGCGGGATCAGCGGCTGGACTACGGAAGCCTCATGGCTGAACGTGACCACGGCCACCTTGTTGTCTTCATCCAGCTGCTGCACCAGTGCTCTGGCTGCCTCGTAGCGGCTGTTATTGGGGTCGCTTTCCAGCATGCTGCCGGAATCATCGATGACCATGATCACATTCTTGACCGGCTTGATGCCGCCAAAGTTCAGTTCATACACGAACTCGGTCAGCGTACCTATGCCAAACAGCAGCACCACTGCCAGCGGAAGCATTTTCCATGACGTGCCGAGATAACGTAGCTTCCAGGACTGGCCATTCAGCTTGGGCGAGATCGTCTCGGCAACCACGCTGCCTATAGAGACACAGAGCGCGACAAGGGCAAAATAGATCCCAACCAGTACAATCGGCGGCAGGTCATACGGCCTGCGGTCCAGTAGCAGCTCTCCAAGCACAAAAGCCACACCGCCGCCCAGCAGACTGAAGAGGAGCAGGAGGAGATTGATTTTACGCTGCATTAATATTCATCCTTTCCGGAAAAACCTTAATAATAATGCGCTTGAAACCGGCGCTGTGGGGCTGAAGTTTCACCTGCAGGGTGAATAGGCTGCTAATTCTATTCTGATGCATTCTGTACAACAGATTCCCGGAAAAAGGATCTGAAATTTCATTCTATTGCACTTCCCGCAGCAGAATGAGAGAAAATTGTCCTCATCTCATCTCCGGCAATTGCTCCTCAGCAAGACCGTGCAGCTCATAGCCGTTGCCCGCATAGGTCTCATAATATACCTTGCCGTTGCGGTAATAGAGCAGATCCTCCAGGTGGAAGCCGCCCATCAGATTCAGCTTCTCCACTCCGCTCCTGCGCTGCTCATGCACGAAGCCCAAGCGGTAGATGCGGGTGGTCTCGTCAGCACCGAAGGCATAGCGCAGGAATTCGGAAGCACTGTCGCCGAAAAAGTATTTCTCCTCATGCCGGTGCTCCTGTGTATATTCAAACAGGCGGACATTCATTGCCGCCTCCTCTTCGAGACTGCGGTAGAGCTGCTTGAACAGCTCCTCCTTGGAGACAATGTCCCGGTTCTCATAGGCCGCCGCGACATTGGCACGCCGCAGCAGCTCTTCCTCGAACGGAAGCGTGAAGGGCCCTGCCGTCAGCAGCTCCCGGCGGCAGATTTCGATCAGCCGCTCAGCCACGGCATCGCGGCCGCGCCGCAGCAGCTCTGAGAGGCTGCCCATAAACCGCTCACTGAAGAAGATATCTCCGCCGCGTCGGGTCTCGATATCCTTCATGACCTCTTCTGTCACGCTGCGGTAATATTCCATGATGTTCTGGTCCACGGTGTCCTTGCTGCGGCCGATGCTGGCAAGGGCCAGGCTATGCAGCTCCTCCTCCAGCGCTTCCATCGCCAGGACCTTGGCTCTGCTGTCCGCATGCAGCTGCTCAAGCGCCGCATCATAGCGGAGGCAGAGGGCAAGCTCGCTTTCGAGCCGCAGAATCTCATATTTCTTACCATATACGGTATCGAATAAATAATGAATGAAATTACGCACAGTCCGTTTATCCAGCAGCGGCACCCGCTGGAACGGCTGGCGTTCTACACTCTCCGCATAGAGCCGTTCCAGCTCCTCCTGCGCAGAGAGCAGTGCCGAACGCAGTCCGCCCATATGCTGGCGCAGGGCATGAAGCACACTCCCTCCGCCCTCTGCCAGCTCAGCGGTCCATTCTGCGAGCTGGTAGAAGGTCACCGGCGGAGTTGCCTGCTCCTCGGCGGGCAGAACGCCGGCCCACTCCCGGGCAGGGTCGATGGCCGCAGTCCTTCTTGCGGACACCTCCGCAAAGTTGCTGCGGAAATAGGCCTGCCCGCCTTCACCGAAGAGCAGCTCCTCGGCTTCGCGCAGCGACAGCGCCCTGAGCTCCGAGTAGGACGGGCGTCCATGGCTCATCAGCCCGGTCATCTCCGCAAGGCCGGTATCATCCGGCAGCAGTTCCGCCGCGCGGGCACGCAGGGAATCCGCTCCGAGGCCCAGCAGCGCCTGCCGTTCCTTAAGGCTCCGGCTGTTGCCGGCACGCAGCTTCTCAGCCAGGTAATGCAGGGCATGGTAGAGCACCGCCAGCGCAATCTGCCGGTTGGGCCTGCGTACCGCCGAGAAACCGGCCGAAGCATAGCCTTGTCTGCCCGTGCTGCCCCGGATGCCGCTTTTGAAGGTCATATTATTGTAGCCGCCATGCCCGGAAGCATGATCAGCCGCAGGCCGGACACGGTTCTTCAGCAGGCTGATATGGGCAATAATCTCATAATTGTCGTCCATCCCGTGAACGGACATCAGTCCGCGCTCGTTCTTGTCGGAGAGCAGATAGACCAGATCGAACAACGCGGAGGGACCATGGCCCACGGGGATGGACAGTCCTTCCTCCGTAACCAGAAGCGGAGCGCTTAAGGCATAGTCCGCCGCCTGCATCCCGTCCAGCTCACGCAGAAAAGCCAGCCCTACCGAGCTGGAATAGCCAAAGTTATCCCCTTGCTCCCGCTCGTTGATCAGCGCATACAGATCGGTCTGCACCGACTTGAACGACTGGCTAAGGATGGCGCGGGCCAGCAGGGCAACCTCCGGCAGCA
The DNA here is from genome assembly GCF_038000245.1 of Paenibacillus sp. FSL R10-2736. Lineage (NCBI taxonomy): Bacteria > Bacillati > Bacillota > Bacilli > Caryophanales > Paenibacillaceae > Paenibacillus > Paenibacillus sp. FSL R10-2736. The sequence continues at coordinate 6,458,687 of NZ_JBBOBN010000001.1, forward strand.
GCACATTAAGCGGATCATCGACCCGCGTAACGATGGACAGATGGATGACATCGAACGAAGAATACAGCCGTCCGTAGTCCGCTATGCTGTTGCTTAACTGGCGCAGCGTCCGGTTCATCCCGGCCAGGTACTGGCTGTCCTCATGAAATTCACGGTACAGCTCCCGCCGGACCGTCCGGGGATCACGGCCCGCCGTGTTCGGCAGGGCCATGTGCAACACGCGTTCATGAACGCTGCTGTTACCGCTGCCGATCCATCCCTTGATTCCATCCTTCTCCTGCGTACTGCCGCTGCCGCTGGGAGAACCCGCGTGCAGCGCCATGACACCGCCTGCATTGTCCCATTTGCGCTCGCAGCGCTCCAGCACCGGACCGATGGCCGGGGTCACCTTGTCGCCGAGGAACAGAAACAGAGCAGGGTAATGGATGCTGCTGCGCCCATCCCCCCTGTTATGCTGCGCTTCCTCCTGCGCAGCGTACTGCTCTGAATATTGTAAGGCCTGATCTCTGATCATAGGCTTACTTCAGCTTTCTGCGGATGCTGCCGAGCTTGCCGGTCAGGCTCTTGTAGAAGCCGTACATTTCATCGCCGTTCGCATGCTCTACCCGCTCATATTCCAGGCTGTCGCGCGCCTCCAGGAAGGATACATACATCCCTTCCAGCTTATACAGCAGCGGAGTTACGTCCTCCGCGGCCGTCATCTCTCCGGCCCGGCGTGCCGCCTTGCGCAGCAGGAGACTGCGGCTTTTCTCATCGAGCGCACGGAAATGGCGGTAGACGGCATACTCCACATAGCTGCGCTCCTTCATCAGGTTCGCGAACGGCTCCCAGGCATCTTCGTCCTCGTCACGGTCATAGACATAGAGCGCACCTTTTTTGGTGATGGTATCGGTGTACAGCGCCTCAATGAACTGGTCGATCCACTTGTCTTCATCCAGATGCTGGTGGACCAGCACTTCGAGTTCCGCTGCCTTGGCCGACAATACGTCGTATTTCGCCAGCTCTTCACGGACACGGGCAATCAGCTGCGGTGAGCGGATCAGGTTCTCCTGGGCCAGTTCACGGTTGATGCTGCCGAAGATGTCCTTAATTCCTTCACGTTCCAGGCCGCCCGAGCGCAGCGCTTTGAGCTCTTCAGCGGCTTTTCTCACTTCGCCCAGATTCGGACGCGAGGAGCCAAGCTGCAGATCATAGCCGCTTAGCATTTTATCCAGATCAAACGGCTTCGTGAAGATGACTGAGAAGCGGCTGCTCGTATTCTCGTCGATGCCTTTCTCGATAATTACACCAGCCTCCAGGGCACGTAAGAAATCCGCACGCACTCTGGCATTATAATCACGGACCCGCGCATTAACGTAGGTATCGCCCCATGATTTCTCCGGAATCGGGGAAGGCAGGTAGGTCCAGTTATCCTTGTCGGTCATCACCAGATGGCGGCCGATGCCTTCCTTGTCCAGGATGGTCCGTTCATAGTTCTCCTCGAACACCCGCAGCGGCGTATACACAAACAGCGGCACCCCGTTACGTGTATTGAGCCAGAAAATCCGGTTCTTAACCTGGCTTTCCTTGATCGTGAACTGCGATTTGCCGAGTGCATTGTTCTGATAATTGCGGATTCCCTTCAGAATACCCGGCGCCTTCACCGGCACGGATACGAAGCCCCAAGACGGGAAGTGCAGACTGCCTGAACTGTTGCTGAGGTGGAAAATCGGCACCGCATCTTCATCCAGACGTCCGGCGATAATCCGCTCAACGAACTTATCCAGCGGCTCCTCGCGCCCGTATTTCATCACCAGGAAATCTTCCATTGAACGGGTAATGAGATCACCGAACTTGTCGCTGAGGAATTCAGAGATCGAACGGACGATATCAATCTCCTGCTCTTTGACCCAGCGTCCGGAATGCTTCAGCATTTCGCGCGTGAAATCACGGATCAGATCGTCGCCGTCCTTCTGGTCCATCACCTTAGAGATGGTTGCCGAAATATCCGGCACATTGACGATATTCCAATAGTAGGTTTTGTTGCCCTTATGATCAGCCTGCTCTTCGCCATTGATCAGAATGTCGCCATTCTTCTCGAAGATTGAGCTGAGCGCCGTCAGAATCTCTGTGAATACGCCGTAGATCCGGCTGTTCTCTTCATTCAGAAGCTCGTACAGATCCTCGTAGAACTGGATCATCTGCTCGGTGCGCTCCACATCGGCATGCAGCCAGTATTCATTGATCTTGGCTTCGATATAGGCGTTCTTCTTCTTCTCCTTGGAGACAAAAGCGCTGCGCGCATCGCCCAGCTTCTCCTCTGCACTGTCCTGCGCCGTCTCGATATCACGCGGCAGACGGAGCAGGCTCTCCCGCAGCGCTTCAATATACGACTGGATCAGCTTCAGGATACAGAAGCCCTTCTCCGTGTAGAGCAGCCGGGATACATAGAACGGCCCCTGCTCCGGATGCAGGAAGATCCGCTCCAGCTCCTCGCCGAAACGTCCGGTGATTTCACCCGGCAGCTGCTTCTTCGCTTTGATGTATTCTTCCCGCGCACGGGCGAGGAAGTTCTGTTCCAGCTCCGTATCCATGCTGACCACCTGGTTCTTCACTACATTGGCATGGCTGAGGCGCTCGCTGTTCTGATAGCCGGGCAGCGGCTCCGGCACACGGGACTCGAAGGTCTTGATCATCGTATCGAGATCAATGCCGAGCTTACGTGCCATCTTCTCCACATCCTCCTGTCCCGGGGCGTGATGGAACATCTTGTCCATCTTGTCGAAGAGGCGGAAGGCCAGATATGTGGTCATTTCCTCAATCGGCAGCACCGCCGAGGAAGCGCCGATAATGTTGTATTCATAATTCGCAGGATACGTCTTGTTCATCTGCGCAATGTTGGTGCGGATGTTGCTGATATAGTCATGGATGGCGAATTCCTCGCCGGAGGCTTTTTCCTCGCTGGCCATGAAGTTGGTGATATTCTCAGCCGTTACATTCATGCAGTAATCATAGGCATTCTCCAGCAGCTTGCCTTCCGTGTTCGTCGCTGAGATGAGATGACACAGATTGAACGGCGGCAGCGGCGAATTGACGCTCAGAATATTGCCGTACTGCTGGCGGAACCGTTCTCCCCGGCTGTCCACATTCATCCAGTAATCCAGCTCTTTGAGCGCAGCATAACCGTTCTTGCGGATATACTCGCGGGTATGCTCGCTGAGGCTCTTGTTCGCCAGATTCACATCCGGGGTGAACAGGTAACCCAGCGTATTCACGCGGTCGATACCGGCAGCGCCATAGTCGCGTTCAATAATCCCCCGGACAATGTAGGCAATATCCAGAAAGGCACCGCTGCCTGTTCCGCCGGACAAGCCGGTAAGCAGGAAAACCATCAGCTTCTTGCTGGTGCCGACCGACAGCGTCTTGATCTTCTTATCAATCGCAGCCACGACCTGATTAATCTTCGTGAACAGCAGCAGGCGTCCGGCCTGGCGCACCCCGGCGGCTCCGTTCATACCGTCCGTGATGCTCAGCTCCGGCGACAGCCAGTCTGTAATGTACGAATCAAGAATGCTGCGGTTCTGCAGCAGTCCGCCGATCTCGGCATTGGCCAGCAGCACGAATTCATTCTGCGGGTCGAGGCCGATGCCTTTATATTTTTTGCCGCGGTCCTGTTCATTGGTCTCGAACGCCAGGAATTCCACATTGTCGGGCTTATCCCGTTTCTTCTTGGACAACGGATCCTCAGGCAGCTTGAAGCGGCGGTTAATCTGGTATTTCAAGCGCAGCAGGGCATCGATGCCCGTGCCGCCAAGTCCGATAATCAGAATCGGGTTGTCTATGGTGTCCACTCTTATTTTGTCGCTGACGATTCCTCCGCCAAGCGATACATCGAGCTGCTGAATATGTTCTCTTACTACCGGTTTCATAGGTTATCCTCCTAAAAGTTATGCGTAGCGCTTCTTCCTGAACATGCTTGGTTCAAAATTCACTTCGGAAGCTTACGCTTAGTCTGCTGTTATATCAAATATTCGAGTAATATCGTCTTGTCTACCGTCTGCAGGGAGACCGATACGCGGTCACCGCTCTTCATTTCCAGGCCCCGCGAGGTATCGGCGGCACGCCCTGACCGCTCCACAGAGATTCCTTCTCCTCCGCGCAGCATCAGCCGGTCATTGTTCCCCGGAGTGAAGACCAGCTTCTCGCTCTCCTTCAGTTCTGGCGCCAGCTGCAGCAGCTGATGCAATGTGAATTTGCCACGGAAGCCTGCAAGCTTCTTGTACTGCGGATAGGTCTTCTCTCCGGTATTGCCGTCCAGCACTTCCACAATCAGCTGTCCGACAAAACCGCGGTTTGATCTGCGGCGCAGCAGCCAGAATGCGGCGGCGGCAGCCAGCAGGAGTACAATCCCGCCTATAATATAGTAAAGAGTGTTCGAGGACTTCTGATCCGTTACCGGTTCTTCACCAGTGCCTGCCCCCGTAGCCGGAGGGCTTGTAGCCACCGTTCCCGTCTTGGCGTTGATTGTCAGCACATCGCTCTCGCGGTAGAAGCTGCTCTCTTCGGCCCGTACCTTAAGTTCATAGGCATGATTGTCTTTTATTTCAAAAGCACCCTTAAACTCAGCACCTGAGTTGTCAAGCGCAATCTCCTCCACAGTGCCCGTATCGACATCCGTAGCCAGCAGCACTGCCTTCATCTCCTGGTACAAGCTGCTCTCTGTAACCTCAGCACCGTTGCTGAACAGATGCGAGGAGATATCGACGGTGTCACCTTTGCGGTAGGACTGGGAAGGCAGCGCATCGATCTTAAGCTCCAGATCATAGTTGAATACCAGATTGATATCAATTTTGTCCTTCGCCACACCCTTGACCTGGAGCTTCCAGTCTCCCTGCTCCGGCGAGAGCAACTTGATCAGCGTGTAGGTAGAAGACTTGGACAGCAGCACAGCATCCGAGGGAATCGCTACTTCCTTCCCTGACGGATCACTCAGCTTCGCGGTTACAGGCTGCGAGGACATTATTGAAATATTCGCTTCCAGTACACTGCCGTTCGGCACATTGACCGTCACTTCCTGATAGTCGCCATTCGCCGTAATCGACGGCACCGGCACGACCTTCAGCTTCAGATGGCTGGCAAAAATCTCGCTGAGAATCTGCGGAAGATCATCCGCGGAATCCGTTGTGAATGCCTTGCCGCCTGTCTGATCGGACAGATTAGACAGAATATCCTTGTTCAGCTTACCATCCGCATTGAGCCCGATCGTATAGACCGGATACCCCTTCTGCTTCGCAGTTTCTACAGCGGCCTTCAGTTCCTGATCGGACTGGGCCTGCGTAGCGCCGCTGGCTTCATCTAAGTCATTGTTGCCGTCGGCCAGCATCACGATCATCGGCTCATGGCCAGGATCGCTGCCGTTCTCCAGCACCTTCACAGCTTCTTCCATTCCGACCGCTATATCCGTGTAGGGTCCACGGTTCAGCCCGTCGATGAAATCCTTCAAATCCTGTTTGTCCCCGGCAGAGGTGATGCCAAGCAGGGCCTTCTCTCGCTGCACCTTGTCGGTGTAGGCAACGATCCCTACCTTGTCTCCTTGCGTGGACAGCATATCTATGAACATCTTCATCGCTTCATTCGCGATTTTGTTCTTGTCGCTCTTGTTCATCGAGTTGCTGACATCAATCAGCAGTACAGCATCAATATGGGACGGCGCCGCAGAAGCAGCACTGGCCGCTGCGCCTCCGAAAGGCAGGACAGCGATGCATAGGATCAGCAGCAATACAGGAAAAATGCGCTGCAGTCTATTCTTGATCGTTCTGGGGTTACGGTGTGTACGAAGCATAAATAGGGCTCCTCTTGTGTTAAATTCGGCGGATCTGGCAAATCCGGCAGCATAGCTAAATTCTGTAAATAGTATGCCATTATGATATAATTAAACCTTGTAAACATCAACATAGTGACCGCTGGACCGGCACTCCCGTCTGGTAGAATCGCCATCTTGAAGCGGATGGATTATTCTAAGTATACGCCGTGTTCCTGAATATTTGATTAAAAGACCGTAACCAGAGAGAAAGGAAGAGTTCCATGATTACATACGTCATACTCGGAGTAACGTTCCTCTATGCCGTTATTCAGATCTCCTTATACGCTTCACGCCAGCGGAAGCCGCTTACCCGTGAGGACATAGACGAGCGGCTCCTTGCTGCACTGAACGGAGGCGACACTACCCGTGAGTAAGAAGAAACCTGTTACGTTCCGGCCGTTCAAGGCTCCCCGCTATTCCTATGAGAAGCTCCGTATCTGCCGCCGCTGCGGGCGTTACACCGCCCTGGGCGAGGAACGCTGCAGCCGCTGCGGCCGCGCCTCGCTTACTCCCGTGGAGAAGCAGGCGGTATCCATTGCCGGGCGCAAGATGCATACCCGGCTGCTGCTCATCCTCCTGCTGACTCTGGCTTCGGTTTATTTCGGCCAAAGCCTGCAGCAGATGGCGCTAAGCGGTGCCGGCGGCATCGTGATAGCCGGACTGGTCTACTATACGCAGCGAAAAGTACGGCAGAACGAAAATCTGTATGCCCTTAATGAGCTGCTGGGCCGGAACATCCTCAGAATTAAGGAAGATCTGGAGCTTAACCGCCAGGAGGCAGTATCCGTCCTCCGCGAGAATGATGTCCTCGCTTATGAGAAGCTCCGCGAGATCTCCATTCTGCTGCGCGGAGACCGGATCTCCCGCCAGCGCGTAGCCCTGCTGCACGGCTTCCAGCTGCGCAAGGACATGGTTCTGGAGCTGGAGCAGCTGCTGCTGAAGGACTTTGAGCCGCTGCTCGCTGAATATATCGGTGAGATCGCCAAGGTCCGGCCCGATTTGATTAAAGACCGCACCCTCCGCTATGTTAAGAACTACGAAGTGCAGATTCTCGAAATGGACAAAGGGCTGGCTATTCTGACTGTCGTTGCCGGGGCAGCGGTACGCCTGAAGCGTTATGCACTGCTCTATTCCGGGCTGATCGGAAGATATGTACAGGAGCTGCCCAAGGACCGCTTCCTGCGCTTATCCCGGCTGATTGCTGCGAACCCCTATGAGCCGTGGAACGGCCTGGATGCCAAGGTGGCGGAAATCCGCGAGCTCAAGTACCGGTGGGACCCTGAAGTATAAGGATGATAGCTGGCAGCACGCGCAATCCTTATATCCGAATAAAGGGGCTATACTATATGACGATCAAACAAGCATTAACCCTGCGGAATATTATGATCATTCTGTGTATCTTCATGCTGGTTCTGCTGGGACAGAAGGCTCTGGGGATAGAGGACAAGATTCAGACCGTGCGTGAGGCTGAGCGGCTGTATGCTGCAGGAGAGCTCATCGCTGCCGAGAACCAGTACCGGCTGGCAGCGGCAAATACGGCAATCTTATACAAGGAAGAACAGATTAACGCACGGCTTAAAGAGCTCGCTCCCATAACGGCTATACGCAGCAGCCTAAGGGGACTGGTATTAACCCTGGAAGACCAGTTGACGGTCAAGGATTTCACCGGATATATGGAGAGTTATGCCTCCCTGCTCAGCCTGAAGAGCAAGTATATGGTTACGGGAGGACCTTATGAAGTCTATTATCGCCAGCTGTCCGCTGATTCAGGCATTTCGGAGAAGATGACGGCAGGGTTCCGGCAGTTCAAGGAGCAGTTTCTTGCCGGGCTCACGGAGAGCCAGAAGTACGCAGCGAATAACACGAACAGTGCCGGAAGCGCAGAGAGCGTCAAATGGAGCCTGCTGCAAATCCCCGATGCCTATTACGGCGGGGCCGGGGCCAAGGAAGAATTACTGGCTGCGAAATTCGAGGCTCATGACACCGCCAGGCTGAAGGCTCTGGCGGCAGCCGGAAGCTTCCAGCCTATGCTGGACAGCGCCTTATCTATGGAAGAGGCTTATCAAAGCCATAGTTATACAGCGGACTGGATTGAGGATCAGGTTCAGGAAAGTACCACACTTATCCTGAACAAGGACCTGGACGGCGATCGTACCGCCGCCTTCGCCGGACACGCTGTGGCCTACCGCAAGTATGCAGAGTCTGCGGGTATAGCATCCTCTAAAGCGCTGAAGCTGATCGACAGCAGCACCACCAGGCTGCTTCGCGAGGCGGCGCGCCAGGTCCGGGGCGGACAATATGCCGAAGCCATCCGGCTCTACGGGGATCTTAATCCGCTGCAGGACACCTCCGAGGCGGTTGCCGCTGCGACACTCGCCTGGAATACCGCTGAACCGGTACGGCTGCTGCCCGGCGGTGATGTGCAAGGCAGCTATACCCTTACGGCCTCCGTCACCGGACGCTATGGCGCTAAGGTGGCTGTGGCCGGAGTGGACGCCAGCGGCAGGCTGGTCTACGCCGATATGAGCGATGACGGAACCCTCTCCACCCGCACCGGCGGCACCGTTCCGGATGCGGCTGCACTGATAGAGCTTGCTTTTGACGAGTCATTGTCTGTCTATTCAGAAGTACCTGTAGTTACAGCTATAGGCAGCCGAGAGGACGGGCGCCGTACGTTCACCGCCTACACCATTAGGCCCGAGGGGATCTCGCAGCTGTTCAGCTTTGCCGGCAGCGGCTATGAGCTGATGGCAGAAGACGGCTCCATCCGCGTAGCAGATACGGACCTTGCAGACGGTCAAGACGGGCAGACGGCCATTTTCCGCCAAATGAACGGCGTGTATGAGTTCTCGGAAATCTACCGGGAGGTTACGTATACCCCTATAGACGCTACACAGCTGGAGCTTCATCCTTATGAGAAGGTGACGCTCTCCTGTGATGTATATATCGACTCTGCCGGAAGAACGGTCGCCAGCTCGAACGGGCGTTATCTGATTCTTCAAGGTGAAACCGGCGGGGTTACCGGATTAGCTGTCGTCAGCGGCCAGTTCGAGAACGGCTATGACCATGCGCAGACGGATGCCGGCGAGCAGTATGTACCTGTCTTTATTGTAGATTCGATTGGTAGTTTAAACATTCAGATGCCCTGATGCCGCTGATGTTCCGGTCATGCCAGAAGAAGCAAGAGATGAACGGTGATTGTGCCGTTTGTCTCTTGCTTCTTCTTTTTGGGAACCCTAATTCCCAAGTCTAACTGCTGACTGGCTTAAGCACGCCCGGCCTTGGCGGTTTGCAGTTTTCTTTTGCGGCCGAATAAGCGTAAATATCGTTTGCGGGTATACAGCACATCCGCCGATGCCGTCAGGGTATCCTTCACCTCAGTGAGCACCGCCTGCGTTTCCCTCACAGCCTGCTTCATCCGTCCGAGCTCTGACTTCACACCTTCCGATCTCGACTTCGCCTCGTCCAGCGTTTCCTGAACATTCGTTTTGAACTCATCCACTGGTGCTTTCAGCCCGTCCACCGATTGCTTCACACCGTCCAGCGACTGTTTCAGCCCGTTAATGCTGTTCTTGAATTCCTTCAGCGGGTTGCCCATATCGATGCCTCCTAAGTTCCCTTTATCTACATTTACCCAGAATGGAGGGGGCAGCTTCCCGATCGGTTAAAATAAAGCACAGCACTCTTTAATATGTATCAGTTGCCGCGCATTTCCTCCAGCATCACCATGATATCCGTCTCTTCAACCGGAATTGAATAGGAGCCGTCCGCGAAACGTTTCATCTCCCCGATGCCGTCCTGGAAGACGAAGCGTATGCGGCCGCCGCGCACTTTTTTGTCCGTGTACATCTTGTCCATCAGTGCCCTGTTAGCAATAGAATCCGGGATTTCCGTCGGCAAGCCTGCCTTCTTCAGTAATGAGACTACACGATCAGCCTGCTCAGCCGTCATATATCCATACTTCACACCCAGCCTGGCCTGAATGACAAGCCCGACTGCAACGGCCTCGCCATGCAGCAGCTGGTAGCCACTGAGCGCCTCAAGCGCCCGGCCCGCCGTATGCCCCAGATTCAGAATCTGCCGCAGGTTGCTCTCATGCTCATCCTGTTCTACCACTTCGTATTTGATCCGGCAGTTCGTCAGCGCGATATGCCCGCATACATCCGCATCCAGGATAAGCCCGCCCTGTTCTGAGATGACCCTGCCGATATTCTCCTCCAGGTAACGGAAGAATGTCTCATCCGCCAGGCAGGCATGCTTAATCGTCTCCGCCAGACCGCTGCGGAACTCACGGGCCGGAAGTGTGTGCCATGCTGCCAGGTCTATGTACACTTTGCGGGGCTGGTGGAACACGCCGATCAGGTTCGTGGCGACAGGTGTATTCACGCCGGTTTTGCCGCCGACAGAGGCATCTGCCGCTGCCAGCAGAGTGGTTGCATAATTCAGGGCAGGGACCCCGCGGCCAAAGGTGCCGGCCAGAAATCCCGCCAGATCCGTTACGGCTCCGCCGCCCACGGCAATAATGCAGCAATCCCGCCCGTAGGCCTGACTTAACAGCTGGTCTTCCAGCAGCGCCTTGGTTTCACGGTTTTTGGAGCTCTCTCCGGCCGGAAAAGAAAATAAATCCGCCTGAAAGCCGCTTTGCCGCAGCAGCTCCAGTAAGGGACGGCCATATAGCGGCTCGACCGTAGAATCGGTAATAATGGCGAACTTGCTTACATCCGGCAGAAGTCCCTGCTGCAGATCGCGGATCAGGGAACCGAACAGATTCTCACCAATCTCTATATTGTAGGAGTTATCGACTACTTTTTTGAGTACCACTTCAAAGCTCTTAGACATGAACTCTGCCCCTTTCCTGTTCAACTCTCTTCAATTGAATCGTCTCCTTCATTTGCGGATCATCGTCCGGTAGACGAATTTGGGCAGGGCGGATTGTCTGCGCCAGCGTGATTTCTGGCCTTTGGCAACGGGTGCGAACAGGAGCCTGTGGGCCCACTCCAGATTTAGCTTTTTCCAGATGGCCGGTGCCGGCTTCACTTTGCCTGAGATTACGTCCAGACTACCGCCTACGCCAAACACTAGCTTAATCCCGCTAAGCGCATCCTTATGCTTATACAGCCATTTGTCCGAGTAGGGAGCGCCCATCGCAAGAATGAGAATATCCGGCTTGGCCTGCTGAATACCGGCGATAATTCCTGGCTCCTCGTCTGCGGTAAAGAATCCGTGATGCCTTCCGGCGATCTTCACCTGCGGATAGCGCAGGGCGATTCTCTCCACCGCTTGTCCGCTGGTCACTTCATCCGTTCCGAGGAAATAGAAGCTCCAGCCCCGCTCATCCCCCTTCGCAAGGAGACTCAGCAGCAGATCGTAGCCGGTCACCCGCTCCGGAATGGGATTTCCCTGTCTTCGTGCTGCCATTACAATCCCGATCCCGTCTGGCACGATTAGATCCGCTGAGCAGATGATCTCGCGGAGTCTCCCGTCCGATTGACTGGCCAATGTAATCTCCGGGTTCGCTGTAATCAGGTGAAACAGCCCTCCCTGTCCGCCCCCGATGTGGCTGTCCAATAGCGAGGTTGTCTGTTCAAGCGTCAGCTTGGAGAATGGAACTCCGAGAATGGAAACCTTGTCCTTCATCTTTTCACCTGTCCTTCCCAATCCTGCAGAATGGCCCACTGCACCCGCGGCTCTCCCAGAACCGAATGCATTGAACTGGTATAAACCAGCTTGTTATGTATCCCTGTTGCCAGATAATGAGCTACTACTTCTCTGGTCGAGGCGGTTACCGGACATTGATTGAGCGAGCCGCAGTCCTCCCGAACGCCCTCAATATCCGCCATCCTCCAAGCCAATGCCGTTCATTGTTAACTTTTATGTAAGTAGGCTATGAATCTCATAAGATAACCATATATTTACACGGGCGATTCCACCATACCAACATCGGTATTTCTTTTCAATGCAGAAAATTACTTTAGCCGGTTATGCCTTCTCCGCATCCGCGGACGCAAAGCTCCGGATGCTCCCGCCATGTCATTTGCCGATGGAACAAACCATTTTAAGAAGCGGGACCTCCTTCTTGTTTCAGCACGAAAACCTCTGCCCGGCGGGCAGAGGCTCCTTCTTATTTATAGGGTATATGCAGTTGTTCCGCCCCTTTGCGCTTGCTGCTGTGACGGAAGGAATACAGCTGCCAGACTGAAGAAAGACCTACGGCGGCTGCACAGACTACGAACACAGCCAGATAGCTTCCGTTCGGACTGCCTCTGCCGCCAATCATCAGTCCGCCTGCCGCCGTGCCGAACATCATGCCAATGTTGCGCGACAAGGCAAGCAGGCTGCTGACCCGGCCAAGCTGCGATTTCGCCGCCAGTCCCATAACAATACTTGTGTTAGGTGAAGTAATCATCCCCATTGCGCAGCCGAGCAGCATAACCGGCAGCACCATTGCACTTGTCCTCAGCACAGGTGAGCCGAAGCCCAGCGCCAGCAGCGTGACACTCATCAGCAGCAGTCCGGCCGTAAGGATACCGAGCGGCCCTTTGCGGTCCGCGATGCTCCCGCTGACAGGAGCGGTCACCACCAGCGCCAGCGGATATCCGATCATGATCAGTCCCACCCAGGCTGGCTCGGCCCCCGATAAACGCAGTAGCGAGGGCAAAGCCAGCTGTGCGGCGAAGGCCGCCATATATGTGATAACCGTAATGGCGATGCCTGCGGCAAAGCTCCGGTTAGTGAACAGGCTGACACCGCTGTCCGCTGGCGGGAATTCACCAAGCGTGCGCCTCTTATCCCTGCTGCGGGAGAAGCGGGCATGTGCCGTATAAGCGCCCGCCATTCCCGCTGAAGCCGCCAGCAGCAGCAGCACAGGCGGAGACAGGAAGGTGGAGCGGCCGCCGAGATCGAAGGCGATCATCAGCGAGGAGAGACAGGCCGCAAACCAGGCGGCTCCGGCGAGATCCAGCCTGCCTCCGGCCGTTTCCGTATCCCGGGGAATCAGCCTGTGCGCAAGCATGCCTACGCCCGCCGCCACTCCGGCCAGCAGCCAGAAGTTGCTCTCCCAGGTGAACCACTGGATCAGGAAGCCGCCCAGACCGGGGCCTGCCATGGAGCCGGCAGCGACGAAGGTGCTCATCAGCCCCAGCGCCCTGCCCCGCTGCCCGGGTGGAAATACAGAGACAATGAGGGCCATATTGGTCGCCTGATACATGGAGGCTCCGGCTCCCTGCATGACTCTGAAGCCAAGCAGCATGGCTTCGTTCTGGGCAAGCGCACAGCCCAGGGCTCCCGCCGCAAAAGCGAACAGACCCAGATTATGCACCTTACGGCGGCCGAACCTGTCTCCCAGCCGTCCCATTACAGGCAGCAGCACCGAGATCACCAGCAGATAGATACTGACGATCCACTGGGCAGAGGCCACCGGGAACCGAAGATCAGCCGCAATATCGATGAGCGAAATATTGAACATACCGGCAGACAGATTGGACAGAAAGGCCCCGAGGCAGATGACCACCTTGACCGCCGAATGGTTCACAGCTTGTCCTGAAGACCTTACCGGTAAATTCATAACATCCGCTGCAGGGCGGGCTGATTCCACATTTTCCAGCTTTCTTCAATGTCTGCGGCTGAAGCTACCACGCCGAAGTAGCCCTTCATGTTCTCCAGCGTCATCTCATGAGCGGCCCGGGAATAGGAAGCACAGGCGTCCTGCACCATCACAATCTGATAATCCAGCATGAAGCCGTCCCTTGCCGTCGACTCCACGCACACATTGGTGCTCACTCCTGTCATAATCAGGGTTTCGATCCGCTGCGAACGGAGCACAGAATCGAGGCGGGTATTGATAAAAGCACTATACCGGTGTTTATTGACAATAATCTCCTCAGGAAGCGGGGCCACCTCGTAGAATTCAGCCCCCCAGCTTCCTCTGCGGCAGACCCCCAGCGAACCGCGCCCGGAGCGGGAAGTCCAGACGGGCGAATCGGTCGCCTTTTCATGGAAGGTCTGGATATAGATCACCGGCACGCCCTGTGTCCTCGCTGCCGCGATCAGCCCATGCAGCTGCGGCATCATCTCGCGTACGGCTGACACATCATTTCCGCCAGCGGCAAGTGCTCCTTCCTCATGGCAGTAATCGTTCTGTACATCTACTATAATAAGTGCGGTTTTATCAGGCATAATCAGATCGGCAGTTAATTCCATCATCTTCACCTCTTTAGTTTTTGAAGGCTTATGGCACGACGCTTAGCTATTTCACTGCTATGTTGTTCACAAACTGCATATCGACCAAATCCTCGTAGGTGTATTCGCCTTTGTAGATTCCGGTCTTAATCATCACGTTCATGTCCTTATCCAGCGCCTCCTCGGTAATCACACCATCCGGACTCCAGAGCCGATCGGCATACGCCCGGTCAAGCGCAGCTTGTGCCGCTTCATCGGATAGTGTAGGGAATTCAGCCTTCAGGACACTCATCGCCAGAGCTTTATCCTCCTGGATGGCCTTCAGTGCTTTCACAACGGCGTTAACCGCCTTCTGCACCGTTTCCGGGTCCTTCTCCAGTGTCGACTTCTTCACGCTCAGCACAGAGTAGGCATAGTCGCCCATATCATGGAACTTGTAAAAAGGTTCTTCCCAGACCCCCTTGGCGATCCCGTCACTGATCTGCGGCTCGGCGCCGTTCGCAATATCCGCCGCACCCTGCTGAACCATCGCCACCACGGTGGAGCCATCCGCCGGTTCAAGCAGCCGCACATCCTTCTGCGGATCAAGCCCAAGCTCCAGGAGCAGATATTGGGTCAGCAGGTTCGGGGTTCCGCCATGCCGTCCGGCATTCAATTTCTTGTCCTGCAGGAAGGCTTTCAATTCTTCATCAGAACTGCCCGCAGGGGCTGTCCCTTTCTTGGCCATCAGATAGACATTCGCACGGTTAACCACATTGCTGACTGATACGATCGGGTCAGAGTTGCCGATATTCGCCAGTGCATTGGATTCCGGACCGCCGATGACGCCCCAGGCATCCCCGCTGACTACCGAAGTCACATGTGTGCCTCCGGCAGCCTGCAGCATCTCAACCTCAAGCCCTTCATCCGCAAAATATCCCTCGCGCTGCGCCACGTACAGCGGCAGATAACCTGTGTAGTGCAGCGGCTCGGCAATGATCAGCTTCTTGAGTTTCCCCGCTTCGTTGCCGGCAGCTGCGGCTTCAACTTCAGCATTACTTTTACCGCTGCAGCCCGAGAGCAGGATCATTACAGAGGCAAGCAGGACGGCGGACAGCTTCACTTTGGTTACATTCATCATCAGATTCTCCCCTTTATCTTATATAGGATTGCTTAGGTCTCAAGCCTTCTTCATCCCGTATCCCTTGGACAGCCATTTCTCCAGCAGGACCACTCCCGCATACATCACCATCGACAGAACGGACAAGACTACAACTCCCACCCAGACGAGATTGATATCAAGGATCGTACCGGCGTAGATCACCATGCGGCCAATCCCATGGCTGGAAGCGATGAATTCCCCGACAATCGCACCGGCCAGCGAGAGGGCAATATTAATCCGCAGACTGCTGATCATCCAGGGCATCGCCCAGGGAATGACTACCTTGGTAAATACCTGATGGCGTTTCGCGCCCAGCGAATACATCAGCTTCTCCATATCCTTGTCCACACTCTGCACGCCGCTGTGCGCCGATAAGGCGGCAACGACTACCGTCATGGCAAAAGCGAGCGCCACCTTGGAGAAGAATCCGATGCCCAGCAGAATCACCAGCACAGGAGCAAGCGCCAGCTTCGGCATGGCATTGAGCAGGATCAGGAACGGTTCACTGATGCCGGCGAATCTGCGTGACCACCAGAAGGATAAACCGAGCAGCGATCCGATCAGGGTTCCGCCGATGAAGCCCAGAATCGTCGAGCTGGAGGTATAAGCGATATCCTCCAGCAGAGTACCCTGCGTCACCTGTGTCCATGTTGTGCTGAGAATCCGTACCGGGCTGCTCCAATAGTATGAATCCATCCAGCCGATCCGCGTAAACAGCTCCCAGCAGAGCACGATCAGCAGCCCGACCGTCAGCCGCCCTATTCCGACAATCCGCTGTGTCCGGCGCCTTGCACCCTCTTCATCCACGATGACGGGTTCCTTCTGCATTTTCTCAGGCTTGACCGAATGGATTGGGGCCGGCTCCAGCTTGTGAATTACATACCCTTTCTTTTGCACACTCTCCATAGTTGTTCTCTCCTTCTGTAAGTTTTGTAAGTTCTACGAGATATGGGCTGCCGGCTCCTCGCCTCCGCCTGACAGCAGGTCCAGCAGATGGGCTTTAAGCTCCATAAATGACGCAGATACCGTATCCTCCTTATGTCTCGGGCGCGGCATATCCACAGAAATCTTGGAGATGATCCTGCCCGGCCGCCCGGAGAAGACATAGATGTCATCAGACAGGTAGATGGCTTCATCAATATCGTGGGTGACGAATAACACCGTCTTGCGGAAATCCTCCCAGATCTCCAGCAGCCAGTTCTGCATGGTCAGCCGGGTCTGGGCATCCAGTGCGCCAAAGGGCTCGTCCAGCAAAATAATATCCCGGTCGTACAGCAGCGTGCGGAGCAGCGCTGCCCGCTGGCGCATGCCTCCAGACAATTCTGCCGGATAATGGCCGCCGAAGCCCTTCAGTCCATAACGGTCCATCAGCGGCTGGGCCCGGGCTACCGCTTCCTTACGCGGCACCCCGCGGATCTCCATGCCCAGAATAATGTTATCCAGGATCGTCCTCCAGGGGAGCAGCATGTCCTTCTGCAGCATATATCCGACATATCCGGTCTTGCCAACGATATCCTCACCGTCAGCAAGCACGCGGCCGGTAGACGGTGGAATCAGTCCTGCTATGATATTGAACAATGTGGATTTGCCGCAGCCGCTGGGGCCGATTATACTGACAAATCTGCCTTGCTCTATAGAGAGATTCGTCTCCTGCATGGCGATAATCTCCTGGCCGTCACGGCGGAACCACTTGCTTACACCGGCAATCTCAATCTTTGCTTTCATAGAATCAGCTCCTTATTAGGTTTAATAGCATCGGCAGCCGGGATGAACTCGGGACAAACAACAGATAAACAAAAAGCCGCCAGTTTTAGACACAGCCCCAGAGGGCTAATGTCCGAAAACTGACGGCAGGCCGGCTCTCCGGAAGATCAGAGTTCCAACGTAACGTTCAGGTAATGCTCGAGGTCCTTCTCCAAAATTATGATCGTACCGGAATACTCGGTCTCCACATCATAATCTTTAAGAACGGCCTTGATATTCACTTGAAATTCATCCAGAAATGCCTGCTTGATTTCACACTTGAATACTTCATGCAGTACCAGATTAATCTGGCGGCTTGCCGTGGCATCATGGGTATCCAGCACCTTCAGTACGGGCACCCGGCTGTTAATGGATAGAATAATAATCTTGTTCCCCACGAAGTCGACCTTCTGCTGCTTGACGCCGGCGTTAAACAGCTTCTTGTTGATTTCGTTATAAATCCTTAAAATATCCTGTTTCCATTGTCCGGCGGAAGCGATCATTGCGATCACACCTTCATAGCTATTAATAATGTTACATTATGTCACAAGTACGTCAACAACTGCATCATTGTCCACCGCTTATACATCATTATAGATAAAAAGGTAGAGTTGTCAATAAATTTACGTAAGATAAATTAACATGTTAATTAATATTTCGGATTATATGTAATGTTAGTTTACACATAAAAAGATATCATCCTAAATATTTACAAAATAACGCTAATGAATTACAATCATTACGTAACTACGTAATTACATAATTTCGAAAGCAGGTGTCTTCCTTCATGACCCGTGACTTAAGCAGCGAACTGGATACGCTGAAGCAGCAGGTTGCCGAACTTCAGGCGGCCGTCCAGCATTGGAACACTGAGCGGAGAAGCTTGGCAGGCCATGCTGATCCGCCAGAATCTGTGAATTCAGCCGCAGAAGCGGGGCTGCCCGGCGCGGGACGCGGATCTGTATTTTATTCCGGCCATACCCGTCTTAACGGACAAAGCTACCGCTGGGAGCCCCATGAGCGTCCGATGGAACAGCTGCTCGAAGTGAACAACGAGAAATCAGCCAAAGTACTGGCGGCATTAAGCAACCGGCAACGGCTGGACATTCTGAAATCCGTCATTCAGGAGCCGCTTACGGGCACGGAGCTGGTGGAACGTCTGGGCATGGGCACTACCGGCCAGCTGTATCATCATCTCAAAGCATTGACTGGCGCAGATTTATTAGTGCAGGAGAACGGAGGCCGTTATGCCTTCCCTTCCCGCCGCCTCCTCCCCTTCCTCCTGCTGCTCGCTTCGGTTAGTACTCTGGAGGATACAAGCGATTATATGGACACGATGAGAACGAGAAATAACGCGGGGATTTATTTGGGCCCTGCACAAAATTTCGATGTCCATCACCTGCTGTGGGCCGTTATCGAGAATCCGGTGATGGAGCATGCGGCCGGATATTGCAGCGAAATCGGGATATTCCTGCACGATGACGGGAGTGTCACCGTAATGGACAATGGACGGGGAATTCCGGTAGCGTCTCTGCCGAATTCCAATATGCCAGCTGTTCAATCCATACTGACCGATATTCATAGATTTAATGGAGACGGAGCTTTTAAGGTCCCCGGTGCAGAGCAGGGGATCAGCATTGCCGTGGTCAACGCCCTCTCCGGCAGACTTACCGTTGATATCCGGCGCGGCGGCAGAATGTACCGCCAGGAATATAGGCATGGTGTGCCGCAGTCCGGACTGATGACGGTTGGAATCGCGAAGGATACGGGGACAAGTGTGACTTTTAAGCCGGATCAGGAATTTCTGGGCACAGGCTTTGAACAGGCACGGCTGAATGAACACAGTGCTGAGCTGATGAAGGCATATCCGGGGCTCTCCATCTTCGTTAACAACTAAACCGGGCAAATGAAATGAAAGGAGACTGCTGCTATATGTCAATTGAAACGATCTATAGTCATGAGGATACGCTGAGGATGCTGGACTCTCTTTTTCGGGAAGAAGGGCAATGGTGGGATCAGTTCTACGGGGACCGGAATAAAGGGATTCCTTTCTTCAAGGATAGTCCGGATGAGAATTTGGTTGAATACGTAAGTGGCGGGCATATTACACCCGGCAGGGTGCTCGAATTAGGCTGCGGGGGCGGCAGAAATGCGGTTTATCTGGCTCAGCAGGGCTACGCCGTGGATGCCATTGACATCTCTCGGGCAGCGGTAGAATGGGGAAAGGAACGCGCCCGCAAACATCAGGTGGAGGTGAATTTCGCCCGCAGCAATATTTTTGACCTAAGCCTGGAGCCAGGCAGCTACGACCTCATCTATGACAGCGGATGTTTCCATCACATCTACCCCCACCGGAGAGTTACCTTCCTCGAATTGGTGAACAGGACACTTAAGCCTAGCGGGTATTTCGGACTGGTCTGCTTCGCCGCCGGCGCCATGGGTGCGGAGATCACAGATTGGGAAGTGTACCGGCAGCGGAGCCTCCGGGGCGGACTAGGCTTCACCGAGGATAAGCTTAAGAGCTTCTTCAGCGGTTTGGAGCTTATAGAGTTCAGACGCATGCGCCAGATGGATCAGAAGGATGTGCTGTTTGGTGAAGCTTTTCTGTGGACTGCCTTGTTCAGAAAAAATTAACGGAGTACTTGTCCTTTTTCACATCTACTCCATGTCAGGCTTGCCGTAAGTGTACGGCTCATCTACTCTATCGTTGATGCATTATACTCGGTTTTTCGCATACATTCCGCTCATTTACCCTATCGCTGGCACCTTGTATTCGGTTTTTCGCATACATTCGGCTCATCAACCCTATCGTTAGCACAATGTATTCGGTTTTTCGTATACATTCGGTTCATTTACCCTATCGCTGGCACAATGTATTCGGTTTTTCGCATAGCATTCGGCTCATCTCTACCTGTCTTTCTCTTAAGCCCCCGCCGAAAGGATCGCCGTACGTAGGAGTGCCGCTGCTCTCCGCTTCCGACTATCCGGAATTTCTCCGTGACTGTGTACCGGCTTTCCGCCGCAGCAGTGCTGTAATCCAAGCCACCAGGATAACCAGTGCGATCCCGCCAGCCAGAATATAAGCATTATAGAACAGGTTGTTGGTATATTGATTGATCCAGCCGAAGCGGAATACGACGGAATCCTCATCTCTGGTGAAACCTCTCAGATGTACTCTCAACGCATCGACATATCCGGTTTCCAGCCAGATGGCGAGCGGCAGCACAATAAGCGCTGAGACGGCAATCAACAGACTTGGTATGCTGAATACGGATTTCATCCGGAATAATCGGTAGAGCACCATGCCCGCACTGCACAAAAGAATAATGCCAAACAGCCATCCCGCCGCAAGCATGATAATTCCCGGATTGCCGTTGCCGGATATCGTTCCGCCGGTTTTATATGTGAATGTCATCCCATCCGTCAATACTACCAGGATGATGTTAATCAGCAGCCATATCAGCAGTTTCCGCCAACCCTTGCCCATATCCATTCTCCCCTTTCCATAATTAAAAAAGGCTGAGTGCCCGTTATAGATGCGCTCAGCCTGTCTCATGCAGCCTATTTCCTTCTATTCCACCCGTTCTGTAAACAACCGGCCGGCGTAGTCACTGATCAGCTCACGCATGGCCAGCTTACTCCGCCATTCTGCCGGTATACCATCCAGCCCGTAATACGCTCCGGCGATCTGGCCGTAGACCGCCCCTGTGGTATCGGCGTCATTGCCCAGATTCACAGCGAGCAGTGCGCCCTCCGCAAAGCTGGAGGATTTGTGAAAAGCCCACAGTGCCGCCTCCAGCGACTCTACTACATACCCCGAGCCTTGGATATCAGGCGGCTCCTTGATCCGGTAGGAGCCATACTTAATATTCAGCATATGCGGCGTCAGGCTGTCTTCATTCAGCCAATCACGGTAAGCCTCCGGGACCAGCATGTCCTGCTTGCTCCACCCGTGCAGTCCGGCAAGGATGTACGCCGCGAGCAGACGGCAGGCATCCAGACATTCAACTGCGCCATGCGTCGTTCTTGAACTGAGCGCCGCATAGCGGATAGCTTCTGCAGGGTTCTCTGCGTAGTACATGACCACCGGCGCAAGCCGCATAATGGAGCCGTTCCCGGCAGAATGAGGATCCTCCGATCCGCTGAACCCTTCGCCGCCGGCTTCGAATTGATGCAGCGCTGCGCGTGTCGCATTGCCGATATCGAAACATTCGCCGGTACTGCTGAGCTCTCCTTCGCGGTACCACTTCACATAACGCTGCATCTGATCCACAGGATCAAATGCCTGCTTCGTAAGCAGACTCTCCGCAAGGCAGAGCGCCATTGACGTATCATCGGTCCACTGTCCCGGCTGGAGACCAAATACCCCGCCGCCGACAATATCCGTAAGCGGCTCAAAGGTTCCGGGTGCTTTGAACTCAGCGGTCGTTCCCAGCGCATCTCCAGCGGCCAGACCCTGCAGGCAGCCCTGGTAGCGGTCAGCATTCAATGTCATTTGGTTTCCCCCTTTTTCCTCCTTCTTACGCTTGCAGCTATACTATTGCTGATTAGAGCGATTACGGAGTACATGATGCCATAGAACAACGCACCGCTTCCGTCAAACAACACGTAGATGGATAACACGAACAGCGGCAACGGCAACAGGCATACCAGCAGGTTGAAGCCCAGCTTAAGTCCCGAATCCGCAGCAAGAATCAGCACGGCTGTGGGATTCACCAGAACCAGCAGCAGCAGCCAGCTGCCAAGATCCTCCATTACCCCGGAATCGCCGCTTTGAAAATACGGGATCACCAGAAACAATACAAGATAGACTACAGTGTGAAGCAGAAGCTTGCGGGTTAATGGCGTCAGGCTCAGTTTATTCACCGGGATACTTAAGCCCCCATTGTTCACGCACACCGTCCAGCAGCTTAAGAATCGCAACGGACTCATCCAGCGTCATCACCGGGCTTTCCGTCAGCCCTGCCTGGAGACAACGTCCCACTTCCTCAGCTTCAAAAGAATACCCGATCGAAGCACGGTCATCCTCAAAGGTCTCCACCAGCTCCCCGCCGATATACAGCTCAGCCGATTTCGGATTTACCAGCGTGCCTTTGACCACGATATAGCCTTCAGTTCCATAGACATAGGCTTCTTCATGCAGCTTCAGGCGAATCCCGCCGTTCAGGGAAGCCGACTTGCCATCCCCATAAGACAGCAGCAGGGAGAAGTGCTCGTCCACACCAGTCTCGCCGATATGTACGGTGCTGGAGACGGCTTCCGGGTGAGGTCCGAATACCATCGACGCGAAGGAGATGGGATAGATACCGACATCCAGCAGGGCTCCGCCGCCAAGGGCCGGGTTCAGCAGACGCCCCTCCGGATTCCAGTCCGCGCGGAAACCAAGATCCGCTTTGACCAGCCGCACTTCGCCGATGCACTCCGCTGCGAGCCATTCTCTAACCTTGGCATTGGCCGGAATATAGCGGCTCCACATAGCCTCCATCAGGAACAGCTTCTGCTGGCGGGCATACGCCACGATTTCTTCCAGCTCTGCACTGTTCACGGTAAAAGGCTTCTCACAGAGCACGGCTTTACCGGCACGCAATGCGAGCAGCGCATTCTCTTTGTGGAACGGATGCGGCGTTCCAATATAAATCGCATCCACTTCAGGATCGCTGACCAATTCCTCGTAGGTGGCATATGCCACAGGGATGCCGTGATTTCGGGCAAACTCATCTGCGCTTTCCTGCGTGCGCGATCCAACCGCATAAGCCACACCATTGCTGGCATGTGCCAAATCTGTAGCGAACTGATGGGCGATCCAGCCTGTGCTGAGAATGCCCCATTTTATCGTGTAAGCGTTATCTTCTGTCATTAGTTAAATCCTCCTCTTAAATGAAACTTAGTCCCTATGATTCTTTGAACCACTCATCACTAAAGTGACGAGATTCCTAAGTACGGAAACCTAATGGCTTCTAATTGATTAGGCTATCCCCGTAATTCCCACGGTTAGAAGTCTTATCGCTTCATTTTTAAGATTTAAACTTGCGTTAATATCTCGATCGTGATGGCTTCCGCATTCTGGACAATCCCATTCACGTAAGGCAAGATTCTTAACGTCTTTATTTTTATATCCGCAACTTGAACATCGTTGACTGCTTGCGAAGTTCTTGGCTACGACTACAACCTGTTTGCCGTAACATTTTCCTTTGTATTCAAGCATCCTTCTGAATTGCGACCATGACACTTCGCTAATCGCTTTGGCAAGGTTACCATTCTTAAGCATATTGCTTATGGATAAATCTTCAATACCGATTACATCGTGGCTTTTGATGATCTCGGTTGAGATTTTATGCAAGTAGTCGCTTCTAGCATTGGTTATGTGTTCATGTATACGTGCAACTTTCTTTTTTGTTTCTGATAGTTCTTGGATTCGGCAAGAGGACGCTTTTGCGTAAGCGCCAACTCCTGTCTTCTAGAAAGTATACGTTGTGCATCGGCTAGCTTTGCTTCCAGCGTACGAAAGAATTTAGGGTTGCCAAATACGGTGCCATCCGACAAAATCGCAAAATCCTTCACCCCTACATCTATTCCGACTTCTTTATTCGTTTGTTGAAGGGGCTCTACATTCGTTTCTACAAGAACAGAGACAAAGTACTTACCCGAAGGATTACGTCTAAGGGTCACATTTAAAATACGCCCTTCTACCTCACGACTTTTCGCAAAGCGAACGAGCCCAAGTTTCGGCAACTTTATCTTATTGCCTACAAGAGCAATGTTTCCATTCGTGAAATTCGTTTGATAGGACTGGGTAGGATTCTTTTTACTTTTAAATCTTGGAGCGTCATTCTGCTTCTTGAAGAAACGTTTAAACGAATCATCTAGGTTTCTCAACGCATTTTGCAGTGAAAACTTATCCGGCTCTCTCAGCCAATCGATTTCTTTTTTCAGATTCGTGAGTTCAGAGCAGCAGGAAGCGTACGTTAATCCCCTGCCTGTTTCCCTGTATGCTTCATTCCACTGGTTCAGAAAGTGATTGAACACAAAGCGACTACATCCCATCGTTTTTGCAATCTGTATCTGCTGTTCTACGGTTGGGTATATACGGAATTTGTACGCTTTATGTGTTAGCAGGGTTCTCACTTCACTTTCTGATTTTGAATATATTCCCGTATCTGCTTCTCTGTGTTCTCACTAACCGTAGCTACAAAGTAAGAGGGATTCCATAGATGACCGCCCCACAATTTCTGTTTAAGTGGAGGAAACTCTTTGAACAACAATCTTGCTGACACTCCCTTTAAAGCCTTAATCATGGAAGGAATGGCGTGTTGCGGTGAACATTCTACCAGCAAGTGAATGTGGTCGCTGTCACTTTCCATCTCCGCAATCTCAAAGTGGTTGTCTAATGCGATTTGGCTAAGGATTTCTTTAAGTCTTATCTCTACATCATTGAGCAATACCTTATGACGATATTTTACGCACCAAACAATATGATACTGGATGGAGAATACATAACCTCGTCCATACTTAATCTCAGACATATGTAGTCACCTCTTATTCATCATAACATATGTCATTAAAAAAATCGGTTTTTTCATTGATAATAAGGCATATAAGTTATTTTTCAATCGAACACATGTCGGATAATTAATATATCATAGACATGCCTTATCCGAAGTTTCCTAACTTACGACTAAAGTCACGAGTTTGCGAAAACTAATATATCAAAATGTGCCTGGTGTGTACATGATGCCCGCTAATCGCCACCTGCCGGGTCCATACGGTCAACCCCTGCTCTCCACCTGCAGCAGCAGAATCCGGTCCTTGAATCCGCCGCGGCGCTCCGCTTTGTCAGCACGGATCTGTTCCAGAATACCGCTGTCCCCGCCATGGGTTACCGCCAAGGCCCGGATTACTTCCAGCAGATCCGCCAGCTCCTCCAGCGCTTGTCCGTCATTGTCCTCCCGTAAATACTCAGCCAGCTCCTCGTGCAGCTTCGCACGCAGCTCCCCTATGTATTCCTCCTCGTCCATAATTCTTGTCCTGCAGGTCTGCCCGTTCGCCGCAATCAGCGCCGGTATTCCGTCACGCACCAGTTTCGGATAATCAGCCAATTTCATTGTCTCCTTCGGGATGTATTGAATTTATAGACATATTTATGTACGATCACCGGATGAATCCAACTACAAATCATAATCCATTGAATCAAACATAATCCATTGAAGCTACCATAATCTATTGAAGCTAGCTCATACTTCAGAAGTGAAGCAATATCACCAGCAGTCACACCAATTTCCCTTTGTTCCGCCGGGCAGTGCCGCCTTCGAAATGGAGGGTGAATAGTTTGTTCCGGACCCGCAATAGGGCATAGAGATTTCTCCTCTAGTACACCATCAAATGTTCAACAAATCAACTCATCCGCCGGTGAAAAGGACTGAGAATCCTCTATTCCAGTTAATCAGATGTATTTGCTGGCCAAACGGACTCAGAATCCGTTAATTGATGGTTCACACCCTATCGGGCATAAAAAAACAAGATAAGTGATTCTCAGTCCGCTTGAGCTCCATAAAGAGGATTTTGGAAGAAATAACGGCTTCTCAGTCCGGTTCATTCCATATAAAGATAAAGGCACTATATAGATTGAACCGGGAAAATTCCACTGTGGGGATTAGCCGTGGCTGCAGAGAATGTTTGACTTCCGGCCACTGTTAGGTTTGTATATATACCCGAACCAAAAACTCTCCCCGCCAGCCGCGAATCCGCAGTGACGGGGAGAGTTTCTTATAAACAATCTAATCCTATATTATTTGCTCAGTACAAGCTCCAAACGCACCTCAAGGTTATTCTCGGTATCCAGCACAATCGAATGCGGATTGCTCATGCCGAAATCTTCAAAGGTAACCATGGTTGTTCCTGACAGCATAAGCTGTCCGCCGCTGTATACGGCTTGCGAGTCAAACGTAACGTCCTTCTCTATCCCCTTGACTGTCAGCGTACCCTGGAGCTCAACCGGCACCGCTGTGCCCTCCGTCCATTCCTCCGGAAGCTCCGAGAAGGAACTCACGGTAAATGTGGACTCCGGGAACTCCGTCACTGCCAGGAAGTCTGCTCCCTTGACATGCTCGTCCCGCTGGCCGTTGCCGGAATCCAGCGCACTCATCTCTACGGTCCCCTCGCCCGTCATCGAGCTGGCATCCTCCAGGTTCACATTCCAGTTTCCGGTAACGGAAGGGTCTACGAAGTTAACAGTTTCTTTGGAAGTTGTCACTGACCAGTAGACTTTGGACGTATCCGCAATGCTCCAGGCACCGTTCAGCTGCTCTGCCGTAACTGCAGCACCAGTCGCTGCCGCCGCGTTTGCAGTTCCCGCCTCCTGGGTTTCAGTTCCCTGATTCTGCGCAGGAATAACAGATTCGATCTCAACATTATTGCCCAGGCTATTGTTAAGTAACATGAATGCTGTGATGGCTCCTGCGATAACGACTACGGCTGCTATTAAGGCGATTGTTTTCTTCTTCATCTTATTCCCTCCATCCAATTCTCTGTATGCCCTATTAGGCTTGGTTCCCATTCTAACAAAGCAATATGTCGGGAAGAAGTCAAAGCACACCGGCCCGCAGTATGGTAGAATTGTCGTAATTTTAACTAACACATAGCTGTAGCCCCGGGAGAAGCATTCCCCGCCGGGCCTGAGAAGGAGGCTGAATAGATGAAATCCATTCTGATTGTTGAGGATGAGGAGGCGATTGCCCGGGTGCTCAGTGCTTATCTGCGAAAAGCGGGCTTCCACGTCACCCGTGCCGCCGACGGCCGGAGTGCCCTGGAAGCCTTCGAGGTGGCGCCGCCCTCGCTGATTCTGCTCGATATTATGCTGCCGAACATGGACGGCTTCGAGCTGCTGGGACTGATCCGCGAGAAAAGCAGCTGTCCTGTCATTATGCTCACGGCCAGGGACGGCATCAATGACCGGCTGGCGGGACTGGACGGCGGTGCCGATGACTATATGTCGAAGCCGTTCATCCCCGAGGAGGTTGTCGCCCGCGTGAATGCGGTGCTGCGCCGCCCCTCGCAGTGGTCGGACGGCAGCCGCAAGCGCCATTTCGGCAGCCTGTTCATTGATTACTCTGCGCGCAGTGTGTTCTTGAACGGGGCCGAGGTCAGTCTTAGCCCGCGCGACATGTCGGTGCTGTTATTCCTGGCGGAGCGCCCGAATCAGATCTGCACCCGGGACCAGCTGCTGGAGCATGTCTGGGAAATGGATTATGAAGGAAGTGACCGGGCCGTTGATCTGTCCATCAAAAGACTGCGCCAGGCGCTCTCGCACTGGCCGGACAATGAAGGAGAGATCCGTACCCTGAGAGGAACAGGTTATCAATTATGGACAACATGAATAACAGAACAAAGAAACCCACATCGATCCTCTCCTACTGGACCGTCCGTTACCTGCTGATTATCAGTATCGGGCTGCTGCTGACGGCGCTGGTAACCTTCTGGTGGATTCAGCAGGAAGCGATGAACAACCGGATGCAGACCACCGGCCTGCTGGCCCAGGAGATTGCCGACCGCAGCGTCGGCACGGACGGACAGCTCGCCATCACCCAGGGCCTCGACAAGCTGGTCGAGGACCGCAAGCGGTTCTTCAAGGTAACCATGGAAATGTGCGTGATCATTACCGGACCTTCGGGCGAGCTGCTGTATTCCCAGCCTCCTCTGACGGATGAAGAGATGCGGCATAAGCTGAATGATACGCTGACGGATTCCCGCAGCCCGGAATTCAAGGCCGCCGCTGCGCAGATCCAGGGAGATCAGGGAACGCTCGGGCAGGTAATCGTCCTGCAGTCCAAACGTTCCCTGCGTCATATCCCGCAGGAAGAGATCACCTTCTTCTCGATCATCATTGTCTTCCTGATCATCTTAAGCTGGCTGACGATCTACCTCTTGTCGATCAAGCTGGCCAAGCCGATTCAGCGGGTCGCTGCCGCTGCTGCACAGATCAGCGGCGGCCAGTATAACATCGTGCTGGAGACCGGAGCCAAGGAGCGGGAAATCCATGAACTGCTGGTATCCTTCCAGGAGATGGCGGGCAAGCTGCAGCAGTTCGAGCAGTCCCGGGCCGTCATGCTGGCCGGAGTGTCACATGAACTGAAGACCCCGGTCACCTCCATTAAAGGACTGCTTCATGCGGTCCGCGAGGGTGTGGTCGAGGGGGATGAGGCCGGGGAGTTCCTCGATATCGCCTTACTCGAAGCCGAGCGGCTGCAGCGCATGGTCGCGGATCTGCTCGACTATAACGCGCTGACAGCGGGCATTGTTGCTGTCCGTCATGATAGGCTGGAGGCCGCTCCGCTGCTGGAGGAAATCCTCTATCAATGGAAGCTGACCCAAGGCGAGGATGTCTGCGAGCCCATCCTTCATCTGCCGGAGAGCCGGCTGTTTCTGCGGGGAGATCCGCTGCGTATCCAGCAGATTATTGTCAATCTGCTCAATAACAGCGTGCAGGCGAAGGCACAGGACCGCAAGCTTCAATTAACGCTGGAGCTTGCGGCCACGCCGCAGGGCAGCGCCGAAATTACGGTGACGGATAACGGATCGGGTATTCATCCGGAGAGCCGGGAGCTGATCTTCGAAGCCTTCTTCCGCAGCACTGCCAAGCAGAGCGTGCTGCGCGGACTCGGGCTAGGCCTGACCTTCAGCAGGCTGCTCGCCGAAGGCATGGGCGGCAGCCTTGAGCTGGGCAGCACCCCGCAGCAGGGCTGCTCGTTCGTGCTGCGGCTGCCGCTTGCCGGTTGAGCCGGCTTAAGGGCCGTAACAGTTCCGGCAGGCTATATAGTCCACTGCCCGCCGGCATGGTATAATCAACTGACGAAAATGCGAACCGGAGGCTGCATATGCTTACTTTTGAACAGAAATTAGCTATTCTTGATTCCTACCCCCAGCTGGAACGGCGGAATGTCTCGCTTGGGCGGGTGAACTACCACTTCGAGGAGAGCCGGCATGACAAGAAGACCGTCGCTTCCCATCTCCACCCGAACGGCAACGGCTTCGTCTATGCCGGCCTGCTGCGGGGCTATGAGAGTGATGACAAAGGTCTGGTGAACATCAGGGATTATTCGGAAGCTGAACTGCGGGAACTGGTGGATGCTTCGATTACGTCTCTATCCATGTTCATTCCCGATGCCCCTGCTCCGGCCAAAAGAAAGAAAAAAGCGCAGACTGGTACTGAATCTCTATGGAAGAATGAGGATGGCCACACGCTGAGTCTAAGATTCGAGGAAGATCTGTGGTACCTGTATGCAGGCCTCCAGCTGGAGATGGCCTTCGAAACAGTAGAAGAAGCCGAGGAGTATTTGGCGGAAGAGGGATTTGTCCGGGAACAGGAGTAACTTCCTGATTACCCGCCAGCTTTCCTGTAAGGTACATTCAACGCAAAGCCTGTAAACCGCATTTTATCTGCGGAATACAGGCTTTTTAAAATCCTGCCCATAATACAACATTCCCCTCGTAATCCCGGCTATAATCGGAAATTGTTGTACAAAAGGCAGCATTCCTCTTCCCACATAGCATGAAGCGGGACAATTCTTGTATTTCATACAACAATCTGTCCGAACACCCAGGGATTTAGGAAGCTAAGCTGTACTGCGTACAACAATTAAGCCCATTAAGCCTAAACCCTATGAAACATAAAAATTCCAGGTTCTCCCGGCAACGAATCCGGTATGGGCGGTTTATGTCTTTGGCAAATTTATAGTATTTATAGGGCAACCCCCTTATACTATAGCCAATGCTATGATTTCCATATTTTTCTTAAGGAGGAAGAGCAATGAACAATCCGGAAGGCGGAGCGCCCTTTACGAATCCCGGAGGGCCAAATTCAGATAACGGGCAACCGCAGCCCCAGCGCAGAACATCCGGGCAATGGGACAATCTGCTCCAGGATGAACGCGTCAGGCAGGCTAAGCAGGTCAGTAAACAGTACTGGGGATTTTTCTTGAGTGCTCTAACCCGTCCTTACAGTACGATGAAAGAGGTCCAGGCCGCCCAATTGTTGAACAGTCTGATTACAATGGGACTGACGGCAATACTGTCAGCACTATATTTTCTCACCTGGTTCATTAAATGGGATATCTCGCCAATCATAGGCCCCGGATTTCTGAGGCCGCTTCTATTAACGGCTGCAGGAATTGCCGTTGGCTGCGGGACTACTTATGCCGCACTCCGGCTGGAGAAAGTCAGCTTTGATCTCAAGCTGCTGATCGCAAGATTCGGCACTCTGCTCGTTCCCGCTGTAGCGCTGCTGGTTCTGGCTATCCTGTCGCTGATCCTCAGCCTGTATTCCTTCTCGGTTCTCCTGCTTATTCTGTCCTTTCTTTTCGTCTTTGTCAGCATCAACACCGTGGCGTTTCAATATCCGCTAAACACCTCCAACCGCGGAATCGATACCCTATACCTGATTGCCACTGCAAACGTTGCAACCGGATATATATTCTACAAGCTGGTAATGTCGGTATTGGCCGGAGCAGCCTACGGACTGTTCAACAGCATGTCCCCCTTTGGCCTGTAAACATGTAGTCAGCATTGCCATGACCAAACAGGAGGACCCGGTGTACGGGTCCTCCTGTTCTGCATGATTTATATTGGGGCCGGTTACTGGGTTGCCGGCATTTGAGCCTCCTGCGCCTCCAGAGCTTCCTGCGGAACCTTGATCTCCGTGATCTTGTTATGATCGCTAATGGTTGCCTTCATCTTCATATCCATCGAGACGGTCTGTTCACCGCTGCTCATATCCATGACCAGATTAACATCCGATGAAGTCGGGAAATAAGTCTTCTTGTCCACGGTGTAAGCGATGTTCATGCTCTTGATATTCATCTGCTCCATCATCGCAGTCATCTGGCTGTCTACACTTCCGCTCTGGTTCAGATAGCTCTTCGCCAGATTCTTGACTTCTTCGCCAGATACTTCTGCTGTTATCAGATAATTGTCACCTTCCTCGGTGATTTTCGTCTGGTCAGCAATTTGGTTGAACTGCTCCAGCTGCTTCTCAGGATTTGCAGACTGCTGCATGGCAGCGGTCAACTGCTCAGTCATCGCAGCCGGCATCTTAACCCACTGCCCGTTCGTCAGCGAGAAGAAACCGTCTGCGGTTACATACTGCTCCATCTTCTGTTCTCCCTGGCCTGCCAGAGTCATAACGATCTCCTGATGCATTTCCAGCGGATCTTTAGTATATTCAGCGTTCACTGCCATCTCAATGGCCTGTTCCTGATTGGTTTCGCCCTGCTTGACCACCATATTCTGCTGAATTTGCGAGTTCATGGCGAAGCTCTTCAATTCCGATTGTGCAGCAGCCGTCTTCTGCAGCAGTTCCTCCAGAGCCGGAACGCCGGCGGATGTCTGTTCGGCTGGGGCTGTAGTGGCGGTAGTACCGGCAGCTGCTGCCGGGGCTTCAGAAGCATCAGCAGCCGGCTGAGCCGTTTCATTGTTGCCGCATGCGGTTAAGGCAGCAGACAGAATAACCCCCATGAATAATGCAGTCCATTTTCTCAAGTTGTAATCCTCCTAATCGTTATTGGCAAGATGTGTTAGTGCATGTCAACTATTAACCACGGGAGATACGCCTCTAACATTTCTTTAAGAACTAACATGAACTGTAAGAGTAACCCGGACAGCAAAAACAACACTATGAAGACAGGGAAAACTATGGTTAGATGAAGGAGAAAACCTAAAACCTAGAGGGAAAGAAGCGTGAACCCGCATGAGTTTTGAAATCGTAGAGGCTACCCTACCGGAGATTCAGGCCGCTCTGGATTCCGGAGAAATCACTTCCAGACAATTAGTCCTTATGTATCTTGAACGCATTGCAGATCATGACAAAAACGGCCTGACGATCAATTCCGTGCTGGAGATTAATCCGGATGCGCTGTTCATCGCTGAATCCCTGGACGTGGAAAGACAGCTTCAGGGGCCCCGGGGACCGCTGCACGGTATACCGGTATTGCTGAAGGACAATATCAACACAGGGGATAAAATGCATACCAGTGCGGGTTCGCTGGCTTTGGCGGATTCTTTTGCGCAGGAGGATGCCTTCATTGTTACCAGGCTGCGCGAAGCCGGGGCGATTATTATGGGCAAGGCCAACATGACGGAATTCGCCAATTTCATGACGAACGGCATGCCCTCAGGCTTCAGCTCCCGGGGCGGTCAGGTGCTTAACCCTTATAATATCTCCACGCCGACAGGCGGCTCCAGCGCCGGATCTGCAGTGGCGGTTGCCTGCAATTTCTGCGCGGTGTCCGTAGGAACGGAAACCTCGGGCTCGATCCTGAATCCCGGCAACCTTGGATCGGTCATCGGCATCAAGCCTACTGTGGGAATGATCAGCCGCTCCGGCATTCTTCCGCTCTCCAATACGCAGGATACCGCCGGACCTATGGCGAGAACCGTCCGCGATGCTGTACTTCTGCTGAATGCCCTGCTTGGACAGGACGACAGCGATGCCTCAATGGGGACGAATACAGGCAGACTACATGCGGATTATACGGTCTTCCTTGATGAAGACGGCCTGAAGGGTGCGCGCATCGGGATTCCGCGGGATTATTATTTCGAGGAGCTTACAGACGAACAGCTCGCGCTGTTCAATGCCTCAGTGGACAGAATGCGCGAGCTCGGGGCGACCATTATTGATCCGGCAGAGATTACAACTGCACGGGAGATCAGCTATTCCTCTGTGGTGCTGAATGAGTTCAAAACCTCACTTAACGCCTATTTGGCAAAACTGGGCCCGGGCGCTCCCATGCGAACCCTGAAGGATATCATTGATTTCAATCATGCCCATCCGGTAGAAACGCTGAAGTTCGGGCAAGCCACCCTGCTGGATGCCGAATATACAACCTCCGGCACCCTCACGGAGCCGCAGTATCTGCGTGACCGTGCGACGGATCTGCGGCTCTGCAAGGAACTGGGTATCGATGCGACTATGCGGGAGCATCAGCTGGATGCCCTCTTATTCCCGGCTGACTTCGGCGCACGAATCACGTCAAGAGCCGGTTACCCGTCCATTGTAGTACCGTCCGGCTACACATCGGCTGGCGCTCCCTTTGGCGTAACCTTCTCGGCACGGGCTTATGAGGAACCGGTGCTCATCCGGCTGGCTTATGCCTACGAGCAGAATTACAAGGTCCGCAAGGCGCCTTCGCTGCAGAGCTTCATCTAAAATCCTCTTGTAAGCCGCCTAATCGGCGGCTATGCCCATGTGCCTGTTGCCTTCATGGGACAGGCCCCAGGTGCGTAGTTCATAGCTGCGGATACCCGATAGTACATAGGGGTCCCGCCCGGCAATCTCTGCTGCCTCTTCACGGGAACCGGCGCGGATAATGACCATTCCGCCGGGACTGTCACTGAAGGGACCGCACAGCACCAGCTGTCCGCTGCGTTCCAGCTCCTGCAGATGTCTGACATGCGCCCGGATGATATCCATATCTCTGCGGTCCTGTGCAGTCGGGCTCAGCAATATTACATAACAAATATCCTCTTCAGCCTGCTTTTCACTCAACCTGCTCTCCTCCTCATTCGTAACCTCGCTGGCTCTCTTCGTCGGCAATGTTCTGAATCTCCTCTGCATGCATCAGATAGAGTTCATAATCACCTTCAGCATGCAGCTTCATTGCCCGTTCCTTGGTGAATTTCGCACTGCCTTCCGCAGCATCCTCGTCATAGAACAGCAGAATCCCGTCGCTTTTGCGGAACAGCAGATCATCTCTCGCCCTGAACTGCCAGCTGCCGTCATAGGGTGCATTACTCACAGCTCCGTAGTAGTCTGCTCCGGCAATAATACGGCGGTATTCATTCTGCTTCTCTTCCTTCCACTTCTCTTCCGGGGCTGCATGGGCTGTAATGATCCCCAGCTTCAGTCCGGGGTATTGCCGTTTCAGCTCAAGCACAACCTCGCAGGCCCATAGATCGACGCCGTATTGGCCGGGAGTGATAACCCACTCCACCCCATCTTCTATCAGCGGAGCGAGCCGGTTGGCGAGCGCCTTCTTAATATAAGGAATCCCCTGATGTTTGCTGTCGTAAATCCCGAGCTCATGCGCACGGTAGCCTGTTACCAGTAAGGTTTTCATGTGCTGCCTCTTTCCTGAACGCTTCATTCCTGTTCTCTGTCAAATCCACTCTATTATGCATTATATAACATTTCACCAAGCGATACTTCCGGGAAAGCTCTGCCTAACTTTAAGCCTGCTTTCAGGAGCATCTGATATATTGTCCTCCAGGACAGTGTTAAACCTAATCCCAGGCTTTTTATGCCAGCATTATACGACAACAGGCGATGAAGTTTATACACACCATACAGTTTAGGAGGACTATGAATATGAAAAAACATGTGCCTTATATGATGGCCGGCAGCCTGCTTGCTGCGATCCTGCTTGCCGGCTGCAGCTCGGATACAGCTCCGGCGGCAGCAACCTCAGGCGATGCTCAGACAGCCCAGACCCAGAGCGGCAGCAAGGCGGCTCAGCCGGACGGGACTGCCGGGGCAGGCGCGAACCGGATGGACCGGGCCGGAATGAATATCGGCAAAATCAAGAGCATCAGCGGAAACACCATCACAATCTACACCGCTGATATGCCGGCACGGCAGCAGAACGGCGGAGAGGGGACTGCGCCGGAAGGCGGGGCAGCGGCTCCCGGCAACGCGGCAGGTGCCCAGGCGGAGGGGCAAGGTACTCCCCCTGAAGGCGGACAGCCCACAGACGGGGGAGGTAAGGACTCTGCGCAGGGCGGCGGACCTCAAGGCGGCGGCATGATGAGGGGCGGCATGATGCAGAACTTCTCGGAAGAGACAACCGATATCACAACCGGAAGTGATACCCAGTACGTATCGGTCACCTTCGACAACGGCGCTCAGACGGAGACCACGCTCGCCCTCTCCGACCTGAAAGCCGATGACATCATCCAATATACACTGAAGACGGATACTGCCGAGGCAGAGAAAATCACGCTTGGCTTCGGCAGCTTCGGCGGCGGTGGAATGGGCGGCGGACGGGGACAGGGTCAAGGCAAGGCACCGGCAGGCGATGCCGCGGCAAACGGCTTGGCTACCGGCAAGTAACAGAAGAGGCGGGCTACAGTAGTCAGAGGACCCGGTGATTCGTTAATTCCGGAGGCCGTCAGCGGGCGGAAAGGCGGCACCCGTCATTCCATTAAATTCTTATCTTAAATAAAAACCGGAGGCGCTTCCACAAGAGCGCCTCCGGTTTTTATTTATATTTTTCAGAGAAATGACTAAATCGAAGCAAACTTTGGAAAACTTCATTAACACGGATTCTTAATTTCTGCGGCTGGGGGGATGATCAGATTGCTTGCTTCCATTGTATCCTATATACCCGGCTGGGCAATCTTTGGTCAGGCGGGTGTTGCTCTGCTCGTTCCGCTTGTCCTCGGATACTTGTACAAAGCTTTGTACCTGCTGGTAGGGAGCGGGCGGGGTCAGTCTGGCTACGGCACCAAGACCGTTCCCCGGTCACAAGCACAGTCTCCAGCCGGGGCAAAATCTGGCACACCGGCTTCAATCCCCTTCAGCGGCAACTATACTACCGACCTGCTCGCGGTGAAGAATGCTATCGGTGCCAACAGCGACTTGCATATCCGGGAATTCACGATCGCGAATGGCGTAGGCCGGGGAGCGCTGATCTACGTAGACGGCATGCAGAATGACAGGATTCTTAATATGCGGATTATGCAGTTCCTGATGTATGAGATACCCGCCGGCCCGGTGTCCTCTGCAGAGATTGCCAACCAGCTGCTGCCCTTCAGCCAGCTTAATGAAGCGGACAGTGTGGAGAGCTTCAATAAATCTGTCCTTTTCGGCCACACGGCCCTGCTGATTGAAGGATTGCCCGGCGGTCTGCTGATTGAGCTTCCCGGAGGCGCCAACCGCACGATTGGGGAGCCAGTCTCTGAAGCCCTGCTGCGCGGGCCTAGACTGGGCTTCTCTGAAGTATTAAGCGAGAACACCTCCCTGCTCCGTCGCCAGGGCTTCAGTGACCAGCTCGAGATGAAGACCTACCGGGCAGGCAACACCATTCAGCGGGATATAGTCCTGGCCTATATGAAGGATATCGTCAATCCCGAGCTGCTGGAGGAGGTTACGAACCGTATCGGCAAAATCGATATCGATTTCCTCGCCGAATCCGGCTATATCGAGCAGCTGATTGAAGACAACTATCTCAGCCCCTTCCAGCAGGTCCAGAATACTGAACGGCCGGACAGGGTCATTAGCGCCCTCTTGGAGGGACGGATTGCTATTCTGCTGGACGGAACACCCTTCGCACTGATTGTACCGGTAACCTTCAGTATGCTGCTGCAATCGCCGGAGGATTATTATGAACGCTGGCTTCCCGGCACACTGCTGCGGCTGCTCCGTTTTGCAGCCGCCTTCCTGGCGCTGATGGCCCCGTCCCTGTATATCTCGTTCATCTCCTTTCATCCGGGGCTGATACCGACGGAGCTGGCAATCACCATCATCAAGACCCGGCAGGGCGTACCCTTCCCTTCACTGATTGAAGTGCTGATTCTGGAAATTGCCATCGAGATTCTACGGGAAGCCGGCATCCGGCTGCCGAAGCCGATCGGCCCGGCCATGGGGATCGTCGGCGGTCTGATCATCGGGGATGCCGCCGTACAGGCGGGCATCGTCAGCCCTTTTCTGGTCATAGTGGTTGCTGTCACGGCTATCTCGTCTTTCGCAATTCCCATGTATAGTGCAGGAATCACACTGCGGCTGCTGCGCTTCGCCGGCATGCTGTTCGCGTCAGTGCTGGGGATGTACGGCACCATTCTGTTCTTCCTGCTGATCTGCTGCCATCTCACCAAGCTCAAAAGCTTCGGTGTGCCTTATCTGACGCCGGTATCCCCTTTCCGGCTGAGTGACTGGAAAGATCTGTTCCTGCGTGCTCCGATGGCTCTGATGAAACGCAGACCGGTGATGATGAAAACCAAACAGGATAAACGAAAATCATAACCGCGCCTGCGCGCAAGGAGGAACGCATAATGTTTGTACGCACCGACGATAAAATCACAGCTTTACAAGCGACCGTTTTCTTGAACAACACTATTCTGGGTGCTGGTATTCTTACATTGCCGCGGAGTGTAAGCCAGACCGTCAAGACCCCGGATTCCTGGCTATCCGTCCTGCTCGGCGGAGCCATTGTTATGCTGGTTGTAACCCTGATGGTGAAGATCAGCCAGCAATTCCCGGGCAAAACCGTATTCCAATATGCCGGACTGATTACCGGCCGGGTGATCGGCGGAGCACTATGCCTGCTTCTGATTCTCTATTTCATCGTTATTGCCGGCTTTGAAATCCGCACGCTGGCCGAGGTCACACTGTTCTTTTTGCTGGAGGGAACCCCCATTTGGGCAGTCATTCTTCCTTTTCTCTGGCTAAGCACCTACCTTGTGTACGGAGGCATCAATTCCATTGCCCGTGTCTATACCATTGTGTTTCCGATCAGTATTATGATCCTGCTCATTTCCTATGCCCTCAGCTTCCGGCATTTCGATATCGATAATCTGCGCCCTGTACTCGGCAATGGACTGTTCCCTGTATTAAGAGGCCTGAAATCTACTGTGCTTATATTCACTGGATGTGAGGTTACGATGACACTCGTAGCGTACATGCAGAAGCCCAAGCAGGCAGTCAGAGCGATGCTTGGAGGTATTGCAGTCCTTCTGTGTCTATATTTACTGACCGTAGTCATGGTCATCGGAGGCATTTCTATTAATTCCGCCATTACCAGCACCTGGCCTACGATCGATTTGATGCGCAGCTTCGAGATTCCGGGCTTTATCTTCGAGCGTATGGAATTTCCGTTTATGGTCATCTGGCTGATGCAGATGTTCTGTAACTTCAGCAGCTTCTTTTTCCAGTCTACGCTGGGAATCTCACAGATTTTCAAGATGAAGCTCCATCCGATTATTTATGCTATGGTTCCCGTTCTGTTCCTATCGGCGATGCTGCCCAAATCTATAACCGACCTGTTCGCACTCGGGGATGCCATCGGCAAAATGGGGATTCTTCTGTTCCTGCTGCTGCCTGTGCTGCTCTCGGTTATCTGGCTCATCCGTGTGAAGGGGTTGAAGCAGCATGTATAGAAGGCTTCTCCTCTTGGTGTGCAGCCTAATCCTTCTGACTACACAGACCTCCTGCTGGAGCAGCAAGGAGATCGAAGATTTGGCGCTATACTCCGGCCTGGCTCTGGATGTCGGGGAGCCCACCCTCACCGAGCAGGCGCTGCAGGATCAGGGGGCGACTTATCCCAAACGGAATACAATTACAGCCACCATACAGCTCGTTCCGGCAAATTCCTTAGGAGGGACAGGCCGTCAGAGCAGCAGTAGTAGCAGTAGCAGTGATGCTCCCTATCTGAATGTAACGGGGACAGGAGATTCTGTGCTGGAAATATTCCGCCAGTACTCGCTCCGCCTGGACCGGCCGATTATCGGGCATCACCTTAAAGTTATTGTGGTCTCGACCGAGCTGCTTAAGCGTCAGGAGATGAACCAGTTAATGGATTTTGTACTTCGTGATAACGATATCCGTCCAAGTACTATGGTGTTCCTGAGTCAGGGCCGGGCAGAGGATACACTCATCTCCAAGGAAAAGAATGAAATTCCCGCATTTCATATCAGGGATATGGTCCATAATCAGAAAAGAACCAGCAAGGTAATGGACCCGGTCATTTTATCCAAAATGGATGCCCTGATGTATTCCAAGCGAAGCTTTGCGCTACAAAATCTGGTGACGGCGAATGGCGAAGTAGAATTCTCGGGTGCAGGTATTATTAAAGGAGATACCGGGCACTGGGTAGGGGCGTTGAACCAGGAGGATACAGAGTGCCTCGCTTGGCTGACCAATGAAGGACAGACCGGTATTATCAAAACCTATGACGGGAACAAACAGGAAATAACTTACGAAATGAAGGCGATGAAAAGCGAAATCAATGCCAAAATGAACGGCGACAGCTTGGCCTTTGATGTAAAAATCGCCACCGAAGGTAGACTGAGCGAAACCTGGAATATAGATGACTATCCCGCAGCAGTGAAGAACTCGC
This sequence comes from Paenibacillus sp. FSL R10-2736, assembly GCF_038000245.1. NCBI lineage: Bacteria > Bacillati > Bacillota > Bacilli > Caryophanales > Paenibacillaceae > Paenibacillus > Paenibacillus sp. FSL R10-2736. The sequence goes on from NZ_JBBOBN010000001.1 coordinate 6,497,688, forward strand.
AAAAAGCAGAAAAGCTGTTCAAGGAAAAGCTGGAGCAAATGATGCAGGCGCTGATTCAGAAGCTGCAGTCCGACTACAAGGCCGATGTCGCCGGATTCGGCGAGAGGCTCAGTATCCAAAAGCCGGCATTATGGAGAAAGTCAGAGGATCACTGGGATGATGTGTTTAGCCGGACCCCCATCCATATTAATGTTGAACTGAAGATTACAGACTTCGGCTCCTTTACCAATTAAAATATCCAAGCGGAAACAGCTTTGACTGCGTAAAAAACCGGCAACCTCTGCTGTGCGGAGAATTGCCGGTTTAGCTGCTTTGTCTTATTCCAATTTACTGTTTATCCGACAGGATCATTACTCCGCGGCCAGGAACTACAGTGGAACCGCTGCATTTCTTGCCTGTCAGCAGATCTGTCCGCTCGCCGGTGCCGATATCTGCACTAAGCTCCTCTGCGGAATGATTCAGCAGGAACAGGTAGGATACGCCTTCCTTCACCCGCTGAACGGATTCAATGCCTTCCGGCGCACTCACCAGCGGGGCAATGCCTTTCTCTGCGCTCACCGTAGCCAGGAATGCGCGCAGGAACGCAGCATCGGGACTGGTGGCTACATAATAGGCTTTGCCTTCGCCGAAGCGGTTCACGGTCAGGGCCGGCATCCCTTTATAGAAGTCAGTGCCGTACTGTGCAAGCACTTCTGCACCTTCGGAATGAATCAGATCACAGAGCAGACCGCAGGAATAGGATCGGTTAAGCTGCCCCCATTCCTGGTTCATCACGATCTCATTGCGCATATCCGGCAGCAGGGCATCAATCTCTTCAGCCCAGATCCCCAGCACCTTGCGCAGCTCGCCAGGGTAGCCTCCAACGGTAACCAGATCGTTCTCGTTAACGATACCGCTGAAATAGGTGGTAATGAACGTTCCGCCCGCTTGAACGAAAGCTTCAACCTTCGCCGCGAATCCCGGCTTGATCATATACAGGACCGGTGCAATTACAACCTTGTACTTCGTTAAGTCCTCTTCTACGCCAATCATATCCGCTTCAATATTCTGCTGATACAGTGCATCATAATAGCTGTGAATTTCCTTCACATAATCCAGTGCAACGGTCGGGCCGCTGGAGAGATCAAGCGCCCAGCGGTTCTCCCAGTCATAGATAATCCCGATCTGCGCCGCGCTGCGCGCATCCAGCAGCTCATCGCCCAGCTGCTCCAGCTCCCGGCCAAGCTCGGCACATTCACGGAATACCCGCGTATGCTCATGTCCCACATGCTCAATAACCGCACCGTGATACTTCTCGCACGCACCGATAGACCGGCGCAGCTGGAAGAACAGCACCGTGTCCGCGCCGCGCGCCACCGCCTGATAGCTCCACAGGCGCATCACGCCCGGACGCTTCACGGAATTGTACGGCATCCAGTTCTGCTGGCTTGGCGTCTGCTCCATCAGCATGAACGGCTGGCCGTTCTTCAACCCGCGCATAAGGTCATGCGTCATAGCTGTATGGCTGACCGGTGTATCCAGTGCCGGATAGTTGTCCCAGGAGATAACATCCATATATTTGGCCCATTCGAAATAGTCCAGCTCCGGATAGAAGCCCATCAGGTTAGTCGTAATGGGAATATTCGTGCTGTGTTCCCTGATCGCAGCATGCTCAAGCTTATAGCATTCCAGCAGGCTGTGGGACATGAATCTGCGGTAATCCAGCGAAATCCCCTGGAAGTTCGTCCGGTTGCCGTTCCACTCTTCACTGAGCTCGTTCGGGACTACGATCTCTTCCCAGTCATAGAAGGTATGGCCCCAGAAACGGGTATTCCAGGCTTTGTTCAGCGCATCAAGTGATCCGTAACGCTCCTTCAGCCAGACGCGGAAGGCCGCTTCAGACTGCTCGGAATAATCATATCCGCCGTATTCATTGGAGATATGCCAGATCAGCAGCGCCGGATGATCCTTGTAGCGTTCCGCCAGCCTGCCGGCCAGCCGTGCAGCATATTCACGGTACACCGGGCTGTTCGGATTAGAGTTATGGCGTCCGCCGAATTTGCGCTTTCTGCCCTGGACATCCACCCGTGTAACCTCAGGATAGCGGTGAGCCATCCAAGCCGGATGCGCACCAGTTGCGGTAGCCAGACATATATAGGTTCCATTCTTATATAGACGGTCGATTAATGCATCCAGACCGCTGAAATCGTACGTATCCTCAGAGGGCTGAAGCGTTGCCCAGTTGAACACATTGATCGTAGCGACATCGATCCCTGCCAGCTTGAACATCCGTTCATCCTCTGCCCATACCGGGGCATCCCACTGCTCCGGGTTATAATCTCCACCATACCAGATCTTCGGCAATTTCTCGTTGATCATACTTTGCACATCCTTTATAGTATAAGTATATTCTTATTTTAAGCATTAAACTAAGCGCTTTATATATAAAATAAAAAACCTAACATATAATAATATGGAACTACAGGAGTTGACATTTATGCCAGTTAGCACCGTGCGCAGAATCGTGTTCGCCCAGGAGAGCGGACAGCAGCTTCCGATTGCCCTGGATAGTATGGGCTATAACCCCGATCAGGAGAAGGTCTCCCGCCCGCAAGGCTATCATACCTATCACTGGCTGCAAACCGCGTACGGTGAAGGCATCATTCATTTCGATAACAAAAAGATAACACTCGCCGAAGGCAGCGGCATTCTGCTGATGCCGGGTATGCCACACGGCTATGAATCCCTCTCTTCCGAGGTATGGTGCACCTATTATCTCACCTTCGGCGGGACTTCAGCCCGGCATATTCTGGATTCGCTCGCGATGAATACCAATCTTCTGTACCGCTGGGAGAATGAATCACCGCTCCGCCATATGCTGAAGGAGATGCTCGACCGCCATGATGCTTCAAGCGACATGTTCAATCTGGGTGAATCTACCGACGCCTACCGTTTCCTGCTGACGCTGAACAAATACGGGCAGCTGCACAATAACACAGCGATCTCCCGCAATGTGGACAAGCTTCAGCCGCTGCTGAAATGGATGGACAGCCACTACGGCGATCCCGAGGTCGGTCTCTATGATCTCGCTGGCCAGCTCGATGTATCCGGGCGCTATCTGAACAGCCTGTTCCTGCAGACGTTCGGCCTCTCCCCTTATGCCTATTTCGTCCGGCTGCGAATCCGCAAGAGCAAGGAGCTCCTTGTCACCCAGCCTGCGCTTACGGTAAAAGCAATCTCACAGCGCGTCGGCTTCCGCGACGTCAGCCACTTCGTGGCTACGTTCCGCAAGCAGTCGGCGATTACGCCGGAGCAGTTCAGGAAGCTGCATTAATCCTTCTCCAGACATAAACAGCGGCACCCGCAGCTAAGCCAGCCGGGGTGCCGCTGTTTGATTATATAGCTGTTAATTCACAGCTCTGCCGCTGTGTCCGCCGTCATATCTGCCCCGCTCACCGCTTCAGGCAGCCCTGCCTTAAGCTCCTCTATGAACTCCCGGAAAGCACTCGTCATATAGAGATCGCGCCGCCGGATGAACACCGTCGGGACCTCCGCATACTTCTCCGGGAACGGATAAATGCGGATGCCTTCCGTTACATTCATCCGGGTGAAATAGGATAAAGGCAGCACCGCATAGCCGATTCCCGCTTTCACGCAGCCGAGGAGTCCCTCCATCGTCCCGAATTCCATCACCTTGCCCAGCCGGCCGCCCTCTTCGGCGAGCCATTTCTCCAGCCTGCTCCGGTACAGGCACTCTGAGTTCAGCATCAGCAGGGTCTTGTCATGTACAGAGCGGATGCCCTGATAATCCATCGTATCCGGAATGACAAGTCCGATCCGCTCATGGATGAGCAGCTCCTGGACAATCTCCGGATGCTCAACCGGTCCGTCGAGAAAGGCTCCGTGCACGGTATGCTGCAGGACAGAATCAATAAGCTCCCCCGCCCGTCCCACCTGCAGATGAACTTCAACATCAGGGTAACAGACGCGGTAAGCGGATAGGATGGCAGGCAGCCGTACAGCAGCCGTCGTATCCGAGCCGACCGTTATCGAGCCTTTGGGCACCGGCGAATCCAGCACCGCCTGTTTGGCTTCGTCCAGCAGCTTAAGAATCCTGACCGTATATTCCATGAACGTCTGTCCCGCTGAAGTCAGCGTGATCCCCCGGCTATGACGGTAGAAGAGCGGAGTCTTCAGCTCCTGCTCCAATTGCTGAATTCTGGCTGTCACATTCGACTGCACATAGTTTAGGCTTTGGGCTGCTTTAGAGATACTACCTTCTTCAGCAACCGCCTGAAATACTTTAAGAAGACCAATATCCATACCGCATCTCTCCCCCGGATCACCCATCAGCCGCAGTGATGGCCACCATCATTTCCCTTCATTATACATGATCCGCTTCGCAGATTATGATGAAAATATAAAAGAAACACTCTGCCTCTGCCGGATGGCACAAACTAATAAGGAGTGATTATGATGGGAAATAAACAATGGAATTTCAAGATCCCCGGGAACCCGGATGGTAAAGAATTAACTATAGATACGAATCAAATCACAACGGTCTATGACCTGCTGGACATGCTCCGGCAAGAAGAGCTTCAGACTCCGCAGAAGGAACAGCAGCCAGGATTGAATCCTCCGCAATCCAGAGCAGTGGTAATCCCCTTGATCTCGCGCATGCTGGACAAGAGACGCCATCCTTCCGCCTGAGTGTCAACACCCCGCCAAGCTTCAGCCTTCAGCCGTGATTCTCCAGAATTTCTACACCATATGCCGCAAGCTCTACCGGACCAGATATCGGGGTACCGGTAAGAGCGCTGCGGTACAGCTTGTCTAACCCCACCGTCTGAGACGTCCGGCTGAGATTCAGCAGAAACAGCAGCTCTCCCTTTGATCCTGTGCGTGTGAAGGCCTGCACGCCGTCCGGCAGTTCCGGGAACAGGGTTAGTCCCGCATCCGGTGCGATATCACCCAGAAGCTTCATCCAGTAACTCTCCTCCGCATGGGTGCCGATATAATAAACCCTGCCCGCCCCGAACCAGTTCACCGTAACCGCAGGAGCACCGGCAAAGAAATCATCCTCATACTTCATTAACTTGATATCCGTCTCCCACATAGACTCGTCCCAATGCTCAGGATAATAGTCCACACCGATCTGCACCTTGCTGTAGCTGTTCAGCTTCATAAGTTCCACCAGCTCCCTCTCCTCATTCATGCACAGAGTCTTTATGAATAGAGTATATCTCAGCTGCCTGCCTGTTCGCCGGATAACCAAAAGGACGCCCCCGCCTCACCTCATATGCTGAGATAGACTGGAGCGTCCTGGCAAATCCACTTTATCCGGGTGTAGGTCCCTATAAGGACTCTCTATTTAACCTAACATTACAATGACTTGCTTGCAGGGGCTGATTATTTCTTCAGCTTGTCCCAAGCGGCCTGCATGCCAGTTTCCCAGCCTGCTTCGTCAACTTTGCCGGCGATCAGCTCTTGAATAACGCTGGCGAATTCCTGAGTTACACCATCAGGGAATTTCGAAGCCTGCAGTCCGTAGACTTTACCTTCTTGAACATAGTTCCATACATCCGCACCAAGCAGACCGATATCTTCAGGTGTTGCTGCAATGGTGGAAAGCGCAGGGATGAACTTCCATTTTTTGACGATATACTCTTTACCCATGTCAGAAGTTACGAGCCAGTTCAGGAAAGTCTTAGCTTCTTCCTTGGATCCGGATTCCTTGTTAACGACCAGGTTCGCCGGAACACCTACAGACAGCTTATCGTTCATAGCAGGATCATCGTTGATTGGCATAGGGAACATACCGATGTTCATGTCAGGAGTAATGTTGTCAACCAGGGTCTGCGCCCAGTTGCCTTCCTGCATCATAGCGGTTTCGCCATTGGCGAACATAGCCAGGTGAGTGTTAGCATCTGTAGTCAAAGGATTCTTCTGTCCGTATTTCACAGTCAGGTTGAGCAGGTTGCTCCAATCCTTGAATTTCTCGTTGCCTACGATTGTGGAAGTTCCGGCGTTCAGGCCGCTGATGAATTCATCTACATTATCCTGCTGTGCAAAAGCTACGCTAATGCCCTGGATCCCCAGCAGCCACCATTCCTGGTATGCGTTGCCGAAAGGAATAACGTCAATGGCCTGCAGCTTTTTAGCCGCTTCTTCCAGCTCAGAGATCGTTTTTGGCGTTTCAGTGATACCGGCTTTAGCGAACAGATCCTTGTTGTATACATAACCGATACCTTCAAGGTTCATTGGCATACCGTAGGTTTTGCCGTCTTTCGTCATTGGCTCAGCTGCCAAAGGAATCAGATCCTTCACCCAAGGCTGATCGGACAGATCTTCGAGCTTGTCGCCCCACAGTTCCATTTCAGCGTAACCGCCATTGGAGAAAATATCAGGAGCATCGCCGGAAGCGAATTTAGTCTTCAGGGCTGCTGCATAGTCTGCACCGCCGCCGACAGTCTGGATGTCCAGCTTGATGTTAGGGTATTCTTTCTCGAATTCAACCTTAAGCTCGTTAAGGCCTTCTACGATTTCGGTTTTGAACTGGAAGATCTTAACCGTTTTCACTTCTCCGGAGTTGCCAGCGCTTCCATTTGAAGCATTATTTGAAGCGGTATTGTTATTACCGCCGCATGCCGCAAGCACGACAGACATCAGCATGACGCTGGACAGCATCACTGCAGAGCGTTTTTTCATCATTTTTATTTCCCCCTTGAATAATTTAACTGCTTAATATGTGGAACGGGAGCCCGGTGAATTAACCCTTCACCGAGCCAGCCGCTATTCCCTCAACAATATAACGCTGCATGAACAGATAGAAAATTACAATTGGAGCAACCCCGATAGTCAGTGCCGGAAGCGCCATATCCCACTGCTTCGTATATTGGCCGAAGAAGGAGAAGGTCGCCAGCGGAATGGTCCGCAGTCCCGGTGCCTGAAGGATCAGCGATGGAAGCAGATAGTCATTCCAGATGCCCAGGGCATTCAGCACGATAATGGTCATCAGCATCGGCTTCAGCAGAGGAAGCACAATCCGGAAGAATGCCGAGATCGGGTTACAGCCGTCCACGGTAGCGGCCTCTTCGATTTCCAGCGGCACGGACTTGATGAAGCCGTGGAACAGGAAGATCGCCATCGGAATGCTAAGACCGAGGTTCGATATAATCAGACCCGTGAAGGAGTTGTTCACATGCAGGATGTTCACGACCTTCAGGATCGGAATCATGATGGTCTGGAACGGAACAACCATAGCAGCTACGAACAGCAGCAGCAGAACCTGGTTGAACCGGTTATTGGCACGCACCATGCGGTAAGCCGCCATTGCGCTGAACAGAGAGATCAGAACCACACTGATGATCGTAACAATCAGCGAGTTGCGGAAGGCCTCGGAGAAACGGGCCAGCTTCCAGGCGTTAGTATAGTTCGACCACATGAAGGTCTGCGGCCAGCTTGCCGCATCGCTCAGGATCTCGCCGAAGGATTTCACCGAGTTCGCCAGCAGGAAATAGAAAGGAGAGAGGAACAGAAGCGCCAGCAGAATCATAATCACTTCAATTCCGATATTCCATCTGCCTTTTGATTTAGCATTCATTTAAGCTTCTACCTCCTTGCTCTTCGTTACACGGACCTGAATCACTGTGATCAGTGCGACAATTACGAAGAATAGCAACGCTTTTGCCGTACCCAGACCGTAACGGTTGTTCAGGAAGGCTTCATTGTAGATATTCATAGCTACGGATTCCGTCGATTTGAACGGTCCGCCTTTGGTCAGCGACAGGTTCAGGTCGAACATTTTGAAGGACCAGGAAATCGCCAGGAACAAGCCGATGGTCACCGCAGGCATAATCAGCGGCACGATAATGTTGCGCAGCACCTGCATCCGGGATGCGCCGTCAATCTCAGCGGCTTCAAGCACTTCTTTGGACACGTTGCTGAGCGAAGCGATGTAGATAACCATCAGATAACCGGAGGACTGCCAGATAAACACCATGACGATCGCCCAGAAGCCGGTTGTTGCATCCCCGAGCCAGGGAAGGTTGAAGAAGGACCAGCCTGTCATATCGCCCATTGTGGCGAAGCCCTTGATGAAGATGAACTGCCATATAAACCCAAGCAGCAAGCCCCCGATGACATTCGGCATGAAGAAAATGGTCCGGAGCATATTGCGTGTTTTTAGAGGTTTGGTCAGCAGATAGGCCAGGAAAAAGCCCACTACATTGGTCAATACAACTCCAAGGACCGTGAATCTCACGGTGAACCAGAAGGATGACCAGAAATCGGGATCATTGGTAAAAATCATTTTAAAGTTCTGAAAGCCGACCCAGCTAACATTACCCGATACGCCGTTCCAGTCCGTGAAGGAATAGTACATCCCCATCAGAAAAGGAATAATCGTGATCAAGGTAAAAAACAACAATGCCGGGCCAACGAAAAATACTTGTTGACCTAATTGGGACAACTTATTGCCGCGCATGTAATGGTCCCCCTTTCTTTTACTCACTCACTTGTTTATGATCTAAACATATTATCTGTTTTTTACAGAGCCCCTTACACCTACGCAAGTGATCTTTAGGGTGTAAAATATTGATCGGATGTGAAGCGTGCCTCATGAAATGGAACAGTATCCGCACCAAATTGATCGTTTTTTTACTCCTGCCAACATTAATCTGTATTATGGCTACTATGTTCGTCAGCTATTCCTATACGACCAACTCCCTCAGAACACGGGCTGTCGATGAGAATAAGAATCTGCTCTATCAGGGCTCCAAGAACATTAACAGTCTGATTGGGGAAATCAACCGTTTGTCGCTCAGTGTGTACTCTGACTCGGATTTCTACCGCCTGCTTGAAGCCGGGCACGACGATCTGTCCTCCGACATCGCAATTTACAATTCGCTCAGTTACATTTCCACCTCGCTGCCTAATATCTCACAGGTGTACTTATATGGCGTCAAAGACGGTAAAGCTACACTGATTACCGATAATACGACACCCAAGCGCTGGCTGGAAAACCTGCCGTATCAAGAGTCCAATATTACAGGAGCCTCTCCGGTTGCGGTGCAAAGTACCCATACAAGCAATGCCTACGGGTTAAAACTGCCGTTAACACAATTCGTGCCGGAGCCTGTTTTTACCATGCACCGCAGAATTGAGCGAATCCCCTCCTCTGAAGCACTCGGCTATCTCTCGATTGATGTCAAGCTGGCAGCTCTTGGTGATATAGTAGACCAGCTGTACGACCAGGATCAGGAGAACATCTATCTGGTGGACAGCGCCGGCAAGCTCGTATACGGACCTGACGCCGGCACATTCGGCCAACCGCTGGATGCAGCATGGTACAATAAACAGATAGCTGACAGCACCGAGGCCCAGGGGCACTTTGAGCAGGATAACTCTGTATTCATCTATCAAAAGATCGAAAGCATAGGACTGAGCTGGACGCTCGTCAAGCAAATCCCTGTCTCCTATCTGTTCCGTGAAGCCAAGGAGGCCGCCGGCATTAACCTGCTTCTGCTCTTCGTGCTGATGAGTATGATCATCGCCCTGACGATTCTGATCTCCTTCCGGATCACCGCCCCCATCAAGCAGCTGACCCGGTACATGAATCAGGTGCAGACCGGTAACCTTGAGATTGATATCCGGCCGGCAGGAAAAGATGAGATCGGTGTGGTCACGGAGCATTTCCGCAGTATGATGGACACGATCAACAACCTGATTCTGCGCGAGTACAGGCTGGAGCTGTCGAACAAAACCAATGAGCTGAGGGCGCTGCAGTCGCAGATCAACCCGCATTTCCTGAACAACACACTTCAGATTATCGGTACACTCGCCCTTGAGCTGAAGGTGCCGCAAATCTACGGCCTGCTCTCGGCACTGGCCAAGATGATGCGCTACAGCATGTACAATGATGAGAAGATTGTGACGATTCAGAATGAACTGGAGCATGTTAAAGCGTATATTGAGCTGCAGAAGGAACGTTTTGAAAATAAGTTCAGTTTCCGCTACGATATGGAAGCATCCTTGCTGCATGCGCTGATGCCCAAGATGATCCTGCAGCCGATTGTGGAGAATTACTTCAAGCACGGGTTCAACCTTGCCCGCACGGACGGATTCATTGAGATTACGGCAGCCAGACTTAGCCCTAGCCGGATGGAGATCAGTATCCGGAACAACGGCCTCTCGATTCCGGCCGTGAAGCTGGAGACGCTGCGCAAGGAGCTGCAGCAGCCCAGAGCTGTTGAAGAGCTCGACATGATAAAGAACTCAGGTCAGGACAGCTACAGCAAACGTGATGCTCCCGGTGCGGGAATCGGCCTGGGTAATGTATTGGCCAGGCTGCGGCTGGTTTGCGGGGATGATGCTTTGCTGACGGTAGATAATCTGGAGGCCGGCGGGGTTATCATCCGGCTGGAAATTGAGATATTAGTGGAGAGTGAACGGATATGAAGGCGCTTATTGTGGATGACGAAGCAAGAGTCCGGAAGGCCGTCCGGCTGCTGGTGAACTGGGATGCACATCAGATTGATGAGATTCTGGAAGCAGGGAACGGCAATGAAGCCATCGGGCTGATCCGCAAGGAGAAGCCCGCGCTGGTGATTATGGATATGATGATGGAATCAGGGAGCGGTGTTGAGCTGATGACCTGGGTAGATGAATTCGCAGGCAACACCAAATTCATTGTTGTCAGCGGGCATGATGATTTCGACTTCGTGCGCCAGACCGTCCGCCACGGCGGCATTGACTATATTCTTAAGCCCATCGAAGCGGATATGATTAATAACGCAGTGTCCAAGGCGGTTGCCGCCTGGCGCTCCGAAGAAGAGGAGCGCAGCCACCGTCAGCGCCAGAGCCTCCGGCTGAATGAGATCAAGCCGATCTACGGGGAGAAGCTGCTCTCCGCGCTGATTGATGACAAGGTCAATGCCGAGGCCTCGCTGCGCAGGCTTAACGTTGACGGAATCATTCCGCAGAGTGTACAGGCTGCGCGGCTGATCCTTGTGCAGACGGACAGCGGCAACAATCCGCTGCTCAAACGGTTCGGGGGCGATAGTGAGCTGATGTACTACGCCATCGTTAACATCTGCAATGAATTCCTGCAGCTGCAGCGTAAGGGCATTGCCTTCCGTTACTGGGGCGGGCCGCCGGAGATTGCCATCATTCTCTGGGATCTGGAGGAATCTGTTGTCGAGCTGATCAGCCGGATTAATCAGGGGATCTACCGTACCCTGCAGTTCCGCATGCATTTCGGAATCAGCACCGCAGGCACGTTCCCGGGACAGCTGCCGGCGCAGCGCACAGAAGCCGCCGAAGCCCTGCTGCGGCGGAACCTGTTACGGCATGAGGATTACTGCCATTTCTCCCCGGGTGCGGGAGCCGGCGGCATGGCGGCAGACAGCCGTGATTCCGCCAACACGGAGGCGGAGGCACCGCTGAACTTCGCTGATGTCCAGGAGGACTGGCGGATGGCGGTCATCAGCGGCACCACTGAAGCCATATCCGCCGCCGCACAGCATTGGACCCATGAGCTCAGCCGCCGGGGTGTCGTTACCCCGCAAATGCTGAATTCGTGGAAGGCGGATGCCCTCCTGTTCCGTTCCCGGCTGGTCCGGGAAGCGCTGGGCAACCAGTCGGACAGTGTGCTGGCGGAGCTGGAGCAGGCTGATCTGCTCAGTCCTTCACCGCTGCCAAGCGGTTATTCCTTCTCCCTGTTCGCCTGGCGTGACTGGTCCTTTGCGCTGATGCAGCAGCTGTCCCAGACGCTCTCGGCCAGACACATGAAAGAACGGAACCCGATGACGGAGATCGTTAAATATATCGAGCAGAATTACCCGTCCGACCTCTCCCTGCAGGAGGTTGCCGGCAAATTCTATGTCAGCCGCGAGTATATCTCGCGCAAATTCAAACAGGAATACGGCATCAACTTCTCCGACTACATCGGCAGCGTCCGCATCGAGAAGGCCAAGCTGCTGATGCAGAATCCTAATCTGAAGCTGGCGCAGATCTCGGAGATGGTCGGCTTCCACGACGTCAAATATTTCAGCAAGGTCTTCAAGAAGCAGGTCGGCTGCCCGCCGAAGGATTTCCGGGGGCAGGCGGAGCATTGAATGCATTGAAGACATTATCCATTTCCGCTTCTATTTCTTACCTGGCTCTGAGCTTTAAATTGGTCGATGGTCTATACCCGAATGACCAAAAGTGCATATCATGGTTCTGAACGATGATATTGTGAAGGAGGTAAGACGATGAGCGGTTGCGGAAATGTCGGTGGACTTTTTACTTCTACCACTACAATCTTAGTCCTTTATATTTTGCTGGTGATCATTCTCAAAACATTCTAACCAATCATAAAAAAAAGATAAGGACCTGCTTACGCAGGCTCTTATCTTTTGAGTTAAGACAATAAAACTATAACCAGCAATTCGAACAGTACCAGGGTCAGGATGGCTTCATCGCTGCTTCCGAAGGCGCGTCCTGCTCCATGATGATTCTGTACCCCCATGTATAACAATCCTCTATCGCAGCCGAGAATTCTCCCAGTAACGACCTGGCCGTCAATCGTCTGCACCCGGACAATCTGGTTCACATGTTGTCTGCATACACTGTGCAAGTGATGCCGAACAGACTTCAGACTCTGAATATAATTTTGATCTGCTTGATACAGCACTTTGGGCTGCATTGGTACTCCCGCTTGAATGCTCACTACAGGCACACTACCCTTCTGATAAAGTACTACATAGTATGCCTAGTGCATTCAAGAAGTTCGTTACAATTGTTTCCCGTACCACTCCAGAAAAGCATCCGCCACTGCCTTGCCGGCGGTGCCGTTCGGATGCGGATCGAACTCATCGCTCATATACTCCGGTCTGATTCTGTGATCTGCCGGAGCAGGTACAGACAGTACCGCCGCGATATCGAACACGCGATCCACCCCGGCAGGAGGGTTCGTCAGGATCGTCTCATTCACCTTGCGCCAGTACGCTTCCCGTTCCCCCTCGAAATTGAACGGCGGCACGGTGCTGAGAATCACGGCAGTCTCAGGCCGCGCTTCCTTGATCGCGGAGATAATATGCGTGAGGTCTGCCAGCAGCTCCGCCCCCGAGCGTTGCCCGATATCCAGATCATTCACTCCAAGCACGATCAATACTTCATCGCCCTGCTGCGCCTTGTGCTGCCAGGCTCCATCGGTGGCGACATCATAGGCCCGGCCCCAGCCGGAGCCGATATTCCACAACCCGTAGTCTGTCCCCAATCCTTCGGCAATTCTTGCCGCCCAGTAGGAATACTCATCCTTCGCGGTCCGCACTCCCTGCGTAATCGAATCCCCCAGGAAGACCAGCTTCTTCGTTACATCCTTCTTGTACCCCATGAAGCTTGGCAATACCTGCAGCTTGTCCGATTCGGTGAACGCTTCAGCTGTCTCCTGAGCAGCCAGATTGCCCGGCGCATCGTAGCCGGAGACCAGCATGCCCTCCACGTTGAAGGGGATCGACTTGCCGGCAGCTGCCGTCTTCAGCGTCCAGGTGAAGGCCAGGTAATGCCCTTCCGGCAGCTTCAGCAGCGCTTCATCGCTCCAGAACTGCTCGCCCGGAGCAACGTTCCGCGAGGCTTCGCCACCGAAGGTTACCGGAACCTGCGAACCTGGCACAACTGTACCATCCGGCACGGCTCCGCCATCGGCTACATATGCCGCTTCAATGCTCCACTCCCCGCCCGGTTCACTGGCCGCTGACTCTGCGCCCAAGTCCCATGTCGAATCCACAGCATTGCTGTGCCAGAACTTCAGTGTCAGGCTGCCATTCTCCCGCAGGCGGACATAGGTCCGGTAGGTATGGGTGAACGGCTCGGACGAGTTCATAATATAATTAGCGGCTGCGGATACTGCCGTTGCTGAAATGAATCCAGACTGGCTGTACACACTGGTATTAACTTTATTGTTCATAGCCTTCTATTCTCCTATCGTTGCTGACAGAAATGAGATTATTAGTTCACAGCTTACCTGTAATAAATAGAAAAAGGCAATAATGTTGTACGTTCTACAACTTCCATGCATGAATAACAGGCTGTTTGAGAGAAATGTTGTACGAAATACATGAATTCCCCCGCAAAGCAGCCGAGAGAAGGAGAAATGCTGCCTTACATACAACAATTCCGGATCAGGATCGATAATAGGTGGAAAATGTTGTATTCCGTGCAAGATTTGCGCGGCAAGAACAGCTTGAAGTCCCAATAGCCTCAAATACCGTACCCGCTGTTTAATCCTCAAAAAACTCTCTGATACACCGGGGACGAATGTCCCCTGTCATCAGAGAGCTTGAGTATAGGGCGGTATAAGCTTACTTCAGTGTAATGGTGAACGATACGGATTTGGCTCCGGCGTTTACTTTCACTGTAGTTTCATCTGCCTGCTCCGCACCTTCTACGGAAGCGATAGCGCCGAGATCCTTCACAGCCAGGGTGAATGCTTTGCCGCTGCCTTCTGCAGTTACAGTTATGGTATTGCCGCTGCGTGCAGCTTCCACCTTCAGCTCAGGAGCGCCGTTGATGTCGCGTACGGTTGCAGTTGTAGCCTTGCCATCCTCCAGGGAGTACAAGCCAAACTTCACGCCTTCGGCAAAATCATAATCCGGGCGGCTGTCTTCGCTGCCCACGGCAAGCAGGGAGTTCTGGCGTACGAACAGCGGCAGGCTGAAGAAGTCATGCTTCTCTTTGCGCCATGATCCGCCCACTACGGTCTCACCGTTCAGGAGATGCGTCCAGCGTCCAGCCGGCAGATAGTATTTCACTTCGCCGTTCTCATGGAAGATCGGAGCCACGAGCAGGGAATCGCCCAGCATGTACTGGCGGTCCAGCACTTCGCAGGTCGGATCTTCAGGGAATTCCATCACCATCGCCCGCATCGAAGCCCAGCCCTGCTCATGTGCCTGTCCGGCTACATCATACAGGTAAGGCATCAGGCTGCATTTAAGCTTGGTGAAGAAGCGGGTAACATCCACGGCTTCATCATCGTAAGCCCAAGGCACACGGTACGAGGTGCTGCCGTGCAGACGGCTGTGGCTGGAGAGCAGGCCGAAGGCCAGCCAGCGCTTGAAGACATGCGCCGGAGCAGTGTTCTCGAAGCCGCCGATGTCATGGCTCCAGAAGCCGAAGCCGGACAGGCCAAGCGACAGGCCGCCGCGCAGGCTTTCTGCCATGGATTCATAGTCAGCGTAGCAGTCGCCGCCCCAGTGAACCGGGAACTGCTGTCCGCCGGCGGTTGCCGAACGTGCAAACACGGCTGCTTCGCCTTTGCCAAGCTTCTCTTCCAGTACTTCAAAGACAACCTTGTTATACAATTGTGTGTAGTAGTTGTGCATTTTGTGCGGATCGGAGCCGTCGAAGTACACAACATCCGTTGGAATGCGCTCGCCGAAATCGGTCTTGAAGCTGTCTACGCCCATGTCAACCAGATCTCGCAGGTAACCCGCATACCATTCACAAGCCGCAGGGTTCGTGAAGTCCACGAGTCCCATACCCGCTTGCCACAGATCCGTCTGGTAAACGTCGCCGCTCGGTTTTTTGAGCAGATAGCCGTTCTTCTTGCCTTCTTCAAACAGCGGTGAACGCTGCCCAATGTAAGAGTTGATCCAGACACAGATCTTAAGCCCTTTCTCATGCAGGCGTTTCAGCATGCCCACAGGGTCCGGGAACACACGGGAATCCCACTGGAAATCGGTCCATTGGTATTCGCGCATCCAGAAGCAGTCGAAGTGGAAGACATGCAGCGGCAGATCGCGCTCAGCCATACCTTCTACGAAGGAGTTAACCGTAGCTTCATCGTAGTCCGTAGTGAACGAAGTGGTCAGCCACAGACCGAAGGTCCATGCCGGTGGAAGCGCAGGCTTGCCGGTCAGGGAAGTATATTTAGTAATAACTTCTTTGATAGTCGGCCCTTCGATAACGAAGTATTCCAGGCTCTCTCCAGCTACGCTGAATTGGGCTTTCTTCACCTTCTCCGAAGCGATTTCATACGACACCAGTTCAGGCTGGTTCACGAATACGCCGTAGCCTTTGCTGGTCACATAGAACGGAACGTTCTTGTAAGCCTGCTCGGAGCTTGTACCGCCGTCTTTGTTCCACAGGTCAACTACCTGGCCGTTCTTCACAAAAGCAGTGAAGCGTTCGCCCAGACCATACACGAATTCGCCGATGCCGATATCCAGCTCCTCACGCATGAACGTGTTGCCGTCCTGATCGGTGATATAGGCCATCGATTTGTAACCGCTGCCTGTAATGCGCTCGTCGCCGCGGTAGAAGTCTACCGACCAGTGAGTTCCCTTGTTAATCACTACACGGAGTCCGCCGCTGATCAGCACGGTCTGTGCTTCGGTTTCTTCGATTTGAACATGATCGCCTGTTCCCTTAGTCAATTCAAAGGAAGGACCGCGGTCGATAACGCCGTCATTATGAATAATCTTAATTCCAACCACACCCGGAAGCGGGGAATGGAACTTTACGGTAAGCAGCGTGGAGTTCAGTGTTGCTGCACGTCCAGTAATCGGAGTTGTCTGCGTAATTGCTGTCAGACCTTCTGCAGTTTTTTCCACCGCATAGTTCTGAACTGCACCATTAATTGTGATTCCGTCGCGAACCAGCCAAAGGCCGTCTGTAAATTTCATGTGTGCACTTGCCACCCTTCAATTTGGTGTTTATAGTTGCATTATAACGATAACAAAATCACAAAACTACTATAATATAGCTTATTTATAACACTATTTTGATGTTTTTCCCACAAGGAGGGCTTTAATGGACCGCACATCGCAGCGATTGCTCAAAGAAGACCGTGAACACGGGGATGTTATGTTTCCCTTGGCCGCCTATTGGATAGAGCTCCCGGCCGGAGCCCCTGTCCTGGATACCCACTGGCATGAGGAAGCGGAGTTCTTCCTGCTGCTTGAAGGCGAGATTCTCTTTCAGGTGGATACGGATTATTTCACGCTCCGCCCCGGCGAAGCCGTCTTTATTGAATCCGGTGATATTCATGCCGCCTATGCGGCTCTGGACACTCCCTGCCGGTTCTGCGCACTTGTCTTTCACCCCGATCTCCTGGCCAGCGCCCAATATGATACCATCCAGCAGACTGTAATTCTGCCGCTTCAGGAGAAACGCCAGAGCTTTCCGCGTCACCTCACCTCCTCCGTGCCTTGGCAAGGGGAGCTTCTGCTGCACCTGGAGCGGATGATGGAGGCATATGATAATAAAATGCCCGGATTCGAGTCCTTTATGAAAGGAACTTTGCTGATCATGCTCTCACAGATTGCGCCGCCGGGACGTTCGGTGAACTACAGCCAGTCGGCAGGCGCGGATACCACGAAGATCGACCGGCTGAAGAAGGTCATCCTCTATATCCAGGACAACTATCAGGAGCCGATCCGCACGCGCGATCTGTCCGAACTGATTCCGATGAGCGAGGGGCAGTTCTGCCGGTTCTTCAAAAGCATGACCCGCAAGACGCCCGTCGATTATATCAACTCCTACCGGATCCGCCAGGCCGCAGCCCTGCTGCAGCAGAGTGACCGCAAAATCTCCGATATCGCCATGGATGTCGGCTTCGACAACGTCAGCTACTTCATTAAAGTCTTCCGCAAAGCGATGAACTGCTCGCCTTCCGAATTCCGCAAGGATGCTATTCCGGGAGCCGGTCAGGGCCAGCTTTATCCGTAAGATCAATGGGATAATTCGAACTGACAAATTTAACCTGCCCGTGTAGAATAACAATTCAGAAGGGCGGGAGAAACCTTGAATACATTTAAGATAATAACAGCATTTATATTACTGCTCCGCTTCTTAATAACAGGTGATGCAGGAGGCAGCAATGGGACCTTCATATACAAGCACCCGCTGGCATCTGATCAAATCACAGACCCTTCAATGGGTGAGATCCGCTTGATGCTGGGAGAAGCAGGTCTTGATAAGTATTGGGATACATTAAAACATCACATTCTGCCCGGATTCTACATGGTTCCACAAATGACAGATGAAACAGAAATCAAGCTTGGCGCCAGCAAAATCGGGGGACATCCCGATATGCCCTCTTCCTTTCAATGGCCTTCGTGGAAGAACCATCCCATGTCGTTTGTCGCTCAAATCAATCTTGAAGAGTTCCCTATGAATTTGGTTAACCCGGGGTATCCGGCTACCGGAATTCTCTACTTCTTCTACGTGTATGATTCTGAGGTATGGTATAACAGCGATGATTATGATTCAGACAAGAAGAATAATAATGTTGTATATTACTCCCCTGAAACGACAGAATTGGTTCGAATGGAGCCGCCAATGACATTATCGGAAGATCAAATATTCAAATCCGCGCTGCTCGAAAAAAAGCTTGAATTAACGATTCCCGATTCAGATTATCTGGAAGCCAACCATCTGATGAACAACGAAACCGACTTGAACCGCTATTCCCTGGAATTCAAACCGAATTTTCTGATTACTTACGACCGTGGAATCGGATTCCGTTTTCTGGGCCATATGACAGCACTGCAATACGGAGGTCATCCCAGCGGTGAGATTCTATTATTCCAGGCTGATTCTGATGATCAGATCGGGATGGAATGGGACTTGTCCGGTTTATTGCATTTTTTCATCAAAGCGGATGATTTCAAAAAATTATTCTTCGAGAATGTCTATACGTACCGCGTAGGGACGTGAGGTCAGCGGGTTCGATAGGATCGGTCACCTCCCTATTCACCCTCCAATCTGCTTACCGATGCCCGGATACGTTTAAGTTACGTGTAAGGGTGGAGCCATGCCGCTTCCGCTACTCTACTTACAGGAGGCAGATCACCATGAATCAACATGTCACTATGCCGAGTGAGGTACAGGAGTTCTACAATGCCATTAACCAATATCAGCCTGAAGCCTTTATAGAATTGTTCACTCCCGGCGCCAGCGTTAAGGATAACGGTAAAGAGATTGCGGGCAGGGAGGCTATACAGGCCTGGGGAGAATCAGAGCTGTTCTCTGCCAAGGTCCGCTATACGATCATGGAAATAGAAGAATCCGGGGAGTCCGTCGCTGTGACAGCAGAGATGGAAGGGGAATTTAACAAGAACCGCGTTCCCGCTCCGCAGCTGTTCAGACACGAGTTCAAGGTACGCAGCGGTAAAATCAGCTTACTTAACATCACGCTTAAGTAGCGATACAGATTTCATTTATAATGTGAAGGGGGCCGCAGTCACGCGGCTCCTTTTTGTTGTTCGACACAGAGCATTTCGTCTATCGTGCTTACGGAGCGAAGCTCAGCTAAATACAGGATGCGGAATGCCTGATATAATGAACGAATTGAACCTAATATTTCCATTCTTCTGATTCTTCGGGCAGGGGTGTCATTATGAAAAAAGGCATTATTTATGCCGTTCTATCCTATCTCATCTGGGGGTTTCTGCCGCTCTACTGGCGGCTGTTCCAGGCTATGCCCGCGTGGGAAATACTTGGGCACCGGATTGTGTGGGCTTTCGTTTTTGTAGCCGTACTGGTTACGTGCTCGCGGCAGTGGGGGCGGCTGAAGACTATCTTTTCAAGCACCAAAAGCACCGTAGCAGTTGTCCTCTGCTCCTTCTTCATCAGCATGAACTGGTTCCTGTTCATCTGGGCCGTGAACAATAATCACGTGTTGGAGACCAGCCTCGGCTACTACATGAATCCGCTGATCAGCGTTCTGTTTGCGGTCATCTTCCTCAAGGAGAAGCTGTCAGCGTGGCAATGGGCGTCTATTCTTCTGGCAGGCACCGGTGTGGGGATTATGGCGGTCCAGTACGGGCAGGTTCCATGGGTGGCAATTGCGCTGGCGGTCACGTTCTCCCTGTATGGTCTGGCCAAAAAGCTTGCAGGGCTCGATGTTCTGCTCGGCCTGACCGGGGAAACACTGATGGCCATGCCAGTTGCGCTGGGCTATCTGATCTACATTCAGTCGCAGGGCACAGGAACGTTCGCTTCGCTGTCTCCCCTGCTGATGATCGTCCTGCTGCTGTCCGGAGCCGCTACGGCGATGCCGTTGTTCTGGTTCGCCAAGTCTATGCAGCTGCTCCCGCTCTCCATGGTCGGCTTCATCCAGTACATCTCGCCGACGACGAGTATGCTGCTGGCAGTATTCCTGCTTGGTGAGCCCTTCTCACAAGGGAGGCTGGTCAGCTTCTCCTTCATCTGGGTTGCCCTGATTGTCTACAGTGTGGCTGGCTTCAGGAAATCCAGGCTGCCGGCCACCAACTGATCGGTCAGTTTATCGAAAAAGGGCATTACCAGCGCCGGACACGGCTGTGGTAATGCCCCTTTTATGTTCCACTCAAGCGCCCGGCTTCAGCCCGCCTTACGGATTACAATGAAGCAGGTGCTGTCCGGCAGTGCGACCGCCTGCCCGCTCTCATCCATCACCACGACCCGATCCTGCAGCGCCTCCGTATACCCTTCCTGCAGGTAATGGCGGAAGACTTCAATCTTCGCCTGATCACCAAGCGTCTGCTCAATGAACGCGGCATATTGCGCCGGAGTGAAGTATCCGAACTGCTCCTGTACCTCATGGATATAGGCTTCCTCGCCCCACGTATACGTGTACAGGAACTCCATCGCATCATTCACCGGCATGAGGACCTCCCGGGCGCTAAGCTGCTCATACCGGATACTCCGGCCGGCAAAATCCTTAGCATACCGCTCCAGCCACGCCATTCCGTCATCCTCCAGGAACCGCACTCTCCGCTGCTGATCCTCCGGCTCACTCATAATACCGTCGCGGATAATAATGACTCCGCCGTCCGCCAGCACCCCGAAGGCGCTGGTTAGCGCAGCCGCAACCGTCCCGTGA
This sequence comes from Paenibacillus sp. FSL R10-2736, assembly GCF_038000245.1. Classification (NCBI taxonomy): domain Bacteria; kingdom Bacillati; phylum Bacillota; class Bacilli; order Caryophanales; family Paenibacillaceae; genus Paenibacillus; species Paenibacillus sp. FSL R10-2736. The sequence continues at coordinate 6,518,518 of NZ_JBBOBN010000001.1, forward strand.
TTGAACTTCTTCCCGTCCAGCGGGACATAGGAATACAGCTCATGCAGGATGGAGGAGAAAATCACCGTGTCGACCGTGCCCGCCTCCACGTAATCCTTCAGGTTCAGCGCATCGCCCTGGAGCACCTCCCAGCGATGGTCTTCCCGCTGCTTGCGCTGCCGCAATGCTTCAATGACATTGCTGGAGATATCGATGCCCACCGGAATCACGTCCGGCATCCGCTGCTCGATCAGATCCAGCAGCACCCCGCCGCCCGGCCCGATGTCCAGCACCTTGCGGCCGGTGACGTAATCCAGAATAACCGCCTTATAATCTGCCGTATCATTCATCTGGCTTAAGTACGTATCCTCGTTATGGAAGCGGTCGAACGCATCCCGGCGCAGATCGAACAGATCGAACAGCAGCAGCACCGCCCGTTCATACAGCGCCGACTTCTCGGCTTCTATACAGAATTCAATCAGCTTCTCAGCCGCCGGGGAGAATTCGAAGTTGAAGAACAGCGTGTCGGGCAAATGCTCCTTCCGCAGCAGCCGGTGCAACAGATGCGGATTGCCGGAAGGCTGCTCCCCGCTGTAGATCTCTGTCCAGTCCAGCTCAGACAAGTATTTCTCAATGATCCGTTTCTTGTACACGTTGATCTTTTTGCTGCCCTTGTAGTCATAATAAATGCTATTCATCACCGCTTCGAAGCTGATATGGTTCAGAGCGGACAAATCACTGCTAGCGGAGAGGCTTACTACTTTGAGAAACTGCTCCAGCGAGAAGGTCTGCAGTGCTGATTCCACATACCAGAAGGTGACAGGCTGCAGCGGCTCCAGTACAGCAGGATTGAAGCCCTCCTGCACAAGACTGCTCCACTCCGTCTCATAATCCTCGCCCTGCGCGATAGACCCGGAGCGCATTCTCCGCAGACGCTCCTTCATCGGAACTTCATCATGCAGATTCCCCGAGGAGATTACGGCAATCAGCTCCATCACCTGAGGACGAACCTCCTGCCACAGCTCCGGGGCAACGGCAGAGATAATGCAGTGATTCAGCGCGAACAGCAGCCGCTCCAGCTCATCTGCAGTCAGCAGCCCCTGCTCCACCAGTCCGGATAACGGAAGATTGACCGAGGGCGGAACCTCGCCGCGGATCTGCTGCCCGATCAGCCCGTGGGTTTCGATCAGCCGGTGCACGATCAGCCGCTTATCCGCAGAGGCAGCGTCCTCCCGGTCATCCTCTGCATAACGCCAGTACAGCTGTGCCGAACCGATATTATGCACAAATATATTAATACCGTCCTCCTGCCAGCTTCTGCGCTGCCGGATCGTACCGCCCTTGGCAGTCTCCGACCAGATCAGCGTCTCTTCAGCCAATTCCCTGATCCAGTAGGATAGCGGCAGACTGTCCAATACGCGCAGGCTCCGCTCTACGTAATCCAGCACCGGACTCTGCTGCTCCAGTTCCCCCAGTGACTCCACCCGTTCGAGGTTCACAATCGTCTGCTCGGCCTGAACGATATATCCCAGCCACAGACAGCCTTCACCGGGGAGTCTTCCTTCTTCGCGGTATGTTTCAATAGCCTGCAATGATTTCAGCATTTGCCTGCCTCCCTATGTAATAACGATCTCTATACAATAGCCCTGCTGGCTGCGGTTGAATCATGATCTCTATAGATCAACTTAAGCCCCCCCAGCTGGGCGAGGACGTAACTGCGGTGAATATTTGGCCTTCCAGCCGCTGTTGTGTCCAGATTTCTTTAGTTCATCTTATTCATACTGTTCATACAACAAACCGCAAGCTTCTGAAGAGAAGCCTGCGGTCAAGAAAATGCACTACTATTGTATATTGTATACCAGATTGCCGGGAGAAGATAAATCCAATTTAAAGTGCACCTGCATCCCTCGCCGTATAGAAGGACGGGAAAATCGGCCGGTAATGTAGTTCATCCCTGATCCGGGTGGTATCGATGACTCCCTCCCATGGATTGAATTCCTGCTGCCGCGCTTCCGGGGAAATTTCCAATTGATGCAGCTTAAGCAGCTCCGCAATGGAGATCGGTGCATCGTCGCCGACGTTGTAGATCCGGCCATCTATCCCGTCTGCGGAAGCTGCGAGCAGCAGGGCCTGACCTACATCGGCATGGTGCGCCATATGCATTCTTTTCGCCGGATTCCAATTGCCTGCGAGCGGCAGATATTCTGTGATATGCGGGTCCCGCTCACCATAGACAAAAGGCAGCCTTACGATGCGCAGGCCTAATCCCTGTTCGTGATGAAGCTGCAGCAGTACTGCCTCAGCCTTAGCTTTGGACTGCGGATAAGCAAACGCAGGCTTCAGCTCGTCATCCTCCTGACTGGGTCCCGCGTTACTTCCGGAGCCGTAGACATTATTGGTGCTCGCAAAAACAAACCTTGGCACCCCCGCCTCCAGCACTGCCTTGGCCAGAGCAATGCTGCCATCGAAATTGGATATCCAGGTGGTGTTCTCGTCTACGCCGCGGAACTGTGCTGCCAGATGAAACACAACATCAATCCCCCTGAGAGCCTCCACATAATGCTCCGGCTGTAGAAGCTCTCCTTCTACAATTTCTGCCCCCTGCTCCCGGAGCCCATCCGCCTTGGCGGCATCCCTGATCAACAGCTTAACGTGATGACCGCGCTGCAGCAGACGCGGAACGAAACGGCTTCCTACTTTACCGGTGGCTCCAGTTACAAATATATTCATAGTTCAAATCCTCCTAAGTTTATAGATGCTATACTGGCAGTATAATAAAATGTGTAACTGGCATCCTTCCTGCGTTTATCGTAGGACTGTCAGTGTCAGGATAAGGAGGAGTTCAACATGGAAGAGATTTCTTCCAGAATGCCGTTAGGAGAATTTCTGCGTTCGCGCCGGGAACGTCTGACTCTTGAAGAAGCCGGGTTAGTCTCTTATGGAAGACGGCGGACTCCGGGGCTCCGCCGGGAAGAAGTGGCCCAGCTTGCCCACATCGGAACCTCATGGTACACGTCTCTTGAGCAAGGAAGAAGTATCAATCCTTCAGAGGATGTACTGAATAACATAGCAGAGGCGCTGCGGCTGACTGAAGATGAACGCCACCATCTTCATCTTCTTGCCAGACCGGTGCAGCAGCAGTCAGTAGTAGATCAGCAACTGAACACAGGCCTGGAACGGATGATTAAGGCCCTGGAGCCTAATCCGGCCTTCGTAATCGGGAGATGCTGGGATTTGCTGTTATGGAATCAGGCAGCGGAGCTGGTTTTCGGCTTTCCTTCAATTTCAGAGCAGGAGAGTCCCAACTGGATGAGGCTGCTGTTGACGACCGGGAAGCGAAGAATGAATCCAGAGGACTGGGAGAGTAAAGCAGAAGTAATCGTTGCACGCTTTCGTGCGGATTACGCACATTTTCCTAATGACCTGAGGTTCAAGGAGCTTATCGGGGAATTTATGCAGAGCAGCCCGCTGTTCCGCGAGAAATGGCCGCTGCATGATGTTCAGGTTGTAACGGACTGCCACAAACAGTGGAATGCGCCGGGCATCGGGGAGCTGGAGTTCGAACATATGACCCTACAGCCCCAGGGCCATCCGGATCTGAAGCTGATGATTTATACAGCTACTGCCGAAACAGCTGCGCGTCTGCAAAGTCAAATGAACACCAGCGAACATTAATCATGCATTTATGGGTTCAAAAATAACAGCAGCAAACGAGGACATGCTTCCCCGTCCACGGTTGCTGCTGTTTACTTATCCGCTAAGCCTATCTTCTACCCGCTCTCCGCCAGTACATGGCCGCTGCCGATACAACGATCAGCGCCGATACAGCGAGCAGGATCATCAAGGTTTTGCTGCCGCCTTGGCTGGCTTCCTCTGGCTGGACAGCTTCAGCAGAATTCTCCACTGAAGTTGCTGCTGCAGTGTCTGTTGGTGCCGGATCAGCGGATTCCGCCAGCACCTCTACTGCTTGCCCATCCGCTTCTTCCGCAGCCAGCGCTGCCGCTTTTTCTGCATCCTCTACAGAGACACCAACGATTTGACTGCCTGTCTTGGTAATCGTATACGGGATAACTGCACCGCTGCGGAAATGCATCTTCAGTTGCACTTCCCCATCCTTCACTTCTTTCCAGAATTCATCCGTGAATTTGATTTCTCCGGTCGTATAGTCCGGATAGAAAGCTTTGTAATACTCCTTGAAGGGCGTCCAGTCATTAGGTCCGGCATTGCCGCCAGACGTATAGACAGCCTCCAGCGTTGCCAGACTATCCCCGTTGAACCAGGCCGGGATCGTGAAGATCCCCTCCGGAGCCTGCGCACTGATCAAGCTCGGCGTGTCGTAATAGATAATATCCATTCTCCAGTCAGCACCCGCGCTGAATCTGGCAGTTAGCACTGCATTAATACCGTACTTCTGCGTAACAAGTTTCTGCAGCAGCCCGGCATTGAGGATAAGGTTATCTCCATCAAGCTCATAATCCGTTCCTTTTACAAGCACCTGTTCCTGATTAAGCAGCGCCGTGAACGTGTTGCCGTTCAAATTCAGGGGAATGGCGGTATCCTTCATTTCCGCATCCTTTAGAATATAGACCGAATCCGTCTCCGCATTGGAGGAACGGCCTTTCCAGCCCTGTTTCATCACCTGATGAAGCTCCTCGTCTACCCACTTGAGCGTGCGCCGGTCGAAATGCTGCCCGTTGTCCCATAACATCAGCGGCATTTTTTTCTCATGGGCATAGTAGGTAACGTATTCAAAAAACTTCAGAATCTCGCCATGCTGGACCGTACTCAGCGATTTATCGAACCCGAGCAGGCCGAATTCCCCGACAATTACGGGAATGCCCTTGGCCGTGAAGGTATCATAAGCCCGGTCGAACGCCTGAATCAGATCCTCCCTGGCCGTGGTATCGAACGTGGTCGAGCCCCCAAGGTTCACACTGAACGCATAATAACCATAGTAATGGAACGTTGCTATCAGTCTATCATCATTTAATTTCTTGATGGTTGCGGCTAATGCATCCAGTCGGGCCTGGGTAGGGGCAGCAGTGAGCGTAGAAAGTACCAGCGGCCGCCGCTTGTTGTTCCCTCCGGAATGCCGGACAATAGTATGAAAGGACACATTCAGTTCATCCAGCATGGTGAAATACTCCGGGCTGTCCTTGCTCCAGTCGTCTGAGAAACGCGGCTCATTCAGACTCTCGAACATCAGGCTGTCCGGATAATCCTTGAAATGCCCGGCAATCTGCGTCCAGGCGGCATTGAATCTGGCCAGCACCTCATCATGCTCCGCCGCCATGTTCATCACCCAGTTACTGTCATGATGCAGATTAATGATGACATGAAGGTCCGCAGCCAGCGACCAGTCGACAATCTCCTGAATCCGGGCCATGAAATCCTGCCGGATCACATAATCAGGGGCATCGCCCATCCGGTGCTTCCAGGTAACCGGGATACGGATGCTCTTATAGCCCTCCGCCGCAAGCTGCCCGATGAAGGCCTGGGTCACGGCCGGGTTCCCCCATGAGGTTTCGTCCCCGGAGGCCTCGAAGGTATTCCCCAGGTTCCAGCCCGGTCCGAGCGATTCAACATAAGCCTGCAGGGCATTCTTCTTCGCCCGGGTTTCCGCCTGTACAGGAACTGCCGTCACCAGGACGGCCAGCAGCAGTATACAGGTAATGACGAACGAGCGTTTCACCTTCATCTTAGGCCGCCTTCCTAATCATCTCTAAATACACATGCTCATTCAAATGCTGCTTTATTCGTTCTCGTCTCGCAGATTTGGAAGCTCATCCTTCGTTACCGTGAGCGGATGATCATAATATTTGATCAGATGCTCTCTACCGGTATACGTGCTGCTGTAGGTTCGCCGGCCATCCTCTTCAGTCATATACACAAAGTTGCCGTACCAGGTGCAGTTCCAGGCCCACAGGGCCTGATCCTTCAGCATGGAATCCGGGTCCGGAAGCACTCCATTCTCCGATAAGGCAATGATTTTGTTCTGCCCGGTATAGCTTCGTGCACGCTGGAAATGCCCCTTCTGCGAGCTATAGTCTCTGGCCGAAGGATACAGATCCTCTCCGATGATATCAACGTATTCATCACCCGGATACCAGTCACCATGCTGGCCGTTCCATACCCAGATCAGGTTATTCAGCTTATGCAGATTCGTCATCCGGTCATACATCAGCTTCCACAGCCGGATATACGGATCAGCGCCGCGCGCGCCCCACCAGAACCAGCCGCCAGATGCCTCGTGGAGCGGTCTCCACAGTACGGGGACTCCGGCAGCCTGAAGCCGCTTCAGCTGCAGGGCGATGGCATCCATATCCCGCAGCAGCAATTGATACTCCTCCGATTCCGGATGATCCAACGCCTGTGCAAGATCAAAGGTCGTGGCCTTGGTATAGAAGCCGCTTCCCCAGGTCTTGTCGGGCGGCAGATCGATCAGATCCTTGGGCGCGTTCCAGTGCCAGCAGAAGGTGACGATCCCGCCGCTCCGCCACCAGCCGATGGCAATATCGGTGTCACTGCATTCCGCCCCCCGCTCCGTCCGGGAAGGCGAATAATTCATGAAGTCGAAACCATAGACAGCCGGGTACTTGCCTGTCACTTCGTACAGAATCTCAAGCTCGGGCGCCGATTCGACACCGATCTGCTGTCCCGTTAATACACGGGACCCGTAGATGCTGCACAGATAGGTCATTAGCCTAAGCGCACCCGCATCCGCATGCGGGTTCACCAGCTTAGGCTCCACTATATATTGGGATGCCTTCTCTTTATGCATGTTCTAAATTCCTCTCTGAATGAGATCAGCCGATAATTCCGCTGCGTTCCACGCTCTCTACGAAGTAACGCTGCACCACCATATACAAGGTAATCAGCGGGAGAATCGCCAGCAGGATACCGGTATCGATAATCATCGCTACGTGATTGGGGTCCGCCTTAACACCCGATCCCCCGCCTACCCCCAGCAATCCCGGCAGCAGGGCATTGGCCTGCGCGGCCAGCGAGCTGACCTTCGTAGGCATAAGTGCAATTTCACTCATGAACAGCGAGGTGAAGAAGGTATCGTTATACTGCCAGACGAAGCAGAACAGGATGACCGTAATCATCGGCGAGACCGCATTGGGCAGCATAATTCGCAGGAACGTCTTCACGCCCCCTGCACCGTCGATCAGCGCCGCTTCCTCAATCTCCTTCGGCATCCCTTTGAAGAACTGGCGGAAAATATAAATAAACAACCCCGCCTTAAGTCCGATGGCTGTCGCGGATGTAATCATCGATGGCCAATACGTATTGAGCAGATTAATGCCGCTTCTCCCTGTAAACAAATGAATAATCCCCATAATGTCAAAGCTTCTGAAATGCAGGTACATCGGCACCATCAGCGTGCTGGTAGGGACAAGCAGGGTAAGAATGACGAGCGCGAACAGGATGTTGCTCCCCGGAAAGCTGAACCGGGCGAAGCCGTAACCGGCCAAAGCGCAGGAAGCCGTGGTTAGCACCGTAGTCACTACGACGAAGAGCAGCGTATTCCCCAGCAGCGGGAAGTAATCCAGAATCTGCATCGCCATTCTGATGTTATCCATAGTGTAGTGGACCGGAATCATATAAATCGTCGGATTGTAGATATCCGCTTTATCCTTGAAGGCGATGGAGAACTTCATAAGCAGCGGGTAAATAATGATGAAGGAGATCCCGATGACCAGCGCATAGCGGAACAGTGCGTATAGAAGATCCACTGCTTTGCCTTTTAGCTTATGGACTCTATGGTGATTCGCCTCCCTATGAGCAGGCTGAACAGATTGAGGAGCTTGCATAGCCATATCCTCCTTTGCGATTCATCAATTGTAATGCACTCTTTTGGACAGCACGTATCCTACAATAATCAGGACGATGCTAATAATCAGCGTATAGATCCACGACATGGCCGCGCTGAGACCAAAGTTCTGGGTGGTGAACGCAGTGGTGAAGATCATTTGCGTCACTTTACTACCCGTGAAAGAGTCGATAATGGTGTAGATCACATTGGTCAGGATAAGCGGGCTTACCAGCGGGAAGGTGATTTTCCAAAAGGATTCATAAGCGGTCGCCCCTTCAATCTTCGCTACCTCGTACATCGCTCCCGGCACAGACTGCAGCGCGGCCAGGAAGATTAGAATCTGTACACCCGAGCTCGTAATAATCTCATAGATCCGCAGGATAGCATCCACAATGTAATCCACGAACGACAGCGGCAGACCGATATCACTCAGAATCATCACCATAGACATGACGTTGTACTGGGAGCCGGATTGACCGAGTTCATTCACAGCCGTGGCATCCCCCACCAGGTTGATCAGTCCGGAAGCTTCTGCCGCCGATATCGCATTCGAAGCCAGAATAACCGGCAGGAAGAATATCGCACGGGCCAGAACTCTCCCCCGGAATTTCTGATTCAGCAGTGTTGCCGAGAACAGGCTGAAGAACAGGATCATCGGAACGTTAAGCACCATATCCCTGACGGATTCGGTGAGTACGCGGTTGAAGGTGGCATCTACAAACAACGCATTGTTGAAATTAGACCAGCCCACCCAGTCCAGTGTGAACCCGGTCGGATCGACATTTAATTTGCTGAAGCTGAATTTGATGGACTGAATGAGCGGAGCCGCGAACATGAATACGAATCCAAGCAGCCACGGCGTAATAAAGGCGATTCCCAGCCAAGAGCGCTTGTGATTTAAGCTGAGCTTGCTCCCCCTCATGACTGCCCACCTTCTATCCCATATTGTCCGGCTCCGACGGTGAAGCCGTGTACGGAGACTGGCATGTCTGTGTAATTTACATAGATTGAAATCCCGTTGCTGTACTGCACCTCCACAACACCCTCCTGATGGCGTATGTGATTCACGATCTGCGCGTTCTGTACCGGAGAGAGCACTTTACTGACTTCCTTGTACAGCGAAACCGCCTGACCGTACCAATCCTGATAACTTGTGGCATACATGTCGTCAAAATGAGTGTATTTCAGCTTGGAGGACGGCTCATACGACCAGGAGAAATGGGGCGCGGCACCAAGCTCAATAGAGCGGAGCAGCTGCACCTTGAGATCCTGTTCATCGTTCAGATTCACCGGCGTCCCCGTATAGCTGATGTAACCATGGACAACCATTTCATAGAACGGGATTTCTTCATCCGTCAGCACGAAGCCGCTGGAGGCGGTCGGCACATTGATCAGATGATCCGAGTAAGGCCATGCATACGCATTGCCTCCGGCGACCATCGTCTGGCCTATGCTCTGATCCAGCTTGCCCAGCTGCTCTTCTACAATTTGTTTGGCCGTCTCCCGCTGAATGACCCGGCTGACCCGGAAATCCGAGCTGAGCACACTGCCGAGATCCCGCAGGGATACGCCATTGAACCTATAAGCTTTATACTTGCTCATGAATGTGTCTACATAATAGGGCAGCTTGGCCGGTGACAACAGATAGTAGCTTCCGAGCGTCATATCCATCCGGTTCAAGGCCCGGTTGTACGGATAGAGCTCCGCTTCTTCCCGGGTCACGAACCGCGAGGCATCGGAGGAAGGCGTGAAGCCGCCATCATCGTGATAAATCTTCTGGAAGGCCACATCCGGGAATAACACACCTCCCGCCTGTTCCAGCTGCTCTGATAATTCAAGAAGCTCCGCTTTGCTGCCGAGCACACTTTCCGTCTTCAGCTTATCCGGTGTAGCGTGATTCACCCCTTTGGCAGACCAGCCGGTATAGCGCATAAGCAGCCGGTCAACGCCATCCTGCTTCAGTTGTTCAGCAATCTGTGCCGCCTGTCCGAAGGTGGTCATGGCAATCTCGGACCGGTAAGGGACGCCGAGGAACGACTTCTGCTTGTCGACTGCCCCCAGCATATCGAGATAGAAGGGGACATCCTGTCCGGTCTCCAGAGGCTGCAGCACCTGCTCCGCCGCCAGCTTATTCCGGTACAGCTCAGCCATTCCTGAATAATTGGCTTTATCTTTGCCGAGGAAGCTGTAGCGGACCTCAATATCGCCTTTGTAAATCTCATCATTTAACAGCTGGATTTCCTGAATGGTAGAACCCGTATACAGCTCAAGCTCATCTTCTCCCCGCAGGGTGTAGCTGCTGTGGATGAAGTTGTAGGAGTTCTTCTTGCCGCTGATATCTGCGGCAATGCTGGCTATGGCATCGCCTTTCTCGATCACGGCAAACCATGCGGCATCCTCTGTTTTCAGGCCAAAGACCGGCATTCTGGCACTCTCGCTGACCTGCCCGCGTCTATAGCTGTTATCATTCGGGTCCGGGCCGTATACACGCTGTACATACTGCTCTTCCTTCACTTTTCCGTTATTCAGATAGATCAGGCTGCCGGAGCCGTCCGGAACGAACATGTAGCCGTCGCTCTGCTGACCGGCTGCTCCGAACATATTCAGCAGCTCCAGGCTGCGGATCTGGTATTCACCGCTCTCCTTGACCTGGTTCACAGGAATAGTTACTACCAGCGACCCTGCATCCAGCCGGTATTCCAGCGGAATGATGAAGTTCGGCTTGCTTGCTCCGGAGCCGCCCTCCACTCCGTTCTCCTCATTATCGAAGGCCAGATCTTCCGCAGAATAACCGGATTTGTTGAAGGCCGCGGTCATTTTGCTCAGCACCAGCGGCTTCGAGACCTGGGCATCAATGCGCTCCAGAACTTCCGGGTCACCGTCTTTCGGATAATAACGCTGCCCTACATATTTGGCGCTGGACGCATCCAGATTAGCCTGGACCTTCTCTTCCATTCTTGTCTTGCTGATGAACTTAGGCAGCGCATCAATCCCGATGGATGTATCTCCAATCGTATATACAATCCGCAGCCCGTTCTTGATGCTCTCGGCAGTGAATTGTTTGCTGCTGATACTCTGGGCGAAGTTCGTATAGGATTCAAGCGTCCCTATAGAGTCGCGGAACAGTACGTTCAGCTGCGAGGACAGCAGCTCCTTCTCGAATCCCGAAGCCAGGGTATCCTGCCCGCGGCCCGCCGGATTGCTGTACCAGATCTGACCATGGCTTTTATCCTTCACGGCGATTTCCGTTGTCTCTGGATTGAAATATAAGGACAGCTCAGATTCATCTGCTGCGAGCTGCATACCCGGAATGCCCCCGGACGAATCCGGCAGTGCGGTGAACCCGGTTCCGGCCTCCAGCTCATCTGTTACTTCCATATAGGCCGAGGCTTCCACCGCCTTCACTCCGCGTGAGGAGAAGAATACGGCAGAACCGGCAAGAATAAGCATGACTGCGGCACAGGCGAGCACCGCGACCAGCATTTTACGATTTTTCACAGGTGCGGCCTCCTTTACGTACGGAAAATTAATTCCCGGTAAATGTTAACGAAGAATTCTATAATCTGCTGAAGCATGCTTAATACGAGCGTCCCCAGAAACACGACAATTCCCATGACAATAACCGTGAGCAGCATCGTGACTATGGTTTTTAGCACGGTATATTGATGAACGGTCATAATACCGACGAATAATAACGCGACGAACCATATGGAGGATATCGTCATCATCAGATAATAGAAGGCTGTTTCTTCCTCCGCCATAAACCGGCTGGCCAGGATCATCGGCACATAAATGATTACAATCGGAACTAGCGCATAGGCTGTAGCCATCATAATTTCTTTGAATTTGCCTTCCCCGTCCATGAGTGTGGTGATCGCCCAGTTGGAGAGGCACCACAGGAAGAAGGGAAAGATAATCGTGAACAATTGCGTGATGCTGTTCAGATGCCGGGGGTCGTTATAATTCACCAGGAAACCCGCAAACTGATCCTTCAGGATCATCGAAATCACGACCAGCAGCAGAATCGTCAACGCGACCCGGACCTTCCCTTTGCCTTCGTACTTCATATCCCAAAAGCTGTCAAACGGATGCACAATGAGGTGCAGCGGGAATTTAATGAAATCCTGCCTCATGGGCGTTCCCCTCCTTAAGGTTTGGCGAAGCCTGCCTGGATGCGGTTAACCGCCGCTTCCTTCTCCAGAAGCTGAAGAGCTTATAAGACAGCCAAGCCAGCACCAGGATCATTACCGCTGTCAGGAAGGTTCCGAAATGCTCCTGCATGACTTCTCTCCGGTACCGTTTGAAGGCTACCGAATACCCGTCGCGGTCCATTCCGAGCTTGAAATATTTAAGTGCCTCTTTGTTTTTTTTGTCCATCAGCAAGGACTTGCCAATGCCGATATAAGCGATATCGTAGTTGGAGTTCAGCTTCAGGACTTCCCTCCATACCGGCACAGCGAGCGTATCTTCACCATTGTAGTGATACCCCACCGCTTCATTGACACTTGTGCCGAACCGGGTCGGCCTGAACACGACAATGTTGCCTTTCCCCCGGTCCAGTACGAGCTGGTTCCCCTGGGAGAACTCTACCGCTACCGGTATTTTGAAGGTCCCGGTCTGGTTGCCTTTGCCTCCGTAGACATAGAGAAGATCACCTTCATCGTTGTACGTGAACACCTTGCCCTGATTGGCATCAAGCGCACTGTACATCCCGTTCGCCAGCACTTTAATATCTGTGAACTTGGACGGTCCATCCGCTGTGCGGTACCGGATATCCCCCTTAATGTCGAAATATCCGAACCGCTTCAGTACATCCTCCCCGGAGGGATTCAGGCGCTTGATCGGCTCCTGCGAGCCCGGATCAATATTCGTCGCATAGAGGAAACCTTTGGCATCCACATCAACATTGGAGAATTCTGTAGGCACAAACAGCGCCATCTGCGCTTTCTGCGCTTTGGTTGAGACCAGCCGCCACAGATATTCGGTATAGTCACGCTGTACCTTGTTCGTGCCGACGTAGCCGATGAATTCACCGTTCTTATCAAACTGCATGATCCCTTCGAAGATCCCTTTAGCGATGACATAGACACGTTCAGCCTGATCTACAGTCACTTTCACGGGAATAAACTTGAAGTCCGCCGGCAAAATATCAGACGCCGGCTTCTCCACCATGCCGAGCAGCTCCCCTTCCGGGGACAGGATCACCACACGCCCGTTATCCGTATCGGCAACATACAAATTGCCGTCTTCCGTAATGTACAATCCGGATGGATTCTTGAATGTATCCTCAGCGCCCTGATTATCGAAGCTATTAATGACCTTAACGACCTTCCAGTCCGGGTCCAGGCAAATAATCCGCCCGTTTCCGCTGTCGGCTATATAGATCAGGCCGCTTGCCGCCACGACCATGTCGCCGGGTTCCCGGAAATCGCCTACCCCGAGATCCTTGCCGGACAGGGTCCGGTCAGGGATATACGCCGCAGGAGCGGGCACCGCTTCTTCCCAATAGTTATAGTTGTAGCTCTCATAAGGCGCAGAATCTGCATGCGCCGGAGCGGGAGCTGCATACACAATCAGCAGGGATGCCGCCATAAGTGACAGCAGCCATTTTTTTGCGATCAACTGCGTTCCCCCCTTAATCCTTCATTCCCGAAGTTGCCATGGTCTCTATAATCCGGCTCTGCGAGAACACAAACAGCGTGATCGGCACGCTCATCAGAATGAGGGCCACCGCTGCCGCCGGACCGGAACGGGCAATCCCTCCTGCAACCACCTGGCCCGCTGCAAAGTGCAGTGATTTCAGCTGCTCGCTGTAGATGAACCCGTTGCCGTCGCTGCCCCAGAGAATCTGGAATAACAGAATGATGAGCGTCAGCCAGGCCGGCTTGACGTTAGGCATCACGATCGACCAGAAAATGCGGTATTCACTCGCCCCGTCAATCTTGGCGGCTTCCAGCAGCACATCAGGAATCTGCTCCATAAATTGCTTCATCAGATAGAGGCCCAGTGAATAGGCAAAGGCCGGTATGATAACTGCCCAGTACGTATCGATGAGGCCCAGCCAGGACATGATCATATAGTTTGGCATAGCCGTCACCGCCGGTGTGAACATCAGCGAGAGGACAACGATGCTGAACAGTGCTTTTTTGCCCGGAAAATGATGTTTGGCCAGAGGGTACGCTGCCGCCGAAGCCAGCAGGACATGCCCGATAATCCCAGCACCGGTAATGAACACCGTGTTGAAAATATACCGGGAAAACGGCACCCATGAATTCCCCAGTAGGTTGAACAGATCGATAAAGTTGTTCATCGTCGGGTGCCGGACAAACAGGGTCGGCGGGAAGATGAAGATTTCGTCCAGCGGCTTGAACGCATTATTAATCGCATACACCAGAGGCAAAATCATAAACGCCCCGAATACAGTAAGCAGGGCAAATAAAGAGAAGGTGCCCCAGGCAGAGCGGTTCACCCGCTTCTTGGGCATCCGCAAAGGCCGGTTTAACCGTTTGGAACCTATTTGAAAGGGGGTATTCATGTCTTCTATTCACCCACCTTTCTAAGAAGCTTCTGCACCACCAGGTTGGTGCCTACCATGATGAAGAACAATACAGTAGCAATCGCTGAAGCATAGCCCATCTCGAACCTTGTGGTGCCGAAGTCGATCAGATGCGTCACGATGGTCTCCGCTGCATAGTTCACGCTCGGGAACCCGGCCAGGGCAATCGAAACATCAGCTACGGCGAACGCGGTCGTAATCTGGATGACAGCACCGAACATCAGCTGCGGGCGCATGGAAGGCAAGGTGATATACCAGAGCTCCTGCCAGCGGTTCTTGATTCCGTCCACGGCTCCCGCTTCGTATAAGGTTCCATCCACGGTCTGCAGTCCGGCAATGAAGGTCAGGAAGCCCGTTCCCAGACTAAGCCATAACTGGACCAGGATGATGATCGGCATAATATAGCCTTCTGTCTTCAGCCACTGGATCGGTTCCAGAATGAAGCCGAACTTCAGCAGCAGCCCGTTCATGATCCCGTACCGGTCTCCGGAGAAGATCATCAGCCAGATGAAGTACACGTTCCCCGAGATGGACGGGGCATAGAACACGAGCGTCATTACAGCTCTAAGCTTCGGTGACAGCTCATTGATGATCCAGGCGAACACGAAACAGGCGATATAGCTTATCGGACCTGTAATTACTGCGAACAGCAGCGTGTTCTTCAGGGCAATCAGGAATACATCATCCTCCAAAAAAAGACGAGTGTAGTTCTGCCACCCAATGAACTTCGGAAATTCCAGCATATTGAAATATGTGAAGCTAAGCACAACCGAGACCAATACCGGCAGCACCGTAAATACGGCGAACAACAGCATATACGGCGCCATCAGAATGTACGAATGCTTATTCGCTCTCATCTGCTGCCATTTCAGGCTCCACCAAGTTTGCACGCTTGACTCTCCCCCTTACCGCTATAGACCAAACTCTTTGCGTTTGGTGGTGATTTCGTCCTGAATATACTGGACATAGTCCATGATGGATTCCCTGGCTTCCACACCGCCGACCACTGTTTTGTAAAAAGCATTAAACAAATGCCGGCCTGTGAAATATCCGCCCGGAACCTCAGGAACCCCTTCCGCCCATTCGAACTGGGCTTTCAGATTCTCGTAATCGGCGATCGGCCAAGGCAAGCTGTCCAGCGCTTTGATATTCGCTGTCGGATAACGTGCGGCAGCACCCATCAAGCCTTCCATCTCACGCCCGAACACCGTCTGCGTCTGTTCACTCGTCCACCACTTCATGAACTCCCAGGACGCATCCTTGTCCTTCGCTTTATCCAGCATCACGACTGCACTGCCTCCGCTGGAGACTGTCCGGTCCAGTGTGCCGTCTTCCTTGACGGTTCCGGGGATCGGCACGAAGCCCCACATGCCCCTGATCTCCGGAGCAAAGACAGACAGCTGGTTGTATAAGGTATAATCCGCGATGCCGATCGGCATTTCACCTGTACGGAAACGGTTGGCAAAGTCATATTCGCGTTCCAGCTTGTAATCGGTATAGAATTCGCTCCATTGCTTGAAGGTCTCAATTCCGGTACGCGAATCCAGATCTGACGCTTTGCCGCCATCGCGGTAGAATTGTCCGCCATTCTGGAACAGCAGTGCGGCAAACATCGAGTTCGGCGGGATGTTCTGTCCCTGCACTGCCGATTGGACCACTACGGGCAGGCCAAACTGCATATGATTCTTGCTGAGCACCGCGAGCAGTGTGGATACCTCATCCCAGGTCTGCGGAACCTCAAGCTCCAGCTCCTCCAGAATGTCCTTGCGGTAGAAGAGCATATTGAAGGTCTGGGTCTCAGGCAGGGCGTAGACCCCGCTGTCATACCGGTAAGGCAGCACCGCACTCTCGCGGAAACGTGTGCTCACTTCCCCGAAATCCGCAAACTGCGTCAGATCTGCCGCCGCATTGCGCATCGCAAAGTTAACAGGCAGATCATTGCCGACCTGCATTGCCACATCCGGCCCTTGTCCGGCCAGGGTCGCCGGAAGCAGCGTGGTCATGTTGACCAGCTTCAGATTGACATTAATCCCGGTGGCTGCGGTGAACGTCTCATCGATCATCGCCTTCATCGTATTCGCCTGATCCCGTCCGCTGCCGATCCATACGGTTACCGACTTCTGGTCATCCTCATCCGACACATTGCCGATCTGGTTGTAGTCGGTGAAGAAAGAAGTGAAGAAGGCTGCGGTCTCATGCTTCAGCTTCGCGCCGAAGCCCATCCCTTTCTTCGAGAGCTTCTGATCAGGTGAAGCTATGTAGAGCGCATCCACTTCAAGCGGCTGCTCTCTTGCCGTCTGGACCCAGGTGCCGAGTCCGCCGGTATTCGTCTTGTAGGCGGTAAGTCTTTTGGGGACCGTATCCGGGTCCTCAATCATCTCGTCCAGCTGCTCGGCCATCGTCTTGAGCAGCGCTTCCTGATCACTGGATTGTCCGGATAAACGGACCAGTTCCTTCGCAATCCCCTTCAGGCGGTCGCGCTCCGCAGCGAATACCTCCAGGAGGCCCGGAATCTTCCGGTCCAGCTGGTAATCCCGGTACTCATCCGGCTTCGTTCCGGTAATCATCAGAATCTTGCGGTACATGGAGTTGAGATTGTACAGGCTGTTCTCTACCTCACGGATGAGCGGGGCAAACTCGCCAAGGCTAACCTCAAGCCTTACGACATGTTTCCCTTGTTCGAGCTTGTATAGATAGGGCTCATTGCCGCCCATAATGTCCAGCCGATAAGAGCTCTTATACCGGAAAGGAACCTTGGCCATTTCCGCAAACGGGACGGTACCATCAATGGTCAGCTTCCGGGTTGAATAGATTCCCCGCACATAATTCTGCTGCGTCTTGAAGGCCAGCTTATAGAATCCGGTCTCAGGCACATCCACTTCCCATTCGATCCACTGACCCGGTATCCGCCAGTTCAGCCCGCCTATAGTGTTGATTTTGATTACAGAAGAACTGTACGGAGTCACTGCCGGGCTCGAACGCTCATTCAGCGGGTACAACGTCGGGGAGGATTTCGCTGTTGCGTCTTCTGCCTGAACAGTCAGGAGCTGGCCGCTTACGGCCTGCATGCCTTCGGAGTCCCACGCTTTCTTCACTTCTTCGTACGGCAGCGGTGCACTCTGCCTGAACAGCTTCAGCTGCTTAATCAGTACAGGTTCTCTTGAAGATTCCAGGGTTAACGTATGTGTGCCGGTGCTGAAATAAAATAAAAACGGCTCATTCTCATAACCGTCGGAGTCCTGAAACGCCTTCTCGCTCCAGACCGGCCGCTCCACCTGCCTTGGCCGCAGGTCGTTGCCCTGATTGTCCTGGACCAGCTGATCCGACTGATTATCCCAAATCCGGTCAAACTGCAGGAACGCCGCCTCCTTGAAAGGGAGCTGCCCGTCAATATAGAAGGCGCGCTCAATAGCCGAACTTTTCCCTTCGACGGGATAGTACAGCATCGACAGGTTATAGAAGCCGGCTTCCTTAACTTGGACAGTCCACTCGGCCTTGCCCGTTTCACCGGTTAACAGCGCTTCACCGGCCATACCTTCGTAATCGGACCACTTCTCGAAGCCGCCTCCTTCTACACGGCTATAGTCAGCCGCCTCCAGAAGAATTTCCTGATCAGGTCTGGGAGCGTCCTTATGTTCAGCCAGATAGGCAACGTATTTATTCTCTTGATTCGCGGCAATCTCTATTGGTTCGCCGGGAGCCTGCTCATTTGCGGCCACAGCCTGCGTAGTTGTCTCAGCCTGTACATTCAAGCCTGCCGGAAGCATGATCAGCAATGCTACAGCAGCAAGCATTATATTCTTGGCTATTTTGGATTGACGCTTTTTATCTGTCACCAGAAGTCCTCCTTACAAGCGGAAATCTTATATCCATACAATAGGGGGAGTCACCAAGACACCCCCCGTTGTTATGACGATCCGGAACCCTCCTATTACTTGCCTAGCTTAGCAATGGAAGCTTCTGCTTCCGGCTTATACTTCTCGGCAGTTGCAGTAACCGATTGATTGTCTACAATAATATCCTTCATGTAACCGGAGGTCGGATATTCCGGGTAAGCGGTTTCAAGCAGGATCTGGCCTGTGTTGTTGATATGCTCATGCATCATAGCGACATCTTCTTCATGTGCGTAGATACTTTCCAGCCATTCCTGGCTAGGGAAATCACCGGTTTGTGTAATATCATAGGTATCTTCAAAAGCCTGATAGACCGCCTGCGGATCTTTCACACCTTTGGGAACGAAGAATGCATTCTTGCCGTTATCGGCATAGGTAACTTCAGGCGATCCGGAAGGTCCGTTCGGGAAAGGAACCACACCGAAATCGAAGGTCAGATCGCCCAGGTTCCAGATCGGAGCCGGGAACATCGCTACATCGCCATCCTTGAAGGTATTGAATTCGTCATAGCCGACTTTGTCTGCGCCTTTGACTTTGACTACGTTCTCTACGTTGTATAGACGGTTAATGAATTCAGCCGCCTCAATAACCTTCGGATCAGTCAGACCCTGAGTGCTTGTTGCTTCATCCACCAGCTTGCCGCCGTTGGCAGCGGAGAAGTTACGCAGCATATCGATCGCCCAGCCTGAGAAGCCGTAAGTATCGATTTTGCCGTCATTATCTGTGTCCTTGGTTGCCTGCTTGGCAACTTCAACGAACTTCTCCCAATTCCATTGTCCGCTGGCATACAGCTCCTGAAGGTCAGGAAGCCCAAGCTTCTTGAACAAGTCACGGTTGTAGTGAATACCGGCTCCACCCACACCGGGTTCAGCAAAGGCGTAGTCCTCATTAGCAATTTTTGGCGCCTTCACCAGCAGATTAGCTTCGTTGTTGATATTGGAAGCCGCTGTTGTATATTCGCTTACTTTCATCAGCTGTCCCTTGAGGATTGCCGGCCAGGCCGAGTTGTACTCCATAATTACGATATCGGCAAAGGGTTCGCCGGTAAGAGCGGTAGCTGTGAATTTAGGCATGAATTCTTCGAAGGGAACGTTTACAAATTCGAACTTGCAGTTGTACTTCTGCTCCACTTCAGTAATCTTGGCCAGACGTTCCTTCTCGGATGCGGAATTGCCCGCAGGCTTCAGATCCCACCAGGCCGCTACCTTAATTACACGTCCGCCCATATCAACAGGTGCTGCCGTCGGTTCCGCTGTTGCTTCTGCCACTGCCTCTGTAGCAGCAGGCTCTGCCGTCGCATTGGCCTTGGTATTATTGGCTGCATTGTTGCCGCCGCTGCAGGCTGTAAGTAAAAAAACAAAACACAATAATAAAACTGAATACCCCTTTATCTTTCTCATCCGTCAAACCTCCCATGATAATTGATAAATGATGAATACGTCAGTGCTGCCACATCCCTTATAAAGCGCTTACAATGCTGGTTAAAAAAATAACAAAAGCCCATTTACCTTTGTTTGTTTTCCACACCGCCCCTATTTGTTATTGTTTATTTGTTTTTCTTAGCATAACAAATATTACCACCGAGCAGGAAGATGGTCAATAATATTTTATTAAAAATCCTTATTTTAACATAATAAAGGCTTGTTTACGTGGAAAAACCGCTTATCTCTTGTTGAAGTCGTACAACAGTGTTATCTTTATCATAACAAAATAACATTATATAAAAACAAAAAGATAATATAAAACTATAATTATAATAACAGATAGATTCATAGGCAAAACCATTTTCAGAAAACTAAAAAAACAAGTGTTAGTCTACTCTTCTTCATGTAAAATTGGAATGTAGTTCTTCTGAAGAGACTAAATAAACTGACTAAAGTAGGATGATTTCATGCGGCGTAAAGTAACTATCCAATCCATAGCAGATTTTACGGGGCTATCTAAATTTGCAGTGTCACGGGCATTATCCGGCAAACCCGGTGTAAGCACACAGACCAGAGATATGATTTTCAAAGCCGCAGGGCAGCTCGGATACTTTAAAGACTCAACCGCTGCGCAGCCTCCGGGTGAGCTTATTGATCTGGATGCCCGTAAATGGTCGGGAACCATTCTGATCTTATTTCCCAACATCCGCTACCAGAATCCGGACTCCTTATATTGGGGCCCGCTGTTCAACGGCATCTCTACCCGGCTGGATCAGCGGGGCATTAATGTGCTAACGCTGACAGAGCCCAAAGATGATTCAATGTTCTCGCTCCTCAATCCCGAGGCCATCATGGGGGTCATTACAGTCGGCTCCATTTCCACACCTATTCTGGCAGAGATCAGGAGTCTCGGCATTCCGGTCATGATGGTGGATCACTACGATCCCAGCTTTCCGTGCGATTCTATTTTTACCGATAATCTGTCCTGCATGAGAGAACTGATGAACCTTGTCATCAAGAAGGGCTACCGCAGCTACCAGTTCCTCGGCAACATCCGCGATGCCCAGAGCTTCTATGAACGGTTCCTGGTCTTCCGGGCCGCACTTGAGGATAACGAGATCGAACTTAAGCAGAACCTTTCCCTTAACGGGCCGGAAATTGATAATTTCCGGGAAACCTTCACTGCGGCTGTTACCGAACACGGTCTGCCCGAGGTTTTTGTATGTGCTAATGATATCTACGCTTTGTTCGCCCTGGAGACGATGGAGATTATGGGTATGCCTGTTCCTGACAATCTGGTGTTTACCGGTTTCGATAATACGCACCCCAACCTGCCGTTCCTGGCAACCGTTAATGTAAACAAGCAGCTGCTCGGTACAAGAGCTGTAGATCATATGCTGTGGAGAATCCTGAATCCGGGCACCAGCTACGAGAAGATCCTGATTCAGGCAGATCTTATTGTCAGGGACTGAGGAAGGTAAGCCGGGTGTAAATAGTAGAACATAATTATACTACGGGTGAATCAAGAGGGAGCTTAGCGGCTGCGCATGGAGCTAGCCATTCTACCACTGGAACTTCGGCGGGTCCTCATGGCCCATCCAGCTGTGAAACGGACTGAGATTCCTCTATCCTGCACGATCTGGGGATATTGCGGGGGATTCGGACTGAGATTCCGCTAAGTATCCTGATTTGCCTCCTTTTACGCTCAAAAGAACAACATAACGGAATCTCAGTCCGCTTCAGCCTTATTATGAGCTTTTTTGGCGAAATAAGGGAATCTCAGTCCGCTCAGACCTCCATCTAAAGGTGGTAATGATATATGGCTGCTTCAGACTTTTCATGACATTGAAGCCTATAAAGAGAAGCTTGCCAGGTTTCTTAATCCCGTAAATAATCAACTAAGCTAACTACAATTATCATCACAAAACAGCGGCAATCCAGGACCTGTTGTCCCGGGCTGCCGCTGTTTCTGTTTACCCAGAATATAGCGCAAAGCTTCTATTATTTAACCTGTTCCATGAACGCCTTATAATCCTGGACGATCTCTTTAGACAGGGTGTGGTGTAGGTAATGCTCCCCTTCAAGCGGGATCAGTTTGCCGTGCACAGAATCCTTCACTTGCCCTTCATGCAGCGTCTGCCAGCCCTCAACATCTGTATTATTAGCCTGTATGAAGAGGAGCAGCGGGAGCTCCTTAGGGAATGCCAAAGCCTGAGCCGCTGTAAAGTTATCATTGAAATGTTTCATTTCATTCATAGTAGTATCGTTGCTGGAGTTTTTATTCGAGATCATTTTCATCTGCTGCTTGATCTGATCATCATATGGCAGTCCGGCATACGGGTCACCGCTCAGCTTCTTGAGCATTCTCATCAGACCTGATTTGTCCAGAAACTTAAACAGTCCGATGGGCATTTCAGCATCCATCCCGCCTTGTGTCGGCACACTGCTGTCGATTCCGACAAAAGCAGTCACTTCGTCTGTGTACTTGTTCACATAATCCAGTCCGTATATGCCGGCAATGGAATGCCCCATCAGCGTGTAACGGTTAATACCCAGCTGCTGCAATGCCTCATGAATTTCACTTGCAATATTATCGTTAGTCCGTTCCTTATCGGTTCCATCACTTAATCCATAACCGAATGGCTCAACCGCCACCACCGTGTAGAACGGAGACAGCTCATCGATCAGCGGCTTGAAATCAAGTGCCGGAGCGCCTGTGCCATAACCAGGCAGCAGCACCACAGTTTCCTCGCCCGTCCCTTGAATCAGTACATTCATCTTTTTGCCGTCTACAGGCACCAGTTGGCCGTAAGACTCAATTTTCCCCTGCTCCGATTTGCTGCTGATAATATTCACTACAAACACAACAGCTAAAAAAAGCACTATGGCGATCATTATGGCCGCAATAGATTTAAGCGTAACCCTAAGCCATTTTTTCATTATACATGCACCTGTCCTCATCGTTTGATTAAGATCCTTACGAACCAATAAGGTAAGCTTACACAATGAAGATGTACTCCCCGTGACGGCAATATGAACTGAATATGAACAGCTGCATACAAGTGGAAACGGCTGCGCCGTCCTATAAGGACGGGGTGTTTCAGCGATCAATAGAAGGATAAGTTACCGTGCGAAACATATAAATTCTTATATTTGAACAAAATCACCTTTACGGGTGAATCAAGTGCACTTTTGCTCCTCATTCCGTTTGCCGCTCACTTTCGGCGGATTCAAGGGCACTTCTGCCCCTCATTCTGCTTGCCGCCCACTTTCGGCGGATTCAGGGGCACTTCTGCCCCTCATTTCCTCTTGCCGCTCACTTTCGGCGAATTCAGGGGCACTTCTGCCCCTCATTTCCTGTGCTGCCCACTTTCGGCGGAATCAGAGGGATTTATCCCTTTAATTTCCCCATGCCGCTCACTTTCGGCGGAATCAGAGGGATTTATCCCTTTAATTTCCTCTCACTGCCCACTTTCGGCGGATTTAGAGGGATTTATCCCTTTGATTTCCTCTCACTGCCCACTATCAGTAGATTTAGAGGGATTTATCCCTTTGATTTCCCCATACTGCCCACTTTCGGCGGATTTAGAGGGATTTATCCCTTTAATTTCCCCGTGCCGCCCACTTTCGGTGGATTTAGAGGGATTTATCCCTTTAATTTCCCCATGCCGCTCACTTTCGGCGGATTTAGAGGGATTTATCCCTTTAATTTCCCCGTGCCGCCCACTTTCGGTGGATTTAGAGGGATTTATCCCTTTAATTTCCCCATGCCACTCACTTTCGGTGGATTTAGAGGGATTTATCCCTTTAATTTCCCCATGCCACTCACTTTCGGCGGATTTAGAGGGATTTATCCCTTTGATTTTCCCATACTGCCCACTTTTGGCAGATTCAGAGGGATTTCTGATACAAGAACAACAATCGTCCTCTATAGACGGTTCCTGCTCCAAATTCCAATGTAACTTATCCACAATATTATGCACATATTATCCACAATAGACGAGTAGCATGATTTTCCAGTCATTGAAAAAAAGCTGAGGCAACCTGTACAAGCCTAAGCTTGAGCAGGTTGCCGCAGCAGAACAGACTAATCCGCCGGTGCAGTGACCGGCAGGGTGACAATGAAGCTCGCGCCCCGTCCCGGCTCACTCTCCACCCGGATATCGCCTTGATGGAGCAAGACGATTTGCTTAACAATGGCCAGTCCCATACCGCTTCCGTTATACTGGCGGCTGTGGGAACGGTCAGCCTTGAAGAACCGTTCGAAGATCCGCTTCTGGTCCTCAGGCAAGATCCCGATGCCCGTGTCGGATATCCGCACGGTCACGTTCTTATAATCTTGCTTGATACTGACGCTGATCACGCCGCCATCCCTGGAGAATTTGATGCTGTTCCCCAGCAGATTCGTCCACACCTGATTGAATTGATCATGGTCAGCCGTCAGCCGGACGGCCTTCAGATGAAGCTCGAAGCTAATGCTGCGGGCCGACCATTGCGGCTGGAGTGCAACGATTACCCGTCTGATCTGTTCATCCAGGCTGAATGTGGTGAGCTGCAGCTGCCGGGACTGCGATTCCAGCAGACTCAGCTTCAGCAGACTGTCGCTCATCTTGGACATCCGCTCCGCTTCGCTGATGATAATATCCAGATAACGGTTCCGCTCGCCCTCCGGGATATTCATCTGCTTAAGCGCCAGTGCATAACCGGATATGGAGGTCAGCGGTGACTGAACCTCATGCGACACATTGGTGACGAATTCCCTGCGCATCTGCTCCAGCTGCTGCAGCTCACGCATCATCTCTTCGAAGCTGCGTGCCAGGGTGCCAAGCTCACCCTTCTGCTTAATATTCAGCTTCACATTGAAATCTCCGGCTGCGATCCGCCGGGTCGCGTTGGTCAGCTTTTTGATCGGCCGGACCAGAAACATGGCAGCCACCAGAATCACGAGACTTCCTGCTACCAGCGAATAGATCGAGAAGTTCAGAATCCATGTCAGGACAAAAGAGGTGGAAGGAGGACCGATGGGCTCTACAAACATCGCTTTCGTCCCCGCATCAGTTGTGAGCGGCAGCCCTAAGAGCGTAGTGGAAATTCCCGTTGGATTAAGCTGAACAATCTTCCCGGACAAGACTTGCTTCACTTGTTCCGTGGTCACGGTAACCGGCTTATTCTCATGCAGCTCCCCGAAAGACTGAAACTGGCCCGTCTGTTCATAAATCCGGATATGGTAGGATTCAAGTTGTTGCATTCCGTGTACGAACGCATCTGCCTCACTCAGCGGGAAGGCGTCATAGATCCGCACAATATCCTGTCCGAAGCGCAGCAGGGGGAGCTGCAGATTCTCGTTTAATTTATCTCTGAACAGCCATGTAGCCACAAAAAAGGAAATAACCGTCCCCCCGATTACGGAGACCAGGAAGGTCAGGACAACCCGGGTATATAAGGATTTGATCATTCGGTAACCTCAAGCCGGTAGCCCAGCCCGCGCACAGTCTCTATGCGAAAATCAGGTGTAGCCGCAAACCGCTCCCGCAGCCGCTTGATATGCACATCTACCGTCCGGTCATCCCCGGGATAATCTATTCCCCAGATCTGATCGATCAGCTGCTCACGCGTATAGACTTGTCCGGGTGTCCCGGCAAGCTTGTACAGCAGTTCGAACTCCTTGAGCGGCAGCGACAGCGATTCTGTCCCGCTGATCACCTTGTAAGTCTGCCGGTCGAGGGTAGTGCTGCCGAACCGGATCATCTGCGCGCTGCCAATCCGGTACCGTTTCAGCAGCGCCCTGACGCGGACCGTCAGCTCCAGCGGATCGAACGGCTTGGTCAGGTAATCATCCGTGCCCAGCTCGAACCCCTTCACCTTCTCCCATGTCTCGCCTCTGGCCGTCAGCATCAGCAGCGGAAGATCAGGATCGGCTTTTCTAAGCTCCTTGCATAACGTCCAGCCGTCCATCACCGGCATCATAATATCGAGCACGACGAGATCAACATGCTCCCTGGCATAGACCTCCAGTGCTTCCTTGCCGTCCGCGGCTTCAGCTGTTGTGTATCCATCATTACGCAGAAATAGGCAGACGAGTTCGCGGATGTTCGCATCGTCGTCTGCAACAAGTATAGTAGGCATCCGTTCCCTCTTTTCGCTTTGTACGGCCTGTACTGATATTTCAGATATAAGCTTAACTTCCCCTGCGGCAGCTTCCTGTATTCACCAGCACCACTAACCCGCTAAGTTCCGAACCGCTGCCGGTAACCGCATTTGCGGCACAGCTCCTCGACAGCTTCCCGCCGGGAGAAGCCATAGAACAGGTTATTCGCCCGCTCACCCTCAACAATCTCGGAGAACGGCGTCTCGTGAATATTGCCGAGCTTGATCACGCCTTCGCCATCGAGGCAGCACGGCACAACCGTGCCGTCCACCAGCACCGCCGCCTGGCTGCGCAGCGCATGGCAGAAGCCCTTGCCGTCGTCCTCCGGCTCGTGCAGAGCCGGCCATCTGAACTCGTGATCCTGGTTCAGATAGACACGCGGGGCAATCTTCACCCCGCTGCCGGGGACAACCTTCTCTTCGATCCGGAAGTCGAGCCCGAAGGCCTCCTCCAGCAGAGCCAGCGTCTCGCGGTTGCGGCTTTTCTCCAGATTCGTCCGGTTGTCCTCCGTCAGGTTCCACAGCCTGAACGAGACAATGACGCCCTGGGCAGATATCTCCCGGACGAAACTGATAATCTCCGACACATAACCTTCGCGGTTCTCGGAGCCCGCATGTCCGTCGAAGCTGTGCAGCGAGAAGTTCATCTGCCGCAATGCCGGCTTGCCCAGCAGCTTCGGCCCCGCCTTATGGATCAGCGTGCCGTTGGTCGTGATGTTGACCTTGAAGCCTTTGGCATGCGCTGCATCCAGCAGCTCGCCGAGCTTCGGATGGAGCAGGGGTTCGCCTTTGACATGCAGGTAGATATGATTGCTATGCGGTTTAATCTCATCGAGTATGGTATTGAACGTCTCCAGCTTCATGAAGTTCTTCTGCCGCTCGGTTGGCGGACAGAAGCTGCAGGCCAGGTTGCAGACGCTTGTAATCTCGATGTATACCTTTTTGAAAGTCTTCAAGTTCCGCTCCCCTTTTCAATCGTACATCCTAATCCGGGCCATCCAGTCCGTACAGCTATAGATCCGAGGCGTAGCGCAGACCAATCTGCGCTCTGGCATCCTCCATCAGCTCGGCGACCGCCAGAGAATTGGCGTGACTGTTAATGCCGCTCTCCCGCTGGCCGCTCTTCAAGAGATGAATGAACTCCTGAATCTCATAATACATCGGCTCGAACACCTGCGGAAGCGTAAGCTCTTCGATGGTGCCGTCACGGTAGTGGATTTTGACCTGATAAGGCTGGTTGATTTTGTCGATGACCATCGTCCCGTTCTCGCCCTGAATCTCAGCCGGCAGGTAGGAGTCGGCAATCTTGGAATGCATAACCACGGCGTCCATATCCGGATAACGCATCACCATACTGCCTTCGCCGTCCACTCCGGAGGAGAGCATCATGCCCACTGCCTTCACCGAGTCCGGCTTGCCGAATAACGCCACCATGGGATACAGGCAATAGATGCCCAGGTCCATCAGCGAGCCGTTCGAATATTCCGGATTGAAGGCGTTCAGCACCGTGCCCTGGCGGTAAGCATCGTATCTCGATGAGTATTGACAATAACCGGCGAAATATCGCCGCACTTGACCCAGCTTATATAAATTATCGCGGATTACGCCAAAATTCGGCATAAAGGTTGATTTCATCGCTTCCATCAGCAGCACATCATTGCTGCGCGCCGCGTCAATCATCGCCTTCAGCTCTCTGCTGTTGGAGGCAGCCGGCTTCTCGCAGATCACATGCTTGCCATGGTTCAGACAGATCAGGGACTGCTCCGCATGCATCGAATTGGGGCTGGCGATATAGACCGCGTCCACCTCTGCGCCGGATACCATTTCCTCCAGATCCGTATAGATCGAAGCCCCTGCATATTTTGCGGCAAAAGCCCGTCCCTTCTCCTCTGTGCGGGAATACACGGCTGTGAGGATAAATTCCTCATTCTCCAGTCCGGCTTGAACGAAGCGGTCAGTAATCCAGTTAGTGCCTACGACCCCGAAACGAATTGTCATGAATGATCCCGTCCTTTTTTATAAATATAAGACTTTATATCCGAACACAATTAAGTATCCTTCTGTTTACTGCTGAGCCTACCCATCCTTACTCAGGACAGCAGAAGGGTTTCAGCATGTCATACTGATCTATAACTGCTATTTTCTCATTCCGTGGTAGGTATGTCCACTTTTCAGCCGTAATTTCCGACAAATTCCGCTAGATTCCGCTTGTGAAAAAAAGCACCTGCATAAATGCAGGCGCTTCGTCTAATATGCAATGTTTATGCAGTGTTTATGCAATCTTTTATACAGCTTCTATACGATGCAGCTTCTATACAATCGTCCAGCCGCCGTCTACAAACAGAGTCTGACCTGTAGTGTAGCTGGAGGCATCCGAGGCAAAATACAGCACCGCCCCGTTCAGCTCCCCCGGATTG
The DNA here is from genome assembly GCF_038000245.1 of Paenibacillus sp. FSL R10-2736. Taxonomy (NCBI): domain Bacteria; kingdom Bacillati; phylum Bacillota; class Bacilli; order Caryophanales; family Paenibacillaceae; genus Paenibacillus; species Paenibacillus sp. FSL R10-2736. The sequence continues at coordinate 6,546,753 of NZ_JBBOBN010000001.1, forward strand.
CCGGGCCGGCCCATCGGACAGACCGCATTGTACATCCGCAGCGCCTGTTCAGTGAACAGCGTGTTCTCTGTCATCTCGCTATGGAACAGGCTGGGGCCGATCGCATTGACGGTAATACCGTGCTTGGCATACGTAGCCGCTACGCCCCGGGTCAGGTGGATCACTCCGCCTTTGGCCGCATTGTAGGAATGGGTTGGAATCGAAGCCGATGCCGTGAGGCCCAGCATGGAGGCGGTGTTGCTGATTTTGCCGTATTTGCGATCCTTCATGTGGCGGATGACATGCTTCGACATCAGGAAGACACCCTTCAGATCCGTATCGAGGACGCGGTCCAAGGCTTCTTCCTCCAGCGCATCAATCGGCACAGAGTCCACCACACCTGCGTTGTTCACCAGAATATCAATTTGGCCAAAAGCCTCCATCACCTTAGAGACTGCGGCGATAATCTCATCTTCTTTTCTAACATCACATTCAACAGGGATAATCCGCCGCTCCGGATATTTGGCGCGAAGCTCTTCGGCCACTGCTGACAGCTTGTCGTATCGTCTGGCCAGTATGGCCACATCCGCACCCTGATCAGCCAGCATGTCGGCAAACTGCACACCGATTCCGCTGGACGCACCGGCAATAATGGCTGTCTTGCCTGTTAAATCAAAAAGGTTGATCATCGTAATCCTCCTCAAATTTGTCAGATTAGGCTATATCCATGAATGTCTCCGTCTTTGAAACTGCACCAATGTTTCCTTTTATAAAGAGCTCTCCGCAGAAAACACTAAGCACAGAACATAAACAGCCCCCGCTCCAGAAGGAGAGCGGGGGCTGTACTATTCCTATTCAGAGAGCGGGACCTGTATAGACCCCCGAACCATTTTAACCGTAAAAAGCCTGCAGCTGGCGCACAATCTCCGCTTTGTCATGATCAACCACGACCTGATGCTGCGGCTGCTCGAACAGGGCGGCAATCTGCGCCGGGAATTCCTGCTTGATGCCGGTCAGGGCAATCGCCTCGTCGAACTTGGCCGGATGCGCTGTCGCGAAGGCGATGCTTGTCTCACCCGGGGCGCTGAATTTCTCGTAAGCCGCAACCCCGCAGGCCGTATGAGGGTCCAGCAGATAGCCGGATTCCTGCTCGTATTTGCTGATCGTCGCAAGGCATTCCGCATTCTTGACACCCAGCGCCGAGAAGTCAGCCTGCACCCGGGCAAACAATTCGCCGTCAACCGTGATGGCGCCCTCACTCTGCAACGCAGCCATATATTCGGACAGCTTCACTGTATCCTCACCGAGCAAATAATACAGATAACGCTCGAAGTTGCTTGCTACCTGGATATCCATTGACGGGCTGTAGGTGCCCGTGAAGCTGCCCGGTTTGTATTCGCCGGTTAACACGAACCGTTCGAGAATGTTGTTCTCATTGGTGGCGATAATCAGCTTGTTGATCGGCAGCCCCATTTTCTGCGCCAGGAAGCCTGAGAAAATATTGCCGAAGTTCCCCGAAGGCACGCTGATATTCACCTTCTTCTTGTCACTCTCCGGAAGCTGCAGATAGGCATAGAAATAATAGACCGTCTGCGCCAGAATACGCACGAAGTTGATCGAGTTGATCGCCCGCAGGTGATACCGTCCCTTGAAGTCGAGGTCGGCGAACAGCTCCTTGATGATCTTCTGGCAATCGTCGAAGTTACCCTCCACGGACAGGTTCAGCACGTTGCTGTCATCCACGGTCGTCATTTGCAGCTCCTGCACCTTGCTGACCTTGCCGTGCGGATGAAGAATACAGATTTTGATGCCTTCCTTGCCGCGAACGCCCTGGATTGCAGCCGCTCCGGTATCGCCCGAGGTTGCGCCGAGAATATGAATAATTTCGCCCCGTACCTTGGCAATATAGGAATACAGCTCACCCATGAACTGCAGCGCCACATCCTTGAAGGCAAACGTAGGCCCGTGGAACAGCTCCAGCACATACAGGGAGTCGTTTACTTTGTGCAGCGGTGTGACTTCCGGAGCGCGGAAATTGCCGTAGCTCGTGTAGACCATTTCTTTCAAGTCATCATAGGGAATTTCATCATTCGTATAGTAGGAGAAAATCTCAAGGAATAGCTCCTGGAAGCTGAGGCTTCTCCATTCTTCAAGCTTTTCAGGGGAAACCGTAGGAATCTGAAAAGGCACCATCAAACCGCCATCATCCGCCAGTCCCATCAGAACCGTGTCAATAAAGCCTCTTGCTTCCACCTTGCCTCTTGTGCTTACATACTCCATACCCGTCTCATCCTCCTGAACCCCTCTTTATTTAACCAGCTGATATTAACTGACCATATAACAATACTCGCCATCATTCTTAAGTTCAGCTTATATGGTGCTTAATTTTACTTTACATAGTAACACGTTTACGCGTTAAAGTCCGTTAATTATTGGCGTTATTTTTAAAATAAAGCGAAGTTTCGCACGCATCCTTTTTACGGCATCATGCCTATGGACACTATTTGTTCTGCAGCTGCTTCCAGACGGTTTTGTTGCTGTACTTCTTCTCTGTGCTGACATCCTGGCCGAACCATTCCGGGGCGATGAAGCTCTCCGCTTCCTCCAGCGAATCGAATTCAACCTCCAGCACCGTAAGCTCCAGCTGAGTATAGAGATCAATCTCCACCGTTGTGCCGTTCCATACGCCTGTGATGCGGGTTTTGACCAGTGCTACAGCTTTCACAGCCTCGATCATCTGATTATATAAACCTGCCGAAATGGAATATTCGATCTCTTGGCGGCTGATGCCTTTGCCATCCTTGAACGTATGTGTATAAGAAACTTCGCCCGTATCCAGGTCGGTAATTTTGCGTACCCGCAGCTCCTGCCCGTCCTCAATCGCTAAATACGTCTGGTCAATGCTGTGCCGGGTGAGCACCTTCAGCTGTCCTTCTTCAATAAGCCGCTCCGGGTATTCCGGCAGCAGGAATTTGCGTTCAATCTCTATAGCCATGCTGTTTCTCTCCTCTGTGTACGAGCCTAATGTTACATATTATTTATCATCATAGGGGCGGGTCCTACGCAAGTCAACCGGAAGCGGCGGATTCTCACGGAAACAGGCGGTCGATCGACCGGATGTCATAATCGTTGATGATTTTAAAAGATCCGCTGCTGTACTTGTCTCGCCGGGAGGAATCACTGATCGAGATATACTTGGCGTCATCCACTCTAATCGAGAACCGGTAGGCTTTGTTCACATCAATATTAATCCAGTAGCTTCTGGTGAAATCATGCGAAGCATAGGAGCTTCTTAACTTAACTCCGGCAAAAGCATTCATGATCCCCGCGATTTCTGCCGGATCGGTCACCGTGACCACGACGTCATCAGCCGTCTCCGGCAAAGACCGGGTAATTTCTATCGAGGTGATATCCTGCAGGCTGATGCGGCTGGACACCCTTGCCTCGAAAGAGGTGAACATCTGTACAATCGTACCTACGTGATAAACCGCAATTCCCAACAGGAAAATAATCAGGAAGACCCGGCCTAGCGTAAGCTTCTTCCGCTTTCCCGGCTTCCCCCGCATTCCTGGCCCTCCCCGCTCTCCCGGCTGCTCCACATTCTCCAGCCCGTTCAACCGTTCCGTCTCCGTCTCCGTCACCCCAAGCACCTCCTCCGAAATCAAGCATTGCTTCCATTATATACAATATAGCTTACAGTAAAAACCTCGCTTGCCAGCTATGTATGCTAAAACCCGCTCTTGCCCGGGTGTACAGGTACAAAACCGCTCGTTGGGCAAATGGGGGTGGAGGTTAGCGGGAGCATAAAGTATGGGTGAGGGATTGGCGGGAGCTGCGGCTTGCGAGAGCTGCGGCTTAGCGGGACGGCGGGGATTGCCGGATTTGGCGGGACTTGGCGGGATTGGCGGCTTGCGAGAGCGGGGGCTTGGCGGGACGGCGGGACTTGCTAAGGCTTTGCCACTCCTCGACTAGTAAGAGGACTGAGATTCCGTTATTTGGTCAGATCAGGCGAAATCACTGGCCAATCGGACTGAGATTCCGCTATGTGTCAACATATGCCACGTTTTAAGCTCGAAGTCACAAGTTTACGGAATCTCAGTCCGCTTCAGCCTCAAAACTAGGCTTTTCCAGTAAATAAGGGCTTGTCAGTCCACTTCACTCCACTGGTGATCACTTATGCCTACGCCTGGTGAAACCAAAAGCACTTTACTCCTCAGTCCCATCGGTTGCCCACTTTCGGCGGATTCAGGGGCACTTTTGCTCCTCTTCCCTGCCTGCCGCCCACTTTCGGCGGATTCAGGGGCACTTTTGCTCCTCAGTCCTGCCTGCCGCCCATTTTCGGCGAATTCGTTCCTCCATCCAGCCTACTTCTAGCGGATTTAGTAGGATTTATCCCCTTCATTCCTCCATCCAGCCTACTTCTAGCGGATTTAGTGGGATTTATCCCCTTCATTCCTCCATCCAGCACACTACTAGCGGATTTAGTGGGATTTATCCCTTTCATTCCTCCATCCAGCCCACTTCTAGCGGATT